>NZ_VHSP01000001.1:0-1757469 GCF_013048485.1 Vibrio sp. 1-1(7) | reverse complement strand
GGCAACAAGGTTTAAAAGAAGCGTTTGAGTATTTCGGTGGCGTACCCGAGCAGGTGCTGTGTGATAACGCTAAAGCGCTCATCATTGAGCGAGATGCTTATGCACAAGGCGAGCATAAGTTGCATGACGAGATGCTACAGATGTCGAAAGACTACGACTTCAAGCTGGTTGCTTGTAAACCCTATCGAGCCCAAACTAAAGGGAAAGTTGAGCGTTTTAACCATTATCTAAAAAACAGCTTCGTTGTGCCACTTCGCGCCGAATTGCGTGCGCAAAATCTTGAACTGGATGTACAAATAGCCAACGCAAAAGTCGGCCCATGGTTACAACGTGTAGCGAATCAACGCATTCATGGCACCACGTTAGCTGTCCCTGCTGAGCGCTTGCGAGAAGAAGTGAAACAGTTACTTCCTTTACCAAGGTTGGTACAGGGGGCAAACCAACACAAGTCTGCTCCAGACATCCGTATTGTGCCGCCGCTAGAGTCCATTAATCTACAACATCCTATGAACGTTTACGAAGCGCTGTTAGGAGGTGACCATGCTACTGCATGAACAAATCGGTCATCTCTGTGACTCACTGAAACTCAGCTCGGTTGCCGCCTCTTGGCCATCGTTGGCGGAGCAATGTATTGCTCAGGAAAAGAGTTATGGTGAATTTCTACGCGCTTTATTGGAAAGCGAGCAGCAACAACGAGACGAGCGCACCCGACAACTTTTCAGTCGTATGGCCGGTTTTCCCGCGCATAAAGAGTTAAGTACTTTTGATTTTAAGTTCGCCACCGGTGTTCCGAAACAGCAGATACAAGAATTAAGTGCGCTGACCTTCATTGAGCGTAATGAAAACGTGGTGTTGCTCGGGCCAAGCGGTGTCGGTAAAACGCATGTAGCCATCGGGTTGGGACTCAAAGCCGTACAAGCTAAAAAGAAAACGCGCTTTATCACCGCCGCTGATTTGATGCTGCAATTATCGACCGCTAAGCGACAAAACAAGCTGAAGCAATACCTCTCTCGCTCTGTGATGGCTCCAAGGTTATTGATCATTGATGAAATCGGTTACCTGCCGTTTGGGCGAGAAGAAGCCAACCTATTTTTTAATGTGATCGCTAAGCGCTATGAGTATGGCAGTATTATTTTGACCAGCAATTTATCGTTTGGCCAATGGCCTAGCGCATTTGCCGATGATGCGACATTAACGGCAGCGATGTTAGATCGACTGCTTCACCACTCGCATGTTTTGCAGTTAAGTGGTGATAGTTATCGATTGAAAGATAAACGACGCTCAGGAGCAATACCTGAGTAAAAGGGTGGATCAATTTTGATTGATCGTTTTTAAGCTAAAAGTGGATCAGTTTTCGGTGATCGTTGACAGTGCCCAAAGACGAGTCGTTGTATTCTGCTGACCGAATCTGGCTTCGTCTTGGAACCAGACATCAACCGACTCAAGGCTTATGTGGCCTGGGATCTTCAGGATCGTTTCGATTTTGAATTTTTTTAAAATCGTCTTGGACTTGCTGTGATTGTTTAGGGTGCTTTGAACGAGAGGTTATCCAAGAAAAGCCCATATGATTAAGTAAATAATAAATGGAGTCAGGATGATAATGTTTGCCAAATTCGTTGACGATATAGGCATGAATATCGTTACCCGTTAAGCGTCCGCCAGAAGAGTCAGACGCGCGCGCTTTAATAAACTGACTTAACTGCTCACGTTGCTCAGGGGTAAGAAAGGCGGGTCGCCCAGTCCTTGGCTTTTCTTGAAGACCTTCGAGCCCGTGCTCTAAAAAGGTTTGAACCCATTTGTTTACGCTAGTGCGGCTCACTTTTAGGTATTTGGCAATTTGTGTTCGAGATTGTCCATCTTTGAAATGAGCAAGAGCCAGTAATCTCATTTTCATCTGAATGGATTTTTGCTGACTGGCGAGCTTTTTAAAGTCGATATTATTAAGGCTATTCATGACGAATGACGGTAGTAGTTAAATAGCCTTAATTAGATCATATTTTTTATTTAGATTGGTATTATTTCTGGATATAAAAAAGCAGAGCTCTGTAACCCTGCTTTCTGTAGAATTCGTTTCTATGTCTGTTTCGAGTTACTGACTTGTATTGTTAGTGTCAGTTTCAAGTTTTTGCTCTGCTTTTTTCGATTTTTCAATCATGGGGGTAATGGTTGAGCCTTGAACCAAAATGGAGAAAACCACAACGGCATAAGTCATGACCATTAAAATCTCTTTGACATCAATTAATTTATCAGGAATCACCATGACTCCTGCAGGGATGGATAAGGCCATTGCTAAAGCTAACCCACCACGGAGCCCTCCCCACGTCAGAATTTTTACAGACCATGGATTGTAACGACGAAAGCGTTTGAAGCCCAAATAAGATATCCACACACTTAGATAGCGTCCACATAGTACTAGTGGAATAGCTAATGCCATTAAAATCCAATCTTCTTGATGAAATTCAAACAGTAACATTGACATACCAATCAGCAAAAATAATACGCCATTTAAAAACTCATCCACTAGTTCCCAGAAGTGATCGAGATGTTCTTCACTCTCTTTAGAAAAACCAATAAAACGAGTCCAGTTACCGATCATAATGCCTGACACCACCATCGCTAATGGACCAGAAACATGGATAACATCAGCAAAAACATAACCAGCAGTCGGGATACCAATGGTCAGTAATAGTTCCATTGAATGGTCATCGGTGGCACTAATCAAATAATGGAATAAGAGTCCAAGAAAAAAACCATAAACAATGCCGCCAATGGCTTCTTGAGCAAAGAGAGTGCTGACGCTAAGAATACTCGGAGTTTCATTTCCGAAGGCAATGATGAATAAAGTCACAAAAATAACTAAACCAAATCCATCATTAAATAGCGATTCTCCTTCTATTTGAGTCGCGATCCGTTTTGGCGCATCGAGTTTCTTGACGATGGCGAGTACAGCAATCGGATCGGTTGGTGAGATCAGTGAGCCAAAAAGTAAGCAATAAATAAGATCAAGTTGAATGCCTATAAATTGGCAAAAAGCATAAAGGATAAAGCCGATAAAAAAAGTTGAGAAGAGGGTGGCACCTAAGGCTAAAGCGATAATTTCCCACTTTTGGTCCTTTAAATTGGGTAACTTAATACCAAGTCCGCCAGCGAAGAGTAAAAATCCAAGAATCCCTTTAAGTAAAAAGTTTTCAAAGTTAATACTCGTGATCGTCTCAGTTGCAATTTGTTTCAAGTGAAAACCATCATTTTGCCCAGCAAGAATGATTAATAATGACAGCATCATAGACCCAGCAGTGATTGCAATGGTGGTTTGCATCTTAACTATTTTACTATTAATAAAAGCAATCATCATTGCGGCTGCCGATAAAAAGCATAAGGTGTAATAGACCGACATAGTTTTCTCATTATGTAACAAAATATGAGTGAAATTCTCGGTGGATTGTGAACAAATAGCAAACCTTTTCTGCGCAATATGGATCAGGTTTATGGGGAAAAACAATAAGATTTTAGACGTCTAGATTTCTAAATTTTCTATGGTAGGATGTGAATAAAGACAATGGAGTGAGGCTTTACAGTGGGAAGTAATATAAGACAAAAAATGGAAGCGCAGCTCAAACAGCGTATTTTATTGATTGATGGTGGTATGGGCACCATGATTCAGGGGTATCAGTTGCAAGAACTGGATTACCGCGGTGAGCGTTTTGCTAATTGGCACTGTGATGTAAAAGGAAATAATGACTTATTGGTGCTAACTCAACCTCAGTTGATCAAAGATATTCATTCCGCCTACTTAGCTGCGGGTGCGGATATTCTTGAAACCAATACCTTTAATGCAACGACGATTGCCATGGCTGATTACGACATGCAATCATTCAGTGCAGAAATTAACTTCGCCGCCGCCCAATTAGCACGTGAAGCCGCGGATGAATGGACAGCTAAAACGCCGGATAAACCCCGTTATGTCGCAGGTGTATTAGGACCAACCAACCGGACATGTTCCCTTTCTCCTGATGTTAACGATCCGGGATATCGAAATATTACTTTTGATCAACTTGTGATTGCCTATTCTGAATCAACGCGAGCGTTAATTAAAGGCGGGTGCGATCTTATTCTGATTGAAACGATCTTTGATACTCTGAATGCGAAAGCTTGTGCTTTTGCGGTCGATTCTGTTTTTGAAGCGTTAGGTGTGACTTTGCCGGTGATGATCTCCGGGACAATCACTGACGCCTCAGGCCGTACGCTCTCAGGCCAAACCACAGAAGCCTTTTACAATTCCCTACGCCATGTTCGGCCACTCTCTTTCGGTCTTAACTGTGCTTTAGGGCCGGATGAACTTCGACAATATGTTGCAGAACTGGCTCGTATCTCTGAAAGCTATGTTTCTGCCCATCCTAATGCTGGCTTACCGAATGCTTTTGGTGAATACGATCTCTCTGCGGAAGAGATGGCTGAGCATATTGCGGAATGGGCAGCCTCCGGCTTTTTAAACTTAGTGGGAGGGTGCTGTGGAACAACACCTGAGCACATTGCTGCAATGGCGAAAGCGGTGGAGGGGATCACACCTCGTGCTTTACCTGACCTCAACGTGGAGTGTCGTTTATCTGGCTTAGAACCACTCAATATTGGTAAAGAAACCTTGTTTGTTAACGTGGGGGAGCGAACTAATGTTACGGGCTCCGCTCGCTTTAAGCGGCTCATTAGAGAAGAACAATATGATGAAGCACTCGAGGTGGCTCGAGAACAAGTGGCTAATGGCGCACAAATCATCGATATCAATATGGATGAAGGGATGTTGGATGCCGAAGCCTGCATGGTTCGATTTTTACAGCTGTGTGCTTCTGAACCCGAAATATCCAAAGTACCGATTATGGTTGATTCCTCGAAATGGGAGGTAATTGAGGCTGGTCTCAAATGCATTCAAGGCAAAGGCATTGTGAACTCTATCTCTCTAAAAGAAGGGAAAAATAAATTTGTTGAACAAGCCAAATTAGTCCGCCGCTATGGTGCCGCTGTGATTGTGATGGCGTTTGATGAAGTCGGCCAAGCTGATACGAAAGAACGAAAAGTTGAAATATGCAGCAATGCCTATCGAATTTTAGTCGATGAAGTGGGATTTCCTGCGGAAGATATTATTTTTGACCCGAATATTTTTGCCGTGGCAACAGGCATTGATGAACATAATAATTATGCGGTTGATTTTATTGAAGCCGTTGCGGATATTAAGCGCAATCTACCACATGCGATGATTTCCGGTGGTGTATCTAATGTTTCCTTCTCCTTTCGTGGCAATAATTATGTTCGAGAAGCAATTCATGCCGTTTTCCTCTACCACTGCTTTAAAAATGGCATGGATATGGGCATTGTTAACGCCGGTCAGCTTGAAATTTACGATAATGTTCCCTTGTCTTTACGTGAAGCAGTGGAAGATGTTGTACTGAACCGTCGACCAGATTCAACTGAACGCTTATTAGAGATAGCAGAACAGTACCGAGACAATGCGGTAGGTAAGGTCGATGATCCAACACTGTTAGCGTGGCGAACTTGGCCGGTGGAAAAGCGCTTAGAACATGCTTTGGTAAAAGGAATCACCGAGTTTATTGTTGAAGATACGGAACAAGCCCGTCAACAAGCTTCCAAGCCGATAGATGTGATTGAAGGCCCATTAATGGATGGAATGAACGTAGTGGGCGATCTTTTCGGTGAAGGGAAGATGTTCTTACCACAAGTGGTTAAATCGGCACGGGTCATGAAACAAGCGGTCGCTTATTTAGAACCCTATATTAATGCGCTTAAACAAGCCGGTTCGACCAATGGAAAAATCTTGCTTGCCACGGTGAAAGGCGATGTGCATGACATCGGAAAAAATATTGTCGGTGTGGTTTTGCAGTGTAATAACTATGACATTATAGATCTCGGCGTTATGGTGCCTTGTGAACAGATCTTAAAGGTTGCTCGTGAAGAGAAGGTCGACATTATCGGCCTATCAGGGTTGATCACTCCGTCGCTGGATGAAATGGTACATGTAGCGAAAGAAATGGAGCGACAAGGTTTTGAGTTGCCTCTTCTTATTGGTGGTGCGACCACATCGAAAGCACACACGGCGGTAAAAATTGAGCAGAACTACCGTCATCCCGTGGTTTATGTCAATAATGCTTCTCGGGCTGTTGGGGTCTGTTCCTCATTATTATCCGATGAATTGCGCCCCGCTTTTGTAGAAAAACTGAATTTAGATTATCAACGTACCCGAGATCAACATGCGAGAAAGAAACCGAAAACTCGTCCAGTGAGTTTGGAAAAAGCACGATCCAATAAAGCGACCATAGATTGGCAAGCTTATACGCCTCCAGCTCCAGCTCAACCGGGCATCCATGTTTTTGAAACCTGCTCTGTGGCGACGTTACGCCACTATATTGATTGGACGCCTTTTTTTATGACTTGGTCTTTGATGGGGAAATATCCAGCAATACTACAGCATGAGGAAGTAGGGGAAGAAGCTCAACGCCTATTGAATGATGCAAATGAACTGTTGGATAGAGTTGAACGGGAAGGCATTTTACAAGCCAAAGGGATCTGCGGGCTATTTCCTGCTGCCAGTATCGGCGATGATATTGAAGTTTATACCGATGAAACGCGCTCAGAAGTTGCCCATGTGCTGCATCACTTACGGCAACAAACAGAAAAACCTAAGGGTGCAAACTATTGCTTAGCGGACTATATTGCCCCGAAATCGAGCGGTAAAAAAGACTGGATTGGCGCTTTTGCGGTGACAGGTGGAATTGGTGAGCGTGAATTAGCTGATGCCTATAAAGCGCAAGGTGATGATTATAACGCGATAATGATCCAAGCGGTTGCTGATCGTTTAGCGGAAGCGTTTGCCGAATATTTACATCAACAGGTTCGAAAGAAAATTTGGGGCTATGCGCCTGATGAAAACTTGGCTAATGAAGATCTGATTCGAGAAAAATATCAAGGCATACGTCCTGCTCCCGGTTACCCAGCTTGTCCAGAACACACAGAAAAAGGAACCTTGTGGAAGATGCTGAACGTGGAAGAAATGATCGGTATGTCATTGACTTCAAGTTATGCGATGTGGCCAGGCTCTTCTGTTTCTGGTTGGTATTTTTCTCATCCAGACTCGCGTTATTTTGCCATTGCTCAGATCCAAGACGATCAAGTGCAGAGTTATGCAGAGCGAAAAGGGTGGGATAGTTTGATGGCCGAGAAGTGGTTAGGCCCAAATATTAATGGCTAACTGTTCAATAAAAAAAGAAGGTCACTATCGGAGACCTTCTTTTTTAGTTTTTCTGAACGATTATGCTTGTTCAAATAGTTCCTGATGCAGTGTTTGAATCACCGCTTTTCCATCCTGACTGTTTACTAAGAAGCACAGATTATGAGCACTAGCACCGTAGCAGATCATGCGTAGATTGAAGTTTTCTAATGCACCAAAGACTTGTTTTGCATAGCCTGGGCGATCTTTCATCTTATTCCCAATTAACGCCACTAGACAAAGATCATGTTCCACTTCAACAGTACACAGCGCTGCTAATTCTTCGCGTACCGTTTGTGGTAATTCGGGATTGCCGCCAGAAGTATCTGTTTTATCTAGTGTCAAAGAGACACTAATTTCAGACGTTGTGATCAGATCAACCGAGATCTTATGTTTAGCTAAAATCTCAAATACCTTGGCTAAAAAACCGTAAGCATGAAACATTTTTGCACTACGTAATGTGACCATAGTTTGATTACAGCGTAAGGCTAACGCACGAAATGGCGGAGCGCTTTCCACGGCTTGACGAATCCATGTGCCTCCTTTTTCTGGTTCTTTTGATGAGCCGACAAAAACAGGAATACCATGACGAAGGGCTGGCACTAACGTCGATGGATGGAGAATTTTTGCACCAAAATTTGCCATTTCAGACGCTTCGTTAAAACTAATTTCAGCAATGGGGGCCGCTTTTGGAGCGATACGTGGATCCGTCGTATAGATGCCCGGAACATCAGTCCAAATTTCTAAGCCAGAAGCTCGGAGTGACTCTGCAATTAGCGCGGCAGAATAGTCACTTCCTCCACGTCCTAAAGTGGTCGTATTGCCCTGTTCATCAGAACCAATAAAGCCTTGAGTAATGACGACGTGTTGTTGGCAAAGTGGTAATAAGTGTTCTTGCACTAATTGTTGTAGTGCTTCGACTTGAGGTTCTGCTTGACCATAGTGAGTATCCGTCCGCATGACTTGGCGGATATCAAATCGTTGAGCATCGACGCCACGTTCACGCATTAATTGCGTTAAAATATGGGTCGACATTAACTCTCCGCAGGCGACTAAGTGATCAGTCAGCTTTTTGCTGGTTTGAAATGATGCCGCTTCTGCAGCACAGGCGACACTCTCTAAGATAGCATTCACTTCTGCGGCTACCGTGGTTGTATTTGAGAGCTGTTCGATGATCGAATGGTGGATTTCTGCCAATTTTTTAATAATGGCTTGGCGTTCTTCAGGTACTTGAATACCATGAGCAAGCTCAATTAATAAATTGGTTACCCCAGCGCATGCGCTGATCACAACAAGCTTGGTGTGTGGATTTTGTTCGATAATTGCAGAACAACGGCTCATTGCTTCGAAGTTTGCGACACTGGTTCCGCCAAATTTGGCCACATTGAATGCGCTCACGGTATTTCTCCCGATATTTCCTATAAATAAAAATGGTTGGTAAACCAACTTCCAATGTTTGAAGAGAGATAAATTAGAGCAAAGCAGAGGTAGCACAATAGGTAGGTTTCCTCAGAAGCTCTTCATCAGTCGATTCTGATGACAGTTGATAGGATTCAGCCCAATCAACCGATAAATCAAAGCCTCATCTTTGGTTTATCTCGGCACTACTCCCCCTCAATGTTTTGTTTGGGAGTTGAGGCTCCACAAAACATCTACCTGGGTAGTGCTCCTCTTCTGCTTAAATAGCCTATTCATTGAACGGTTTTGTTTCATGAATGTCAATCGTAAATGGTTTATAAAATGAAAAATTAAAATGCTCAAAATAAGAAACTGGTTTGACCTCTAGACTTCAGTCGAATTGTGACCAAGAAGGATTTGCATTAACCTTGATGTTGTTACTCTAAAAAGCAAGGAGCTGCTATGAGCATTCGTCGTTTTATTCCGCCCCATCGTATCCTAATGGGGCCGGGTCCATCAGATATTTATCCCCAAGTATTACAAGCGTTGAGCCGCCCAACCATTGGTCATCTGGATCCTTTGTTTATTGGCATGATGGATGAACTTAAACAGCTATTAAAATATGCCTTTCAGACTGACAATGAATTTACTATCGCGGTTTCTGCTCCTGGTAGTGCAGGGATGGAAGCTTGTTTTGTTAACTTAATTGAGCCCGGTGACAAAGTTATTGTCTGTCGTAATGGTGTTTTTGGTGAGCGAATGCGAGACAATGCGGTTCGCTGTGGAGGCGAGGTTATTGTAGTCGATGATGAATGGGGCAAGCCGGTCTCGGTGGATAAAGTTGAAGACACACTAAAGTCACATCCAGATGCAAAAATCTTAGCTTTTGTGCATGCTGAAACTTCAACCGGCGCGTTAAGCGATGTACAAGCTTTGGGGCGATTAGCAAAACAACACCATATGCTGACGATTGTGGATGCCGTCACCTCTTTAGGTGGTGTTCCATTATTCGTGGATGAATGGCAATTAGATGCGGTCTATTCCGGCAGTCAAAAATGTCTTTCTTGCGTCCCTGGCCTTGCTCCCTTAACGTTTTCACCGAAAGCGATCGAGAAAATTCAATCGCGAACGACGCCCATTCAAAGTTGGTTTTTAGATCAAAGTTTAGTCTTAGGGTATTGGAGTGGGGAAGGAAGGCGCAGTTATCATCATACGGCTCCGGTGAATAGTTTATACGCGTTGCATGAAGCGCTATTGTTACTCAAAAATGAGGGGCTAGAAAATGCGTGGGCCCGCCATCAACGGATGCATAACAAACTCAAACAAGGGTTAGAAAAATTAGGGCTGACGTTTGTGGTTGATGAAGCCAGTCGCCTGCCTCAACTTAATGCAGTTTATATTCCTTCAGGCGTCGACGATGTGGCGGTTCGTCATTGTCTTCTTAATGAATATAATTTAGAAATAGGAGCAGGATTAGGCGTTTTAGCGGGTAAAGCGTGGCGTATAGGCGTGATGGGATATGGTGCAAGATCTGAAAATATAGCCCTTTGTCTTAAAGCGTTAGAAGAGGTTCTTGCTTCGTGAGCATTGTTTTCGCCAAGCGGTCACTCATCGCTTGGCGAATGAAGAGGCGGTTTTAACCCGCCGATAAACTTGCTGATATTTTGGTAGGAAGTTGCTCGAGGGGGAGACTAAAATCATATTTAGGAAAAAGGAATTCAGCTTCAAACCTGATCTGTTCTGCTCGGCTATGATCTCCGATCCCCTGATAGGCTAAAATCAAATTATGATAAAACGCTGGTCGAGGTTTACGCCTAATGATTTGTTGTGACCAATTAATATAGGGTTGGATGTATTCCGCTTTTTGTTGGTGCAAGCCAATGTTTAAGTAAGTGCTATAAATATCCCAGTCAAATCTATCTTTCCATACCACAGGGTTGCTGATGTTTTGTAAAATATTTGGATCCCGCGGATAAGATTTTTCAAATTGAGTCAGTACATAATTGCTATGTAAAGCGCTAAGCATATACAGGCTGGTGGCTATTGGCAGCATTAAACTTGTGATACGTAATGAAGATTTGCTGATTTGGTTAAAGGGAATGACATGGTATTTTGCCACACGTTGTTCTATCCAAAACAACAAAATAATAAAGCTTATCCAATGAATCGCTGAATGGTAGAAGGGGTACTCTAATTGGCTGTGCAACGTAATTGGAATCAGTAAGGCAAGCATCGCGCGTCTGGTGCCTTTTTTCGCTGAACGTAATCGGAGCAAAACAAACCCAGCTGCGAGTAGAATCGCCACTAAAGGCAGTAACCCCCCTTCAACGCCCCAAAATAATAGCTCATTATGAGGATGATCCATTGCTGCAAGACCTGGTGGATAGCTTGGATTGAGTTGATGTTGGCGAGCAGTATAGAGGATATATTGCGTTTCAAATCTGCCATAGCCATAACCAGTAAATGGTTTTTCAATCAGCATATCCAGAGTTTGTGGGAAAGTGTATTGGCGAGGGCTTTCAATCTTGATTTTTTCTACCACTCGCTCGGCGCTACTTTGACTATACATAGCCATATAACCAAGAAATATGCCCGCTAATATGGCAATAAGCCAGTTGATAAAACGTTGTCTGGGTGAAAAACGGTGTAAATAAGGTAACAGTAGTATTACACCAAGCACGGTTGCCAGCCAACCAGTCCGAGAAGCAAGAACAATGAGTAAAGGCAGAGTTAGTAGAGGCGTTAAATAAAGTAACCCCACCTCACGTAAGTGTTTGTTGTATTTTTTCGGTTGGCGTGCCAGTAGATAGCCAGAGAGAATGAGGCCGGTGGCTAGAAAACTGGCCATAACATTCGGTTGCTGAAAAATACCATAAGGGCGGTTGGTATTGGTATCATATCCGAATGGATTACCCGGAGATAAGATAAAGTATTGGATGAGTCCCCATAGCGCTTCGATAAGACATGCTAAAATGATGTACCAAAGCAAGCGTTGCTTATGCGTATTACTAAAACGGAATTGCTGTAAAACGGTAAAGAGAATAAACCCCGCCCATAATCCAGTGAGCCGCCCAATACTACCTTGCCAATAGGCATTGGTATAAAAGATGGGAAGAGAAAGGATACAGCAGCAGACCAATAAAATGAATGTTAGCTTAGAATACCGTATCGATTGATAAGTCGCTAATTGATATAGACCAATTGCTATCGTAACACTGATTGCTATCCACGTGGTCGGATTAAAAGACAGAGCTAGCCCAGATCCTCCAGGATTCGGCATGAAAAAATGCATCGCCACTAAATAAACACCTCCCAGAGAGAGAATAAATGCTTTATTTAATGGTGCGATTGGCGGCTGAGGCTCAAGTCGTGTACCGCTCAGTAGCAAGGTTGCCATACGTCTCACTGTCTATGATGAAAAAAGAAACCAGCACTGAGTGACTGGTTTCTGTACTTTAACGTTTTTTTTTCTCTCAATATAGAGTTATCCCGCTAATATTGGTTTTAGAAAGCGAGCGGTGTGTGATCCTTCGACCTGCGCCACATCTTCTGGTGTGCCTTCGGCGATAATAAAGCCACCACCTTGGCCGCCTTCAGGGCCCAGATCAACGAGCCAGTCCGCCGTTTTAATCACATCAAGGTTGTGCTCGATAACCACCACTGTATTCCCCCTATCACGCAAACGGTGTAAAACGGTGAGTAACTGTTGAATATCGTGAAAATGTAATCCCGTTGTCGGTTCATCTAGGATATACAGTGTTTTTCCTGTATCTCTTTTGGACAACTCACGTGCCAATTTAACCCGTTGTGCTTCGCCTCCCGATAGCGTGGTGGCCGACTGTCCTAAGCGAATATAGGATAATCCAACATCGATCAAGGTTTGTAATTTACGAGCGATGACAGGGACGGGGGCAAAGAACGCATGAGCATCTTCAATGGTCATATCCAAAACTTCATCGATGGTTTTTCCTTTATAGCGAACTTCCAACGTTTCACGATTGTAACGCTTTCCTTTGCACGCATCACAAGGCACGTACACATCGGGTAAAAAGTGCATTTCAACCTTGATGACACCGTCGCCTTGGCACGCTTCACATCGTCCTCCTCGTACGTTGAAGCTGAATCGCCCGGGCTTATAACCGCGTGAGCGAGACTCTTGAGTACCAGAAAAAAGCTCTCGGATTGGGGTGAAAATCCCGGTATAAGTAGCAGGGTTAGAACGAGGCGTTCGGCCAATTGGGCTCTGATCAATATCGATAACTTTATCAAAGTGTTCTAGCCCTTTGATTTCTTTATAAGGTGCAGGCGTGGCAGTGGTTGCTCCGTTTAAAGCTGCATGCGCAATACTAAAGAAAGTATCGTTAATTAAGGTTGATTTACCTGAGCCAGAGACCCCCGTGATGCAAGTGAATAGACCAACTGGCAGTGAGAGGGTGACATTTTTTAGGTTGTTACCTGAAGCGCCAATTAACTGGACAGTTTTTTGGGGATCTCGAATCACGCGTTGTTTGGGAACGGCAATTTTCTTTACCCCACTGAGATATTGACCCGTCAATGAATCGGGGGTTGCAATGATGTTAGCCACATCACCTTCTGCCACAATTGTCCCGCCATGCACTCCGGCTCCTGGGCCAATATCAATCACATGATCTGCCATACGAATGGCATCTTCATCATGTTCAACCACCAGTACAGTATTACCGAGATCCCGTAAATGAGTTAAGGTTTTCAGCAGTCGCTCATTATCCCGTTGATGAAGACCAATCGATGGTTCATCCAATACATACATCACACCCACTAATCCGGCACCAATTTGACTGGCTAAGCGAATTCGTTGCGCTTCCCCCCCAGAAAGGGTTTCTGCACTGCGTGATAAATTGAGATAATTTAGCCCGACATTGACCAGAAATTGCAAACGGTCGATGATCTCCTTCATCACCTTATCGGCAATTTGTGCTCGTTGACCTTCTAATTGGAGTGATTGAAAAAAGATTAATGCATCGGCAATGCTGAGTTCGACCACGTCAGGCAGTGCGGTATTATGAATAAACACATTACGAGCTTCAATACGTAAACGCGTTCCATGGCAACCGGTACAGGGCTTGGTCGAGATGTATTTCACTAACTCTTCGCGGACTGAGTTGGACTCAGTTTCTCGATAGCGACGCTCTAAATTATGCAATATCCCTTCAAAGGGATGGCGTTTTACTCGAATATCCCCACGATCATTCACGTATTTGAATTCAATCTCACTACGCCCTGATCCTTGTAAAATCACATCTTGGATACGTTTCGACAGTTTATTAAATGGGGTATGTAAATCAAAATTATAGTGTTCTGCTAATGAGGTGAGCATCTGAAAATAATAGTAATTTTTTTGATCCCAACCGCGAATCGCTCCCTGTGCAAGGCTTAAGCTTGCATCTTGAATCACTCGGGTAGGATCAAAATATTGTTGTACACCTAATCCATCACAAGTTGGGCAGGCACCTGCCGGGTTATTAAATGAGAATAAGCGAGGCTCTAGTTCACGCATACTATAGCCGCAGTGTGGGCAAGCAAAGTTGGCTGAGAAAATTAGCTCTTCCCCTTCTTCTTCCATCGGGGCTATCACCACAAGCCCACCTGATAACTCTAGGGCTGTTTCAAAGGACTCAGCTAAACGTTGCTGGAGATCGGTGCGAACTTTAAACCGATCAACCACCACTTCAATGGTATGTTTCTTATGTAATTCTAGTGTGGGAGGGTCGGTGAGATCACAAGTTTCACCGTCAATACGGGCCCGGATAAATCCCTGTGCTGCTAAATTTTCTAATGTTTTAACGTGTTCGCCTTTACGCTCTTTGATAATGGGAGCAAGCAGCATCATTTTTGAACCTTCAGGGAGGGCCAATACTTGATCAACCATTTGACTGATGGTTTGCGCCGCGAGAGGAACGTGGTGTTCAGGACAGCGGGGTTCGCCCACGCGCGCATAAAGTAAGCGTAAATAGTCATACACCTCAGTAATTGTTCCTACGGTTGAGCGAGGATTATGCGAGGTGGATTTTTGTTCAATAGAGATAGCAGGAGAAAGCCCTTCGATGTGATCGACATCGGGCTTTTCCATTAAAGATAGAAACTGCCTAGCATAAGCGGAAAGCGATTCCACATAACGACGCTGGCCCTCTGCGTATAGCGTATCAAAAGCGAGAGAAGATTTTCCCGAACCGGATAAACCGGTGACGACAATTAACTTATCACGGGGAATCGTCAGGTTAATATTCTTTAAATTATGGGTACGAGCACCACGTACTTCGATTGTGTCCATCAGATCAACTCTATGTAATGCCAAGTTGCACAAGTATTACATAGAGTGAGATTTGTGCAATAACTACTGGATAAAAAAACAGTGATAAATTAAAGCCACCCAGTGGATGGCTTTAAAAATCGGGAAAAATTAATGATTAAGACTTTGTGGTAGATTGTTTGGCCAGAGTGACATGCTGTTCATTTTGTTGGTATAAATGCTCATAACAGTAATTGGTTGCTTCAATATACCCTTCTACGCTGCCGCAATCGAAACGTCTACCTTTAAATTTATAGGCAAGTACGCAGCCTGCTTTCGCTTGTTTGAGTAGGGCATCGGTGATTTGGATCTCGCCCCCTTTACCGGGTTCGGTTTGCTCGATAAGCTCAAAAATATCAGGAGTAAGAATATAACGGCCAATAATGGCTAAATTGCTTGGTGCGGTACCGGGTTCTGGTTTTTCAACCATATCATCGACACGGAACAGGTCGTCTTTAATCACTTCACCGGAAATCACCCCATATTTATGGGTTTCATCGACGGGCACTTCTTGAACGGCAACAATTGAACAGCGAAATTGTTTATAAAGCGCGACCATTTGCGCTAGAACGCCTTGCTGTTCATTGACACATAAGTCATCGGCTAAGACGACCGCAAATGGTTCGTCACCGACGAGTTCTCGTCCAGTTAAAATGGCATGGCCTAAACCTTTCATTTCACGTTGACGAATATAGGTAAATTGTGCGGTTTCGATGATCTTTCGAATATCGATCAATAATTCTTCTTTGTTGGTACCACGAATTTGGTGCTCTAACTCATAGTTCATATCGAAATGATCCATGATGGCATGTTTGCCTCGTCCGGTTACAATACACATCCCCGTCATTCCCGCCTGAATTGCTTCTTCAACGCCATATTCAATCAATGGTTTATTGACGATAGGCATCATCTCTTTTGGCATCGATTTGGTTGCTGGGAGAAAACGGGTGCCGTAGCCTGCTGCCGGGAAAAGGCATTTGTTAATCATAGTAAAAGCCCTATTATTATGAATTATCAATAGAAAAAAGACCGTATCACTTTTTCATATCGAGCCGTTGTTAGCCAAGTTTTGTCTAGCTTGCAACCGCTTATATGATCAAAACAATACGGTAATTTTTGTCTATGGTGAATAATGAATTACAAGAGTGTCGCAACTTTACCATGTTCTGTTTTGAGTATTCAGCACATTCTCGGCATTATGAATTGAAAATGTGCTGATAGACTCAATTAAGAGAAGAGACGTTGGTTGGCCCATGCAATGGCTTGAGTTCGGTTTTTGACCGATATTTTCTTAAAGATCTGATATAGATGGGACTTTACCGTAAATTCGCTAATGAATAAATTTTCCGCAATGTTCATATTGGATGCTCCTGTTTGTAAGCAGCGTAATATTTGAAGCTCTCTTGCGGTGAGGTTTATAGTGGCCTTAATTTGATGCTCTTGAAAAATGTAACGGTAATAATGCAGTAATTGACTAGAGACATGACGAGGTAGCCAGTTTTGCCCATTGATAATTTCAGCTAAGCCATGTGCTAACTTGTCCGCCGTTTCCGTTTGGTAGAAAACTCCTTTTAAATTCCCAAAATTTAACAGCGTATCGGTATGGAGTCGTTTTTCTACATTAAATAGAATGGTTTCCAAATGAGGGCTGGTGAGTTGTAATGGGCCAAGGCGTAGTCTGATTGATTCATGTTGTTGATGATCCAATAACAAAATTTTATGTTTTGAGTGTTGATAAGCACTAATCAGTTGCTCTGGTTCGATTTTTGGAATAGGAATAGCGAGCTGTTCAATTGCATCACGTAAAAGAGGCGGCGTGGCACTTTTCTCATCTAACGTTAGATAATATATGGTTCGAGCATAGTTTGATCTTGGCATGACTGCATCCTTGAGTATGGCGAAGATTAAGTATTATGAGCACCATGCCGAACAATGAGGCTTGATGCGAAACGAGAATGTTTATTTTGCGTGGCTTTTCAATATGACAAGTAAATGAGGATATTATCAAAACTGAAAAAAGTGAGAATGGCCGGAAAAAATGGCCTCTGTCTATCGATTAGATGAAGAGAGAGAAGCACACTACGACAGAGCATTGGTACTGATAAGAAAGCGTGCTATTCTTACAAACTATTTCTAAATCGAAAGATGGTAAACGGAGCAAATAATGGCAACCCGTGGTGTGAACAAAGTTATCTTGATCGGCAACTTAGGTCAGGATCCAGAGGTTCGCTATATGCCGAGTGGGGATGCGATGGTCAACTTGACTGTAGCGACTTCAGAAACTTGGCGTGACAAAGCGACCGGCGAACAACGTGAAAAGACAGAATGGCATCGTGTCTCTGTGTTTGGTAAAACCGCTGAGTTTATTGGTGAGTATGCCAAAAAAGGTACTCAAGTTTATATTGATGGGCAACTACAAACCCGTAAATGGCAAGATCAGCAAGGCCAAGAAAGGTACACCACCGAAGTGGTTGTGCGATGGCCAGTCGGTGAAGCTCAGATCTTAGGGAACCGCGGCCAGCAAAGTGGTGCGTCAGCGCAAGGTGGCATGAATCAAGGTCAACAAAGCCAGTGGGGACAGCCACAACAACCAGCAGCCCATTCTCCTAAGCCGCAGCAACCAGCCGCTCCTCAAGCCGCTCAACCGCAATATAATGAGCCGCCAATGGATTTTGACGACGATATCCCATTCTAGGACTCTAATTTTGAAAAAAAGCCGCGAAATACGCGGCTTTTTTATATAGTGATAGTGTACGTTATGCTTTGATTTATATGCCTTGTCTCTATGCATCGAGTTGGTTGCTAGCCAGACTCAATGCTGTGTGAGCCTCGTTTTCTCAATCAGTGGGTGAAAAGGAACTTCAGCTTCATGCGCTATACCCCAACACTTAAATTGAGTACACGCTTGGTTGCTTTTGTTACGGTAATTGTAACCAGTGCCATGTTTATTCTTTTTTTAGGAGGAACACTCTCTTTTCAGAAATTAGGGCAAGAGTACTTGAATCATTACTTGCGTGGCATTGTTGACGTGGTGGATAAAGAACTTCAAGAACCGAATGCCATGGATTCAATGCAGGCTTGGATGCCTAAAATGTTACAAGCCTCGAATATTGTCGAAATGCAGCTCTCTTCCGAGGCTGGGATCGTATATCGTTTCAATGATTCATCATCTAAAATCGCCACGGAACGTTTATATCAAGCTGATTTTGTTTTAGCGCATCATCAAGGTTACCGTATCCATTTTAAAGCCGTCCCGCCTTACCTGAGCTATGACTATTCAATGAGTGCAATGGGGGCAATTTCATTGGCGGTCGCTTTGATTGTTTTTTGCTTAGTTCAAGGCATTAAGTGGCTTAAAGAACAACTGCTTGGTTCTGAACTGCTTGAAGAGCGGGGAAGAATGATTTTAGCGGGGCGAGTTGAGCAATATGCTAAAGGCGATCTCCGTGAATGGCCTTATACCGCCAGCGAAGCGATAGATCGTTTAATTGAAGAGTTACAAGATGCTCGTCAAGAGCGAAGCCGATTTGACAGTTTTATCCGTAGCCAAACCTTTCTGGATCAATTAACCGGAGCGGCGAACCGAGTGTTGTTTGATAGTAAGCTCGAGTCCGGCTTATTAGAAAGTGGCGCTTACGGCGGAGTGATTATGATTCGGATCGATGAACTCGATGCTGCGCGAGAAGAGGTGGGGCCACGAGTGGTTGATGATTTAGTCGTCGAAGTTGGCGAATGCATTACCAATATTATCGCTCGTTACCCTGATGTTATTTTATCGCGTTATTATGAGTCTGTTTTTGCGATATTTATGCCTCATCAAGGCTCAAAAGAAGTGGTCTATGTTGCGAGCCAATGCCTTAAATTCATCGAGAGGATCATTCCTCCATTTCCGATTGATCGTAATAATTGGGTTCATATCGGAGTGAGTATGTATCGAGAAGGAGAGCGAAGAGGTCGTATTATTGATGAAACTGAAACCGCTTTACGCAGTGCTCAGATGCAAGGCGGAAACGCTTGGAGTCGATTCAAAAAAGCCATTAAGGCCGATGATGAACGTGGCAGTGTCCGTTGGCGAACGTTATTTGATCAGTTATTACTTCCTGAGAAAATTAGCTTATTTCAACAAGCGTGTTATTTAATCACACCAGCAAATAAACTGGCCATAGTCCATCACGAGCTGTTTGCTCGAATCAATGATCCCGATAAAGGCTTGCTCAAGGCCTCTCGTTTTATTTCAGCGATAGAAACAGTAGGATACGAAGTGGCTTTTGATCGAGCCGTACTGGCTCGTGTTTTTGCGTTAATTCGGGATGAACGGCAAAGTGATCACTATTCGATTAACCTTCAAGTTGTTCCTTTTGCGAATAAGTTTTATTGGCGATGGTTTCGTAATGAATTGATGCAATTGCCCATCGCATTGCGAACAAGGCTCTCCTTTGAATTTGCTGAGGGGCGATTGGCTCAACATCTCGATTATATGCGCCCCGTCATGAAAATGATCGGTGGATTGGGATGTAAATTAGTGGTTGGCCAAGCGGGGCGCACCATTGTCGCCACACATTACATTAAGGATCTAAATATTGATTATCTTAAGCTTCATCGGAGTTTGATCAAAAATATCCATCAACGCCATGAAAATCAGCTATTTGTTCGTAGTCTGATTGGGGTATGTAGTGGCACTCCTACCCAAGTGATTGCGGTTGGGGTTGAACATGAAGCAGAGCGACAATGTTTGCTTTCTTTAGGGGTCAATGGTGTTCAAGGACGCTTATTTGACGTCGAGCAGCCTTTGTTAATCTCCTCACATTCAATCAAGCAACCTTCTGTTAAACCCGGTAAACGAAACCGATGGCGGACAAAATAATAGACATGAAAATTGATGTTCTGATAAAAAAAATCATCGGCAAAAAGAAGCAAAGTCACTCACTCTTTGCTGTCATTCAACCTGATGCGATTTATTTTTCATCTGCAGACACTTTGACAGTACCAGAATGCTATCCGCTGGCTGATCGTGATTGGTCACATGCTTTAATAAAGGCTTTAAAAGCGGCTGGCGTGCAAGGGGTGGTGATTGATCTGGTGTTACACTCCCAACTTTACCAAAGCTACCAAATTGATAAACCTAATATTGCGCGTGAAGAGTGGCCTGCCGCACTCCCCTTTTTAATCAAAGATTTGATTAATGAGAAACCCGCAGAAGTCGTTGCAGACGCTTATCCATTGAGTGGGACGAATAAAGTACAGGCCTACGTCATCAGCAAGAAAGTGATTCTTGAGATGGTTGAATTGCTGAAAACACAAGGTTGCCAATTGGGGCGAGTGTTACCAGAGCAAGAAGTGTGGGCAAGCAGTGGTGATACTTTAACGCAGTTTTTACTGCTGCAGCGTAATAAGGCAGGAAATTTTAAATTTGATGCTTTTGTCGATCAACGTTGCTATTTTCAGCGTACGTTACGCGGGGTTGTCGCGCCAATCACCGGCGTAGCCAGCTCAGGCCTTCAATTTGATAGCTTAGCATTGGAATTACAGCGTTCAATTGATTATTTATCTTCACAATTAAAAGGAATAGCGCTTCATCAGCTCAAAGTGTGCTGCGATGGCGAAGATCACGACGAGCTTGTTGCGGCACTGAATGAACGTTTGAATGTGAAAGTCAGCACGCTGTCGAAGGCGGTTCCTCAGCCGCTGTCTGGCACTATGTTGGCTCATTATGCTCAATTGGCTCCTCATGAGGCTTTAAATTTCTACCAAAGCCATTTAAAACCTAAGAAAGATTATTTTTCACTGATGACCGTTAGCTCGGTTTTGCTTGGTTTTATGGTTTGCATGTTAGCGATTGCGGCGGTTTATCATTATCAGGGGATAAAAATCGAGCAGCAAGTCATCTTAGCGGAGCAGCAATCAGCCGCGCTTTCTTTACAACTTAAACAGTTGAAAGAGCAAAAATCGCGACACCTACCGTCGCCATATAAACTGGCGGCAGCTGCGAGAATAAAAAAAGACATTGCGGCGCAACAGGCGTCATTAAATGCGATCAATCGCTTCGAGCATCTGCAAAGTGAAGGGTATTCGGGTGTGATGGAAGCACTGGCAAACCTCGCACGTAAGGATATTTCGTTAACGCAAATTGAGATTGATCAGCAACGTTTTGATATCCAAGGTTTGGCCCGTGATGCGAAAGCGATTCCACACTGGATCGAACAATTTCAACAAGAGTTACATTTAGTTGGCCGCAGTTTTGAGCGGTTAATAATAGGACGTGATGAGAACGATATTGTGACGTTTGAGCTAAAAACTAAGCAAGAGATGTAGAGATGAGAGTGCTTTGGAATAAATTAAATCAAGCCTTTAATCAGCGCTTGCCTCGTGAAAAATGGTTAATCAGTGGCTGCGGTTTAGTGGTGATCATCGTCTCATTGCAAACCTTTCTGATTGACCCGCTTTTGACACGTCATCAAATACAGTCGAATCGCCTAGCCAGTTTGCAGTCATCTAATCAAGGAATGCAATTGGCGGTACAGCAGTTACAGCATGAGTTAAGTAAGGATCCTGATGTAGACATCGAGATTGAGTTGACACAACTTAAAGCACAACATCAACAACTTTCAGCTCAACTCGATCAAGTGATGGAGAATTTAGTCTCGCCCTCTCAAATGGCAAAAGTTTTGCGTGAGGTATTAGAGAAGAGCCAGCAATTGAAATTGCTTCGCCTGACTTCTTTACCTGCCGAACCAATGGGTAAGCAACAGGATGAGTATCCAAGTCAGTATTTTATTCATCCTGTTAGAATGGAATTGACTGGCAGTTATTTTGCTATTTACGATTATCTTGCTGCTCTAGAAGGTTTGCCTGTTAACTATTATTGGCGGCGTTTTCACTATCAAGTGGTGCAATATCCTCAAGCAAAATTAATTTTGGAAATCTATACACTCAGTTCTCGTAAGGAGTTTATCGGTGGGTAAAATAATGCGGTTGACGATCTTGCTTTTACTGAGTCATCAAGTCATTGCGGCAGAGGACCCCACGGCTCCATTAGCTGGGCATAGAGCTTCAATGGCCGAGGTTCAGCAAGCGCCATTACCTGAATTGCAAAGTATCGTATGCCAAAAAGAGTGTTATGTTGTATTGAATAATCAGGTACTGTCGGTTGGCGAAAATATCCAAGGTTATCAGATAGCCAAAGTGACAGATTCCAGTGTGATTTTGATGCGTGGTAAACAGCGTTGGGAACTACAGTTGTTCTCGCTAGACATCAAAAATTAAGGTATGAGAGTGATGCATAAAATTATAATCGGTGTCGTAGTGACTAGCTTAGTGGGCTGTGCAATGGGCCATCGGGATCCTGTTGAAATAAAAGACTCACTGAATCAAGTATTGAATGAAACCAATAGCCGAATGATTGATCAATTGCCCGCTTCGGTTGAAGCTGATCTTATGCCCGATCTCAGTGAGCCGGTTCTTGATTCATCAGCCAATACGCAGCGTTTTCGTATTCAGGCCAATCAAGTGGAAGCGAAAGCCTTTTTTGCCAGTTTGGTGAAAAATAGTGAGTTTAGTGTCGCTATCCATCCTGACGTTGAAGGCGAGATCACGATCAATTTATCCGATGTAACTTTAGATGAAGCCTTGGATGTCGTACGTGATTTATATGGCTACGAAGTGGAAAAAATCGGTAAAATTATTCAAGTTTACCCGGTCGGGCTGAGAACCGTCTCTATTCCAGTTGATTACTTACAATTTAAACGTACAGGCCGCTCATTAACATCCATTAGCACCGGAACCATTACTAATACTGATAGCGGCTCTAACCGTACCAGCAGTAGTGGTATTAGCCGTTCAGAGACTAGCACTTCCATGCGTGGTGGAACAGAAATTGAAACCATCAACGAAAGTGATTTTTGGTCTCAGCTGCAGCAAGCGGTCGCTCGCTTAATTGGTTCTGATCGTGGACAAAGTGTCGTGGTTACACCCCAAGCTGGCATTTTAACCTTACGAGCTTATCCTGATGAAATTCGCGAAGTTCGACAATTTTTAGCTATTTCACATCAACGTATGCAGCGGCAAGTGATCTTGGAAGCCAAAATATTAGAAGTCACCTTAACGGATAGTTATCAGCAAGGCATTAATTGGTCAAACATGTCGTTTGGTAACGGCAAGGTGGTGCTTAATCGGATTGGAAGTAACACGTCAAGTTTACCCGGATTGGATGCGATTGGTTCACTGTTGGGTGGACAAACCAATATTACCATTTCAGATGGCAGCTTTGACTCCGTATTGAGCTTTATGGCTACTCAAGGGGATTTGAATGTCTTGTCTAGCCCTCGAGTCACCGCCGCGAATAACCAAAAAGCGGTGATAAAGGTAGGAACGGACGAATATTACGTGACGGATTTAACCAGTGTGGTCGGAAGTGGAGACAATTCGAATGCCTCGCCCGATGTCGCGTTAACACCTTTTTTCTCCGGTATCTCTTTAGATGTGACCCCACAAATTGATGATAAAGGTAACGTTTTATTGCATGTACACCCTTCTGTGATTGAAGTTGAGCAACAAACCAAAGATATTCAATTCGGTAGCGAGCTTTATTCATTACCACTTGCTCGTAGTTCGATTCGTGAGTCTGATTCAGTGATTCGGGCGCAGGACGGTGATGTGGTCGTCATTGGTGGATTAATGAAAACCAACACCAATAATCGGGTGTCCAAGGTTCCTTTTCTTGGCGATATTCCCGTGTTAGGGCATTTGTTCCGTAATACCACAGAGTTAACGCAAAAAACCGAGTTAGTGATTTTACTTAAGCCGACGGTGGTTGGGGTAAATACCTGGCAAAAAGAGCTGGAGCGTTCAAGAGATCTATTACAAGAGTGGTTTCCAGACGCAGAATAAGGTTTGAACTAAATCAGTTATGTACCTGACACATTATGGATTTGAGCAATTTCCATTTCATTTGACACCCGACACGGCGCTTTTCTTAGGGTTAGCACCGCACTATGAAGCGCTACAAACTGTGAATGCTGCGTTAGAAATGGGCGAGGGGATCATTAAAGTCACCGGTGAAGTCGGCACCGGAAAAACCATGGTGTGTCGTATGCTATTGACTCATTTAGCGGCGGATATTCACTGGATTTATCTGCCTAATCCAGCCTTGTCAGGTATTGAGTTGCGCCGCTCAGTGGCGACGGCGTTGAAGGTACCTTTGGTGAGCGATAGCGTATTGATCGATGCTATTCAATCTCGTTTAATCGAATGGTATGAGCAAGGAAAACGAGCGGTTGTGATTGTGGATGAGGCGCAAGCCTTGTCTGATGATGCTTTGGAAACCTTACGTCTATTTGGCAACTTAGAAACAGAGCAGCGTAAGTTATTACAAATGGTGTTATTAGGTCAGCCGGAATTAGATGAACGTTTAGCTCAACATCAGCTAAGGCAACTGCGGCAACGTATCACATTCAGTGCTCAACTCAGGCCGCTATCGCAGGCTGAAGCTTTAGCTTATATCGATAACCGGTTGCGAAAATCAGGTGTTGAAAAAGCATTGTTTAGTGTACAGCAGAAGAAAGCAGCGTGGAAAGCCAGCCAAGGAATCCCTCGCTTATTAAACCAAATTTGTCATAAGGCATTATTACTTACGTTTTATGCCAAGCAGTACGAAGTCTCCAATGTGCATTTGTATCATGCTATTCACGATACCTTCGACGCCTGTCAACCAAAATTCAAATGGCCTCTTTTGTGGGGATGGAGCAATCAATGAGTGTAATTAATCAGGCACTGTCACAATTAGTGTCAAAACAGAGTAAGACACTCGGTGACATTGAACGGGTCGAGCTACCCATGGCTAAAACTCGCCCTGCATGGATCTGGCTCGTTGGTGGTTTTGCTCTTAGCCTCGCCGTCGGAGGCTGGGCCGTCTCGCAGCAAGCGAGTGATGTCATGCCAAATGTGCTGATCGATTCATCGCTGGCATCACCCCAAATCGCCAATAACTTTTCTTCACCGACGCAACATGTTCCCTCTTTAGCGGTCGCGGTGTATCGCTTAGCGCCAACGCAAGAGGTGGCCGACCCTCCGGTGACGTCGCCTGAAATGACATTGGCCGCAGTAACAACGGCGACACCCAAGCCGGAACCCTTAACCGCCACCTCAGCGGTTGCTTTGCCAAGCAAGCCTGAGAAAAACATGTTGGTTGAGCAAGTAGAGCTGACACCTCAAGCATTATCAAACCAAGCATTAACACGTGCGAATAAGGCATTAGATAGTAATGACTTTAACGGTGCGGTAAAAGCATACAGTGAGGCATTGCGTTATACGCCAAGAAACGAGCAAGTTCGTCAGCAATTGGCTGCGCTTTATTACGGCAAAGGCGATGTAAGAAAAGCCTTTGAGTTGCTACAACGAGGGGTTGAGCTTGACTATGATGGCGAAACCTTGCGTATCGCATTGGCAAAATTATTAGTGAAAGAAGGCCAGAATGAAGCAGCATTATCGCCGTTAGATCATGTGCCTGATGGTGCTTCTGTTGAGTATCTTTCTTTGCGTGCAGCTTTGGCTCAGAAAAATAAATTGAATGATATTGCGTTAGATAGTTATCAACGCTTGACTGAAAAAGAAGCCACTAACGGTCGTTGGTGGTTGGGGCTGGCAATTCAGCAAGAGCGAGCGTTAAGGTATAACGAAGCTCAAGAATCTTATCAAATGGCGTTAAAGAACGTCGGGTTATCGACCCAATCTCACGCATTCATTCGTCAGCGTTTGCAATTACTCATGCAGCAAGAGGTGAGCCAAGGTGAAAATTGAGTTAAGAAAACGTCTTGGTGATCTTCTTATTGAAGAAGGTATCATCACAGAACAACAAGTTGAACAAGCATTGGTGGTTCAAAAACAGACCGGCAGCAAACTGGGTCGCACCTTGATTGAGTTAGGCTTTTTAACTGAACAGCAGATGTTAGCCTTTTTGTCTCATCAACTATCATTGCCTTTAATTGATTTGAATCGTGCCAACATTGATATTGATGCGGTCCAATTACTGCCCGAAGTGCATGCCCGTCGTTTGCGTGCTTTAGTGATTGGGCGTAACGAGGATATACTGCGCATTGTGATGAGTGATCCGGCGGATCTTTTTGCGCAAGAGTCCTTATTGACACAACTGCCAAACTATCAGTTTGAGTATGTTCTTGCGCCCGAAAAACAGTTGGTTGAAGCTTTTGATCGTTATTATCGACGGACGAAAGAGATCGCTTCATTTGCTGAGCAGTTGCAGGCCGAGCATCAAGACAGTGATGCATTTGATTACAATATTGCCGGTGATGAATCCGATGATATGACGGTGGTGAAACTGATCAACTCGCTGTTTGAAGATGCGATTCAAGTTGGGGCATCAGATATCCATATTGAACCGGATGCCAACCTCTTACGTATTCGCCAGCGTATTGATGGTGTATTGCATGAAACTTTGCTTAATGAAGTTAATATTGCTTCTGCATTAGTTCTTCGTTTGAAACTGATGGCGAACCTAGATATCTCTGAAAAACGCTTACCTCAAGATGGCCGCTTTAATATCCGTACAAAAGGTCAGTCGGTCGATATTCGTCTTTCCACGATGCCAGTTCAATATGGTGAATCGGTGGTCATGCGGTTACTGAATCAAACCAGTGGGATTCGAAAATTAGAAGAGTCTGGTATTCCCGTCGATTTACTGCAGCGACTGAGACGACAACTGAAACGACCTCATGGCATGATTTTGGTGACTGGGCCGACGGGGTCGGGTAAAACCACCACGCTTTATGGGGCGCTTTCTGAATTAAATGAAGCGGGCAAAAAAATTATTACCGCAGAAGATCCGGTCGAATATCGGATTGCTCGCTTAAACCAAGTTCAAGTTAACCCGAAAATTGGCCTCGATTTTTCAACCTTATTGCGTACTTTCTTACGCCAAGACCCAGATATTATTTTAGTCGGTGAAATCCGAGATCAAGAAACCGCTGAGATCGGGTTACGAGCCGCATTAACGGGCCATTTAGTGTTGAGTACCTTACACACTAATGATGCGGTTGATAGCGCTTTACGTTTGATTGATATGGGTGCGCCAGGGTATCTGGTTGCTAGTGCAGTACGTGCGGTGGTTGCCCAGCGCTTAATTCGTAAAGTTTGCCCAGATTGTAAAACAGACGATCCGCTAGATGAGGCCCGTCGACAATGGTTGGCGGAACGTTTTCCTAATCAAGTGTCCCAGCACTTTGTGCATGGGCGAGGTTGCCAAAGTTGTAACTTAACCGGATATCGAGGACGAATCGGTGTGTTTGAAATGCTGGAGCTTGAGCCGTCGATGATGGATGCTCTAAGAGCGAACGATACATCGGGCTTTGCTCATGCCGCTCGTTCATCACATCATTATAAACCGCTATTAGCCCGAGCAATGGAATTGGCAATTCAAGGGGTTGTCAGCATGGATGAAGTGATGGTTCTCGGTGAAGGGGATGCCTCCGGTATGGCTCAACCCATCTATTTATAAGCGATAGGAAGGATTATGCCACACTATCAATATCTAGGCCGAAATGCCGATGGCAGTAAAGCCTCAGGCAGTGTTGACGCCCCGAGTGAAGAAATGGCGGCGGAAGCTTTACTCAGCCAAGGGGTGATCCCAACCTCTATCGTGGCAAAAAAATCAGCGAACTCGACCAATATTGACTGGAAAGCCTGGTTAACGCCTGCCGTACCGCTGGAAATCTTAGTGATTTTTTGTCGGCAGATGTACAGTTTGACCAAGGCTGGAGTTCCATTATTGCGCTCTATGCGAGGCTTGACACAAAACTGCACCAATAAGCAGTTGCAACAGGCATTAGAAGAGGTGACCAGCGAGCTTACCAATGGGCGTGGGTTATCTGCCGCCATGCAAATGCATTCCCATGTTTTTAGTCCGCTGTTTGTCTCGATGATTAGCGTCGGAGAAAATACCGGCCGGTTAGATCAGGCTTTATTACAACTGGCAAACTACTATGAACAAGAGGTTGAGACACGCAAACGTATTAAGACGGCGATGCGTTATCCCACTTTTGTGATCAGTTTTATTACCATCGCCATGTTTATTTTAAATATTAAGGTTATTCCGCAATTTGCGACCATGTTCAGCCGTTTTGGGGTTGATTTGCCCCTACCCACACGCATATTAATTAATATGTCGAACTTTTTTGTCAATTATTGGTTAGCCATTATTGGCGGAATAGTTGGCGTGATTATCGCCTTTCGTGCTTGGGTGGCCACGCCGCAGGGGCGAGAAACATGGGATAAGTTTCGGTTACGAATACCGGTGGTCGGCGGCATTGTCAATCGGGCTCAGTTGGCTCGCTTCTCTCGAACCTTTTCTTTAATGCTTAAAGCTGGAGTGCCGTTGAACCAATCTTTGGCTCTTTCCGCTGAAGCGTTGGAAAATAAGTTTTTAGAATCACGTTTACTGAAAATGAAAGGCGAAATTGAAGCGGGCGGCAGCATTACCGCTACTGCGACCAATACCCAGATCTTCACGCCATTAGTGATGCAGATGATTGCCGTCGGAGAAGAAACTGGCCGAGTGGATGAGTTATTGCTCGAAGTGGCTGATTTTTATGACCGTGAAGTGGACTATGATTTAAAAACCCTCACGGCGCGAATTGAACCCATTTTACTGGTGATCGTTGCTGCGATGGTCTTGGTGTTGGCGTTAGGTATTTTCTTACCCATGTGGGGCATGCTTGATGCAATCAAAGGGTAGGGTAATTAAGCAAGCAAGATACATGATGTGGTTTTTGGTCATTGGCATCTTGTTGATCGGCTTATTACAAGCCTGGCCGCCAATACAAGCGGCGTTGGAGCGTACCGCACTAGAGCTTGCCAACCGTGAGATTATTGAGCGAGCGAATGATTATAAACAGCTATGGCTATTAGAAAATCAGCCATCCGATTTGCAATGGCAAGGGCAACGATTGACTTTTTCTGCGACAGGGTGGGTGTTACCAACACAAGTTGATGGCAAGCGGTGTACTCAGCTTTTAAACTGGTTGTACCCTAAACAACACATTTTGCAAAAAAAGTTGCAAGTGGAAGAGCAACCCATACCACAAGGGTATCAGTGTGAGCTATATTATACGCAAGCGCAATTTATAAAAATTACCTTACAGAACAACAGTTTTTCATCTACGGTTTCAAGTTTACAATAGAGCGAAGCTTTATCGCATAAAGGCGCGTTAAGCAAAGTGACAGATACAGGTTTTATGATGCTCTTTAAAGAAGGTGATTCATGAAGAAAAAATACGCTGGCTTTTCCTTAGTTGAATTAGTGATCGTCATTGTCGTGATCGGTCTATTAGCCGTGGCTGCTTTGCCCCGTTTTCTTGATGTGACCGACGAAGCAAAAAAAGCGAGTATTGAAGGGGTTGCCGGTGGCTTTGCAACGGGTGTGTTATCGGCTCGCGCCCAGTGGGAAGCCAAAGCCCGCCCCTCAATCTCGGCAGAGGGACAGACATACAACACAATTGATTATGATGGGGTTGAATTCTGGCTCACTCGCGCCAAAGACAGCAGTGGCGCAGACACAGGATTTCGTGATGGCTACCCGATAGCGATTAATGATGGCGGCGCGTTCCCAACTAGCCTTACCGATCAACAATGTGTCGCTTTAATGGAAAATTTACTGCAAAACCCACCGCAAGTTGCAGTGGTTGGCGGTGATAATAAGGCTAATCTGCGTTATACCGCTCAAGCGAATGGCTCAGATTGGACGTGCACTTATCTTCAGCAAGAAGGTAAGAGTGAACATCAATTTGTTTATGATCTAAAAACCGGCCGTGTCACGGTCACCTTAAATTAATCCGATGGATTTTGATATATAAAGAGAGAGTAGCAATGAAAAAACAAGGCGGTTTCACCCTAATCGAATTAGTGGTCGTGATTGTAATTTTAGGGATTTTGGCGGTCACGGCAGCACCACGGTTTATCAACTTACAAGATGATGCGCGAGATGCCACTCTGAAAGGTTTACAAGGTGCGATTCAAGGCGCATCCGGCATGGTATATGGTAAAGCTGCTATTAAGGGACTTGAATCAGCTGTATCGGGTTCAGTAAAGTCAGGTGCCGGTGAGGATGTAGACATCGTATATGGTTACCCAGCAGCAAGCAGTACAGCCATTGCGGCGATTGTGCAAGGTATCGGTGACGATGGTGATTTTAAATTTATAAAAGGACCCGTAGGTACACCACCTGCAGTGACCTTTGGGATTGAAAACTATACTACTCAGTGTGTTAAGTATACTCAGGCTGAAAATGCGACAACGCCAGCTAAAGTTGAAATTTCAAAAGAAGAAACTGATTGTAAAAAATAACTAAGCTATAGCTAGGCGAGCGATACTACCGTTCGCCTAGCTTATTGGTTTTATCTATCTCCCGGTGAGACAACGATGACCCCATCACCCCGTCGAACATTGGGCTTTACCTTAGTCGAGCTGATTGTGATTATTCTTTTGCTCGGTATTCTGTCTGCCTATGCGGTGAGCCGTTATTCGGGCACCAGCTCGCTTGCCGCGCTCACCAGCCAACAAGAAATTCTCGCCTCACTGCGCTTAACCCAAAACCGCGCCATGCAGCGCACCGGTTTCTGTAATCGCTGGGTTTTAACCGCTAATCAAGCCGGGCCTGTTTCTACTAATCAGTCGGTAGCCAATTGCGCGGAGCAGGGTTTTGAGCAGCAAGATGCTGGTTTTTTTGATGCCAAGCTCAGCAGGGTAAACTTAGCGATGGTGACTGAAACCGGGCAAACCTACCTTGATTTTGATTCCCTTGGTCGGGTTGCTCAATGTGGCACAGAAGTCTGTACGATTTCGATCTTTTCTGCCACCGATCAGCGCCAAGTGTGCATTAATACTGAGGGCTATATCTATGCCTGTGAAGCCCATTAAGCTAAGGCGTGCTTTGACGCGCGGTTTTACCCTGGTGGAAATGATCATTGTTATTACCCTTACCGCGATTGCCATTACTGGCTTGGCGGCAGCGCTGTATCCGCGTTCGCAGCAGAGCGCCGAGCAAGTGATTGCAGTCAAAGCCGCTGAGCTGGGCAGAGCGGTATTGGACGAAATTTTAGGTCGTCAGTTTGATCAGAATTCAGGCCCTAATGGCGGTTTGCCAGAATGTGTGATTGTGGCTACGACAGATAGGCAGTTATGTAGCGCACCGTCTCAACTGGGCGATGATGGTGAATCGATGACTACCGAATTTAACGATGTGGACGACTTTATTACCACTTCACCAAGACCGATTCAGGATGTGCTTGGTCAGACTCTTGATAGCAGTTATCGCAATTTTAAAGTCGCGATTAATGTTTTCTATGAGCAGGATAATAGCGGTCAGTTTACTGGCATTAATACCAATCAGCTCACCGATTATAAACGCATCGAGGTGGTGATTATTGATTCACAAGGCAACCGCTACCCGTTTGCTGCGATTAAGGGGAACTACTGATGCAACGTGGTTTTACCTTAATCGAGATGGTGATGGCGATTATTTTACTTGGCATTGTCGGCCTGTTTCTCGGTAATATTGCTGGTCAAGCCATGGGTATTTACGCCACCAGCACATCTCGTGAAGCGCTGATTCAGCAAGGCCAATTTATGACTGAGCGCTTAAGCCGTGAAATTCGCCAAGCGGTACCCAATAGCGTCATCGTCGAAAATGACTGCATTGAGTTTTTGCCGATCATTAATAGCGGGGTTTATAGTCAATTGCCTCATCAGGCAAGCGGCATAAAAATGTTGCCACTACTTCGGTCAACTCAAGATAACTTGATGCTAGAAGCGGGAGATCGAATTGTTGTTTACCCGACAAATCCAATGATGTTACGTCAATCACTTGATCCAGTCGGCCCTCATCAGCAGGTTGCCGAGTTAACCGATAAGGTGACTTTTTCTGAGGCGAATGCTCACCATGAAGTTGAACTTGATTTCACTCGTCTAACGAGCTTTGAACTGCAATCGCCAGCTCGACGCGTCTATGTCTATCGAGAACCGGTTGCGTACTGCTATCTCAAGGCTGAAAAAAAAATCTACCGTTATCAAGGTTACCCATTAACGCTCAATCAACTTCCCCCACAGCAACCCAATGCCAAGGTATTGATGGCAGAAAAGATTAGCAAAGCTAATTTCGTCGAAGCAGAGCCAGTTTTGCAACGCAACGGTTTAATTAAAATGGAACTAACCTTTGAAGATCGCGGTGAACAGGTGAGGTTTGATCACAATGCACTTATCTATAATGCGCCGTAGCCAGCAAGGCAGCGGCTTGGTGATGGTTATTTTTATTATCGTCGTGGTCGGCTTTGTTGCCGCGGTTGCCAATCGTAATCAGCAGCGCAATAGCCAGCAGTTGGTGTCGATGGTGATGGGTACTCGTGCCGAAATGGCCGCCCGATCGGCGGCGGAGATCGCCATTAGCCGCTATTATCAAGAAAATAATCAACAAAGTAGTTGTCGCGTTGCTCAGTCAAATGCTCAGCTTTCAACACCGGATTATACCCCTGTTACAAGTAACATTGAGTTTCAAGGGGATGGCTTAGCGCAATGTGCGGCGCAAGTTAGCTGTGAATATATCGGTGTATTAGATAATCAGCAAACGGTGCTGCAAATTACCAGCATCGGACAATGCAGCAGTGGCGACTGGCCATGGCAACGGACAATTCAAGTGGGGGTGCGGGGTGAATAAATCGTTAGGTCTACTTCTATTAACGTTGGCTGTTCTGTTATCGTCTTTTAAGGCCGCTGCTCAGCAATATAATTTATCGAATGGGCAGTATCCACCATGTAATACTACATGGCAGGCGAACGGAAATATCTACACCTGCTCTGGAAATGGGAAAGTTACACTGAGTAGTGGTGATATTATTATTGCTAATACTGAGTCGACGATTGTTGCTGATAATGGTTTCGAACTGCGTGGAAATGTTATTGGTAGTCAAGCAAATAAAATTAATCTACAAGCTAACAATGGACAGATTCAAACCTTTACAGCACAAACGACGATCATATATGGAAACATCACTGCTACTAGCTCTAATATTAACCTGAGTTATCTATCCTTGCATGGTAACATCATCTCTGGTGGGGTGATTACCATTCAAGAAGGAAGTGTGGGTGGCGATGTCCGTTCCAATAATCATGGTATTAGACTTGAAAACAGCAATGTTCAAGGTGCGGTATTCGCGAATGGCAATATTATAATTGATGGCTCGTCTGTTAGTGGAAGTGTTGAGACGCCAAATAACGCTTTGACGATTACCGATTCCACCATTACGGGCAGTTTAACCGCCAATGGTGATATTATGGTGACGAGATCAAAAGTGTCTGGAAATATTACAACCCCAAATAATGCTATAACAGTATCAGACTCTGATATAGTCGGTAGTTTAACTGCTAACGGAAATATAAACGTCACGAATTCTGAATTAAAAGGAGATGTTACGACATCAAATAATGGTATTAATATTACCGAAACCAATGTTATTGGCGATCTTTCTGCTAACGCTGATATTATTACGGACAAAAGTTTTATAACAGGAAATATTACTAGTACTAATAACCAAGTAACCTTAAATAATCAATCTTATATATTGGGAAATGTTACTGCAGGACAACCTGATTGGGGAACGGTTAATGTAAATGGAGGCAGCACTGTTACTGGAGTTTGTCAATATAGAACAGTACCTGATAATGCTTGTGGTATCACGCCAGCTCTGAAGTGTTTTAATGATGATTTTAATCACTCAGATTTAACTCAAAATTGGGTTACGTTTAAGAGTAGTGGTAACTTTACACCGAGAATAGTTAGTGACCGCTTGCGTCTTACCGAGGCTATTGGAAACCAAGCGACAGCAGTCACTTATCAACGCATTTTTCCTGCCGCGGGAAACATAGTTCAAGTTGAATTTGAACATTATGCTTGGGCTAATATGTTAGGGGTTGGTGGCGATGGTATGGCAATTATTTTTTCCGATGCATCTGTTACTCCCAAAACAGGAGGATATGGTGGGTCATTGGGTTATGCTCCTCTAATAGAAATGTCAGTTCCAGTAAATAAACCGGGCTTTGCTGGTGGTTGGCTCGGGATTGGTATTGATGAGTATGGTAATTTTTCTAATTTTAATGAAGGGCGTAATGGTGGTGTAGGTTTTCGCTCTCAATCTGTTGCTGTAAGAGGTTCTCAGGCGAGTAATTACCTTTATCTAGCAGGCACACAAGCTAACTTAAGCCCTCCAATAGATGTAAGAGCGTATTGTACTAGAAGTTTCTTGGGGAGATGTACTCAAACAGCTTTTGATGGCGAAGGTCCAAAGCATAAATATTTAATTACCATTGATTCCAGGAATCCTAGTAATGTTACGTTGAAAGTGGAAAGAAAATACAACTCGATATTAGAACCAGAAACATTAATTTATCGAGAACACTTAACTGCTATAAACAACATGGAGACGCCTGAAGATTTGTTCTTGTCGATCACAGCTTCAACTGGTGGTTCAGTAAACCATCATGAAATCGATAATTTCCGTGTTTGTGCGTTAAAATCTCGTGAGGTTGGTGAACAGGTCGATCATTTTCGTTTTACTTTACCATCGTCAGATGCGCTAACTTGTAATGCCGCTGATGTACAAATACAAGCCTGTGCAAATAGCAGTTGTAGCGAGCTTTACCAGCAGCCAGTCAGTGTTAATTTAAGTCCTAATGCATCTCCTTCTGCTAGTGGGGGATGGGTTAATGGCCCGCATATTAACTTTTCGAATGGCATCGCCAATCTAAAACTAAGGCGCAATACTCCAGGAAGTGTGACTGTAGGTGTACAAAATTCCACTCCTACTGCGAAACCTTTTGCTACCAACTTATGCAGATATGGCACTGGTGACTATTCAGCACAAAACTGTTCATTAGTTTTTTCTGATAGCGGTTTCATTATCGATGTCCCCCATGCTTATGCCAATCAATTAGTCACTGGAACTATCACTGCATTAAGTAAAGGAGATAATCCTGAACAATGTATCCCAAGTTTTGCTGGTGTAGACAAAGATGTTTCATTATGGAGTGAATATCTTACCCCTTCGGGAGGACCAAGTTTTTTAGCAATGAATGTTGTCGTGGATGATTCAGCGATTAGCAATAATAGCGCAGCCCCGAGTCATCGTAGCCTGTATTTTGATGAAAATGGTCAAGCGGAATTTGAACTTACCTATCGCGAAGCGGGGAGCTTAGCTTTGCACGCCCGTTTTAATGGCAGTGGCGATGAGCAAGACTTACAATTGACTGGACAAGCGAATTTTATTCGGGTGCCAAGAGCATTGGTGCTTAGAACCGATAGTCGATTCGATATGCCTCCAGTAGACGGTGCATGTGAGACTTTAGATCCTATTACTGAGTGTGCCCCATTTGCTAAATCAGGAGAGGCATTTGATCTCTATATCAAAGCGGTAGCGGCTGAACCGAATGAAGATAATGACTTTACCAATAATTTGGGGTTAACCAATTATCAGCAACAGTCGATTATTCTCAATCATACACTGGTTGAACCTTCCAATGGTTCTGCTGGTTCTATTGGTACGCTAAATTACGATCATGAGCTGGGAGAGGTTACAACCGTTCAACAGAGTGTGAGTGAAGTCGGGGTGTTTGATTTTTCATTAGTGCCACCCACTTCTTATCTTGGCCTTGATTTAGCTGAGGCTAATTTGCCGATCTCGGTCGCCTCAACGGGGGCTATTGGCCGTTTTACTCCCTATTATTTACACCTAGAGGGTAATACCCCTAGTTTTTCTCAAGCATGTAATACTTTCACTTATTTAGGGCAGGCAATGAAATTTGATCGGTTACCTGAAATTTCGGTAGCAGGACGATTTTACGATGAATTGGGTACTAATGGTGAAGGTGAGACGGAGAATTATAAGATTGGTAGCTGGTGGCGATACAGTAATCCTTGGCTCTATCGAAATTTTTCAGCGCAAAGTTCAGGTTTTAATATCACTGATACTGAAACACCGGGATTATTAAATCCGCAAGAGGGATTTGCTTGGCCGGGAAGTGTGGTGATTGATATAAGCGACTTTATTGCTCGGCTTGAAAATGCTCAAATTCGCTATGACAAACCTTACGCTCCGGTAGAGCCTATCGCTGAGGGAGTGATTTTACAGCTCTCGATTGATGATACGAAAGATTTAGACGGTGTGTGTTATCAAACCAGCGCTGGTTCGGGATGTATTGGCTATGATTTTCCGTCTTCAGAGAGTCAGAATCAGCGTTGGGGACGCTTGCTAATCCACGACACTTATGGTCCAGAAACCACTCCGCTTTCGCAAAAAGTGGAAGCGCAGTATTTTAGCGGTGAGCGCTTTCTCACCAACAGCGATGATAGCTGCAGTGATCTAGGGTCGGTTAATCATTTTGATTTCGATCCGACCGACTTTACCGTGCTCAAAAGTGGCACGGCAACTCCGCCCGAAGTGAAAGCGACACTGGCTCCTTCGCTGCTCAGTGCGGGGTTTGCGAATATTAACTTCAGTGCGCCGGGGGCAGAGAACACAGGAACCATCGTGAGTAGTTATGATCTTTCTACTTTGCTGCCTTGGCTGAGTGTGGATGAAGATGGCAACAACAGCTTTGAAGAGAGTGTCTCTGGCCAAGTGCAATTTGGCTTGTACCGTGGCAATGACCGAGTCATTTGGTGGCGGGAGCTAAATTAGCAAAGAGATGTCTGTTCATTTATTCCGATTTCACTGTTTAAGTTAGGAATCTGTTAGATATTCTGGGTTTTCCTTCATATTTATGGATCAACGCCTTGCTGTGATTGCAAGGCGTTGGTACATTTAGTGCAATTTTCATTTTATTCATCTTGCAGGACGAACGAAGATTATGTTTAAGAAACTTCGTGGCATGTTTTCCAATGACCTATCAATAGATTTAGGTACAGCCAACACACTTATTTATGTAAAAGGACAAGGGATTGTTCTTGATGAACCTTCTGTCGTTGCGATTCGCCAAGACAAAGGCCGCGGTGGTAAAACGGTCGCCGCAGTTGGACATGCGGCAAAGCAAATGCTGGGTCGTACGCCAGGTAATATTTCAGCTATTCGTCCCATGAAAGATGGTGTAATTGCTGATTTCTATGTCACCGAGAAAATGCTGCAGCATTTTATTCGCCAAGTGCATGACAACAGCGTACTAAAACCCAGCCCACGCGTATTAGTGTGCGTGCCTTGTGGTTCAACGCAAGTTGAACGTCGTGCCATTCGTGAATCAGCCCTCGGCGCTGGCGCGCGTGAAGTTTATCTAATTGACGAGCCGATGGCCGCCGCGATTGGTGCAGGTTTACGTGTTTCTGAGCCAACCGGTTCGATGGTGATCGATATCGGTGGTGGGACCACTGAAGTTGCGGTTATCTCACTCAATGGGGTGGTTTATTCTTCTTCCGTACGTATCGGTGGTGATCGTTTTGATGAAGCGATCATTAACTATGTGCGTCGTAACTACGGCAGTTTGATCGGTGAAGCCACCGCTGAAAAGATCAAGCATGAGATAGGTTCAGCTTATCCGGGTGATCAAGTCTTAGAAATAGAAGTTCGCGGTCGAAACTTAGCAGAAGGGGTTCCGCGCAGCTTTACTCTTAATTCCAATGAAATTCTCGAAGCGCTGCAAGAACCATTAAGTGGCATTGTTTCTGCGGTGATGGTGGCGTTAGAGCAGTGTCCACCAGAGCTAGCGTCGGATATCTCAGAAAATGGCATGGTGCTGACCGGCGGTGGCGCTTTATTAAAAGAGCTGGATCGTCTATTAACCGAAGAAACGGGAATCCCAGTGGTGATTGCTGAAGATCCGCTGACTTGTGTTGCCCGTGGTGGCGGTAAAGCTTTAGAAATGATCGATATGCATGGTGGCGATCTGTTCAGCGACGAATAATGGCTTTTTGGCAGGATCACTATGCCAGAATACAAATCTAGGATTGTTTAAGATGAAGCCAATATTTGGTCGAGGGCCTTCTCTTCAGCTACGTCTATTTTTTGCGATCATCGTATCAGCCAGCCTCATGCTGGCTGATAGTCGTTTAGATGTATTTTCTCAAGTTCGTTTTCTACTCAATAGCATGGTCGCTCCAATTCAATATGCCGCCGACTTGCCACGCAGTATGTTCGATGGTTTTTATGAACGATTTAGTTCTCGACAACAGTTGATGGACTCTAATCGCAGTCTAAAACGAGAAGTGTTAGCACTAAAAAGCGATTTGATCTTACTGGATCAATATCGGGAAGAAAATCAACGGTTACGTAAGCTGCTTGGTTCGTCTTTTGTGCGAGATGAGAAAAAAGTCGTGGCTGAAGTTATGGGGGTCGATACCTCGCCTTATCGACACCAAGTGGTGATCGATAAAGGGCGATTGGATGGTGTTTATGAAGGTCAACCGGTGATTAATGAGAAAGGGATCGTCGGTCAGGTGACTTTCGTGGCGGCACATAATAGTCGGGTATTATTATTAGTCGATCCCAACAGTGCTATACCCGTACAAAATATTCGTAATGATATTCGGGTGGTTGCCTCTGGTAATGGACAAACCGATGAAATCCAGTTAGAGCATATCGCAACCAGCACCGATATGGAGGTGGGAGATATGTTGGTGACTTCTGGCCTTGGTGGTGTTTACCCAGAAGGATACCCTGTTGCTTATCTTTCGCACGTTGATAAAGACACCCGACGTGAATTCGCTTCAATAAAAGCGTCACCCGTGGTGGATTTTAATCGTCTGCGCTACTTGCTATTAATTTGGCCAAATGAAGATCGCCAACAAAAAGTATTACAAGCGAATCCGGAGCAAATGACCAAGGAGAGCGATAATGGCGCACAATGATTGGACCAGTCGTAGCGTTATTTGGGGATCTTTTTTACTGGCGTTAGTGGTGCAAACCATTCCTTGGCCTGGGACGCTTGACCTATTGCGTCCTTCATGGCTGTTACTGGTGACTTGCTATTGGGTGATGGCTTTGCCACATCGCGTGAATGTTGGTACTGCTTTCACTCTTGGATTGTTTTGGGACTTACTGCTTGGTTCAACTCTGGGTATTCGCGGTATGATGATGTCGATCATCATTTATCTTGTCGCGATGAACTTTCTGGTCTTGCGTAATATGGCGTTATGGCAGCAAGCGATCATTATTGCGTTATTAGCCATGGGGTTGGAAGTTTTGATTTTTTTTGGCGAATATCTCATTCAAGATGTGGCTTTTAATCCTCTCTCTCTTTGGAGTGGCGTGATTAGCTGTATACTTTGGCCATGGATGTTTTTACTGCTGCGTCGAGTTCGACGCCATTGGCATATAAAATGAGTGAGAAAAAATTAGTATTGGCGTCCGGCTCACCGAGACGCCGTGAGTTGCTCACCCAATTGGGTTACTCCTTCGATATTGTCGTTCCGAACGTAGAGGAATCACGCCAAGTAGGGGAAACTCCCCGAGCATATGTTGAACGTTTGTCGCAAGACAAAGCCTATGCAGGTCTGACATTAGCGGGGGCTAACGCTATCGTTATCGGCTCAGATACCATTGTTGTGCTTGATGATCAGGTGTTGGAAAAACCCAGTAATTTTATTGATGCCCATCGTATGTTGCAGCAGTTATCTCAGGCTCGCCATCAAGTCATGACGGCGGTAACGGTGGCGACGATGGCGCGTCATCGTACTGTGGTTGTCACGACGGATGTTTGGTTTAAGCCGCTATCTGAACACGACATTGAACAATATTGGCAAAGTGGTGAGCCATGCGATAAAGCTGGCAGTTATGCTATTCAGGGATTGGGTGGAAAGTTTGTAACTAGGATTGAAGGTAGCTATTACGCGGTCGTTGGGTTACCGCTATATGAAACTGACCAGCTCTTGCACGAATTTTTATAATTTTAATCATTGAGGTGCGCTCATGAGTGCGGAGTTGTTGTTAAACGTGACACCGAGTGAGACTCGGGTCGCTATGATTGAAGGTGGTGTTCTACAGGAAATCCACATTGAACGTGAAGCTAAACGCGGTATTGTTGGCAATATTTATAAAGGAAAAGTGAGCCGGGTATTACCGGGGATGCAGGCGGCATTTGTTGATATCGGGCTAGATAAAGCGGCTTTTTTACATGCCTCCGATATTGTTCCTCATACTGAATGTGTGTCAGAAAACGAGAAACAGCAGTTTAAAGTTCGTGATATTTCAGAGCTGGTTCGGCAAGGGCAAGATATCGTAGTACAAGTTGTTAAAGATCCACTTGGTACGAAAGGAGCTCGCCTGACCACTGATATTACTCTTCCTTCGCGCTATCTGGTTTATATGCCAGGCGCAAGCCATGTTGGCGTTTCTCAACGGATCGAAAGTGAAAGTGAGCGAGAGCGCTTGAAAAAAGTGGTCGCTCACTATTGCGATGAACATGGCGGCTTTATTATTCGTACCGCAGCCGAAGGCGCAAATGAAAAAGAATTAGCCCAAGATGCCGCTTTCTTAAAGCGCTTGTGGAGCAAAGTGATGGAGCGCCGAGCGAAATATAAAACGCGTTCAACGCTCTATGGTGAGCTAGGGCTTGCACAACGAATTATCAGAGATTTTGTTGGTACAGACTTGACTAAAATTTTAGTCGACTCACGGATTGAATACGATAATCTGATTGAATTTACCTCTGAATTTGTTCCGGAACTGACGGATAAACTGTGTTTGTACGAAGGGGATAAACCTATCTTCGACATGTACGATACCGAAAATGAAATTCAACGCTCATTAGAGCGAAAAGTGGAGTTGAAGTCGGGTGGTTATCTGATCATTGATCAGACCGAAGCCATGACAACGATAGATATTAATACCGGCGCTTTTGTAGGGCGGCGAAACTTAGAAGAAACGATTTTTAATATCAATGTCGAAGCAACGCAAGCTATTGCTCGCCAACTACGACTACGCAATCTTGGTGGGATTATTATTATCGATTTTATCGATATGGCGTCTGATGAACATCGTAAGCGAGTGTTAATTTCTTTAGAAGCCGCATTAAGCAAAGATAGAGTGAAAACCAATATTAATGGGTTTACTCATCTCGGTTTAGTTGAAATGACCCGTAAACGTACCCGAGAAAGTATTGAACATGTGCTCTGTTCTACTTGTCCAACTTGTGAAGGTCGCGGCACAGTGAAAACCGTGGAAACCGTTTGTTTTGAAATTCTGCGTGAAGTAACACGAGTCAATCGTGCTTATGATGCGGATAAGTTTGTGGTATATGCCTCACCTGCAGTGGCTGAAACTTTACAAGGGGATGAGTCCCATTCTCTTGCTGAGCTTGAAGTTTTTATTGGTAAAGAAGTGCGCATTAAAGCGGAATCTTTGTATGTTCAAGAGCAATTTGATGTTGTCATGATGTAAGTAGGATTGTGGGTGATTTCGAGTTTAACTCGCCTTGGGCGGATGGTGTTATGGCTACTGATTAGTGTATTAGTGGTGCTGGCTTTGCTTGTCACCTTGCTACGCGTTCTGTTGCCAGAAATGAATCGTTTCAAAGACGAAATTCAACATTGGGTGAGTGACGGTACTCAAATCCAATGGGTTGTTTCAGATGTGCGTGGCTTTTGGCGCAATACTCACCCTTCGTTGTCATTAGAGGGGGTGCAGGCTAATTTGCCAGACGGAAGTCAGATCCAGTTTCAGGCTCAACGTGTGGATGTGGAATTTGATTTATTACAAAGTCTACTGCAACGTCAGCCTGTGGTTGCCAACCTTATTATCCACCAACTGAACTTAGATATTCGTTCGATTGATTGGTTAGCATTACAGCAAGCGGAATCTAACCCTTCATTTAATAGTCAAGGTGTGATCCTGCAGCGTATAGATAACCTATTTTTACGTCAACTTGATGATTTTTCTATTCAAGATTCTAGGGTTTTTTACCAAACGCTGGCGGGCGATCTGCGCCAGATTGAAATTGAAAAACTCCATTGGCAAAACCAAGAACAACAGCATCGAGCGGAAGGGATCGTTAGTTTAGCCGATAGTGAAATCAATTCATTAAATGTACGGGCCGATTTTCAGGATCATGGTTCATTGCGTGATATCTCAGGCAATTTTTACATCAGTGCTGATCAGTTAAGAGTGCGTCCATGGCTGACTCGATATTTCACCGATGAAGTCGGTATTGAGCGCGGCGTGGTGAGTTTTAATGCTTGGGTGACACTTGAGCATAACCAACCGATTGACGGCTATGTGGAGCTAAAACCCTCGGAAATTTCTTGGCATGGGCAAGAACAGCATGAATTATTATTAGAGTCAGGAATACTCAAACTATCTCCGACAGCGAAGGGATGGCAGGTGAGTGCTCATGCCTTGAATTTACGTACCGATCATACACCTTGGCCTAGCCTTGATGTGGCGTTTGATTGGCAGCCTGATCGTTGGCGAGTTAATGTTTCTCAGTTGGCGCTAGAAACGTTATCCCCCTTTATGACGCTAGTTCCAGAGAAAAATGAACTTCGAACTTGGGTTGCTAAGCTTAACCCACACGGCAGGCTCGAAGATATTCGTATTAGCAAACACATCAATCAACCGATTCATTATTCCGCTAAACTCAATCAAGGAATGATTGATCAATGGGCATTACTGCCGGAAGTTCATCACTTACAAGCTTATATTTCAGGTACGCCAGATCAAGCTGTGATTCATGCTTCATTGATCGATGACACGCTTCCTTATGGGGAAGTTTTTCAAGCTCCTTTATCTGTTCGTCAAGCCGCGCTTGATCTTGTTTGGCAGAACAATGAACAAGGTTGGTCTTTATGGGCGGATAAAATCACTGCCGCTACGCCAGATTTACAAGTATTAGGGGCTTTTCGGCTAGACTTTCCGCATCAAAGCCCACCTTTTCTCTCCTTCTATGCTGAGGCTGATTTATACAATGCCGGTGAAACTTGGCGTTATTTACCCACTTTAGCATTAGGGCAAGAGTTAACCGACTACCTCTCGACCTCAATTCAGGGCGGCAAAGTAAAAACAGCAAAGTTACTTTGGTATGGAGCATTGAATGAATTTCCTTATTCGAAGAACAATGGCGTTTTTCAAGCTTGGGTCGGATTAAAAGAGGCACAATTTAGTTTCGATACGGCTTGGCCAACGATCACCGATTTACAGCTCGATTTACTCTTTGAAAACGATGCCATGTACCTCGACTCACGTTCTGCGACCCTGATGGGAGTGAAAGCTCAGCGGATTGTTGGACAAATAGCGGAACTTGCCAGTGACGGAAAGTTAGAACTAAATGCCACTGTCGAAGGGCAAGGCAATGCCGTACGAGACTATATGACCGCCACGCCATTAGTTGATTCGGTTGGCGCAGCGTTAACAACCATTGAGGTGAATGGTTCGGTAAGTTCTGAGTTTCAACTGAGTATTCCATTTGAGCATACCCGAGATATTCGAGCTTGGGGATGGGCTGATTTAAAGCAGAATCATGTCAATATTCAAACACCCTCGATGACGCTAGAAACCGTATCTGGACGCATCCATTTTGATAATGATAGAGTGACGGCGGCTGGATTATCGGCTCAATTGTTAACCCAGCCGATCTCTTTTGACTTCAAAGGCGAAAGTGCTCAGCAAGGTTATAATGTGGCGATTGATCTGCTTGGTGACTGGGAAACATCGCGGCTTAAACCTTATGTGGGTGAGTCCTGGCTAGCCCCTGTATCTGGCCATGCCGCTTGGCAAATGGGAGTCGATATTCAGCTTAGTGATGTGGGGTTTACTTATCAGATTGATACGCAGGTAAACCTACGCTCGATAACCAGTGACTATCCTTACCCATTCACAAAATCATTCAATACGCCTGGCGTTGCACGTTTACAGGCTTCAGGTAATCAACAAACGATCTCAGCACGGCTACAGCTTCCTGAGGCCAAATATCAAGCAGAAATTGACATCACTCAGTCAATGCCTGAACTGAAGGCAAGTTATCTTTTACTTGGACAAGGTAGCTTTAAGATGAGTCCGGTTGTGGGACATCAGGCTCAAATACGGAGTGAACGGTTCAATGTCGATCAGTGGTTAGCGCTTGTTCAGCAAATATCACCCTCCTCTTCTGGTGCTAGATTGAATTCGATCAATCCCCCACCAATACCATTACCTGAGCGCATCGATGTGCATGTCAAGGAACTCACATTAGGGGAGTTAGAGTGGCATGATGTTGAATTTTCAGCTCGACAAAAAAATCTTGGCTGGCAGGCAGAGATCAATAGCCAAGAAATACAAGGACAGGCCAGCTATATTGAACCTTATGATCTCAGTATTTCGTTGCAACGTTTGCATATTTATCTCCCCCAACTTGAGATGAAACCTAGTGATGGCAGTACCTTGCTCGTGGATAGATTAAAGCAACAAGCGCCGTTAATTTCTGAATTTGATCGTCAATTCCATGCGTTGATGCCCAATTTAACCTTACTGATTGATGACTTTTGGTTACAGGGGTATAAGGTCGGTACGCTTAATATGGATTTTCAACGTCAAGGTGAAACTCTCGCGTGGAAGCGAATTGACATCGTCAGCGGGTCAAACCAAATACATATCAATGGTGAGTGGACACTCACGGAAAACGACAGTCAAACCAGTATGAATTTGGCGATGAAGGGTGAAAATAACAGCGATTTAATGGAGCGGTTCGGAATTACTTCTGGTATCCAAAAAGCTCCATTTGAGATCACTAGCCAGATGCAATGGCAAGGCTCTCCTTGGTCGATGAAGGTTAATACTTTACAAGGTCAATTGGCAACCAAATTAGGTAAAGGGGTGATCTCTAATGTCAGTGGCGCATCTAAGCTACTAGGCATCTTTAGCCTTGATTCGATCATTCGTAAAATGCAGCTAGACTTTAGTGATATTTTTGATAAAGGCATGGCATTTAGCCGCATCACTGGCAGTGGTGAGTTTTCGCAAGGTATTTTTGTCACGAATAACATCAAAATGGATGCGATTGCCGGTGAGATGACGATTAAAGGCATGGCGGACTTAAATACGCGCACGGTCGATGCTGAGGTGAATTTTATTCCAGATATTACCTCCGGACTCCCAGTGATGACCGCTTTTGCCGTTACTCCCGCTACGGCTTTGTATGTGTTGGCGATTACTACGGTTATCTCTCCTGTGGTGGAAGTCTTTACCCAAGTTAATTATCAAGTCATTGGTCCGATTGACTCGCCTACGGTGAAAGAGTTATCGCGCAGTAAAGGGGAGTTTAAGTTGCCAGAAAAACTGAAGAAATAACCGAATAAGGAGTTTAGTATGGCAAGGTTAGGTTTAATACAAATGACCTCAGGCTCATCGGTCAGTGACAATCTTCAGGCGATTGAACGGCAATTAGCCCAGTTAGCGAAACAAAAAGTAACATGGGCGTTCACACCAGAAAACGCCATTCTATTTGGACGACATCTGGATTATCGGCAACAGGCTGAGCCTCTACTTCAAGGGCCTATCCAACAAAAATTGGCAAAGTTGGCGAGACGTTATCAAATGTGGTTTTTGGTGGGTAGCTTGCCTATTCGTCGTCAAAATGGCATCACCAGCAGCTCGATACTGTTTAATCCTCAAGGTGAACGGGTAGCTGATTATGACAAGTTACATCTATTTGATGTGGAGATCGCAGATAGCCATCATCGTTACCGAGAATCGGCCACATTTACGGCTGGTAACCGAGTGGTGGTCGTAGACACACCTCTCGGTATGTTAGGCTTGTCGATCTGTTACGATCTGCGTTTTCCTCAGCTATATTGTCAGCTACGTCAGCAAGGGGCTCAAGTGTTATTGGTGCCTGCCGCCTTTACTGCGGTAACTGGCAAAGCTCACTGGCAAATATTGTTGCAGGCAAGAGCGATAGAAACTCAGTGCTGGGTTATTGCCGTCGGTCAAACGGGCCGTCACCCCTGTGGTCGTGAAACATGGGGACACTCCATGGTTGTCAGCCCATGGGGAGAGGTGATCGCTTCACTTTCTCAAGAGCCCGGATGTTTAGTGGTAGAGATTGATGTCAAGCAGATAGAATCCATTCGCCGTACCATGCCTGTTATGGAACACACACGTTTTTATAATCAATTGATAGAGAAAAAGAATCCGCTATGAGTATTACCCGTATAGAAGAGGCACTACTAACCCCTACCGGCCTCAGTGAACAAGATATTGCTGATACTTTGGCCAGTATCACCACTCGTGACATTGATTATGCAGATATTTATTTTCAGTCCAGTTGGCATGAATCTTTGGTCTTAGAAGACAGCATTATTAAAGATGGCTCGTTTAATATTGATTGTGGGTTAGGCGTCAGAGCGATCAGTGGCGAAAAAACTGGTTTTGCGTACGCTGATCAAATTCAATTAGAGGGTTTAAAGCAGAGTGCAATCGCCGCACGAGGCATTGCTCAGCAAGGAAAAAATGCGCATGTCAAAGCATTTCATCGTACCGAAAATCAGCACTATTATGCAGCCGCTAACCCGTTAGACAGTTGGGAAAAACAGAAAAAAACCGAGTTATTACAGCAGTTAGATGCTTATATCCGTACCAAAGAACCTTTGATTCAAGAGGTATCGATCAGTTTAAGTGGAGTACATGAGCAGATGCTAGTCGCCGCGACTGATGGGACGTATGCGGGTGATACCCGTCCATTAGTACGCCTATCGATTTCGGTACTGGCGACCAAAGGTGAGCGTCGCGAGCGTGGTAGCGCCGGTGGCGGTGGTCGATTTAATTACGATTACTTTCTCAATGAGGAGAATGGTCAGAAAATTGCCTTTGCTTATGCAGATGAAGCCATTCGACAAGCGTTAGTCAATTTAGAGGCGGTTGCCGCTCCGGCAGGAACCATGCCCGTGGTACTTGGTTCTGGCTGGCCGGGGGTTCTACTACATGAAGCTGTCGGACATGGGTTAGAAGGTGATTTCAATCGTAAAGGATCATCGATGTTTGCTGGAAAAATAGGCAAAAAAGTCACCTCAAACCTTTGCACAATTGTTGATGATGGCACGTTAAAAGATCTGCGAGGTTCACTTAACGTTGATGATGAAGGTGTCAATGGACAATATAATGTGTTGATTGAAAATGGTGTACTCAAAGGGTATATGCAAGATAAGTTGAACGCACGTCTTATGGGGGTTGCGCCAACAGGGAATGGTCGCCGTGAATCTTATGCGCACTTGCCGATGCCCCGCATGACCAATACCTATATGTTGCCAGGCCAACATACACCAGAAGAGATCATCGCCAGTGTCAAAAAAGGAATTTACGCCCCTAACTTTGGTGGGGGGCAAGTTGATATTACTTCAGGAAAATTCGTGTTCTCAGCATCAGAAGCTTACCTAATAGAAAACGGTAAGATCACTCAACCAATTAAAGGAGCCACCTTGATAGGATCTGGCATCGAGGCAATGCAGCAAGTTTCTATGGTTGGTAACGATCTGAGCCTTGATCGTGGTGTCGGTGTCTGTGGGAAAGCTGGACAGAGTGTGCCAGTTGGGGTTGGGCAACCGACATTGAAACTCGATGCGTTAACTGTTGGCGGAACGGAATAAGCGATATTGGAGAGAGCCTCATCTATTCCTGACCGAGCGAGAGAAAAGATCGGTAGAAGATCATTTTGCTGGTGGTAATTTATGAGGAACCGTGCGATATTTCGTCGCACAAAAATTTAAGCCTATTTACTTGGAGCCACAGCTATGTCTCATGATGATGACTATCTCTCTGTTGAAGCATTTATTGAAATGCAAAAAGAAGAGACTCGTGAAATTATTCAAGCGCTACTCGATGACGGCAGTGATCCAGAAGCCTTATATGAAATTGAACACCACTTCTTTTCAGAAGACTTCGATAAGTTAGAAAAAGCGGCGGTTGAAGCATTTAAACTTGGCTTTGAAGTACTGGAAGCTGAAGAAGCCGAAGATGAAGAGGGTAATAAGTTACTCTGTTTTGATGCGACCATGTCATCGGTACTAAACCCTCAAGCTATTGATGAACAAGTTGAAAAATTAGTCAATCTGGCCGAAAAATTTGACGTTATTTATGATGGATGGGGAACCTATTACGAAGGTGACGACGCGTTATACGATGAAGAAGATGACGATAACGAAGAATAGTCATTATTAATCAAGGCCTTGCCATACATGGTGAGGCTTTTGCGCTGATACCTCTCTCCGTTAAGCACTCGCTCTAACTCTTAATTACTTTTTATAAATGAAGAGATTTGGTTAACAGATAACCATTAGGATGGTGGGTCATTTGATACTGTTAACCAGCGGAGCCATGCTTAAAAACAGTGGAAAAATGATGTAGGGGCGTCACGCCGACTCACGAATAATGAGCTTTGGTGGAAGGATTAAGCTATAAGGTTCATCGTCTTCTTGTTTCAGTTGATTGATCAATCGTTTTGCGGCTTGTCTTCCCATCTCGCGCGCATTGGAATTAACAAAAGTGAGCGACGGCTCAATCAGTTCTGCTTCTTCAACATCATCAAAGCCGATTACCGATATTTGCTCACCAATAAACTGATCTTTACCGATTGAGCGTCCAGCTCGATGTATGCCATAGACAGCGCCCAGTGCTGTTGATGAATGATGGCAAAGCATTGCGGTGATTTGTGGATGTTCTAACAACAATTGCTGCACGGTTTGTGCTGCAGAGGCTTGGCTTTTCTCACATTCAACGATCCACTCTGATTTAAAGGGTAAACCAAATTGCATCAGAGAAGAACAGTACCCGCCAATACGCTCAGCACGGCACAATGAACTACTTGCGCCACCAACATATGCAATTCTTCGATGACCTTGCTGAATTAGATGTTCTGTCGCAAGTTTAGCAGCGTACATATTGTCTGGGCCTACGTAGTCGATTTGCTTATCCACTGAGGCTCGTGAAATGCATACCATTGGTAGATTATGCTGTCTTAAGTTTTCTGCGTTGAACTGTTGGTTTTCACCCACTGGACAAAATGCGATTCCACCTACGCCTTGGTTTGCCATAGTGAAAATACATTTTTCAAATTTTTCTTGGCTATCACCACTTTGAGCTAAAAATAACATGTAACCTTGTTGCTCTATCTCTTCACTCAATCCTGCAGCGATTTCCGCATAGTAAGGATCGCTGATGTCTTTGAGAATCAGTCCGATAATTTCACTTGAGTTAGAGCGTAAGTTGGCAGCAGTACGGTTGCGGATATAGCCGAGTTCCTCCACCGCAGCGTTGACCTTTTCTATTGTGTCTGAAGATATCCGTCCTTTATTCCCCAGCACCATAGAGACAGTAGTAATTGATACGCCTGCATGCTGAGCAACTTCTGTGATAGTCACTTTTTTGGATAACATAAATTCACTTTATCGATTGAAAAAACGTTTTATCAGTAAACTTTAACCCTATTAGCGTTAACTTGAAAGTCCCACACGGTTTATGTAAAGAGTTATTTAACTGGATCACAGAATGTTGGTAAAACGTTTTATCAAAATTTTTATCTATGTATATTAAGCGCATAAAAATAATACTTAATGTGCACATAATGTGATGTGCATGAGCCCTACAAGCTTTTAAATTTCGGAGACAAACTATGTCTAAAAGTAATAAATCGACGATGTGGGAGTTCTTACAAAGCCTCGGTAAGACCTTCATGTTACCCGTCGCGCTGCTGGCATTCTCAGGCATTCTTCTTGGTGTCGGTAGTTCGTTTTCCAGTTCAGCCATCAAAGAAGCCATTCCATTTTTAGATAATACCCTTTTGCAATACCTGTTTATGTGGATGACTAAAATTGGTCTTGTCGCATTTATCTATTTACCCGTGATGTTTGCGGTTGCGATTCCTCTTGGTTTGGCGCGTGAAGAAAAAGGCGTGGCAGGTTTTGCAGGTTTTGTTGGTTATGCAGCGTTCAATCTAGCGATCAACTTTTTCTTAACCGTAGCAAATGTATTGGATAGTGAAACAGAACGTACAGCTTATGGTGTGAAAAGCATTATCGGCATTGAGTCGATTGATACGGGGATTCTCGGTGCGGTTATCGTTGGTGTGATCGTTGCGAAGCTTCATCAACGCTTTTATACCTTTAGAATGCCTGATGCGCTGGCATTTTTTGGCGGCGCTCGCTTTGTTCCGATCATTTCAGCATTGGTGTTGGGTGTTGTCGGTGTGTTCATCCCATTCGTATGGCCGTATTTTGCTGCGGGTATTAACGGCATCGGTCATGTAATTGAAGGTGCTGGCGATTTCGGTCCAATGCTGTTTGGTACAGGTGAACGTTTACTGCTGCCAATCGGTCTTCATCATATCTTGGTGGCGTTGATTCGATTCACAGAAGCGGGCGGTACAATGGATGTGTGTGGTCAAACGGTGTCTGGCGCGCTAAACATCTTCTACTCTGAATTGTCTTGTCCTGATACGAAGGCGTTTACACCGGAAGTCACGGCATTCTTGTCTCAAGGTAAAATGCCAACTTTCTTAGGTGGTTTACCGGGTGCGGCTCTTGCGATGTATCACTGTGCTCGCCCTGAGAACCGTTCAAAAATTAAAGCGTTGCTTATCTCTGGCGTTGTAGCTTGTGTGGTTGGTGGTATTACTGAGCCGCTTGAATTTTTGTTCCTATTTGTTGCCCCCGTGCTTTACTTCGTCCATGCGATTCTAACGGGTCTAGGTTTTATGATCATGGGCTTACTTGATGTAACCATCGGTAACACAGACGGCAATCTGATTGACTTTTTGGTATTCGGTATCTTGCAAGGCACAGCGACGAAATGGTACTTAGTGCCGTTGGTGGCAGGTGTTTGGTTTGTGGTTTATTACTCGGTGTTTAAGTTTGCGATTACTAAGTTCAACCTAAAAACACCAGGTCGTGAAATCGATACCACGGAAGTAGACAAAGAGCTTGAGGCCGCATTCATCAACGAATCCGGCAAAGGTGCTGCGGTACTGGCAGCACTCGGTGGCAAAGAGAACATTATGGCATTGGATAACTGTATTACTCGTCTTCGTTTGTCTGTTAATGATATGAGTTTGGTTGATGATGCTAAGTTGAAAGCCAACGGCGCGCTAGGTGTAGTGAAGCTTGATGAACACAATCTGCAAGTCGTAATTGGTACGCAAGTTCATCTAGTGAAGAACGAAATGCAAGCCATCATGTCAGCTAGCTAATCATTACTTTGATAGATGCTCCCCCTCGTCACAATCGAAAGAACCCCCAAATGTGATTGTGATGAGGGATCTTAATATTGGAAGATTCGTATGACTCAAAATTTCGATTTTGATACCCCCATTAATCGCACCGGAACTTACTGCACACAATGGGATTATGTTCAAGATAGATTTGGTAAAGCAGGTCTATTACCATTCACGATTTCAGATATGGATTTTGCTGCGCCAGAGCCGGTCATCAATGTGCTTAAACAACGGCTGGAACATCCGGTATTAGGTTATAGTCGCTGGAATCATGATGATTTTAAATCAGCAATTCGCTATTGGTACCAAACTCGTTTTGAATGCGAAATTGATACTCAGCAATTGGTGTACGGCCCATCGGTTATCTATATCGTATCAAAATTGATTGAACAGTGGAGTCAGCCTGGGCAGGGCGTAGTGTTCCATACACCTGCTTATGATGCGTTTGACAAGATGATTGAAGGGCAAGGTCGGACGTGCGTTCGTAGCCAGCTTATCCGGCAGCAAGGTCGATTTGATATTGATTGGTCAGATCTAGAAACAAAGCTTGCTGACGTGAATAACACCGTGCTGCTGTTGTGCAGTCCTCATAATCCAACTGGGCGAGTTTGGTGCCAAAGTGAGCTGGAACAAATGGCTGTACTTTGTGAAAAGTATCGAGTCAAAGTGATTTCCGACGAAATTCATATGGATGTGTGCTTTAAGCGTCATATTCCATACGTGGGATTTGGAAACACGCAAGATTGGGCTGTGGTTACTTCTGCGTCTAAATCATTCAATATTCCCGCATTAAACGGAGCTTATGCGCTGATTGCAGATTCACAAACGCGTGAACGTTATCTGCATAAACTCAAGGAAGTGGATGGACTTTCATCGCCTTCTATCATGGGCGTTCTCGCGACGATGGCGGCTTACCAGCATGGTGAAGCTTGGTTAAATGCGCTCAATAATTATGTATTGGCTAATCATAAATACGTGAAAGAAACGCTACAAAGTACATTTTCTGACGTGATCTATCTGGTGCCAGACGCGACGTATTTGGCGTGGATCGATTTGTCTGTTCTGAATCTAGATATGGTGATGCTTAATCAGGCGTTAATTGAACAATTCAATGTCGCTATTATGTCTGGTGACGTTTATGGCGATTCAGGTAAAGGTTACCTCAGACTCAATCTAGGTTGCCCAAAAAGCAAAGTCGAGCAGGGTATTTCCGCCTTGATTCAAGCCATCAAATTGCAGCGATAAATCGATCGTGGCAGTGTTTGAGAAATGGCTACTTAAACATAGAGTCTGTTATTTAAAACTGTGTTGTAGAAGAAATAGAGTTTCAAACTATTTGGTATCGGCCATGCTAAACATCAAGTTTAAGCTCATATTTGGCTAGTGGTATGCTGGTGTTTTTTCTATACGATAAATACCAGCGACTTGGCTGGTATTTTTGATCTAGATCATGTATACATGGCGAAAACAGATTAACCTTGATAACCATTATGCAACTTTCTCTTGCCGGATTTTGGCAGCTTTCTCCCTTGACCGATTTATCTATTCCACAGCAGGATCTCTGTTTTCCTGCACCACTTAGTTCAGTTTTACCTGAATCACTTGATGAATCTATTATTGCAGCACAAGAATGGCATTTAATGCACGATATTGAGGTTGATGAGCAATTGCTGCGTTATCCTGCGATCGATCTGGTGCTAGAAGGGATCGATTATCATGCAGAGGTGCGGTTGAATGGGGTGGCTCTGTTTGATTGCGATGGTACTCAGGCAATCTATAAAAAAGAAATTCGCTCTTTGCTTAATCTAGGTAGAAATCGGGTCGAAATTCTATTTCTTTATCCAGAAGAAGAATCGTTGATTGATCATGATGAGGTGGAGCAGTGTGTATTAGGTGAGTTAATACCCCAGCGTTACGACGAGCGAATGGGAATATGGCGTGCGCCTTATTTACAATGCATTCGTCATGTTCGGCTTGAACACATTACCACTGAGCAAATTTGGCATCATGGTGGAGGATGTGAACTACTGATTCGCTTATTTTTTACATCGTATGCGGCTGGGTTGATTTCTGCAGTGGTCAAGTTTGATCATATGACTTATCAGTTACCGATTGATGTTCGTAGTGATTGTGTGAGTGCGCTATTTCAAGTTGAGGCTCCCAAGATTTATCGGCCTGAGAACCCTGATTCTGCTGCGCTTTATACCATCAATGTTGAGTTAGATGGACAAAAAGTAGCGCTGAAATTAGGTTTAAATGAGCACCTTTGTGTCACTCACTTTCCTTTATAATCCTTGATGATTAATGGGCACAGCCCCAATGATTTTGCTCTGAACTTTTGGCCTGTGGATGCATACTTTGCCACAATCTTTCGTGGAAATAGTAAGCGCAGGTATTAAAGCTAGGTTCAATCATCGCCATCACGCCACCAACTAACCAACTGCCAGTTAATAGGTAAGCAATACTAAAGGCAACACTGAAGTGAATCACAGCGAAGCTGGCGGTTTTTAGCTGTGGCTTACTTGCATATCGTAGTAAGAATGGATGTTTGGTCCATGCTTTTTCGTGGAAATAAAAAGCAACGGTGTTCACCATCGGCTCTAACATTGCAATTAAACTTCCGAGGATAATGTCGCCAGTTAGGATGTAAGCGATAGTGAAAGCGATGGTAAAGTGTATAGCAGCAAAGCTTAATGTCTTTTTCATAATGTCTACTCGCTCCGTTTCTTTTTGATGTAATCATTATTGATAATTATTCTCAAAAAGAAAAGGGGAATTGAACAATTAATTTGATAGGTAATAACGAACAAAAAAAGGCGCATGAAGCGCCGAGGTATTATCTATCCTTGTGGTTTGACAACCAGCACATTGATGGGTGAGTGTTCAACCACTTTGCTGGCCACAGACCCCAGCATCACTTTATCCATGCGTGAACGTTTATGGCTCGGCATAATAATCAAGTCGGCGTGAAGTTTAGCGGCATGTTCCAGAATGGTCGCGTATGGTTTTCCTTCTGCGACATGCAGTTGATATTCAACGTCAGAGGCAACATTTTGCTGAGCAAATTGTGCCAACCTTTCTCGCACATCCTGCTTCATTTTTACTGCAGCATCACGGGGAAAGTAAGTGGCCACCATCGACATATGAATACCAGGTAAAACGGTTAATAGGTGTAGTTTAGCGCCACTTTGTTGGGCGTGCCATACGGCGAGTTGGGTTGCTTTATCTGCAAAGCCCTGCTCATTTAAATCGACAGGAACCAAGATATGGTGATACATAATTCATTATCTCTGTGTTAGTACTGATGAAAACTATACCCAAGCGTGGCGTTATTGCTTGGGTATAGGTCTGATTATTATCAATATATTAAGCGGCTAAGGCTTGTTTAGCTGCTCGTCTTTTTTGGTTCCACCCTAATAGTAGAGTAAAGAAGATGGCAGGGAGGAATACCCACTCTTTCATGGGCCGGTCGCTGTCGACAATTATCGAACGAACTTCCCAATCAAAATCAATGCCTGCCGCTTCCGCGGGGCTACCAAATTCAACCATATCAATCAGCATGCGATTATTGGCTTTATTGATGATTAGCCCCATTGAAGCAATACGTTGTGCTGCATTGGTTGCTTGGTCATCAAAGGGCAGCATGACGGTTTTAGAAACGTAGTTCCCCGTTAAGGTTTCTCCTGCGACAATCATGGTAAGTGGTTGACCAACCGGGGTTTGTTCAACAAGTGATTCAAGTTGTGTTCCAGGATAAATGTGTTGTGCGGGATAAATCATATCCCACCAAAAACCGGGTCGGAAGAAGGTAAACGTTAGTAATAATAGTGCGACCACTTCCCACCATTTTGTTTTAGTAAACCACCAACGCTGTGTTGCCGCTGAAAATAGTAGCATCGCGATGATGGCGGAGGCGATGGTAAGAGCAAGATGCCACCAGGTATCAATCCCCATCAGTAATAGCTGGGTATTAAACACAAACATAAAGGGCAAAATCGCGGTACGGATATCATAAGCAAAGCCTTGAATACCTGTACGGATAGGATCGGATTGAGCGATGGCAGCAGCGGCAAAAGCGGCTAAGCCGACTGGAGGAGTATCATCCGCTAGAATACCAAAATAAAATACAAATAAATGGACTGCTATCAGTGGAATAATTAAGCCGTTTTGTGCGCCTAAAGTGACGATCACGGGGGCCATTAAGGTCGAAACTACAATATAGTTAGCCGTTGTTGGCAACCCCATTCCCAGTAAGAGGCTGATCACGGCAGTAAAGAGCAGCATTAAGATAATATTCCCGCCAGAGACAAACTCAACGAAGTCGGTCATGACTAAGCCTATTCCTGTTAAGGTGACCACGCCAACCACTGTTCCGGCAGCGGCGGTAGCGACACCAATACCAATCATATTTCTGGCACCGGAGACTAGGCTTTCAAGCAAATCATTTACCCCCACTTTGGCTTGAGTGGAAGCATCCCCCGCCTGATTAAACCAAGCCATCAAGGGACGCTGGGTCAGTAAAATGAAGATCATAAATATGGTCGCCCAAAATGCCGAAAGTCCTGGTGAAAATCGTTCAACGGTTAAGCACCAGACTAATACCACAATAGGGAGTAGATAGTGTAAGCCAGATTTAATGGTTGGGCCAACTTCAGGGATCTCTTGTATATTTTGATCGATGTTGGGTGCTTTTTCATGGTTAAACTTTGCCGCAACTCGCACTAAGAGAAGGTACGTAACCAGTAGAGCGGTTCCCACTATCGGTGTTGCAGCAGCACCAAATGCCTCTTTAGTCCAACCAATACCATAGTAAACAATGGCGCTTAATACACATAGGCCCAATATTGTACCGGTAAATGAGAGCAGGCTTTGTATTAATGTCGTGGTTTTACGTCGTGGAAGCCCCGTCATACCTGCTTTACAAGCTTCCAAATGCACAATATAGATCAGCGCAATATAGGAAATCAGCGCAGGGAGTAATGCTGCTCGAATAACTTCAACATAGGAAATACCAACATATTCCACCATTAAAAAAGCCGCAGCCCCCATGATCGGTGGTGTTAGCTGACCATTAGTTGATGCTGCAACTTCGACGGCTCCCGCTTTAGTGCCCGGAAAGCCAACTCGTTTCATTAATGGGATGGTAAAGGTGCCGGTGGTTACGACATTAGCAATGGAAGAGCCTGAAACTAAGCCGGATAAGCCGGAAGCGACAACGGCTGCTTTTGCTGGGCCACCGCGCATATGGCCAAGTAAAGAAAAAGCGACGTTGATAAAGTAAGCGCCCGCTCCGGCTCTATCAAGCATGGCTCCAAATAGCACAAATAAAAACACAAAAGAGGTAGATACGCCTAAAGCGACCCCAAAAACCCCTTCAGTGGTTAGCCATAAATGTGACATGGCTTTTTGTACGCTAGCTCCCTTATGAGCAATCACGTCTGGCATGTAAGGGCCTGCAAACGTGTAAAAGAGAAATAACCCGGCGACACACATTAGTGGAGGGCCTAATGCTCGGCGAGTGGCTTCTAGTAATAACAGCATACCTGTTACCGAGATTATAATATCCGGTGTAGTGGGGGCTCCAGATCGGCCAGCTAATGAGGCATAAAACAAGTAAATGTAGGCGGCTGAAAAACTACCTGCTAATGCGAGTAACCAATCGGTGAGAGGGATATGCTCTCTCGATGAATTTTTTAATGCGGGATAAGCCGTAAATGCAAGAAAGACGGCAAAGCTTAAATGGATGGAACGTGCCTGAGTATCGTTGAGAATGGCGAAGTCAAAGATAAAAGGCAGAGGTGAGGCATACCAAAGTTGGAAGAGTGACCAACAAAGGGGCACAAACCATAAAATACGGCCGGGCAATCCTTTAGGGTTTCTTGCTCCGGTATCTGCTTGTGCAACCATCTCTTGCACATCTTGTGACGGGATATTGGCCTGCGTCATGTACGTTATCCTTATTATTGATGGTCTTAATTGGGTAGACAAAAAATGTGGCTTTACTAACGGAGTGAAAGCCAAGGGTTTATCTGAGGGAAAAAGCCCGGAAGGTTCCGAGCTTTTTCTGCTCTCGCATGAGTGCTCATTGCGAGATGGGAATGGATGTTAAGCCATTATTTCAAAAGACCCACTTCTTTATAGTACTTGACTGCACCAGGATGAAGAGGGATTGAAAGTCCGGCTTTGACCATGTCTTCTTTTTTCAGTGTCGCAAAAGCAGGGTGAAGGCGAGTAAAGGTATCAAAATTTTCAAATACTGCTTTTGCGACGTTGTAAGCCACTTCATCGGACACGTCGGTACTGGTCACTAATGTTGCTGCAACCCCAAAACTGGTTACATCAGTATCGGTTCCGCGGTACATGCCAGCAGGTACTGTGCTATAGGCATAGTATGGGCGTTCTGCAACAATTTTGGTGATTTTGGGCCCCGTGGCTGGAACGAGTTTAGCATCACAAGAAGTAGTGGCTTCTTTGATTGAACCATTTGGGTGGCCAACCATGTAGATAAAGGCATCAATTTTGTTGTCACACAAGGCTTGTGAACGCTCAGAGCCTTTAAGTTCTGCCGCAAGCTTAAAGCTGTCGTTAGTCCATCCAAAAGCCTCCATGACGACTTGCATGGTTGCGCGGTCACCCGAGCCTGGGTTACCAATGTTGACGCGTTTACCTACCAGATCGTTGACATTTTGGATTCCTGAGTCAGTGCGAGCAATAATATTAAAAGGTTCGGTATGAAGAGAGAACATCGCCCGTAGATTTTTATTTGGCCCTTGTGCCTTAAATTGGCTGGTGCCGTTATACCCATGATATTGCCAATCGGATTGAACAATACCAAAATCTAACTCGCCACTTCGAATCGTATTGACGTTATAAATAGATCCACCCGTGGATTCAACAGAGCAACGAATATTATGCTGCTGACGATCTTTATTCACCAAGCGACAAATAGCGCCTCCAGTAGGGTAATAAACGCCTGTGACTGAGCCTGTACCTATGGTTATAAATTCCTGCGAATAGACCGTGCTTGACCCCATCACTACTGCGGCAATTGCCCCGATCTTAATGATTTTATTCAATACCATGAATGTCCCTTCCTTTTTGTTATTACCCGAACATTGAATAGAGAATGTCGGGGTGTTTCTTCAGTGAGAAACCGAAACTTTTTCAATCCATATACCGAAAAAGCGACTGAATAATAGCAAAAAATGGCAAAGTAATTATAGAATTGTAAAATAATATAGTGAGGCAAGTTAGTGAAAGAGTGGGGGGAACCTAGCTGATTAACTGGATAACTAATTGATGAATAAAGAGTTGGAAGATAAGTTATACGGCTTGATAACTTATCCGATATGTGAGGTGGATCACGTTGATTTGGTAATCAATCCACCTGTTTTCATCCTTATTTTATGCACTCATGGTATGAAATGCCATTAACCGGCATATTCAAAAAGTTCACAAACTGAGGTGAATAACTGCTTGGTTGTTATATTGAGAGTCGGGGTAATAAAGATGGTATCATCACCCGCAACGACACCTAATATACCTTCTGATTTGCCAAGCGAATCGAGTAATCTGGCGATAAGTTGTGCCGCTCCTGGGCCTGTATGAATCACAACTAAGGCATTATTGTGGTCGATATCTAGCACTAGCTCGCGTAAAGAGCTTGATACTGTCGGTACTCCCAGTTCTGCCGGAAGACAATAAACCATCTCCATTTTGGCATTACGAGTACGAACAGCCCCAAATTTGGTCAGCATGCGTGATACTTTTGATTGGTTAATATTATCAAAACCTTCATTTTTTAAGGCATCAACAATATCGCTTTGAGAGCCAAATCGCTCTTCTTTTAGTAGCGCTTTAAAAGTGCGAACTAAATTATCTTGTTTATCCATATGGCGCATTATTCTTCTTACTTTCGCTCAATCAACCATGAATGGGTATTTTCACATAGCCGATACTAGGGTGGCAAATTATGATACAAAACTGTCTAAAAGGTCACTGTAAAAATTTCCGATTTTGGTTTAGATAGAGGGTAAATTTTTGTTATTAAGTCATTATGACGTCATAATCGAACCTTAAGTTGTAGCACGGCTTCAGGGAGTTGCGCAAAGTCGCAAAGCTGAAGTTAATTGATTGTAATCAAGTTGTACTTGCTATAGCGTTTTAAATCTACCCTACTAAAACATTTATAAGAGATTAACTCTCAAGGAGAACCACGATGAAAGTTGCTGTTATTGGTGCCGCTGGCGGTATCGGTCAGGCCCTAGCTCTGTTATTGAAAAATCGTCTTCCTGCTGGTTCAGATCTTGCCCTTTATGATATCGCACCGGTAACGCCTGGTGTCGCAGCAGATTTGAGCCATATTCCAACCCCAGTTTCAATTAAAGGTTATGCGGGTGAGGATCCGACTCCTGCCCTTGATGGTGCTGATATAGTGCTTATCTCTGCTGGCGTCGCTCGTAAGCCGGGTATGGATCGAGCGGATCTCTTTAATGTGAACGCAGGCATTGTTAAATCGTTAGCTGAACGTATTGCCGTGGTTTGTCCAAATGCATGTGTTGGCATTATTACCAACCCAGTTAATACAACCGTTCCTATTGCTGCAGAAGTGTTGAAAAAAGCCGGTGTCTATAACAAAGCGAAGCTTTTTGGTGTAACAACCCTTGATGTTATCCGCTCTGAAACCTTCGTTGCTGAACTGAAAGATAAAGATCCAGGTCATGTGCGTGTACCGGTGATTGGCGGGCACTCTGGCGTGACTATCTTGCCGCTTCTTTCTCAAGTGGAAGGGGTTGAATTTACGGCTGAAGAAGTTGAAGCGCTTACAAAGCGTATCCAAAATGCAGGAACAGAAGTGGTCGAAGCGAAAGCGGGTGGCGGTTCAGCAACGCTGTCTATGGGACAAGCTGCTTGCCGTTTCGGTCTGTCTTTAGTGAAAGCACTGCAAGGCGAATCGGTCATTGAATATGCTTATGTTGAAGGGGATGGCAAACACGCTCCATTCTTTGCCCAACCGGTTAAACTTGGTAAAAATGGCGTAGAAGAAATCCTTAGCTATGGAGCGCTTAGCGAGTATGAGCAGGCCGCGCTGGATGGAATGCTGGAAACGCTAAATAAAGATATCGAAATTGGGGTCGATTTCGTTAAATAGACCAATATCCATCGTGAAAAAAAATGCCGCTGAGTTATCGCGGCATTTTTTTCATCTGATTTTATGAATTAACATAGTGATTATAAATTAACACAGTGAAAGGGCTATTTATTCCGTTTCACTGCCATATGAGCCAAAGCAATTAGTGCTTGTTTATAGTCACTTTCAGGGATGATTGCTAACTCAGCAATCGCTTTATCCGCTTCTTGTTGCGCTTTGGCAGTTGTATATTCTAGTGAGCCCGCTTGATGCATGGCGGCTAAAATAGCGTTTAGTTTGTCCATACCATTGGCTTTTTCAATCGCTTCACGGATCATCGCTGCTTGTTCTGGGCCGCTATGATGCATGGCATGTAGCAAGGGGAGCGTTGGTTTACCTTCAGCTAGATCGTCTCCGACGTTTTTACCCATCTCTTTGCCGTCGGCGGTGTAATCCATCACATCATCGATTAATTGAAAGGCTGTTCCTAGGTATCGGCCGTAGTTCTGTAGTGCTTGCTCAACTTCTGGTGAAGCAGCTGACAATACCGCACCAATCTGCGTTGCAGCTTCAAATAAGCGTGCGGTTTTTGAGTAGATCACCTGCATGTAACTTTCTTCAGTGGTATCAGGATCATTGCAATTCATTAACTGAAGTACTTCTCCTTCGGCGATCACATTAACCGAGTGGCTCATCAGTTTTAGGATCTTCATTGATCCTAATTCGGTCATCATCTGAAATGAGCGGGTATAAATAAAATCGCCGACTAAGACACTGGCAGCGTTTCCAAACATCGCATTGGCTGTCGCCTTGCCACGGCGCATATCCGACTCATCGACCACATCATCGTGCAATAATGTTGCGGTATGAATAAACTCAATAAAAGCGGCAGCGAGCGTGTGCCCTTGGCCTTGGTAACCTAATGCTTTGGCCGATAAAATGGCGAGCAGCGGACGCAGACGTTTTCCGCCTCCGCTGACAATATAAAAACCGAGTTGATTGATCAGAGAGACATCAGAATTGAGTTGAGCAAGTATCGTTTCATTCACTTTTGCCATGTCATCGGCAGTAAGCGCTTGGATAGCTTTAAAATCCATTATAAATCCGGCTGAAGTTAGAGCTTGTAAGGCATAATGTTCTTCGTTAATTGATCAATAATACACTAAAAAATATTGATTAATATATGGCTTAAAGGCATGATTGCGCCACTTTTGTTTGGCGATTAGCTTTTCGCCAATTTTTTTCAAATATGGCTTGTCATAGGAACGCCATTCACGTAGAATCTGCGCCCTATTGATGATTAGTTTAGCGCACACCCTTTTTGCTCAAATTACAAGCATAGGCTGTGCGGAAAGAGCGGAGTAAAATATGTACGCTGTTTTCCAATCTGGTGGTAAACAACACCGTGTAAGCGAAGGTCAAACTCTTCGTTTAGAGAAATTAGACGTTGAAACTGGTGCGACAGTTGAATTTGATAAAGTTCTTCTTGTTGCTAACGGTGAAGAAATTCAAGTTGGTGCTCCTCTTGTAGAGGGCGGTAAAGTGACTGCTGAAGTGGTACAACATGGTCGTGGCGATAAAATTAAAATCGTTAAGTTCCGTCGTCGTAAACACTCTCGTAAGCAACAAGGTCACCGTCAGTGGTTCACAGAAGTGAAAATCACTGGTATCAACGCTTAAGTTATTAGGAGAGTTTAACAATGGCACACAAAAAAGCTGGTGGTTCTACTCGTAACGGCCGCGATTCAGAAAGTAAACGTCTTGGTGTTAAGCGTTTTGGTGGTGAGTCTGTATTAGCAGGTAATATCATCATTCGCCAACGTGGTACTAAGTTCCACGCTGGTAATAACGTAGGTATCGGTAAAGATCATACTCTATTCGCTCTATCTGATGGTAAAGTGAAATTCGAGACTAAAGGTCCTAAGAACCGTAAATTCGTTAGCATCGAAGCTGAATAAGTTTAGTTTCTCGCTGAATGTAAAAGCCCTGCCATTTTGGTAGGGTTTTTTGTTTATAAATAGAGCAGATAACACGTCATCTATAAGTTAGGGTGACTTGTTATGTGTTCCTAGGCAGCAAGCGGGGGAGGTGTCCAGCTACCTTAAGCTTCTGCTAAAATAGAGATCATGGGTACCCAATGATAGTGCACGCAAGTAATGCGGAGTAAGAAATGAAATTCGTTGATGAATCGGTAATAAAAGTTCAGGCCGGCGATGGTGGTAACGGGGTTGTTAGTTTTTGGCGAGAAAAATTCGTTACTAAAGGCGGCCCGGATGGTGGTGATGGTGGTGATGGCGGTGATGTTTACATGCTTGCCGATGAAAACCTCAATACATTGATCGATTACCGTTTTCAGCGCTTCTATGAAGCAGAACGGGGTGAAAATGGCCGTGGGGGGAATTGTACGGGTAAACGAGGTAAAGATAAGATTTTACGCGTTCCGGTCGGTACTCGTGCGGTTGATATTCACACGAATGAAGTGATTGGCGAAGTGGCTGAACACGGTAAGAAAGTGATGATCGCCAAAGGTGGTTGGCATGGGTTGGGTAATACTCGCTTTAAATCTTCCGTTAACCGTGCACCACGGCAGAAAACCATGGGGACCAAAGGCGAAGTTCGCGAAATTCGCTTAGAGCTATTGCTGCTGGCTGATGTAGGTATGCTTGGCCTGCCAAATGCAGGTAAATCGACCTTTATTCGTGCGGTATCGGCTGCAAAACCTAAAGTGGCTGACTATCCATTTACCACTCTAATTCCAAGCTTAGGCGTGGTGAGTGTCGTGCCAGAAAAGAGCTTTGTAGTGGCCGATATCCCAGGCTTAATTGAAGGAGCGGCGGATGGCGCAGGTTTGGGGATTCGTTTCCTAAAACATCTAGAGCGTTGTCGTGTTTTGCTACATATGATCGATATTATGCCGATTGATCAAAGTGATCCCGTGCAAAATGCACTTACGATCTTGGACGAGCTTGAGCAATACAGTGAAAAGTTAGCCCAAAAACCTCGTTGGCTTGTGTTCAATAAAGTGGACTTGATGCCAGAGGAAGAGGCGAATGAGATTATCCAAAATGTACTCGATGCATTAGGTTGGGAAGATCAATATTTCAAAATTTCCGCGCTTAACCGCCAAGGCACTAAAGAGCTATGCATGAAATTGGCTGATTTCATGGCTACTCTTCCCCGTGAGCAGGAAGTGGCCTCTGCTGAGCAAAAAGTCGAGTTCATGTGGGATGATTACCACAAAGATGCCATGTCTGGTCAAGATGTTGTCACTGAAGATGATGATTGGGACGATTGGGATGACGAAGAAGATGACGGCCATGTTATCTATGTTCGAGAGTAATCAAAGCCATATGATTAGGCTGTACTGAATATCTATTATCGTTAGCCGCAATCTTGATTGCGGCTTTTTAATATTCTAAATCATGTTGTTGTGATGAAAATTATTGCAAAATACGACAGTTATTTCTCTCGATGGTTAGGAATGGAATCATGACATCTAAACAAAGGGCCGTTTCTCGATTAATTGCTCAGGCTGGACAAATGTTACATGCACATGGTGCGGAAAGTACCTTGATCGGTGATATTATGCGCCGGATGGGCTTTGCATTGGGCATGAATGAAGTTGAAATTTCATTGTCTGCTAGCTCGTTAGTGGTCACTACCGTTTATCAACAACATTGCATTACCACCGCTCGGCGCTGTGCTGACCGAGGGATTAATATGCGGGTGATTACTCAGATCCAACGTATTTGTATTTTGATGGAAAGAGGCTTACTCGATTATTCGATGGCCCAGCATAAGCTCAATCGTATAACTCCAGAGCGCTATAATCGTTGGTTGGTGGTGGTGATGATCGGGTTGTCTTGTTCAGCATTCAGTCGATTAGCGGGGGGAGATTGGATTGTTTTTGCTATGACCTTTCTCTCTTCGGCGATCGGGATGATCGTTCGTCAGGAAATTGGTCATCGTCAATTTAATCCGCTATTAAATTTTGCCGCGACCGCTTTCGTGACTTCTCTTATTTCTGCTCAAGCGGTGATGTATCAATTGGGAAATAAACCCACGTTAGTGATGGCGTCATCGGTGTTGATGCTCGTTCCTGGTTTTCCTCTGATTAATGCCGTTGCTGATATGTTGAAAGGTTATATTAATATGGGGATCGCTCGCTTTGTGATGGCGAGTTTATTAACTTTTGCCACCAGCTTAGGCATCATCGCAGCAATGAGTGTAACCGGAATTTGGGGGTGGTAAGTATGCCGACATGGTCACTTTTTTGGGGATTACTCAACGATATGTTGTTTGCTTCTATTCCCGCAGTTGGGTTTGCTCTGGTGTTTAATGTGCCTGTCCCCGCTTTAAAATATTGCGCATTAGGGGGGGCGATAGGGCATGGCTCTCGCTATCTAATGATGCATTTTGGCATTCCAATTGAATGGGCGACGTTTTTTTCTGCCACTCTGGTTGGGATGATTGGTGTACAGTGGTCTCGTCGTTTTTTAGCTCATCCCAAGGTGTTTACTGTGGCGGCCTTAATTCCGATGGTTCCTGGTGTTTTTGCTTATAAAGCCATGATTGCTATGGTGGAAATTAACCATTTAGGATTTACTCCTGAGTTGCTGGGCACCTTGATGGAAAACTTTTTAAAAGCCATGTTTATTATTGGTGGTTTAGCCGTTGGTCTTGCCGTTCCTGGGCTGTTATTTTACCGTCGTAAACCCATCGTATAATATCGAAAGTAGCGCTTAAACGAGAAGAGGATCTATTGATGATTATCAGCATGATTGCCGCGATGGCCAACGAGAGAGTGATAGGTAAAGATAATCAAATGCCGTGGCATTTACCCGCTGACTTTGTTTGGTTTAAGCGTTGTACGATGGGGAAACCGGTGATTATGGGGCGCAAAACTTATCAGTCGATAGGGCGTCCATTACCGGGACGGTTGAATATTGTGATTAGCCGCGATCCTCACTTGATGATTGAAGGTGTGGCGGTGGTTTGTTCACTGGAAGCCGCATTGGCGAAAGCGGGAGAGGTACCTGAAGTGATGATTATTGGCGGTGGAAGTCTCTATGCTGAGTGTCTACCCTATGCCAGTAAGCTGTATATTACCCACATTGATGCTCAGTTGGTCGGAGATACTCAGTTTCCCGATTGGGGGGATGATTGGCATGAGTGTTATCGTGAGCACTATGCTGCAGATGAGAAAAACGCCTATTCAATGGACTTTACCATTTTAGAACGGAAGTCTGTAGAACCTAGAACCTAGAACCTAGAACCTAGAACCTAGAACTTCTTGCCTAATGCTGGCTGCTGGAAGTACTGCTTATCTTCCCAACGCAACATGGTTAATGGGCCTCCCCATACGCAGCCAGTATCTAATCCGATCACCTGTTCATCTGCATAGCCTTCAAGCGCGGCCCAATGGCCGAATAGTACGGTCTTTTCCAGTTGGATGCGTTGTGGTAGGGCAAACCAAGGCATTAAATTTTCGGTGGGTACTTGTGCTGGAGGAAGTTTGCAGGCCATATCTAACCGTCCATCGCTAAAGCAAAAACGCATACGAGTGAAGGTGTTAATAATATAGCGATAACGTTCAATGCCTTGTAAGTTTGTATCCCAGAGATCGGGCGTATTAGCGTACATATTCGCTAATAACCATGGAAACTTCGGGCTGCGTAACAGCTGTTCGACTTCTTGAGCTGAGGCTCTTGCCGTAGCTAAATCCCATTGTGGGGAAATGCCCGCATGTGTTACGACAAATTCAGGGTGCTCTACTAATAAGGGAAGATGGCGTACCCAATCTAAAAGTTCATCGGCATCGTCAGCTTCAAAAATAGCCAGAGTTTTGTCTTTACTTTTAACAGGGTGAATCCCCTGTGCAACCGCCAATAAATGCAAGTCGTGATTACCTAGAACGGCTTTTGCTGAATCACCAAGCCCTTGGATAAAACGTAGTGTTTCTAATGAGTTCGGACCTCTAGCAACCAAGTCACCGGCTAACCATAAAGTATCCTGCTCGGGAGTAAAGTCGGCCAGTTTAAGCAGTTGGTGTAGTTCAGCTACGCATCCTTGTATATCACCGATAATATAGTTCGCCACAATCACTCCGTTAATTTAATACGTTAGGGACAGCCAAGCGGAATGGTTCAATTTCCGTGATAAAAGTATCGCCCACTTGGTCAAGAAATGTGTAATGTCCTTGCATGACACCAACCGGAGTTGCTAGCGCAGTACCACTGCTGTATGTGTATTCATCATTGGCGGCAATAACTGGTTGTTCACCGACGACACCTTCGCCTTCCACATGCATTTGTTTGCCATTGGAGTCCGTAATTAGCCAATGGCGATGAGTCAATTGCACCGTTTCATGACTGAGATTTCTAAGGGTAATTAAATATGCGAAGACATAACGGTGGTGGTGCGGTTCTGACTGCTCAGCGATGTATTTTGTTTGAACCTGAATCTTGATACAAGGTTGCGAAGTCTTCATAAGCGCTCCTTATTCTTCTATCCAAACGAAGAAAATAAGGATGGTGTGTTGACCATCCTTACCCTTTTAAGCTTGTTGAGCATCAAGCCAGTTAGCCATGGCAACGAATTGTGCCAACGTCAGGTTTTCAGGCCGCATGCTAGGATTGATATCCAATTTAGCAAAAGTATCATCATTCACGAGGCCTTTATAGCAATTACGCACAGTCTTACGTCGTTGGTTAAAGCCTTCTCGTACCACTCTATCTAGCCATTTTAGGCTGGTCGTTGGGTGTGGAAGTTGTTCATAAGGAACGAGCCTGACTACTGCTGACTCCACTTTTGGTGGTGGGACAAATGCGCTAGGCGGCACCTCTAATACGGGAACGACTTTGCAGTAATATTGTGCCATAACGGTTAATCGTCCGTAGGCTTTACTTCCCGGGCCCGCCGCTAAGCGATTGACTACCTCTTTTTGCAGCATGAAGTGCATATCTTGAATATCTTTGTGGTATTCAAACAAATGGAACATCAATGGCGTAGAAATGTTATAGGGTAAGTTGCCAAAAATTCGTAGCTTGTTGTTGGACTGAACCAATTGGCTGAAGTCGAAGCGCATGGCATCGCCTTCGTGAATCGTCAACTTGCTCGATAACTCAGGATGGTTGCGTAAACGCTCAGCGAGATCACGATCGAGCTCAATGACAGTAAATTTATCGACTTCACGACCCACGGGCTCAGTAATTGCCCCCAAACCTGGCCCAATCTCAACTAGGTTTTGTCCAGGCAGAGGATTGATCGCAGAAACAATACCATCGATGATATAAGGATCGTTTAAAAAGTTTTGACCAAAACGTTTACGCGCTTTGTGCCCTAAATGGACATCATTTCTCATAGTTTTCTCGAATTATTGCATTTTTATCAACAAGCGCTATTGCGTGAGCGAGAGCTGTTTTAAAACTACCCACCTCGGCTTTCCCACTTGCGGCAAGATCTAATGCTGTACCGTGGTCGACTGAGGTACGAATAAAAGGCAGGCCTAAAGTAATATTAACTGAACACCCAAAACCTTTATATTTTAACACAGGTAGCACTTGATCATGATACATGCCTAATACGGCATCAGCTTGCTGTAAATATTTGTCATTAAAGATAGTATCAGCAGGTAATGGCCCGATCAGATTGATACCTTCTTGCTGACGTAGTTTTTCCAAGGTTGGGGTGATGGTGTCGATCTCTTCATGACCAAGAACACCCTCTTCTCCCGCATGTGGATTGAGGCCGCAGACATAGATGGCTGGTTTTTCAATCGCAAACTTCTCTACTAAGTCCTTGTGGAGAATATGAATAATTTTTTCTAACCGCTCAGCAGTCACCGCTTTTGCTACATAAGCTAGTGGGATATGAGTCGTCACCAAAGCGACACGAAGCCCTTCTGTTGCTAGCATCATCACCACTAGGGGGGTATTAGATTGCTCAGCAAAAAACTCAGTGTGGCCACTAAATGCTACGCCTGACCGGTTAATTACCCCTTTATGCACAGGGCCGGTGACAATAGCATCAAATTCGTGATTCATACAGCCTAAAGCGGCTCTTTCTAATGTTTTTAAGACATAATGACCATTCGCGGTATTGAGCTGACCAGGAATAACCCTTTCGGCCACTGGAATATGTTCTACGACTAAAGAACCCGCTTGTTGAGGCTGAGGTGAGTCAGTTGGATCATAGTCAATTAGCTCGACAGCAATACCCAGAGCCTGAGCCCGCTGTATGAGCATGCTTTTATCCGCACAGACGACCACTTGATGAGGCCAACTCTCTTTAGACAGCTCAAGTACAAGATCAGGGCCTATGCCAGCTGGCTCTCCTGCCGTAACAATAATGCGCTTAATCGTCATCTTGATTATCCTCTAACACTTCGACAAAGGCGGCGGCTCTTAACTCTTGTAGCCAAGCGCTGGCTTCTTCATTGAATTTTCGGTTAAATAGAATACGATAAGCTCGATTTTTCAAGGCCGTATCGGTTCGATCGACATTACGGCGATCCAGTACTTCAACAATATGCCAGCCATGGACGGTCTTAAAGGGTTGACTAATACTTCCTACCGCGAGTGTTTCAATTTGGTGTTTAAACTCAGGAACATAGATATCAGGGGTTTGATAGCCTAATTCACCGTTTTGCGCTGCCGAGCCAGGATCTTGACTGTATTGTTGGGCTAATTCAGCAAAGCTTGCTTCTCCGGCCTGAATTCGGCGAATAAATTCCTCAAGTTGCTTCTGGGCACCTTCATCACTCAAGATAATGGTCGGTTTAATCAAAATATGTCGCGCATTAACTTCGGTTACTGCAACCGTTTCTAACCCTTTTACATCATCAATTTTCAGGATATGAAAACCGACACCACTGCGAAATGGGCCAATAATACTGCCTTTATTTTGCATTTTTATCTGGTCGGCAAAAATGGTTGGCATCTCTTCTTTACGCATCCATCCCCAATCTCCGCCTTGTAGCGCTTTAGGGCCTTTGGAGTAGGTGATCGCTAAAGTTTTGAAGTCTGAGCCGTTATTGAGTTGTTCGACCAGTTTTTTGGCTTGCTCTTCAACCTGTGATTTTTCTTGATCTTGATTGAAACGTAGTTGTATGTGGCTAATTTTATATTGAACGGCAGCGTTGGTTTCTTGGGCGAGTAATTCAGCCAATGTTTCCACTTCTGCGGGAATAATATTAATTCGGCGACGCACTAAAGCATTACGCGCTTCACTGGCGGCCATTTCTTTTCTCACTTGTTCGCGAAATTCAGCGTAGGTTAACCCTTCTTCGGCAAGGGAGGCGCGAAATTGTGTTGGGGTTTGCTGATTATTGTCAGCAATTTCAACGATGGCATCATTTAAGCGATTATCGTCAATACGTACCCCAATGCGTTGCGCTTCTTGTTGTTGTAGGGTATCTATAATCAGCTTTTCGATAACCTGTTCACGTAAGACATTTCCTGCTGGAAGTGTTTGTTGATTTTGTTTTGCGTTCGCTTTAACTGTTAGCAGCGCACTCTCAATCTCACTTTCTAAAATAACACCACTGTTGACGATGACGGCAACCCGATCTAATTCAACGGGCTGTGCCTGTACGGCGGTCGTACCAAGCAGCGTGATTAACGTGCATAATGCGGTGGTCCACAATTTCATTCCATGTCCTATCAAAATCGATGAGCCTAAAGCTAGGGTCTGTTGACCTTTCGCGGTTAAATTTTGTTCGAGATAAAAGCGTTTTAATCGCGGCGAGAGGTTTGTCGCCTAGTTATTCTAAGCAAAATACCTCTCAACAAGGAGTAAAACGCTTTTAGCCGAACCCTTCGGGCAGCATTTGTGGCTCCTTTCTACGGCGTTATCGGCTTCTCGAGTAGAGTCACTACATTTCAAAGCCTCTGCCTTGTATAAAGAAGCCACAAATTGCTGCAAAAATCAGCTCGAAAGGTCAACAACCCCTAGGTTCGTCATTAGTTATTTAAAAAGAAAGGGCGGCCATAGCCGAGCGAGTTATTTGACCCTTTGTTGCTTGCCATACCTTCACTCGATTGAACACTTGTGCCAAAGCCAATGATACCAATATTAAAGCTAAAGTTATTTTCATAGTCAGGTGTGGCATGTTCATCGGTAATAAAGTCACCTTGCCAACTTTTCAATTGATTACTATAAGCAAAGCCCATATACCAGCAGTCCGAGGTGTAGCGTAATCCGATTAGCCACTCGAGTGCTTCTCTCGTGGTTGTGTCGTAAAAATATTGCCCGTTCATTTGCCATTTTCGGGTTAATTGATAGCCACCGAGTAACCCAACTTGTGAAATACCATTTTTGGTGATTCGATTCACAGGAATCGTATCGCCAACCGTATTCTCGATATATTCTTTAGTGACATAACGGTAGTTGGTCTGTAGATAGCCATCCGTAAAACGGTATTCCAATGTACTGTTGGCTAATTGCATGGCGCTAGTATCAATATCATATTGCATGCCACCATGGTAGAAGAGGTAGTCGTTATAATTAAAATCCATTTCTACCGCCCAAGCGGAATAGCTGCTTTGTGATTCTTCTTCAGCTGGTGAAATTAGATTGCTGGCTTTTAGGCTTTTATCCAGATAGAAAATTTGCCCAAAGGCAATATTTAGCCGCTCTTTGTATTGATCATCAAAGAAACGAGTGGATGCTCCATAGCTTATTTGGTTCGCTGGCGCGATATAGTCAACACTGCTGTATTTACGGCTGCGGAACAAACCATAGTAATCGGTTTGCAGCAGGGTGGTGTCATACAGAGCGATTTTTCTCTGATCTTCTTTTGGAACATACAAATATTGAATTTGCGGCTCTAGTGTTTGGGTATAGTCATTAAATAACACGGTATCGCGCTCAAGAATAATTCCAGCATGAGTTCTGAACTCAGGAATGACTCGTGAAACCTCTTCCTCAAGATCTTGATAGTCACTGTTGTTGACTCCTTTTAAATCTTGTTTGTAATACGTGCCAAGTACCCGAGCTTCAGTTGTCCAGGTTCCCCATGTATTGCCGAGTGGAATGGTTATGCCCGGCTCGATATGAGCACGCGTTGCTGAGGGTTTTCCTGGGGCATCGGTGTCAAAACGAGAAATATGACTTTTTACATCCAAATTTAGGTAGCGTAATACTTCAGGCGCATAATAATTAAACGCAATTTGAGGCATTAAACGATAGGGTTGGTTATCGCCCGTCGTTAAGACTTGAAAATCTCTCGCGAGTAATGATGCATCCCATGTCGCACTTCGATAAGTAACTCGACCTTGTTGAATGAGCTGGCCATCTTCACGATGACCAACACCAGAGCTGAGATCTGAGAAATATTCAATATCACTTACCCGAGAGTAGTCGAGATCGAACTTCCATGCTTGTTGATAAATACCGCTATGTTTGTATTGGAAAGCCCAGCGATCGCCTTTTTCTGGGTAAAGGTTATCATCCGGTAAATACTCAGCTTTAATATCACCTTGTCCAAATGTGGTGAGATAACGAAATAGTGCATTCAATTGGGGGCCACGATTCTCCATATAGCGTACTGACGTTTCTAAGTCATAATCGGGCGCTAAGTTCCAATAAAAAGGAACATTGATCTCAAAGCCATCACGCGATCCGTATGAAAAACTCGGATAGAGGAAGCCGGTTTTTCGTGTGTCACCAATAGGAACGGTTAGGTAGGGTAAATAAAAAATAGGAATATTTTGCACTTCCAAGCGTGGATTATAAAAAGTCGCTCGCTCTTCATTTTGATCCACATCGATGCTCGATGCCCGCAGTCGCCAAGCATTATCGCCTTCAGGACACGAAGTAATCGAACCGTCATCAATTTCGTATATCGCTTTGCCTGTTTTGGCAATATAGGCAGCATGCCCTCTACCGGGCTGACATAAAAATTGATATTGGGTATTTTCCAATGTCATCTGATCGGTATTTAAATTATTGGTTGCACGATCAGAGGTCGCTTTGACTTGGCCATCACTAAATTTAACCTCACCTTCAGCAATCACAATATTGTCTTGCTGGTGTAAAGTTACGCTGTTGGCATGAATCTGCTTTTGCCCCTGAATCACCACGACGTTACCTGAATAGGTCGCTCGTTCACCATGAATTGCTTCTAGCTTATCCGCTTCGACATTGATAGGCTGTGCGCTCGGATTTTCCGATTCAGGTTGGTCAACTAAGCATTGATCGATAGTGAGCAGTTCCTGCACACTCTCATCCACCGTAGTGTCTGCTTGAGTTTGTGGCGCAAAGAGCGCGGCGCTAATGGAAGCGGCTAAAAATGTGCGGGAAAAACGTGACATCGAGTTGTACTATCCTGTTGAGCTTGTTTGATTCCGACTTTAGGAGTGATAAGTCAATAAAATGTTCCTTATCATAAAGGAATTTAACGCTCCCGGCACTATCAGACCACAGCACACCTAAAAAATTCATAGATTGAGAGCACATAAATGCATATTTTTGGCAAAATACTTGGCGCTTTCTTCGGCTTCCTGTTTGGAGGACCGTTTGGCGCAATCTTTGGCCTTTTTCTTGGCCATCAGTTTGATAAAGCTCGTCAGCGTAGCCAGAACCCATTTGGTGGTGGAAGCTTTAATACTTCAGGGCCCAGCCAATCGGAACGGCAAGAGGAGTTTTTTAAAGCTGCTTTTGCTGTTATGGGGCATGTCGCAAAAGCCAAAGGGCAGGTGACTCAACAAGAAATTCACCTTGCCAGTGTGATGATGGAGCGTATGAACTTGCATGGTGAACAGCGTCGCGCTGCACAAGAGGCGTTTCGTGAGGGGAAAAGTGCTGATTTCCCGCTGCAAGAAACCCTAGAGAATGTGCGATTTTTTACCGGGGGGCGTTTTGACTTATTACAATTCTTCCTTGAGCTTCAGATTTCAGCTGCCTTTGCTGATGGCTCATTACATCCTAGTGAGCGGCAGGTTCTGCACAAGGTTGCCCAAGGGCTTGGTTTTTCTTCGGATCAACTAGAGCGTCGTCTGCGTATGCAAGAAGCGGCTTTCCGTTTTCAATCTGGTGGTGGCTTTGGCGGTTTCGGTCGTGAACAAAACCATCATTCTGGCTCTCATCAATGGCAGCAAGCAACAAATCAAGATCGATTAGCTGATGCTTTTTCTGTTTTGGGTGTGAGTGAGGACGCGGATGCCAAAGAAATTAAGCGGGCTTATCGTAAGTTGATGAATGAACATCACCCTGACAAGTTGATGGCAAAAGGGTTACCGCCTGAAATGATGAATATGGCAAAAGAAAAATCACAAGAAATCCAACATGCTTATGATCTGATAAAAAAAGAGAAGGGGATCAAATAAGGTTTGATACTCTATTTTAGTGATAGGTTCAATTCTCGGTAGCCGGTGACCGAGAATTGATTATCGTCGATTTAGCTGAAAACAAAAAAAGCCCAGTCATTGACTGGGCTTTAAAATTTGGCTCCTCCTGCTGGGCTCGAACCAGCGACCTGCGGATTAACAGTCCGTCGCTCTACCAACTGAGCTAAGGAGGAATAAATTTTAATGGTGCCGACTACCGGAATCGAACTGGTGACCTACTGATTACAAGTCAGTTGCTCTACCTACTGAGCTAAGTCGGCTTAATTAAACAAGGTAGTTACCCTATTTAATAAGATTTGGCTCCTCCTGCTGGGCTCGAACCAGCGACCTGCGGATTAACAGTCCGTCGCTCTACCAACTGAGCTAAGGAGGAACAAACTTTTAGATAAATGGTGCCGGCTGCCGGAGTCGAACTGGCGACCTACTGATTACAAGTCAGTTGCTCTACCAACTGAGCTAAGCCGGCGCATATTTATCCTTTCATGATATCGGTATTGCACCCATATTCATTTGAATAATGGTGCCTCGAGGCGGAATCGAACCACCGACACGAGGATTTTCAATCCTCTGCTCTACCGACTGAGCTATCGAGGCAACGGAGTGTATTAAACGAGTTTTCCGATTCTTCGTCAACAGTAAAATGCAAAAAAAAACTCGTTTGGTGATTTTCTATACTCAGTGGGCTGTTTTTATCCATTTTTAATCGGAATCGTTAGGGAAACGGGCCACTAAAGATAAGCAGAATCAAGCAAGAGGCAGCAAAATTTACCCAGCAAATAGAGAAAAGTCACCTAACGAGGCTTTTCTTTTTATCAGAAAGCTTAGTTTCTCTAACGTCATTATTGATGTTGATTTATTGAGCAAGCAGGAAAGTACATCAAGGCGATGATGGAAGCGTTGAGCAACGAAGGAATAAGCGATTGAGCGGGCGTCATAAAGAATAAAAAAAACAAAAGCCCAGTCAGTGACTGGGCTTTGAATAGTGGCTCCTCCTGCTGGGCTCGAACCAGCGACCTGCGGATTAACAGTCCGTCGCTCTACCAACTGAGCTAAGGAGGAACAGCTTTAATATGGTGCCTCGAGGCGGAATCGAACCACCGACACGAGGATTTTCAATCCTCTGCTCTACCGACTGAGCTATCGAGGCAATAAATGGTGCCGACTACCGGAATCGAACTGGTGACCTACTGATTACAAGTCAGTTGCTCTACCTACTGAGCTAAGTCGGCGCACTTAATTTATTGCTTGTTGCTACTGAAAACAGCACCAACAATAAAATTTGTGGTGCCCGGAGGCGGAATCGAACCACCGACACGAGGATTTTCAATCCTCTGCTCTACCGACTGAGCTATCCGGGCAACGGAGCGCTATTAAACGGATTTTCCTCTGCCACGTCAACTGGTTTTTAGAAAAAAACTGAAAAACCGCTTCAAGCGTCGCTATTTTAGGCAATTTTGTGGTTTTTCTTATTTCTTATGAAAATCTTGTTTATAGCGAGTAACTTTTTCAAGGTAGCGTCTTGCTTCTGCATTGGGATGTTTTTTAGTTAATGCCCAATAAACTTGATTGGGTTGTAAACGATTTAAATCATTCATTGCTCGTTGTCGATCTCGATGGAATGTTCGGAGTACCCCGCCAGCGCCTCCGTTGTAAGCAGAAATCATGCTGTATTCAAGAGAAAGGGGATGACGAACATCTTTCAAATAACGATTTTTAAGGAGGTAGAAGTAGGCTGTGCCGGTATCAATATTATTTTCAGGGTTAAACAGATATTCTGGTGAAGGTTCTCCAGCACGATTTTTGACTAAATTAAATACGTCACGCCCTGCGGTTTTAGGTACAACCTGCATCAAACCATAGGCATTGGCCCAGCTGACCGCGTAAGGGTTAAAACTACTTTCGGTTTTAATGATCGCGTAGATCAAATCTTCTGGGATGTCGTATTTACGTGAAGCGCGACGAACAATATCGGCATATTGATAGCTGCGGATCTGCATTTGGTCTTCAACCATTGGAATTTCTACGTAATAGGATTTTTTAAAGTCGACTTGCTTGACTTTGAGATGATGCGCTATCAAGTAATCAGCAAAGCGGTTTGCGCGCCAGCGCCATTGGATCGGTTTTTTATCTTGATCGAGCACTTGTTGGTATAAAAAAGGCTGGCCCTTTAATTCAATATTTTTGGAAGAAAAAAGATCGACACTGGCTGGATCGTCGGGTGTTAGTAGTGTGGTGATGATCGCTTGTTTTAAATGTTCTTTTGGATCAGTCGGTGAGATGGTTTCGACTAAAATTTTACCGTCACTAAAATTCACTTCGGTACGACTGAGGTAGTTATCTATGTATTTAACATAGTTGCTTTTTCCCGCAATCTTGATTGCGTTGTGTCCCCAACGTTTTTCGATATTACCAGAAAAGGAATGAATCAGTGCATCCAGTGCTGCGGTGTCTTTTTCAAATTGACCGGGTAATTGGGCAAGATTTTTCGCAAATCGATTGGTTGGTTCATAATTAATATCATAAATACGTTCGATAAACTCTCGGCTACAACCGACCAATACCAATACCAATAGCGTGGCCAGACAATAAAGACACTTTTTCATGCATTTCTCAGGTAAATATAGCGAGGAAATTAGGGCGATAGCCCAAATTTCCAACGGTGATCAATGAAGATTATGCTTCGCTTGGTGGGGTATAGCCTTCGATATGGACTTCTTTTCCTTCAAAGAGAAAGTTGACCATCTCTTGCTCAAGCAGTTTGCGATGTTCAGCATCCATCATATTTAATTTTTTTTCGTTGATGAGCATGGTTTGTTTGGTTTGCCATTGGGCCCAAGCTTCTTTAGAGATGTTATCGAAGATGCGTTTGCCCAATTCTCCTGGATAAAGCTGAAAATCCAGACCGTCAGCTTCTTTTTGTAAACGAGCACAAAATACCGTGCGACTCATAATTATTTCCTCTTGATGAATTATGAATGAATTTCAAACGGCAGGCCGCTGATTAACTGCTTAACGGGGGCAGCTAAACCGACTTCTTCCGGACGAGTTAAGTTATACCAAAGACCTTTGTTTCCTTCCATGATGATGTTGGGTTTATCGGTCAATTCTAATAGAACAGGGGTGATATCCAAATGGTAATGACTAAAAGTGTGTCGAAAGGCAATTAAGGTTTTTTGATGCTGGATTTGAGTATTGCTGATTCCACGCATTGCTAGAGTGTGTTTTATATCCATATCACTGTGTTGTGGAAAGCAAAATAATCCGCCCCAAATCCCGATTTGTGGGCGTTGTTCAAGCCATACATCCCCTTGATGATAAAGTATAATGAAGCAAGTTTGTTTGGTCGGTTTGTCCGTTTTTGGTTTTTTCGCTGGGTAATCTAATGGGTTACCTTGTTGTTTGGCGATACAGAATGACGCGACAGGACATAGTGTGCACTTAGGTTTGCTGCGAGTACAAATCATTGCCCCCATATCCATCATTGCTTGGTTATATTTATCAACATCCGTAGTTGGTGTATGTTGCTCTGCGTATTGCCATAGCTGATTTTCTACGTTTTTTTTACCTGGCCAGCCTTCAACAGCAAAGCAACGAGCTAAGGTTCGTTTTACATTACCATCTAAAATCGCGTGGGGTTTGTTAAAGACAGAGGAAAGTACCGCTGCTGCGGTGGAACGACCCACTCCCGGTAACGCATTCATCTGTTCAAGTTGGGTTGGGAAATGTCCATTATATTCTTCCACCACGATTTTAGCGGTTTTGTGCAGATTACGAGCTCTAGCGTAATAACCAAGCCCTGTCCAATAATGAAGCACTTCATCTTGTTCAGCCCGTGCCAATTCTTCTACGCTGGGGAAGCGAGTGATAAACTTTTGATAATAAGGAATTACGGTTGTTACTTGCGTCTGTTGAAGCATGATTTCCGATATCCAGACACTATAAGCGCTTTTGTTCTGTTGCCAGGGAAGGTCTTTACGACCGTAAGCGTTGTACCAAGTAATAATAGCCTTAGCAAATGGAGTCACAACTTACTCAATGATAATAAAATAATGGGACAAAATTGCACCATAGAATGGCATCAAAGTACAACCGATAAATTATAGGGTTATCAATTTGGCGATTAAGGATAGTGATTACTCCCCTCTTATTTTTATGAACCATGGTTATTCACGAACCATAGTTATTCACGAACCATGGCTATTCAGGAACCATGGTTATTCACGAGTGAAGAATAACACTTGCACGACACGCAATTCTTTGGATAATCACACTCCCTTTCAGTCAAGATTAAAAAATAGACAGGCAATATCAATGAGTGAAGTCACCACGAACGAACGGAATGAAGACGGTAAAGTAATGCGTAGAATTCGCAGTTTTGTCCGTCGTGAAGGTCGGTTAACCAAAGGTCAAGAAGCCGCAATGAAAGCGTGTTGGCCAACCATGGGTATTGATTATCAGGATCAGCGGCTCGATTGGGTTGAGGTTTTTGGTAATGATCATCCTGTTGTATTGGAAATCGGTTTTGGGATGGGCGCTTCTTTGGTTGAAATGGCCAAAAATGCGCCAGAGAAAAACTTTATTGGTATTGAAGTACATAGCCCAGGTGTAGGGGCTTGTTTAGCGTCGGCTCGTGATGCCGGTGTAACTAATCTCCGTGTCATGTGTCATGATGCAGTAGAAGTTTTTGCTCATATGATTCCAGATAACAGTTTGGCGACCTTGCAGCTATTTTTCCCTGACCCTTGGCATAAAAAACGCCACCATAAACGTCGTATTGTTCAACTGGAATTTGCCGAGATGGTTCGTCAGAAATTATTGGTTGGTCAAGGCGTTTTCCATATGGCAACCGATTGGGAAAACTACGCAGAGCACATGATTGAAGTGATGAATCAGGCTCCCGGTTTTATTAACCTTGCTGAGAATGGTGATTATATCCCTCGTCCGGAAAGTCGTCCTTTAACCAAGTTTGAACAGCGTGGCCATCGATTGGGGCATGGCGTTTGGGACATTCAATACCAACGCATCAGTTAAGGCTGGACAAACTAGCAAGGTGCGAAAGATACTAGTTTCAGCACACAAGAACAGTAAAGCCAACATTGTGCTCATCATGGTGTTGGCTTTTTTAATCGCTCGATTCGACAATAATAATCAGTAAAGCTCAGATCATGAAACCGACAAAAGATATTTTGACGCATATTCTGGATGAAGTTCGTCCATTAATTGGTCAAGGAAAGGTGGCCAGTTATATACCTGCCCTAGCGCGGGTTGCGAGCCATAAATTAGCCATTGCGGTTTATACCAACCGAGGTGAAGTGATAAGCGCCGGGGATGCCGATGAAGGTTTTTCAATTCAATCGATTTCTAAAGTGTTGAGTCTCACCTTAGCGATGGGGCTTTATAAACCAGAAGAACTTTGGCTTCGCGTTGGTAAAGAGCCCTCAGGGCAAGCATTTAACTCTTTAATTCAGCTCGAAATGGAGCAGGGCATTCCGCGTAATCCTTTTATCAATGCCGGCGCGATTGTGATTGCAGATATGCTGCATAGTCGCTTATCGGCTCCTCGGCAACGGTTACTCGAATTTGTACGCCAACTCAGTGGTGAGCCACAAATTGTGTATGACAAAGTGGTGGCTGCATCAGAAATGCAACACAGCGATCGTAATGCGGCGATTGCCTACTTAATGCGTTCATTTGGTAATTTTGACAATGATGTTATTCCCGTACTGAACAATTATTTTCACGCTTGTGCGCTGAAAATGAGTTGTATTGAACTGGCGAAAACGTTTAGTTATTTAGCGAATAAGGGCGTTTCTGTACAAACAGGGCAGCGTGTGATCAGCGCTACGCAAAGTAAACAATTAAATGCATTACTGGCGACCTGTGGTCTTTATGATGAGGCGGGAGAATTTGCTTATCGAGTCGGCATGCCTGGCAAATCAGGCGTTGGTGGTGGAATTATTGCGATAGTCCCGGGAGAAATGACTATTGCGGTTTGGTCACCTGAACTTAATTCATCGGGGAACTCACTGGCAGGCACTAAAGCGTTGGAATTATTGTCTGAGCGGATAGGGCGATCAATTTTCTAAGATCCTCACCAATAGTGAGGATCGAATGAACGTTAATCATCGGTCATGAAGGCGGCGAGTAGATCGTTGAGGAAAAGTTTTCCTCGTTCAGTGATTTGCCAATCCAACGGGTTATCCTGCACATAGCCCATCTCGACCGCCCAGTGCATGGGTTTTGCAATTGCATCCAGAGCTAGCCCTGTACTATCAATAAAGGCTTGTTTTGGGCAGGCTTCAAGCAGACGAAAGCGATTCATAAAAAACTCAAAGGGTCTATCAACCATTTCAACCTCATGTTCGCTATCTAAATACGGTTTTACCATGTTTTGATAAGCGGCTAAATACCCTCGTGGGTGTTTAATTTTGGTGGTACGAATGATTCGTCCGTCGGCAAAGCTCACTTTGCCATGAGCACCGCAACCAATCCCTAAGTAATCACCAAACCGCCAGTAATTGAGGTTGTGTTGGCATTGATAATCTGGCTTGCTGTAGCCAGAGATTTCATACTGCACATAGCCGGCTTGGGTTAATTTTTGATGGCCAAGTTCAAAAATATCCCACAGTGCATCATCATCAGGTAGCACGGGAGGCTGATAATGAAAAACGGTATTTGGCTCAATGGTGAGTTGATACCAAGAAAGGTGTGGCGGATCGAGTGCGATGGCTTGATCGAGATCCGCTAGCGCTTGTGCTACGGTTTGATCCGGCAAACCATGCATCAAATCCAGATTAAAACTGGTTAAGCCAATCTTGTGTGCCAACTGAGCAGCGTTGATCGCTTCCTGCTTGCCATGAATTCGTCCAAGCCGCTTCAGCTTTTCTTCGGCAAAACTTTGTACACCAATGGAGATCCGAGTCACTCCCGCTTTCTTATACCCCGCAAAACGCTCGGCTTCTACCGTTCCCGGGTTGGCTTCCATGGTGATTTCAATGTCAGGTTGAAAGGGTAGGCGTTGCGCTATTCCTTTCAGCAATTGCCCAATTCCTTGTGCTGAAATTAAGCTGGGTGTGCCACCACCAATGAAAATGGAGTGTAGGAGACGTGGCGCATCATTAAGGCGATATTTTTCAATGTCAGTATCAAGATCTTCCAATAACGCTTGTAGATATTCCTGTTCAGGAATCTCTGCTTTTAAGGCATGAGAGTTAAAATCACAATAAGGGCATTTTTGGACGCACCAAGGAATGTGGACATAGAGGCTAAGAGCGGGAGGAGTAAGCATTATGTTCTCTTATTGGAGCGGATGTTCAGTGAGCAAGGTAAACAGTTGTTTGAGTGCTTGACCACGGTGAGAGAGCTGTTTTTTACGCATTGGCTCCAGTTGCGCTGAGGAGCACTGTTCTTCTGGCACCCAAAACAGAGGATCGTAGCCAAAGCCGTTACTACCTTGAGTTTGGGACAAGATAAGGCCTTCCCACTGACCATGGCAAACGATCGGTGTCGGATCATTAGCATGGCGCATCAAAACTAATACGCAATGGAAGCGAGCCGTTCTTTGCGCTGGTGGTAGCGCTTTGAGAGCCTCAAGTAGTTTGGCGATGTTCTCTGCATCACTGGCATGCTCTCCGGCGTAGCGGGCAGAATAAATCCCTGGTGCTCCATTGAGATAGTCCACTTCTAAACCTGAGTCATCAGCAATGGCTGCAAGCCCGGTCTCTTTCGCGGCATGGCGAGCTTTGATGATCGCATTTTCAATAAAAGTGGTGCCTGTTTCGGCGACGTCTGAGACATTGAATTCACTTTGTGCGACAACGTCAAAGCCAAAATCGGCCAGTAAACCGGCCATTTCTCTAACTTTACCTTGGTTTCCCGTGGCTAATACTATTTTCTTCATACTTTTCTCGTGGAGAGGGTTGAGTTATGGCTGTACGTAAAACTTTTGCGTAAAACGCAGTTTTCCAGCGCCTTTATTTCCTGCTGAAACATCAATATCAAAGGTAAGATTTTCTTCATGGCTGATAGCAAACTCAGCAAGGTAGTAAATCGCTTGTCCTTCTTTGATGGTTCGAAATTGGAGTGGGCGCGTTTGACCGAGGAGGTTGCGAGCGTGTCCGGAAATTTGTGCCTCTACAGCAGGCTTTCCTAACGAGGCGTTGTCCAATACGCTGATATTTAAAATGGCTGAATAACCATTGCGCGTGAGCTGATAACTTTGTGCCACCTGTGGGGTTAAAAATGTCGAATTAAAGGCAGAGTAATGAACCTCAATATCTTTCATTCGGATCGATTGCTCTGCACTACTTGGTAGGGCAAAACAAGCGAGTAGTAGCGCATATAACCATTGACGCATGGGATCTCCTGATAAAAATGCCCCCCAAACGAGGGGTCAGAGTAACGCTTGGATCTCGACTGGAATGATACAAGGAGAGTGGATGCGTACCTGTTTATGGCGTCCCAATTCTCCTTTTTCTATCTCAATGGCTCCTTTGGCCACTTTGCACTGTTTGGCTAAATATTTGATTAAATGAGCATTGGCTTTACCATCGACCGGTGGTGCGGTGATGGCGAGTTTGAACTCATCGCCATGTAACCCGACCAGAGCATCTCGGCTTGCTTTTGGTTGAATATAGAGTTTCAAGCAGAGATCGGCTCCTTCACACCAAACGGCCTTCATTATAGTTGATACCAAAGAGGGCCGATAATATCGCCCATCAAAAAGTTAGCAAATTGTAATACAATAAACAGCACTAAGACGCTGAGGTCAAAACCACCCATCACCGGAATGATGCGACGAATCGGTGCCAGCATGGGTTCGGTTAATTGATGGAAAACATATTCGATAGGGCTGCGGCCTTGGCTGACCCAACTGAGGATCGCGCGAATCAATAGTACCCAAAACAGTAAGCCGCCAGCCGCTTTAATTAACGAAAGCAGTCCTAAGAATAAAAAGTAGGCACTAAAGCTGGCAGAACCGTTTGAAGCGATAAAAATCAAGGCGAAAAATTTTACGACACATAGCACATAAGCAAACAGTATAGTAGCAAGATCAACGCTACCAATGGAAGGAATCAAACGTCGTAGTGGGCCGACAACCGGCTGTGTCGCTTTCACAATAAATTGTGAAAATGGATTATAGAAATCAGCCCGTGCAGCCTGTAACCAAATTCGCAAAATAACCACCATGATATAAATATCAAACAGGGTGGAGACTAAAAAACTCATTGCATTCATAAGATGCCCTTATTACAAATTTATCGATAGAGTACTGAAACCGTCATTCATTTAAAATAGTTTTTCCATCTCTTGTGCTCGTGTTACTGCGGCACGCATCGCTTTAGCCACAATGTCAGACAATTGATGCTCATTAAAAGTGCGGATCGCTTCCGCGGTGGTGCCACCTTTTGAGGTGACTTGCTCACGTAAAGTGGCAAGCTCAATCTCTGGGTTGGCCTGCACCATTTCCGCTGCCCCGAGTGCGGATTGTTGCACGAGCAGACGAGCCGTTTCTTGATCAAACCCTTGTGCGATTGCTTCCGCTTGCATCGCTTCCATAAAGAGGAAAAAGTAGGCAGGAGCACTGCCTGCAGCAGCAATCACATGATTAATTTCCGCTTCGTGTTTGACCCAACAGGTTTTTCCAACCGCCGACATCAGTTGACGGGTGAATAGTTTGTCCTGCTCTTGAGTGCCTTCCGCGGCAAATAAGCCAGCCATCCCGCGATTAACCAAAGAAGGCGTATTAGGCATCACTCGTACTAAAGCGGGCTGGCAAGCCAATAGTTGATTTAGCCGTGCCACCGATACCCCAGCAGCAATGGAGATCACCAACTTGTTTGAAAAGTCGATAGCTTGGAGCGGTTGACACACTTCTGCCATCAACTGAGGTTTGACCGCTAATACCACAACATCAGCTTGTTTAGCGGCAGCAAGATTATCACTGGTAGTCTGTACGGCATATTTTTCTTTCAGTGAGGTTAAATGTTCTTGCGAAGGGGCACTGGCAATGATGCGCTGTGGATTATAGCCGCTGGCGATTAAACCGGCGATAATCGCGTGTGCCATATTGCCAGCTCCGATAAAAGCGATGGTTCTCTGTTCCATGATTAATCTGTACCCTAATGTTTTATGCTGTGCGGTAATCTCGTTGGCCAAAAATAGCGGTTCCGATACGAACAATCGTACTGCCTGCCGCGATAGCGGCATCCATATCGCCGCTCATTCCCATTGATAATGTGTCAAGATGCGGATAGGTTTTGCCCAGTTGTGTTTTTAATTGCGCTAAACGCTGAAATGCGGCCAGTTGAGCGGAATAGTCTGCCACATTCTCCGGTATCGACATCAACCCTCTTAACGTGAGGTTAGGAAGATGAGAAATCAACTCCGCCAACGGGAGAAGTTCATTTTCAGAAATACCTGATTTCGACATTTCACCGCTGGTATTCACTTGAATTAACACTTGTAGCGGGGGCTTATTGGCTGGGCGCTGCTCACTTAACCTTTGGGCTATTTTGGCCCGATCGATGGTGTGCATCCAATCGAAATGCTCAGCAATGAGCCGTGTTTTATTTGACTGTAGTGGGCCAATAAAGTGCCACTCCAATTTGAGTTCAGGGTGATGTTCGGCAAAATACTGGATCTTATTAACTCCTTCTTGCACATAGTTTTCACCAAATGCGATTTGCCCGGCTTGAGCCGCTTCGAGAATTGCCTCGACAGGTTTTGTTTTACTGACCGCTAAAAGTTGCACAGAGCTTGGAGAGCGTCCACACTTTTGTTGTGCGCTATTAATCTGTGAGGTGATCAGTTGAAGATTTTGTTGAATACTACTCATAGCTCGACTTAACTTAAGGAAAATAAATGGATATTTCAGAGTTACTGGATTTTAGTGTAAAGCATAATGCTTCGGATCTACACCTTTCTGCAGGCGTTCCACCGATGGTTCGCATTGATGGGGAAGTAAGAAAGCTCGGTGTGCCTGCTTTGAACCACTCTGATGTGCATCGATTAATTTTTGAAATCATGAACGATGCTCAGCGTAGTGAATACGAAGAACGATTGGAAGTGGATTTTTCTTTTGAACTTCCTAATGTTGGTCGTTTTCGTGTCAATGCTTTTCATCAAGCTCGTGGCTGCTCTGCTGTTTTTCGAACCATTCCGACGGCGATTCCAACCCTGGATCAGCTCGATGCTCCTGAAATCTTCAAAAAAATTGCCAATTATGAAAAAGGGCTGGTCCTCGTCACCGGGCCAACCGGGTCAGGTAAATCAACCACGCTAGCGGCTATGGTTGATTATATCAATACTCATCACAATAAGCATATTTTAACAATTGAAGATCCGATTGAATTTGTCCACAGTAACCATAAATGTTTGGTGAACCAGCGTGAAGTGCATCGGGATACGCACAGTTTTAAAAATGCGCTGCGCAGTGCGTTACGTGAAGATCCTGATGTGATTTTGGTCGGTGAGTTACGTGATCAAGAGACCATTAGCTTAGCCTTAACCGCCGCAGAAACTGGCCATTTAGTTTTTGGCACGCTACACACCAGCTCAGCGGCAAAAACCATTGATCGAATCATCGATGTGTTCCCCGGTAGTGATAAAGATATGGTGCGCTCCATGCTATCAGAATCGATGCGAGCGGTGATTGCTCAGAAATTATTAAAGCGATTTGGTGGTGGACGTGTCGCTTGTCATGAAATTATGTTAGCGACGCCGGCTATCCGCAACTTGATCCGTGAAGATAAAGTGGCACAGATGTACTCCATTATTCAAACTGGCGCAGCACATGGGATGCAAACGATGGAGCAACATGCGAAGCAATTAATGGCTCAGGGCGTGGTTGAGCCTCAAGAAGTACAAAAAAAGATCGAATTAGAAATATCGACTTTTTAAGAGAGGCGAATGATGCAACTGGATACGATATTACAAGGCATGTTGACGCATAAGGCGTCCGATTTATACATCACGGTGGCCGCACCCATCATCTACCGAGTGAATGGTCAACTGCAAGCTGAGGGAGAACCATTAACCGAATCACAAGTGAAAGCTCTGCTGGCTCGGATGATGGATCTGGATAAACAAAATGAATTGAGTGAAACGCGTGAAGCTAATTTTGCCATTGTACGCGACGATGGACGCTTTCGCGTGAGTGCTTTTTATCAACGAGAATTACCGGGTGCGGTGATTCGACGTATTGAAACCCATATCCCGACGTTTGATGAACTTAAATTGCCAGAGGTATTAAAAGATCTTGCGCTGGCGAAACGGGGGCTTGTCTTAGTTGTTGGGGCTACGGGGTCGGGTAAATCGACAACGATGGCTGCAATGACAGGGTATCGTAATGCACAAAGTAGTGGGCATATTTTGACCGTGGAAGATCCGATTGAATTTGTCCATCCCCATCAAGGTTGTATTGTTACCCAACGAGAAGTGGGCCTTGATACCCAAAGCTATGAAGTGGCACTGAAGAATTCACTTCGTCAAGCTCCAGATATGATTTTGATTGGTGAAATACGCACTCGTGAAACAATGGAATACGCGATGACATTCGCCGAAACAGGGCATTTATGCATGGCAACTTTACATGCGAATAATGCGAACCAAGCGTTAGAGCGAATTTTACATCTGGTGCCAAAAGAGCAAAAAGAGCAGTTTTTATTCGATTTATCGATGAATCTAAAAGGGGTGATTGGTCAGCAACTGATTCGAGATAAACAAGGGCAAGGGCGACACGGGGTATTTGAAGTGCTGCTCAATAGCCCGAGGGTGGCCGACATCATTCGCCGTGGTGAGTTGCATGAACTGAAACCTACCATGGCAAAATCAACAGAAATAGGAATGCAAACCTTTGACCAAGCGCTTTATCGTTTGGTGATGGATGAGCAAATCAGCGAACAAGATGCGCTACATAGTGCCGACTCAGGTAATGATTTAAGATTGATGCTCAAAACCCAGCGAGGGGAGAGTTATGCCTCTGGAGCGCTGGATGATATTAAAATCGATATGGATTAAGTTTGTTTGCCGTCCCCAACCAACATTGGGGATGGCGCTTTTCTACGCTGACCACTGCCTCTCAAACCAACTTTCCAGAATAACCACAGCGGATTGGCAGTCGATATTGCCTTTACTTAATGCTTTGTAGCCGCCCCTAGAAAAGAGTTCAGAACGAGCTTCTTTGGTCGATAAGCGTTCATCATGCAGTTCTACCGGCAAACCAAAGCGCCCATGTAGGCGATTGGCAAATTTTTTTGCACGTGGGGTAATCGTTTCTAGTGCATTTCCTTGTAAGTCGGTGGGGAGCCCAACCACTAATAAATTGGGCTGCCACTCTTTGATCTGTTTGGCTATTTCATCCCAATTCGGAATGCCGTCGGTGGCTTTAAACGCTTTGAGTGGCGAAGCGGTTCCAGTAATTTCTTGACCAATAGCGCTGCCAATACTTTGGGTTCCATAGTCAAAGGCCATGATGGTGCGTGACATAATTAAATTCTCATAACAATATCGCCTTTAATTGTCATTAAAGGCGATACAAGGTTAGGCATGTCCAGATTGAGGAGACAATTGAATAGGGTCGATCCCCAGTTTTTTTATCGCCTTATGCCATTTTTCATGCACAGGCGTATCAAAAATCAAGTCGGCATCGGCTTCTATGGTTAGCCATGAATTTTCGGTCAACTCCTTCTCCAATTGGCCGGGAGACCAACCGGCATAACCAAGCGCAACGATATAACCATTTGGTTCAGCATCAGTACCTAACACGCTGAGGATATCTTTTGAGGTTGTTACCGAGATATCATCGGTCATTTGAATGGTCGATTCATAATGATCTTTGGGTTTATGCAACACAAAACCGCGATCTTCTGAGATAGGCCCACCGTTAAATACCGGTTTGTTGAGACTTTGATCCCGAGACTGGGGGTAAGCAGGTTCAATTTCCACCTGCTTTAACATACCGCTGACGGTAATATCGATAGGTGCGTTGATCATGAGCCCCATCGCGCCCTCTTCATTATGTTCGCAGAGATAAATGACACTGCGTTTGAAGTAAGGATCCTGCATGTTTGGCATAGCAACGAGAAAATGATTAGTTAGGTTCATCTAATCTTCAATCCTTTAGCGTTCAGGAGCCATGGGCTCCTACATGGATAAAGCTTTAATACGACGTTCGATGGCATCCATTAGTTTTCCGGTAATTGAAATGTCAAATGCGGTTTCAATTTCACGGATACAAGTTGGACTGGTGACGTTTATTTCAGTCAGTTTATCACCAATGACATCCAGACCGACAAAGATCAGCCCTTTTTCTTTCAAGATGGGAGCGACCGCTAAAGCGATGGCTTTATCGGTTTCACTTAATGGGCGAGCTTGACCTGTTCCTCCAGCGGCTAAGTTACCGCGAGTTTCACCTTTTGCGGGAATGCGTGCTAAGCAGTAAGGCATTGGTTCACCATCCACAACTAAGATTCGCTTATCGCCATTGCTAATATCGGGGACGAAGGTCTGTGCCATACAATAGTTTTGCCCGTGATTGGTCAGCGTTTCAATGATCACCGAGACGTTTGGATCGCCTTCTTTTACTCGAAAGATAGACGAACCGCCCATACCATCTAATGGTTTTAATATCACATCGCCATGTTGCTGGCGAAAGGCTTTAATCTTTTCTGCTTTACGGGTCACTATTGTGGTTGGTGTTAATTCTGGGAACCAAGCGGTAAAGAGTTTTTCATTACAGTCGCGCAGGCTTTGCGGCTTATTGACAATCAAGGTGCCTTCATCTTCTGCGCGTTCAAGAATATAGGTCGCATAAATATATTCTGTATCAAAAGGGGGATCTTTACGCATTAAAATCACATCAAGTTCAGCCAAGGCTAGGGTTTGTTGAGATTTAAACTCATACCAACCATTAGGATCTTGTTTGACTTCAACAATTTTGGTATCGGCCATAGCGACACCTTGATCTAAGTGTAAATCAGCCATTTCCATGTAGTGGATTTGATAACCACGGCGCTGGGCTTCTAACAGCATGGCAAAGCTGGAATCTTTTTTGATATTGATGGACGAAATGGGGTCCATGACGATACCGAGTTTAATCATTGGGAACTCCTTTAGCCAAGATCGCCGAAGCGAACTTGTAGGGCGGTAATAGCGGTGAGTGCTGCGGTTTCTGTTCTAAGCACTCGAGGTCCAAGCAGCGTTTCTGAAAAGTGATATTGTTCGGTCATGGTTATTTCTTGGGCCGATAACCCCCCTTCTGGGCCAATCAACAAACGCACTTTATTGACGGGTGCCGGCAGGGTGTTAATTGAATATTGCGCTCTTGGATGTAAATTGAGTTTGAGGGCATCGCTTGGTTCTGCGCACCATGCTTCCAATGTCATAATGGGACGAATCACCGGGACACGATTTCGGCCGCACTGCTCACAGGCAGCAATGGCGATTTTTTGCCACTGTTGCAGTTTTTTCTCGAAACGTTTTTCGTCAAGTTTGACGCCACAGCGTTCAGATAACAGCGGCGTAATGGTATTGACTCCCAGCTCAACAGATTTTTGAATGGTAAATTCCATTTTATCCCCACGAGACACAACTTGCCCTAAGTGTAAGTTAAGCGGGGATTCCATGCTGTTTTCAAAGCGCTCAATGACGTCTACTAGCAGTTGCTTTTTGCCTACCTCTTGGATAACCGCTGGGAATTCAGCATCAGAGCCATCAAACAAACAGACCGCTTGACCGGGCTGCATACGCAACACACGACCAATGTGGTTGGCGGCATCATCACTTAGTGCAAGGGAGCCTAACTGAGTGATCGGAGAAGGATGATAGATTCGTGGAATACGCATGCCGAGTTCCTAGTGATTGATGATATACCCAAGCGGTGTTTAACTCGCGATTGGGGGGCTGTGATTCGCTGTTCGGGTGTATAACATGGATGCTGATACGATAAAAAACAAGGGGTAAAGTTCAAGATACCCTCGCAAGGGATCATAGCTCACCTAGCGATAACTGCAACGATTTTGCTAAGCGTCAAGAAGCAGAGCGGTGATACGCTCTGCTGTCTCATCGGTCGTTAAGGGTGATTGATAGGGCACTGATTGTAGACAAAGGGGTTATGGTTGCCTTGAATTTTAGCAATTCGTCGATCACGTTCACATTCCCATTCGTCAACTGGATATTGGCTATCCCATACCTGCATCAATTGGGCTTGCTGTTTCGATAAACGAAAACCGTATTGCTGGCTCATATACCAATAAGTTCGGGCAATGGCTCCGCGTGCGCGTGCCGGTGGCATGGCCTTTCGTTGAGCAAAATTGACTTGCATTTCACACTGCCCATAAGTGACGCCATCAATACCATTCCATTGACTAAAATTAAAGTTAGAACGATCACCGTTAACCTCACCAATTGCCGGAGTCAGGTTGTGTAAATCGGCTTCCATTTGGCGAAAATGTTGGTCATGGCGCGTGCAATTTTTTCGACCGCCTTCTTGCCAGCATTGCAATTGATGGCCAAATTGCCAAGCGGGGACCACATGTTCCCACTCTATACGATTGGCTCGTACGGCTTGTTTACGTATTTGGTAGCCACAAGACTCAAGCTCAGGAAGCCCTTTTTTTCCTTTCCAAGTAATGTTACATCCGCAGTAAAAACTGATCGGATGCTGTTGATAAATCGTGATTGCCGCTTTTTTGGCTTGAGAAAAAGAGGTGGGTGCAGAAGCAAATAGCCCACGACTAAAGAGCAGTAGGCATATAGTGGATAGCAAACGAAAATGAAACATAATTTAGACTGGTTTTAGTATGATTTTTCTCAGTCTAACACTCAAAAAATGGCCTGCCTATCCATTAGGGAAGCGAACGATTAACGAGTTAGCTGTTGGCCGGTAAAATGTAGTGGCTGTTGACAGCGTCGGCAGCGATAAGTGGCTTGTTGACGTAATACTTTATTATGGCGGCGTATCGACAGCGGATAGCTTTGGCATGAACACCGATATTCGAATGTTTTACCTTGGACAGAATGGACATTAAACGAGTGAGTGGTGCGCGGAACACATTGAAACACCTGTGACATTATCTGTTGCCATTCTGCACCATGAGGACGAACTCGACCATATTGATGATAAGTGATGAGGTGGGCAATTTCATGGGGGATGACTTCGGAGAGAAACGCATGTGTGTTTTCTACAAATAAAATAGGATTTAAACGAATTTCCCATAGCTGAAGATAGGCTTTTCCTGCCGTTTTGCCTCGCAGTTTAAAGTTGAGACTCGGCAGAGGGAATGGATAAGCAAAATAGTCACTAGCCAGTTTGATGCAGTGTTCTATTTGCCGGTAAGCGCGATAGTGTAATTCAAAGTCAAACAAGGGGAACTCCCAATAAAAAACCCCAGCCGAGGCTGAGGTTCTATTATATCAATAAGTATTGATTTACTTAATACCAGCAAAATCACGCAATTGGGCCGCTTTATCGGTTGCTTCCCATGGGAATTCCTCTCGACCAAAGTGGCCATAGGCTGCGGTTTTCTTATAAATTGGTTGCAGTAAGTTCAGCATCTCTTGTAACCCATAAGGGCGGAGATCAAATAATTGGCGTACCGCCTCAATGATAATATCATGTGAGACTTTTTCTGTGCCAAAAGTCTCCACCATAATAGACGTTGGATCAGCTACGCCAATCGCGTAGGAAAGCTGAATTTCACAACGATCAGCCATACCCGCGGCCACAATGTTTTTCGCCACATAACGAGCAGCATAAGCAGCGCTACGGTCAACTTTGGATGGATCTTTACCTGAGAATGCTCCACCACCGTGGCGAGCTGCGCCGCCATAGGTATCAACGATAATTTTACGTCCGGTTAAGCCACAGTCGCCCATTGGGCCACCAATCACGAAACGACCCGTTGGGTTGATAAAGAATTTGGTCTCTTTGCTTAACCATTCGGCTGGTAAAACGGGTTTGATGATTTCCTCCATGACGCCTTCACGTAGATCGGCGGTGGAAACCGAATCACTGTGTTGCGTTGACAGAACGACAGCGTCAATGCCGACGATGTTTCCTTGATCATATTGGAAGGTAACTTGCGATTTCGCATCAGGGCGTAGCCATTCAAGCGTACCGTTTTTACGAACTTCAGCTTGGCGTTGCATTAAGCGATGAGCATAAGTAATGGGGGCCGGCATGAGTACGTCAGTTTCATTACACGCATAACCAAACATGATGCCCTGGTCGCCCGCGCCTTGTTCTTTCGGATCAGCTTTGTCAACCCCTTGATTTATATCTGGAGATTGTTTGCCAATCGTATTGAGTACTGCACATGAATTGGCATCAAATCCCATATCCGAGTGAGTGTAACCAATCTCACGTACAGTGTGACGAGTGAGTTCTTCAATGTCGACCCAAGCTGAAGTGGTGATTTCGCCGCCAACCATCACCATGCCAGTTTTGACATAAGTCTCACAGGCGACGCGTGCTTTCGGATCTTGTTCTAAAATGGCATCAAGTACCGCGTCAGAGATTTGGTCGGCAATTTTATCTGGATGACCTTCTGATACGGATTCAGAAGTAAACAAGTGTTTAGCCATGATAGCTCCAAAAAGTTATATCAGTAACGAGCAGTCAACGAGAATGACTGAACGATGAAATTGTTCAATATGTAGGCGTTTCTACATCTAGACGTCTATTCTAGTTTTCAGCGCTTAAATTACAAGCTCTTTTTTAGTTTATCTTATAGCCAAACGTTTGCTCAAAATTATGAGATTTTTATCGTTATACCGAAATATGTGGTAACACCTTGCAAAAATAGAATAAATCACCAGCAAAAGGTTTGCAGAGCCCGAGGGGCTTTGCGACAATACTGACCTCGATTTTTACTCATCTCGCTTACTTCCCATTTAGGAGTTGACATGTCTTCTCGCAAACAACTTGCCAATGCGATCCGTGCTCTGAGCATGGACGGCGTTCAAAAAGCTAATTCTGGCCACCCGGGTGCCCCGATGGGGATGGCGGATATCGCTGAAGTGCTGTGGCGTTCACATTTAAACCACAATCCACAAAACCCACACTGGGCTGATCGCGACCGTTTTGTCTTGTCTAATGGTCACGGTTCTATGCTAATTTATTCACTGTTACACCTAACAGGATACGAGCTTTCGATTGACGATCTAAAAAATTTCCGTCAGTTACACTCGAAAACGCCAGGCCACCCAGAATATGGTTATGCGCCAGGTATTGAAACAACAACTGGCCCACTCGGGCAAGGCATTACTAATGCCGTGGGGATGGCGATTGCAGAAAAAGCATTAGCCGCTCAATTTAATAAACCAGGCCACGATATTGTCGATCACTTTACTTATGTGTTTATGGGTGATGGCTGCTTAATGGAAGGCATTTCTCATGAAGCGTGTTCACTTGCTGGTACGCTTGGCCTTGGCAAACTGATTGCTTTTTGGGATGACAACGGCATCTCTATTGATGGTCATGTAGAAGGATGGTTCTCTGACGATACACCAAAACGCTTTGAAGCTTACGGTTGGCATGTTATCCCAGCGGTTGACGGCCATGATGCGGATGCGATTCATGCCGCGATCGAAGCGGCAAAAACGGAAACGTCTCGCCCAACCCTCATTTGTACCAAAACCATTATCGGGTTTGGCTCTCCTAATAAAGCCGGCTCACACGATTGCCATGGTGCGCCACTAGGCAACGATGAAATCAAAGCGGCTCGTGAATTCTTAGGTTGGGAACACGCACCATTTGAAATTCCTGCGGATATTTATGCACAGTGGGATGCTAAACAAGTCGGTGCAAGCAAAGAAGCGGCTTGGAATGAGAAATTTGCTGCTTACGCGAAAGCTTACCCAGCAGAAGCCGCAGAATACAAACGCCGCGTAGCGGGTGAATTGCCAGCTAATTGGGAAGCTGCCACCAGCGAGATTATCGCTAACCTGCAAGCCAACCCTGCCAATATTGCTTCACGTAAAGCGTCTCAAAACGCGCTCGAAGCGTTTGGTAAGTTATTGCCAGAATTTATGGGCGGCTCGGCGGACTTAGCGCCATCAAACCTCACTATGTGGTCAGGATCTCAATCTCTAACGGCAGAAGATTTTTCCGGTAATTATATCCATTATGGCGTGCGTGAATTTGGCATGACGGCGATCATCAATGGTATCGCTCTGCATGGCGGCTTCGTTCCTTACGGTGCGACCTTCCTGATGTTTATGGAATACGCCCGTAACGCGATGCGTATGGCTGCGTTGATGAAAGTACAAAACATCCAAGTGTATACCCATGACTCGATTGGTCTCGGTGAAGATGGCCCAACTCACCAACCGGTGGAGCAAATGGCTTCCCTGCGTTTAACACCAAACATGAGCACATGGCGTCCTTGTGACCAAGTGGAATCAGCCGTTGCTTGGAAACTGGCGATTGAGCGTAAAGATGCGCCTTCCGCGTTGATCTTCTCGCGTCAAAATCTCGCTCAGCAACCTCGCACTGAAGCGCAAGTGGCTGATATTGCCAAAGGGGGTTACATCCTTAACGATTGCGCTGGCAAACCAGAGCTTATTTTGATTGCGACCGGCTCTGAAGTTGAGCTAGCGATTAATGCAGCGGCAGAGCTGACTGCGCAAGGTAAACAGGTGCGTGTGGTCTCAATGCCTTCTACCGATACCTTTGATAAGCAAGATGCCGCGTATCGTGAAGCGGTATTACCTGCAGACGTGACCAAACGTATCGCGATTGAAGCAGGCATTGCTGATTTCTGGTATAAGTACGTTGGTTTTGGCGGCAAGATCATCGGCATGACGACTTTTGGTGAATCAGCGCCCGCGGATCAGTTGTTCAAAATGTTTGGTTTTACGACAGAAAATGTCGTGAAAACAGCCAACGAATTACTGGCATAATCAACCGCTAAACGCAGCAGATAAACGAAGCCTTAGTATTGAAACTAAGGCTTTTTCTTTTTTACCGCTTATCCCCTTCTTACTTGAAGTTGCTGGGGTGTTGGCTACGTTCGTTGACCGAATCACATCGCCTCCAAGTTGTTTGGGTATATGATGTTTAATCTTGTTGCCATTCTACCGGTATCGCTTGACGTACGGCTTCAATTAGTAATCTTAATCGTAATGGATGTCGACCAATCGGGTAAAAGGCGTGTACGTCAATCGGAGATGACTTCCAACCCTTAAGGCAGGCAGATAAGCTGTTTGGATGCGCTCGTTCAAAGCCATTAGCGATCCAGGTCGGAAGTAGCCCGACGCCCCGTCCTTTTGCAATCGCATCAGCTTGCATGGCTAGATTATCGCTTTGTAGGCGACTTTCCATAACCGGTAAGGTGTAGTGACCTAACGTATTATGGTGTAATTCCAATGCCTTATGATCAACAGTGATAAAGTCAATCCATGGATGATGAAGCAATTCTTGTGGGTGCTGTAATGGCGCATGGGTAGCAAGGTAGTCAGGAGAAGCATACACCGTATGGTGCCATTGTCCTAATGGCTCACGGTGGTAACCTGTCGGAGAGATAGGCCCAACCCATATTATTAAATCTGGGTCTAATAGATGCTCGGCCAACTGAAACTGGCTATGCAGCTTGATCTTGATATGCTGATGTTCTTGCATGAATGCATCTAAAATTTTACTCATCCATCCTCTGATTAAGCTGGGATGAATAACCAAGGTCAGCTCGCCACTCACTTGGTTATTCAGTTCGTGAATGGCTTCTTGACCTTTTACCGCCAGATCGAGCAATTGTTCAGCGTAAACTGAAAAAATCTCACCCGCCTTAGTGAGTGATAGTTTATTTCCCTGCCGAGTCACTAAAGTTTGTGCTAAATCGGTTTCCAATTGGGTAATGCGTCGACTTAGGGTGGACTTCGGTTGGGATAACGCTTTGGCTGCAGCGGTAAGGCTTTTGTATTGACAGAGTGCATAAAACGCGCGTATTGCACTGAGATCCTGCATGATGGGGATACCTTTGTTAGTGAAAATTCACTGGTTGTTCCAAAAGTGGTCTGAACTATTCCATATCTGCCTCTTTTATATTAAGCGAAAATGTGAATAATTCCTTTTTCCAATTAATAATAATTATCATTTATGGAGTGGTAAATGTCTAGACCTAACCTGACTCAAGTTTCTATTGCCGTTTCTCTAGGGATATTGGCCTGTGCTCATGTCAATGCTCAACCGGTTGTTCAAGCGGATGAAACTCTTGTCGTGACAGCCGCAGGATTTGAACAGAGTGTCCAAAACGCCCCCGCAAGTATTAGTGTGATCTCCCGTGATGAACTGGAGTCTCGTTATTATCGTGATGTGACCGATGCGTTACGTAGTGTCCCCGGTGTCGTAGTTACAGGAGGTGGAGATAAAACCGACATCAGTATTCGTGGTATGGGCTCTAGCTATACATTAATCCTTGTTGATGGTCGTCGTCAGTCTTCGCGCCAAACTCGGCCAAATAGTGATGGCCCAGGAATTGAGCAAGGGTGGTTGCCACCGTTGCAATCGATAGAGCGTATCGAAGTCATTCGTGGCCCGATGTCTACCTTATATGGATCAGATGCTATCGGCGGCGTTATCAACATCATTACTCGAAAAGATCAGAAAAACTGGTCAGGTAATGTCCAGCTTAGCAGTGTCATTCAAGAAAATCGTCAATCCGGAGACGAGCAGAGTGCCAATTTTTTTGTAACGGGCCCTTTAAGTGATGCGCTGTCATTGCAGCTCTACGGCCAAACCACTCAGCGTGATGAAGATGACATTGAGTACGGCTATGGTGATAAGTCGCTACGTAATTTGACCTCAAAATTAACCTATCAATGGAATGAACGTCACCGCCTTCAATTTGAGGCGGGCGTTTCCGCTCAAGATCGGACGAACCATGTGGGTAAATCGGCTCAGGCAACTGGATGTCGAGGCGTCTGTAGTGATAATGAAAATGAATATCGTCGTACTCACTTTGCATTAGGTCACCAAGCTGATTGGAGCAACCTTGGCCAGTCAGATAGTTATCTTCAGTATGAGGAAAATAAAAATAATAGCCGTAAAATGACGATTGAAAATACGGTATTTAAAACCAGTTTAGTCATGCCGATGGAGAACCACACGACAACGTTGGGTTTTGAAGGCAGCCATGGAAAATTGGAAGACTTCACTTCGAATACGATATCTGATCGGACAAGTATTTCTAACTCTCAATGGGCCGCATTTGTCGAAGACGAATGGGCGTTACTAGACAATGTTTCTTTAACGTTTGGTGGTCGATTTGACTATGACCAACAATATGGCTCGCACTTTAGTCCTCGAGCTTATGGGGTATGGAACCTTGATCCGAATTGGACCATTAAAGGTGGGGTTTCGACAGGCTTTAGAGCACCACAGTTACGAGAAATTACCGCAAACTGGGGGCAGGTGAGTCGTGGCGGTAATATCTACGGTAACCCAGATCTAGAACCAGAGAAATCAGTTAATAAAGAGCTGAGCTTGCTGTATTTTGCTCCGTCGGGCTTAAATACTTCGTTAACCGTATTCCATAATGATTTTAAAGATAAAATTACTCGTGTTGCCTGCCCAGCAGACATTTGTACCGATGGTCCAAACCAGTGGGGAAATGTGCCTACTTACCGAGTGAATGTGGATAAAGCGGAAACTTACGGCTCCGAGGCGACACTCGAGTTACCAGTCACACAAAATATCGACTTTAAGGTGAGTTATACGTATACCCATTCAGAGCAAAAATCTGGCGCATTTAAAGGTAACCCCCTGTTACAGTTGCCAAAACATTTAGCTAGTGCCGATCTCTCCTGGCAAGCTACCGAGTTACTCAATAGTTGGGCTAAAGTTACCTATCGTGGTAAAGAGATGAAACCGGAAGGTGGCGCTTCAAATGATGATTTGATTGCCCCTGATTATACCTTTGTCGACATGGGCGTTAGTTATTCACTTACCCCAACAGCGACCGTGAAAGCGGCTGTGTATAATCTGTTTGATAAAGATGTCGGCTATGACGAGTATGGCTATGTGGAAGATGGTCGCCGCTATTGGCTAGGGCTGGATGTGGCATTTTAAGCCTCTAAATCTAAATATTGACAAGCCTCCTTGCAAGGGGGCTTGCTTTTATCGAGTGAATCATAGCTAGAAAGAAAGCTGAAAATAGAAGATGAATCCTCCGGTATTAATCGTTAACATTGGGATGACGAATAGTTAGGATCTTCTCTCATGTTAAAAGTAGCCATTAACGGGTTTGGGCGGATTGGCCGAAATGTTTTACGGGCAATCTATGAAAGTGGTAAATATCAACAGATCAGGGTTGTGGCCGTTAATGAGTTGGCAAAACCCGAAGCGATGGCTCATCTACTGCAATATGATAGTACCCATGGCCGTTTTGCTAAAAAAGTTTCTCACGATCAAGAACATATCTATATCCACCATGAACATAGTGAAGTGGATCGAATTCGAATTTTGCACCTACAAGACATTCCACTACTGCCTTGGCGAGATCTTAATGTGGATATTGTACTTGATTGTACCGGTATGTTTGGTTCGCAAGCTGACGGTTTACTACATATTGAGGCCGGAGCAAAAAAAGTCCTTTTTTCTCATCCCGGAGCCGCTGATTTAGACAATACCATCATTTATGGTGTCAATCACGAAACCCTGACTGCAGGACATCGCATTGTATCGAATGGGTCTTGTACCACGAACTGCATTGTACCGATTATTAAAGTGCTGGATGATGCCTTTGGGATTGATTCAGGAACGATAACGACCATTCACTCTTCAATGAACGATCAACAAGTCATTGATGCTTATCATGGCGATCTCCGCCGCACTCGGGCGGCTAGCCAGTCCATTATTCCTGTGGATACCAAGTTGCATAAAGGGATTGAAAGAATATTTCCGAAATTTTCTAACAAATTTGAGGCGATTTCGGTCAGGGTACCCACAGTCAATGTGACTGCAATGGATTTAAGTGTCACATTGAATACAAATGTGAAAGTTAATGACGTAAATCAAACCATTATTCACGCATCTCGGTGTACATTAGACGGCATTGTTGACTATACTGAAACACCGTTAGTTTCCATCGATTTCAACCACGATCCTCACAGTGCGATTGTGGATGGGAGCCAAACGCGAGTAAGCAATGGGCAACTAGTAAAAATGCTTGTCTGGTGCGATAACGAATGGGGGTTTGCTAACCGTATGTTGGATACGGCACTGGCAATGCAGGCCGCACAATAAGGCTTAAATGCTTAGGGATATTTTTATTTTTTGCATTGAAATAAATAGATCTCTTCCCCATATCAGTAAGTAGCTTGAGAATTTACAGGCTCGGCAGGATCGCCGAGTTGATGAAAAACTTCAATTTCTTTAAATATTTGAGAGGACAAACCATGTCTGTAATCAAGATGACTGACCTGGACTTAGCAGGTAAACGTGTCTTTATCCGTGCTGATCTAAACGTGCCAGTAAAAGAGGGTAAAGTAACTTCTGATGCTCGTATCCTAGCATCACTACCAACCATCAAACACTGTTTAGCCGTGGGTGCAAAAGTAATGGTGACCTCTCACCTTGGCCGCCCTACAGAAGGTGAATACGCAGAAGAGTTCTCGCTACAACCTGTTGTGAATTACCTAAATGATGCTCTTGATTGCGAAGTCAAATTAGCGAAAGATTACCTTGATGGTATCGAGCTAAATGCTGGCGAATTGGTTGTCCTAGAAAACGTTCGCTTCAACAAAGGCGAGAAGAAAAACGAAGAAGAATTATCTAAAAAATACGCTGCATTGTGTGACGTATTTGTCATGGATGCATTTGGTACTGCTCACCGTGCACAAGCTTCAACTCACGGCGTCGGTATGTTTGCTCCAATCGCTTGTGCTGGCCCTCTATTGGCTAACGAACTTGAAGCATTAGGCAAAGCGATGGACAAACCAGCTCGCCCAATGGTTGCTATCGTTGGTGGTTCTAAAGTTTCAACGAAGCTTACCGTGCTTGAATCATTGTCGAAAATTGCTGACCAATTGGTTGTTGGTGGTGGTATCGCCAATACCTTTATTGCCGCTGCAGGCCATAATGTCGGTAAGTCTCTGTACGAAGCTGATCTTGTTGATACAGCGAAGAAACTGATGGAAGAGTGTGCGATTCCTGTCGCTACTGACGTGGCTTGCGCCAAAGCATTTGATGAAAATGCAGAAGCAGAAATTAAACACGTTTCTGAAGTTCAAGACGACGACATGATCTTCGACCTTGGCCCTGAATCAACCGCTGCTCTTGCTGAAATTCTAAAAGGCGCAAAAACCATTCTATGGAATGGCCCTGTTGGGGTATTTGAATTCAAAAACTTCGAAGCTGGTACTCGCGGTATTTCTGAAGCGATTGCAGCTTCTGAAGGCTTCTCGGTTGCAGGTGGTGGTGATACGTTGGCGGCCATCGATAAGTTCGGTATTAAAGCGGATGTATCGTACATCTCGACTGGTGGTGGTGCGTTCCTTGAGTTTGTAGAAGGTAAAGTATTACCAGCCGTAGAAATGCTTGAAACACGCGCTAAAGCATAATCATCGAATAATAAGCGGGAGCCATCTCCCGCTTTGTTGTTTGCTGCACTGCCGGTTTTTATCTGTTAGAATACCTCCAGTTGTGAGCAAACGTTTGCAAGAATTTAAACTTACCGTTTTTATTTTTAAAACGACAGAAAATAGGATCAAATCCATGTCTAAGATCTTCGATTTCGTAAAACCTGGTGTAATTTCTGGCGACGACGTTCAGAAAGTATTTGCTGTAGCAAAAGAAAATAATTTTGCTCTTCCAGCAGTTAACGTAGTAAACACTGACTCTATCAACGCAGTTCTTGAAGCGGCAGCGAAAGTAAAATCGCCAGTTGTTGTTCAGTTCTCGAACGGTGGCGCAGCTTTCTTTGCAGGTAAAGGCATTAAACTTGAAGGCCAAGGTGCACAAATTCTTGGTGCGGTTGCCGGTGCAAAATACGTACACGCGGTTGCTGAAACTTACGGCGTGCCAGTTATTCTGCATACTGACCACGCAGCGAAGAAATTACTTCCTTGGATCGATGGATTGCTTGACGCTGGCGAAAAATACTTCGCTGAAACAGGTAAGCCTCTTTTCTCTTCTCATATGATCGACCTTTCTGAAGAGTCACTAGAAGAAAATATCGAAATTTGTGCTAAATACCTAGAACGTATGGCAAAAATGGGTATGACTCTAGAATTTGAACTCGGTTGTACCGGTGGCGAAGAAGATGGTGTTGATAATTCAGATATGGATTCTTCTGAGCTATACACTTCTCCAGAAGACGTTGCTTATGCTTATGAGAAACTTATCTCAATTAGCCATCGTTTCACTATCGCTGCATCGTTCGGTAACGTACACGGTGTTTACCAAGCAGGTAACGTGGTACTAACTCCAACAATTCTACGTGATTCACAAGCGTATGTTTCTGAGAAATTTGGGCTTCCAGCGAATTCTCTAAACTTCGTATTCCACGGTGGTTCAGGTTCTTCTGAAGCAGAAATCAAAGAGTCAATCAGCTACGGTGTTATCAAAATGAACATTGATACTGATACTCAATGGGCAACATGGGATGGCGTTCGTAAATACGAAGCTGAAAATCATGATTATCTACAAGGCCAAATTGGTAACCCAACTGGCGAAGCGGCACCAAACAAAAAATACTATGATCCACGCGTATGGCTACGTGCAGGTCAAGCATCAATGGTGGCACGTTTAGAAAAAGCATTCGCAGATCTTAATGCAATCGACGTATTATAATTAACGTCGTTATTTATTGATTAAGCCCGCTCAGTATTGAGTGGGCTTTTTTTATGAGGGGTGGAGAAAGCATCGCTTTTTGCTTAAAAAATAACGTATTATCTGGTGGATTTATACCCAAACGATGTGATTGGGATGAACGAACGTAGCCAACACTTGCAGCTTCAAGTAGGAAGAGCATATCAATGATTACATACGCTAAGAAGTTGAGCCGTTTTTTCAAAGAATCATTTTGGTAAGATCAGCATGATCGAGGCGAGTATTTAGTTTATTGTATCGTTAACCGTGCTAATGTCTTAATCATATGAATATTTTAATGATGAGAAGGGAAGTTTAATATGGCTAGTGAATCTCTAAGTATAGACGTACCAGTCGTTGAAAGTTTTAATCAGGTGAATACTTGGTTGCAAAGTCATTCTGATCTATTGATTCAGTATGGCGTCAATATCATTTCGGCGATTCTTATTCTATTTATTGGTAATATTGTCGTTAAAATGATTGCCGGAAGTGTTAGTAAGCTACTGAAAAGTAAACAGATGGATAAAGCCGTGGTCGACTTTATTCATGCTTTAGTCCGTTACACCTTATTTATTGTGGTGCTGATCGCCGCACTGGGTCGTCTTGGGGTACAAACAGCTTCTGTGGTTGCGATTATTGGTGCGGCAGGTTTAGCGGTTGGCTTAGCTCTACAAGGATCGTTATCTAATTTTGCCGCTGGTGTTTTAATTGTGGCTTTCCGCCCATTTAAATCGGGTGATTATGTCGAGATGGCGGGAACCGCTGGTTCTGTGGATTCTATCCAGATCTTTCAAACCATCTTAAAAACACCGGATAATAAAATGATCGTTGTGCCGAATTCAGCGGTGATTGGCGGTGCTATTGTAAACTACTCTCGTCATGATACCCGTCGTGTCGATTTACTGATTGGCGTGTCTTATTCATCTGATTTAAATAAAACGAAACAAGTATTGCGTGAAGTCGTTGAGCGAGATCCCCGTGTTTTAAAAGAGCCAAAAGTAACGGTTGAAGTACATCAACTCGCCGACTCTTCAATTAATTTTATTGTTCGTCCCTGGGTAAAAAGTACCGATTATTGGCCAGTTTATTGGGAGCTATTGCATAAAATCAAAGAAGCTTTAGACGAAAATGGTATCGACATTCCATTCCCACAAATGGATGTACATTTAAACAAATTGAACTGATCTTAGTCAGCATGACAGAAAAAATAACGAAGGCTAGCCTTCGTTATTTTTTAGGTTTATATACCCCGCATACATCAATGTCTTGTGTGACGTTGGAGCTAGAACTAGAACTAGAACAGGGAGCACTGTTGTTCCAAGAGCAAGGATTAAGCGTCGGGAAAGTGAAAATCGAGTTAGGGCAACTTACCAATAACTCACAGAAAATTCACATCCAGTTCGTTATGATCAGGCAAGATGACACTCTGCCTAGCCAGAGTGACAGAGAGTAAGACTCGGCGGGCAGAACATTATTTATCCAGATAAGGTGAGTTATATGAAATGGTTTCCTCAGTTTGTGATTGCTTTGTGTAGCTTGATTGCTGTAAGTGCTCAGGCTCAACAGTTTAATTTTCCCCACATTGTAACTACTGGCTATGGGGAGGTGACAGCTGTCCCCGATCGTGCTCAATTCTCCGTCAAAGTCGTTGAAACGAATATGAATGCTGAACAAGCCAAAGCGAGAGTTGATAACGTTGTGGCTGAATTTACTTCACAATTGAAGCAATCAGGAGTTGAGGCCGAAGCTATTTCTAGCTCTAACCTCTATTTAACACCGCAATACCATTACCCTAAATCGGGTCAGCCTGAGCTACTTGGCTACCGCGCTCAACGCAGTATTACGGTAGAAGTGACCAAGGTGAGCCAGCTTAATCAATATTTAGATTTAGCCTTGGCGCAAGGTATTAATCAAATTGATAACGTGCAGTTGAAAGTCAGTGAACAAGAAAAATACCAAGCACAAGCAAGAATGGCCGCCATCACGGACGCAAAAATAAAAGCGCAGTCTTTAGCCTCGGGGTTTAACGCTAAGCTTGGTAGTGTATGGCGGATTGAATACCATGCAATCTCGGCACAACCCGTGTTAATGCGTAGCGCAAATATGAGTGAGCAAGCATTAGTGAATGATACGTATCAAGATTCTACGTTGGTAATACGAGATCGAGTGGATGTGATCTATAAATTAATACCGTAACCTTGGTCATTATCTGGTTTTAATCCATTCGGTCTTGGCAGCAATAGCCGTTACCTCCTTCCCATTTGAAATTGCAGTGCTGCTCGTTTTGATGGGGCAGCCTAAGCACAAGGTTTATCCAGCGGTATCGGGTTTATTTACTTGCTGATGACCTGCAATTTCAAGCTGTTTGGGTATTTGTAACTTCATTTCGTCTATTCAGGCTGGTAGTTTTATATTCAATGGTCAATAAATGCTGCTATAATAACCAACTTGATTGAATTCATCATGTTTGAATAGGGTTATGAGACTTTCTAGAATTGTTATTTTTCTTCTCATTACCACGATTCTCATTACCTCTTCTATTATTGCCTACTATTCGCAGCGTTATCAGCAGGTTACCGAAAAAAGCTTGTTGAATACTGCTCAGCAAGCGCTCATTCAGTTAAATTATAATGTACGTGAATATAACAATATTGAAGATCAGCTTTTCTCTGTTATAAATTTATTGAGTCACGGACAAGCAACTCATCACTATGCCCTTTCTGAAAGTAAATTGAATCAGTCGAGTCTGGAAGCCATTTTTATCTCAGTGGCTGAAAACCAAAAATGGTATAACTCGATTTTTTTTCTTAATAACAGTGGGGGCGTGAGTTTAAAAGTCGATTATTCATCGGTGACTCAACGAGCCACGCCAGTAGCTGAACCATTTATTTATCCACAACCGGATCTACTGCTCTACGCAAATCAATTAAGTAAAGAGCAAGTCGGTATTTGGGTAGTCAGTGGCGATAACAGTAATATTCCTTCATTACAACTAATTACACCGATCATTATACAGAACCAGCGTTATGGCTACGTCGTTGTTGATGTTGATCTTTGGCGATTATCTTATCGGCTCAATTATTCACTTGAAGAAGATTTACACCCTCAAATAGTTACCGAGCAAGGGCTCTATCTTACTCAAAAGTTAGCGCATCATAGTTTAATGAAACCGGGCGTTATTTTTGACCAATTGGTCAGTCAGTTTCCTGACACTTGGCACGCTATGCGCACAGAAAACAGCGGTTATCGAGTAGAGAATGGACATCTTATTGTGTTTCATCAAGTTGCTCTTTCAGATCAGCGTAAATTTTATTTAGTGATCGATTTAACGCCCAATCAGCTATCTCAACGCGCTGCCCGTGATTTGAATGATTTAGTTAAAGAAGGCATCTTTGTTTTTTTATTGGTGCTTATCTTTGTTTTACCGACCATTTCGATGTTATTACATTACCATCGAAGAAATATGGAAAGTAAGTTAGCGAGAGCCGCGCTCAGTGGTACATCTGCGGTGATGATTTCAGATCGATCACATCAAGTTATGGCGGTGAATGATGAATTTGAAAAAATTACAGGTCTATCAAGAAGTTGGGCTTTAGGGCGTAATGCACTTAAGGTTCTTCTGTCTCATCATGGTCTTCAGTTTGTGATGGAAGTGTTGGAGGCGGTTACTAGCGACTATTTATGGGAAGGAGAAGTTGAATTCACGTCTCCCCAAGGGCAGATGTTGACAACGATTATCCGCATTCAGGCCATTTTAGAGGGCGGAAAAGTCAGCTACTACATTACTTCTATTATTGATATCAGTGAGCGAAAAGCTTTAGAGAACAAACTACGGGAACTGAGTGAGAAAGATGGTTTAACGCATATATGGAACCGTCGTAAATTTGAACAAGAGTTACGTATTCAAAGCCAGTTGATTGGACGTGATGATGGACATCATACCTGCTTAGCTCTACTTGATATTGATTTTTTTAAACGAATTAATGACGAGCAAGGTCATGATCAAGGCGATCGAGTAATTAAAGGGATTGCGCATCAAATGCTGATCCAATTAAGAACTAGCGATTTTATTGCTCGAATCGGCGGAGAAGAATTTGCCGTAATCATGCCCCATACTCAGCTCGAAGATGGCTATTTAATTATTGAAGAGTTGAGAAAATCAATCGCATCGCAAGAGAGTCTTTCTGTTTCGATCAGTGCCGGAGTCACTGACTTGAGCAAGGATATTACCCGTTCGTATAAATGCGCTGATATTGCGCTGTATGAAGCAAAAACATCGGGACGTAATCAAGTTGCGATTTGTCGTAGCAACGACGATATTGCTTAGTTTGTATTTTGCTGATTAGGATAAAATGCGCTATTACTGCTGAATAGTTAGTGGCCAACAGCGGGCGAGTGGTCGCTTCGAGTCGCAAGGACGTTGTATCAAGCGTTTGTTGGCTGGTGATCAAAGTTAAATAATAAAAAAATCGGGGCGTTAGCCCCGATTTGATCACTTTTGACACTCAATAAATTACAAATTACAGCACATGTACCGAAGCGGTATTTGTGGTACCTGAAGCAACCAATGCACCAGAAACCATGACAGCGATGTCACCTTTCTTACCTAAGCCTGATGTTAACGCAATTTCTTTACCTAAGTGGTAGAAATCATCAGTACTTTCAATCGAATCAACTACAACAGGAACGATACCTTTGCTAAGCACGAGCTGAGCAGCCGTTTTTTTGTTGGTTGTTACCGCAATGATGTTTGCCGTTGGGAAGTACTTACGTACTGAACGAGCTGATTTACCCGCTTCTGTTGCAACGACAATTAATGGTGCTGCTAGTTTTTCAGCCGTATCTACCGCGCCTTTACAAACGGCTTCAGTAATACGTAGGCGAGGGCTGTCTAAGCGTGAACCGAGTTCAGCCTTAAGAGCGGCATCGGTACGAGCAGCGATCTGTGCCATAATCGTCACCGCTTCAACGGGGTATTTACCTTTAGCTGTTTCACCCGATAGCATAACAGCATCAGTACCATCCATGATCGCATTCGCAACGTCACCCGCTTCTGCACGAGTTGGACGAGGATTTTTGATCATTGAATCTAGCATTTGAGTGGCTGTAATCACTACTTTACGTGCGCGGTTACATTTTTCGATCATCATTTTCTGAGCAAAAATAACTTCTTCTGCTGGGATCTCAACACCTAGATCACCACGAGCAACCATGATGCCGTCAGACAGCTCAAGAATTTCATCAAAGTTATCGACACCTTCTTGGTTTTCGATTTTAGAGATGATTTGGATGTTTTCGCCACCGTTAGCTGTGAGTACTTCACGGATTTCTTTCACATCAGACGCTTTACGAATGAAAGATGCAGCAACGAAATCAACACCTTGTTCACAACCAAATTTCAGATCATTTTTGTCTTTTTCTGACAGTGCTGGAAGGTTAACGGATACTCCTGGTAGGTTGACACCTTTATTTTCACCTAATGCACCGTTGTTGAGTACTTTACATTTTACTTCAGTTGCGGTGGTTGAGATGACTTCCATTTCAATCAAACCGTCATCCACTAAAATTGTGTTACCGGCTGTCAAGTCTTGAGCAAAGCCTGGATAAGTGACCGCAACAATATCTTTGTTACCCACAACCGATGTGTCGGTTGTAAAAGTGAACTCTTGACCTGCCACCAGATCAACATCTTCACCATTTTCAAGTTTGATGGTACGGATTTCAGGGCCTTTAGTATCTAACAGAATCGCGAGTTGCTGACCGGTGGCTTCCATGACTTTACGGAAGTTTGCGATACGAGTGCCGTGTTCAACGTAGTCGCCATGAGAGAAGTTTAAACGCATAACGTTCATACCTGCGTTAACCAGTTCAGTTAACTTCTCTACAGATTCAGTTTTAGGGCCAATCGTACAAACGATTTTGGTCTTTTTCATGGAAAGGTATCTCCGGTAAATAAATTAGGATGAATTTAAAGTTTAATTTAGTGTAATGCTGAGCTTTAAAATGATCTCGGAGGGCAAGTTTTTCGTCTCAATTGCCAAGTTTTATTCACGAATATGTCATCTTAAAGCTGAAAGTCTTTCAGCAGATTTAGTCATTTTATGACTATTTGTCTGATGTTAAATTTCAAAAAGTGCCAACTTATCGCCTTAAAGTCGCGATTGTTGACACAATGTTTTACTAATTTCTGTAATTTATTTTCTTTTCGGGTGTGAATTCTATCATCTAATGAAGCGAATATCACGATTTAAGATTTGTCTTAGAACAAGGTTTTAGCGCTAAATATTAATTTTTTAGATCGAAATAAATAGACGCTTATGTTTCGAAGTGATTATAATTGGTTTCGAATCGAAATTTTATTTATCTAAAAACATGTCTAAACGAAACACTCAAGTAAGACGACACGCCATTGCCTGCTTAGTTAGCGAGCAAGGAGAGGTGAGTGTCGAAGCATTGTCTACTCAATTTAAAACATCAGAAGTCACCATTAGAAAGGATCTTGCGTCTTTAGAGATGAATGGTTTACTCCTACGTCGCTATGGTGGTGCTATTGCTCTTCCTAAAGAGGTGATGGCAGATGAACTTAATGAAAAAGTTTCGGTTCGAAAGGTTTCGTTAGCGAAAGCGGCAGCAAAATTAATTAAAGATCATCATCGGATAGTCATTGATAGCGGCAGCACAACGGCGGCGCTTATTCAGCAATTAAATGACAAACGAGGTCTGGTGGTGATGACTAACTCATTGCATGTCGCCAACGCGCTCAACGACTTGGAAAGTGAACCGACGTTACTTATGACCGGTGGAACCTGGGATACCCATTCTGAATCTTTTCAAGGCAAAGTGGCTGAATCTGTCCTGCGCTCTTACGATTTTGATCAACTTTTTATCGGTGCGGATGGCATTGATCTTGAGCGTGGCACCACGACCTTTAATGAATTAACCGGCTTAAGCCAAGTGATGGCGGATGTTTCCCGAGAAGTGATCGTGATGGTTGAGTCCGATAAAGTGGCAAGGAAAATCCCAAATTTGGAACTGGCTTGGCAACGTATTGATGTATTGGTCACTGATCGTGATCTCAGTGATGAATACACCAAAAAGATTGAATCTCATCAAGTTCGAGTGATTCGAGCTTAAATCAAGCCTTATTACCTTGACGTTAGCCCGCTAAATGGCCTTTGCTTGCAGCCTCGGGCTAGCGATCAAAAATTAATAACAATTATGGAGTTTTTATGTGTGGAATTGTGGGTGCGGTAGCGCAGCGAGATGTAGCAGAGATTCTAGTCGAAGGTTTACGTCGGTTGGAGTATCGAGGTTACGACTCAGCAGGAGTCGTTGTAGTTGATGAACACAATCAACTGACTCGAATTCGTCGCCTAGGTAAAGTACAAGAGTTAGCCGATGCTGTAGAAGCGGCGCATGTTTCTGGCGGAACGGGAATCGCCCATACTCGCTGGGCAACCCATGGAGAGCCATCTGAGATTAATGCTCATCCTCACATGTCTGGTGATATTGCGGTCGTTCATAATGGCATTATTGAGAATCACCAAGTGCTACGCGATTGCTTACGTGAGCGAGGATATGTTTTTGAATCACAAACGGATACAGAAGTGATCGCCCATTTAGTTGATTGGGAGCGTCGCACATCGAATACGTTAATTGAGGCATTACAGAAAGCGGTTAAACAATTAGAAGGCGCTTACGGCACCGTGGTGTTGGATCGTAACGATCCTAGTCGAGTCGCGGTCGCTCGTTCCGGTAGTCCGATTGTGATCGGTTTTGGTGTTGGGGAAAACTTCCTCGCCTCCGATCAATTGGCATTGCTGAGCGTGACTCGTCGTTTTATGTATCTTGAAGAGGGGGATGTCGCTGAAGTTACCCGCCGAGAAGTGAATGTTTTTGCTGCTAATGGCGAACCCGTGGTACGCGAGATTATTGAATCTAATGCCGAGCATGACGCTGGAGATAAAGGTAAATATCGCCATTTTATGCAGAAAGAGATCTTCGAACAGCCGACCGCTTTACTCAATACAATGGAAGGGCGGATCAGTCACGATACCGTAATCACCGAAAGTATTGGAGTACATGTAGCAGAGATCTTAAGTCAAGTTGAACACGTTCAAATTGTGGCGTGCGGTACCTCTTACAACGCAGGGATGACGGCCCGCTATTGGTTTGAGGCGCTTGCTGGAGTTAGTTGCGATGTTGAGATTGCCTCTGAATTTCGTTACCGCAAATTTGTCACGCGTCCGAAGAGTCTATTGATTACCCTGTCTCAGTCTGGTGAAACGGCAGATACTTTAGCAGCGTTACGTCTCGCCAAAGAAAAAGGTTACATGGCCGCAATGACCATTTGTAATGTTGCAGGCTCTTCACTGGTACGAGAATCTGATTTTGCCTTTATGACTCGGGCGGGCATCGAAATTGGCGTCGCCTCAACCAAAGCTTTTACCACGCAACTGTCTGCTTTACTTATGCTGGTCACGGCACTTGGCAAGCAAAAAAAGGTGATTGATAGCGAACAAGAATCAGAGATTGTGCAGGCTTTACATGCCTTACCAAAACAAATAGAACAAGCGCTTGCCTGCGAAAAACAAATAGAAGCGATTGCAGAAGATTTTGCTGATAAGCACCACACACTCTTTTTAGGGCGCGGTGAATTTTATCCGATAGCCTTGGAAGCTTCATTGAAGCTCAAAGAAATCTCTTATATTCATGCGGAAGCTTATGCTGCTGGTGAGTTAAAACATGGGCCATTAGCTTTGATAGATGCGGACATGCCCGTTGTGGTGGTCGCGCCCAGCAATGATCTGTTAGAAAAACTGAAGTCTAATATTGAAGAAGTACGAGCGCGTGGTGGGCTGTTATATGTTTTTGCTGATCAAGATGCTGGTTTTGAAGCTGATGAGACAATGAAGATCATTACCATGCCATCTGTCAGTGCAATTACCGCTCCGATCTACTATACCTTACCTATGCAGTTACTCTCTTATCATGTTGCGTTAATCAAAGGAACTGACGTTGATCAACCTCGTAATCTAGCCAAAGCGGTTACGGTTGAGTAACCGCTTATATTGATTGCAAAAATGGCGGTAAACCTCAGTGTTCCGCCATTTTTTACCGCAGTTTTTGACTGTTGCATTCACGTCTCATACCCAGAGTATCCATCCCAATCATTCCCTTAGTCAGTAACCATCTGAATGATGTCTTTAGCCTCCAATTGCTGCTAATAACCTTGTTAATGATATGGTTTATTGATTTTGATTAATTTTTCTTCAATCAAATCACGCTAGTTACCATAACGGGCTTGATTTCCAATATCACTAAAAGTTAATATTAATGATAATAATTATCATAAACTTTGATGTGTGACTGGGATGCCCCAATTCACTGATCTTTCTATATTTTGAATTAAAGCAGTAGGATTTATGAATGTTTATCATCGGCTATCTCCGATCGGGATGGCTATCTTTGTATCTTTATATGGCAGTTCATTTTCGGCATATGCTGAAAATGAAGCGCCTCCCGCTCAAGAAGTGATGGTTGTAGTGGGTTCAGGGGTAACGTTAGAGCACATTGAGCTTGAGCAATTACCGAAGACAAACCCGACATTGTCAGAATTATTAAAACATCAGCCTCGTATCGGTATTAATGATGCTCAAACGGCGATGCAAGGGGGAACGCTAAGGCCGGATGAAATATCCTTATCAGGAGCTAGACCTCACGAGACAAAATATACCATTGGTGGCGTTGGGGTTAATAATATTACGACGTTTGCTAATCAATCGGATCTTCCTACTGAATTATCTTCAGGACACTCGTCAGGTTATTTTGTTGATACCACGTTAATTGACAGTGTTGAAGTTTTTGACCATGACATTAGTGCCGAACATGGTGGATTTACCGGCGGTGTCATTAATGTTGAACTGCGTCAACCAAAAGAGAAATTCACCGTCGATTATAGCTACCGTATGAATGATAGTGCCTGGAATGCAGCACAAAAGGTAGGCAAAAACTTTCAAGATTCGTATGGAACGCCTATTGATGGTTCGGGGAAATACCAGCCTAACTTTCAAAAGCGCATGCATGCATTGCATATGAGTGGTGCGATTAGTGAGACCCAGCAACTCGCGCTTAATATCAGCCGCCAAGAGTCAGATATTCCACTTGCGAATAGTAAAGATGTCGATCAAAGCATGAATAATTTATTCATCACTCATATTTGGCAACGGGCTAATTGGAAAGCAACCACTGATTTTCGTTATGCGTATCATCAAAGTAATCATTTTATGAATGATGCACTAAATGATAAAGCTGCGCAGGAAAATAGTGAATCGACCAATAAGCATCAAGGCATAGGGGGATCGTTTAAGTTAGAGCATGCGTCAGAGTTTGGGGTATGGAAAAACGCATTTGCCTATGATCGATTGGTTGATGAGCGTGCATCTGATGCCAACTACTTTAAATCGGTTTTTAAGCGAGAAAATGGTGAGCTTATTGCTTATAACCAAGGGGGGTATGGTGATCTGACCCAAGAGCAAGACAGCTATCAATTAAAATCGACCTTCTATGCGACGCCTATCTATTTCGGCGAAACAGAGCACCTCTTTACATTTGGTGCTGAATTAAACCAGCAAAAAGGTCAAGTCGTACGGCCTAATGAGCATATGGTGTATCAATATCAAGAAATGGTACCTGGTAATCCTAAAATTACCAAACTGACGCGCTACTTTGCGGCTGACTACCATGTTTCGGAAGCACACTACGGCTTATTCGCCGAGAATAATATGCAGTGGCACCGTTGGGGCATGAAGCTTGGCGGACGTGTTGATCGTATTGGTGGTTTTGATCGTACGGTGTTTTCACCACGTATCACAACTCGCTGGGATTTTGATCTTGAACAAACGAACCGAATTACGCTTGGAGCAAATCGTTACTACAGTACTAATCTGCTCGGCTGGGCTTTAAAAGCCGAACAAAATAAATATCAATCGGCTCACAAAAATTGTACGCCACTAGATGGTAACTACAACCATGTTGGGAGCGACAATCTGACTTGTCTTTCTTCCAGCTCTGGGGATGCTTTGTCTCTTCGCCATGCTGATGTGCCTTACGCGGACGAAATAAGTGCCTCTTGGGCGATAGATGTCAGCAACGTTATGATGAAAACTGTTTACGTTTATCGTAAGCAACGAGATGGCATCACCTATTCAAAAAATGCCAATGATGGGATGGCCACGTTACACAATAATCTAAAAAGTGATGATCAAATCATCAGCTTAGAAATCAGTACCATTCGTCCTTATGCCTTTATTGGGGGAGAGTTTAATGCTCATTGGCAGATCGCCCATAATCGAAGAAGAGGTTATGGTGATGTAAAAGCGAATTATGATCAAAGTAATGATTTAGGCGGGGGTTTTCAGGATGAATGGGTACTCTTGGATGGTGAGCTAATTCGTTACAGTACGATGGATGTGAGTGGTTACCAATCACCAATTAAAAGTAGTCTTGATTTAATGATGCATTGGAGAAATTTAGGCGTTGTATGGAATAACCGTATTAACTACCAACAAGGCAAAAAAACAACGGCTTATGAGGGAATGAAAACGGTTGAGATCAACGGTCAATCAGAAACGGTTAACTCGTTAGTTAGCCAATCGCTCGATGACTTAATGACCTGGGATATGTCAGTCAATTGGACACCAACACAGTTAAATAACCATCTTGTGTTGGGATTGAGTGCGACAAACTTACTCAACACACAAAAAGTAATTTCTTCCTCCGGGATACAGCTTGGCAATGTGGTTCCCAACGAATACTACAACCAAGGAAGACAAGTCTGGTTCAATATCAGCTTACGTAATTAGTGTTCCCCTTAGCTATGAACAAGGAATCGGCGCGGTAACGCGCCGTTATAAATATGCGACAATTATTGATTGTTATTACAACGTGCTTATTTTTTTTGGGGTGTCAACAAGCACCTCAACCAATCGATACTCCTTTAAAAGAACGTAGTGATCTTATTCGAGGTCAGCTACCAAATGGCTTGCAATACATTCTGGTTAAAAATGCACGACCAGAAAATAGAGTGTCGCTACAGCTGGTCGTTCATGCCGGATCATTAGATGAAGAGGATGATCAAAAAGGCATCGCTCATTTAGTTGAACATATGGCATTTAATGGCACACAACATTATCCCGCCAATACGCTGATAGAACATCAAGAAAAACTAGGCATGGTCTTTGGGCGAGATGTTAATGCCATGACCGAATATTACACCACATCTTATTTTCTTCATCTTCCGGATAATACCGAATCAATGATGAATGAAGGTTTCCACATGTTGGCACAACAAGCGAGTGCATTGGTGTTTGATCCTGATGAACTGGAGAAAGAACGCCCTGTTGTGGTGGAAGAGTGGCGCAGTGGCCTATCCATGATGTCACGTTTAGGTAAAGCGAATCGACAAATTTTACTTAACCACAGCCGATTTGGTGATCGTGAACCGATTGGCGATATGGATCTTGTACGACATGTCGATGCCAGTCGAATTAAAGCATTTTGGCAGGATTGGTATCATCCCAATAACATGACTTTAATTGTCGTGGGAGCGACAGAACAGGCTCAAGTCGAGGCTATGCTGGCTCGTCACTTTGCTAAATTAGCCCCACAAACACTACCTAAACGGCCTGATCTTCGTGTGCCATTAGATAACCAACTAAAACTTGAGACTATCACCGATAGTGAAATTACCACGGAAGTGTTATCACTCAACTTTAGGCAACAAGCCAAAGAACCTCGGACAGAAAGTGAGTTACGTGCACAATTACTGAATGAATTAACGATGCAGGCGCTTAATAAACGCCTGAGTGAGCAGTATCAAATCGAGAGCCAACATATCAGTAAAATGATGGCTATGGCTCGCCCACTTGCCACCGGATATCGTAATAACCGTCTGATGGCCCTGTTGACTACTGATGACTACCAGTCCAGCGTGCAAGAAATGTTTGGTCAATTAAGCCGTTTTGCCGAACATGGGATCAGTCAAAGTGATTTAGATACGGTGCGTTATAGTTTGATTAGCCGCTATCAACAAATGGCAGACTCGTTACGCGATACGACGAATCGACGCGTGATGATGTCAGTGTTTAATCGTCTTCGAACGCAATCACCTTTAGTAGATAATCATCAATACGCTGAGCAGGTTGAGTTATTGGCTAACAGCATTCTTGTCTCTGAAATTAATCAGCATTTAGCGCAAATGGTACACACTCAACAGCCGATTGTGATTGCTCAAATTCATCCGGATAGTTTAGATAAACTGCCTTCAGAACAGCGCTTAAATCAAGCTTGGACAGTTGCCAAAGCGAATCCACCAGCAGCAACAGAAGTCGTGACTGTCCGGTCGCAATTGATGGCTTCTCCGCCTAAGCCTGCGAAAATCATCTCACACCGAGAAGAGAGCGGCGTTCACGTGTGGGAACTCGACAATGGCAGCCAAGTATGGTTTGAAGCAAGCGAAGAAACCGCGAACCAGTTGCTCATCGAATATCGAGGTTGGGGAGGAACGGCGCATCTACCCAATGCATTACGTCGTCCTGCCATGCAACTGCGCCAAATGGGCCGGTTCGGCTATGCCGGATTAAACAGTCAACAGTTGAAGATGCTTAATGCTCCTTACGCAAATAAAATCATGACATTTGTTAACCAAGACAGTCATGGATTTATCGGCTCTTCTGATGTGAACTCATTAGAGAATTGGCTACAAAATATTCATCTGCAAATCACACAACCACAGGTTGATGAAGCGTTGTGGCAATCGAGCAAATTATTGATTGAACGAGGTATCGAAAACCGTTTAACCAGTGCTCACGGGCAATTTAATTCAGCGATTGATGCGATTCGTTATCAACATAACCCCGAATTACAAGCATTGAGTCTGGATGAATTGCACCAAATCAGTACCGATGATCTTTTAACCGCTTGGCAGCAGTTGTTTGCCAGTGCTGCAGGTCATCAACTGGTGATTGTTGGTAACGCAGAACCAGAACAAGTCATTGAACTGGCTAGGCGTTATATCGGTTCGTTACCTTCTTCAACACGTCGTTACTTTCCAGTTCCATTACCACCATTGGCGGAGGGGCGTCATCAAATCAGGATTGCCGCTGGTGAAGAGCCAATGGCTGTCACGAGTTTATTGTTCAATCAGCCGATGAAATACCGTCTTGAGCAAGCCGATCAAGCCTATTTATTAAGTCGTATCATCAGTAATCGTCTCCGAGAGTCGTTACGCGAAGATGCGGGAGGGGTTTATTCGGTACGTTTTGCCATTCGATTTGATCGTCATCGAAATCAAGCTTTTGGCATGATTAGTTATAGCCATGAACCTCAACGAAGCCAGGAGTTAAAAGATCAAGTTTTGGCAGAGATTGAAAGCCTAAAAACGCACGGCGTGACCAAGCAAGAGCTTCAGCGAGTGATCCATCAAACCAAACAAGCCTTGGTTGCTGATAATTTAAGTGATCGACAACGGATTGCTTATCTTAAGTCGGCAGCTCGTTACGGGGAGAGTTTAACCGCAGTAGAAGACTATTTATCTTGGATTGATGGTGTGGAGCCGGAGAGCTTAACGGCTTTAGCTCAAACGATATTTTCTACCTCAAACTGGATCGATGCCTTGTTAGTGCCTGCTAATGATAGCGATATTGAATCATCGATTTAGCCATTCGGTCGAGCGCTCGCTGTTGGCCAGCGCTCGTTAATTCTGGTGAATTTATGCTAATTTTTAAACAGTTTTTAATGATTGCAAAACCGTATTGGTTGAGCCGAGCCAGTGTACTTAGCTGGCTACTTTTTCTGATCACGATCGCTTTATCTTTGCTGTTGGTTCAGGTGATGGTACAGCTCAATAGCTGGAATAAAGCATTTTTTGACGCTTTAGCAGCCTTGGATGGGCCACTTATTTATGATCTATTGTTGAAGTTTATCGGTATTGTTGCCTTAGTCGTTGTGATGACAGTATACGCTAAATGGCTGCAACAATGGGTAGAGCTGCGTTGGCGAACTTGGTTAACGGAACGGTTTGTCAGTCGTTGGCTCAGCCAACAAAATATTTACCACCTTACCCTAAGGGATGAACCCGATAATCCAGATCAACGCATCGCAGAAGATATCAAATTATTAACGACTGACACGCTTTCTTTAATCATTGGATTGGTTAAAAGCGTGGCGACCTTGAGTGCTTTTAGCGTTATTTTATGGCGTTTATCGGGCGACTTTCTCTTACCGTTATTTGATGGTGTGCAACTATCAGGGTATTTATTATGGTTAGCCTTACTTTATTCTGTGATTGGTGCGGGAGTGACCCATTTTTTTGGGCATAAGTTACATCGTCTGTTCTATCAACAACAAAAACGAGAAGCCAATTTTCGTGCTAATTTATTGCGTAGTCGAGACAGTGCTGAACAAATCGCACTAATGAAAGGACAGCAGCGAGAAAAAGCCCAGCTTGATTCACGATTCAGCGACATTGCACTCAACTGGAAAGCATTAATGGCGCGTGAAAAGAAACTCGGATTAGTGGTGAATACTTACCATCAAATAGCGGCAATGGTGCCTTATTTTGCGGCTATACCGGCATTGATGGCAAATGTGATTACTGTCGGTGGGCTCTTTCAGGTAAAAATGGCTTTCATGAAGGTTTATGCCTCTTTGAGTTGGTTTATTTTTCGTTATGATGATCTCACGCGTTGGAGTGCGACGGTGACTCGCTTAGGGCAGTTTGTTGAAGCGATGGAGCGATGTGAACATTTAGCCACTGATGCTTCCCGGCCTGCATTGCATCAACAGCCAGGTCAAGGTATTCGTTGCCAAGCACTTTCGATCTTACGCCCTGACGGCTCAGCGCTGCTTTCTGAGTTAGATTTACAACTGGCGGCGGGGGAATCAATGATGATCCAAGGGCCGAGTGGGTTAGGTAAATCGACACTGTTACGCACCTTAGCGGGAATATGGCCATTTTACCAAGGAGAATACCAAGTTCAGCCAGCAGGCGTATTGCTCTTGCCACAAAAACCGTACTTACCCACTTCAACCTTGAGAAGCTGTTTAAGTTATCCACATCCAGAGTTAGCGGATAATCAGCCTTATATAAAGGCATTAGAAGCCGTTGGGTTGGAATTTTTATCATCAAAATTAGATGAAGAAGCAGAGTGGCAAGCACGATTGTCTGGGGGCGAGCAACAAAAATTAGCCTTAGCGCGAGCCTTTGTGGTGCAGCCAGAAACGTTGATTTTAGATGAAGCAACCAGCAATTTGGATGAGCCAACCGCTTATTTACTGATTAAAAAGTTACGTGACACGTTACCCAATAGCGTCATTCTGATGGTCAGCCATCAGCGCCATTTAGCCCCTCTTTTTCAGAAGACCCTCGATTTAACCCCTCAGTTTGAAGAGCCGGTTAGGCCAACAAGGCAAACCGTGGACACCCCTGTATTCGCTTGATTGAACGAGGTGATGATAATTAACAATTACACACATTAATGACACGGATTGATGCTGTGGCTCTGATGGGCTTAACGACAGATGATGTCGTTAAGCCCTATTTTTAACATCAGATCCATCAATCTGCATCACCCAATTTGCTAAATCTGGTAGAGCCATCGAGAGCGCTTTGAGCTGTAAACGTCAGTGAGTTCCATTTTTGTATGTCGGCAGTTGCACTCTTTTTCGAACGTTTGTTATAGAATGAGCACGTTGCGCATCGTCAGTTATGCCGATTAAATTCATCCTAGCGTGAATGCGTGACGTTAATTAAATGTTCAACGAGGATGATCATGAATAAAACAATATTCGAACGTGCAGTACTCGATCGTTTGTTAGTCGAGAAGAATTTTTCCTTGTTGATCGATGCCGATCAGCATGACTTGGATCTGCCCAATGAAGAGGATTGGCAGCGTCGCCTCGAGCAAAGTGAACCGGATAGCTGGGAGGCGAATTTTTTGGCCTATCTTCATGAGCGAGACCAGCATCTTGAAAGTCTTCCTATTGTGGGTGGCGAGTTAACGCAGTCAGTGATTCAGCGTGGGGAAGCGATCATTTGGTCACCGGATAAAATCGCTATTCCAGCATTGCGAGAACTACAGCAATACGCTAAACGTATATTGGTCAAAATTGACGGATTAAACACCCAAATTATACTAATCACCGACGCGAATTATCCACGGCCCAATAAAGCATTACTGATCCAGTATGCGAACGCCGTAAGACAAAAAGTCGTCGCAAGTTTTGAGTTAGGTAAAAACAACTTGCACAGTGTGAGCATCACCGTACTTATGCTCGGTGAAATCGATAATGATGTGCGCCATTTTGCTAAACAAAACACTAAGCGTATGGGTATGGATAGGAATTTCATTCATTACGTCTGCGTTGACGCTCTGCATGAGCATATCTGGACTCCGACTCCTATTCGAAGTGGCAGTATAAAGCAGGTTATTAAAGCGACATTTTCTTCACTCGATCATCGCTTAGAAACATTATTTAATCACTATAATGCTGTGACGGTGAGTTGGCCAAGAATCGTATTGTCCGGTCTTGGTGCATTTATTATCACTACTGCAATGAATGTCATGGTGGCGAGTTTCGATATTGGATTTCTCTCGATGTTGAGCCGCATTTTAGTTCCGACATTGGTGTTCGTTATTGCTTTTGCTACGATGAAGAATCGCACTCAAGCTTACAAGCAGATTATGTTTTCCTTGTTAATCTACCTCACTTTGTTGCTTGCAATGCTCTTCTATTTCAGTCCACCTGGCAATTTTGGCGAATGGTTAAATTTGGCACAGTTGCTATTCTTGACCAGTATGCCAGCGTTAATCATCGGGCGGGTGTTGGAGATCACTCGCTAAGAGGGTCATATACCGTCGCAACAGTGCTGCAACGCCAAGTTGTTTCGGTATATATGCCGGTTTTCTAGTCTAACAGCGAAGTTAGAGACAGCTTACTTAGAAACAGTTTACATAGTTACGCGCAATACACTGATTGGCTAACGTTTTTGCCTGGTTTAATTGTGATGGAGTTAAAACCGTATCAGGAATTATTAAGTGGTTGAACCGATCTAATCCAGACGAACCCTGATGTGACCGATGATGGTCAGAAACGAGCTGCAACATTTTTCCCGTAACCCAATTTTTTTCGACGTTTTCGCCCCGAGCATAATGGAACGACAGATTCCACATTGCGGGGCCAAAGCCTTGTTGGGCGGCTTTGGTGTACCACTCGAATGATAGCTCTGGATCACTGGAAGTATAATGCAAACCGAGTAGATTTTGAGCCGGTGCATAACCTTGAAGTGCCGATTTTTCATACCACGTAAAAGGCTGAAAGATATCTGGCACGGTTTGGCCATTACGGGTTCGTTGTCGAAAGGTTTTGTTAAGTTGCTGGCCATAATAGAATTGATTTTCCGCGTCTCCTTGCTCAGCAAGTAGCTGCACTAGATAATTTTTAGCTGTCTGATGCCCCAAACGCGTACCTTCTCGCAGATGAAATTCCGCTTGTTTGATGTCTTTATCGATACCGACTCCATTAAAATAGATAAAGCCAAGTTTTGCATGTGCGGACGCAAATTGTTGTTCCGCTGACCTTTGGTAGTAGTTTATCGCCTCTTGTATTTGTCCCGACTGCTCAGCGTAAGACCCAAGAACGAACTCCGCATGGGCATGTTTTTGCTGCGCTGCTTTTTGCATCCATTCCAAGGCGTTGTCGTGATTTTTCCTGACCCCCTTGCCTTCAAAGTACAACCGCCCAAGCTGATATTGTGCATCGGCATTGCCCGCTTCGGCCGGTTGTCGATAGAGATCAGCCAGTTTGTCACCCTTTTGAACTAGGTTAGGATTCGCTTCTAGCAAACGTGCCAGTTCATAACGTGCATCGTTATTGTCTTGCTCAATGGCTTGTCGAAATAGTTGTTCCGCGGCTTCAACATCAACCCATACAATCCAATCTTCTGTATATAGGCCATTGACATACCAGCGCCCCAATTCTGTTTGTGCTGCGCTACTGCCACCATTCGCTGCCTTTTTGAGCCATTGTAAGGCCTGCTTAGCGTCCGCCACCATCTGAGTAGACTCATACTCGCGTTGGAATTGTCGTGCTATCTGATATTGTGCTTGCGGATCTCCCTGCTGTGCAGCCTGATGAAACCAGTCCAATGCTTTGGTTGGATCGGCTTCAACGCTTTGTCCCTCAAGCAACATGAGACCTAGTTGATATTGCGCGTTGCGATCGCCTTGTTCTGCGTGACTTTTGACTTGCTGATAGTCTAAAGGCGTCTCCTCTGAGGGAGCGCGCTGTAAGTCAATAAGAAAAAAGAGACTAAATACGATGGCAATAAGAGGTAAAATTCGTGTTCGCATCATAATATTTAAAATAAGAGGTTATCATTTGGATGCTATCTAAGTTAAATAGGTATGACAAGATCATTAGATGTTTGCCATTATTTTAGCTCATTGGTTTTCCATGCAAACAGGAACACTCCTCTTGATGAGCGGTACGGTTTATACCCTTCCTACCTGTAACGCCAAGTTGTTTGGGTATATAGGGATATACCCTTCCTACTTGAAGCTGCAGGGGTGTTGGCTACGTTCTTTCATCCCAATCACATAGCCAGTCTATGCTCATGGGGATTCACTCACTTGCCGCCTACCTGCAACTCCAAGTTGTTTGGGTATAGATAAAAATTAGGTTGAATGGTTAAGTTAATGATAAATTAGCGACAACAGCCAAGCTGTTTGGGTACAGATCGTCAATTGCCATGAGTATCATGAGATAAAGTGAATCGATGAACATCACGAGTAAAAGCCATTTAAATCTTCAGAAGCTGATTTTATTACTTTGCGTGTTAGGGGTGGCGATTACTTTTGTCAATTTATTTTATTCTACTTACCATGTTCAAAAAGAACTACTGATTAACCAAACCATTGAATCAAATCGAGTGTATGCCAAGAAAATGTCTGATATTGCAGACAGCTTTCTTGCAGATACACTCAAGCAGTTAGAGTATAGTAGCTTGATTTTAAAAGATAAAATGGCTACAGATTCCGACCTCATGGTTGAGGTTAAGCGAGTAAAAGAGCAATCTGATTTATTTAATTCAGTTGTCGTGGTGAGTGCCGACGGTGTGATAGCTGCTATTGCGCCAGAAACGATAAGTATTAAAGGGGTTAAATTAAGTCAAGAGCGAGAGTTACAATCACTCAATGCCCGAGTTCCACTCATTACCGATCCATTCATTTCTCCTGCCGGTAACTATCTGATCAGCATTTCATTGCCTATCTTTGATGATCAACAGCACTATCTTGGTTATATCGCTGGCAATATTTACTTGGAAAAAATGAACTTTTTAACCGGTTTATTGGGTGATCATGCCTATCGAGATGGCTCATACCTGTATATTGTCGATAAAAACCGAACATTGATTTCTCATCCTGAGAAAGCTCGGATTGGAGAAGTCATTGAGAATAATGCCGCGATAAATTTGGTGTCACAAGGTATTAGCGGCGGAAGGTTAGTGACGAATAGTCAAAATATCGAGATGTTGACTGGATACGCTCCAGTTAATTTGAGCGGTTGGGGGGTGATTGTACAACGCCCGAAAGTACGAACGTTGGAAAGTTTGAACCAACAAATGTGGAATGTTGTTCTCACTTCTCTTCCTATTGGTATCGCTACATTAGCCAGTATTTGGTTTGCAGCCACTTATATTGCTAAGCCACTGTGGCAATTATCTCGCCTAGTAAACCACTTTGAGGACAAAGAGGATGCGGCTTTAGAATTGAAAAAAATAAGCCCGTGGTATTTTGAGGCTCAGCAGCTAACCGCGACGTTTATCCGAACCTTTAGTTTAATGTCCGATACGATAATGCAACTGCACTCAGACAGTTTAACCGATCCCATGACGCAACTGTTTAATCGGCGAAGATTAGAAAAAGAACTCGCCTCTATTGCGTTGGCTCCTTACCCTTTATCTTTTGTGTTTCTTGATATCGATTTCTTTAAAAAAGTCAATGATCGCTATGGGCATGATGCAGGCGATCAGGTTTTGATAGAAATCGCCGAGCTTATGAAAGCTTACTGGCCAGATGAAGCGAGTATTTATCGATTAGGTGGCGAAGAATTTCTCATCATACTTCCTCACCGTTCTTTGGTTGATAGCCAAGACAGCGCGGAGCGTTTACGCAGAACGATTGCGACTCATCGATTTACCCAAGTGGGGTACTTGACGGTCTCTATGGGGATTTCTTTTTGGCAAGAACAATCAGAAAATTCGATTGAAGAAACCATCAAAAGAGCGGATATCGCACTTTATCAAGCCAAAAAAAATGGCCGTAATCGAGTCGAAGCTATATAGTCGCCTTATTGATTAAGTGGCTCGATCTGTTATTTGAGCTAAGCGAGCAGTGAAAGGTGTATTTTGCTTTGCTTTTTTTCAAGCTATGATGAAGGTGTTGTTTGCACTTAAGACCGTTTATTATGAGTGATGCTCCCCGTAATGTTAGTCGACGTGATCTTTTTCGTAATATGCTGGCTCGTGGTAAGTCAGCCTACCAAGAAGCTGATCACTTACCAAAACGTACCATTCCTCGTCCCCCTGGTGCACTTGCCGAAGGGCTGTTTCGTGAAGTATGTGATGGTTGTGGTTTGTGTGCTGAGGCTTGCCCTAATTCTGTGATTCAATGCCACGATCAATGGCCAGAGTTATGTGTGGATTATCACCATTGCCAGCTCTGTGGTGAGTGTGCCAAGGCGTGTCCGACAGGCGCTTTGCAGCCTGCCACTCAAACCGAATTATTACCGACCTTTTCTCATGCGTGCCATAGTCGTTTATTTGGCTATTGTGAACTTTGTGTCGAGCAATGCCCGAGCCAAGCGATTCAATGCTTACCAGACCAAAAACCAACAGTAGACTCTGCCTTGTGCAATGGTTGTGGGCAGTGTCGAGCGGCTTGTCCTGCCAGTGCTATAAGCTGGAACATCAGAGTGTGAAATGGGTAGCAATAATGATTTTCATTAGTGATTAATTCGGTTTTTTGGCCAATGTTACCGGTAATCTCTCTTTAATTGATGGGGATCATAGGAGAAAATAGCCACTGTTATTGATAATAGACTCACATACTGGAGGGTCTATGTCCACATCAATAATAAAAAAACTATTTACACGCCGCGAGTTTATTCAAAGCTCAGCCGCGGCTTCTGGCGTTGCGGTGGCCGCCAGTTCAATTAGCTTGCCATTTAATGCACTCGCAGCGAAAAGTGAATCATCCCCAAGCGAAGAGCAGATCCGCTATAGCGCGTGTTTAGTGAACTGTGGCAGTCGTTGTCCGTTTAAAGTTCATGTCCGTGATGGTGTGGCGGTAAAAATATCACCTGAAGATGGTGTTAATGAAGCCATTTTTGGACAGCATCAAATTCGTCCTTGTCTACGTGGCCGTTCGGCTCGTTTTCGCACCTATAACCCCGATCGCTTAAAATACCCCATGAAGCGCATTGGCGCGCGTGGTGAAGGAAAATTTAAACGGATCAGTTGGGATGAAGCAACTACTATTGTGGCAAATGAGTTAAAACGGGTCATTAGCACGTATGGTAATGAAGCGATTTATTATCAATATGGCAGTGGTACAACCGGTGCGAACTTACAAGGTCGTAATACCTGTAAACGGCTGCTAAATTTAGCCGGGGGCTTTTTGGATATGCATAACACATATTCTGAAGCGCAATTAAACCGAATTCAGCCGTTCGTTTTTGGTCAAGCCGGTAATATTTATGGCACTGAGCAACAAACGTTATTTTCTGAAATCAGACACTCTGATTTAGTGGTGATGTTTGGCCAAAACTTGGCGGAAACTCGCATGTCGGGTGGTGGGCAAATTGCCGAAATTTATCATGCGCTAGAGCAAAGTGGTGCCCGGGTTATTTTGATTGATCCTCGCCGTACCGACAGTGTTACCGCCTTTAATGCCGAATGGCTACCTATCCGTCCGGGAACCGATGCGGCGTTAGTGGCTGCGATTGGACATACGTTGATCAAAGAAAATTTGCTTGATGAAGCAATGCTTAATCAATATACGGTCGGTTGGAGTGAAGAAACGTTACCAGCGAGTGCCCCGGCGAATGCTTCTTATAAATCGTATATTTTAGGTTTGGGTGAAGATAAAACAGAAAAAACACCCGAGTGGGCTGAAGCATTAACGGAAATTCCAGCACAGCGTATTCGTGAGCTGGCGCGTGAAATTGCTGGCGCGAAAGCAGCGTGGATTTCTCAAGGCTGGGGTGTGCAACGGACTCAAAATGGTGAACATGCCTCTCGTGCCATTATGATGCTACCGATTATGACCGGACAGTTTGGCCGCCCTGGTACTAACATTGGGACTTGGGGAGGGAGTGTTAATTATCCATTAGCTGGCCTTGCCATTGCTAACCCAGTAAAAGTTTCCATTCCTTGTTTTAGCTGGTTAGATGCGATTACCCGTGGCACAGAAATGACAGCGAAAAAAGATTACGTCAAAGGTCGTGATCGATTAGCCACTAACGTTAAGTTTCTCTGGAACTATGCCTCGAATATGACCGGAAATCAGCACTCGAACCTAAACCAAGTGGATAAAGTGCTGCGCGATGAATCCTTGTGCGAGTTTATTCTGGTATGGGATAACCACATGACGGCGACAGCGAAGTATGCCGATTTATTATTGCCAGATGTTTCGACACTAGAATCAGATGAGTTGATCAACAACTCATACCAATCGGGCTCCTATCATTATTTGGTTCGTTTACAAAAAGCGATTGAACCTATGTGGGAAAATCGTCCGACTTATGATGTATTGGCTGAAATTGCAGAAAAAATGGGCATCAAAGAGGCCTTTACGGAAGGACGCACCTACCAAGAATGGATTGAGTTTGCGTATAACCAAGTACGTAAACAAGAGCCCCATCTTCCACCATTTTCCGAAACCGATGGTATGGGAGTGATTGATCGCCGCGTCGCTGATAGCAGTAAACATATTGCTTTAAAAGAGTTTCGCGATAATCCGCAGTTACACCCACTAAAAACACCATCAGGTAAAATTGAAATTTACTCAGAATCGCTCGCTGAGCTCGCGACACAGTGGGAGCTATTACCAGGCGATAAAATTTCACCGATCCCAGAGTACTGGCCAGCGGTAGAAGGTATTGAAGACAAAGCGCAGTTAAGTAAATACCCATTGCAGATGACGGGCTTTCATACTAAAGGGCATTGTCATTCAACGTATTCGTCAGTGGCGCAATTGAAAGAAGCGGCTCCTGATGTGCTTTGGATGAACCCCATTGATGCGCAGGCCCGAGGGATTAAGACAGATGATTTTGTCGAAGTCTTTAATGATCGAGGCCGACTAAGAATTAAAGCTAAGGTTTCACCGCGGATCATGCCTGGAGTTACGGCTATGCCAGAAGGCGCATGGGCGAAGACCAATAAAGAAGGCGTTGATGTTGGTGGTTGTATCAACCGGCTTACCTCATTACGGCCAACAGCATTGGCTAAAGGTAACCCACAACACACAAATTTGGTCGACGTTAAGCGCATCTGAGGAGATTTTAAATGAAACAATACGGCTTTTTTGTCGACTCATCAAAGTGTACTGGCTGTAAAACTTGCCAAATCAGTTGTAAAGATGAGAAGGCGCTAGAAGTGGGCCCAAAATATCGCCGCGTTTATGAATATGGTGGCGGTGATTGGCAAAAAGTAGGCAATGCGTGGAAGCAAGATACCTTTAATTACTATTTGTCGATTTCTTGCAACCACTGTGCAGATCCTGCCTGCGTCAAAGGTTGTCCAACCGGAGCGATGCATAAGCGCTCAGAAGATGGCTTAGTGGTGGTCGATCAAGATGTATGTATCGGTTGTCGCTATTGTGAAATGCGCTGTCCTTACGGTGCCCCTCAGTTCGATGAACAGAAGAAAGTGATGTCGAAGTGTGATGGTTGTTATGAGCGGGTAGCGCAAGGATTAAAACCCGTTTGTGTCGAATCGTGTCCTCAACGAGCACTTGATTTTGATGAAATTGAGATCTTGCGGGCCAAATATGGCAATACCAATGCCGTGGCACCACTGCCAGATCCACGCTTAACCAAGCCCAGCTTAGTGATTAAAGCTCATGCCGATGCACGAATGTCGGGTGATACCACGGGCGCTATTCAAAATCCATCAGAGGTCTAAACGATGCATGAATTACCTTTAGTCTTTTTTACCGTCTTAGGCCAGACAGCGGTTGGTATGATGTTACTGGCTTTTATCGCCGGTCTTATGGGGCAAATCACTGCCACTCAACAGCATAGAATTAACTTCATCGGGTTAATTCTATTTGCGATAGGTATGGCAATTGGCGGCTTACACATGGGCCAGCCACAACGGGCGTTTAACTTATTGTTTGGCCTGCTACGTTCGCCCATGAGCAATGAAATTGTGCTCAGTGGTCTCTATTTTGGTAGTGCATTGTTAACGGTAGCACTGGGTATTCCTCGTGTTCGTACATGGCTGAAAACCCGTTTTCAATTCACCATGACCAACACCCAACATCAATGGATTAACGGTGTGGCGGTGTTACTTGGCTTGGCATTTGCTTGGTCGATTACCCAAGTGTATCAATTGGAAACCGTCCCAGCGTGGAACACCCATTACACTGCGCTACATTTGTGGTTAACCGTGCTCATTTCTGGCGGAATGGCGGCTTTAGCGCTCGGGGTTTATCGGTTAGGCAGCATTGTGGTGATGGTTGGGGCGCTCCTTTCCTTAGTGACCCGCTCTGGTTATATGACATTTCTCAATGAAACGGTTCCTCACCTTGTGCAAGGGCAAATGATATTTTGGTATATTTATCTTGCTGGGGTGGTGATTGCGCTTATCTTCGCTGGGCTTGGTGGGCTAAAAAAACAGCAAGTGACGCCGCTATTGCTCAGTGGCGCAGTGCTGGTGTTGCTCGGTGAGCTTGCTGAACGCATCACGTTTTATAATTTATGGTGGATAACCATGTGATCGTCACGGTCGATTAACCGAGGGTCAACAGACCCTAATATTTCCTTGGTATCGGCAACGCTAAGTTGTTTAGATATACCGGTTATCGGCAGAGTGAGTTAATCGAAAATCAGTCTACTGCTTCGTCGTGAATGTGAACAAGCGGTAGGCTGGTTATTTTTAGTGAATAAGGAAAACTTATGCTAGCTGTGGTCCCTCGTGTTTTAGGTAGCTTATTTTATTATCCACCTCATAGTGAACCGGCTCAATATGCCCAACAAGATCTACCCAATCTAGCGGCTTATTTTTCTTGGCAAAAGCCGGAAGAGATTAACGCCTTGTGCCAAGCATTACCCGCACCAGATTCAGATCAATTTAGCCTCTTATTTGAAGGGGTCGGTGATATGCCAGCGCCGCCGTGGGGCTCGGTCTATTTAGATCCCGAGCACATCGTCATGGGCGAGAGCACATTAGCGTATCGTCGCTTTTTGCACCAAAACGGTATTGAAGTGCAATTGACGAGCCATGAACCAGAAGATCATTTTGGGTTGATGTTATTAGCGTTGGCACATTTTATTGAACAAGATCAAGAGAATGCGGCGTTAGTGTTATTCGTTGATCATTTGTTGCCGTGGGCTGAGCAATATTTACAGCAGTTAAAATCAGCTTGCTCAGCGGGGGATTTTTATTATGGCTTGGCAACCCTAGCTGAGTGTTTTTTAAACGAGTTGGCAAATAGCATCACGCCCTCACAAACAGTGATGATGACGTCATGCTAAACGTGGTTAATATTGGTCACTTTGCATCGTGATGAAAGGTTTGTATTGCCTTTCATCAGCAAACATTAAGCGGTGAGCGCCAATCTTAAAGCAAAGAGCACAAACAGCGAGCCAATGAAGGTATTGGACAATTTCGCTAGTTTTTGATTTTGTTTCACTCTATTGGTGATACCAAACCCCGCAAAAATCAACAGGGAAAGATAGAGCATGCTGCACAGCTCGAGTATTGAACCCAAAACCAAAAAAGAGAGCCCAGTACTTTCAGCATTAAAATCGATGAACTGAATAAAGAAAGAAACATAGAAAATAATCATTTTCGGATTCAATACACTCAGCCCTAAAGCTTTTAGATAAATACCTTGATTCTTTTTCCCAACTTGATTTTGTGCTGTCGCTTGATCACATTGACGAAAACTACGGATGATGGTTTTGGCACCCAAATAGAAAAGATACCCAGCCCCCATGTATTGAATCACATGAAAGAGAATGGGCGAGTTTTTAACCAGTGTTGCAACACCTAAAAAAGCGAGGAAAATCAATAAAGCATCGCCACTAAATACGCCAAGCGCCGCTTTATAGCCACCTTTTACTCCATGTTTTGCACTGGCCGTTAAGACAAAAATAGAGTTAGGGCCGGGGACGATCACAATGAGAAAGACACCAACCAAATAGGCCCAAAGGTTCACAATTCCGATATTTTCCAACATACCACTCTCGCAAAAATAACATCGATAAAGTCAATGCACACCACTGTGCGATGAGCTCATGTTTTCCATTGTTCGATGATCAATGATGTGAACAACATCGGTCATTCATCCTGTATCGGCGATCAAAAAAATAGGCCAATACATTCATGTTATATATCCGATTGGTTGGCATTCAAACTGAATGTCGTCTTAATGGAGTGAGCTTGGGTGTATAATAACGGTCTTTGTTTTTTTTGAAATATCTGTTTGTTTATTTTTGTAATTATAGTTTATAAAACTGGATTTTAGCTTTTAATATGAAATTAGAATCCATTTTTGTGGTTTTTATTAATATAATATGTTGCCTTTTTGTTTTGATTTAGAGGGGTGCTGTTTTTATTCGTTATATAGAGAAATTCTCCTGAAATTTGTTTTCAATTGGAGGTTTTATCTGATTTTTGGTCTTTGATAAGGTTTTATGATTACTTTACACAAAGCAGGTTGAGATACCCAAACAACGTGGAGTTGCAGGTAGGATATAAAAGGGGAGCTAAACTCCCCCGGAGCCTTCGATTAAGCCTGAGTTAAGACTGAAACTAAACGCTGAACAGCCTTGGTTAATTCTTGTTCGGTTGAATTAGTGAAGTTTAAACGTAGTGCCGCTGGTGCATGGTCAGGATCTGGATAAAACACTGGGCTAGGGACAACTGCAACCCCTTCAGCGAGTAACCGTTGAGCCAACGCAAACGTGTCACATGGTGGCAGGGTAAGCCAGATAAACATACCGCCATCAATTGAATTAAGCTGGTAGCCATTCGGTAATACTTTTTTCAAGTTATCGAATAATACCTCATAACGTGAACGGTATAAGGTTCGGATCTGCTGAAGGTGCTCTGGAAATTTAGGATGAGCAAGTAGACCATGCAATAAAGCTTGCATCGGAACGCTGGAGTGAAGATCGGCCCCTTGTTTAACCTTAATCATCGGAGCCAAATCAGTCGCTCGGCCGGAAACGGCTCCCAACCTGAGCCCCGGAGAAGCGATCTTAGAAAAAGAACGCAGAACAATCGCTTGATCTGGACAGAAATCAGACACCAAGGGGTGGCTCTCACCAGTAAAACGCAACTCACGATACGGAACATCTTCCACCAGCACGACGTCAAAGCGTTGACAGAGTTCAGCCACTTGTTGACGCGTGTTTAAGCTCCAACAAATGCCGGTTGGATTATGAAAGTCTGGGACGGCGTAAAATAATTTAGCGCGTTGTGATTGAAAGCATTGCTCTAATTCTGCAAGATTTGGCCCTTCTGGTGTTTGTGTTACCGTAACAATATTCGCTTGTGCTAACCCAAACACTTGCATTGCGCCTAAGTAACTCGGCGCTTCCATGACCACATGATCACCCGGATTAATATAAGCACGGGCGATTAAGTCTAGCCCTTGTTGTGATCCGGTGGTGATCATCACCTCATGATGGGCGGGTAACGCAAAATGTTGTTTGAGAAAATCGATCAGCGGGCCGTAGCCAGCTGTAGCGCCATATTGAAACACATGCGGTTTTTCTGCCAGATCCACTAATGTTGCACGCATTAGCTCAATCGGAAATGTCGCTTCATCAGGTAGCCCTCCAGCTAAAGAAATAACATTCTTATCACTCGCAGCGGCGAGGATCTCTCGAATATAGGATGATTTGACTTGTTGTAACGATTTTGCGATGTCCATGTATGCTCTCGGTAGCCCTTTTTATTGAATGACTGCTAACTTGCAGCTTCAAGTTGTTTGGGGCGATATTATTTTATTCGTCGCATAGTACGATTGGTTGCGCAAAATTGTTTGTCCATTTATGCTCAACTTCATCTCGATTGATATAACTTACCTCATGAATTCACAGCATATTTCACGTATCAATGATGTTCTTTATTACATTCATCAAGACATTGCGAGTGATTTGTCAGCAAAGCGGTTAGCCGACTTCGCGGCGTACTCAGAGCAACATTTTCACCGCGTTTTTAAACGTGTGGTTGGGGAAGGGGTGCATCAATACATTCGGCGAACCCGAATGGAGTATGCAGCCAACCAATTAATGTTCGATGCGCGAACCCCTGTCATCGATATCGCGAATAAATGCGGATTTAGCTCACTTTCTTCTTTTGCTAAAGCCTTTAAAGCGGAATTTCAGGTGACACCGGGTCAATGGCGGCATGGAGAAGGGATTTCGTTAACACGAGCCACTATTCATGATAGCGATGTGGCGGAAGGCTATCGACGAGTAGCCAATCTCATATTACCAAGGCCAAAAATCATAGAAACTCAGCCTCGCTTGACGGCTTATATTCGTCACCAAGGTTATAATCGTTCAATCCGACAAGCTTGGGTGGCATTAAGCCATTGGGCTGAAGAAGAAGGAAGAAGCGTTAGTCAGCAATTTGCTTTGCATCATTCAAATCCAGCTTGGGTTGCCTTAGAACAATGCCGTTATGTCGCCTGCTTAGCTATTGATAAACCAGTGAAATTGAGAAGTGTCGTTAATCAATTAACCATCCCCGGTGGCTTACATGCAGTATTTCGGCTGCAAGGCCGCTATGGTGAATTACTTCCTCAAGTAAGCCAGATTTTTGAAAAGTGGTTGCCTCAATCACGTTACAAATTACGTTTAACCCCCGCTTATGTTCACTACCACAAAAATCATTTTCTCAATGACGATGAGCAGTTTGAGATCGACTTTTATTTACCGATCAGTGCTTTTTAAGCATATATAATATGCAAAATAGAGGTTGGTGTAGCGGTCAAGCAGTCTGGGAGTTCATGCATTAAACTGTAATATGTTCTAATTAACCCAAGTAGTTGATTCGACTCAATATCCATTCAGTTACTTTCTCTACGTGCTCTTGCGGCATAAAACTATTACGGTAGGTATCGAGAATCGCCCCTTCACCTGCGTTTAAGCGGTCATAGCGCCTTATTCTCCACAATCCTTAGCTGATGATCGTTATTCATCGCCAGAGAAAGCTTGGGTTGATAACCGGAAATACTCATGCCTTTTTGTTTTTTGGCAACTCAGTAACAAATTCAGTGCGCGAAAAAGGCAATTGGATCTGAAATTTATTCGAGCCTAGTAGGGGGTTGATCTCCAATTTTTTATACTCGACTTGTTTTCTATATTGTTCAAGTAGAATAACTTGTGACCTAACAGCTTGTTGCTAAGCGGGATTTTCCCTATACTCAGATTACTCTTTAGCGTTTGGGTCGAATTTCAGTTCAACCTTGTCGGGCGATTCGCTAGACACTAACTTATTGAGTGCATTTAGGGTTGCGTTAGAACTTTTCTAACGATCCTCGTGCCTCGGAGCGCCAGAAAAGTTCTAACGCGAGCCTCTGAGTAAAGAGTTAATCGGACGACATAGACGGTCCTATTTTGGACCGTCTATGTATTTTTAAAGGAACTAACCACAGTGAGCAAAAAGTTCGAGGATGCGATAATTGATTCTTTCGATAAGTTTGATGTAAGAAACTTCAAGATCAATTATCCAGATCACCGAATTTTTATATGTGGTGGCCAGATCGATATTAGAGAGCCCATTCCATTAAGCTTTCGCCAACGATTTATTGAAAAACTGGCTACTTCATACCCAGAATTAGAAAGTGAAATCGTTTTAGCCGAATCTTTCAAAGATTACTTTCGAGAGCATGCATATCGAGATCTTCTTACTTTCGAAGATGATATCGCTCAACTAGCTTCCGTTGTTGTCATTTTTCTTGAAAGTCCAGGTTCACTGGTAGAACTTGGCATGTTCTGTACTAAACCGAATTTTTACAAAAAATTACTTATTGTTGCCCCAAGAGAGGAAACAGAGCGCGAGGATTCCTTTATTTATCTTGGCCCTCTTCACCACATTCGAGGAAAAGAGCAATCGTCAGTAGCTGTATATCCTTGGCCATCGAATAAAGCGTTAGATTACCCTGATATTCACCTCCAAGACCTATGCATTTCTCTTCAGGGAAAGCGGAATAGTATCCCTAAAAACCCAACTCTAAACCCCAAAAATTCAGGCCATATTGCCTTGTTGATTTTGGAGATTGTTCGTCTTTCATATCCAGTGTTATTGACTGAAATTGAGTTAGCGCTTGCTTCATTGGAGCTAGATGAAGATAAATCAAAAGTTACTCGATTATTGTATCTACTAAATAAACTAGGGTACTTAGATACATATGAATACAGTGGATATAAATACTACTACCCAATAGACCGAGAGAAACCAAGGGTAAAATTTGGCTCAACTAAGAACAATATTCCGTTTGATGAAAAGAAGCTAATGATGAGCTTGAAAATGTCATATGTAACGGAGTTATCTGATGATGCCTCAAGAAAACGAATAGCGGCTGGTGAAGAAATTCAGAAGATTCTAAAAGAGAGGCAAAAATGAATTTGTCGGAAACACTTTCTACCGTTTTATTCATGGATGAAGCGGAACTAAGATCATTCGCATCGAGTGCTCCCTACCGTTATAAAGTTTATGCTATAAATAAACGTAACTCTGATGAAAAAAGAATCATTGCACACCCATCTAAAGAGCTTAAGTTTATTCAGCGTTTAATTATCAAACAATTACAACCTAGGTTGCCAGTTCATACTGTTGCGACAGCGTATATTCGCGGAAAAAGCATTAAAGATAATGCTCTTCCGCACGCAAAGTCGAAGTACTTATTGAAAATGGACCTAAAGAATTTTTTCCCAAGTATTAAACCCGATTTATTTTTTAAGGAATGTAAACATCAAGGCGTTCCACTCTCAGATTCGGATAAAGAGCTTTTAGAAGGATTTCTTTTTTGGAAATCTAGACGTGCGAAAGGGTTAAGTTTAAGTATTGGAGCGCCTAGTTCTCCGCTGGTATCTAACTTCATTCTTTATAGATTCGATAAAGCTATGAATCAATTGTGCCAATCAGAAGGAGTGACATACACTCGTTATGCTGATGACCTAATATTTTCTACGAATAAGAAAGGTGTTTTATTGGCATATCCACCAAAGGTAAGAAGACTTATCGGCACCCTCTATGATGGCAACATAAAAATAAACCTCAGGAAAACTGTACTATCTTCTAAGGCTCATAACCGACATGTTACAGGTATTACCCTAACTAACGATGGACGGCTAAGTGTGGGACGAGATGACAAGCGAAAATTATCAGCAGCAATCCATCATTACGCATCTCATATGCTTACCCCTGAAGAGGTGCAGATACTCAGGGGTAAACTCTCGTATGCTGTATTTGTTGAACCAGAACTTCTCGAACGGTTAATTAGAAAATATGGAAAACAAGTTATAGCGGATTTACAAAAAGTAAATCCAACCCTCAATCTAAAATCCTAGATCGCAGGGTCGGTCACCAGACTGACCCTGTAATCTCCCTCCAAGGCTTATCCCGCCTAACTTCCTGCATGATGTAGTTCCAGAAACTTTGCCGACGGCGTCGGTCCGGTCTCTATCCGGTCTTTAGCTGTGATTTTGGCTAGATACCGAGCTGGACACGAACCCTAATGTAAATTTCCTATTTAGGTTTTCCGTCGTCGTCGACGGTAGTTACATCCTATTCTACTAACCCAACTTGACGCTCTAACTCATACCAGATTCGCGTTGTACAGACGAGAGAAGGTTCTGATGGTGGATATCACTCTAAACTAGGAACTGCGTCTCTGTGGTGACTACGTGGCGTGTTTCGGCTGACATAATGGACCAGAGCTTACCGGAAGTAATCGCAGACCGGATATAGACCGGACTAGAACGAAAAAAGGCTTACGGATTTCTCCATAAGCCTTAAAGAATATGGTGGCCCCTATGTGACTTGAACACATGACCAATCGATTATGAGTCGACTGCTCTAACCACTGAGCTAAGGGGCCGATAGGTGTGTGATTATAGGGGAAGGCTGAGTGTCTGTCTAGCCGGAAAATAGGGTAATAGCGCTTAGTTTTTATTCACTTAGCATTTGGGGTAATAAAAAAGGCGAGCATTTGCTCACCTTTTAAACACGTTAGTTTGATTTACTCATCAAGGAAGCTGCGCAGGGTTTCTGAGCGGCTAGGGTGACGAAGTTTACGCAGTGCTTTGGCTTCGATTTGACGAATACGTTCACGTGTAACATCAAACTGTTTACCGACTTCTTCCAGTGTGTGATCGGTATTCATATCGATACCAAAGCGCATACGCAATACTTTCGCTTCACGTGGTGTGAGGCCAGCAAGTACATCGCGAGTAGCGGCTCTTAGACTGGTTGCTGTTGCTGAGTCTAGAGGCAGTTCAAGCGTAGTATCTTCAATAAAATCACCGAGATGTGAATCTTCATCATCACCGATTGGCGTTTCCATTGAGATTGGTTCTTTGGCAATTTTGAGCACTTTGCGAATTTTATCTTCCGGCATTTGCATGCGTTCTGCTAATTCTTCAGGCAGTGGCTCACGACCCATCTCTTGTAGCATTTGGCGCGAAATTCGGTTCAGTTTATTGATCGTTTCGATCATATGAACTGGAATACGAATGGTACGTGCTTGATCAGCAATAGAACGGGTGATGGCTTGGCGAATCCACCATGTTGCGTAGGTTGAGAATTTATAACCACGCCGATATTCAAATTTATCCACTGCTTTCATCAAGCCGATATTACCTTCTTGAATTAAATCCAAGAATTGTAAACCACGGTTGGTATATTTTTTCGCAATAGAAATAACCAGACGTAAGTTTGCTTCGACCATTTCTTTTTTCGCTCGGCGAGCTTTAGCCTCACCAATCGACATCCGACGGCTAATATCTTTGATACGGCTAACATCGAGCGACGTTTCTTGCTCAATGAGTTTCAGCTTTTGAATCGAGCGACGAATCGCTTCTTCATTGGCGCGAATTTTTTCTACGTAAGGCTTATCAGAAGCGAGGACTTGGTCAAGCCATGCTTCACTTGATTCGTTACCAGTAAAGAGAGCGATAAATGACTTTTTCGGCATTTTCGCAACTTCAACAACCGATTTCATGATCAAGCGTTCTTGAGTTCGCACTCGATCCATCGAGGTTCGCAGCGTGTTAACCAGATGGTCAAACTGTTTAGGTGTTAAGCGAAACTCGCGGAAAATGTCGAGCATTAACTCAGTGGCTTGCTGAGTTTTGTTGTTGTCATGACCGTGTTCATTGATGGCGAGCTGTAAGTCTTGATACTTATTACGTAGTTCCGTAAATTTCTCTAGCGCAAGCTCAGGGTCGATGCCGCTTTCTTCTTCGGCATCATCATCGTTGCTGTCACTCTCTTCGTCTTCATCTTCGTCGTCATCGAGATCTTTATCGTCACTGAGATCGGTTTCTGCTAGCTCTGAACCGATGTGAGTAGCGGTTGGTGCCGTTGTACCATCTTCGTTCGGATCGATGAAACCGGAAATTAGGTCGGTCAGGCGTAATTCTTCGGCTTGAACTTTATCAAATTGTTCAAGAATATAAGGAATTGTGCCCGGATATTCAGCGACTGCGCTTTGAACTTGGTTAATACCTTCTTCAATGCGCTTAGCAATATCAATTTCACCTTCACGAGTTAGCAGCTCTACTGTACCCATTTCACGCATATACATGCGTACAGGGTCAGTAGTTCGACCAATCTCGCTCTCTACGCTTGAAAGCGCTGCGGCAGCGGCTTCAGCGGCATCTTCATCAGTGATCGTGTTATCGTCGCTTAAAGCGAGATCATCAGCATCAGGAGCCGTTTCTACGACTTTGATGCCCATGTCATTGATCATCTGAATAATATCTTCTACTTGCTCGGAATCGACGATTTCAGCAGGTAGGTGGTCATTTACTTCGGCGTAGGTCAGATAGCCTTGTTCCTTGCCTTTAATGACAAGTAATTTTAGCTGTGACTGCGGATTTTGATCCATAGACGGTATCCAACTTCGTATCTGGTGAAGGAATAGTATGCGAAATGCAAACCACGTATATTAACAAATTTATTCGTTGCTGACTATTTAAACTGGGTTACGCTTTTAATTCTAGCATTAATGCTACTAGCTCCCTTCTTTCATCGGCTGATAAACCGACGCTTCTTTCTTTTGCCTGCAAGTTTTCAATTTGTTTTTCTACGCACTGGGCAAGGATTTTGTCCAATGAGTCTAAAAAAAGTTCTTCTTGGATGTCTTCGACAAGGGGGATTTCCCAGCTTGCCAGACGAGACAGAAGTGCCTCATTTTTATTATCACGCCAATGTTCAAGTAATTGGCCGGTAGTGATATGGGGGTATTGTCGGCAATTTTCAAGCACCTCAATCAATAAACTCAATCCGGGTAGGGGTAACTCTTTCACACTAGAAAGATCGGGTACCATTTCAGCATAGCTCGGATTTTGCACAAGCAAAGCGATAACTTCACGCATTGGGGTTCGTTTGATCTCTTTGTGTGGTTGAGGTCGAGTGCTTGGTGATGCGCTGCGTTGCCGTTTATGGCCCATAAATCCAGTGAGCTTATCCAGTTTTTCATCCAGTTCTTGCTGAAAACCGGGATCGGGAATTTTCTCGATCAGTTCGCTTGATAATGTCCGTAAGGTTGATTTACCTTCCACAGTACCTAAATTGATATTATAGGAATCAATTAGGTTATCAAAGAGGTAGCTTGAAAGCGGTTTGGCTTCTTTTATCGCTTGTTCAAAACGTTCTTTACCCTGTGTTCTAATATAGCTATCCGGATCTTCGCCGTCAGGTAAAAAAAGAAATTTAAGAATATTTCCTGTTTTTAGATAACCAAGCGCATTTTCTAAAGCTCGCCATGCCGCTTCTCTTCCCGCTCTATCTCCATCGTAACAGCAGACAACGGTATTGGTTTGTCGAAATAACAGTTGGAGATGATCGCCAGTTGTTGATGTACCGAGTGATGCGACCGAGTAATCCACCCCATATTGAGCCAGCGCAACCACATCCATATAACCTTCAACAACCAAAATCTGTTCTGGTTCTCTGTAAGCTTCTAAAACTTCGTATAACCCGTAAAGTTCTTTTCCTTTATGGAAAATGGGTGTTTCTGGTGAGTTGAGATATTTTGGCGTGCCATCACCAATGACTCGGCCACCAAAGCCGATTACGCGCCCACGGCGATCTCGTATGGGGAACATGATTCGGCCACGAAAGCGATCATAGCGGTTGCCTTTGTCGTTTTCGATCAGCATACCGCCAGTCACGAGCATCTCCTGATTTTGGCGGCTTTGACCAAAATTTTTACGGATCAGATCCCATTCATCGGCCACATAACCAATGCCAAATTTTTGGACGATCTCGCCGGATAAGCCTCGATTTTTTAAATATTCAATCGCTTGACGACTGGTTGGCGCTTTTAATTGTTGGCGATAGAACTGCGCAATGCTGCCCATGAGATCATAGAGAGTACGTTTTTCTTCACTATTCGTGCTAGGGGCTTGTTTATTAAAAGGGCCGCCGGGACGTTCTTCTCGGGGAACCTCTAACCCAAGTGATGAAGCAAGCTCTTCAATCGCTTCTGGAAATTCAAGCCGTTCATATTCCATGAGAAAGTCGATCGCATTACCGTGTACGCCACAACCAAAACAGTGATAAAACTGCTTTTCTTGGCTCACACTAAACGAGGGGGTTTTCTCATTATGAAATGGACAACAAGCGCTGTAATTTTTACCCTTTTTTTTAAGTTTTACGCGTGCGTCAATGATGTCGACGATATCGAGTCGAGCAAGCAGATCATCAATGAAACTACGGGGGATTTGTCCTGCCATACAACCTAAAAAAAGAGATAAAAAACAAAAAGTGTAGATACGAACAAGCCGTGCTGACCAAAAGATAGCACGGCTTGATGCGATAGGGTGTGGGATTAAGCGAGTTTAGCGCGAACCAAACCGCTCACTTTACCCATATCTGCACGCCCTTGAATTTGTGGTTTTAGGATAGCCATCACTTTACCCATGTCTTGCATACCCGAGGCTTGTGATTCAGTCATGGCATTTTCAATGAATGCCATGATTTCTTCATCAGTCAAAGGTTGAGGCATAAATTCCTCAAGGACCGTGATTTCAGCTTTTTCCACATCAGCGAGATCTTGACGATTCGCTGCTTCATACTGCGCAACAGAGTCGCGACGTTGTTTAACCATCTTAGTGAGCACAGCAATAATATCGTCGTCGTTCAGAGTAATCTGTTCGTCAACTTCTCGTTGCTTAATGGCCGAGAGGGCTAAACGAATAGTGCCAAGGCGCGCTTTGTCCTTGGCTTTCATCGCTAATTTTTGCTCTTCTTTGAGAGTGTCAATCAGAGCCATAACTAATTCCTTTTCTGGATTCAGCTATTAGTACAGGCGAACGCGACGAGCGTTTTCGCGAGCAAGCTTTTTAGCGTGACGCTTTTGAGCTGCTGCTTTAGCACGTTTGCGAACAGTAGTTGGTTTTTCGTAGTGCTCACGACGACGCACTTCAGAAAGGATACCTGCTTTTTCGCAAGAGCGCTTAAAACGACGTAGAGCTACGTCGAACGGTTCGTTTTCACGTACTTTAACTATTGGCATATGCCTTTCACCTCAGGGGTTAATTCGTTAACGCTGGCATTTTGTGACCAAAGTAACAAGAAAGTTTGTTAACTAGGGCGAGAACCAGCTTGATCAAAAATGGTGCCGAATTTTAATCCGATCGCTCCCCCTTTGTAAAGTACTTTGTTGTTTACTGTCTGCGCAAAATTTGTTTGTGATGCAAAGGCGAGGTAACATGAGCGCAATTTTGATTGATAGCAGGCAGCGTGCTGAGAATACTATGCGCATTATTGGAATTGAAACGTCTTGTGATGAAACAGGAATTGCGATTTATGATGACCAACAAGGCTTGTTGGCACATAAGCTTTATAGCCAAGTCAAACTGCATGCCGATTATGGTGGCGTGGTGCCAGAACTCGCCTCGCGTGACCACGTTAAAAAAACCATTCCTTTGATTAAAGCGGCAATGGCAGAAGCAAAAGTTACTGCCGATGATATTGACGGGATCGCTTATACGGCAGGGCCCGGTTTGGTCGGAGCCTTGTTGGTGGGGGCAACCATTGGTCGTAGCTTAGCTTATGCTTGGAATGTGCCTGCGGTAGCGGTTCATCATATGGAAGGGCATTTACTGGCTCCAATGCTCGAAGATAACCCCCCTCCGTTTCCTTTTGTTGCGGTACTGGTTTCTGGTGGCCACTCGATGATGGTGGAAGTGAAAGGTATTGGTGATTATACCATTTTGGGCGAGTCAATTGATGATGCGGCGGGCGAGGCGTTTGATAAAACCGCTAAGCTGATGGGGCTTGATTACCCCGGTGGCCCATTATTAGCGCGTTTAGCGGAAAAGGGTACGCCTGGACGCTTTAAGTTTCCTCGCCCCATGACGGATCGTCCAGGGTTAGATATGAGTTTTTCTGGGCTAAAAACGTTCACGGCCAATACCATTGCAGCTAATGGAGATGATGAACAAACGCGGGCCGATATTGCCTATGCTTTTCAAGAAGCGGTTTGTGACACGTTGGTGATTAAGTGCAAGCGTGCATTAGAACAAACCGGAATGAAACGAATTGTGATAGCCGGAGGTGTGAGTGCGAATCAACAACTGCGTGCAGCGTTGGCAAAATTAGCGGAAAAAATCGGCGGAGAGGTTTATTACCCTCGAACCGAATTTTGTACCGATAATGGTGCAATGATCGCGTATGCTGGAATGCAGCGTTTGAAAAATGGTGATGTGACCGAGCTTAGTATTGAGGCGAAGCCTCGCTGGCCGATAGATCAACTGACTGCAATTATCTGATAATACTGATATATGATACGACTACGGCTACCTTTGGGTAGCCGTGATTTTTTTCGTTTTGAGTGAGATGGGGGGCGCTTCACCCAGCCGTTTGCTTTATAGGCGAACAGGTTTTGGCGAGCGAGTGGTGTTGGTACTCAAGGTTCGCCGCTTGAGTGTCTTTCTTCCCCCACTTTGGGTTCAGTGCCAGCAAAAAGACGTTTTATGTTTTCCTGATGACGCAAAACAATTAAGCAGCAGAGCATGGCGACGGGCAAAGTATATTGCGGTTTGACCATCCAAGTATAAAACGGAGTGAGCAGAACCGTTACCAGAGCTGCGAGTGATGAGTAACGAAAAAGAATGATAACCGCTAGCCATGTCACCATCACCATTCCTGTTAAATCGAGTCCAATCGGCGCTATGGCACCTAATGCGGTGGCCACCCCTTTTCCGCCTTTAAAATGAAAAAAAAGTGGGTACATATGGCCAAGGCAAGCGGCAATACCGACTAATCCAAGCATCAATGGGGAGATATTTAAATAATATCCGCCCCAAACAGGCAGTGTTCCCTTTAACATATCGCAAAGTAAAACGGCTATCGCAGCGTGTTTGCCACCGATTCGCAAGACGTTGGTCGCGCCAGGGTTATGTGAGCCGACTGCGCGAGGGTCTGGTAAGCGTAGTACACGACAAATCAGCACCGCACTGGATATGGAACCCAGTAAATAGGCGCAAATGATCATCGTCAGTGCAAATGGCGTCATAGAATCCTCACAGGCTGATTTTGCTCACCGAGGTTTACAAGTCCTTGTTAACCAAGCTCAAAAATAAAAAATTCGATGGGAATTTCGCATCAAGAGGTGGTTTAGGTATATGATATCTCGATTAATCACAATAGTACGTTTTTTTACTCAATTTGGGTATCCGACCTGTAAAAAGGATGTAATACAATGATGGATAAAGTCTTTATCGAGCAGTTAACGGTGATCACCACGATTGGTGTCTATGATTGGGAGCAAACCATTAAACAAAAGTTAGTGCTTGATCTGGAAATGGCGCACGATAATCGCAGCGCTGGAAACAGTGATGATGTGGCAGATGCATTGGATTATGCACAGGTGAGTCAAGCGGTGATTGAACATATAGAGCAAGGCCGTTTTTTATTGGTTGAACGCGTGGCTGAAGAGGTTGCTGAACTTATCATGCAACGGTTTGCTGTGCCTTGGGTTCGTATCCGATTAACCAAGCCAGGTGCTGTTCCTCAAGCCAAAGGTGTCGGTGTTGTCATTGAACGAGGACAAAGATGATCACCTGCTATATTGGCATCGGATCCAATATTGAGCGGCGTAAGCATATTGAAGCGGCTTGTCGTGCATTAACTCAACTCGGAGAAAGGTTGCGTTTGTCGACGATTTATCAGTGCGAATCGCTAGGGTTTGATAGCCATCCTTTTTATAACCTTGTGGTTGAGTTACAAACGGCCTTGCCTTTAACTACGTTGGTTGAAAAATTACGGGCAATTGAGCATAGCTATGGTCGGGCTCTCGATGCACAGAAATTTCAAGATCGAACGTTAGATTTGGACTTAATTTTGTATGGTGACGCCATTTCTGATCAATCGCCGAAGATTCCGCGGCCGGATATTTATTATTATCCTTTTGTGATTCAACCTTTATATGAACTGTGCCCACAGTTATCTATTCCCGGAGATGAGCAAACCGTTGAGCAAATATGGCTTAAGGCGGCCAATCTTATTTGTCTTACCCCCGTTCCTTTGTGGTTTTCGATTGATAATGAATAGAGAATAAAATGAATTATTTTGAAGCGTTTATGTTGGCTCTTATCCAAGGTTTGACCGAATTTTTACCCATTTCCAGTTCTGCTCATTTAATTTTACCGTCTGCTATCCTCGGTTGGGCAGATCAGGGGTTAGCCTTTGATGTGGCCGTCCATGTGGGGACTTTAGCGGCTGTGGTGATTTATTTTCGCCATGAAGTGGTGACACTGCTTCATGCTTTTTTTGCCTCTATTTTTAAGGGGGAGCGTGGTAAAGAGGCAAAATTGGCATGGTTAATTATTTTAGCAACCATTCCGGCCTGTGTTTTTGGTTTGCTTATGAAAGATATCGTGGAGTTTTATCTGCGCAGCGCATGGGTGATTGCCAGTACCACGATTATTTTTGGTTTACTGCTGTGGTATGTTGATAAGCGTGCTCGTTTAGTCAGTGATGAATATCAAGCCGGCTGGAAACAAGCTCTGTTTGTTGGGGTGGCCCAAGCTTTTGCCATTATTCCTGGCACCTCCCGCTCGGGAGCGACCATGACCGCGGCACTTTATCTAGGTTTTACTCGTGAAGCGGCGGCTCGTTTTTCTTTTTTGATGTCGATTCCAATCATTACACTTGCTGGTGGTTATTTAGGGGTGCAATTAATCTCGAGTAGTGAGCCTGTTGCGGTGAATTTTTTACTCACAGGAATAATCACTTCTTTTGTGAGTGCTTATCTGTGTATTTTCTTTTTCTTAAAGCTGATTTCACGCATGGGAATGACTCCTTTTGTTATTTACCGACTTATTTTAGGCGGCGGCTTGTTTCTCTTCTTGCTGAGTCAGTAAATGGGGTTACCACTGCGAGCGATAGGGATCGCTCACTCGCCTGAGTTTTTGGCTTATGGTATAAGTGAGCTTTTGCTAGTCGAACAATCGTGACTGTGTTGTCGAACATGGCGCAGTCATGGGTCATAAGTGTGGATGTGATGCGAGTATTTGCAATAACGTTATTATTGTTATTTGGGTGGCTCCAATACCATTTGTGGTGGGGAAAAAACGGTATTGTCGACTATCGGTTAGTGGCGAGTGAAATTGCCGTGCAGGAGCAAGTAAATCACAATTTACAACTGAGAAATCAAGAAATGTTTGCTGAAATTGATGATTTACGCCAAGGGTTAGATGCCATTGAAGAGCGAGCGAGGCACGAGCTGGGGATGGTCAAAGAGGGCGAAACGTTTTTCCGAGTTGTTGGTGAGGAGGCTCGCCCATGATGCCATTGATCACCGCGATTGTCCCGGCTGCAGGCGTTGGTAAGCGTATGCAGGCAGCTTGCCCGAAACAATACCTCCGGCTAGGAGAGCAAACCGTGCTTGAGCACACTGTTGCGGCTCTATTTGCTCACCCAAAGGTCGATAAAGTTGTGATTGCGATCAGTGCTGACGACCCTTATTTTGACTCACTTCCGCTTGCGCATCATCCAAAGGTGATATGTGTTCGTGGTGGTAAAGAGAGAGCCGATTCAGTGCTCAATGCGTTGCGTTTGGTGAGTCAAGCAAAGTTGAGCCATTGGGTAATGGTGCATGATGCCGCTCGTCCTTGCATTACTCAAAGTGATATAACTCGGCTAATTGCTGGTGCAACGGAGCATTCTGTCGGTGCTATTTTAGCCTCTCCGGTACGTGACACGATGAAGCGAGGAGACGCGGGAAATCGTATTGTTCATACGGTTGAACGTGAGGCGCTCTGGCATGCGTTAACACCGCAAATGTTTCCGGTCGAACGACTACTGACCGCATTAGAAAAAGCTTTAGCAGAGCAAGCTACCGTAACCGATGAAGCGTCTGCATTAGAGTGGGTGGGGTTAAAGCCCGCTTTGGTTTGTGGGCGTGCCGATAACATCAAAATTACCCAGCCAGAAGATCTCGCGCTCGCCGAGTTCTATTTAAATCGAAATAAGGAAACAAGATGATACGTATAGGTCATGGGTTTGACGTGCATAAATTTGGCGGGAACGGCCCAATAATGATTGGTGGTGTTGCCATTCCTTATGAGCAAGGACTTATTGCTCACTCAGATGGTGATGTTGCGCTGCATGCTTTGTGTGATGCCTTGCTGGGCGCTATTGCTGCAGGAGATATCGGTCAACACTTCCCTGATACCGATGAGCGCTGGAAAGGGGCGGATAGCCGAGCTTTATTAAGAGATGTGTATCAGCGAGTGAAGCAGCAAGGTTATCGATTAGGGAATGCGGATATTACCATTTTAGCTCAAGCCCCCAAAATGGCTCCGCACATCAATGCGATGTGTCGTACCATTAGTGAAGATTTACAAACAGCGCTTGGCAATATAAATGTCAAAGCTACGACCACTGAGCGTTTGGGGTTTACTGGGCGTAAAGAAGGTATTGCTTGTGAAGCGATTGTCTTATTAGTTAAAGCAGAATAAATATTCATACTGGGCCTACGCCTAAATGACAGGATAAGTTAAATGAGCGATCTTCTCTCTTCGTTGGCCTATTTATATGGTCAGCCTATCGCAAAAGCAAAAATTAAAGCTGCCCCCGAGCACTTTAAAGTGGTTGAAGACCTAGGCTATGAGTTTTCAGGGCAAGGCGAACACGTCATGGTCTATATTCGTAAGACGGGTGAAAATACCAGTTTTGTCGCTAATGAACTGGCGAAAGCATGTGGTGTAAAATCCAAAGATGTTGGTTGGGCAGGCTTAAAAGATCGTCATGCCGTCACCGAGCAATGGTTGAGTGTGTATCTGCCGGGTGGAGGCTTTCCTAACTTAGCGACGTTTGAAGCACAATACCCTAGTATCGAAGTATTAGCGATGACGCGTCATCATAAAAAATTACGTCCAGGCGATTTGCGAGGTAATCACTTTGAGTTGTTATTGACGGACGTTACTGACCTTGATGATGTACTGCAACGCTTGCCTGCTATGGCGAAGCACGGTGTGCCTAATTATTTTGGTTCGCAGCGCTTTGGACGAGAGGGGCATAACGTCACCGAAGCGCGCCGCTGGGGACGGGATAATGTGCGGTCACGTAACCAAAATCAACGCAGTTTATATCTCTCGGCTGCTCGTTCATGGATTTTTAATCATATTATTTCTCAACGTATTAATGCGGGGTGTTTTGAACACTTTATTGAGGGCGACATTGCCTTAAAAGCGGGGCAAACGACCTTAGTCAGTTCTGAGCAATTGGCGGAATTTAATCACCAACTCGCTCAGAACCATGTACAAATTTCAGCTGCATTGGCGGGCGATAATGCTTTACCCACCGAAAAACAAGCACGACGGATTGAGCAGCAAGTGTTGGATGCGGAGCCTGAATTGATGGCTTTGATTCGAGCGAATCGTATGCGTCATGAGCGACGTGCGATTACACTGCTGCCTCAACATTTCCGTTGGGAAGCTGAGAACAATACCATTACACTTAAATTTACCTTAGATGCCGGTAGTTTTGCTACTTCGGTCATTCGAGAGTTAGTTGAAGAAATCCCAGTTGAGCGCGTCTATGAGTAGAGAAAAACTAAAAATATTATTAAGTAATGATGATGGTGTGTATGCTGAAGGGATCGATGCTCTTGCTTGTGCCTTAGCCGATTTAGCCGATATTGTGATTGTCGCTCCTGATCGTAATCGCTCTGGCGCATCAAACTCATTAACTTTAGAGCAGCCCCTAAGGGTGACGAATATTGCAGCGAATACTTATTCGGTGCAAGGCACTCCGACTGATTGCGTCCATTTTGCACTCAACGAGTTGTTGAAAGAAGATTTACCAGATTTGGTACTTAGTGGTATCAATCACGGAGCAAATCTTGGCGATGATGTATTGTATTCCGGTACAGTGGCAGCCGCAATGGAGGGGCATTTTTTGGGGGTTCAATCGATCGCTTTTTCATTAGTGGGCCAACGGCATTTTGCGACGGCGGGGAAAATCGCTCGTCAATTAGTTTTACAGCATTTAGCCTCTCCCATCCCGACCAATCGATTGATTAATGTGAATATTCCCGATCTGCCCTTTGAACAAGTTCAGGGAATCAAAGTCACTCGTCTTGGTGCTCGCCACCACGCTGAGAACATGGTTAAACAAAAAGATCCTCGTGGTCACGACATTTATTGGCTTGGGCCTCCGGGGCGAGAGCAAGATGCAGGTCAAGGAACTGATTTTCATGCCGTGGAGCATAAATTTGTCTCCGTCACGCCTATTTTGGTTGACCTAACCGCGCATGAGTCTCTTACCGCGATGGCAGAATGGGTGAAGGAATAAATCAATGGCAAACCCGAAAGCGGATAAATTGGTTGAATTTTTAATCCATCAGGGCATTGATGATCATCACGTCTTATCGGCGATACATACATTGCCTCGCGAACGCTTTGTTTCTCAGGCAATGATGCATCAAGCGTATGATAATAACGCATTACCTATTGGCTTAGGGCAAACGATTTCTCAGCCTTATATTGTGGCAAAAATGACCCAAATGTTAGCACTAACGCCCTCTAGCCGTGTGTTAGAAGTCGGAACGGGATCAGGGTATCAAACGGCAGTGTTGGCGCAACTTGTTGAGCATGTTTTTTCCATTGAGCGGATTAAAAGCTTGCAGTGGGAAGCGAAGCGGCGTTTGAAGCAACTGGATATTTATAATGTTTCTACTAAGCATGGTGATGGATGGCAAGGTTGGCCAGCCAAAGCGCCCTTTGATGCCATTATTGTGACTGCCGCGGCGCAAGAAATTCCACAAGCGCTACTTGAGCAACTCAATGATGGTGGACGTTTAGTGATCCCTGTTGGCAATGATGAACAACAACTACTAAAAATTGTTCGGCAAGGAGATACTTGGGTGAGTCAGGTGGTCGAAATGGTACGTTTTGTTCCTTTAATTGCCGGTGAATTGGCGTAATGTGGAGCCAGTTCAGGTTCGGTTGGGTCATTGCACTGTGTAGCTTGATGTTCGGCTGCACCTCGCTGACTCCTGCTCCCGTGTCTGGACTGAATAAAGACTATCATTCAATTCCTAGAGGAAGTTATCGAGGAAGTTATTACCAAGTAAAGAAGGGGGATACACTCTACTTTATTTCTTATATTACCGACAAAGATGTGAATGATATAATTCGTTACAATCAATTACAGCCACCTTATACCATCCATCCGGGGCAAAAAATACGTCTTTGGCAGCCAGCTTATACGCCGCCAGCATACGGTGGTACAGGTGCTGGGGCTATTGTATCCACGGCCTCTTCAGCCTCTAATGTCAAAAAAACGGTGGTGGTTCCTCCTCCTATTCCCAGTGTGAGCAAAACCACGAATCCTGTTTCAACTTCTCAAAATCATAAAAAACCAGCATCTTCAGTGAGCAAAACTTCACCAAAATCTATTGATCAGGGAAAAACAAAAGGGTATGTTGGTGGTGAAAGTAAAGTAAATGTTAATAATAAGGTTGTCACTAAACCGAAACAATCTAATGATAAAATCGCTAAGTGGTTGTGGCCAACAAAAGGGAGGGTTATCAAAAACTTTTCGGCAGGAGATCAAGGAAATAAAGGGATAGATATTGCGGGTCAACGCGGTCAATCGATTATTTCTACTGCAGCCGGAACCGTTGTGTATTCAGGCAATGCGCTACGAGGTTATGGAAACTTGATTATTATCAAGCACAATGATCATTACTTAAGTGCTTATGCTCATAATGATCAATTGCTGGTAAAAGAAGGGCAAAGTATTAAAGCTGGACAAAAAATAGCAACGATGGGCAGTTCAGGAACCAACAGCGTCCGTCTACACTTTGAAATTCGTTATCAAGGCAAACCGGTGAATCCACAACGTTACTTACCATAAATTGATGAAGAGTATATCGCGACATTTGACGTTTTAATGTCTTGCTAGCTCGCCAGGGGAGGCGTTATGAGTATCAGCAATACAGCAGTAACTAAAGTCGAAGATTTTGATTTTGGCCCAGAGGTTCTCAATACCCTAGAGTCAGACTCTACCATTGAGCAATCACCCTCCAACACTAACCTCCGAGAAGAATATGACGCATCAAGTAAAAGCTTAGATGCGACACAAATGTACCTTAGTGAAATTGGCTTCTCACCATTACTGACTGCAGAAGAAGAAGTGCTTTATGCTCGAAGAGCATTACGAGGCGACGATGCAGCACGTCAACGTATGATTGAAAGTAACCTTCGTTTAGTCGTGAAAATTTCTCGCCGTTATAGTAATCGAGGGCTCGCTTTATTGGATTTAATCGAAGAGGGCAACTTAGGTCTGATTCGTGCGGTAGAGAAGTTTGATCCTGAACGCGGTTTTCGTTTTTCAACCTACGCCACTTGGTGGATTCGACAAACGATTGAACGAGCACTGATGAATCAAACTCGTACGATACGTTTACCGATTCATGTGGTTAAAGAACTCAATATTTATTTACGTACCGCGCGTGAACTCTCTCAGCGCTTGGATCATGAGCCCACCGCAGAAGATATTGCAGCAGAACTGGACAAATCTGTTGATGATGTTAATAAAATGCTGCGTTTAAATGAAAGAATTAACTCGGTGGACACACCAATTGGTGGCGATGGCGATAAAGCATTGCTGGATATTATTCCTGACTCTAACCATTCAGATCCTGAATTTTCAACTCAAGATGATAATATTCGAGACTCATTGATGAATTGGTTGGATGAGCTGAATCCAAAACAGAAAGAGGTATTGGCTCGTCGCTTTGGTCTATTAGGCTATGAACCATCAACCCTTGAAGAAGTGGGAAGGGAAATTAGTTTGACTCGTGAACGAGTAAGACAAATTCAAGTTGAAGGATTACGCCGGTTACGAGAAATTTTACTCAAGCAAGGGTTGAATATGGAGGCGTTGTTTAGTGTTGAAAATGACAGCTAAACCGATTCGCCCCTAACCGTAATACAGGCACTTATATGAGTGCCTGTATTGGTTGAACCATGTTATTACAGCATTTTCTTTAATCGATATAACGCTTCTAATGCTTGGCGAGGCGTTAGATCGTCAGGAACAATACTAGCTAAAGCTTGCTCTACTTCACTCGGTTCTGGAATTAAACTCAGTTGATTGGCAATATCAATATGGGCGCTTTTTTTCTCTGGTGATAAGCTAAGTTGTTCTAACTGGCTAAGTTTCGCTCTAGCTTGTGTGATCACCGCTTTAGGGACGCCAGCCAAACCAGCAACAGCTAAACCATAGGATTTACTCGCGGCACCTTCTTGCACAGCATGCATAAATGCAATGCTATCGCCGTGCTCAATGGCATCTAAATGGACGTTGGCTAAGTGAGGTAACTGGTTGGGTAATTCCGTCAACTCAAAATAATGGGTGGCAAATAAGGTTAGCGCACCGATCTTTTTTGCTAGCCATTCTGCGCTGGCCCAAGCCAGTGATAGGCCATCATAGGTACTGGTACCTCGGCCAATTTCATCCATTAACACTAAACTACGATGGGTGGCATTGTGTAAGATATTGGCTGTTTCTGTCATTTCAACCATAAAGGTTGATCGGCCCGAAGCGAGATCATCCGATGCACCAATACGCGTAAAAATACGATCAAGTATTCCGATTTTGGCTGATGCCGCTGGCACATAACTTCCGATGTGAGCCATCAGTGCAATCAAAGCAGTTTGACGCATATAGGTTGATTTTCCCCCCATATTCGGCCCTGTTATGATTAACATTTTCCGCTGTGGGTGTAGCTCTACGGGGTTGGCAATAAAAGGAGCATCCATCACTTGTTCTACAACCGGATGGCGTCCTGCTTGAATATGTAACCCTACATTTTCGCTTAAAGTCGGACGGCAGTAATCTAAATTTTCTGCTCTTTCGGCTAAATTTTGTAACACATCTAATTGAGAGAGAGCAGAGGCTAAGTTTTGCATATGTTCTAAATCGGGCAGTAGCTGATCAAATAATTCATCCCATAGCTGTTTTTCTAACGCCAATGCTTTTGATTTCGAGTTTAAAACTTTGTCTTCATGCTCTTTTAGCTCAGGAATAATGTAACGCTCGGCATTTTTTAATGTTTGACGACGCACATAATGGGGCGGCACAAGGTGGCTTTGGCCACGGCTGACTTGAATATAAAAGCCATGCACGTTGTTATAACCCACTTTTAAGGTATCAATGCCATGCCGTTCACGCTCTTCGGCTTCTAATTGGGCTAGGTATTCAGTTGCACCTGCTGCTAAGTTGCGCCATTCATCTAATTCTGCGTTATATCCGTCAGCCAGTACACCGCCATCACGGATCACTACTGGAGGGTTATCTTTGATGGCTCGCTCAAGTAATTGACATAATTCGTCCATCGGTTGCACATCTTGCCGTAGTTGCTGTAAGTAAGGCAGCGTCACAGAGGCTAAGCATTCATTGAGTTCAGGTAACTGTTGCAGTGCATGACGCAGTCGAGCGAGATCGCGTGGTCGAGCAGAACGTAAGGCGAGGCGAGCTAAAATCCGTTCAATATCACCAATCTGCTTGAGTATAGGCTGTAAATCCGCAAACAGGGCCTGCTGTTTAAGTTCGCCAATCGTATCTAATCGTTGATTTAAACGGTCGATGTTGCGCATGGGTTGATGAATCCAGCGCTTGAGCATTCGGCTGCCCATTGGCGTTGCGCAATGGTCTAAAACGTCTGCCAGTGTGTTGTCAGTGCTGCCCGATAAATTTTGTGTCAGTTCTAAATTACGGCGAGTGGCGGCATCAAGAATAACCGACTGATCTTGACTATCGAAAGTGAGTGCCCGAATGTGGGGGAGTGCGGTACGCTGGGTATCTTTGACGTATTGAATTAGGCATCCCGCAGCACAAAGCCCTAATTTTGCTTGTTCGACGCCAAATCCGACTAAGTCTCGGGTACCAAATTGTTGATTAAGTTGCTGCTTTGCGGTGTCGAGTTCAAATTCCCATATCGGACGGCGACGGTTACCTTTACGGTTGGCCATCAATTGAACGGCGGAGAAATCTTCTGGAAACAGCAATTCTCTCGGCGAGGTGCGTTGTAGCTCTGCAGCCATTGATTCTAGAGAGTCCGGTTCGCAGAGTTGAAAGCGCCCAGAGGTAATATCAAGTGTAGCGTAACCAAATTTACCCTCTTGATGATAAATCGCAGCAATCAGGTTATCACTTCGTTCTGAAAGTAAGGCTTCATCGGTAATGGTACCCGGGGTAACAATACGCACGACTTTTCTTTCGACCGGGCCTTTACTGGTGGCCGGATCGCCAATCTGCTCGCAGATAGCGACCGACTCACCAAGCTGAACCAGCTTGGCTAGGTACCCCTCAACAGCGTGGTAGGGAACACCGGCCATAGGAATGGGTTCCCCAGCTGAAGCGCCACGCTTGGTGAGCGAAATATCCAACAGTTGTGAAGCTCGTTTGGCGTCATCGTAAAATAATTCATAAAAATCCCCCATACGATAAAACAATAGGATGTCAGGATTTTCAGCTTTTAGCTTCAGATATTGTCGCATCATCGGGGTATGTTGTTGCTCTAACTCTACTGAAGAAGCCTTGGATATACTCATGTTATTTATCACTCGGTGGCCAAGTCGTGTTGCTGACAGTCAAAGCGCTTTCAGTGGGATAGAAAGTCGCTGTACTACGGCACTTTCTGATCATGCGGCCATCTTTGATCAGAACCTGAAAAGAGTTAAAGAGAATAACAAATTTCGCTATTGCTGAGCAATCAAGCGATGCATCGGAAAATCGGAGTGGTAAAAGGGTACCACTCCTTCGGTGATCAAGTGCTTAAGAAAAAAGCCCAGAAGAGAGGTAACGATCCCCGCGATCGCAGATTATCGCAACCACAACAGAGCCGGGATTGGCTTTAGCAACTTGTAGGGCAGCAAAAACTGCACCTCCAGAGCTTACGCCTGCACAAATACCTTCTTGTATGGCTAAGGCGCGTGCGGTATTGATTGCATCTTGTTCGGTAATATCTAGGATGACATCCACTCGGGACTGTTCAAAAATACCGGGGAGGTATGCTTGGGGCCAGCGACGAATTCCGGGAATCGCGCTTCCTTCGGCCGGCTGTAGTCCAACAATGGTAATGTCGGGGTTTTGTGATTTTAAGTAGCGTGAGGTGCCCATAATGGTGCCCGTTGTCCCCATGCTTGAAACAAAGTGAGTGATTTTTCCTTGGCTTTGTTGCCAGATCTCCGGCCCTGTAGAACGAAAATGCGCATCCGGATTATCGGGATTATTAAATTGATCTAATACTTTGCCTTTTCCTTCACTTTGCATTTGGAGAGCTAAGTCTCGAGCACCTTCCATTCCCTGCGCTTTACTGACAAGAATCAGTTCACAGCCATACGCTTGCATCGCATCTTTGCGCTCTTGGGTTGCATTGTCTGGCATGATTAAAATCATTTTGTAGCCTTTAATCGCAGCCGCCATTGCTAAAGCAATGCCCGTATTGCCACTGGTGGCTTCAATAAGGGTATCTCCGGGCTGAATCTCGCCGCGCTGCTCTGCTTGCACAATCATATTGAGGGCAGGACGATCTTTAACTGAACCTGCCGGGTTATTGCCTTCGAGTTTGACTAAGACTGTGCTGGAGGTGTGTGCGGTCAGCCGCTGTAAACGCACCAGAGGGGTTTGTCCAACATAGGCTTCAATAGTGGGAAAGTCAGCCACGTGCTTATCCTTAATATAAATAGTGGATGGATCCGTTATGATGATCAAATCAACAACTCGCTTTCTATATTACAAGTATGTTACTCAAAGGGGCATACAATTTATTGCTAGATTTTATTCCAAAAAGTTCTATTAGGATGCTTTTTTATAATTCAATTTCCTCATACTCTACTGATTAAGAAAGCCATGCTGGCCATCGTAATTATGGAGTAGGAAAATATGAAATTGATTAAATCAGCGCTAGCTGGTCTATTAATGCTAGGGTCATTGAATGTATCTGCTGCCGATCAAACCATTCTCAATTCGTCATACGATATTGCTCGTGAGCTGTTTTCCGCTTATAACCCATTGTTTATTCAACATTGGAAAGACAAAACAGGTCAAACGGTAGACGTTAAACAGTCGCATGGCGGCTCTTCTGCTCAAGCTCGTTCTATCTTACAAGGTCTAGCGGCTGATGTGGTGACTTTTAATCAGGTTACGGATGTGCAGATCTTACATGATCGCGGTAAGTTGATCGCGGCAAATTGGCAGGAAAAACTGCCCAATACCAGCTCACCCTATTATTCCACCACCGCTTTTTTAGTCCGTAAAGGTAACCCAAAGAATATTCAAGATTGGAACGATCTTGCACGAGAAGACGTTGCTTCTGTTTTTCCTAATCCCAAGACATCAGGCAATGCGCGCTATACCTATCTCGCCGCTTTAGGCTATGCACAAAAAACCTTTGGCCGAGATGCTCAGGCAGCACAAGATAAATTCCTTAAACAATTTTTAGCTAACGTAGCCGTGTTTGATACCGGTGGCCGCGGCGCGACAACCTCATTTGTTGAACGTGGTATCGGTGATGTTTTAATCACTTTTGAATCGGAAGTGAATAATATTCGTCAGCAATATGGCGTCGATGATTATCAAGTGGTGGTTCCCAAAACTTCGATCTTAGCCGAGTTTCCTGTCGCGGTGGTGGAAAAGACGACTCAACGCAAAGGAACCCATGCCGTAGCAACAGAATATTTGTCATATCTCTATAGTGAAAAGGCCCAGCGTTTGTTAGCCGGATTTAACTATCGGGTGCACAATGAAACGGTCAAAAGCGAATTTGCCGATCATTTTCCGGAGGTGGAATTGCTGACGGTTGAAAGTATCGCAGGCGGTTGGGATAACGCGATGAAAATGCATTTTGCGAATGGAGCAAAGCTAGACCAATTGCAACGTCGTTAATCGATCTTGCCACTTGCCAGTCGAGTGGCTCTTTTTGCTTAATAGAGTTTAAGAGGGCTTATGAGTCATACTCTTACTGCCGCTACCGTTCGGCCACGACATCAAAGAGTGCTGCCAGGTTTTGGGATCAGCCTCGGTACATCACTATTTTTTATCAGTTTGATATTACTGCTTCCGGCCAGTGGCTTGATTATGCAAACCAGTCAAATGTCATGGAGTGACTATTGGCAAGTGATTACAGACCCTCGTGTGGTGGCCAGTTATAAAGTGACGATTGGAGCGGCGCTCATGGCTTCGATTTTTAATGGGCTACTTGGTCTGCTGTTAGCTTGGGTACTGGTTCGTTATGATTTTTATGGTCAGCGAATTCTCGATGCCTTGGTCGATTTACCTTTTGCGTTGCCGACGGCCGTTGCTGGGATAACCTTAGCAACACTCTATTCATCAAACGGTTGGGTGGGAAGTATTCTGGAATCATTGGGAATTAAAATCGCTTATACCCCGCTTGGTATTGTGTTGGCAATGACATTTACCAGTATTCCGTTTGTCGTTCGCACGGTTCAACCCGTATTAGAAGACATATCTAAACAAGAAGAAGAGGCAGGGATGACTCTGGGGGCTTCAGATAGCATGGTTTTTTGGAAAGTGATTATGCCGTCGATTCGCCCTGCGCTTTTGGTCGGCGTTGCTTTATCGTTTACACGTAGTTTGGGGGAGTTTGGCGCAGTCATTTTTATTGCAGGCAATATGCCTTATGTGAGTGAAATTACCTCATTAATGATTTTTGTGCGTTTGCAAGAGTTTGATTTCCCTGCGGCCAGTGCGATTGCGTCAGTAGTGTTGATCACTTCTTTATTATTGTTGTTTGCTATCAATGTATGGCAAGGCGCTTATCTGCGTCGTATTCATGGACGTTAAGGAATAAAAAAGATGAGTGGACATCAACCCCGACGTGTCGGTGAAAGCCCTTGGGTTAAATGGAGTTTGATTACATTGGCGCTATTTTGGGTGACCTTATTATTGATTATTCCTTTGGTCAGCATTTTTCAGCAAGCCTTTGCTAGTGGTTTATCCAATTACTTAAAGAGTTTACTTGCCGCGGATACACGTCATGCGATTGGTTTAACCTTGATGGTCGCACTACTGACGGTACCGGTTAATTTAGTATTTGGTGTGTTGCTGGCTTGGGCGGTAACACGCTTTGAATTTCACGGCCGAAAAATACTAGTGACGTTAATTGATATTCCTTTTGCGGTTTCCCCTGTTGTGGCTGGGCTGTTGTATCTACTGTTGTATGGCAGCAGCGGTTGGTTAGGAGCATGGTTGTTTGAACGTGATTTACAAGTCATGTTCGCTTGGCCGGGGATTGTGTTGGTGACCATTTTTGTGACTTGTCCTTTTGTCGCGCGTGAATTAATTCCATTAATGCAGCAACAAGGACGATCTGATGAAGAGGCGGCAGTCATTTTGGGCGCATCGTGGTGGCAACTGTTTCGCCGTGTTACTTTGCCTAATATCAAGTGGGCACTCATTTATGGGGTGATTTTAACCAATGCGCGAGCGATTGGTGAATTTGGTGCGGTCGCGGTCGTTTCCGGTAATATTCGTGGCGAAACCAACACCTTGCCACTGCACGTGCAATTACTTTATGAAGATTATCAATCGGAAGCTGCATTCGCGAGTGCCTCATTATTAGCCTTTATCGCCTTATTAACCCTTATCTTTAAAGCCTATGTGGAATGGCGACAAGAATATAACCAGATAAAAAACAACAGTGAGCAAGGGACGGTATGAGTATACGTTTAGATAATATCTGCAAAAACTTTGGTCAATTTCAAGCCATTTCCCCGCTCTCTTTACATATTGATGATGGAGAGATGGTCGGTCTGCTTGGGCCATCTGGATCAGGGAAAACTACGCTATTACGGATCATTGCTGGTTTAGAAGGAGCGGATAGCGGCACGATTCACTTTGGTAATAGAAACGTGACCAATGTGCATGTTCGTGAGCGTCGCGTCGGATTTGTCTTTCAAAATTATGCGCTCTTTCGCCATATGACGGTGGCAGATAATGTCGCTTTTGGTTTACAAGTGATGGAACGACGCAAAAGGCCGCCAGCTGCAGTGATCGCTCAGCGCGTAAAACAGTTATTAGACATTGTTCAGTTAGGGCATCTCGCTGAGCGTTATCCAGAGCAACTTTCTGGAGGACAAAAACAACGTATTGCATTAGCACGCGCGTTAGCGACCCAACCTGAAGTATTGCTACTCGATGAGCCTTTTGGAGCATTAGATGCCAAGGTACGTAAAGAGTTACGCCGCTGGTTACGTAACCTACATGATGAATTGAGCTTTACCAGTGTTTTTGTTACCCATGATCAAGACGAAGCATTAGAACTGTCAGATCGTGTCGTGGTGATGAGTGATGGACGGATTGAGCAGATTGACTCTCCCGTACAGCTTTATGCTCAACCTAACAGTCGGTTTGTGTTCGATTTTTTTGGTAATGTGAATGTGTTCCAAGCCGAGTGGCAACATGAGCAGTGGGCTAATGGTCAGGCATTTATCTTGCCACCAAAACAACAAGCCATTTGTCACTCTGGCAAGCTTTATGTCCGCAGCCATGAGTTAACTTTGTCGCGCAAGCCTAACAGCCAAGCATCGTTACCATTTGAGGTTATTTCTATCAACCCGGTTGGCGCGGAAGTGCGTGTTGAATTGGCACCGTTAGGATGGCAAAGTGATGATCACTGGGAAGCGAAATTAACCCACCGAGCATTAAGCGAACAACCGTTGACTCGCGGCGATCATACCTTCGCAACACCACAAGTCGGTTATTTTTTTGGTGAGCAGCAAAGTACCCCACACGTGATCCGTTGGCCATTCTTAGATGCTGATAGTCTAATGTTTGAAATATAACTTCATGTTATATATTACAGCCTTGCATGGGTACGCTTATGTTGCCCATGGTATGTTCTCATCACTCGAACTGTGCTAAGGGTATATACCTAATCCGTATCAATGGAGAGAAACATGACAACGCTATTTTCATTAAGCCAGCAATTAGGCCAACAGCTATTACGAAGTCACCAGGTGTTAACCAGTGCCGAGTCGTGTACCGGCGGCGGGGTTGCTTTTGCCATTACCGACATTCCGGGCAGTTCGGCTTGGTTTGATCGTGCTTTTGTTACCTATAGTAATCAGGCCAAACAAGAGATGATTGGTGTGCAAAGCGAAACATTGGCTAAATTTGGCGCGGTTTCTGAGCCGGTGGTACAAGAAATGGTACAAGGGGCGCTGGCGCATTCACGTGCGACAATGGGAGTGGCGATCAGTGGAATTGCTGGCCCGGATGGTGGTAGTGAAGAGAAACCGGTTGGAACGGTTTGCTTTGCTTGGGCTGATACACAAGGTTGGCAAAAAATTGAGACAAGGCATTTTACTGGCGATCGAGCGCAAGTTCGTCAACAGGCGATGATTCATGCATTACAAACCATAGCGGATTATTTACCTGCGCTCAGTTAACTTGAGGTCAAACACAAATTTTTCTACACAGCTCTGGACACTGTATGAATCAACAGTATAATGAGTAGCAACTTGACGAATCTGTCGACACACTATCTAAGCATTCACCGCTCACCATTTAGGTGACAGTCTGGAGAAAGTAATGGACGAGAATAAACAAAAAGCATTGGCCGCCGCGCTTGGTCAAATTGAAAAGCAATTCGGTAAAGGCTCGATCATGCGCCTCGGTGATAACCGAGCCATGGATGTTGAAACCATTTCAACCGGTTCTCTTTCTCTCGATATCGCATTAGGTGCGGGTGGTTTGCCAATGGGGCGAATTGTGGAAGTGTTTGGCCCTGAATCTTCAGGTAAAACCACACTAACCCTTGAATTGATTGCTTCTGCACAGCGAGAAGGTAAAACCTGTGCTTTTATTGATGCAGAACACGCACTTGATCCTGTCTATGCACGCAAATTGGGCGTGAATATTGATGAACTTTTGGTATCCCAGCCTGATACGGGTGAACAAGCGCTGGAAATCTGTGATGCGCTAGCGCGTTCAGGAGCCGTGGATGTTATCGTTGTCGACTCTGTGGCGGCATTAACCCCAAAAGCTGAAATTGAAGGTGAAATGGGGGATAGCCACATGGGGCTTCAGGCGCGTATGCTTTCTCAAGCAATGCGTAAATTAACAGGTAACCTCAAACAGTCTAATTGTATGTGTATCTTCATCAACCAAATTCGGATGAAAATTGGTGTGATGTTTGGTAACCCAGAAACCACAACCGGTGGTAACGCACTAAAATTCTATGCTTCGGTTCGTCTTGATATTCGCCGTACCGGTGCCATAAAAGAGGGTGACGAGGTTGTTGGTAACGAAACTCGTATTAAAGTGGTTAAAAATAAAATAGCGGCACCATTTAAAGAAGCGAATACCCAAATCATGTATGGCCAAGGCTTTAACCGAGAAGGTGAACTTGTCGATCTGGGGGTCAAACATAAGCTGATTGAAAAAGCGGGCGCTTGGTATAGCTACAACGGCGATAAAATTGGTCAAGGTAAAGCCAATGCTTGTAAATTCTTACGAGAAAATCCTGAAGCTGCTAAAACGATTGATAGCAAGTTACGTGAAATGTTACTAAGTCCAGAACAAATTGCAGTTGAAGAGCCTGAGTTTGGGATTGTACCTGAGCAAGACGAATTGTAAGTGCGGTTTTATCTGGTTTATTTAGCCCTGCTTTGCAGGGTTTTTTTACAATTGGAGCATTCGATATGTCTTTTCTTCCTTACAGCGAAGGAGAACTTAAGCCCCAAAGACGTTGCCAAGAGAGTGCGCTGGGATTGTTAAGTCGGCGAGATCATAGCCAATATGAACTGATGCAAAAGCTTTTGATGAAAGGATTTTCGCACTCAGATGTTGAGCAAGCCATTTTATACTGCCAGCACTATGGTTATATCGATGATTTACGTTACGCACTTAGTGTTATTCGTCAGCATATCAGTAAAGGACATGGTGAGAGACGGATTCGTCAATCTTTACAACAAAATCGAGTCAGTGATGATCTGATCGTCATCGCCTTTTCGCAAGTAGAGATCGACTGGTTTGAACTCGCCAAGCAGGCGGCAGATAAAAAATTTAACTCTTGCGCTTCTATCGACAGAAAAACGCAAGCAAAGCGTATTCGCTTTTTACAGTATCGTGGGTTTAGTTTTGAGCAAATTCAGTACGCATTATCTGATTTGAGTGAGATTGAAAATGAGTCTGCTTGACGCTGATGATCCCACCCCAGCCTTGTTTTTGAGAGGCTATGTTTTGCAATTTTCCTCTTTTAATTAAGAAAACTAGTCGAAGCCTTATCCATGCTTTACAATAGCTCAAAATTCTAACTTGAGTCATTCAGGAAGAGCTGCATGTATATGAGCACCGATGAGGTTCGCCGCGCGTACCTCTCATTCTTTGAAAGTAAAGGGCACCAGATCGTTGATAGTTCATCATTGGTGCCTACTAATGATCCGACCCTGCTATTTACTAACGCAGGAATGAACCAATTTAAAGATTGTTTTCTTGGCCTAGAAAAACGCGCTTATACGCGAGCGACAACCGCTCAACGTTGTGTACGTGCTGGTGGTAAGCATAATGATCTAGAAAACGTTGGCTTTACTGCTCGTCACCATACTTTTTTTGAAATGTTGGGTAACTTCAGTTTTGGTGACTATTTCAAAGAAGATGCGATTCAGTATGCATGGGAATTTCTCACCGAAGTTCTTCAGTTACCTAAAGAACGCTTATTGGTTACCGTGTATCAAACGGACGATGAAGCCTTTGATATTTGGCATCAAAAAGTCGGTATTCCACAAGATCGCATTATCCGCATTGGTGACAAACCTGGAGGGAAAGCTTACGAGTCGGACAACTTCTGGCAAATGGGTGATACCGGCCCTTGCGGTCCTTGTACCGAAATATTTTATGATCATGGTGAACACATTTTGGGTGGGCCTCCAGGATCAGCAGAAGAAGATGGTGATCGTTTTATTGAAATCTGGAACGTGGTGTTTATGCAGTTTAATCGCCATGCCGATGGAAAAATGGAGCCGTTACCGAAACCGTCGGTCGATACTGGAATGGGGATTGAACGGATTTCTGCGATTGTTCAAGGCGTCCACTCTAACTATGAGATTGATGTTTTCCAAACCTTGATCAAAGCGGCCGCCGAAGTGATTGGGTATCAAGACCTGACCAATCAATCATTGCGTGTGTTAGCCGACCATATCCGTTCATGTGCTTTCTTAATTGTCGATGGTGTAATGCCGTCGAACGAAGGGCGTGGCTATGTATTACGCCGGATTATTCGCCGTGCCGTTCGTCATGGTAATAAACTGGGTGCTCAAGGCGCATTTTTCTACAAGCTGGTGACACCACTCATTGACGTTATGGGTAGTGCAGGCAAAGAGTTGCATAAACAGCAAGCGTTGGTTGAAAAAATCCTTCGTATTGAAGAAGAAAACTTTGGTCGTACTCTTGAACGAGGACTGGCGATTCTTAATGACGCGTTAGATGCCTTAACGGGTCAAGAGCTGGATGGTGAAACGGTTTTCAAACTGTATGATACTTATGGCTTTCCAGCCGATTTAACTAATGATGTAGCACGTGAACGAGGCTTTACCATTGATGAAGCGGGTTTTGAAACCGCAATGGAAGAGCAGCGTCAACGCGCTCGTGAAGCAGGGCACTTTGGTACAGACTATAATCGTTTGATTAAGGTTGAGGGCCAGTCTGAATTCTGTGGTTATAACGCAGTGCAACAGGCAAGCCCAGTATTAGCGATGTTTGTTGATGGTCAAGAGGTCAATGCGTTATCGGCGGGTGATAAGGCCATTGTGGTACTGGAGAAAACGCCGTTTTACGCTGAATCGGGTGGCCAATGTGGTGATACCGGCGTGTTAAAAACAGCGTCGGGGCTATTTCAAGTCGAAGATACTCAGAAATTAGGTCATGCCATAGCCCATTACGGCTTGTTACAAGAGGGGGTTATGGCCAAAGAAGATCAGGTTGAAGCGATCGTTGATGCCAAGCGCCGTGCTGCAATTTCACTAAACCATTCAGCCACTCACTTATTGCATGCGGCATTGCGTCAAGTGTTGGGTGAACATGTTGCCCAAAAAGGTTCACTCGTTAAAGCAGAAGGCTTGCGCTTTGACTTCTCACACCTTGAAGCGATGACCACTGATGAGCTTAAAGACGTTGAGCGCTTAGTTAATAGCCAAATTCGTCGTAATCATGTGATTGAAACGGCGATCATGGACATTGAAGCGGCGAAACAGAAAGGGGCGATGGCACTCTTTGGTGAAAAGTATGATGAGCAAGTGCGCGTTCTTTCCATGGGTGACTTTTCAACCGAATTATGTGGTGGTATTCATGCCTCACATACAGGAGACATTGGCTTATTTAAGATTCTGTCCGAAGGCGGTATCGCGGCTGGCATTCGTCGCATTGAAGCGGTTACCGGTGAAGCCGCTCTCGATGCTTTAGAGAATCAGCAACGTAAATACGAAGAAAAACTCTCTGAAACTGCCCATAAAGTGAAGCAACTTGAGAAAGAAATCCAGCAGTTGAAAGATAAATTGGCGACCCAAGCAAGCGCATCCTTAACCGATCAAGTGAAAGAGATCGCTGGGGTTAAAGTGCTTGTTGCACAACTCAATGGTGCTGATAATAAAGCACTACGTGGGATGGTTGATGAATTAAAAAATCAGCTAGGTAGCGGTATTATCATGTTAGGTAATGTCGTGGATGATAAAGTCGGCTTGATTGCAGGAGTGACCAAAGATTTGACCAGCAAAGTGAAAGCCGGAGATTTGGTTAATATGGTTGCACTACAAGTTGGTGGTAAAGGGGGCGGCCGCCCTGATATGGCACAAGCGGGAGGGAGTGACGCCAAAGCGCTTCCTTCTGCTTTAGAGTCTGTTGACGCTTGGATTGCAGAGCGTCTATAACATAGTGATAAGTTACGCTCAATCAATTATCTTTTGATTGAGCGTAATTTTATCTGGTTAACCAAGTGGTGTAATTGGCGTTGTTTTAAACAAAACCAGTTATCCACTTGGTTTTGTTGTTTATATCCCTCAATGACTCATCAAGCAATTGATTCATTGTTGGGGCCATGAGACTTTGTCTTGGGAAGGTGAATACTGGTGAAAAATCCCCTTATCGTACAAAAGTTCGGTGGAACGTCGGTCGGCTCTATTGAGAGAATATATACCGTTGCTGAACACATCATTAAAGCAAAAAATGATGGGAATCAAGTTGTTGTGGTTGTATCTGCCATGGCTGGTGAAACGAACCGTCTGTTGGGCCTTGCCCAACAAATTGAGCGTGTACCGAATGCAAGAGAGCTTGATGTTTTACTCTCTGCGGGTGAGCAAATGTCGATGGCATTACTTGCCATGGTTTTAAATAAATTGGGGTATCCCGCTTGTTCCCTTACTGGAACGCAAGCCAACATTGTCACCGATAACCAACACAACAATGCAACGATCAAGTCGATCGATACCCGAACCATTCGCGAATTATTGACTCAAGGGCTTATTGTGGTCATCGCAGGCTTCCAAGGGGTGAATGAGAAAGGGGATATCACCACATTAGGTCGAGGGGGATCGGACACGAGTGCCGTGGCGTTAGCTGGCGTACTCAACGCTGATGAATGTCAAATTTTTACGGATGTGGATGGCATATATACCTGTGATCCTCGCGTGGTGCCATCTGCGCGTAAATTGGCGGTGATCGACTTCCCTTCGATGGAAGAAATGGCCCGTAAAGGGGCGAAAGTGTTGCACTTACCTTGCGTTCAATATGCGTGGAAACATCAAGTCCCACTCAGAGTGTTATCGACCTTTGATACCAATCAAGGGAGCTTAATTAAAGGTGAGCGGGGAACACAGAACATATGTGGCATTGCGATTCAGAGGGAGATGCTACTCGTCAAGATTGAATCTGACGATGCCACCATTCTGGAAAAGCAGTGCCATATGCTGGGGATCGAACTATGGAATGTGATCGAGGAAGCAGAATGGACGGCGATAGTGATAAAACAGGACGCTTATGCGAAGTTAGAACTGGTGTTTAACGGTAAAATCCGCAATAGTGAACCTGTGAGTTTGTTAACCACCGTTGGATTGCAAGCTGCTACGTTGGTGGAGCATTCTTGTGCTTTATTGACCGAACAAGGGATAGATGTGCATTATGTCTCCACAAGCTCGCAATCATTGATGTTAACGCTTGCGCCGCATAAGGTGGATAATGCGGCTAATATTTTGCACAAGGCTTATATTTATTCGGACACTTCGCTGGCGTTTGAGGCAAAGCAGATGCTTTTAGGCTGATTTAGATGCAATAAAGTTTACTGGGAGATAACTTTTAGTAGATAATAGCGTAGTTGCAAGATAATACAGAGATTACTCAAGGAGCAAAGAATGCTAATTTTGACTCGCCGCGTTGGCGAAACACTGATGATCGGTGATGAAGTAACGGTAACAGTTTTGGGTGTAAAAGGTAATCAAGTACGGATAGGTGTTAACGCTCCCAAAGAAGTATCTGTGCACCGTGAAGAAATTTACATGCGCATTCAAGCAGAAAAAGGTAATGGTAACGTTGCTCCTAGCAACTACTAATTATCGAGATAAGGCTGGTATTAACCGGCCTTATTTATTTTTTGTTCGTTAAGAATCACGGTATTGTGCATTTGAAATAGCGTGATAAATCCTAGGCTTTGGTACTTAAGTGTAAAAAGTCAACGCTTTGGTTAAATAGCCAACGGTTAACGTTTTTTTTAAAACTTTTACCAAGAAAGTGTTTGACATATTTTTGGTAAATCGTAATATGTGCCTCCGCAAGACGGTGAGGTGGCCGAGAGGCTGAAGGCGCTCCCCTGCTAAGGGAGTATACGGTTTGTAGCCGTATCGAGGGTTCGAATCCCTCCCTCACCGCCATTCTTGCAAGGCTTATAATAATTAAGCAACCGCGCGTCCTTAGCTCAGCTGGATAGAGTACCTGGCTACGAACCAGGCGGTCGGAGGTTCGAATCCTCCAGGACGCGCCATATAATAGAGAAACATGCTTGTGGTGAGGTGGCCGAGAGGCTGAAGGCGCTCCCCTGCTAAGGGAGTATACGGTTTGTAGCCGTATCGAGGGTTCGAATCCCTCCCTCACCGCCATTTGTTGGTTTATTGCTAACAATTTTGTTTCGAAGAGATTTTAGTGTGATTTATCACATTCTGCGCGCTCATAGCTCAGCTGGATAGAGTACCTGGCTACGAACCAGGCGGTCGGAGGTTCGAATCCTCCTGAGCGCGCCATTATTTTAAGTTAGTGATATCATCACTAGCGCCGTGCGTCCTTAGCTCAGCTGGATAGAGTACCTGGCTACGAACCAGGCGGTCGGAGGTTCGAATCCTCCAGGACGCGCCATTATTTAAGGTCATAAACAACCTTGGTGATTTGACTGTTGTGTAAAGTTTAATTTCACCGAAGCCCTGCGCGCTCATAGCTCAGCTGGATAGAGTACCTGGCTACGAACCAGGCGGTCGGAGGTTCGAATCCTCCTGAGCGCGCCATTATTTCAAGTTAGTGATATCATCACTAGCACCGTGCGTCCTTAGCTCAGCTGGATAGAGTACCTGGCTACGAACCAGGCGGTCGGAGGTTCGAATCCTCCAGGACGCGCCATTATTTAAGGTCATAAACAACCTTGGTGATTTGACTGTTGTGTAAAGTTTAATTTCACCGAAGCCTTGCGCGCTCATAGCTCAGCTGGATAGAGTACCTGGCTACGAACCAGGCGGTCGGAGGTTCGAATCCTCCTGAGCGCGCCACCTTTTAAACCTCGCAATTAAGCGGGGTTTTGTTTTTTACAATCCTGTAGCATTTTTTTATTTCATTTTCACAACATACTGTTTTTATTGGTCTGTTCTCCTTTTACTAGCTGCATCTCAAATTTTATTTCAAATTCCTATTAATCTACTCATATTCACTAAAAACGTGCGAGTTTCTTAGCTCAATTACATCACGTTTTGTGATTTGTATGACGGTTCTTTCACTTGGTTACTCTGATTTGTTTAAAAATCCTAAACAAAATTGACAATTTTTCACAAGTCGAGATAATCCTGTTGGCTTTTGTCGGAATAATAATGGTTTATCGCAGACAATTGCTGTCAGGATGACACAGAAAGGAAGCAACATGACAAATATTGGAAGCCTGCTAGTTGATGCGGCTACCCTGATGGTTACAGGGATGGTCGTCGTATTTCTATTTTTAACCATTTTGGTCTATCTCGTTCGGTTCATGTCTAAATGGGTACCGCAAGAAGTACCTCAGACGATAGTCAGCCCCAAAAAATCGATTCAACCAACCTCTGCTGCAGTTCCCCCTCAGGTGGTAGCGGCTATCTCTGCCGCTGTACATCAGTACCGACACTCAGCTGCTAAGTAGTACCAATTAAAAGGAGTTAATGAGCATGTCTAAAGCACTTGCTATTACCGATGTGGTGTTAAGAGACGCCCATCAATCATTATTTGCGACGCGCATGCGTCTTGAAGATATGTTGCCTATTGCAGCAGAGTTGGACAAAATCGGCTATTGGTCGTTAGAAACTTGGGGTGGCGCTACCTTTGATGCGTGTATTCGATACTTGGGAGAAGATCCTTGGGAGCGTCTGCGTGCGCTAAAAAAAGCGATGCCCAATACCCCAATGCAGATGTTATTACGAGGGCAGAACCTGCTTGGTTATCGCCATTACGCGGATGATGTGGTTGAGAAGTTTGTCGAGCGTGCTCACGTTAATGGGATGGATGTATTCCGTATTTTTGATGCAATGAACGATGTACGCAACTTTCAGCAAGCGATCAAAGCAACGGTCAACGTTGGTGCACATGCTCAAGGAACGCTCTCTTATACCATTAGTCCAGTCCATAATACAGAAACTTGGGTTGATCTGGCGAAGCGATTAGAAGATCTTGGCTGTCACTCATTATGTATTAAAGACATGTCAGGACTTTTAAAACCTTATGAAGCGGAAGAGTTAATATCGCGGATTAAAGCATCGTGTGATGTTCCTCTTGCTTTACATTGCCATGCGACAACTGGATTATCAACGGCAACCGCAATAAAAGCGGTAGAAGCTGGGGTGGATATTCTTGATACTGCCATTTCGTCAATGAGCCAAACCTATGGACACACGCCAACGGAAACGGTGGTTGCTATGTTGCAAGGGACAGCACGAGATACCCAGCTTAATCTCGAACATCTTGCGCCTATTGCAGCGTATTTCCGTGACGTTCGTAAAAAATACGCCCAATTTGAAGGACAACTAAAAGGGGTTGACTCGCGAATTTTGATTGCTCAAGTCCCGGGTGGTATGTTGACTAATATGGAAAGCCAACTAAAAGAACAAGGCGCTGCAGAGCGGCTCGATGAGGTGTTGGAAGAAATTCCTCGTGTTCGGCAAGATCTTGGTTACATCCCTTTAGTTACACCAACATCTCAAATTGTTGGTACTCAAGCGGTGATTAATGTTTTAACGGGTGAGCGCTATAAAAGTATAACCAAAGAAACTGCCGGGGTACTGAAAGGAGAATATGGGGCAACACCTGCTGAAGTGAATCAAGATCTACAGGCGCAAGTGTTAAAAGGAAGTAAAGCCATTACTTGCCGCCCTGCTGACTTGCTTCAAGATGAAATGACACATTTAACCACGGAATTATTAGCTAAAGCTAAAGAGGATGGTATTTCATTAGCGCAAGAGACCGTGGATGATGTACTGACTTATGCTTTATTCCCTCAAGTCGGACTTAAATTTCTGAAAAACCGTCATAACCCCAATGCATTTGAACCCGCACCGGGATCTGAAACGGTCGAATCTGCCGCAGCTCCTGTAGTAAAAGATTCTGTACCGAGTATCGAAACCTATAGTGTCAAAGTTGACGGGCAAGTGTATCAAGTAGAAGTGGGTCCCCAAGGTCAAATTAGCTCGGTGACCGCTAGTCAGTCTACAGCGACAACCTCTGCTCCTGTTCCGGCCTCAGCAGCTGAAGCTGTGCCCGCTCCTCTTGCCGGAAATATTTTTAAGGTTCAAGTTCAACCTGGAAGCGAAGTGGTTGAAGGCGATGTGCTGGTTATTTTAGAAGCGATGAAGATGGAAACCGAAGTTCGGGCTGCGCGTAGTGGTGTTGTTCAAGAGCTGCATGTGAAGGAAGGGGATGCAGTGACAGTCGGTGCGCCGATCTTAAGTTTGGCATAAGGGTGTAACATGGACGGATTATTAACCCTGTGGCACGAAACAGGGATTGCTAACTTTACGCTTGGCCAAATCATGATGATTCTTATCGGCTGCGTATTGCTTTTTTTAGCCATACGTAAAGGTTTTGAACCTTTATTGCTGTTACCGATTGGGTTTGGAGCTATCTTGGCAAATATTCCTAATGCCGGTTTTACTGAGCCGGGTGGGTTGTTGTACTACGTGTACTATATTGGGATCGAATCGGGTATTTTCCCGTTGTTGATTTTTATGGGCGTGGGCGCAATGACCGACTTTGGTGCTTTGATTGCCAACCCTAAAACCTTGTGGTTAGGTGCCGCTGCGCAGTTCGGTATTTTTGCAACATTATTTGGTGCGATCATGCTTAACTATGTGCCAGGAATGGAGTTTTCGTTAGCTGATGCTTCGTCAATAGCCATTATCGGTGGCGCTGATGGTCCGACAGCTATCTTTTTAGCCAGTCAACTGTCACCGAAGTTATTAGGAGCAATCGCAGTTGCTGCGTACAGTTATATGGCATTGGTTCCTATCATTCAGCCACCGATCATGAAGGCATTAACTACACCACAAGAGCGTCAGATTAAAATGGCTCAGTTGCGTCATGTAGGGAAAACGGAAAAAATTATTTTTCCGCTGCTCGTGTTACTGATGGCCATTTTGTTCCTACCTTCGGCTACTCCATTGGTTGGAATGTTCTGCTTGGGGAATTTAATGCGTGAAGCCGGTGTGGTTGAGCGCTTATCGAAAACGGCACAAAATGAACTGATTAATATTGTTACTATCTTCTTAGGTCTTGGAGTGGGTTCAAAACTTCAATCCGATCAATTCCTTAATATTTCGACCTTAGGTATTTTAGTGCTTGGTGCTGTCGCATTTAGCATTGGTACTGCAGGGGGAGTTTTGATGGCAAAAGTGCTCAATAAATTCTCTAAAGAAGATATTAACCCATTGATAGGTGCTGCCGGAGTTTCTGCTGTACCAATGGCGGCGCGTGTTGTTAATAAAGTCGGGTTAGAAGCTAACCCACAAAACTTTTTATTGATGCATGCTATGGGGCCAAATGTTGCTGGCGTGTTAGGCTCGGCGGTTGCGGCTGGGATTTTATTAGCTTTAGTCGGCTAAATAAGGGCATTTTAGGGCTGAGCGTTAATAACGATTGACGGATAGTCTATTAAGTGATGTCGTCGTCGCGCGGTAGCGATGCTTGACTCGCTTGTCGCCTGCCTGCAATTCCAAGTTGTTTGGGTATAGTAATAAAATGATATATATTCAAAGGGATGCTTTAGCATCCCTTTTTTCATCACCAGCCACAGGGACTTAGAATATGGATAATAAGCAGATTGTCATTACCCAATTTGGTGGGCCAGAAGTGCTCGCTATTCAGTCATCACCAATTCCAGAGCCTCAGGAAGGAGAAGTGTTGGTCAAAGTCGCTTTTACCAGTATTAATCCTATTGATACTAAAACTCGAGCTGGACTGGGTTGGGCTGCTGCGCAAAATCAAGATAAATTACCTTGGGTTGCTGGATATGACATCGCAGGGCAGGTGGTGAAAGTTGGACAGGGTGTTTCAGCGCTTGAAAAAGGGATGAATGTCGCGGGGTTTGTTGGTTTTCCTCTCCGTGGGGGTGGTTATAGCCAATATCTTTGTGTTCCTGAAAGAGAGCTGAGTATCGTGCCCGATTCCGTTACGCTAGAAGCGGCTGCGGCATTACCCCTTGCAGGACAAACTGCGGCGCAGGCATTGAGTAAAGCTCAAATTCAAGAAGGTGAACGCGTGTTAATTTTAGCGGGAGCCGGTGGAGTCGGACATATTGCATTACAAGTTGCGATAGCCGCTAAAGCTGAAGTGTATACCACGTGTAGTGAAAGTAACCTTGATTACCTCGCGACGTTAGGGGCTCATGCTATTAACTATCAATTTGCTCCAGTTTCACAACGTTTGGAAGCGGTGGATGTTCTGATCGACCTTGTGGGCGGAGATGCGGCATTGGATGCGCTTAAATGCCTTAATGATCATGCTCGTGTGGTGAGTGTGCCAACATTAAGTGCGGAATTAATCTGTGAAAAGGCGAAGATGTTAGGCTTTCAGGCAACCGGTATGTTAGTTGATCCAAACCCTGAGCAGTTAGATACCTTGTTATACATGGTCAGTGTTGGTTTATTAAAAGTGGAAATTCAACACGTTTACCCAATGGATCAAGTTCGTCAAGCACATGAGCAGATGGAAACTGGGCATACGCGCGGTAAAATTTTGCTTAATATGCAGAGTTAGCATACCTTGGCGATTGACCTTACTCAGATTGCTCAGTTCTTTTCAGAATCGGCACTCTGGGTGCTGTTTTTTGTTAGTTTTCTTAGTGCCACTCTGTTACCGGGTGGTTCTGAAGCTATACTATTGGCCACTTTTTCGATTCAGACATTTTCTCCTATAACCATTATTATGATTGCCACCTTCGGGAATACGTTAGGGGGGATGACTAATTATTGGCTAGGTTGGCTGTTGCCTAATCGAACTCAACAAGAAAAACAGGGTCATAAAGCACTACGATGGTTAAATAAACATGGTTATTGGGCTCTATTGTTGAGTTGGTTACCCATTATTGGTGATCCGCTTTGTTTAGCCGCTGGATGGTTAAGAATGAAAAGCTTCCCCGTATTGAGCATGATTATGCTTGGTAAGGCTTTCCGTTATATCATGCTGGGGGCATTTTTTTATGGTTTTTTCTAAGGAGTTATGATGAAAAAACTTTGGCTAGGTTTGATTACGTGTATTGCGTTGTACGGTTGTACATCTTCAACATCACTTCCCTTTTTCTCATCTTTACCCGATGGCGTCACTTTAATCGAGCAAGTGGATACCCAGTCCGATACGGTGGGCATTCCTTATCGTAAATACCAACTTTCGAATGGGTTAACGGTCATTTTATCCCCCGATCATTCCGATCCTCTTGTGCATGTGGATATGACTTATCATGTGGGATCAGCAAGAGAAGAGGTGGGTAAATCTGGCTTTGCTCACTTTTTTGAACATATGATGTTTCAAGGCTCAAAGCATGTTGCCGATCAAGAGCACTTTCGTTTGATCACAGAGGCGGGCGGATCCTTAAATGGCACCACAAATCGAGATCGAACCAATTATTTTCAAACCGTTCCTGCGAATCAATTGGAAAAAGTACTGTGGTTAGAGTCAGATCGCATGGGCTTTTTGCTTGAAGCGATTTCACAGCGTAAATTTGAAATTCAGCGAGACACGGTTAAAAATGAGCGAGCGCAAAATTACGATAATCGTCCATATGGTTTGATTTGGGAAAAAATGTCAGAAGCGCTTTATCCAGAAGGCCATCCTTATTCTTGGCAAACGATAGGCTATGTGGAAGATTTAGATCGAATTGATGTGAATGATCTTAAGGCTTTCTTCTTACGTTGGTATGGGCCAAATAACGCGGTATTGACGATCGGGGGGGATATTGATATTGCACAAACCTTAGCCTGGGTAAACCGTTATTTTGGATCTATACCTAAAGGCCCACAGGTTGATAGTGCCCCTAAACAGCCCGTTCATTTAGAGCAAGATCGCTATATTACTCTTGAAGATCGAATTCAGCAGCCGATGGTTGTGATCGGTTGGCCAACCGCTTATCAAGGCGCAGAGCAGCAAGCTTCACTCGATACGTTAGCGCAAGTATTAGGCAGTGGTAGTAATAGCTTGCTCTATCAAAATTTAGTGAAAACCCAGCAAGCGGTTGACGCTGGGGCATTTCAAGACTGTGCAGAGTTGGCTTGTACGTTTTATGTTTACGCAATGGCTCCATCAGGTGAACCGTCGCAATTAGCACCACTATATCAAGCATTGATGGATACTTTGCAGCAGTTTTCTCGGCAAGGCGTCAGCAACTCGCGGTTAGCGCAGATCAAGGGTCAAGCAGAAGCTAATGCGATTTTTGCTTTGCAAAGTGTACAAGGGAAGGTGAGTCAGTTAGCCAGTAATCAAACATTTTATGGTCAACCGGATCGCATTGAGCAGCAGTTAAATCAGTTGCGGGCCGTTTCTTCTGATTCTATCACCAAGGTGTTTCAGCAATATATTGACCAGCATCCCAAAGTGACATTAAGCGTGGTTCCCAAAGGGAAAACAGAATGGGCCGTCCAACGCGCTACATTTGTTACCCCTAAACGACAGCTCCCTGAATATAAAAAAATAACAGAGGAGCAGTTAGCGTATCGTCATGTTAATGATTCGTTTGATCGCTCTATCATTCCCGATGCCGCTCAAGCCGTTCAAATAGAGATGCCTGTACTTTATGACTGGTATTTTGATAATGGCTCAGAGTTATTAGGAACAAAGATGACCGAGACACCAACCGTGCTAATCGACATACGGCTTCCCGCCGGAGAACGTCATGTTGAGGTTGGGAAAGAAGGACTTGCCCATTTAACGGCCGCTCTGTTAGAGCAAGACTCTGCGCAACGAAGTGTAGAAAAAATTCAAGCTGAACTCGATAAACTTGGGTCGGTGATTCGAATTAATGCTGGTTCGTATGCAACCAATGTCACTATCTCTAGCTTGAAAATGCACCTACCAGAAACCTTAGCCGTGGTTGAAGAGCGGTTATTAAGTCCAGGGTTTAATAAGCAAGATTTTTCACGTATTCAACAACAGATGATGCAAGGCATCGTCTATCAACATCAGCAACCCAGTTGGTTAGCCGCTCAAGCGACGCGTCAAGTGCTGTTTGGCCACTCGGTATTTGCGCGTTCAAGTGAGGGCACGACGGCCTCTATCGCGGCGCTTACACTTGATGATGTTAAGGATTTCTATCGTCAGCATTATACCCCTAATGGAGCGAAAATCGTTGTTGTCGGTGATATTGATCGCCAAGAGGTGGTAAAACAACTAACATTTTTTGCCCGATGGCACGGGGAGCCAGCTCCGATGATCAATCCTCAAGTCATTGCACCTTCGAGCGAACAAAAAATTTATGTGGTAGATAAACCAGGAGCACCACAAAGTGTCGTTCGTTTTGTTCGTAAAGGATTGCCTTTTGATGCGACAGGGGAACTCTACCTTAGCCAATTAGCAAATTTTAATTTAGCGGGTAACTTTAATAGCCGACTCAACCAAAACCTACGTGAGGATAAAGGCTATACCTATGGTGCTAGCGGCTATTTTACTGCTAACCGAGAAATCGGTGCAGTGGTCTTCAACGCACAAGTGCGAGCGAATGTGACCGTTGACTCAATCAAAGAGATCCAGCAAGAGTTAGCGCATTTTAGTCAACAAGGCTTAACAGATAAAGAAATGGAATTTCTACGCCTTGCGGTTGGACAGCAAGATGCTTTGAGTTATGAGACGCCCTCTCAAAAAGCTCAGCTCATCAGTCAGATTTTGACTTATAACCTCGATCGAGATTATTTACAGCAACGCAATCACTTGGTTCATCAGGTCGATAAAAGCACGTTAAATCAATTAGCGAAGAAATGGTTTCAGCCACAGGATTATCAAATTATTGTGGTTGGGGATATGAAAAAACTGAAGTCGCCATTAGAAAAGTTAGCAATTCCTATAGAAGAGCTTGAAATCATCCGTTAGAGTACGCATATATCCAAGTAATGGCACAGGGAATGGTATTTATTTGGCTGCTTGCTACTCATTTCGAGGCATTGTTGAACTCAGTGAGTTGCCGAGGAAAAGTCAGTTGCTCAACGCTAGGCCATCAAGGAATCCGGTGGTTTAGCATTTTATTTGCAAGAGACAAGTTACTTATTTGCAAGAGACAAGTTACGCTCAGCTGCATTTCAAACATAACCAATATAAGCGAATCTCATTTTGACTAATTTTGCTGCGCGACTTAAACGAGTTGCTAACCAACCTGAAATCTTTCAACAGTTCAGCCGTGGGGTTGAACGTGAAACCTTACGCTACACAGCCGACGGTACTATTGCCCAAACCCCTCATCCACAAAGTCTCGGTTCCCCATTAACACATCGCTGGATAACAACCGATTTTGCTGAATCACTGCTTGAATTTATTACGCCCGTTTCTCATGATGTTTCAACTTTAATGGCTCAGCTTGCTGACGTTCACCATTTTGCTCAGAGTCAAATGGGAAATGAAAAGTTGTGGCCGTTATCAATGCCTTGCTACGTTGGTTGTGAAGATGATATCCAACTGGCTCAGTATGGCCGTTCAAATTCAGGTCGAATGAAAACGCTCTACCGCATGGGGTTAAAGCAGCGTTATGGCAGCCTCATGCAAATTATTTCTGGGGTTCATTTTAACTTTTCATTTCCAGATACCTTTTGGGATGCCCTGTATGGCGAACAGACAGAAGAAGATCGCCAAGATAGTCAATCAGCGGCATATTTTGCAATGATTCGTAACTATTATCGTTTTGGATGGTTGATTCCTTATTTCTTTGGGGCGTCACCAGCCTTATGTTCTTCTTTTATTCAAGATCGTAAAACCGATCTACCGTTCGAATCTATTGGTAAAACTCTTTATTTACCTTATGCAACCTCATTGCGTTTGAGTGACTTAGGGTATACCAATCATGCGCAAAGTGTTTTGAAAATTGGTTTCAACCACATTGAGCAATATTTGGCAGGGTTAAACCAAGCAATCAGAACGCCTTCCGAGCAATTTGCCAAAATCGGGATTAAAGTCGATGGGGAATATCGACAATTGAATAGCAATATCCTACAAATTGAAAATGAGCTGTATGCACCTATTCGTCCTAAACGAGTGGCAAAAGCAGGTGAAAAACCGTCCGATGCTTTAGCGCGTGGTGGGGTGGAATATATCGAAGTTCGTTCGCTGGATGTGAATCCATTTAGTCCGATAGGGATTACCGAGCAGCAGATTCGCTTCCTGGATCTCTTCCTTACATGGACTGCATTGTCCGATTCTGATCCTATGGATAATTGTGAACTGGAATGCTGGCGTGATAACTGGCGCAAAGTGGTATTAGAAGGACGCAGGCCTGGTCTTGAGTTGAAAATAGGTTGTCATGGCGAAAAGTTAACGTTAGCGTCGTGGGCAAAGCGTGTATTCGCTGATCTAACCATAATTGCTGAGCAGATGGATAAAGCTAATGGTGATACTGCTTATCAAGAGGTTTGCCAACAATTAGTTGATTGGATTGATCATCCAGAAAAAACGTTATCAGCTCAAATTCTTCAGCAAACTCTCCAAATGGGGGGATTGGGTAAAGTTGGTCGTAGCTTGGGTGAGGCCTATCAACAGATAAATCTAAATCATACTTATCAGATTTATTCAGCAGCAATCATGGAGCAAGAAGCTAGACGTTCATTGGATGCTCAGTACACGATAGAACAACAAGAAACTCAGACTTTTGACCAGTTTTTATGCGCCTATTTTAGTTATTTAACAGAATAAACTTGCAAGCTAAAACCGGTTGTTAGCCAGGTTGCTACCCTTATGATCTACGAAAACAAAATAGTCTCGTTTAGGGATAGATTCAAGGAGAGAAGTATATGCCATTGCTAGATAGTTTTACGGTTGACCACACACGAATGCAAGCGCCCGCGGTACGCGTGGCTAAGACGATGCAAACACCGAAAGGCGACACAATTACGGTGTTTGATTTGCGTTTTACGTTGCCCAATAAAGCGATTTTATCTGAAAAAGGAATTCACACGCTAGAGCATTTGTATGCTGGATTTATGCGGGATCACTTAAATAGTGATGCCGTGGAAATTATCGATATTTCACCGATGGGATGTCGAACCGGCTTTTATATGAGCTTAATTGGTCGACCTAGTGAAGAGCAGGTTGCCCACGCCTGGCTGGCCGCAATGCACGACGTTCTTAAGGTTGAAAGCCAAGATAACATTCCTGAGCTGAACGAATATCAATGTGGTACGGCTGCTATGCATTCTTTATCTGAAGCTAAAGCGATTGCTAAGCAAGTTATTGATGCCGGAATCCAAGTCAATAAAAATGATGAGTTGGCTTTACCCGCAGCGATGCTTAACGCCTTAAAAATTGACTGATTGAATTGTCTCTGAGATAAAAAGGCTTGGTCTTATGTGACCAAGCCTTTTTGTTTGAAATCGTGCACGAAATCTATTGCGCTTTTTTGACTTTACGAGGAAAAACGCGCACCAGTTTAATGCGATTTTCTTCTAGCTCTATAATTTCCATGGGGTGGTTGGCAACTTTGACACTTAAATGGTTTTCTGGGATCTCTTCAAGATGTTCTAAAATCAAACCATTCAATGTTCTTGGGCCATCCGTTGGAAGGTTCCATTTCAAACTCTTATTAATATCTCGAATATTCGCACTGCCTTCAATTAAGAAACTGCCATCCCCCTGTGGTGTGATCTCTTCCGCCAGACTAGGAGACATTGAGGTGGTAAATTCACCAACGATCTCTTCTAAAATATCTTCTAATGTTACTAAGCCGATAATGTCGCCGTATTCATCAACAATAAGCCCAATGCGCTCTTTATTGCGTTGGAATTTCAGTAACTGCACATTTAACGGCGTACCTTCAGGAATGAAATAAACTTCATCAGCGGCCCGAAACAATCGTTCTTTATTGAATTCATTTTTTTCGAGCATCAAGCGGGCAGCTTCTCGCAGGCGCAGCATACCAACTGCTTCATCAATATTATCGCGGTATAGTACGACTCGCCCATGTGGGGAGTGGGTTAACTGCCGGATGATGGATTTCCAATCATCGTTAATATTGATGCCGGTGATTTCATTTCGAGGGATCATAATATCATTCACCGTGACATGTTCGAGATCGAGAATGGATAGCAACATATCTTGGTGGCGGCGAGGGATGAGTCGGCCAGCTTCATTGACTATTGTACGCAGTTCATCGGAGCTGAGTGGATCATCGCCACCATGTTTCGCTCGAACGCCAAGTAAGCGTAAAAAACCGTTAGTGATCAAATTGACAAAAATCACTAACGGTGCCATTAGCTTCATAAGTAGAGTTAGAACAATGCTGCTGGCGTAAGAAACACGCTCAGGATAAAGCGCCGCCAATGTTTTTGGGGTCACTTCAGCAAACACTAATACCACTAAGGTGAGTGCTCCGGTGGCAATGGCCACGCCAATATTGCCATACAAACGCATCCCGATAATGGTAGCGATGGCGGAAGCGAGAATATTAACTAGATTATTGCCGATTAAAATAAGACCAATTAAGCGGTCTGGGCGGCTGAGTAATCTTTCAACGCGTTGTGCTCCTTTATGTCCGGTACTTGCTAGATGCTTTAAGCGGTAACGGTTAAGAGCCATCATCCCTGTTTCTGAGCCTGAGAAGTAGGCTGAAATAACGATAAGACACGCGAGTAGCGCAAATAAGATACCCGTTGAGATGTCGTCCAAAACGCACTGTTTCCTTATATAAAATTAAAATGAACAATGATCCGTGTGATCTTATCTGAGAATAATTTCTCTGACAAAACGGCTGCCGAAATAGGCCAAGGTTAATAGTGTGGCTCCCGCAATCGCAAACCAAGTGACTTTACGTCCACGCCAACCTTTTTGATAATGTCCCCACAGTAAAACGGAATACACAATCCAAGCAATAAAAGACAAAATGCCTTTATGGGCTTTCCCTTGAGCAAACATATCTTGAACAAAAAACAATCCGGTTAATAATGTTCCCGTTAACAGTAGGTTACCAATTAGAATGATTTTAAATAAGTGACGTTCAACCATCATCAATGGAGGAAGATTTGGATTAATGGATAACCCTTTTTTCTTCTTTAATTTATGGTCAAGCCACGCCAGTTGTAGCGCATAAAGAGCCCCAATCGACAACGTTGAGTAGGAAAATAACGCAAAAGAGATATGCACCATTAATTTGGGATCATGTTCTAAATGGGTAATAAAGGTACTAGGAAGAAATGCCGCTAAGGATAAGTTGATCGCCGAGAAACTATATACCACCGGCAGTAAAAACCACAGACGAGCTTTAAACATCGCTAAACTCATTACCAAAGAAATAATAAAGCTGATCAATGAGGCGACATTAAGAATACTCAGGTTCTGACCGGAGCTGTGTAAAATTAGCCCGACGAGTAACCAGGCATGAAAAAAGAGCCCCAATGCGGCACTAATAAAAACAGTTTTTGCTTTGACGCCTGTTTGATTGACCAGTCCTGGGACAATGGCTGCAATCGACAAAAAATATAAAACAGCGGCAACGATAGCGATTAGGTTATCCATATTTGTCACAAAATTGGTTGCTCAATTAAAGAATTATACCTTGCTAAGCCTCAATGGGCTACGTTGGATCGTTATCGTTTTTAAGTGTTGAGATATTGCCGTATAACCCAATCTTATAAAGAAACCCGTTTGTTACTCCGCAATGGGTATGCCTAGCCAATAGGCTAAGGTATACTCAAGAGTATTGATCGCCTAATCGCGAAGAGAAAAAAATGTTTGAGAATTTAACAGATCGATTATCTAACACGCTGAAAAATATCAGTGGTAAAGGGCGTCTTACTGAAGACAACATCAAAGACACCTTACGTGAAGTTCGTATGGCCTTGCTTGAGGCCGATGTTGCATTGCCTGTGGTGCGAGAATTTGTCAGTCGAGTGAAAGAAAGCGCGGTTGGCGTTGAGGTTTCTAAATCCCTTACCCCTGGTCAAGAATTTATTAAGATCGTCCGTCAAGAACTCGAAGCGGTAATGGGGGCGGCTAATGAGGCTTTAAACCTAGCCGCTCAACCACCAGCGGTGATTTTAATGGCTGGCCTGCAAGGGGCAGGTAAAACCACCAGTGTCGGTAAACTTTCTAAATTACTGAAAGAGCGCGATAAGAAGAAAGTCTTGGTGGTTTCTGCTGACGTATATCGTCCGGCAGCAATTAAACAACTTGAGACACTAGCCAGTGATCTAGCGGTGGATTTCTTCCCCTCTTCAGCCGATCAAAAGCCGATTGATATCGCCACGGCAGCGGTTGAGCACGCCAAGAAAAAGTTTTATGACGTTTTGATTGTTGATACCGCAGGTCGTTTAGCGGTTGACGAACAAATGATGGGTGAAATTCAAGCATTACATCAAGCCATAAACCCTGTTGAAACCTTATTTGTGGTTGATGCCATGACAGGGCAAGATGCAGCGAACACCGCTAAAGCCTTTGGTGATGCACTACCATTGACTGGCGTCATTCTTACTAAAGTTGACGGTGATGCACGGGGTGGGGCGGCGTTATCTGTCCGTTATATCACAGGTAAACCCATTAAATTCTTAGGGGTTGGTGAAAAAACGGATGCCTTAGAACCTTTCCATCCTGATCGCGTCGCCTCTCGGATCTTAGGTATGGGCGATGTGTTGTCGCTGATCGAAGATTTACAGCGTAATGTTGACCATGAAAAAGCAGAAAAACTAGCGAAAAAATTCAAAGAGAAAAAGGGCTTTGATTTAGAAGATTTTCGTGAGCAACTTGGGCAAATGCAGAATATGGGTGGCATGATGGGCATGTTAGACAAGCTGCCGGGTATGTCTCAGCTTCCTGCCGGTGTTAAAGATAAAGTTGATGACCGGATGTTTAAACAGATGGAAGCTATCATCAATTCGATGACCATGAAAGAGAGACAAAATCCTGATTTAATCAAAGGCTCGCGCAAAAAACGCATCGCCGCAGGTTCTGGAACCCAAGTGCAAGATATAAACCGGTTGCTTAAACAGTTTACCCAAATGCAGAAAATGATGAAAAAAATGCAAAAAGGCGGCATGAAAGGCATGATGCGTAATATGCAAGGCATGATGGGAGGTGGTTTTGGTGGTGGTGGTTTCTTTGGCCGTTAAGCTTGGTGAATAAAATGAGCTTGAACAGTAGATTAAGAATCTTTTATTAAACTGCTAACACGCTCACAGTAATTGTTGTTGGGTTTTGGTGGTGAAAAATTGGCTAAAGCCCTTGCAAAGCCTCGGAATAAGAGTAAAATTCCGAGGCTTTATTTTGGCACGAGACCCCAAACTGTTTTTTAATCGAATAGTTGCTGGGGTTAATTTTATTTTTGAGAAAGCAAAGAGGACGACATGGTAACCATTCGTTTGGCACGTCACGGCGCTAAAAAGCGTCCATTTTATCAAATCGTTGTAGCAGACAGCCGCAACGCTTCTACTGGCCGTTTTATCGAAAAAGTAGGTTTCTTTAACCCTACCGCAACAGGTCAAGAAGAAGGCTTACGTGTTGATCTAGATCGCGTGAACCACTGGGTATCACAAGGTGCATCTTTATCAGATCGCGTAGCTAAACTAGTAAAAGACGCTCAAAAAGCGGCTTAATTCAATCATGACTAGTTTATGTCGATGGAAGGCAAAAAAATAATGAGCAAGCAAAGCGAAAAAATTGTTGTAGGCAAGTTTGGTGCTTCTTATGGCATTCGTGGCTGGCTTAAAGTTTTGTCCTACACAGACAACGCTGAAAGCATTTTTGATTATAGCCCTTGGTTAGTAAACCAAAAGGGCGAATGGGTAGAATACAAAGTAGAAAGTTGGAAACGCCATAACAAAGGTTTGGTGGTAAAACTTCAAGGGCTTGATGTTCGTGAAGATGCAAACCTACTGACTAACTTTGAAATTTCAATTAATCCAGCTGCATTACCTGAATTGTCAGAAGATGAGTTCTACTGGCGGGAATTGTTTGGCATGCGAGTGGTAACAACACAAGGTTATGATCTTGGTGAAGTTATCGATATGTTAGAAACTGGCTCCAACGATGTTTTGGTAGTGAAAGCAAATCTAAAAGATGCTTTTGGACAAAAGGAACGATTAATTCCGTTTCTTGAAGAGCAAGTGATCAAACACATTGATCGCACCGCTCAACGGATCGAAGTTGACTGGGATCCTGCGTTTTAACTCTGAATCGATAAGGCGAAGAACACATGTGGGTTGGGGTTATCAGCCTATTTCCTGAAATGTTCCGTAGCGTGACGGATTTTGGAGTAACAGGCCAAGCGGTAAAAAAAGGCTTATTATCTATTGAAAGTTGGAATCCTCGTGATTTTACAAGCGATAAACGTCGCACTGTAGACGATAAACCATATGGTGGTGGTCCAGGCATGTTAATGATGGTGCAACCTTTGCGTGATGCCATTCATGCCGCTAAAGCCGCTGCACCGGGTAAGACGAAAGTGATTTATCTCTCTCCCCAAGGTCGTAAACTCGATCAGCAAGGAGTCGAAGAGTTGGCTAACAATGATAATTTATTACTCATTTGTGGCCGCTATGAAGGGATAGATGAGCGCATTATAGAATCAGAAGTTGATGAAGAATGGTCGATCGGTGATTTTGTAATGACCGGGGGAGAAATCCCAGCGATGACGTTGATCGACTCGGTTTCTCGGTTTATACCGGGAGTCTTAGGCGATTTTGCGTCAGCAGAAGAAGATTCTTTTGCGAATGGCTTATTGGATTGCCCACACTATACGCGCCCTGAAGTATTGGATGGCAGAGCAGTACCAGCGGTACTGATGTCTGGCAATCATCAGGATATTCGTCATTGGCGACTTAAACAGTCGTTAGGTCGAACTTGGCTAAGAAGACCAGAGCTCCTGGAAAACCTAGCTCTGACTGACGAACAGGAACAATTATTGGCCGAGTTTATTAAAGAAACTCATCACCAGTAACCTATTAAATTTAGTATCAGTTTATTCTAGGAATTTTAAAAATGAGTAATATCATCAAGGCTCTAGAACAAGAGCAAATGAAGCAAGACCTACCTAAGTTCGCACCAGGTGATACTGTTGTGGTTCAAGTTAAGGTAAAAGAAGGTGACCGTGAGCGTCTACAGGCCTATGAAGGTGTTGTAATCGCAATCCGTAACCGTGGTCTACACTCAGCGTTTACCGTTCGTAAAATCTCTAACGGTGAAGGTGTTGAGCGTACGTTCCAAACTCACTCTCCAGTTGTTGATAGCATTGAAGTGAAACGCCGTGGTGCAGTACGTCGTGCCAAATTGTACTACCTACGCGATCGCTCTGGTAAAGCTGCTCGTATTAAAGAGAAGCTTGCTAAGAAGTAATGCTAGAACTCGCGTTCTCATAAAAAACGGAGCCATTAGGCTCCGTTTTTTTATACTAATTATCGGCTTATTAATTATCGGACGTAATGGTTATTCTCTAGTATCTTCCGCGATAGTGACGGGGACAATGATTTCTTGACCTTTACGAAGCAGAGTAAATTCAACTACGGTGCCTGGACGTAAATCCGTAACTGTATCCATCACACTTTGCCGACCATTAATTTTTTGTCCATCGATTTTCAAAATGATATCACGAACCATAAACCCTGCTTTTGCCGCAGGGCCAGTTGGATCGACACCCAAAATCACGATGCCACCAATATGTTCGCTACCCAGTAATCGCGAGGTGACGGAATTAATATCTTGCCCATCCACACCGATATAACCACGGATAACCCGTCCATCGGCAATGATTTTTTCCATAATTTTATGTGCAAGATCGAAAGGGATGGCAAATGAAATACCGTAGGTTTCAAGATCTGTTGCTTGTTGAAAAGAAGCGGTATTAATTCCAACTAACTCACCTTGGGTATTAACCAAAGCTCCGCCTGAATTGCCCTCATTAATAGCCGCATCGGTTTGAATAAAGGCTTGTCTGCCATCTGCGCTAATCGATGAACGTCCCGTTGCAGAAATAATACCAAAGGTAGTCGTTTGCCCTAAGTTATAAGGATTTCCAATGGCTAAAACGACGTCGCCGACTTTAGCTTGGTAGTGAGGGTTTTGTGGAATAACGGGTAAGTTATTGCCTTCTATTTGTAAAATTGCAATATCTGTGCGGCGATCTTGCCCGACTAACTGAGCCGCTGCGATACGACCATCTTGCAAGGCGACGATAATTTGATCCGCTTGAGCGATGACATGATAATTGGTAATAAGGTAGCCTTTTTCATTCACAATAACTCCGGAACCTAACCCTTGGGTGGATAGCTTACTTCGGTCACTTTCTGAATATTTTCGGCTATAGATATTGACGACGGCAGGAGCGGCTCGTCGCACGGCCTCATTAAAGGAAAGTTGCAATGAACCTATGTGTGTTGGAACTTCACTTGCTTGAGGAAAAATAGGGGCACGTAAAGAGGGAACGGCGAGAATCACCACAATGGCAGCAAGCAAGCCAAATCCAACAGAACGAACCAGAAATTTCAGCATGTTTTCCCCAAATCAATAAAGTGTTATAAGACGAGTTTAACCCATATAGATAGGTTATATTAGTCAAAAAGTCTGTTGGTAGTAATACGCTTTGGTTGCGCATCAATAGCTATTTTCCCACCAATACAGTGTGACAGAGTTAATGGGCCGGTATTAAACATGAAGAATAACATTGCTTAGAAAAATCACAAAAGGGCAGTATAACCCTGCCCTTTGCTGTATGTTATTTATCCACTTTTTTACCGAACAACAAGATAGATAGTCCGATCACCTCGCTGAATATTAAGCGCTAATATTGAGGGAGATTTATCTAAAATTGCACGCAACTCTGCAATGTTTCTGACTCGTTGACGGTTGACTCCTATAATAATGTCGTCTTTTTGAATTTGATAAGCTTCCGCCGGAGATCCTTTTTCGACTTGAGTAACTTTCACCCCTTGGATGACATCATTTTCTGTCGTATTAGTGAGTTCTGCACCGGACAGCCCTTGGTGTAGGTTATCAGCTTTGGTTTTACTATTAGCTTGCTCACCAAGCGTGACATGGTAGGTCTTTTCTTTACCGTCACGAATGACACCGAGTTTAACCTGCTTACCTGCGCCTAATGTTGCAATCGTGGCTCTCAGTTCTGAAAAAGTATCCACTTTTCGACCGTTAATTGAAACGATAATATCACCGGCTTTTAAACCAGCTTTGTCTGCGGCGCTGTCTGGTACCACTTGGCTGACAAAAGCGCCTTTACTGGATTCGTAACCTAAAGCATCGGCTAATTCCGAAGATACCTCTCCACCTTGAACCCCTAGCATGCCACGTTTTACTTCACCAAATTCTAAAATTTGGTCGGTGAGGTTCTTCATCATATTGGCTGGAATGGCAAAACCAATTCCAACATTCCCGCCATTCGGACCAAGAATGGCGGTGTTAATACCAATTAATTCACCGTTTAGGTTGACTAATGCTCCGCCAGAGTTGCCGCTGTTGATCGCCGCATCGGTTTGAATGAAGTTTTCAAAGTTTTCAATGTTTAATCCGCTGCGACCCAGAGCAGATATAATGCCGGAAGTGACCGTTTGCCCTAGACCAAAAGGGTTACCGATTGCAACGGCAAAATCACCGACCCGTAGTGCGTCTGAGTCTGCAATCGGCATTTGAGTGAGTGATTTAGCCTTATTGAGTTTTAGCAGCGCGATATCTGCCATTTGATCGCCACCAACCAGTTCCGCATCAAACTCTCGGCCATCATGCAGTTGGACTCGAATTTTTTCCGCACCATTAATCACATGATAATTGGTCACGACATGACCTTGTTTAGCATCAATAATAACGCCGGAGCCCAACCCTCGGAAAGGGCGCTCACGGAACTGTTCGGTAGGGAAATCTGGGCCAAAGAAAAAGCGAAATTGATCGGGAATACGCTGGCGAGAAACCTGAGTTCCTTCAACTGCGATACTAACCACTGCGGGGGTGATTTTTTCTAGCATCGGGGCTAGGCTTGGTAATTGCTCACCTTGTACAGAGAGAGGCAACGCAGCACTGACTTGTAACGGGGTGATGAGGGAACTTAAACTTAAGGTTAATGCTGTGAAAACAAGCAAAGGTTTTTTCATCGTAACACTCCTCAATGAATTAAAGCCTGATGTCGTTTATATGTGTCTTTTTATAAAAACTTCAACAGACAGAATGAGAGTTATGACTTAAAAACCTTTGCAAAGTTCATTACTTTTTACTGCGCTTTGGCCGTACTTTAATTAAAGCAAGGCTAGTTCGTTTTACTGTTGATCACCTCTGAAGAGTGAAGGATGGCTTTTTCTTCATTTTTTAATAAGCCTGTTGCACCTAATGCATAATCCTTAGGGGGCTGTTCTAGATTTTCCTCGTTATCTTCTGATATTGCTGTGTCTTTATTTTGCTGCGCAATTTTTTTTAAAAATGGATTATCTTGCTCTGGGAGATTAGAAAGCAGCTCTGAAGAGGATTTTGTCATATGCTGATAGAGTTTGGTGTAATCTTTTCCCAGTATATCGAGCATTTCTGCCGTATGAGCAAAATGATCCGCTAGCTCTTGACGTTGCTGTTCCATGGCAAACTTTGTGTTATCTAATTCTTTTTGTAGAGATTTCTGATTTTTATAGTGTGGTGTGGTAAGACGAGCAATGACAATCCCAACCACCATCCCCACTAATAGCCCGACAACGGCATAGATCCAAGGCATAACGACTCCTTATTGTTGTTATTTAACATGTTTTTTACTAGCTGGTTACACATGCTTGTGAGACATGTTACTATGAGAGCTCTGTTGGATAAAGCAAAATGCATGTGCGCTAGATGGCAGTTTCTGCCCTTTATAGATGTAGTAGACAGTCATGACACCGAAACAACGATATGAACAAGATCTAAAACGCTCCGGTTTTCAACAAGATGATTCGCAAGCTCGTGCGATTGATGCACTGGATTCTCTCTATCATCAATTGATGGAATTTTTCTCCCAGTCAGTGATAAAACCATCCTTTTGGCAGCAATGGTTTGGAAAAAAAACAGCAACGCTACCCGCTCCAAAAGGGCTTTATTTTTGGGGGGGCGTAGGGCGTGGCAAAACCTATTTGATGGACACCTTTTTTGATGCGTTACCCAGTGAACACAAAATGCGAGTTCATTTTCATCGTTTTATGTATCGAGTACATGATGAACTGAAACAACTGCAAGAGGTCAGTGATCCGCTGGAGCGGGTTGCTGATAAATTTAGTCAGGAAGCCACAGTGATCTGCTTCGATGAATTTTTTGTGTCAGATATTACTGATGCAATGATCTTGGCAACGTTATTACAAGCCTTATTTAAACGAGGGGTTGTGTTAGTGGCAACGTCTAATATTCCTCCTCATGAATTGTATCGTAATGGCCTACAGCGAGCTCGTTTTCTCCCCGCGATAGATTTAATTGAAGAGTATTGCTTGGTGTTTAATATTGATAATGGTATCGATTACCGATTAAGAACATTAACTCAAGCTGAAATTTATCACTATCCTCTTGATCAAAAAGCACAAGACAACCTGAATAATTACTACAAGCAATTAACCGGTAGAGATAAAAACACAGGCAATGAAATTGAGGTTAACCACCGCCAGATATCGGTTCTCCAAGCTAGTGATGGGGTTCTTTTTGCCACTTTTGCGCAACTATGCCAAACGGCTCGTAGTGCAAATGATTATATTGAGCTATCACGCCTTTATCATACGGTATTATTGGCTGAGGTGAAGCAAATGGGAGCATTATCTGACGATGCTGCTCGACGTTTTATCGCTTTGGTAGATGAGTTTTACGAACGCCACGTTAAATTGATTATTTCTGCGCAAGTGTCATTAGATAAATTGTACACAGAAGGGCGACTCAATTTTGAATTTAAACGTTGTCAATCTCGATTAATTGAAATGCAAAGCTATGATTATTTAGCAAAACCACATCTACCATAACAAAGAAATAAAAAGCAGCTGAGGAAGAATTTTTTGTGTTTTTACACAAAAAAAGGTGATTTTTTCTGCGCTCTTCTCTATAATCCTGCGACCCACCGTTACTGCAGGTCTTTTTAGGCCGAGAGTGCCATCCACTCGAAGGGGTGATGTCTGGGCTCTTAGACAGTGGGAGCAAATGTGCTCCTTTAAGTGTAAATTTTAATTAACGGGTTATTATTAGCATGAAAACTTTCGTTGCTAAACCAGAAACTGTAAAACGCGACTGGTATATTGTAGACGCTGAAGGTAAAACTCTTGGTCGTCTAGCAAGTGAAATTGCATCTCGTCTACGTGGCAAACACAAAGCTGAGTATACTCCACACGTTGACACTGGTGATTACATCATCGTGGTTAATGCGGAGAAAGTTACTGTAACTGGTAACAAGGCTAAAGACAAAATGTACTACCGTCACTCTGAGTTCCCAGGTGGCCTAAAATCTTTCAGCTTTGAAAAGCTGATCGAACGTAAGCCTGAAATGGTACTTGAGCTAGCGGTTAAAGGTATGCTTCCACGTGGTCCTCTAGGCCGAGCTATGTACCGTAAGCTAAAAGTTTACGCTGGCGCTGAGCACAACCATGCTGCTCAACAACCAAAAGTACTAGACATCTAATTGGGGATTTCGGAAATGGCAGAGAATCAATACTACGGCACTGGCCGTCGCAAAAGCTCAGCTGCGCGTGTTTTCATTAAACCAGGCAGCGGCAACATCGTAATCAACAAGCGTAGCCTTGATGAATACTTCGGTCGTCCAACTTCTCGTATGGTTGTGAAACAACCTCTAGAGTTAGTTGAAATGACAGAGAAACTTGATCTATACATCACTGTTAAAGGTGGTGGTATTTCTGGTCAAGCAGGTGCTATCCGTCACGGTATCACTCGCGCTCTGATGGAATACGATGAATCTCTACGTCCTGCTCTACGTGCAGCTGGCTATGTGACTCGCGATGCTCGTCGCGTTGAACGTAAGAAAGTTGGTCTACGTAAAGCACGTCGTCGTCCACAATTCTCTAAACGTTAATCTTTTCAAGATTATTGTTTTTCAACTTCGGTTGAATTGTGGTTGCAAAGCTCGGTTTTATACCGAGCTTTTTGTTTTTTAATTTCCTCTATATTCCTTTCCAGTATGCTAGCCTTCGTGGATATTGCTCCACGTTCCTTTGTTATCCATTCCTTTGGTTATTAAACTCGCCGTATTCTTTTGAGTCGGGCCTCTTTATGTGACTTCACATACGAATTATTCGATGAATGTTAATAAAAGGTAGCTTTATCTTGTCAAAAAGTGGGGTTTTATTTATCATTTGCTATCAAATAAATACAACTAATTAGTATTTTTGTTAGCCATGCTCTTAAACGGAATAGCAGCAATCCATAAGGAGCAAGTGGGAGAATGTCTGGATGAGCAATGCGCCTTTAAATCATGGTCGCAGACGGTTCTTAACTGCAACAACAGCCGTTGTCGGTGGTTTAGGAGCAGTCGCAGTGGCTGTACCCTTTATTAAATCTTGGAATCCAAGTGCAAAAGCGAAAGCAGCAGGGGCTCCTGTTGAAGTCGATGTGAGTAAACTCGAAGAAGGGCAAATGGTTCGTGTCGAGTGGCGAGGCAATCCAGTATGGGTCGTTCGGCGTTCGCAAACGGTTGTCGATAGCCTTAAAAATCATGATACACAGTTGCGAGATCCAAACTCTCAGGAACAGCAGCAGCCAGATTACGCACAAAATACTTACCGTTCGATTAAACCAGAATATTTTGTTGCAGTAGGAATTTGTACTCATTTAGGTTGCTCACCCACTTATTTACCTGATTCATTTAATGAGCAAGTTAAAGGGGTAAGAGCTGGTTTTTTCTGCCCTTGCCATGGCTCTAAGTTTGATATGGCAGGCCGTGTATTCCAAAGTGTACCTGCACCACTCAATTTGGTTGTCCCTAAACACATGTATCTTAGTGAGACTCAAATAATTATCGGCCTAGATGAAAGTGGGGAGGCATAATGCAAGCGCTACTTGATTGGGTGGAAAAACGCATACCGGCTATGAATGCGTATAAAAAACACCTTTCTGAATACCCAATGCCAAAGAACTTTAACTTTTGGTATTTATTTGGCTCTTTAGCGATGTTGGTGTTGGTTAACCAGCTTTTAACCGGCATCTGGCTCACTATGAATTATGTTCCTTCCGGTGATGGTGCCTTTGCATCGGTTGAATATATTATGCGAGATGTTGAGTATGGTTGGTTGTTGCGCTATATGCACTCAACAGGAGCTTCGGCTTTTTTTGTCGTGATTTATCTGCATATGTATCGCGGTCTGATTTATGGTTCGTACCAAAAACCACGAGAATTATTGTGGATTTTTGGCATGCTGATCTTCCTTGTGTTGATGGCAGAAGCTTTTATGGGCTATTTATTACCTTGGGGGCAAATGTCGTATTGGGGCGCTCAGGTGATTATTTCACTATTCGGCGCAATACCTGTGATTGGCGATGATCTTACCTTGTGGATTCGCGGAGATTATGTGATCTCTGGAGCAACACTTAACCGCTTTTTTGCCTTACATGTGATAGCGTTACCGATTGTACTATTATTGCTTATTGTGTTGCACATCTTGGCGTTGCATGAGGTTGGTTCAAATAACCCTGATGGCATTGAGACCAAATTGCCTAAAGGGGCAATGGGCGAGCATTATCAGTCACAGTTTAAATTCCACGAATATTATACCAAGAAATACGACATCATTGATTCAATTCCTTTTCACCCTTATGGTACGGTGAAAGATCTTATTGGTGTCGCGGGTTTCCTATTTCTATTTTGTTACGTTCTGTTTTTTAATCCGGAGATGGGGGGATATTTTCTTGAGCCGCCTAACTTCGAAGCTGCTAATCCATTAAAAACCCCCGAACATATTGCTCCTGTTTGGTATTTCACGCCCTTTTATGCCATTTTGCGTGCTGTTCCTGATAAGTTGCTTGGTGTCATTGCAATGGGGGCATCCATCATTATGCTGTTTTTATTACCATGGCTGGATCGCTGCAAAGTCCGTTCGTACCGCTACCGTAGTAAATTTCATTTAATTAATATTATTCAATTCACCATCAGTTTTATTGCCTTAGGGATATTAGGCGCTTTACCTGCAACACCAACCTATACATTGCTAGCTCAGCTGTTTAGCTTAGGCTACTTTATGTTCTTTGTTTTGTTGTTCTTCTACAGCAAAAATGAGGCAACGAAGCCGCTACCAACGAGGGTGACATTCAAATGAAAAAATGGATTGTAATGTTGTTTGCACTGTTACCTTCATTAGCCATAGCTGCTGGAGTTAATGTCGTGTTGGATAAAGCGAACAATGATTTACGCGATAAAGCTTCATTGCAAAATGGTGCCAAGTTGTTTATGAATTACTGCTTTGGTTGCCATGCAACACAATATCAGCGTTATGAACGCGTGGCGGACGATCTTGGTATCCCGCATGATCTAATGAAAGAAAACTTGATTTTTGATCCACAAACAAAAATTGGTGAGTTGATGATTAATGCGATCCCTGAAAAGTCGGCCGCACAATGGTTTGGAGCACCACCACCAGATTTAACCTTGGTTGCTCGAGTTCGAGGGGTAGATTGGCTGTACACTTACCTACGTTCTTTTTATGTCGATCCAAGTCGACCTTTTGGCGTGAATAATATTGTCTTTCCTAGTGTCGGAATGCCTCATGTGCTTGAAGAGCTGCAAGGAACGCCAGAACCCATTTTTGCTACTCATAGCGTAGATGGCGAAGTAGTGAAAACTGTCGTTGGGATTAAGTCGAAAGGTAATGGTGAGTTGAATGCGGAAGAGTATGATAATGCGGTTCGTGATTTGGTGAATTTTTTGGAGTACTCCGGTGAGCCGGTCAAATTAGAAAGACAAACATTAGGTTGGTGGGTAATGGGGTTTCTGGTGTTATTCGCGATAGTTGTGATTGCCTTGAAGAAAGAGTATTGGCGTGATGTGCACTAATTGTGCTATTATGCCATGCTAATTTTTGATTCATCGAATCATCAATGGAGGCTAAGCCTCCATTGTTTTTTATATTTGTAAGTGTGTGCTGGAGGGCTCCATGGCTGTAGCTGCCAATAAACGTTCTGTGATGACTCTATTTTCAAGTGCGTCTGATATGTATAGCCATCAGGTACGTATTGTGCTGGCCGAAAAAGGTGTCAGTGTTGAAGTTGAACTGGTTGATGAAGATAACCTACCAGGTGAACTGATTGAACTGAATCCATACAAGTCGGTCCCTACTCTAGTTGACCGTGAGCTTGCGCTTTATGACTCAAAAATCATTATGGAATATTTGGATGAGCGTTTTCCTCATCCACCCCTGATGCCAGTTTATCCCGTGGCTCGTGGTAATAGCCGTCTTATGATCTATCGTGTAGAAAGAAACTGGTATTCACTGGCGGAAAAAATTGTTAATGGTAATGCGAGTGAAGCGGAAGCAGCACGTAACAAATTACGCAATGATCTTCTTACTCTAGCTCCCGTATTCGCCGAGTATGAGTATTTTATGAGTGAAGAATTTAGCCTTATTGACTGTTATTTAGCGCCGCTGCTATGGCGTTTACCTGTCTTAGGGATTGAATTAATTGGTCCGGGCTCAAAAGAGCTGAAAGTTTATATGAATCGCGTATTCGAACGTGACTCATTCCTTGCTTCGCTAACCGAAGCAGAGCGTGAGATGCGCCTGTCTCGTTAATAGGTGTGTGATGAATATTGAACAAATGACACCTCGTCGACCATTTATACTTCGTGCCTTTTACGATTGGTTACTCGAAAATGAATTAACCCCTCATTTGGTTGTCGATGCGACCTTAAATGGTGTTCGAGTGCCGATGGAATACGTGCAAGATGGGCAAATCATTTTGAATGTGGCTCCTCGTGCTGTAGGCAATTTGGAGTTGGGTAATGATGAGGTCACCTTCAGTGCTCGATTTGGTGGTCGACCTCAGTTGGTGATTGTGCCCTTGTATGCGGTACAAGCGATCTATGCACGTGAAAACGGCGCTGGAACAATGTTTGATCCTGAACCTGCTTACCAACAGGTGCTTGATGAGATCAATCATGATAATTCCGCTGAAGACGTTGACCGTTCTGAACACTCATCGATTGATGAATCTCCTAAGCCTCAAGGTAGGCCGAGTCTTCGGGTGATTAAGTGATTGAAATAAAAAAGCAGCAATGACGCTGCTTTTTTATTTGGTTGAGCTAATTATAACCTGATCGAAACGAGCACCCATTTAATCAGCATATTCAAACGCTTTAATGACCTGTTTAACTCCAGATACGTGGCGCGCAACATCGGTAGCAATCTCTGCATGCTCTCGAGTGATATAACCAAATAAGAATACTTCGCGATCTTCCGTGATAACGGAAACTTTTACCCCATTGAGTTCGGATTTTGCTAATAAAGCGGATTTGACTTTGGTTGTTACCCAGCTGTCGTTACTAATTTTAGCAAAAGAAAGAGGCTCTGTTATTCTGACTTGATCGTGTAATTTATTCACCCCTTTTATTTGCTTGGCTTGCTGGATAAATTGATTGAGTAATTCAGTATTGAGCGATTGGCCGATTAGCACGACTGATCCTCGAAATGCATAAGCCGTAATACGCATTTCTCCTCGATATGGTGGTTTGTTACTTAGCCCGGTGATCTCGAGCGCGAGATTCTGATCCTGCCAGATTTCAGTTGTTGTACGAGGATCGGTTGCGATATTAACGGTGGTCGCTGCTCCTGCGACAAAGAGTCCGGCACAGCCAGACAGGATCGGAAGGATTAATAGTATTGGCAATAGATATAAGTGGAAAAACCGTAAATTTTTCATGATTTACTCTTCATGAGCTGGAAATAAAACTTGGTCAATGAGATCACATAAACAGTGTAATGTGACCATATGTACTTCATGGATACGCGCTGTTCGATGGGACGGAATCCGAATTTCGACGTCATTTTCGCCTAACAACCCTGCCATTTCGCCTCCATCTTTACCGGTTAACGCGATAATCGTCATGTCACGCGTAACGGCTGCTTCCATCGCTTTGATGATATTCTTGCTGTTACCGCTAGTCGATATCGCGAGTAGAATGTCACCAGTTTGTCCAAATGCTCTCACTTGTTTAGAAAATATTTCTTGATAGTGATAGTCATTGGCTACTGCAGTTAAGGTGGTGTTGTCTGCGGTGAGTGCCATTGCTGGAAGGCTAGGACGCTCTGTTTCAAAACGATTAAGCAGGCAAGAGGCAAATTGTTGGGCATTTGCTGCTGAGCCGCCATTGCCACAGCACAGAATTTTTTGGCCATTAAGCAAGCTAGCAACCATAATTTGGGCGGCATGCATAATGGCATCCGGGAGAGCTTCTGCTGCGGCGATTTGAATTTGAATACTTTCGGTAAAACTATCTTTTATGCTGTCGAGCATGGATTATCCTTGGGTAATTGCGTTTTTTATCCACTCAATGTGTTGGCCATGTTGATGGATGGCAACCACATCAAAGCGAAAGTCAGTGTTTTCGATGTGGCAACCACGCTTGAGCATCCACCAATTTGCGGTTTTAATCAAGCGAGCTTGTTTGCGGGGAGTGACGGTTTCTGCAGCATGGCCATGATGTTGATTTTTACGATATTTGACTTCAATAAAGACCAAACAGGCTCCATCTTGCATGATCAAATCCAATTCACCGCTTCGTGCGTGGAAATTTTGTTCTAAAATCTTTAGCCCTTGGCGGCTTAAATATTCTGCCGCCAATTGCTCGTAATGTTGTCCGGTTTCTCGGTGGCTAAAGAGCCCCATGTTCAGCCCAACTAATTTCTCGTTGTACAACACACTGCTCATCGATACCAAGTAGGCCGGTTTGGCCTTGAATCGTGTAACCTTCGACTACTTTCATCTGTGGAAGTTCCACCATTAATCGATAGGCATCCATACCCAGGGCTTGTAAGCGGCGATCCGCATTCGACGATTTGGGCCATAACTGTTCAACCTGCTTGGCGATGCTTTGTGTGGGCTGGATCAGTAATGGAATATCACTGTAAGTGATGCCAGAAAGGTCTTCAAACTGACGACCGCTAGCATGACTGGTTGAATTAGAAAATAGTTTCGGTGGCCGAGTATCTGGGTTTATAGCGACCTCAATAAAAGGTTTAATTAGAATAAGATCTGAACTACTGGCGGCAATATATACGGCATCAATGTCTCTACGACTACGCGGTTGGCTCTCAAAACTCATGCCTAATAATGCATTCATTTGTGCTATATTTTGCTGGCTGTCCTGTAGACCAAAAACACGGTTAATATTGCGTTGTAACTGCCGTTTGTCTCCGAATAGGTTACTGGTTACGGCATTTTTGCTGAACTTACGCCACTCTTGTGTAAATGCATCAACCACACGTTCGCCATAGCTGCCTTGTGGCGCGAGAACTAATGGATATTGGTAGCCTTGACTAAATAAGTATTTCGCAGCTTGCGCAACTTCTTGCTCGGGAGATAGCGTTAAATAACAAGTGTTGGCTTGTTCATCCATTTGTTCTGGAATATTTAAGGCTAAGGTCGGAATGCTTTGCCCGCGTTGTTTCTGGAATGATTGCAATTTTTCTATATTATCTTTGACCAATGGCCCGACAATAAAGTCTATTTTCTTTTGTGTCAGGATAGTATCAATCGATTCTAATGTTTCTGCATTGGTATCTAAAATGGTCAATGTGGCATCAGGCTGACGTTGTGAGTCATTCATCATTGCCATAATAAACCCGTCACGAATTAATTGAGCTTGCTTAGCAAAGCGGCCTGTTAACGGTAATAAAAGAGCGGTATGAGTCGGTTGAACCAGATCAAGCGCTAAAATATCTTGGATGGCCTGAGGCGTATATTGTGCTGCGGGATGCTGAGGGTTTTCGTTTAACCACTTTTCTAAGGTATTTTTTAGTTGAGGTAAATCGTTAGCCAATGTTTTGACATAAATAGTGAGTTGTAACCAGCCGTCTAAGATCTCTTCATCAGGTTGTGCTGAAAATTTAGTAATGGCGTAACTAGAATAATGATTGAGGTTTAGCCAAATTTGATCCGCAATCGCTTCTTGCTGCTCGACGGGAGTAAGATCATAAAGGGCCACCAGTTCTCGGCTAGAGTCAAACGCTCGATTAAGCGTAGTAAAAATATCGGCTCTTAATTGATGGTAAGTTTGCCACTGTTGAGGGGCCACTGACCAGTTTGCTTTGAAATTCAGCTGAGCTAAGGCTTGCTGATACTGCTCATGGTTAACCAATAACTGGGCTCTGGCCAATTGCCACTCGGCTTGCTGTGATGTGGTTAAGTGCTGTTTAGAAAGCCGACGAATCAGTAATTCTGCTTGTGTGCTTTCTCCTTCAGCAACCGCAGATTTTAATGCCATGATTAACCAGTCATTTTGCAATTGACCTTGGCTGCTATCCGCCCGCATGAGATACGTTTGTGTTGCCAGTTCAGGTTGGCTGGTAATATCGACCGATTCAGGAATCGAAGAGGTCGTTGAACAAGCTGCAAGCATGATCGCCAATGCAACAGGAGTAAGTAAGCGTGTTACACTGCGTCTCTGATGGTTCTTCATAGCCATGAGTTCTTTCATTATTCCGTGTAAGATGGTCTCTATATTAATCGTTGAAGTGATGGTAAACAAATGACAGATAACAAAACCTTGCTTGCTGAGGTCCCAACGCTCTATATCGTTCCCACGCCGATTGGCAATTTAGGCGATATAACTCAGCGAGCACTCGATGTACTTTCCCGTGTTGATGTTATCGCAGCGGAAGATACGCGTCATACTGGTAAATTATTGGCTCACTTCAATATTCAAACGAAGACGTTTGCCTTGCATGATCACAACGAACAGCAAAAAGCTCAAGTGTTAGTTGATAAATTATTGTCAGGTTTTTCTATTGCGCTCGTTTCCGATGCAGGGACGCCTCTGATTAGTGATCCAGGTTATCATTTAGTCACGCAATGTCGTCAAGCGGGTGTAAAAGTTGTCCCTCTTCCTGGCGCTTGTGCCGTGATTACCGCATTAAGTGCCTCTGGTTTACCTTCTGATAGGTTTAGCTTTGAAGGTTTTCTTCCGGCTAAAAGCAAAGGTCGTAAAGATAAATTGTTAGAGATCGCTAAAGCAGAGCGAACCTGTATTTTTTATGAGTCGCCACATCGTATTAGTGAATCTTTGCGAGATATGTTAGAAATCCTTGGGCCAGATCGTCAGGTGGTGCTCGCTCGTGAACTGACTAAAACCTTTGAAACGATTCAAGGCTTACCACTTAGTGAATTGATCACCTGGATAGAAGAAGATGAAAATCGTAAACGTGGCGAGATGGTATTGCTTATTCATGGTCATCGAGAAGAAAAAAATAACGCATTGCCGGATCAAGCCTTAAGAGCATTAGCCATCTTAACGAAAGAGTTACCACTGAAAAAAGCAGCAGCCTTAGCGGCAGAAATTTATAATTTGAAAAAAAACGCCTTATATAAATGGGGGTTGGATCATTTATCATCGTGATGTTTTTTTGAACGGTTAATCTGATTTCTGTCTGATGTTTGGATTGTTGCTAGACAGCCTCTGTGGTTATCTATAGAATCCGTGCTCGGAGTTGACTGGGTAGTCGCTGCCTTATTGACGTCCCTTAACCGTGTGTTAGGGAGACTGATAAGGGGGAGGAAAGTCCGGGCTCCATAGAGCAGGGTGCCAGGTAACGCCTGGGGGGCGCAAGCCTACGACAAGTGCAGCAGAGAGAAGACCGCCGATGGCCCTTCGGGGATCAGGTAAGGGTGAAAGGGTGCGGTAAGAGCGCACCGTGCGTCTGGCAACAGTTCGTAGCAAGGTAAACTCCACCCGGAGCAAGACCAAATAGGCTTCCACATAGCGTTGCTCGCGTTAGGAGGCGGGTAGGTTGCTTGAGCCAGTGAGTGATTGCTGGCCTAGAGGAATGGCTACTACCGCGCAAGCGGAACAGAACCCGGCTTATACGTCGACTCCACCTATTCAGACCCATTATAGCCCTCGGTTATAATGGGTTTTTTGCTTTTTATTGACTTAGTCGATGGTAAAACCATTAAACTTAGCGCAATGTCACGTCCTATCTATGTTTATGGGTAGCGATGAAGTGGAAAATCGGTACACTAACTTAATCACCAAGGCCGCTTAACTGAGCGAAACGAGAATCTTATGACTGAATCTTTCCAACATATTTCGGTGCTGCTTCATGAATCTATCGAAGGGCTTGCTATTAAACCGGATGGAATTTACATCGATGGAACTTTTGGCCGGGGAGGGCATAGCCGGACTATTTTATCTCAACTTGGTGAAAATGGGCGCTTATATAGTATTGACCGCGATCCACAGGCGATTGCAGAAGCAAAAAAAATAGACGATCCGCGTTTTACCATTATTCATGGTCCTTTTTCTGGCATTGCTCAATATGCGATCCAATATGGGTTACAAGGCAAAGTGGATGGTGTGCTGTTTGATTTGGGGGTTTCCTCACCACAGCTTGATGATGCTGAGCGTGGATTTAGCTTTATGAAGGATGGTCCACTGGATATGCGCATGGATCCCAGTTCAGGTATTCCTGTTTCGCAATGGTTATTGGAAGCTGATCTTGACGATATCACTTGGGTTATTCGGGAATTTGGTGAAGATAAACATGCTAGGCGCATTGCCAAAGCCATCATCGCCTATCAAGAAAATCCAGAGAATGCACCACTGACCCGAACCAGTCAGTTAGCGAAGTTGATTTCAGAAGCTGCGCCTAAGAGTTTTAAAGAGAAAAAACATCCCGCGACTCGCGCATTTCAAGCATTCCGAATTTATATCAACAGTGAATTGGAAGAGATTGATACCGCTTTACAAGGTGCAGCCAATATTCTGGCTCCCCAAGGTCGGCTTTCTGTTATTAGCTTTCACTCATTGGAAGATAGAATGGTCAAACGCTTTATCCGTAAAGAGAGTAAAGGCCCTGAAGTTCCACATGGTATTCCACTGACTGAAGCTCAAATTAGCGCACTTGGGCGAGCGAAATTGAAAACGATCGGCAAAGCGATTAAACCTTCTGAGCATGAAGTATCACTGAATCCACGTTCACGAAGTTCAGTGTTACGTGTAGCCGAAAAACTTTAACGTTACTATGTCGTCATCTCAACCGAATCTCACTAAATTAATTGCCCTCGACCTATTGACGGTAGGTCGACTACCGCTTCTGCTCATGATGACTATCTTCGTGAGCGCCATGGCCATTGTCTTTACTACACATCATACTCGTCAATCGATCACCGAGAAAAACACTGCGTTGCAACAGCGAGATCATCTAGACAATGAATGGCGAAATTTAATTTTAGAAGAAACCGCTTTATCTGAGCACAGCCGAGTACAGGACTTAGCAAGCAAGGAACTAATGATGAAGCGACCGGATGCTGATAAAGAGGTTGTGATTGAGTTGAAATGAGTAAAACGCCATCAAAGAAAAAAGCCCAATCAAATTTGAAGGCGAAGACAACAGAAAAATCGTCTCCGGTATTTATCCGCTGGCGATTTTTTCTCATTATTTTTTTTGTGTTGTTGGCCTTTGGTGCTCTGGTAAGTCGACTTGCGTTTATTCAAATCATTGAGCCGGATAACTTGATTCGTGAAGGTGATCTACGTTCTGTTCGAGCGGAAACTTTACATTCAGCTCGCGGCATTATTTCTGATCGGAATGGTGAAGCCTTAGCCGTTAGTGTTCCTGTTGAAGCTGTGTGGGCTGATCCGGTAACAATCTTTAAACAAGGCGGTTTGGTTGAGAAAGATAGGTGGCATGCCTTAGCGGATGTACTTGGGCTGGATCGACAAGAAATGCTAAAAAAAATCGAAACCAACCAAACTCGTCGCTTTGTTTATTTACAGCGTCAAGTCAGTCCCGCGATGGCGAAATACATTCGTGAGCTTAAGCTCACGGGCGTTGGGCTAAAATCAGAATCTCGTCGCTATTATCCTGCTGGAGAAGTTAGTGCTCACTTGATCGGCGTGACTGGTATTGATGGTCATGGTTTAGAAGGGGTAGAGCGCAGTTATGACAAATGGCTTACTGGAGAAGCTGGCAAGAGCATTATTCGCAAAGATCGTTATGGTCGTGTGGTTGAAAATATTGCCTTAGAAGAACGAGAAGAAGGTAAACCATTACCATTAACCATTGATCAACGCTTACAAGCGATTGCTTTTCGTGCGGTAAAGCAAGCCATGGCCGATTATCGGGCGACCTCTGCCTCTGCGGTGATGCTTGATGTCAAAACGGGCGCGGTGTTAGCTATGGTCAATGCGCCTTCCTATAACCCGAATAATCGTAGTGATTGGCAAAGTTTTAAAATGCGTAACCGAGTGATTACCGATGCATTTGAACCTGGATCAACCGTCAAACCGTTTGTGGTTTTGACGGCATTAGCCAACGGTACGGCTGATGAGACCACGATTATTGATACTGGTGATGGGGTTATGCAGGTCGGTGGGAGTCGAGTCAGAGACACATCTAAGGTTGGCAAAGCAAACTTACAGCTGATCTTGAAAAAATCGAGCAATGTAGGCGTTGCGAAATTAGCGTTAGGTATGCCACTTGAGGACTTACTCGCAATGTACAGTGCGGTTGGGCTTGGTGAAGTGTCAGGGTTAAATCTCGTCGGTGAAAGCAGCGGTATTTTTCCTAATCGTCGGCGTTGGTCTCCCTTTGAAATTGCCACGTTAGCATTTGGTTATGGCATTTCCATTACCCCCATTCAACTTGCTCATGCTTATGCCACATTAGGTAATTTAGGTGTTTATCAGCCGGTGCATATTATTGATAGTAATCAACAAAATTTGGCGCAGCGAGTGGTTGAAGAGCAATATGCCAAGCAGGTGCTCACCATGTTAGAAACCGTCACTCAACCGGGAGGGACAGCCACTCAAGCTGCTGTTCCTGGTTATCGTATTGCCGCTAAGTCTGGCACATCACGGAAAGCCGTTGCTGGTGGTTATAGTGACGAATATTTTGCTTATACCGCAGGGGTTGCTCCGGTGAGTGACCCTCGCATTTCGTTAGTGGTGATGGTGAATGAACCGCAAGGGGATTCTTACTATGGTGGTGCAGTGGCTGGCCCTGTATTTTCTGAAATCATGCAAGGAGCGTTACAAATTTTAAATATCGCCCCTGATGAAAACCGCTTTCAATCATCAAATTAGCCAGTCAATTATGCGCACGATATGGAATAACGGATGAATACTTCCCTCTCTTTAGCTCAATTACTTGCTCCTTGGCTTTGCGTCAATGATTCACGTTTAGATGCTTTACGTATCCAGCACTTAAAGTTGGACAGCCGTCATATCAGGTTAGGTGATACTTTTATTGCGATTCAAGGACACTCTGTTGATGGGCGGCAATTTATCGATAAAGCGATTGCGCAAGGCGCACAGTTAGTTTTAGCCCAAGCGAGTGAAGAGGCTGCGCATGGCTTATTACAATTGAGAGATTCGGTGCCCGTTCTTTTTCTTGAGGCATTACCTGATATGTTATCTGAACTGGCTGGGCGAGTGTATGGCGGCCATCACAATCAAGTCATTGCAGTGACAGGCACCAATGGTAAAACGACCATTAGCCAGTTAATCGCTCAATGGCTTGAGGCGATTGGACAAAAATCGGCCGTGATGGGTACGACTGGCAATGGTTTTTTATCATCATTACAAGCGAGCCAAAATACCACAGGCAATGCTATAGACGTACAAGCGACATTACGTGAATTCGCTGATGCCGGCGCAACTTATACTGCGATGGAGGTATCATCTCATGGTTTAATCCAGGGACGGGTAAGGGCTGTTCCTTTTGTGGCTGGTGTCTTTTCTAACCTAAGCCGTGATCACCTTGATTACCACGGTACAATGGAGGCTTATGCCGAAGCCAAGCGCTCGCTATTTACTGAACATCATTGCCAACAAGCGATTATTAATGTTGATGATCCGGTAGGGGCAAGTTGGGTAGAGATGCTACCTCATGCGATTGGTGTGTCACTACACACAGAACCAACTACGCAACAAGGGGTGTGGGCAACCGCGGTTCATTATACCTCAAATGGTATTTCGCTCGACTTTTCAGGCAGCTGGGGAGAGGGGCGTTTGAAGGTACCGTTAATCGGCGAATTTAATGCAGAAAATGTGTTACTGGCATTTACCACCTTACTAAGCTTAGGGATCGAAAAACAGAAATTGATTGAGACCGCCGTTCAACTTCGCCCCGTTGTTGGACGAATGGAGTTGTTTCATGCTGCGGGGAAAGCTCAAGTTGTGGTTGATTATGCACATACGCCGGATGCACTAGAAAAAGCGTTACGGGCATTACGAATTCATTGCCAAGGAACACTGTGGGTGATTTTCGGCTGTGGTGGCGACCGAGATAAAGGCAAGCGTCCGATGATGGTAGCGATTGCTGAGCAGTTTGCAGATCGAATGATTTTGACTGATGACAACCCCCGTAGTGAGTCTCCCGATGCGATCATACAAGATATGCTGGTCGGGCTAAGCCATCAACAGGCTCATGTAGAGCACAACCGCTTTAACGCATTGGCTTTTGCTCTGCATCATGCCAAAGAGAATGACATTATTTTACTCGCGGGGAAAGGGCATGAAGAGTACCAAATCCTCGCCGACCAAACGGTTCACTACTCCGATCGAGAATCGGCGCAAATTTTATTAGGGCTCTTAGCATGATAACCACCAACCTTGAGACGCTTCGTGAGGTATTAAAAGCTCAACTCATTGGCGAAAACTGCGTCATCACTTCAGTTTCTACGGATACCCGTCAGATGGGTCAGCAAGCGTTATTCGTCGCATTAGTTGGCGAGCGATTTGATGCCCATCAGTTTGCTCAACAAGCGGTAGATGCGGGGGCTTGTGCGCTGCTTGTGGAGCGTCAGTTATCCGTCAATATTCCTCAACTCGTGGTGAATAATAGCAAACAAGCACTTGGGCAGCTGGCTGCTTGGGTACATCAACAGTGTCAGACAGCAACCATCGCCATTACCGGAAGTTGTGGTAAAACGACAGTCAAAGAGATGACCGCCAGTATTTTATCGATAAAAGGACAGGTTCTTTTTACCTCTGGTAACTTTAATAACGACGTCGGTGTGCCATTAACCTTACTGCGTTCTACACCGCAAGATGATTTTGCCGTGATAGAGTTGGGCGCGAACCATCGAGGCGAAATCGCCTATACAGTGGGATTGGTCAACCCCGATGTTGCCTTAGTGAATAATGTGGCAGCCGCACACTTAGAAGGTTTCGGTTCGCTTGATGGGGTTAAACAGGCGAAAGGCGAAATTTACCAAGGGTTAGCGTCAGGGAAAACGGCACTTGTTAATTTAGAGAGTCATGGCGGGGAACTCTGGACGCCAGTGTTAGCCGACAAAAGGGTTAAAACTTTTTCGGTTAACCAACCTTCCGCTGACTTTTCTGCTCGGGATATCGTATTAAATGACGAGGGAAAAGCGCATTTTATTTTAGTGACTCCGCAGGGGGAAACCAGCGTTTCTTTAACCATCGTTGGTCAGCATAACGTAGCTAATGCGTTAGCAGCAAGCGCCTTGGCGATGGAGCTGGGGGCAAATCTTGCTGACGTAAAATATGGGCTTGAACATCTTTTAGCCATTAAAGGTCGAGTTGATGTTACCCCATTGACTTCGAATATTCGCCTGATTGACGACAGTTACAATGCCAGTGTACCGGCGATGAAAGCCGCCATCGATTTATTAGGCTCTTTTTCTGGAGTGCGTTGGTTAATTTTAGGCAATATGGCTGAGTTAGGTGAGGAAAGTCTTGCACTTCATCAGCAAGTCGGTAAACATGCTGCCCCATTCCAATTTGATTATATTTTGACGTATGGAGAAGATGCGCGAGTGATCAGCGAATGTTGTCACGGCCAGCACTTCGAGACGCATCAAGATATGTTTGTGTTTATTGAGCAGCAACTCAAAAAGCAATCAGAATGTGCTCATGTTCTGCTCGTCAAAGGGGCGAACAGTTCAGGAATGAGCCAAATTGTTACTGCTCTCAAGGAGAAATACTCATGATTATTTGGCTTGCCGAGTTACTCCAGCCATATTTTTCGTTTTTTCGATTGTTCGAATATTTATCGTTTCGCGCGATAGTCAGCATCCTGACGGCATTAGGCTTGTCATTGTGGATGGGGCCTCGGTTGATTAAGCGCTTGCAATTGCTACAAATTGGTCAGGTTGTCCGTAACGATGGGCCTGAATCTCATTTCAGTAAACGAGGTACGCCAACGATGGGAGGGGTGATGATTTTAGCCTCGATCATCATTACGGTACTCTTGTGGACTGATCTCACTAACCCCTATGTTTGGGCGGTATTAGCAGTATTGACTGGTTATGGCGTGATCGGTTTTGTCGATGATTATCGTAAAGTGGTCCGTAAAAATACCGATGGGCTCATTGCGCGTTGGAAATATTTTTGGCAGTCCGCGATTGCGTTAGTCGTCGCATTTGTTTTGTATACACATGGGCAAGATACTGCCGCAACACAATTAGTTGTCCCCTTTTTTAAAGATGTGATGCCTCAACTGGGGGTACTGTATATTGTATTGACCTATTTTGTCATTGTTGGTACCAGCAACGCGGTGAACTTAACCGATGGGCTGGATGGGCTTGCTATTATGCCGACTGTCTTAGTCTCTGCTGCGTTTGGTGCGATTGCTTGGGCTACAGGGAATGTCCAATTTGCCAATTATTTGCATATTCCTTATATCCCTTATACCTCGGAGCTAGTCGTGGTTTGTACCGCGATGGTCGGGGCTGGCTTGGGCTTTTTGTGGTTTAATACCTATCCAGCGCAAGTATTTATGGGCGATGTTGGGTCTCTTGCCTTAGGTGGAGCATTAGGCACGATTGCCGTGCTGGTGCGGCAAGAGTTTGTGTTGGTGATCATGGGGGGCGTTTTCGTTATGGAAACCGTATCTGTGATTTTACAGGTAGGCTCTTATAAATTACGTGGTCAACGTATTTTCCGTATGGCCCCGATTCATCATCACTATGAATTGAAAGGATGGCCAGAACCACGAGTGATCGTGCGTTTTTGGATTATTTCGATTGTATTGGTTTTGATCGGTCTAGCAACGCTTAAAGTGCGTTAAGTCAATTGGGATATAAAATGAAAATGGATCGTTGGCAAGGTATTCAGCATGTTGTGGTTGTCGGTCTTGGTATTACCGGGCTCTCTGTCGTCAAGTATCTGCGTCATTATCACCCCTCGATCGTGGTGAAAGTCATTGATACCCGGGAGCTACCGCCGGGGCAAGATCAGCTCGAAGAGTCGATCCCTTTTCATTGTGGCAGTTGGCACTTACCATGGTTGCTTACAGCCGATCTGATTGTCACAAATCCTGGTATTGCATTGGCAACGCCAGAGATACAGCAAGCGATCCAACAAGGTATTCCTGTTGTTGGAGACATTGAGTTGTTTGCTTGGCATGTGGATAAACCAGTGATTGCGATTACCGGCTCAAACGGTAAAAGTACTGTGACTGATCTAACTGGTGAGTTGGCAAAAGCGGCTGGTATTGTGACGGCTGTCGGTGGCAATATTGGAGTACCTGCACTGGATTTACTTGCTCAGGAGGCCGACTTGTATGTGTTGGAATTGTCGAGTTTTCAATTAGAAACCACAGAGCATTTGGCGCTAGTAGCAGGGGCTTTTTTGAACTTGTCTGAAGATCATATGGACCGTTACCCAGACATGGCTGCCTATCGTCGAGCTAAGTTACGCATTTTTCAACACGCAGAAACGGCAATCGTCAATGCCGATGACCCGCAAACGGTTCCTGAATCCTTTCTAGGGACGCAAATGACCTTCGGGTTAGCCAGTCATTTGGCTGATTATCGAGTCGCCGTTTATCAAGGGCAAGAGTGGTTATTGGCGAAGGGCACACCCGTATTACCGGTGGCAGAGTTGAGTTTGGTTGGGCGACATAACGTTGCTAATGTACTAACAGTGTTGGCTTTATTGGAAGCCGCGCAAGTGGATTATTTGAGCGCATTGCCAACGTTGAAGTCTTATACAGGCTTGACACATCGCTGCCAACTGATTGCCGATAATGACGGCATTCGTTGGGTCAATGATTCGAAAGCAACCAATGTGGCTAGCACGCTTGCTGCATTGTCTGGCTTAGCAATTTCTGGCCGCCTATTTTTACTTGTTGGCGGTGTTGGAAAGGGGGCAGATTTTAGCGCCCTGAAACCTGCATTAGCCAAGTTGCCGGTAAAGTTATGTTGTTTTGGGCGAGATGGTGAGCAATTTATGTCGTTGCATCCTTCTGCCCAGATTTTTACTACCATGGATCAAGCGATCGAACGCATCCATCTTGAGCTGAAACCTGGCGATATGGTGCTACTTTCTCCTGCGTGTGCAAGTTTCGACCAATTTAAACATTTTATGGCTCGAGGCGATGCGTTTGCTGCACTAGCTAAGCAGTATGCATTTGTGAAAAGGTAATGGTTTTGGCTTTCTCAACCTCATATCATGCGGTGGTGCGTTGGTTAAAAACACCTTCACCTCAAGCATTATTTGATCGCCAATTGGTCTGGTTAGCTTTGGGGTTGATGTTAATTGGTTTAGTGATGGTCACTTCGGCATCTTTTCCAATTAGCTCTAGGCTGACGGATCAGCCATTTCACTTTATGTTTCGCCATGGCATTTTTTTACTGTTGGCTTTATTAACGGCTTCCATTGTTCTGCAAGTCCCAGTCGAACGTTGGATGCGCCATAGCTCGGTGTTGTTAGCCATATCCTTCTTATTACTAATTGTTGTATTGTTTGCTGGTAAATCAGTCAATGGCGCTTCTCGTTGGATCCCTTTAGGGCTTTTTAACTTGCAGCCAGCAGAGGTGGCCAAGCTCTCGCTGTTTATTTTTATGTCGAGCTATTTGGTTCGCAAACAAGATGAGGTACGAGAAACCTTCTTTGGTGGGTTCATGAAGCCTATCATGGTGTTTGGTGCGTTGGCTGGCTTACTGTTAGGACAACCTGATTTAGGTACTGTGATTGTCATGTTAGTCACCTTATTTGGTATGTTGTTTATTGCTGGCGCTAAATTATCCCAGTTTTTAGCCTTGATGGTTGCGGGTATTTTAGCGGTGTTGGCTTTGATTGCAGCAGAACCATATCGGATTCGGCGTGTGACCTCTTTTCTTGATCCATGGGAAGATCCTTTTGGCAGCGGTTATCAATTAACGCAGTCTTTAATGGCCTTTGGGCGAGGTGAATGGTTTGGGCAAGGATTAGGGAACTCGATTCAAAAACTTGAGTATTTACCTGAAGCACATACCGACTTTGTTTTTGCCGTGATGGCTGAAGAGTTAGGCTTTGTTGGTGTGGTACTGGTACTTATTTTGATTTTTAGTTTGGTGCTTAAAGCGCTATTTATTGGTAAAAAAGCATTTGAACATCATATGCAGTTTGGCGGCTATCTCGCGTTTGGAATCGGGATTTGGTTTGCGTTTCAAACGTTAGTTAATGTTGGTGCGGCAGCCGGAATCGTACCGACGAAAGGGTTAACCTTACCGTTGATCAGTTATGGTGGATCTAGTCTTATTGTCATGTCCGTTGCGGTTGCCATTTTGCTACGGATTGATTTCGAATGTCGTCTCATCCAGATAAGAAAAGAAAAAAAGAATGATGAAAAACAGTAAACGATTAATGGTGATGGCGGGCGGAACTGGTGGACATGTTTTTCCCGGACTTGCGGTAGCGAAACGCTTACAGCAGCAAGGCTGGGAAATCCGCTGGTTAGGGACCGCAGATCGTATGGAGGCCGATCTGGTACCCAAACATGGTATCGAGATTGATTTTATCCAAGTGAAAGGTTTACGCGGACAAGGTCTGTTACGTTTACTTAAAGCCCCTTGGCAAATAGTTAACGCGGTGTTGCAAGCGCGTCGCCATTTGAAAGCTTGGCAACCAGATGCAGTGCTTGGTATGGGCGGTTATGTCAGCGGCCCTGGTGGTATCGCTGCCTGGTTGCAAGGTATCCCCGTTATTTTACACGAACAAAATGCGGTGGCAGGATTGACCAACCGCTGGTTAGCTAAAATTGCGACCCAAGTCTTTCAAGCCTTTGATGGTGCTTTTACTGGTGTACCGGTTGTCGGTAATCCAGTACGTTCAGATGTTGCACAACTGGTCGAACCCGTGCAACGCTTATCGATGCGACAAGGCCCTATCCGTATTTTAGTGATGGGCGGTAGCCAAGGCGCGAGAATTTTAAACCAAACTATGCCCCAAGTGATGGCTCGTTTAGGTGAGGGCTATCAAATTCGTCATCAGGCCGGCAAGCATAATCTGCAAGATGTGGCATCTGCTTATGCTCAGCATGGGCTGGCTCAAGCCGATATTGTTGAATTTATCGATGATGTCGCCGAAGCCTATGCATGGGCCGATTTAGTTGTTTGTCGATCCGGTGCTTTAACCGTTTCAGAAATATCGGCAGCTGGCGTTGCGGCGATTTTTGTCCCTTTTATGCATAAAGATCGCCAACAAGCACTTAATGCCGATCACTTGGTTGCTTGTCACGCCGCATTGATGATTGAACAGCCACAACTGACGGTTGAAAGCATGGTCAATATGATTAAGTCGATCGATCGCCCACAACTACAATTGATGGCACAAAGAGCAAGAGAGGCGGCCAAATTAAATGCCGATCAAGCTGTGGCCGACGCCATTATAAGCATAACCGCTAACAAACAATGAGAAACGATAAATGACAGTTAAACATACCCAAAACTTAGCCCAAATCCGCGCTTTGATTCCGGAAATGCGCCGAGTAAAAAGTATTCACTTTATCGGTATCGGTGGTGCTGGTATGAGTGGCATCGCAGAAGTGTTACTCAATGAGGGTTATCGTATTACTGGGTCTGATTTAACCGTCAATGCGGTGACTGAGCGGTTGACCCTTAAAGGGGCGCAGATCTACATTGGACATCAGGCTGATAATGTTCAGCATGCCAGTGTGGTGGTGGTATCCACGGCCATCAATGAACACAACCCTGAAATTATCGCCGCCCGTGAAAAACGAATTCCTATCGTACGTCGAGCAGAAATGCTGGCAGAACTGATGCGTTTTCGTCATGGTATCGCGGTTGCTGGAACGCACGGTAAAACAACCACGACGGCATTAGTTACTCAAATTTATTCAGAAGCCGGGTTGGATCCTACTTTTGTAAATGGCGGTTTAGTAAAAAGTGCAGGAACCAATGCTCGCTTGGGTTCAAGCCGAATCTTAATCGCTGAAGCGGATGAAAGTGATGCCTCGTTTCTTTATTTACAACCGATGGTAACCATAGTGACCAATATTGAAGCGGATCATATGGATACTTATGGCGGTGATTTTGAAACGCTAAAGCAGACATTCATTGATTTTTTACATAACCTCCCTTTTTATGGTCAAGCAGTATTGTGTGTTGATGATCCTGTGGTTCATGAAATTATTCCTCGAATTAGTCGACAAGTCATCACCTATGGTTTTTCTGAACAAGCAGATGTCCGGGTTGAAAATTATCATCAACAAGGTCAGCAAGGTCGGTTTACCATCGTGCGTAAAGGGAAGGAAAAGTTAAACATTACCCTCAATATACCGGGCCGTCATAATGCACTCAATGCTGCGGCGGCGATTGCTGTTGCTACGGAAGATGACATTACCGATGAAGCCATTTTACGTGCCATGATTAACACCCAAGGAACCGGTCGCCGGTTTGACCACTTGGGAGAATTTGAATCAGGGAAAGGCAAGGTCATGCTGGTCGATGACTATGGTCATCATCCAACGGAAGTGGACGTCACTATCAAAGCTGCGCGCAGTGGCTGGTCTGAAAAACGATTGGTGATGATTTTCCAACCCCATCGCTATACTCGAACTCGGGATCTATATGATGATTTCGCTCATGTTTTGGAACAAGTGGATGTTTTAGTGATGTTGGAGGTTTATTCGGCAGGAGAGAAACCTATCGCTGGAGCCGATGGACGTTCTCTGTGCCGTGCCATTCGTAGCCGGGGTAAAATTGACCCCATTTTCGTTCCAGAAACGAAAGCTTTGCCATCCGTGTTAGCCAATATTCTGCAAGATGGTGACTTAGTGTTGACGCAAGGCGCTGGGGATATTGGTAAGGTTGCTCGTCAGTTAGCTGAATTTAAATTGGATATTGAACAGATGCAAGCGCATAAATAAGTTGCATAACTGAAGCAATATAGCAATTTAGGCACGATTTATGGTTAATTTCTGTATTTGACTATTTGATACTTTGCATCACCTCAGTATAATTCAGGGGTTAAAGCCTGTGCTTTTGCCTCTATTGTAAAAATAAATAGGGAATGATATTGCCAATCGACATCAGGATCATCGGACTTTGATTAACGATATGTTAACTGCAGGTCGTCGTTTGTCCGTTTCATATAGAATAAAACAACATCTCGCTGGTGGTTGTTTTTTCTTAATGGTGCTGCTGTTGCTTGGCGCTTTGTTGTACTCCACGATCAGTTGGATGTGGGATGAACATCGTCTTCCGCTGTCTAAACTTGTGTTACAAGGCGATCGTCAATATGTATCAGCCCTTGATGTACAGCGAGCATTTGGGCAATTAGAGCATATTGGGACATTTATGTCTCAAGACATTGATGCTTTACAAAATCGAGTACAAGCGATTCCGTGGGTGGCTCATGCCTCTATCAGAAAGCAATGGCCCGATACAATAAAAGTCTTTTTAACCGAGCATCAAGTGGCGGCGATTTGGAATGGCAATACGCTATTGGATGATAAAGGCATTATTTTCAATGGAGATATTGGCCTAGTTAAGCAAGAGTATGTCAAGCTCTATGGGCCTGATGATAGCGAAAAAGAAGTGTTGGCGACATGGAGAAAATATAACCCTGAGTTCCAGAATGTAGGGCTAAATATCTCCTCATTAGTACTTAACGAGCGACGGGCTTGGCAAATTATATTAGATAACGGTATCCGGTTAGAGATAGGAAAAGAATCCTTAAATGAGCGCATTGCGCGCTTTTTTCTGCTCTATAGGCAATTGGGGCATGATACTGAACGAGTGAGTTATATCGATCTTAGGTATGACACTGGTGCGGCGGTTGGTTGGTTCTCAGAGTAAGAATGGCAAAGAGAGTACACATGACGAAAATGACCAATGACAGTCTTGTTGTCGGGTTAGATATAGGAACCGCTACCGTATCTGCGTTAGTGGGAGAAATTCTTCCCGATGGTCAAATCAATATTATCGGTGCAGGCAGTAGCCCTTCTCGCGGCATGGATAAAGGTGGCGTCAATGATCTCGAGTCGGTCGTTAAATCGGTTCAACGCGCCATTGACCAAGCTGAGCTGATGGCCGAATGTCAAATTAATAATGTTTATTTATCTATTTCTGGCAGGCATATTGCAAGCCGAATTGAGAAGGGAATGGGAACCATATCCGATGAGGAAGTTTCTCAAGATGATATGGATCGTGCAATCCATACTGCCAAGTCGATTAAAATTGGTGACGAACAGCGGATTTTGCATGTTATCCCGCAAGAATTTACCATTGATTACCAAGAAGGTATCAAAAATCCATTAGGATTATCAGGGGTGCGAATGGAAGTCAGTGTGCACCTGATTACTTGCCATAATGATATGGCCCGGAACATTATTAAAGCGGTTGAACGTTGCGGACTTAAAGTTGAACAACTGGTGTATTCAGGTTTAGCGGCAAGCCATGCCGTCATTACTGAAGATGAGCGAGAGCTTGGCGTCTGCGTGATCGATATCGGTGCCGGAACTATGGATATAGCCATTTGGACTGGTGGCGCACTTCGACATACAGAAGTTCTCTCTTATGCGGGCAATGCGGTAACCAGTGATATAGCATTCGCATTTGGTACGCCGGTTAGCGATGCAGAAGAAATCAAAGTGAAATACGGTTGTGCGCTAAGTGAGTTAGTGAGCAAGGACGACACGGTTAATGTGCCGAGTGTAGGCGGACGGCCATCACGCAGTTTACAACGACAAACCTTGTCGGAAGTGATTGAGCCCCGCTACACTGAACTCATGGGGTTAGTTAACCAGACAATTGACACGGTTCAGGAAAAACTGCGCAAAGAAGGTATTAAACATCATCTCGCTGCAGGTATTGTTTTAACCGGTGGTGCTGCGCAGATTGAAGGCGTTGTTGATTGTGCGGAACGAGTGTTTCGCAACCAAGTTAGGGTTGGTAAGCCACTTGAAGTCAGTGGGCTTACTGATTATGTAAAAGAGCCGTATCATTCTACGGCAGTGGGTTTACTTCATTACGCAAGAGATAGTCAAATTAACGACGATACTGAATACCAAGAGCCTAAGCGCCAATCAATGTCGAGCTTATTGAGTCGTTTGCGTAACTGGATACAAAAAGAGTTTTAACCTGACAGCAGGAAAAACGGAGATAACACATGTTTGAACCGATGATGGAAATGTCTGACGATGCGGTAATTAAAGTCGTTGGGGTTGGTGGTGGCGGCGGAAACGCCGTAGAACACATGGTGCGTGAGTCCATCGAAGGCGTGGAATTCATCAGTATCAATACAGATGCACAAGCACTTCGTAAAGCAACCGTGAGTAGCGTTATTCAAATTGGTGGTGATATTACCAAAGGGTTAGGTGCCGGTGCTAATCCACAAGTTGGGCGTGACGCAGCTCTCGAAGATCGAGATAGAATTAAAGAAGTTTTGTCAGGTGCCGATATGGTATTTGTCGCTGCTGGAATGGGCGGTGGTACAGGAACAGGTGCCGCACCAGTAATTGCTGAAGTCGCTAAAGAGTTAGGGATTTTAACGGTTGCTGTTGTAACTAAACCATTTAGCTTTGAAGGTAAAAAGCGTTTGGCTTTTGCTGAACAAGGAATTGAAGAGCTATCTAAGCACGTTGATTCGTTGATCACCATTCCGAACGAAAAACTACTCAAAGTATTGGGACGAGGCATTACGTTACTTGAAGCCTTTGCTAGCGCGAACGACGTACTAAAGAATGCAGTGCAAGGTATTGCTGAGCTAATTACCCGCCCAGGTATGATTAACGTTGACTTCGCAGACGTAAGAACGGTGATGTCTGAAATGGGTCATGCCATGATGGGGAGTGGTGTAGCTAAAGGTGAAGACCGAGCGGAAGAAGCAGCAGAAATGGCTATTTCTAGTCCGTTATTAGAAGATATCGACCTCGCAGGAGCTCGCGGCGTACTCGTTAATATCACCGCAGGGTTAGATATGCGTCTGGATGAGTTTGAAACGGTAGGTAATACAGTAAAAGCGTTTGCTTCCGACAATGCGACAGTCGTTATCGGCACTTCTCTTGACCCTGATATGGCAGATGAAATTCGTGTCACTGTGGTTGCAACCGGGATCGGTAATGAGAAAAAGCCTGATATCACTTTGGTTGCTGGTGGAAAAAGCAAAACTGCAGCGGTAGCACAACCTCAAACAGTCGCTTCGGCAGCTAAAATGGATGAAAGAGTGGCACAACCTTTGCAAGAAAAAGAAGTGCAAGCTCAGCCATCATCGGCCGCTAACCGTACTTCTTCGGCAAGCCAAAGTACTGCGCCTAAGCCAGAAAAGGAAAGTGGGTATTTAGATATTCCAGCTTTTTTACGTCGTCAGGCTGATTAATATAGCGCCACAATTTGACACGGTTCAACATTCTGGTAGAATTCCGGTCGATTTTTATCGGTCGAGCTTTGTGGCATCGAAATAGAGGCAAGTAGATGATCAGACAACGTACTCTGAAAGAAATAGTGAAAACAACTGGGGTGGGGCTTCACTCTGGTCGTAAAGTCACGCTCACACTTCGCCCAGCTGCTGCAAATACAGGTATTATTTATCGTCGTACCGATGTGAATCCTCCGGTCGATTTTCCGGCAGATCCTCAATCAGTACGAGATACCATGCTTTGTACAGCATTGGTCAATGATGAAGGTATTCGTATCTCAACCGTCGAGCACTTAAATGCAGCGCTCGCTGGTATGGGAATTGACAATGTGATTGTTGAAGTGGATGCGCCTGAAATCCCGATTATGGATGGCAGCGCAAGCCCATTCGTTTATCTATTGCAACAAGCTGGTATTGAAAACCTAAACGCACCTAAGCGTTTCATTCGCATCAAAAAAACTGTGCGTTTTGAAGACGGCGATAAGTGGGCTGAACTTCGACCACATAACGGCTTTAAAATGGACTTTGAAATCGAATTTAACCACCCAGCCATTGATGGTGATGAACAGCATTTAGTGTTTGACTTTTCTTCTCAAGGGTTTGTGAAAGAAATCTCTCGTGCACGGACTTTTGGTTTTATGCGCGATATTGAGTTCTTACAATCACAAAACTTATGCTTAGGTGGTAGTTTTGATTGCGCAATCGTATTGGATGATTACCGCATTCTGAATGAGGAAGGTTTGCGCTTTGCTAATGAATTTGTAACACACAAAGTGCTGGACGCGATCGGTGACTTGTACATGTCTGGTCACGCTATCGTTGGTGAGTTCAGAGCGTATAAATCAGGTCATGGCTTAAACAATCAATTGTTACGAGCCGTATTGGCTGATCAAGAAGCATGGGAATGGGCAACTTTTGAAGAAGAAGTCGGTTCTCCAGTGACTTTTGCTGAACCTAATGTCGTGATTGCTTAGCTGCTAACGGATTAAAAAAAGCCAGACTATTTAGTCTGGCTTTTTTATGTTTATTGTAAAGCTACCGTCTTAATTGGTGGTAATGTTCGGGACAAAGCGGTAATAATTTGCCGCCTTGACTGGCAAGCTGATGGTTTTGCACCCGATTAATCACACAAAATGTTAAGTTGAGTGCAAACGGGCCTGATTACCGTTGGTTCTTAACAATAAAATTTCTTACACTAAGGGCCACATAATTTATTTAGTGTCTTGAAAATAAAGAAAACCATCACAATATCCAAGATATATGATTTATCTCAGTACCCTTAGTTGCAGATAGGTAGAGAGTAGAGATATTAAAAATAGATCAAGCAGATCTAAGTTAAAGAGAGATCCACAACAGATGATAACTAAGTTACTGACAAAGGTGGTTGGGAGTCGTAATGACCGAACCCTGCGCCGTCTAAGAAAAATTGTAAAAGAGATCAATAACTTTGAGCCTGCATTTGCAGCACTTTCGGACGATGAACTTCAAGCAAAAACGATCGAGTTTCGTCAACGTATCGAGCAAGGTGAAACATTAGATCAATTACTTCCTGAAGCATTTGCTACTGTGCGTGAAGCCTCTAAACGCGTATTTGGCATGCGTCATTTCGATGTCCAGCTGATTGGTGGTATGGTACTTAATGCGGGACAAATTGCAGAAATGCGTACCGGGGAAGGGAAAACCTTAACAGCCACATTACCCGCTTACCTCAATGCATTGGCGGGTAAAGGGGTACACATTGTTACCGTCAACGATTATCTAGCTAAGCGTGATGCCGAAACAAACCGTCCTTTATTTGAATTTTTAGGCATGACGGTTGGTGTTAACGTACCTAATATGCCTCCTCACGAGAAAAAGCAAGCTTATCAAGCCGATGTTCTTTATGGTACAAACAATGAGTTTGGCTTTGATTATTTACGCGACAACATGGCTTTCCGAATGGAAGATCGTGTCCAGCGTGAACGTTTTTTTGCAGTTGTCGATGAGGTGGACTCGATCTTAATTGATGAAGCGCGTACGCCGTTGATTATTTCAGGCCCCGCGGAAGATAGCTCAGAGCTTTATACTCGTATCAACACCCTGATTCCCAATCTTAAGCGGCAAGATAAAGAAGATTCAGAGGAATACCGTGGTGATGGGCATTATACGGTTGATGAAAAATCAAAACAGGTTTATCTCACCGAAACGGGTCAAGAATATGTGGAAGAACTTCTTGTCAATAACGGCATGATGCAAGAAGGGGATACCCTCTACTCTCCAACGAATATCAGCTTACTGCATCATGTTAATGCAGCATTGCGTGCTCACGTCTTATTTGAGAAAAACGTAGATTATATTGTGACGGACGAAGGCGAAGTGGTTATCGTTGATGAACACACAGGACGAACCATGCCTGGCCGTCGTTGGTCTGATGGCTTACACCAAGCAGTAGAAGCTAAAGAAGGTGTGAAAATTCAGAATGAAAACCAAACATTGGCTTCGATCACCTTCCAAAATTATTTCCGCCTTTATGAAAAACTATCGGGTATGACCGGTACAGCTGATACGGAAGCATTTGAATTCCAATCTATTTATGGTTTAGAAACGGTAGTAATTCCAACGAATAAACCAATGGTTCGTGATGATATGCCCGACGTGGTATACCGCACTGAAGCTGAGAAATTTGCCGCGATTATTGAAGATATAAAAGAGCGTGTTGCGAAAGGTCAGCCAGTCCTAGTGGGGACAATCTCGATTGAAAAATCAGAGCTGTTAGCGGATGCCCTTAAGAAAGCAAAGATTAAGCATAACGTCCTTAATGCTAAGTTCCATGAAAAAGAGGCTGAAATTGTCGCTCAAGCCGGTACTCCTGGTGCGGTAACGATTGCGACAAACATGGCCGGACGTGGTACAGATATTGTTTTGGGCGGAAGTTGGCAAGCCAAAGTGGAAAGCTTAAGTAATCCGACTCCTGAACAGATTGAGCAAATCAAAACGGAATGGAAAAAAGTTCACGATCAGGTATTAGAAGCCGGAGGCTTACATATCATTGGTACTGAGCGCCATGAATCACGCCGGATTGATAACCAGCTACGTGGTCGTTCTGGTCGCCAAGGCGATGCCGGTTCTTCGCGCTTTTACTTGTCGATGGAAGATAGCCTCCTTCGGATCTTTACCTCAGATCGGATGGCGAGCCTAATTCAAAGTGGTATGGAAGAAGGCGAAGCAATTGAAAGTAAAATGCTTTCTCGCTCGATTGAAAAGGCCCAGCGGAAAGTCGAAGGGCGTAACTTTGATATCCGTAAACAATTGCTTGAGTATGACGATGTAGCAAACGATCAACGTAAAGTGGTCTATGAACTACGTGATGAGTTGATGCGCGTCGATGATATCAGTGACATGATTGAGCAAAATCGAGTGGATGTGCTAACGGCTGTGATTGATGAATATATTCCCCCCCAATCTTTGGAAGATATGTGGAATATTAGTGGGTTAGAAGAGCGTTTAAAAAATGATTTTGATCTTTCTCTTCCCATTCAAGCGTGGTTAGATGAAGACGATAAATTGTATGAAGAAGCGTTACGTGAACGCATTCTTGAGCAAGCGGTGAGCGTTTACCAACAAAAAGAGCAAGCCGTCGGTGCCTCTGTCATGCGCAACTTCGAAAAATCGGTTATGTTGCAAACCCTTGATACCTTATGGAAAGAACATTTGGCAGCAATGGATCATCTTCGTCAAGGTATCCATTTACGTGGCTATGCGCAAAAAAATCCGAAACAAGAGTATAAGCGAGAATCGTTTGAACTGTTCCAAGATCTGCTTGAGTCATTAAAATCAGATGTTATCGCTATCTTGTCTAAAGTTAGAGTACAACAGCAAGAAGAAGTTGAGCGAATGGAAGCACAGCGTCAAGCTCAAGCTGAAGAAGTCGCTAAACGGGTACAAGCTCAGCATGCTCAACTGGATAATGAATCCGATGAAAAAGCTCATCAGCCTATCGTTCGAGATGAACGAAAGGTCGGCCGTAATGAACCTTGCCCATGCGGTAGTGGTAAAAAATATAAGCAATGTCACGGTAAGATAGCGTAGTGTGTCGCCCTGCTTAATTTCACATAAAAGAGTCGCATTGGCGGCTCTTTTTTCTATGGGTTAATGCATCCTCTCTTTAATGGTCAGCGAGTGTGATGTATTGATCTCGTTATCTATTGTATAAAGGAACCAATAATGAAGCGTATTCATATTGTGGCTGGAATTATCCTTAACGCTGAACGCTCACAGGTATTTATTACTAAGCGGCCAGATGAGAAACACCAAGGTGGGTTGTGGGAATTTCCTGGTGGTAAAGTTGAAGCTGGAGAAACGATTGAGCAGGCCATGTCTCGGGAGCTGGAAGAGGAAGTGGGAATCGAAGTGATAGCGCAGTCTTTGTTTCAGCATCTTGAGTTCGATTATCCTGATAAATCGCTCAAGTTTGATTTCATGCTGATCGATGCTTTTAATCAACAGCCGTTTGGTAAAGAAGGTCAGCAAGGTCAATGGGTGTCAATCGGCGAGCTTGCTGACTATTCCTTTCCTGAAGCCAATATCCCGATTGTTGAAAGAGTGATCAAAGAGTTTTGTTAAGCTAGCCACCATCAACGATAGTTGGTAGTTTAGAGCTAACGTTTGGATAGAGCATGTGTATCGTACACATGACATAAAAATGGAGAGAATGCAATGGTAAGAATTGCGATTGCAGGTGCAGCAGGCCGAATGGGCCGTAATTTAGTTAAAGCCAGTCATTATCATCCAGAAACAACGGTAGGGGCCGGATCGGAGCGTCCTGAGTCTTCACTTATTGGTGTTGATATTGGTGAGCTATGTGGTGAGGGGCGCTTTGATGTCGCCTTGGTGGATAACCTAGAGCTTGCGATTGATGACTTTGATGTGATGATTGATTTTACCGCCCCAGCAAGTACCTTAGCCAATATCGAACTATGCCAGCAATATGGTAAAAAACTGGTCATCGGTACGACTGGATTTAACGAATCAGAGCGAGCAATAATTGATGAAGCAGCCACTATGATTCCAATCGTCATGGCCCCGAATTACAGTGTAGGTGTAAACTTAGTGTTTAAGTTGCTTGAAAAAGCAGCAAAAGTGATGGGAGACTATTGCGATATCGAGATTATCGAGGCTCACCACCGATATAAACTAGATGCACCATCCGGCACTGCGATTGGTATGGGAGAGGCAATTGCTGAAGCGATGGGTAATCAGTTGAGTGATGTGGCCGTTTATGCACGTGAAGGCATTACTGGTGAGCGACAACGGAATGAAATTGGCTTTGCCACCATTCGTGCAGGAGATATTGTTGGCGAACATACAGCGATGTTTGCTGATATTGGTGAGCGAGTTGAAATTACCCATAAAGCGACTGATCGAATGACATTTGCCAACGGTGCAGTGAAAGCAGCCGTTTGGCTAGCAGATAAACAGCCAGGTTTTTATTCAATGACCGATGTGCTTGATTTAAATGAACTGTAATTACATAATTATGCGCCAACAAAGTTTGGCGCTTCTTTTTTTCTCTCTTTTTTTTCATTAATTTATCTTTTCTTTATTGGCCTTTTTTTGTCACGTTTTGTGTGATTTTTTTGGTTATTCTTATTGTTTTTGCATCAGGGTTGTATTTTTCCATATCTCTCCATTGGTTTATCGTTTGCTTTTTGTGTTGTTGTTTTTTTTATTTTTTTTTGCTCTTTTATGCGATGTTTTTTATTCACTTTAAGAGTTATGGATAAAAAACGAGCTTAAAACGTATTTTTTTGCTGGGTTTAATGTGTTTTTACTTTGTAGTGCGCTGAATTGAAATTTTATTTATCTGTGAATATTGACAGGAATCAGGGTGAACTTTAGAATACCGCCAATTTGTCTAAAACTCCCTCGAGCAAAGTATCTAAGCGAAAAGGATGGCAAGTTTGCAAATTAATTTATATTTTATGCATCTTTATTCTGGAGGTTATCTTGAGTAAATCCGCACTGTTAGTCCTGGAAGATGGGACAGTGTTCCACGGAGTGTCCATTGGCGCTGAGGGTATTTCCGTTGGTGAAGTTGTTTTTAATACCTCGATGACGGGGTACCAAGAAATCCTCACTGACCCTTCCTATTCTCAGCAAATTGTTACTCTCACTTATCCCCACATTGGCAATACCGGAACCAATTCCGAAGACGAAGAATCCTCTTCCATCCATGCTCAAGGTTTAGTTATCCGCGATCTCCCTCTGATTGCTTCCAATTTCCGCAGCGAACGTTCTCTCTCTGATTATCTCAAGTCACAAAATATTGTTGGTATTGCTGAGATCGATACACGTAAACTGACACGTCATTTACGTGAACATGGAACGCAAAACGGCTGTTTAATGGCCGGTGATCATCTTGACCAAGCGCTTGCGCTCGGCAAAGCTCAAGAGTTTCCTGGATTAAAAGGGATGGATCTGGCAAAGGTAGTTTCAACTAAAGAAGCCTACTCTTGGAAGCAAGGATCATGGACGCTAGAAGGCGGTCTACCTGAAGCCAAAGATGACAACGAATTGCCATACCATGTTGTGGCTTATGACTTTGGTGCCAAGCGCAATATCTTACGTATGCTGGTGGATCGTGGCTGCCGGTTAACGGTCGTTCCAGCTGAAACCTCTGCACAAGACGTGTTAGCACTTAACCCTGACGGTATTTTTCTTTCTAATGGCCCGGGTGATCCAGAACCCTGTACTTATGCCATTGAAGCGACCAAAACTTTTTTAGATAAGGGCTTACCTATATTTGGTATTTGTTTAGGTCACCAAATTCTAGCGCTTGCATCCGGTGCTAAAACGGTAAAAATGAAATTTGGTCACCATGGAGCTAACCATCCAGTCAAAGATTTAGCGACTAATGTCGTTATGATTACTTCACAAAACCACGGTTTTGCGGCCGATGAAGCTACCTTACCGGACAATGTTCGAGCAACTCATAAATCTTTATTTGATGGCACCTTGCAAGGGATTTGTCGTACGGATAAACCGGCCTTTAGCTTCCAAGGTCACCCTGAAGCAAGTCCAGGTCCGCATGATGCAGCTCCGCTTTTTGATCACTTCATCGAACTCATTAAACAATACCGCGCTTAATTTGGAGTAGTAAATAATGCCAAAACGTACAGACATTCAGAGCATTCTTATTTTAGGTGCAGGTCCGATTGTTATTGGTCAGGCTTGTGAGTTTGACTACTCAGGTGCACAAGCTTGTAAAGCGCTGCGCGAGGAAGGGTATCGAGTTATTTTAGTTAACTCTAACCCAGCAACCATCATGACAGACCCAGAAATGGCGGATGCAACCTATATTGAACCGATCCACTGGGAAGTGGTACGTAAGATCATCGAAAAGGAACGTCCAGATGCTATTTTGCCAACCATGGGCGGTCAGACAGCGCTGAACTGTGCGCTGGCACTAGAAAAGCACGGTGTATTGGCTGAGTTCGGAGTCGAAATGATCGGGGCAACCGCTGATGCGATTGATAAAGCAGAAGATCGCTCACGTTTTGATAAGGCCATGAAATCCATTGGGCTTGAATGCCCTCGTGCGGATACGGCAAAAACGATGGAAGAAGCTTACCAAGTTTTGGAGATGGTGGGTTTTCCTTGCATTATTCGTCCTTCCTTTACGATGGGCGGTACGGGCGGCGGTATTGCTTACAATAAAGAAGAGTTTGATGAAATTTGTCGCCGAGGGCTGGATCTTTCCCCGACCAACGAACTGTTGATTGATGAATCACTGATCGGCTGGAAAGAATATGAAATGGAAGTGGTGCGAGATAAAAACGACAACTGCATTATTGTCTGTGCGATTGAAAACTTCGATCCAATGGGAATTCACACGGGGGACTCAATCACAGTTGCACCAGCACAAACCCTCACCGATAAAGAATATCAGCTCATGCGTAACGCATCGCTAGCCGTGTTACGTGAAATTGGAGTTGAAACGGGTGGCTCGAACGTGCAGTTTGGTATTAATCCGAAAGATGGCCGTATGGTGATCATCGAGATGAACCCTCGGGTCTCTCGTTCTTCAGCTTTAGCCTCAAAAGCGACGGGCTTCCCTATTGCTAAAGTGGCAGCGAAACTGGCGGTTGGCTTTACCTTAGATGAGTTGATGAATGACATTACGGGTGGTGCAACACCGGCGTCATTTGAGCCTACCATTGACTACGTTGTGACTAAAATTCCCCGTTTTAATTTCGAAAAATTTGCAGGGGCTAATAGCCGCTTAACCACTCAGATGAAATCGGTTGGAGAAGTGATGGCCATCGGCCGTAACCAACAAGAGTCACTGCAAAAAGCATTGCGTGGCCTTGAAGTAGGCGTTAATGGTTTTGATGAAATGGTGGATCTTGATGCCCCCGATGCATTGACGAAAATTCGTCAAGAGTTAAAAGAAGCGGGTGCGGAGCGAATTTGGTATATCGCAGATGCTTTCCGTGCTGGTCTTTCTGTTGATGGCATCTTTAACTTGACCAATATTGATCGTTGGTTCTTAGTGCAAATTGAAGAACTGGTCAAAATGGAGCAAGAGATCAAAGCGGGTGGTTTCGCTGGCTTAAATGCTGATGTCTTGCGCAAAATGAAACGTAAAGGTTTTTCTGATGCGCGTCTATCGACCTTGTTAGGTGTTGCTGAAACTGAAATTCGTCGTCTGCGTGATCAGTTTGGCATTCACCCGGTTTACAAACGTGTCGATACCTGTGCGGCAGAGTTTTCTTCAGATACGGCTTACATGTATTCAACGTATGATGAAGAGTGTGAAGCGAATCCAACCGATCGTGAAAAAATCATGGTTCTCGGTGGGGGGCCAAACCGTATAGGACAAGGGATTGAATTCGACTACTGCTGTGTTCATGCTTCACTTGCATTGCGTGAAGATGGTTATGAAACCATCATGGTCAACTGTAATCCTGAAACGGTTTCAACCGATTACGACACCTCAGATCGTTTATATTTCGAACCTGTGACTTTAGAAGATGTATTGGCGATTGCTCGCGTTGAAAAACCGAAAGGCGTGATTGTTCAGTATGGTGGACAAACACCATTGAAACTTGCGCGCGCTTTAGAAGCCGCTGGCGTACCGATTATTGGTACCAGCCCAGATGCGATTGACCGTGCGGAAGATCGTGAGCGTTTCCAGCAAGCAGTTGAGCGTTTAGGGCTTAAACAGCCAGAAAACGCCACTGTGACCGCACTTGATCAAGCGGTGGATAAAGCCAAAGAAATCGGTTTTCCTCTGGTGGTTCGCCCTTCTTATGTCTTAGGTGGCCGGGCTATGGAAATTGTTTATGACGAACAAGATCTGCGTCGCTACTTTAATGAAGCCGTCAGTGTTTCTAATGAGTCTCCGGTTCTGCTTGACCGTTTCCTCGACGATGCAACGGAAGTCGATATCGATGCGATTTGTGATGGTGAACGCGTCGTCATCGGTGGGATTATGGAGCATATCGAGCAAGCGGGTGTTCACTCGGGGGACTCAGCTTGTTCACTGCCAGCTTACACATTAAGCCAAGCTATCCAAGATAAAATGCGTGAGCAAGTGGAAAAACTCGCATTTGAACTTGGTGTGCGTGGCTTAATGAATACTCAATTTGCGGTAAAAGATAACGAAGTCTATCTGATTGAAGTCAACCCACGAGCTGCGCGTACTGTGCCGTTTGTTTCCAAAGCGACCGGAGCACCATTGGCCAAGATTGCAGCTCGGGTTATGGCAGGGCAATCTCTAGAGCAACAAGGGTTTACCAAAGAAATTATTCCGCCATACTACTCGGTCAAAGAAGTGGTACTTCCCTTTAATAAATTCCCAGGAGTTGACCCATTGCTTGGCCCTGAAATGCGTTCAACTGGTGAAGTGATGGGGGTTGGTGCTACTTTTGCGGAAGCGTTTGCTAAAGCTGAGCTTGGTTGTGGCAATGTGTATCCTGAGAGTGGCCGAGCATTATTATCCGTTCGTGAAGAAGATAAAGAGCGAGTGGTCGATTTAGCCTCTAAGTTGATTAAGTTAGGTTATAAACTGGATGCGACACATGGTACTGCGGTCATTTTGGGTGAAGCTGGGATTAACCCTCGTTTGGTAAATAAAGTTCATGAAGGGCGTCCACATATTCTTGATCGGATCAAAAACAATGAGTACACCTACATTGTGAATACGGCAGCAGGTCGTCAAGCAATTGAAGACTCAAAAGTGTTACGTCGTGGTGCATTAGCCGAAAAAGTAAACTATACCACCACCTTGAATGCAGCGTTTGCAACCTGTATGTCTCATACTGCAGATGCCAAAGCATCGGTGACTTCCGTACAGGAGTTGCATGAAAAAGTAAAAGCCAGCTTAGCCTAACCCGTAGTTAAAACAACGTGTTCAGGCTTTATTACTGACCTAATTGCCCGCTGAATTAAGCGGGCTTTTTGTTTGCCTAGGGTCTGTTTATCTTTCGCGCATATCGTGTACCTACATCTATTTAATCTCAGCCATTTGCTGTCTACCTATCATGCTCAGTGATTTAGGTTTATTTTTCGATTGATGAAAAATAAGAATAGGTTCTCGTCTTGTGTTTCGCTGTTTTGATCCTTGCAGCAGTGCTATGGTTGGTCTTTATTATTTAATGCGTTGATAAGAAATGGAATTTTCACTAGAGATATTGAGCCTGCTGTTTTTAGTAGCGGGCATTGCGGGATTTATTGATGCAATGGCCGGTGGTGGTGGTTTATTGACATTGCCAGCTTTACTTGCTGCTGGGGTGCCACCAACCCAAGCCTTGGCCACCAATAAATTGCAAAGCTCATTTGGTAGCTTTTCGGCGACTTTCTATTTTGTGCGCCAAGGCCTCGTGAGTCTAAAAGCGATGCGTTTGGCCATTGCCTGTACTTTTGTCGGCGCGGCGCTTGGTGCAGAAGCTGTGCAATATATTGATGCATCGTTGTTGACCAGCCTTATTCCCTTATTGTTGATTGCTATATCACTGTATTTTTTGTTGGCCCCACAAACACAACCTCATCGGCGTAAAGCTCTTTCTGAAGCCGTATTTGCCTTGATGATTGGTGGGGGTGTCGGTTTTTATGATGGTTTCTTTGGGCCAGGTACCGGATCGATTTTTACGGTTTGTTTTGTCGTTTTGGGGCAATTAGGATTAGTTGAAGCGACTGCACGTACTAAGGTGCTCAATTTTACCTCGAATATTGCGGCGCTGATCTTTTTCTTAATCGCCGGTCTGCCGATTTGGCAGATTGGCTTAACCATGGCTGTTGGCGGATTTATCGGTGCTCGTATGGGAGCAAAAGTGGTGATCACTAAAGGCCAGCGTTGGATCCGGCCTTTGGTCATTACTATGTCGATGATGATGGCGCTAAAACTGCTTTGGGAACAACATCATATAGCGCTTTTATCAATGTTTGGACTCTAGTGTTTCGATACCGGTTGGCACGTAAACAAATATGGATGGGGCGAGTTAGCTCGGTTAATTCTTGAAAATGAAAGCAGTATTGAGGGGCAATCTTCAGTATTCTTACCATGGAGTGTGGCACTAAGGCGGGTAACATACCACCGAGTGCCAGTTGTGCAGCGGCGGTGTAAGAGTCCATCTCCATCGCTGAGCGAATGCCTTGCTTATGTAAGATAGCGGCTTGGTAAGTGTTAGCCGGATTATTTAAATCATTGGTGATAAGTTTGCTAGGCAGTGAATGCAATGCTTCTTTGCTGACGATGGTAAAAGGTTCTTCGCCTAAATGAAAGGTTAGTAAACCGTGATGAGCAGGCAGATAACCTGCGCAGAAGCCTAAGGTCGCTTTACCCGATTGAACATGTTCGACAATCCTTGGAGTATGGTTAGTGGTAATGACAAGGTGTGGATCTTGTTTCTGATAGCGTCCCATTATTGCAGCGAGATAGCCCGCGACTAAGGTTTCTGAGCAATCCATGCGAAGCGGCGTGCTATCTTCTAGAGCTTGCTGATCGAAAATTAAGCCATGCAATGCATTAAAAGTTGGGCCGATATTGGCAATCAACTGCTCTGCATCAGCGGTAAGTTTGATATAGCGTCCGGCAGGCATAATCAGCTTTTTACCTAGCTTATTTTCTAGGTTAGCAATACGTTTACTGACCGCAGATTGGCTGATGTAGAGCTGGCTTCCTGTGCGGCTCATGGTTTTCTCTTTACTGAGAACCAGTAATGTTTCGATTCCTTCGAGTAGCATCATCTCATGAAAAGTAGGAATGGGTTGCCCATAATACTCGATTATATAATGAACGGAAACCCGCTTATCCGTCGTCGTTAATCACTTTTTCTATCCGAAATTATTTACCAATAGCAAAGGTTGGCAACGAAAGGTGCCAACGAATAGCCCCTAAGCGGATGGCTAGAGTTGAGGTTACTCCGCAGAGAAAGGCGGTGGAGCTGTCATAGTTTAAGTTTAAGGCACAAGTATGTACCAAACCGCCGATGATACAGGCGGTGGCGTAAACTTCACTTCTAAGAATCATGGGAATTTCACGAGCAAGTACATCACGGATAATGCCACCACCACAACCAGTAATTACGCCCATAATGATGGCGATCAATGCTGAATCTTGGTAGATCAATGCTTTTTCGACACCTATACCGACAAATACGGCTAATCCTATTGCATCACACACAGGAAGTATCCACCAAGATAATCGTTTAGGGCGACGAACGACCAACATAGTCAATAAACAGGTGATGAATACTACCCACAAGTACGTGGTATCGGTAATCCAAAAGACAGGGGTAGCCCCTAAAGCCATATCGCGTATGGTACCACCGCCAATTGCAGTTACACTGGCCAGAACCACCACACCAAATGGATCCATCTTGAGTCGTCCTGCCAGTAGTACGCCAGAAATGGCAAACACTGCGGTGCCAAACATATCAATAAGGTAGAGCAGTGAAGTATCCAATTTATAATCGCTCGCTTTACATTCCTGGTTTATTGTTCAGGAGAGATGAGTTGGTCGCCGAGTTTAGCAAATACTTTGGCGATATCAAGGGGCCTGTTTTTGTTCAAAGTATCCACAAACCTGTTCGATAGCCATGAGCGTCCTTGGGGTAGGACGGTTAAGCCAGTCGGGGTTGAGTGGCCAAATGTACGACGGTTTGCCCACCATCAGTTGTTCACGCCACTTGTTCCACATGGTGCCATCACGCATAGCATGTTGAGAGGTGAAAATAACCTCAGGTTGTGCAAGTAATACTTGCTCGATACTGACCTGTGGATAAGGCGAGGGACTGTTTTGAAAGACATTTTCTCCGCCACAAATACGAAAAATCTCGCTGGGCCAGTTGTTCTGTGCCAAGGTGATGATGGGTTTTTCGCTGAGTTGATAAAAATAGCGAGTTGGAGCGAGATGAGCATACCGTTGATGTAACTGGTCAAGCTGTTGGCGAAAGTCTTTCGCGGCTTGCAGACCCACGGCAGGATTTTTTGCATAATGACTTAACTGCTCGATTTCATCCGCAATATCAAGTAATTGCTTGGGGTGCGAGTAAAAGATCGGAATACCTAACCTTGTCAGTTTTTCTAGCTCGCGGAGGGCATTACCTTCAGGCCAAGCAATAACGAGATCCGGTTGTAAACGGACAATGCGTTCAATGTTGATTGCTTGAAAATTGGCAACGGTTGGAAGCATTTTGGCCTGCTCGGGATAGTCGCTGAATTCACTAACCGCAATCAGTTTGTCACCAAGACCTGCAGCAAATGCTAATTCGGTTGCATGAGGGGCTAAGCTGATAATGCGCTCAGCGGCGGATGCTATGCAAGGATAAGTCAGTAATAGTGAACAAAACAGTAAGAGGCGTTTCATTTAGAAGCCTTGATGAATGATCAATAAGAGGAGGCTTTGTAGTGCAATCCAGATCCAAACTCTGTGGCTAAGTAGACGGTAAACCTGTTGCAGATGAAGGCTGGCTGGAGCAATACGTCCGCCGATTTTAGCCCGAATGGCTTTTTGTTGACCATAAATGGCGGGGCCACCAAGCGATAATTGTAATTTATTTCCTACGGCGCACAGCAGCCAACCCGGGCCAGGTAATGGCCAAGAGCGGCTTTGCATTAACGTCACTTGAAGTATTGGTTTTGCCTGTTTACCCATGAGAATTAACAGCGCGAAGCCTCGTAGCGGAATAAAATCGAGGACAGCAACCATCCGAATAATAGGTAATCCAAAGGGATGAAATTGTGATCGTGAAGGGGACCAACAGCGAGCTAACTCTACCATTAATCGATAGATAAAGGCTCCCGTACCTCCCAAAATGGCATACCAAAACAGCACGCCGATCAGATGACGCCCTAACCTCATGATCAAGGTTTCGACACTGGCTTTACCAAGACCCAATAACGATAGGGTGTCAGTTTCTCGATTAACAAAAGGAATGAGTAAACGGCGGGCGAGTTTTTTATCTTCATTTGATAGAGCCTCGCTCATCTGTTGGGTGAATTTTTCACAACTTCGCCAATCTAAGGCTAACAGTAGTAATGCGAGTTCAAATAAATGAGGGTGCCAAACCAATGGTTTTAAGGCGATACACAGTAGAATAGTTGGAATAACCATCAACAGCCAAGCTAAGGTGCCAGAAATTAAATTCTGTTGATAGCTGCTGGGCGTATTGACCTTTTGGGCAAGTAGCTCGGCAAATTTATGCCATAGCGTCACTGGATGAGCCGTATGAGGTATGGGTAATACCCAGTGAAATAACAATGCGCCCCACATGATCAGTAGCGCGCTATTGGCATTGAAAAAAGTGGAAAGTTCGTCCATGAGAGCTGGGTTACTTGTTCAGCATTTCAACCATTTTTACCACCATTTCAGATGAGCTTTGTGCAGCAAGGGGTAAAAATTCATCGAATGACAGGGGCGAGGCTTTATCCGCAACATCAGAAATAGCGCGCACCACAACAAAAGGAACCTGAAATTGATGGCAGGTTTGGGCAATTGCCGATGCTTCCATTTCCACCGCAACTACAGAAGGAAAGTGCTGACGAATATAGTTTTGACGCTCTTCAGTGCATACAAAAGCATCACCTGTACAGATCAATCCGCGAACCGCGTGTTTGCCCGGTATGGATGCTAATGCTTGTTCGGCCACGGTGATTAATTTTTCATCGGCTATGAATGCTGCGGGTTGGCCTGCCATTTGGCCCATTTCATAGCCAAAAGCGGTAACATCGGCATCATGGTGACGAACTTCGCTGGAAATCACGACATCACCCATCGTCAGGCTGGAGTCAAATCCACCGGCTGATCCTGTATTGATGATCACATCGGGCTGGTAGTCATTCAGCAACAGCGCCGTACCAATGGCAGCGGAAACTTTACCAATGCCTGATTGTAGAACAATGACATCGGCTCCATGTAGTTCGCCTACGTAATAGGTACAACCCGCTTTATTGACCTCTTGGCTATGTTCGAGAGTGTCTTTTAAAATCGCGACTTCTTGTTGCATCGCACCGATGATGCCAATTTTCATACAATATCTCTTAATCAGTAAATAAAACGGCCAAAGTTTACCATGTTGTCTGTGGTTTGAGCGAGAATGGTTAGATATATTACTCAATTAAAGGTTTACAGTAACATACCGGCAGCGTTTAGCTTTTCTCTCAATGCTTCCACTCTTCTACGATTCACGCCAAAATCACTGTATCCTACTCGAGATTCAGAACGGACGATCAGTTGATCGCCGTTTAATTTCAGTTCTAAATCATCCACAAAACGTAGAATACGAGTTGTGCACTCGATACGTAAATAATAGTCTGTTTTTACTGCGGTTTCTGAACCGGGGAGAGCTAAAGCAATACGTTCGATCTGATCAAGTGTCACACCCGGACGTAAAATAAAAGGAGCGATAGCAAATTTGCTTCGTTGTTCTTCAGTTGATACGCAATTGGGTTTATTGCCACAAGGGGTTGAGGTTCGGTCAATCATATTGGCTGAAATTCCTTGGCTACAGGCGGTCAGTAGTATCGGCAAACCGATCATGATCCATGGTTTCACGATCTTTTCCTATCCAGAACAAAGAGTAATCATAGCGGATATTTATCGTAGCGGGTAACCGGTGATGCATATCCTCAACTTAGCTCACACTTGTTAAACGTATGTCAACAGACCCTAGGTGATGAGACGTAAGCAAATAAAAAAGGCTAACGTTAACGTTAGCCAAGCTAGAAAGGATGAACAGGAAAGCGACGAACCCACTGCGATATTAAGTGCAGTGGGAAGGCTTGATTAAGCAGAGAGCATTAATGAATCGGCTTTTGCTTCAAGGTGAGTATTTCCCATCAGAAAGGCGTCCACTGCTCTAGCAGACTCTCGCCCCTCATTAATACAACGAACCACTAACGATTGCCCGGTACGCATATCTCCGGCGGCAAATACGCCTTTTTGGTTCGTTGCAAAATCTTGAGTGGCGACGTTTCCGCGCTCATCAAGCTTGATATCAAGTTGAGCAAGCACACCTTGCGGTTCTGGGTGAAGAAAGCCCATGGCAAGGAAAGCCATATCACAAGGAATGACCCGTTCACTTCCCGCCACCTCACTAAACTCTGGGCGTTGACCGGGAGCGGCGTCTTGCCAAACAATATCTGCAATGCGTAAGGCAGTCACTTCACCTTTATCGTTACCGATAAACTCTTTAGTGAGAATATTCCAATGACGCTCACACCCTTCTTCATGCGAAGTGGAGGTGCGAAGAATCATCGGATATTGCGGCCAAGGCATATTAGCAGGACGCTTTTCTGGTGGCATCGGCATGATTTCTACTTGGGTAATGCTTGCAGCCCCATGACGATTAGAGGTACCAACACAGTCAGAGCCAGTATCACCGCCACCAATCACCACCACATGTTTCCCTTTAGCATGAATCTCTTCACCTTTTAGATCCATGTTGTTTGCTCGACGGTTATTTTGCGCGAGAAATTGCATTGCAAAATAAACGCCCTTTAGTTCACGGCCAGGGATTGGAAGATCACGAGGAACGGTTGAACCTCCAGTCAGTAAGATAGCATCAAACTCTTGACGTAATTGCTGAGCATTGATGTCGATACCGACGTGAGTATTGACGACAAATTGAACGCCAGCCTCCGCCATGAGATCAATTTTTCGATCGATGACCGCCATACTTAGCTTAAAGTCAGGAATACCAAAACGCAGTAACCCACCGACTTTTTCATCTCGTTCATAAACCGTAACTTGGTGGCCCGCACTATTGAGTTGCTCTGCAGCAGCCAGTCCAGCAGGACCAGAACCAATAATGGCGACTTTTTTCCCCGTTCGTGAACGTGGTGTTTTCGGTTTGGCATAACCTGCTTGATACGCTCGTTCAACGATGGTTTTTTCGATATTACAAATGGTGATCGGATCTTGGTTAATACCGAGTACGCACGAAGTTTCACAAGGGGCGGGGCAAACTCGCCCGGTAAATTCGGGAAAGTTATTGGTTGAACTTAAGATTTGCCAAGCCTCTTCCCAACTATCTCGATAAACCGCATCATTGAATTCAGGAATGATGTTACCAATCGGGCATCCGCTATGGCAAAATGGTACCCCACAATCCATGCAGCGTGCTGCTTGCTGATTGATTTTATTTCCAAACTCTTGATTCAGAACGAATTCATGGTTGTTCTTGATCCGCTCTGCCGGGTCGATTTTTTTTGGCAGTTCACGACCAAACTCTAAAAATCCAGTTGCTTTTCCCATTTACATAGCCTCCGCTTCTTCCGTTGTCGCTGCGGCTTCCTGACGTTTTTGAAGGACGGCCTTATAGTCTCTTGGCATTACTTTAGCTATTGAGGCTAAGTGGTGTTCAAAATCGTTTAGGAACGTTTTTGCCACTTCACTTCCTGTGAATTGGACATGTTTAGTGAGCATATCTTTTAATAACGCTTTGTCTTCTGGTTCAATCGGATCGAGATCCACCAACTCTGAGTTGAGTTTTTGATGGAAATCCCCCGTTTTATCCCAGACGTAGGCGATACCACCACTCATTCCCGCGGCAAAGTTCCGACCGGTTGAGCCTAAGATAATCGCAATCCCTCCCGTCATGTATTCACAACCGTGATCACCAACGCCTTCGACAACAACTCTCGCACCAGAATTTCGGACACAGAAGCGTTCACCGGCTAAGCCTCGGATGAATGATTCACCAGAGGTTGCTCCATAAAAGCAGACGTTGCCGACTACAATATTATCTTCAGCTGTGATGGTTGCTGCACGGTTTGGATAGAGAACTAAAGTACCGCCAGATAGCCCTTTACCCCAATAGTCGTTCGCATCACCTTCCACCTCAAAATGGACCCCTTTCGCTAGGAATGCACCAAAAGATTGTCCGGCACTGCCATTAAACTTCACGTGCATCGGTTGAGGTAGCCCTTGGTCTTGGTACACTTTTGAAATTTCATTTGACAGCATTGTGCCAGTACTGCGATCGGTATTAATGATCGGGAATTGCGCGTTGACTGGCAGACCTTGTTCAAGTGCGGGCTTGGCGATTTCGATTAATTGACGATCCAGAACATGCGCTAGCTGATGATTTTGTGCCGTTTGACAATAGATACCATCGGTTTCTCGTGGTGGTTCAAAGTGTAATAAGGTCGATAGATCGAGGTTTTTGTATTTCCAATGGCCAATATCATCACGGACTTTCAATTTTTGTACTTGACCGACCATTTCATCAATGGTGCGGAAGCCAAGTTCAGCCATAATTTCGCGTAAACCTTGCACCATATATTGGAAGAAGGTAACAACATCTTCAACACGACCATCAAAACGTTCACGGAGTGTTTTGTTTTGCGTAGCTATCCCAACAGGGCAGGTGTTTTTATGGCACTTACGCATCATGATACACCCTTCAACGACAAGCGCAGCGGTTGCAACACCCCATTCCTCTGCACCAAGTAGCGTGGCGATAGCGATATCGCGCGGCGTTTTCATCTGCCCATCGGCTTGTACCACGATACGGTTACGTAAGCCATTTTTCAGTAGTGTTTGGTGGGTTTCTGCTAAACCCAGTTCCCAAGGTAGCCCTGTATGGCGAATCGATGAAATCGGCGATGCGCCAGTTCCACCGTCATGACCGGCAATCAGCACCACATCCGCTTTGGCTTTAGCAACCCCAGAAGCAATAGTACCAACTCCCGCTTCTGATACCAATTTGACATTAACGCGGCCTTTACGGTTAGCGTTCTTTAAGTCAAAGATCAATTGAGCCAAATCTTCAATAGAATAAATGTCGTGGTGTGGTGGTGGTGATATAAGGCCGACTCCAGGCGTCGAGTGACGAGTCGCTCCGATCCAATCATCGACTTTATCACCTGGCAGCTGTCCCCCTTCACCGGGTTTCGCTCCTTGCGCCATTTTTATCTGAATTTCATCAGCGTTGGTTAGGTAGTAAGAGGTGACACCGAAACGACCAGAAGCGACCTGCTTGATGGCAGAGCGTTCCCAGTCACCATTTTCTTTACGAATAAAACGAGCGGGATCTTCTCCCCCTTCACCAGAGTTCGATTTTGCACCTAACCGGTTCATCGCAACAGCGAGGGTTGAGTGAGCTTCATGAGAGATAGAACCAAATGACATCGCGCCAGTTGCAAAACGTTTTACAATGTTTTCAATCGGTTCGACTTCATCAATGGGAATAGAACCGGCCGGATTTTTAATAAAATCCAGTTGGCTACGCAGCGTGACAGCTTTGTCGCCTTGGCTATCTACGGCTGCCGCATACTGTTTAAATTGCTGATAGTCTTTATTACGGGTTGCCTGCTGAAGCAGATGAATGGTTTCAGGATTAAATAGGTGCTTTTCTCCTCGTTGTTTCCATTGGTAAATACCACCGACATCGAGCATTTGTAGCGGGATGTCACGAGTTGGATAACCAATGCGATGACGAACAACAACTTCTTTGGCAATGTCATCTAGTGTTAGGCCTTGAATACGAGTAATGGTGCCGGTGAAGTATTTATCGACAACGGCTTTACTGATCCCTAAGGCTTCAAAAATTTGTGCGCCGTGGTAGGACTGTAGGGTTGAAATGCCCATTTTAGAGAAAATCTTCAGTAGGCCAGCGTTGATTCCCTTACGATAGTTTTCGAAGTATTTCTCGAGTGGGAGATCGGCATTGAGTTTATTACGACGCTGCAGATCAACGATGGTTTCTACTACTAAGTACGGGTTGACCGCATTTGCACCATAACCAACTAAGGTCGCAAAATGGTGCGTTTCGCGTGCGTCTCCAGTCTCTACCACGATGCCACATTTAGAGCGTAATCCCTTTCGAATCAAGTGATGATGAACAGCACCAACTGCTAGCATGGCTGGGATAGCCGCGTGGTTTGAGTTAACGGCACGATCCGTTAGCAAAATGATCGAGTAACCATCAATCACGGCATCTTCTGCATATTGACAGATACGTTTTAGTGCACGTTCTAGTTTGCCGGGTTCTTCGCTGGCTTGGAACACAATATCTAGCGTTTTGGCTTGTAGGTGTTCATTATCGATTGCTCGCAGTTTTTCTAATTCTGCATTGGAGATCACGGGGGATTCCAGTTCCACCTTACGACAGTGAACGGGTGATTCCGCTAATAAGTTTTGATCACGACCGATGTAGGTGTTGAGTGACATCACCATTCGTTCACGAATTGGATCAATCGGTGGGTTAGTCACCTGAGCAAATAACTGCTTAAAGTAATTAGCAAGATGTTGTGATTGATGAGAAAGCACCGCAACGGGCCAGTCAGCACCCATAGAGCCTAAAGGCTCGTAACCTGTTTCAGCCAGTGTACAGATAATATCGTTTGCTTCTTCACTGCTAACCCCAAAGGCTTGTTGACGGTGCAGTAGGCGCTCTGGTGATGGTTGGCTATGGACGTTATCCGCATCGGGCAGTTTTTTTAGACTGAGTAAGTTTTCTTCGACCCATTGTTCATAAGGTTGCGCGTGGGCAATACCCTCTTTCACTTCCTCGTCAGAGATAATACGGCCTTGTTCAAGATCAGCGACAAAAATACGTCCCGGCTGTAAACGACCACGATATTCGACATTGGCCGGGTCAATTTCGACTACACCTGATTCTGAAGCCATGATCAAAAAATCGTCTTTAGTTACGGTATAACGAGAAGGACGTAGACCATTTCTATCGAGTGTTGCGCCGACTTGCACCCCATCGGTAAAGCAAACCGATGCTGGGCCATCCCAAGGTTCCATGATATTGGCGTGGTATTGATAAAACGCACGGCGTTTCGGGTCCATGGCTTTATTTTCCTGCCATGCTTCTGGGATCATCATCATCAGCGCATGAGGTAAACTGCGACCTGAAAGTACCAGTAGCTCTAAGACCATATCAAAGTTAGCCGAGTCGGATGCGCCTTCTTGACAAATTGGCAGCAACATATCGATCTCGTTTTGGGTAAAGAGGTTCGATTGAAGAATCGCTTCTCGTGCTTTCATCCAGTTTAAGTTTCCGCGTACGGTATTAATTTCACCGTTGTGTGCAATATAGCGGAAAGGTTGTGCGAGACGCCATCTAGGGAACGTGTTGGTAGAAAAGCGCGAGTGGACCAAAGCGAGCGCTGTCACCATGGTTGGATTTTGTAAATCGAGAAAGTATTGTGGAACTTGTTCGGTGGTGAGCTGGCCTTTGTAGACCAAGGTTTTATAAGAAAGTGAGTTGATGTAAAAATCATCACCAATATTTGAGACGCTTTCTAAACAAACCCGAACAGTATAATTACGCAGGACATAAAGTTTACGCTCTAGCTCTTCTGGTGTAGCGCCAGGGCCTGCTGAGATAAAGACATGTTCAAATTGTGGCTCGGTAGTTAATGGGTCAGCCCCTAGCATTGAATTATCGGTGGGTAGAACGCGATAACCGAGTACATCGAGATCGAGGCGTTTAGCATTGCGTTCAAGAATATCTCGACATTGCGCACGTTTGTGCTCATCTTTAGGAAACAGAACCACACCGACGCCATACTTTTCAAACGAAGGTAGTTTGATGCCAAGTTTAACGGCTTCCTCTAATAAAAATTCATGGGGTTTTTGCAGCAAAATACCTGCACCATCACCACTACATGGGTCACAACCTTGACCGCCGCGATGTTCCATCCGCGCTAGCATATCCAGAGCTTGAGTGACAACGTGGTGTGATTTACGGTTCTTTAGGTGAGCAACAAAACCAATACCGCAAGCGTCATGCTCTAGTTCTGGCGTGTATAGACCTTGCGAACTTTGCTCTCTATCTACCATAGATACATCCTTCCAGTTCAAACGGACACAAACAAGCCAAGGCTAGCCCCAGCATTGTATCCAATCCTTATTATTATCCATTAAATTAACCCGTGCAGGTTAATTCGCTTCCTTTCCGTCTCTCACAGGAATTATTTTGTGAGAAAAACAATCCTTAGTGATATCCCTGTTATCTGGCCACATTTATAGTGGATTATATAGGTAGGGGTGGGGTATCACCGATGTTTGTTAATGTGGTTTGTAATAAAACAAACAAAAATCATTAAGAAACTGTAAGTATCCTACAATTTTGTTGCACGTAAATGCAATGAAAAATTCGGTCTTTTTCGCTCTTTTTATGCGGTCAATAATATTGAATTTAACATTTTAATTACACTTTCAGCTAACGCTTCGATTAATGAGGATTTATTGATTTTGATTAGCACTCTATTTGTAACCTGCCTTTATTATGGTCATTTATTTGCGTAATTAAATTACGCTGAGTACCAAGCAAGTGTCTTATACCCTTCCAACTTGAAGCTGCAGGGGTATTGGCTACGTTCGTTCACCCCAATCACATAGCCTGTCTATGCTGATGGGGATCATGAGAGCCATCCGTGGTTCTTACCAAAGGCCAGCCTACGGCTATTCAAATTTGTTCCAGACAAATTTGTCACTCACTTGCCGCTTACCAGCAACTCGAAGTTGTTTGGGTATAGCGTATTTTAATCAGGTATTTATATGCAATTGCATGAATTAGTCAATACACTGGGGCAAGATCTCCAGCGGCGCTATGGAGAGAAAGTACATAAGCTGACTCTTCATGGGGGATTTAGTTGTCCCAATCGGGATGGCACGATTGGGCGAGGAGGCTGTACTTTTTGTAATGTGGCCTCGTTTGTAGATGAACAGGCTCAAATACAAAGCATTGAAGCACAGTTAAAAGATCGTGCGGTAGAGATTCGACGCGCGAAGAAATATTTGGCGTATTTTCAAGCCTATACCAGTACCTACGCTGAAGTTCAGGTTTTGAAAACGATGTATCAACAGGCACTTGAAGCTGCGGATATAGTTGGCTTATGTGTTGGAACTCGTCCTGATTGCGTACCTGATGCGGTACTTGATTTATTGCATGAATATGTACAGCAGGGGTTTGAAATTTGGTTAGAGTTAGGGTTACAGACGGCGCACGATCAAACTCTCAAACGGATTAACCGTGGGCATGATTTTGCCTGCTATGCAGAGATCACCCAGCGGGCAAGGGCTTTGGGAATTAAAGTCTGTACCCATTTAATTGTTGGCTTACCAAAAGAAGGACGAACGGATAATGTTGCAACGTTAAAGCAGGTCGTGGATGTAGGAACCGATGGGATAAAACTGCATAGTTTACACATTGTTGAAGGCAGTACCATGGCGAAAGCTTGGCGTGCTGGGAAACTGGAAGCGCCCTCCTTGGAAAGCTATGTCGCGATCGCCAGTGAACTGATCCGCTTAACACCGCCTGAAGTGGTGTACCACCGCGTTTCTTCTGCCGCACGTCGTCCGACGTTACTTTCGCCATTGTGGTGTGAAAACCGCTGGTTAGCGATGACAGAGATTGGCCGAGCATTGGATCGTGACGGTGCTCAAGGTTCATTGATTGGGCGGCCTTTCCACTTCCAACGGTAAGAATAGTTGCGGATTATCACGCAATAAACTGTTATCTTTTCACTGCTTCTTGCACGAATAGGCTGACGTTTTCATAGAATGAACGAAAGCCTCTTATCCTATCCTTTGTTTGCAAGATATCGCCTTAAGAAACCCGTTAGACTAACGCCAATCTTTGCCGTGGAACTTGTAATGAAACAGATTAAGAATTTAGCTCAATACTATGTCGATCTACTGGTTAAATTGGGAATTTTACGTTTCTCCATTCTATTAGCTTTAGCATTAGTCGCATTGGCTGTTGTGGTTCAAGTTGGGATCACTCTGGTGCTAAAAGGTTTTGTTGATGATATTGATATCATTCGCTCTATTTTCTTTGGGTTAGTGATCACCCCATGGGCCGTTTATTTTTTGTCAGTGGTGGTTGACCAATTAGAAGAGTCTCGTCAACGGCTCTCGAAGCTCGTGTCTAAATTGAAAGATATGCGTGCTCGCGATCAAGAACTTAATCAGCAACTTCAAAAAAATATTGTCAAACTTAATCAAGAAATCGAAGAGCGGATCAAAGCGGAAGAAGCTCGTGAAGAAGCCATGCTGGATTTGGAAAATGAAGTCTATCAAAGAGAGAAAACACAATTAGAATTGGCTGAACGAACGGCTTTACTGAGATCTTTCATTGATGCCTCTCCTGATTTGATCTACTACCGTAATGCTCAATGTCAGTTTTCTGGCTGTAACCGAGCGATGGAAGAGTTGACAGGTAAACGTGAACACGAGCTAGTAGGCTTAACGCCTTGGGATGTCTATCGTAAGGAGATCGCACAATCGATTGTAGAAACTGATCAACAAGTGTTTAACCATAATCGAGCCATCACTTATGAGCAATGGCTTGAGTATCCTGATGGACGTAAGAGTTATTTCGAATTACGTAAAGTGCCTTTTTATAGTAAAGATGGTCGTCATTTAGGGCTAGTAGGATTTGGCCGTGACATCACGGAACGCAAACGGCATGAAGAGTCATTAGAAAAAGCCAGTAGAGATAAAACGACTTTTATTTCGACCATCAGCCATGAGTTAAGAACGCCACTCAATGGTATTGTGGGTTTAAGTCGTATGTTGCTGGATACGCCACTGCGAGAAGAGCAGCGTAAACATATGCAGACTATTCATGTCAGCGCCATTACCTTGGGTAATATCTTCAATGATATTATTGATATGGATAAATTTGATCGCCGCAAACTAGAGCTGTTTCCTGAACCACTTAATTTTGAAGAATTTGTGGCTGAAATGGAAAGCCTATCGGCATTAATGGCAGAACAAAAAGGTTTGCGCTTTGATTTAGAACGTATGACGGAACTCCCTGCGTGGGTTGAAGTTGATAGCACCCGTTTACGTCAGGTACTTTGGAACCTGATGAGTAATGCAGTGAAATTTACTAAGGAAGGGGGGGTAATCTTAAGTGTTAGTGCTGAGATTGAAGAACAGCACGCTAACATTACGATGGAAATTGAAGATACCGGGATTGGTATTCCAGATCCAGAATTAGATAAAATTTTTGCCATGTATTATCAAGTTAAATCGGGCAAGGACAATCTTCATGCGGTTGGTACCGGGATTGGTTTAGCCGTTTCTCGTCAGCTTATTAATCTGATGGGGGGAGATATTAGTGTGAGTAGCGAAGAGGGATTTGGCAGTACTTTTACCGCCACGATCCGAGTGCCGATCATTGCTCCGCCAGTGTGTCATCTTCTACAACCAGAGCAACAGCGTTCACTCAATATCTTTATGGTCGAAGATATAGAACTGAATGTGACAGTTGCGCGCTCCCTATTAGAAAGCCTTGGTCATCGTGTAACGGTTGCTATGACAGGTGCAGACGCGAAAGTCATGTTTAAGCCAGAGCGGTTTGATTTAGTTTTTCTGGACATTCAATTACCAGATATGACAGGGTTTGATATTGTTGAGTATTATCGGCAAACATATTCATCGCTTCCTCCAATTGTGGCACTCACAGCCAATGTACTAAAAGACAAACAAGAATATTTACGAAAAGGGATGGATGGGGCACTGAGTAAGCCACTTTCAGTTCAAGCGGTTCAAGAGATCATCGCTAAAGTTGTGATGCGGCAGCCGATTGCTGAAGATAAACAAGCAACGGTAGCGCTAGAGTTATCACAAGTGAACCAAGATCTGTATAGCCGTCTGTTGGATCTAAGTATGTTAGACTCTTACATCGGCATTGTTGGAACTGAGCCGATGTTAGAAAGTATTCAAATGTTAGAAGAGATGATGCCCAGTTATTTAGAGGTGTTAGATTCTAACATGGTGGCGAAAGATCAAGCAGGAATTGTCTCTGAAGCGCATAAAATTAAAGGTGCTGCAGGTTCAATAGGCCTAAAAAGAATTCAGAGTGTTGCGCAGAAAGCGCAGTCTCCAGAAGCGCCCGCTTGGTGGGAAAATATTACCGATTGGGTGGATGAAATAAAAAATGAGTATCTCAACGATATTAAACTTCTTAAACAGTGGTTAGCGCAAAGGAAATAATATGAAAAAAATAGCCTTACTTCTTTTTGCTTGTTTACTGTCAGCCTGCTCATCCTCGCCCGATGTGAATTGGCAGCACAGTAATGCTGGCATTTTTTCTCAAACAGCGATTCAACTCAAGAGTAATCTTTGGACTGATCAAATGCCTAAAGTGGCAGATGACCAAAATACGACCAACCAGAGTACAACGGATAGTTTAAACGGTACGCTCGTGTTGCAAACATCGGGTCAATTACCTGCAGATTTAACCATACTGATGCTGGTTATTAGACAAGATGAGCTGATGTGGTCAATCCCAGCTTCAGAGCTAGAATTGCGTACACCGAGTGACAATGTTTGGGAGATCGTTTTTCAAAGTTCATTTGGGTTAGATGCTGATCGTTCGGTGAGTGTGGCACTGGGAGTACGTGATAACAGCGGTGACACTTGGCTCGTTGAGCATCAAGTGGTTATCGATAAAGTCTACTAATAGGTCACGCTTTAATGCTGGGTAAAACTAAAAAGCCTCGATTGATGATCGAGGCTTTTGGCATCTAAGATAAGAGGCTTTTATTTATTCTGTAATATCACCACAGAACCGGTAACCTTCACCATGAATCGTCGCAATAATTTCTGGTGTACCAGACACTGACTCAAAGTGTTTTCGGATACGGCGGATGGTGACATCGACTGTACGATCATGCGGTTTTAGTTCGCGGCCGGTCATTTTCTTCAATAGATCAGCGCGTGTTTGGATCTTGCCTGGATTTTCACAGAAATGGAGCAATGCTCTAAATTCTGAACGAGGGAGCTTGTAGCTATCACCAGTTGGGCTAACGAGAGAGCGGCTATTAATATCTAATACCCAACCATTGAATTGATAAGACTCAACAGACCGTTTCTCTTCGTGGGTTGAGTTTGTATTCATGGAACGACTGAGTAAATTTCGTGCCCGAATCGTCAGTTCACGTGGATTAAAAGGCTTAGTGATATAATCATCAGCGCCAATTTCTAGTCCTAAAATCTTGTCGACTTCGTTGTCTCGGCCAGTTAAGAACATCAGTGCTACATCTGCTTGCTCACGAAGTTCACGAGCGAGAAGTAAACCATTCTTACCTGGTAAATTGATATCCATAATCACCAAGTTAATTGGATTATCGGACAGTACATGGTGCATCTCTTCACCGTTACTGGCTTCAAAAACAGCGTATCCCTCTGCTTCAAAAATGCTCTTTAGAGTGTTACGAGTCACTTGCTCGTCTTCAACGATAAGAATCTGCGGGGTTTGCATTGGCGGTACCTAAACTTGTGAAAAAAATGTGCTAATAGAATGTATTCTAGGCAAAAACATCACATATGAGTAATTTTATGTTGATAATAAACCAAAGCTTGTAAAAAATAATCGCTTTGAGTGCCCGCCATCCTTGGATATCTCTGATCCGTTAGTTCCGTTACTTCAAGGGATTCTACTAGGCTTTGGGCGGATTCTATAATGTTAACAGCATGCTAACAACGGCCAAATGTTAATTCCAAGCACTTTGTTGATTTATATCAAGAGTTGCAATGTAACAGATATGAATATTAATAACGAGTTGTAAAGTTTGATGATTGATAACAAGCTATGGCAAGCCTATACACAAGTGACATTCCGTTTTTTATCACGTCCTGTAAAACAAGAATTTGCCGTGATTACGGCATGGAACCCGCAGAGTTTGCGCTTGTCAGATAATGAGAATCGGAAAAATAATCAGCGTTTACAGCACGATCTGATCGGTTATGATTGGGTAGACGTGCTGGTTGGAGATAATGGATTTAGCTGGTATGAAGAGAGTTTTGCGGTATGTTTGCCATTAGCGGAAGCTAAAAAACTCGCCGTGAAATATGCTCAAAATGCCATTTACTATGTTGTTAACGATGAGCTAACCCTGCACTCTTGTGTGAGTCGTCAAATATTATGTCTAGGGTCATTATCAGAAAAGCGAACATAATAAATGGCATGGATACCTTGAGCCCGACAATTTGGTTGTAATAAGGGAGCTTGGACGAAGCCCGATGAGAATCATGGAGGAATAATGAAAGATATAACACCGGATCTATGTGATAAATATGCGTCACAAATGACTTTACTTGAACTACCATTACAGAATTTTGGTATGCGCAGTGCTTTTTGGGGGCAAATTGTTACCGTTCGTTGCTATCACGATAACTCTAAAATTAAAGAAGTATTAAGCCAACCAGGGCAAGGTAAAGTTTTAGTGGTTGACGGTCATGGCTCCTGTCAAAAAGCATTGATGGGAGATCAAGTCTCGATTATGGCGATAGACAACGGTTGGGAAGGCGTGGTGATTTATGGTGCAGTGCGAGATGTGGTTCAAATGTCTCAAATGGATTTAGGAGTAAAAGCGTTAGGCACATCACCTTTTCGACCAGAAAAAAAGGGGGTAGGGGAAGTCAATGTGACGTTAACCATTCAAAACCAAATGATTTTACCTGGTGATTACCTCTACGCAGACTGGAATGGCATTTTATGTTCTAAAGAGGCATTCGCGATTAATTAAAATCGAAAGCCGATGCCAACTTCAATACCTTGTTGCCATTCTTGATAATCAAGAGTGGCATGCAGATCCATGTTGTCAGATAAGCGTAAGCGGCTAGATAATTCTGCAGAAATGCTTTCATTGCGCCGATTTTCTTCATCTACGGTTGTGGATGAATAGAAGGTACTTTTGAATAAAACTCGCTCATTGACTTTGTAACTTACGCCACTAAGAAAGCCGTTCTTTCCTCCATTTATGGAAGAGTTAATTCTAGCACCGACATATAAGTCGACGTTACGAAAAATGTTATAAGCATAACCACTGTCGATAACCCAACTGTCAAATGCCTGGCTATTTGGCTCACTGCTGATAAATAAAGAGTGTGCAGAATCGATCTGTTCTGACGGCAAAGAAGGTAAAGAGGCTGCTGATACACTGGTGGTGAGGCATAAACAAAATAGCGCGAGCCGCTGATTCATTCTTCTCTCCTCCTTGGCCTATTTCCTAAATCCTAGTGGTTTGATGATTAGGGTCACAAAGTATAATTTAAGCACAAAATGAAACAGGTTACCGCTAAAAAATGTGAAATAGCCATAGAGTTATCATTTTGGCGATGAAAAAGGGGATTTTGATGGTTGACGATTTATCACCAAGAAAAATCCCTCTGTTTTTATCGGATGAAAATAAAAAAAAGTATTTTTTCGTTGACTCCTTCATCCTAAATGGGGTAAACGTAGAAGCAGACAATAAACGAGTTTTTAATTATTTTATGAATAACCGCAGCTTAGTAGTAGTGACCACCACCATTATTACCGACATTACGCATGTTGGGGCAGGCTGCTGAGCGTAAACATTCAAAAAAAGGCCTGTATCCCAACCGATACAGGCCTTTTTTTATACCTATTTTTGAACAATTTGGAGGAAGGGATGCGAGTATTAAAGTTTGGTGGTTCATCGTTAGCGGATGCTGACCGCGTATTAAGAGTTGCCGACATTATTGTGAATAATGCCCAGCAAGAAGAGGTTTCCGTCGTGCTATCAGCGCCGGGTAAAACGACCAATAAATTGATTGCTGTGATCGATACTGCGCTACGTGATGGAGATGCGGAAAGACAACTTATTGAATTAGAAGAGTCTTTTAAAATATTGCTCAATGATATTCAAGTTCAATTAGTTAACATTGATGCTACTGACTACATCGAGCAAGTGGCTCGTTCAATGGCGCAATTACGTCAGTTTGTGCACGGTATTCGTTTATTAGGCATGTGCCCTGATCATGTCAATGCGCGTATTATTAGCAAAGGCGAACGTATTTCTATCCAATTAATGAAAGCCGTGATACAAGCCAAAGGATTATCGGTGAATTTAATTGATCCGGTACAGTATTTATTTGCTAAAGGCGATTACCTTGAAGCGATGGTAGATGTTGAAGTTTCCACGCAAAACTTCAAGCAAGCTCCGCTCCCGGAAAAGCATGTCCATATTATGCCTGGTTTTACCGCGGGTAATCGCAATGGTGAGCTGGTTTGTTTAGGCCGCAATGGTTCAGATTATTCTGCAGCTGTACTAGCGGCATGTTTGCGAGCTGATTGCTGTGAGATCTGGACAGACGTTGATGGGGTTTATAACTGTGACCCACGTTTGGTGAACGATGCTCGTCTACTTAAATCTCTTAGCTACCAAGAAGCGATGGAACTTTCTTATTTTGGTGCTTCAGTTCTTCATCCCAAAACTATCGCTCCGATCGCTCAATTCCAAATCCCTTGCCTAATTAAAAACAGTTTTAATCCCCAGGGTGCAGGCACCTTGATTGGTCAAGATACAGGCGAAGATAAGCTTGCAATCAAAGGGATCACAACGCTAAATAACCTAACGATGGTTAACGTCTCAGGCCCGGGGATGAAAGGAATGGTTGGGATGGCAAGCCGTATCTTTGGTGCCATGTCGTCAGCCGGTGTTTCCATCGTCTTAATTACACAATCTTCGTCTGAATATAGCATCAGTTTTTGTATTGAAGCTGACGATAAAGCGCTCGCTAAGCAAGCGTTAAGCGAAGCTTTTGAGTTGGAACTTAAAGATGGATTATTAGAGCCTGTTGAATTTATGAACGATCTCTCCATTATCACTTTAGTGGGAGATGGTATGCGTACTTCACGTGGTGTCGCCTCGCAGTTTTTCTCTTCATTAACGGAAGCTCATGTCAATATTGTCGCGATTGCTCAAGGCTCTTCTGAACGTGCTATTTCGGCTGTGATTCCTGAAGATAAAGTGGCTCCTGCGATTAAAGCCTGTCATGAGAATTTATTTAATTCAAAGCATTTCTTGGATCTGTTTGTTGTTGGCTTAGGTGGCGTCGGCGGTGAGTTGGTCGATCAAATTCATCGTCAACAAATGAAGTTGGCTGAAAAAGGTATTGTGATTCGCGTGTGTGGCTTAGCCAATAGTCAAGGTTTATTACTTGATGGTAACGGCCTTCCTTTAGAGCATTGGCGCGATAGAATGAATGCGGCAACGGAAGGGTTCTCATTAGCGAGTTTAACGGCATTGGTGCAACGTAACCACATCATTAATCCGGTTTTGGTTGATTGTACGTCAAGTGAAGAGATTGCTAGCCAGTATGCTAATTTCCTCGCTGCAGGTTTTCATGTTGTGACGCCGAATAAAAAAGCCAACACCGCAAGCATGGCGTATTATCAACAATTACGAGATGTGGCCAGACACTCTCGTCGCAAATTAATGTATGAGACCACAGTCGGAGCAGGGTTACCTGTCATTGAAAACTTGCAAAACTTGATTGCCGCGGGTGATGAATTAGAGAAGTTTAATGGTATTTTATCGGGGTCATTGTCTTTTATTTTTGGCCAATTAGATGAAGGGTTAACTTTAAGTCAAGCGACCGCGCTTGCTAAAGAAAAAGGCTTTACTGAGCCCGATCCTCGTGATGATCTTTCTGGAATGGATGTGGCGCGTAAGCTTCTTATTCTTGCTCGTGAAGCGGGTATGAAGCTTGAGTTATCGGATGTGAAAATTGAGCAGGCATTACCACCGGGCTTTGATGCATCAGGGACTGTTGAAGAGTTTATGGCGCGCTTGCCTCAAGCGGATGAGTATTTTTCTACTTTGGTTGAACAAGCAGCGCAGCAAGGTAAAGTCTTACGCTACGTGGGAGAAATCGCTGACGGTGAATGCCGAGTTCGTATCACCATGGTTGATGAAAATGATCCAATGTTTAAAGTCAAAGATGGGGAAAATGCATTGGCTTTTTATAGCCGTTATTATCAGCCTATTCCACTCGTATTGCGTGGCTATGGCGCGGGCACTGAAGTAACTGCAGCAGGCGTTTTTGCGGACGTAATGCGAACTTTAGGTTGGAAATTAGGGGTTTAATGCATGAATTCAAGTGATATGAGTGTGGTCGTTTATGCGCCAGCATCTATTGGTAATGTTAGTGTTGGATTTGATGTTTTAGGGGCAGCGGTCTCACCGATTGATGGAACCTTACTCGGGGATCGAGTGTTAGTGGAAAAAGGGAATTGCCCTTTTTCACTGGAAACCTCGGGGCGTTTTGTCAGTAAATTACCGTCCGATCCTAAAGAGAATATTGTATACGACTGTTGGTGTGTATTTGCACGTGAGCTAGATAAAAAGCAAGTGGTACTCAAGCCGCTTACGATGACGCTAGAGAAAAATATGCCGATAGGTTCAGGGCTCGGCTCTAGTGCTTGTTCTATCGTGGCCGCCCTAGATGCATTAAATCGGTTTCATGGACAGCCATTAAATGAAACCGAATTACTGGCTTTAATGGGCGAAATGGAAGGTAAGATCTCAGGGGGAATTCACTACGACAATGTGGCTCCCTGTTATTTAGGTGGCTTGCAGTTAATGTTGGAAGAATTAGGCATTATTAGCCAACCAGTCCCCGGATTTGATCAGTGGTATTGGGTGATGGCTTATCCAGGGATAAAAGTCTCAACAGCCGAAGCTCGAGCGATTTTACCTTCTCAATATCGTCGGCAAGATATGATTGCGCATGGCCGATATTTAGCTGGGTTTATCCATGCTTGCCATACTCAACAACCTGAATTAGCAGCAAAAATGATCAAAGACGTGATCGCTGAACCCTATCGTGAGAAACTATTGCCCGGTTTTGCTCAAGCTCGCCAATATGCTGCGTCTGCGGGTGCTCTTGCGACCGGGATTTCAGGAAGTGGGCCTACGTTGTTTAGTGTCTGCAAAGAAAAAGAAGTGGCAGAGCGCGTTGCTGGCTGGCTTGAACAAAATTACGTACAAAATGAAGATGGATTCGTGCACATTTGTCGTCTCGACAAGCAGGGGTCGAAAGTGACAGGAAGTGAATTATGAAGCTGTACAATATAAAAGAAAATGATCAACAGGTCTCGTTTGGTCAAGCAGTACGCCAAGGATTAGGGCGAAATCAAGGTTTATTCTTTCCAGCAGAATTACCAAAATTTGAGGACATTGACGCTCTACTCGCTGAGGATTTTATTTCTCGTAGCAGTAAAATTTTGTCGGCTCTGATTGGTGATGAACTTACGGCAGAGCAAGTAAAGCAATTAGTTAGCAATGCATTTCAATTCCCCGCCCCCATTAAAGCTGTTAAAGATGGCGTTTACGCGTTGGAACTTTTTCATGGCCCGACACTCGCGTTTAAAGATTTTGGTGGTCGTTTTATGGCTCAGTCATTGGCGTCGGTATCTGACGGTGGAAAAATCACAATTTTAACCGCAACATCAGGCGATACTGGAGCTGCGGTTGCGCATGCTTTTTATGGTATGCCTGATATTGATGTGGTGATTTTATACCCAAAAGGGAAAATTAGCCCACTGCAAGAAAAGCTATTTTGTACCTTAGGTCAAAATATTCATACGGTTGCGGTTAATGGTGATTTTGATGCTTGCCAGGCACTTGTTAAACAAGCTTTTGATGATGCAGAACTGCGTGAGCAAATCGGGTTGAACTCGGCCAACTCGATCAATATCAGTCGTTTAATGGCGCAAATTTGTTACTACTTTGAAGCGGCAGCGCAAATGAGCCAACAAGAGCGCGAAAACTTGGTGGTGAGTGTACCGAGTGGTAACTTCGGTAACTTAACCGCAGGTTTGTTGGCTAAAGCACTTGGGTTACCAATTAAACGCTTTATTGCTGCCACGAATGCAAATGATACCGTGCCTCGTTATTTAGAGACAGGGCGTTGGGAGCCGAAACCGACCATTGCGACGACCTCAAATGCAATGGATGTTAGCCAACCCAATAACTGGCCACGTATTGAAGAACTTTGTCGTTTGAAAGGCTGGGGATTAGAAACCTTAGGTAAAGGCGCTGTATTGGATAAGCAGAGTGCAGAATCAGTGAAAGAACTGAATCAACTGGGCTATCTGTGTGAACCACATGGTGCGATAGCCTATCGCGTATTAAACGAACAGTTAAAAGCGGGAGAAACGGGGCTATTTTTGTGTACAGCGCATCCGGCTAAATTTAAAGAAGTGGTGGATGAGATCCTCGATACCGATATTGAACTCCCCGCCCCATTAGCAAAACACGCCGCCATGGAACTTCTCTCTGTTGAGTTAGATAATGATTTTGCTGCTTTGAGAGCTTTATTGGTAAAATTACCATAATTTAAAGTTATTATTGTGGTGGATATAAAAAGCGGTGCTGCTCAGCACCGCTTTTTTTAGCTATTTGATCCAGCACCGAATTTACAATTGGTGTGGAATTTTCTGAAAATTAGAGTGATTCAGTAAAAGTACGTGCAATAACGTCGCGCTGTTGTTCTGGAGTTAGCGAGTTAAAACGTACGGCATACCCTGAAACACGAATGGTAAGTTGTGGGTATTTTTCTGGATGCGCAACCGCATCTTCTAGTGTTTCACGTTTTAGCACATTTACGTTGAGGTGTTGCCCGCCTTCAATACGAGGCGCAGCTTCAATGGCGACTTCACGGCTTTCATAATCACCAAACTCGCTGATAGCAACAACTTGATCGGCTTCGTAGCCAGTGAGTGCAGCGACACAACGCGCTTCATTTTTTTCACTGTCGATTAGCCAAATTGAGTTAAGTAAGTCATCATTAGCTGCTTTCGTGATTTGGATACCTTGGATCATTACTGTCTCCTTGCCCACTGAATGTGGTGTTATTGGTGTTAATTTTCAAAACTTGTTGAGTTAGGTATTATATATCTAATATCCTTAATTCTAGTATTGATTTAGGTCAAAAAACAACAAAAAACCATTATTATTTTAAGGTGATAAATTTGATTTTAATCAATAAACCCTTTAAAAATAACTAACATATAAAATATTTGAATTATTCAATAGTTTTTTAATCTAACTTTGTTGTAATTTTACTACATATTAATGCTTTTTATTTAGCATCAATCGGTAGATCAGTTAGTTAGAAAAACCATGTGAAAGTAGAAAGTGATAAAATGACAAATGATAAAAATGGGTCTCAAGAAAAGTTTTTTGGTGCGCATGTTTCTGCCGCGGGTGGGGTTGATCAAGCGCCTATTCGTGCCAAACAGATCGGGGCGAATGCGTTTGCGCTCTTTACCAAGAACCAACGACAATGGGGCGGAAAACCTCTTGATGCTGAAACGATCCGTGCATTTAAATTAAATTGTCAGCAATTAGGTTTTTCGACTCAGCACATTTTGCCACACGATTCTTACCTGATTAATTTAGGTGCTCCTGAGCAAGATAAATTGGCCAAATCTCGTCAAGCATTTATTGAGGAAATGGAGCGTTGTCAACAGCTTGGGTTAACTCTACTGAATTTTCATCCAGGGAGTCACCTTAAACAAATCTCGGAGGCTCAGTGTCTTTCGACGATTGCTGAATCGATCAATTTAGCTCATCAAGCGGTGCCAAATGTGATTGCTGTGATTGAAAATACCGCTGGTCAAGGGAGTAATTTGGGGTGGCGCTTTGAGCATTTGGCTGAAATTATTGCGCAAATCGACGATCAGTCTCGCGTGGGTGTTTGTCTAGATACCTGCCATACCTTTGCTGCAGGCTATGATTTACGTAGTCAGGCCGCTTGTGAGGAGACGTTTGCGCAGTTTGAGCAAGTCGTTGGTATGCACTATTTAAGGGCAATGCACATTAATGACTCAAAATCTAAGTTAGGCAGCCGGGTGGATCGACACCATTCATTAGGACAAGGTGAAATTGGTTGGGCGTGTTTTGAATATATCGCACAAGATCCTCGTTTTAATGGTATTCCATTGATTCTTGAAACCATTGATCCTGAGTTATGGCCTAAAGAGATAGAAACATTAAAAAGATTTCATCGTGGTGATAGATTTTTAGATTAGTTTCACAAACTTGGCATCCTTTTTTCATTAGGATTCGCTCAAGCGTTGTTAGAAGGATGCCGTTATGTATGTCTCTATCTGTTTAGCCAGTCAAACCGTTGCTCACCTGCCAATACCCAATCGACATGTACAGGGACAAGGCCACCATCGTGTGCCACAGCCTAGCAAGCCGAATAAATAGCCATCGGACGTGACGTTGTGAGGGCGATAGCGTAAGGTGCAAAAGCAATCATTAGTCTCCTGACGCTTGAGGCGAACCAAGGTATACTTGTCTGTTTTAAATAATCAGGAGTATTTATGACTCAGCCACTCGTTTGGCACGATGTTATTGGTGCCGAGAAGCAGCAAAGTTATTTTCAGCAAACCTTACAATTTGTTGAGGCAGAAAGGCAGTCGGGGAAAATTATCTATCCACCGGCAAACGATGTCTTTAACGCTTTTCGTTTAACGGAGTTTAATCACGTTAATGTTGTCATTCTTGGGCAAGATCCTTACCACGGGCCAAATCAAGCACATGGTCTGTGTTTTTCTGTTCTTCCTGGAGTGAGAACACCACCTTCTTTAGTTAATATCTATAAAGAACTTGCCCAAGATATACCGGGTTTTCAGATACCGGATCACGGTTACTTAAAGAGTTGGGCGGAACAAGGGGTGTTACTACTCAATACCGTATTAACCGTTGAGCAAGGGAAAGCGCATTCCCACGCAAATTGTGGTTGGGAGACATTTACCGATCGTGTCATTGATGTATTGAATCAACAAAGAGAGGGGATTGTTTTTTTACTTTGGGGCGCGCATGCGCAAAAAAAAGGCCAAATGATCGATCGGCAGCGGCATCATGTATTGATAGCACCTCATCCCTCGCCTTTATCTGCTCATCGCGGCTTCTTAGGTTGTAAACATTTTTCTATGACGAATCATATCCTTACTCAGCAAGGAAAAAAAATAATCGACTGGCAACCTAAGATAGACACTGTGATGGATTGATGTTTTTTCGACCAGTATCAAAGCGTATATTCGGATCCTTGTATACACTGAGGTGAATATTCCCTAAAGCGAATTGGGGAAAGTGGTGTAGGGAGAAACACAATGATGATAGAAAGGATCCAGCGTGAGCATGGGTATATGGTTCGTCTGCTGGCTATATTAGGTGACAAGCTAGAGTCACTGAAAGCCGAGAAATCGGTAAATTATAACCTACTAAAAGAGATCGTTGACTACTTAGGGAGTCACTCGGAAGCCGTTCATCATCCGAAAGAAGATATTATTTATCGCTATTATATCGAGCATTATCAAGCCGAACCGACTATCTCTAATTTAGAGAAAGAGCATATCCAGTTAGCACAACAGACACAAAGCTTCCTTAACTTAGTTGAGATGATCTTACAAGATGCTGTCGTCCCTCAAGCACTGTTCATTGAACAATTGGAAGGTTTTATTGAAACTCAGCGTGGTCACCTGCAATTAGAAGAACGATCCGTGCTTCCGATTATTAGCCAAACTTTTACTACCTCAGATTGGCAAAACGTCGAAGCGCAATGGGTGACCAATGAAGATGACCCTGTTTTCGGAGAAACAATAGCCGATCGCTTTTCTCAATTGGCTCGTCGCGTTAGGAAAAGCAGCGCTGAGTGTATCTAGGGTCTGTTTATCTTTCGAGCTGATTTTTGCAGCAGTTTGTGGCTTCTTTATACAAGGCAGAGGCTCTGACATGTAGTGGCGATTTGTGCCGTTTATACCCAAACAGCTTGGAGTTGTAGCTAACATCCCTGCAGCTTCAAGTAGGAAGGGGATACTGGTAATGTCACGTTATTTAGGTTTGAAAATAAAAAAGCACCGTTCATTCGGTGCTTTTATGTCAATTATAGTTTGATGTTTTTATAGTTTGATGTTTTCTAATTCTAAACAGATATCCATATCCATTAATTCTTTCTCTAGGCGCTTTTTATCGCGGATCGCTTCTATTTCTCGCCACATCCGTTTTACCGGTTTAGTCCTCTGTGCTCTGGACTTGGTTATTTCCATGTCCAACAGTTGATCAAAGTGCAAGTTATCCATAAGCAAGCCTCATTGTTTTCATCATTCCGTGAGAGTTATCTAGATAGCATAACTTGCTTAAATTTAACCATGATTTATTTCTCATTTATGATCTTTTAATGATAGTTACGTTTTTTTTCTGCTTTATTTCACATTTTTAACTAAGAATACGTATAAAAAATCACCATAAAGTTCGAGCAAACGTTTTTATTGTGCCTTTTTTTATGTTAATAGACTGTTATCTTAGGTTGTGCTAATAAAGGTTTGCTGTTTTTTTGAACGTTTAAACCTTAGTTATGACTTTTTTCTGACAATTTACCGTTGATCGCATTGTGTTAGCTGACTTCTCAGTATATGAGATTTTGCTTATGCAATGAGGTAGGTTTGGTTTTTTTTTAATCTTTCTTGTGGTTTATTTGTGTATTTTTTGTTTTTTATTTGCAATTTAAATGGTCGTTTGTGTGTTAATGAATGGTGACTTTATAGTAAAAAATAACAACAAAATGCTATTTATTGCATATTGATTTTTGCCGGTTCAGGCTGCATTATCCGGCAGTCAAAAAAATCGCTGTATTAATCAACTCATTGGATCAGCGTGTACACCACTGTAAATGTATCCCATAACACTAATAACTTTTCGGGATTCAAATATGTCTATTTACGGTGTTCGCTGTGACTAACATCAGCGCATCACTCTATGAGAGGTTCTTGTGACAGACGTAATTAACTTAATGAATGACCTGCTTTGGGGGTCTATTTTAGTTTATCTTTTGGTAGGAGTCGGGATTTACTTCACCTTTCGGTTGGGCTTTATCCAATTTCGCCATTTTGGCCATATGTTTAGCGTGCTAAGAAATAGTCGTAAATCAGACAAATCTGGCATCTCTTCTTTTCAGGCATTATGTACCAGCCTAGCGGCTCGTGTTGGAACCGGGAACATGGCCGGTGTTGCGGTAGCCTTAACATTAGGTGGGCCAGGTGCCATTTTCTGGATGTGGATGACCGCAATGGTCGGAATGGCGACGTCATTTGCTGAGAGTACCTTAGCCCAGCTCTACAAAACACGCGATAAGGATGGCAACTACCGTGGTGGCCCAGCTTATTATATGGAAAAGGGACTCGGAATGCGTTGGATGGGCGTTCTGTTTTCTATCTTTCTGATTATTGCCTTCGGTCTGGTATTTAACGCAGTACAAGCCAATTCAATTTCTAGTGCTATGCATACGGCTTTTGGTTTTCAACCTTTGTATGTCGGTATTGCTATTGTTCTGCTGTCTGCATTTGTCATTTTTGGTGGGATTCGTAAAATTGCCCGCACAGCGGAGCTGATTGTTCCTTTTATGGCGTTAGCCTATATTGTGATTGCCTTGGCGGTCATGATTATTAATATCGATAAGTTGCCTGATGTTATTAGTTTAGTCTTTAGAAGTGCATTTGGATTAGAACAAGCTGCCGCGGGTGGGGTCGGTTATGCCATTGCTCAAGCGATGATTAACGGAGTTAAACGTGGTTTATTCTCAAACGAAGCGGGTATGGGGTCAGCGCCGAATGCTGCTGCATCAGCTACACCTTATCCACCACATCCAGCCTCTCAAGGTTATGTTCAAATGCTTGGTGTATTTGTTGACACGATCGTTATCTGTTCAGCAACTGTGGCGATTATTTTAATGTCTGGTGAATACGTTCCTCATGGCGAACTGACAGGGATTGAATTGACGCAGCGTGCATTAAGTTCCCAAGTTGGTGATTGGGGAAGTATCTTCATTGCTTTCGCTATCTTCTTTTTTGCTTTTACTTCTATTATTGCAAACTACTCTTATGCTGAGACGAATCTAATTTTCTTAGAGCACAATAATAAGAAAGGATTAGTGGTGTTCCGGATCATCGTTTTGGGTATGGTGATGTTTGGTTCGTTAGCCACATTGCCGGTTGTCTGGTCCATGGCGGATGTCTCTATGGGACTGATGGCGATTGTTAACTTAGTGGCAATTTTATTGTTATCAGGAATTGTTGTTAAATTGGCAAAAGATTATAACCGTCAGCTTAAAGCTGGAAAACTTCCCACGTTTGATGCCAATGATTACCCTGAGCTGAAATCTCAGTTAGAAGATGGAATTTGGGATAATCATAAATCGCAATAGATATGCGCTATGAAAAAGATAGTCAAAGCCATGCAGACAATGCATGGCTTTTTTTGTAGGCTAGTAAGTTGCTCAATAACTCAAATATAGGATATAGCGATGTTGATAGTGGTTTCACCGGCAAAGACGCTCGATTATGAGTCCCCGCTGCCTAGCCAAAGTTACACGCAACCCGAATTGATTGAATATTCACAAGCCTTAATCGATGTTTGTCGACAGCTAACGCCTGAGGATATCGCTCGGTTAATGAAAGTCAGCGATAAAATTGCTGGGTTAAATGTTGCTCGTTTTGCCCAGTGGAGTGAACACTTTAGCTTTGAGAATGCACGCCAAGCAATTTTTGCCTTCAAAGGTGATGTCTATACAGGCTTAGCCGCTGATTCATTGAGCGATGAAGGTTTAGCATTCGCTCAACAGCATTTGCGAATACTTTCTGGATTATATGGAGTACTAAAACCGCTCGATCTGATGCAACCTTACCGATTAGAAATGGGGACAAAACTTGATAACCCGCGCGGTAGTAATTTGTACCAATTCTGGGGAGAGATTATCACGGATAAACTCAATGAAGCTATTCAAGCTCAAGATGATCATGTCTTAGTCAATCTTGCCTCTAATGAATATTTTAAAGCGGTTAAAGTGAATCAATTGGATGCGCAGGTTATTACCCCTATCTTTAAAGATCATAAAAATGGTCAATATAAAGTGATCAGCTTTTATGCCAAAAAAGCACGCGGTATGATGGCGCGTTATATTATTGATGAACAAATTTCTTCGGTACAAGCACTGACTCAGTTTAATGTGGCTGGTTACTATTTTGATGAGCAAGAATCAACCCCAACTGAGCTTGTATTCAAACGTGACGAGCAGTGAGGGAGATTTTATGTGGCCGTGGATATCAGATGTTATCGCTCGTTACGATGCATGGTGTAAACAATGGGGGTTAACTCCAGAGCAAAAACGCAGTTGTGTGCCTTATCGACAAGAGAAATACGATGATTCGACAGAGAAGCATAGTGATTTGACAGAGAAGTATAATGATTTAACAGAGAAGCATAGTGATGATGTCACATCATCCCAAGCTAAATGAGTCGGAATATCGGCTGTTTGATACGCACTGCCACCTTGATCTGCCTATCTTTGAGCAGAGATTAGCGTGTGAACTTGAGCGAGCTAAACTGCAAGGTGTGATACGGTTTTTGCTTCCCAGTGTCGGCCCTCAGAATTGGGCCACAGTTGCACGACTCGCTAAATATCATGGTGATATATTCTATTATGCGTTAGGGATTCACCCCCACTTTTTGCCTTCTCTCCCCGTTTGTCATTGCTTTGATCGGTTAGAGCTGTATCTTGCGCAGGCGAGTGATGCCTGTGTGGCTGTCGGAGAGTGCGGCTTAGATGCAATGATCAGTGATACAGCCCAGCACCAAGAAATGATCTTAACAAGGCAGCTAGCGATGGCACAAAACGCTCAGTTACCCGTGATATTGCATAGTCGGAAAACCCATCAGCGTTTATTACAGCTCCTCAAACAGTCGCGTTTTACCCAAGGTGGAGTTATCCATGCTTTCAGCGGCAGTGAACAAGAAGCAAAACAGTTTATTGCATTAGGGTTTAAACTTGGTATTGGTGGTGTTATCACTTATCCAAGAGCGAAAAAAACTCGCCGAACAGTGGCGGCGATCCCGCTTGAACATCTCGTGCTAGAAACCGACTCTCCAGATATGCCATTATTTGGATTTCAAGGGCGCACGAATACTCCGAGCCAGTTACCATTAATCCTCAATGAACTCGCTTTACTCAAGCAACAAGAACCTTATCAATTAGTCGATCAGCTTTGGCAAAATAGCCATCAAGTATTCAAGCTACCAAGCTAGTTTATTTTTCCACGCTTGGCCAATAGGGTTATTAATGGTGACTTTAATCACATAAATATGTGAATGTATAGTGAATCTTATAATAAAGTGTGAACGGTGCGGTACTTTATCTTGATTGCGGTGCGTATAATTGCTCTGCTTTTGAGCTTCATTTTTGTAACACGCCAATATTTAACTTATAAGGAAGTCATAAACCATGAGCCTGTTTATGAGCCTAATCGGTATGATATTTTTACTTGCTATCGCAGTATTATTATCATCAAACCGTAAAGCTATCAATCTCAGAACCGTGGGTGGCGCTTTTGCTATCCAATTTTCCTTAGGGGCATTTATTCTTTATGTTCCTTGGGGACAAGAACTATTACGTGGCTTCTCTGACGCAGTATCGAGCGTTATCAACTATGGTAACGATGGTACATCCTTCTTGTTCGGAGGATTAGTTTCAGGGAAGATGTTTGAGCTGTTTGGTGGGGGCGGATTCATCTTTGCATTCCGCGTTCTTCCAACACTTATTTTCTTCTCTGCTTTGATCTCTGTGCTTTATTATCTTGGTGTTATGCAGTGGGTCATTAGAATTCTAGGCGGCGGGTTACAAAAAGCGCTGGGAACTTCTCGTGCAGAATCGATGTCTGCTGCGGCAAACATTTTCGTAGGGCAAACTGAAGCTCCGTTAGTGGTTCGCCCATTTGTGCCGAAAATGACTCAATCAGAGCTATTTGCTGTGATGTGTGGTGGTTTAGCCTCGATTGCGGGTGGTGTGTTGGCCGGTTATGCCTCAATGGGTGTTAAAATTGAATACTTGGTTGCTGCATCGTTTATGGCTGCCCCCGGCGGGTTACTGTTTGCAAAAATTATCATGCCTGAAACCGACAAGCCGGTTGACCAAATTCATGGCATTGAAGCGGCTGAAGATGAAAAGCCAGCTAACGTGATTGATGCAGCAGCAGGTGGTGCTTCTGCCGGCCTACAATTAGCGCTTAATGTGGGGGCGATGTTGATTGCCTTTATCGGTTTGATAGCTCTGATTAATGGTATGCTTGGTGGTATCGGTGGTTGGTTTGATAAGCCTGACCTGACCTTAGAAATGATTTTAGGTCAGCTATTCTCTCCTTTAGCGTTCATGCTTGGGGTGCCATGGGAAGAAGCCACCGTTGCTGGTGAGTTTATTGGTCTAAAAACGGTTGCCAATGAGTTTGTTGCTTATTCTCAGTTTGCGCCTTATTTAACCGATGCCGCGCCTGCGGTATTGAGTGAAAAAACCAAAGCGATTATTTCCTTTGCATTGTGTGGTTTTGCGAACTTATCTTCTATCGCAATTCTATTGGGTGGCTTAGGTAGCTTAGCACCTTCACGCCGTGGCGATATTGCTCGCATGGGTATCAAGGCGGTGGTTGCGGGTACACTCTCTAACTTGATGGCAGCGACCATCGCAGGCTTATTCCTTTCTTTCTAACCGGTTAGGAATTGAATTTATAGACGCCAGCTCTTATTCCTCCGTAGCAAGCAGTTGTTACGGGGGAATTTGTGTTTTTAGTCCATCAAAGAGTTTAGGCTTAGGTTATTTTGAGATACAAACCGTTTGCGCTTTCTATCTTGCTATCGTTTTATGAGCAACCGCTATAGCATGTAGTCAGTGAAGTGACAGTCATGTCGATGTTTGATGAGACAAGCGGTAAAATTCAAGCATGGGTAAAACGATTTACCCGAGATAGACACCGCAATCATAGATTGTTGTGCCATACCTATTGGTACTGTGCGGTGACAAGGACAGCAATTGGTGCGATGCACCGAGTCTTCAGGGAACCAAGTCCGTTCATTTTGTGGCTACTTAGTTGAGTGAACGTCACATTAAGTAGTGAACTAATTGAATATATTGATCGGAGATAGAAATGAGCGATTTAAAAGCTGCAGCACGACGTGCACTCAAATTAATGGACTTAACAACATTAAATGACGATGACACTGATGCTAAAGTTATCCAACTTTGTCATGATGCTAAAAGTCCCGTGGGTAATACGGCAGCTATTTGTATTTACCCTCGCTTTATTCCTATTGCTAAGAAGACTCTTCGCGAGCAGGGAACCCCAGAAATTCGAATTGCGACGGTAACGAACTTTCCCCACGGTAATGATGATATTGATATCGCAGTTGCTGAAACTAAGGCTGCAATAGCTTATGGTGCCGATGAGGTTGATGTTGTGTTTCCTTACCGCGCTTTGATGGCGGGCAATCAGCAGGTGGGTTTTGATTTGGTCAAAGCGTGTAAAAACGCTTGTGGCAATCATGTTCTGCTAAAAGTCATTATTGAAACCGGTGAACTAAAAGAAGAAGCATTGATTAAACAAGCCTCGCAAATTGCAATTGAGGCTGGGGCTGATTTTATCAAAACTTCAACCGGTAAAGTGCCTGTCAATGCGACCCCTGAGTATGCTCGAATGATGTTAGAAGTTATTCGTGATATGGGCGTGGCGAAGCAGGTCGGTTTTAAACCTGCAGGTGGTGTTCGTAGCGCTGAAGATGCTGCTCTCTACTTAGCCATGGCAGATGAAATCTTAGGGGATCATTGGGTTGATAGCCGCCATTATCGCTTTGGTGCTTCTAGTTTATTGACCAATCTCCTCAATACATTAGGCGTTTCAGAGCAACAGGCTGATCCTACCGCTTACTAAGTTTCTGGTTTATCTATCGGTGGCGAATCTCGCCACCTAAATCTTCTATACACGATTTAGACCATGGCTCTTATCGAGAGCTTGGGAGGCGCTTATGTCTATATCTCATGCATTTTTACCGCAAGAGATCATCCGTCGCAAGCGTGACGGCGAAGTTTTAACCCGTGAAGAAATCTACTTTTTCATCCAAGGTGTGGCTGATAATAGCGTTTCAGAAGGGCAAATTGCTGCCTTTGCGATGGCCATTTATTTTCAAGAAATGACCATGCCTGAGCGTATTGCACTGACTTGTGCTATGCGTGATTCGGGGATGGTTATCGATTGGACGCACATGAACTTTGATGGCCCAATCGTTGATAAACACTCGACCGGTGGGGTTGGGGATGTGACCTCATTAATGCTCGGCCCTATGGTGGCCGCTTGTGGTGGTTATGTGCCAATGATTTCAGGGCGAGGTTTAGGTCATACCGGGGGTACGCTCGATAAATTAGAGGCGATTCCCGGTTACAACATTATGCCAACCAATGAGCGGTTTGGTGAAGTGACTAAACAGGCCGGCGTGGCGATCATTGGCCAAACGGGCAATCTAGCCCCTGCGGATAAGCGGGTCTATGCGACGCGTGATATCACCGCCACGGTGGATAATATCTCATTAATTACAGCATCGATTTTATCGAAAAAACTCGCAGCCGGTCTCGATGCCTTAGTGATGGACGTCAAAGTCGGTTCTGGCGCGTTTATGCCAACCTATCAAGCCTCTGAAGAATTGGCTAAATCGATCGTGGCAGTGGCGAATGGTGCAGGTACCAAGACTACGGCTATTTTAACCGATATGAACCAAGTATTGGCTTCATCGGCAGGTAATGCGTTAGAGGTGCGTGAAGCCATACGCTTTTTAACTGGTGAATATCGTAACCCTCGCTTATTTGAGGTAACCATGGCCTCGTGTATTGAGATGTTACTGTTGGCTAAATTAGCCAACGATCCTCAAGACGCACGTACCAAGTTACAAGCCGTGCTCGATAACGGACAAGCGGCAGAAAGGTTTGGAAAAATGGTGGCAGGACTGGGTGGCCCTCATGACTTGATTGAAAATTATCAACGTTATTTAGACAAAGCGCAGGTGATCAAACCGGTTTATGCTGAGCAAAGCGGTGTCGTCTCTGCTATGGATACCCGCGCGATTGGTATGGCGGTCGTCAGTATGGGCGGTGGACGACGAGTGGCAACTGATGCCATCGATTATGCCGTAGGTTTTGATCAATTTATCCGTTTAGGTGAAAGAGCAGACCACACCACACCACTGGCGGTGATTCATGCCCGCAGTGAAGCACAATGGCATTCTGCTGCGAAAGTACTTCAACAAGCCGTTAAGATTGGCGGCAATTATCAAGAAACTCCGGAAATCTATCGTCAAATTCGACCTGAAGATGTGTAACTCCGGTGAGGAAAAATAATGAAAAGAACATTTATATTAGTTTTAGACTCCTTTGGTATTGGTGCGGCACCTGATGCTGAAAAATTTGGTGATGTTGGCGCTGATACTTTAGGTCATATTGCCGAGCAGTGCCAACAAGGCAAAGCCGATAATGCCGATCGCCAAGGGCCTTTATGTTTACCTAATCTCTCCAAGTTAGGGTTAGCGATGGCACACAAAGAAGCTACAGGACAATTTGCCCCAGGGTTGGATCAACGCGCGGACATTATCGGTGCTTATGGACACGCCGCTGAACTCTCTTCTGGTAAAGATACCCCATCAGGGCATTGGGAAATTGCGGGTGTACCCGTGTTGTTCGAATGGGGCTATTTTAGTGATAAAGAAAACAGCTTCCCTACCGAGCTAACCGATCGCATTTTAAAGCGTGCTGGTTTGGCGGGATTTCTTGGTAATTGCCACGCATCAGGGACGCAAGTGCTTGATGATCTTGGGGAAGAGCATATGGCGACGGGTAAGCCAATTTTCTATACCTCAGCCGATTCAGTATTTCAAATTGCTTGTCATGAAGAGACATTTGGTTTAGATCGTCTGCTTGAATTGTGCCAAATTGCTCGTGAAGAGTTAGCCGATTACAACATTGGTCGGGTGATCGCTCGTCCGTTTGTTGGTGCAGGTAAAGGACAATTTGAACGGACTGGTAACCGCCGCGATCTTTCCGTCGAGCCACCTTCAGCAACCGTATTACAGAAATTAGTTGAAGAAAAACAAGGACAAGTGGTTTCGATTGGTAAAATTGCTGATATTTACGCTAACTGTGGAATTACTAAGAAAGTGAAAGCGACAGGCATTCCTGCACTGTTTGATGCCACGGTGGAGCAAATTCAGCAAGCGGGTGATAACACCATCGTCTTTACCAATTTTGTTGATTTTGATTCAGCTTATGGGCATCGTCGTGATGTGGCCGGTTATGCGGCGGCACTGGAATACTTTGATCGACGTTTACCTGAAATTCTTGCCCAGATGCAAGCTGATGATCTGCTAATACTCACTGCGGATCATGGTTGTGATCCTACTTGGATGGGAACAGATCATACGCGAGAGCACATTCCGGTACTGGTCTTTGGCCAAAAAGTGGCTCCAGGGACATTAGGTTTGCGAGAAACCTTTGCTGATATCGGACAAAGCATTGCGCATTATTTTGGCCTATCTGCGATGGATTACGGAAAAAACTTTTTATAATTATTAATAACAGATAAAAAGTGAACGAAGGCTCAGCTCAATCGGTTGGTTGAGTTGAGCAAAAAACGTTACTAGCGAGATTTTGCCTAATTTATGCTAAGGTCAACAGACCCTAGGGTGGGTTAGAAAAACGCAACATAGGAAAATAAAAATATGGCAACTCCACATATTAATGCTCAGTTGGGTGATTTTGCAGACGTTGTACTTATGCCAGGGGATCCACTACGGGCCAAGTTCATTGCAGAAACTTTTCTTGAAGAGGTCGTACAAGTATGTGACGTCCGTAATATGTTTGGTTATACCGGAACCTACAAAGGTCGCAAAGTCTCAGTGATGGGCCACGGCATGGGGATCCCTTCTTGCTCTATTTATGTGACTGAGCTGATTAAAGACTTTGGGGTCAAAAAAATTATTCGTGTCGGCAGCTGTGGTGCCGTTAACGAAGGAATTAAAGTGCGTGATGTCGTTATCGGTATGGGCGCGTGTACGGATTCGAAAGTGAATCGTATTCGTTTCAAAGATCATGACTTTGCTGCTATTGCAGATTACAAAATGGTCAAAGCGGCCGAAGAAGCGGCGAAAGCTCGCGGTATTGATGTGAAGGTCGGTAATTTATTCTCTGCTGAACTGTTTTATACCCCAGATCCTGACATGTTTGAGGTGATGGATAAATATGGTATTGTCGGAGTTGAGATGGAAGCGGCTGGGATCTATGGCGTTGCAGCGGAATATGGCGCTAAAGCACTCGCGATTTGTACCGTGTCTGATCACATTAAAACCGGTGAACAAACTACCTCTGAAGAGCGTCAAACCACCTTTAATGAAATGATTGAAATCGCATTAGATTCGATTCTTATTGGTGACCAAGTGAACTTTTAATTAAGCGATTAAGTTTGAGATGGAAAAGTTAAGCCTCAGCGAAGCGCTGGGGCTTTTTAGTGGGTCTGTTTCAGTAACCAGTTTTCACTCACTGATTTTGACTTTAATTGGTGACGTAATAGTAAGGTGATCAATACACCACTAATAAAACTCATCAGTAACATCAAATACATATAACGATCACTTTTACGATAATGATGATCGGAAATAGCAGTCACTTTACCTGTTTCAAAGGTAAGGCGAACAAAACCAATGATATTCCCATCATGCAGGACTGGCTCTACCAATTGTTGTCGGCCAATACTTGCTGTTTGTAAAGGCGTATCTAACCCTAATACTTCGCGAGCACTGAGTGCGGCATCACTGGCTGCCAGTTTCACACCTTCCGCATCATAAATGGTTGCATCAAAAACTAAACGTTCCTGCGCGAGTTGGTTGGTGAGGGCTAACAAACGCTCTTGATCTTGTTCGGCCAACATCGCACTTGCAGAAAGAGAGGCTTGGTTGATCAATACCTTGGTTAATGTCTCCAGTTGTTTAGCCTGAATACGTTCATTGCCTTTACTAATGACCACGCTATTTTGAATGGTGACCAAAAACATCACGATCAATAACAGCATGACGAAACCGCGTAATACGACACGAAATGAAAAAAGTGAGCCATCCATAGACAGTTAACCTGAAAAAATCACACTTAACCCATATTGAGACTTGCGTTTTCAAATTGCAATAGGGTAACGTCTTGCAATCATAACAAAGGAAAGTGGACATGGACGCTGTAAAAACGTTACGCATTAGAAAACATACCTCCTTGCTGAATCGTCTTCCTGAAACACGCTTTGCAACACAATTGGATAAAAAAAAGGCCAATTGGATCGTCTTTGCTGAACAGTTAACGCCACAGCAATTTGAAGATATCGATTTTTTCACAGGGCAATACACTGCCATTGTTGAAACATGGAAAGTGGGGCCTTATGAGGTTGCACTCATGGCGGGAGAACTTTCGATTGAGCATCAAACCATCTTGCAAAATTTAAAGCTCGATTATGCGCGCATTGATGAAGTGCCCGATCTTTCTAAACCCGGCTTGATCGTTTTTGATATGGATTCAACCGCGATTCAAATAGAGTGCATTGATGAAATTGCTAAACTGGCCGGCGTCGGTGATGAAGTGGCGCAAGTGACGGAACGAGCAATGCAGGGAGAGCTGGATTTTGAACAAAGTTTACGGCAACGGGTTGGCAAGTTACGTGGGGCTGACGCGGCTATTTTAGCCTCCGTGCGTGATCATCTCCCTTTAATGCCAGAACTGCCCGAATTGATTCACACACTACAACAATTAGGCTGGAAAACGGCAATTGCTTCCGGTGGTTTTACCTATTTTTCCGATCACCTCCAGCAGCAACTTGGCTTTGATTATGCACAATCAAATCAGTTGGAAATCGTCGATGGAAAACTGACAGGTCAAGTCATTGGTCAGGTGGTTGGCGCTCAAACCAAAGCCGATATTTTACTTGAGCTTACCGAGACATTTGCTCTTGAGCAGCATAACACGGTTGCTGTTGGTGATGGTGCGAATGATTTGTTGATGATGAAAACGGCTGGGCTTGGAATTGCCTACCATGCCAAACCGAAAGTGGAGGCACAAGCTCAAACAGCGATACGCCATAGTAATTTGGGAGGAGTGCTGTGTATTTTGTCTGCGGGCTTAGTAAAACAGCAAAAAGTCAGTTGGAAAGCGCAGCCATCCATCGATACTGATTAAAAAATCATAACGAGCACAGAGAGAAGCTCGTTATGATAAAAACAGAAGAGGTGTTATGGCTTGATTTCTAAACGAGTCAAAACCTCTTCTGTTATATCAGCAAGCTCTCCATAACCCACGATCGAACCGATCTCTTTTTCCAAATTTTTTGCTTGGCTTAAATTAATTAAAGCCAGCTCATTGAGATCACTTTGTAATAAAGTCGTGAACGGATCAAAAACAGGAGCTGCACAAATTCGAAGAACGTAAAGTTCTCCCATTTCTTTACCTTTGCGGATAAATTCAACTCGTTCTTTTAGTGAATCAAACTCATGCAACAGACGAGACTCAACGGATTGAATACGGTCGGCAAATTTAACCGCTGCGATATACACTTCATGATAATGAGCTTCTGCTTTCTCGATTCGGCGCATTGGTGAGGCAAGTAATGTGTTGGTATGGCCTTTAAAAATAGGTTCAAGAGACAAATGATCACTCTCTCCAAGTTTGGCGAGCAAGGTCAGGTGAGGGGGGAGTGGGTAGTTAACACCAATGACTTTAGGTCTTAGGTTAACGCCGACTTTATCGACAAATATCGGAGAACTGACCATTTTATCGAGCAAGATATTATGTAGCCCTTCAAGGAGAGCGGGGCTTGGTAATTGTTCTTTTTGCGGTAGCAACTTATCTTGATTATGTTCGATAATACTATTAAAAAAGGCGATGCTTTTCATTGTTGCCGAATTTTCCTCAATCATGAGTTGTAAGCGTCGTCCTTCTGGACCAATACGAATGACCTGATAGGGAAGAGCATCGAGCGGTAAGTTGGAGTCATACAGCTTAAGTTCATGGTAGTTAATCTGAACTTTGTCGCCCGCTTTAAGCGCGACCGGTTTATCAAGAATAATGCTTAAGCCTCGTTTAGAGAGATCAACCGTAACGCCTTCGGCAATCACCTGTTTTTGCATTTTTAATTGCAATGGGGTACGAAAACGGTACCTCGGTTCTTTACGTCGTGAGCGAGCATCAAAGTAGATTCCCATCGGTTTACCAACCACTTGACGTGTGTGGCGAAATGCATTTAATTCATTGGCAGCGAGTTTAGGCTTTTCAACCAGTAAATAATCGGTTGCTGCACTGGCATCAGCAATCTCTTGTAGTATTCCGCAGTGCGTCAGTTGATTTGAATGTTCAGCCAGTTCTTTGGCATGTAGTGCTAGCTCTTGGCGTTCTTGATTGGAGAGTTCAAACATGGTGAGCTGAAACGCCTTCCAACTCTCCTTTTTGGCCCCAACATGCCAAAATAGTTTTCGATGAGCGGGGTGCGCCTCGGGCATCATCATCGAAAAAAATAAGGTTTTATCTTGGTGTTGATGTTTAAACGCATACAGTACGTTTCCGCTATCGGCAACCCCAGGTTGGGTGAGTAAGGACATCCGAGAGCGATTAAAAACACTGCCTAGCATTTGTTGGTTACGTTCGTCATGCCAATATTGCCATGTCGGTTGATTATGCTCTGTTAGAAGTACCAGTTTTAAATCATTACCACTAAAAAAGAGGGGGAGGTTACAGGTGTGCTTAAGATAAGTATGTTCGTATCCCCTTGTTCGGGCTCGAATAATTTTATCTTGATTGTCGTGACGAGCTTTTTGATGATTGCTGGCTAAAACCTCATTAATGATATTTTCAACAAGAGTTGTTTCGGTCAGCTTTAACGTTCGTAGAAACTTGACGGCGTCATTATCATAAGAGTCATCAATAGCCAGAATTCGATACTCTACCGTTTCGGTTATGCCGGGTATGGTTAACGTTTTTTCAAGTTCGCTAAAACGAACTTGAATCACTTGGCCTAGTTTGTAGTTAAATGCCGCTGGAACTTTAAATTTCCCCCCAGAGGCCGATAAGTCAACGCTGATACCATGCAGAAACTGATCATTGAGGGTTATTTGAACCTGTGTAGCTAGCTTTAAACGATTTTCTTGCCGTTGTAGGTCGTAACCAAGTGTTATTGCTTCGACCTGAAAAGAGGCACTAGTGGCGGATGAGGATTTTGATCCGTCATTCCGTTGTTTCATCACTCGGAAATTATTATGCGTATTGTAGAGGTTTTCCCAAACGCCTTCCGTATAGCCACCAAACTTTTTAATGCCTTTGTGGTAAGCATTAAACGCAACATCATCAAGCCAATGTTTACGGCCATCTAAATCATATTCTCGGCACTCTCCCTGCACTTTTCCTCGTAAGTCGATGATTTTTGAACAAGGAGCCATTACTCTGTTGAGCTCCATCTTAACTAAAAGTTTGACAGAAGGAGGTTGACCATCTGTTATCTGAGATAGTAGGTACTCAAAATCGGGTGAGTGGTACACCGGAATGAGTTGTTCAGCGAAAGAGAGGATTTCGGATTGCTGCATACGTTTCTAGTAAAGTGAATCTCTGTTAGAGTGAGCCGCTACTGATTTATCGGCGTTACTGCTTTAATCTTTAGAGGTTTATGTGAGTAACATAACTATGATGTTAGTCTATAGTGCAGTGATTTAACTTTTTCATAAACCTTTTAGTTCACAGTTCAGATAAGTTTTGAGGATTCATGGCAAAAGCGAAACGCGCTTATGTGTGTAACGAATGTGGGGCAGATTTTCCACGCTGGCAGGGGCAGTGTAATGCATGTGGGGCCTGGAATACCATTTCTGAAGTACGCTTAGCGGCTTCTCCTCAGGTGGCTCGTCATGAGCGCTTGATGGGGTATGCAGGCGGTGCGGCGGAAACACAAGTACAAACTCTATCGGAGATTGATCTTCAGGAAGTTCCCCGCTTTAGTAGTGGTTTTAAAGAGTTTGATCGAGTTTTAGGTGGTGGCGTTGTACCCGGAGCGGCCATTTTAATCGGCGGAAATCCTGGAGCCGGTAAGTCAACATTGCTACTACAAACCATGTGTTTGCTTTCTGCTCAGATGCCCACGTTATACGTGACAGGAGAGGAGTCATTACAACAAGTCGCGATGCGCGCAGCTCGGCTTGGATTACCGAAGGAGCATTTAAAAATGCTCTCTGAAACCAATGTTGATCGCGTTTGTCAGATCGCCGAAAAAGAGCAACCTCGCATCATGGTGATTGATTCAATCCAAGTGATGCATGTCGCTGATGTTCAGTCTTCTCCTGGCAGTGTTGCTCAAGTTCGAGAGTCGGCAACAGCCTTGACACGTTACGCGAAACAAAATAATGTCGCGGTGTTTATTGTTGGCCATGTCACCAAAGATGGTACTCTGGCAGGTCCAAAAGTACTGGAGCACATTATCGATTGCTCTGTGCTTCTTGATGGTGGTGCTGATAGCCGCTTTCGAACTTTGCGAAGTCATAAAAACCGCTTTGGGGCGGTTAATGAGCTGGGCGTGTTTGCTATGACCGGGCAAGGCTTGCGAGAAGTGAGCAATCCTTCAGCAATCTTTTTATCTCGCGGAGAAGAAGCAACCTCAGGGAGTTCTGTCATGGTGGTTTGGGAAGGAACTCGCCCACTATTGGTTGAAATTCAAGCATTGGTGGATTATTCCCAGTTAGCAAATCCTAGACGAGTCGCGGTTGGCTTAGAGCAAAACCGGCTGTCACTCTTGTTAGCGGTATTACATAAACATGGTGGCTTACAAATGGCCGATCAGGACGTGTTTGTAAATGTTGTTGGTGGGGTGAAGGTGACAGAAACCAGTGCTGACCTTGCCTTACTGATGGCCTTGCTATCGAGTTTTCGGGATAAGCCTTTACCTAAAGATGTGGTCGTGTTCGGTGAAGTTGGCTTGGCTGGTGAAATACGTCCTGTTCCAAGCGGACAAGAGCGGCTTAATGAGGCTTTTAAACATGGTTTTACGAAAGCAATTGTGCCTATTGCTAACATGCCCAAAAATGGAATTACTGGTATGCAGATACATGGCGTGAGAAAGTTATCGGAAGCGATTAGTGCTTTTGATGAACTTTAAATCTGGGCTACACGACCAATCAGCAGGATTTTCTTAATGGTGGTGTGTGATGGCGAAGTAAATTTCACCGATCTTTACTCGCGTCTTTCGCCGCTATCACCTATATTTCATCAGCAATAGACAATCATTAACTATTTTTTTTCAGCAAGCGTAAGCAGGGCTATCAGTCTTGACAGATTGTGATATACTCTGCGCGCACTTTATACCTTATTAACAGAGTAAGACAATGACCGACTTATCAAAATACAGAAACATTGGTATTTTTGCTCACGTAGATGCGGGGAAAACTACCTCTACCGAGCGTATCCTAAAGCTAACTGGTAAAATCCATAAAATGGGTGACAGTCACGACGGTACGACCACCACTGACTTTATGGAACAGGAAGCTGAACGTGGTATTACTATCCAGTCGGCTGCGACTACTTGTTTCTGGAAAGATCACCGCCTAAACATCATCGATACTCCTGGACACGTAGACTTCACTATTGAAGTTTATCGTTCTTTGAAAGTTCTTGACGGTGGTATCGGTGTATTCTGTGGTTCTGGTGGTGTTGAACCTCAATCAGAAACCAACTGGCGTTATGCTGATGACTCACACGTATCACGGATTATTTTCGTCAATAAACTGGACCGTATGGGTGCAGATTTCTACCGTGTCGTTGATCAAGTGAAGAATGTTCTTGGCGCTACACCACTTGTGATGACTCTACCTATCGGTATCGAAGACGATTTCAAAGGCGTAGTCGATGTACTGAGCCAAAAAGCATACATTTGGGATGATTCAGGCTTACCAGAAAACTACGAAGTTACTGATATTCCAGCTGATATGGTTGAGAAAGCGGCTGAATACCGTGAGCTGTTGATTGAAACTGCTGTTGAGATGGATGATGAACTCATGATGGCTTACATGGAAGGTGAAGAACCTTCTCTAGAAGACATCAAACGTTGTATTCGTAAAGGTACTCGTGATCTAGCATTCTTCCCAACTTACTGTGGTTCTGCTTACAAAAACAAAGGTATGCAGCTTATCCTAGATGCAGTTGTTGATTACCTACCATCGCCAACTGAAGTTGATCCTCAGCCTCTGACTGATCCTGAAACGGGTGAAGCAACAGGTAAAGTTGCGACAGTCTCTGCTGATGAGCCACTACGCGCGCTTGCGTTTAAGATCATGGATGACCGTTTTGGTGCCTTGACCTTTATCCGTATCTACTCAGGTAAGATGAAAAAAGGCGACACCATTCTTAACAGTGCTACAGGTAAAACTGAACGTATCGGCCGTATGGTTGAAATGCACGCTGACCAACGTAACGAAATTGATTCTGCGCAAGCGGGTGACATCATCGCTGTTGTTGGCATGAAGAACGTTCAAACTGGTCACACTCTTTGTGATCCAAAGCACGAATGTACGCTAGAACCAATGATCTTCCCAGATCCAGTTATCTCTATCGCGGTTAAGCCTAAAGATAAAAATGGTTCAGAGAAAATGGGTATTGCGATCGGTAAAATGGTTGCAGAAGATCCATCATTCCAAGTTGAAACTGACGAAGATTCAGGCGAAACCATCCTTAAAGGTATGGGTGAACTTCACCTAGATATCAAAGTTGATATCCTGAAACGTACTTATGGTGTTGAGCTAGAAGTCGGTGCACCGCAAGTTGCTTATCGTGAGACAATCACCAAAGCGGTTGAAGATAGCTACACACACAAGAAACAGTCTGGTGGTTCTGGTCAGTTCGGTAAGATTGATTACCGTATCAAGCCTGGTGAACTAAATTCTGGTTTCACTTTCAAATCAACGGTTGTTGGTGGTAACGTTCCTAAGGAATTCTGGCCAGCAATCGAAAAAGGTTTTGCAGGCATGATGCAAGAGGGTGTTCTTGCTGGCTTCCCAACTCTGGACGTTGAAGTTGAACTATTTGATGGTGGCTTCCACGCAGTGGACTCATCTGCAATCGCATTTGAAATCGCGGCGAAAGGTGCATTCCGTCAATCTATGCCTAAAGCGGGCCCACAACTTCTTGAGCCTATCATGAAAGTTGACGTGTTCACTCCAGACGATCACGTCGGTGACGTTATCGGTGACTTAAACCGTCGTCGCGGTATGATCAAAGACCAAGAAGCGGGTGTAACTGGCGTTCGTGTTAAAGCTGACGTTCCACTATCTGAAATGTTTGGTTATATCGGTACGCTACGTACAATGACATCTGGTCGTGGTCAGTTCTCTATGGAGTTCTCACACTACGCACCATGTCCAGCTAACGTTGCTGAAGCCGTGATTGCTGACGTTAAAGCGAAAAAAGAGAAGAAGTAATTCTTTAATTTAGATGCTTAAAAAGCCCCATCAGTAAAGCTGATGGGGCTTTTTTATGGAGCTGATTTTGTTATTCGATGCTAAACCTAAATTTCTGCTTTATTATCGAGCCAACAATAAGATTATTAGTTTCTCGTTTGCACGTTATTTTTCCCAGACGATCAATTGATCTTTTGGCCAGTTTTGTCCGACTTCATGATATTTTTGTTCTAATACGTGCCGTTTTATTTTTAAAGTTGGCGTCAGAATACCATTATCAATACTCCAAGGATCTTTAATCATCAACACCCCTTTTATCTGTTCATGAGATTCAAGTTGCGCATTGATTTTATCGATCACTTTTTTTGTGCTTCTTTCATAGCGAGCTTTATCAAAATGAGGAAAGTTGTGAGGCACAACGAGTAAAATGGGGGCTGGTAAACCAAGACCGATCAAACAGAGCATTTCTACCCGGCTGTATTCAAAGAGTTTATTTTCAATCGGTACTGGAGAGACAAATTTTCCTTTTGCTGTTTTAAAGGTATCTTTAATTCGGCCTTGGATAGTTAAGTAGCCATCAGCATCAATATTTCCTTTATCACCCGTGTGTAGCCAACCGTCACTATCAAATGCTTCCTTCGTCGCGGTATCATTTTTGTAGTATCCAGAGAACACTCCTTTGCTATGCACCAGTATTTCTCCTTCATCGGTAATTTTTAGACGAATACCTGGGCCGGAGTGACCAACCGTGCCTATTTTATCGGCTCTAAAAGGATAATTAAGTGTGCTATAAGCAAAAGACTCTGTCATCCCCCAAGCTTCAGTGATACTGAGTCCAACACTGTGATACCACTTAAGTAATGCAGGCGAGACGGGGGCTGAACCACAACCGAGTACCCGAGCTTTGTTTAAACCAAGCCCATCGGCTAATTTTCGTTTGATTAAGCTATTTACTAACGGAATTTTGAGTAAAATATCGAGTTTTCTCTGTGGCAATTTATCTTGAATGCGTTGCTGAAACAGAGTCCATAGCCTAGGTACGGAGATAAATAGCGTTGGACGCTGCATTTTTACATCTTCAATAAACGTATCTAAGGATTCAGGAAATGCGGTTAAGACACCGCCTTGAATTGAGGTACCAAAGACATAAACTCGTTCGGTAATATGAGCGAGTGGGAGGTAGGAAAACAGCCTATCTTCTTTTTCAATGCCAATCTGGTTGATCAATTGTTGTACTGACCAAGAAAAAGCACCATAGGTGAGCATAGCTCCTTTTGGCAAGCCTGATGTGCCGGATGTGTATACCAAAGACATCAGTTTATCATCGTAATGTTGTGGTCGTTCTTCACTGGGTAAATGTTGCTTTATTAAGTCATGATATTGATATTGGCATTGAGGAGCAGAAGGATAGGGTAACGCAATACTGAGTAAATCAGGCATCTCCTCTAATACTTGGGTTGTGGCTTTCGCATCATCAAGTTTACCGGCAATTAATATTTTACTTTCACTGTGACGGATACAATATTCAATGGTATCAGAGCCTGCTGTAGGAAAAATTGGAACACTGACATAATCGCCGAGCATCATCGCTAGATCGCAGATAAACCATTCAGCACAGTTTTTAGAGATTAATGCTATTTTATCTCCAGGTTCCGCGCCTAAAGCTCGCAATGCTGAAACAAGCCTTAATGCGCTATCAGCGACTTGAGAAAATGTGAACTCAACAAATTCGCGATTGATAATTTGTCGGAGATACACATCGTGAGGACGAGTTTGTGCCCAAGTTAAAATCATTTCATTGGGTGGCGGGAGAGCACAAGTTGTTTGGCTTAACTTGTTAGGATGGTTCATTCTCTAACTCCATGTTTGATTTGTTATATTTATGTTAATTAACTATAAATGTAGCACAGGAGTCAGAGGATGTTAGTGGAATTAACTCACATTTATTGCCTATGGCCGATTTTTATAATTTAAATAAAAGTATTATTTTTTTAACAACAGACCCTAGTTATCGATCTTGCGGATCGACTTCTGGATAAGCTTCAATGACCCGTTTAATATAATCCTGATGATAACGCAGTGCATTAACGCAATGTTTATCTAATTTACCAGCGTTCACCATTTTCTCTAATTCTAATAAGGCAAAAGGGATCGACCACGCTTGTTTATAAGGCCGATGATTGGTTAAGGCATCAAAAATATTGGCAACAGCAATAATCCGAGCCGAGATAGGAATGGATTCTTCAGTTAATCCATAAGGGTAGCCACTGCCATCAAGAAACTCATGGTGATAAGCCACAATTTCTTTAAGAATAGACACGCTAGGATGTTCTGGCGAGCCGATCTCATCAATGATTTGGTTAATGATCTCAATCCCCTTCTCTACATGCTGATTTAATAACACTCGTTCATCATGACCTAGAGCGCTCGGTTTATTTAAAAGTTGGCTTGGAACTGACAGTTTTCCGATGTCATGGCATTTAGAAAATTGGCTAATATGTTCGATCAGTTCATCATCTAATTGATAAATACTCGCCACTTCTAAAGCTATTACCCGAGCAAAACGGCTGATCCGCTCTTTGTGTGCTCTAGACTCTTGCCAATGTTCAACTGATTTTTCATTCATCTCAGTGGCAGCAGTGATCAGTGAATGGACTAAATCATATTCAGAGCTAACGACAAAACGAATGATGTCAATAAAAGGTTTGAGAGTGGTATATTTTTCCGGATTAAAAGCATTTTTTTCACAAGAATTAAGAAAGATAAACCCAATAAAGGTTTGCGCGTGATAAACAGGTAAGGCCAAAGAGGACTGAAAACCTTGTGCGATTAACCAACGGTTATGCGGATGGGTCGAATTGAGTTCGTGCGGTAGGTCATTAATATAACGAACTTCTCCGGATTCAATACACTGCCTTAGTGAAGGTAAGTCATTCAAAACGCAAGAGTAATGGGCGAGTTCAAGGCCGTTTAATGTGCTACCCGCGTATGTTTTTAATTCATCATGCTCGGCATCGTATAGCGCAAAAGAGAGGCGTGCAATCATTGGATCGTGGGTGATGATCCGCTGATGAATATGAGACAATTGATGATTTAACGTTCCAGCAATAGCAAAGAAGTCATGTAAATCGTTATTCTCCATATCGGTGCCATCCTTCTTGTTGGTGCGATTATTTTCTATTTTATGCCGTTCAACTAGGGGTATACCCTTCCTACTTGAAGCTGCAGGGGGGCTACGTTCGTTCACCCCAATTACATAGCTTGCCTATCTTCATGGAGATTATGAGAACCATCCGTGGCTCTCACTAAAGGCCAGCCTACGGCTGTTCAAATTTTCCCAGATAAATTTGTCACTCACTTGCTGCCTACCTGCAACGCCAAGTTGTTTGGGTATAGTCGCTTATTTTAGTTTAGGCGATAAAATGAGAACTAACCGATCTACTCAGCAAAAATTCCCTTCTTTTTACCCAATTAATGCCAACCCTAATCCACAGAGAAGATAAAAACCAACGAGGCCAAGAATTGGCCAGCGGGCGATCTTCCATAATCCATAGCCGATAATCAGTAAAGCTGCGTCTATCGGCACTAAAACCGAACTGATGAAAACCGGTTGATAGAGTGCGGCAAGTAATAGCCCGACTACAGCAGCGTTCACTCCGCTTAGTGCACCAGAAACTAAGGGCTGGTTAGATAATGTTTGCCAATTTTTTAATACACTCAGTAAGAGTAAAAAACCCGGCAGAAAAATGGCAGCGGTTGCGATAAGCGATCCCCAAATAGGAGCGTCGGGAAATAGATGACCGCCTAAATACGTTGCGAGTGTAAACATTGGCCCAGGTACCGCTTGAGCCGCAGCATAGCCAGTTAAAAACGTATCGGTAGAGATTTGGTCTGCGAGTAAACCTTGCAATAGAGGCATCACCACATGCCCACCACCAAACACTAAGCTGCCAGCATAAAAAAACGTTTCAAATAAGGCTAGGATAGGTTGATCCTGAGTTAGCCAAGGAAGCCCAATGAAGAGAGCAGCGAAAAGTAGCATCGGCCACCAGTTAAGGCTAAATTTAGTTGAATTAAAAGATGAGTGTGGTTTTTGTAGCCAGCCCATGCCGACCATAGCGGCAAATATCAATATGCCAATTTGGGAGAAAATTCCAGGAAAGAGTAGTAAAGTGACCGCACTGATTAAGCATAGGCTATGAGTTAAATTACGGCGACAAAAGCTTTGATACATTCCCCAAGTAGCATCGGCGACCACCAGTACGGCGAGTAATTTTAAACCGTGGATCAGGTGATCAAACAGTGGATGGTTAAGCCATTGTTGACTAACGACGCCTAATAATAGCATTAAAAATATGGAAGGAAGCGTAAAGCCAAGAAAAGCAAGACTGGCACCGATTAATCCCCCACGCTGATAACCAATAGCAAAACCAACTTGGCTTGACCCTGGCCCAGGTAAAAACTGACTTAAAGCAACCAGTTGAGCGTACTGTTGATCGCTTAGCCACTGACGTTGAGCCACAAAGGTTTGGCGAAAATAGCCAATATGAGCGGCGGGGCCACCAAAACAGATCCAGCCTAAAATAAAAAAAGTTTTAAATATTTCCCACATAAGGCATTCCTTTATTCACGTGAGACGATACCAATGGGTCTACTTATTCAATCAATGAACAACGATCCTTGCGTGGCTGGCATGGTTCTCCCGAAATCAGCAAACCTATTCTGTGGTAACTCACTGATTCGTTAGAAACCGTAAACGACGTAAAATCCAAAATTCTAGAATGAAAATGGCGACTAAACTGCCACAAAATAATGCAAATGCGAACGGTGATTCTGTTCCAGGTATTCCCCCCACATTGACGCCTAGCAAGCCAGTTAAAAAGCTAGTGGGTAAAAAAATAGCGGCAATAACTGAAAAAAGGTAAGTATTTTGATTCATTCTTTCTGCGTGATATTGACGAAGTTCACCCTTGATAATTTCGAGTTCACTCAGAAAAAAGTCTAATGTTTCATTGATACGAATGATGGTATTGACACTATGACGCAAACGTAGCTGTTTTGTGGTTGCGAGTAAACTGCTTGAGGATTGATAATCATCGATAGCGTATTGTTGAGGTTTAATAAAGCGTTTTATTTTCAGTAAAGCTTTATGGGTTTCGATCAGTGGGAGGCTTAGTTCTGTTTCGTCATCAAATAAGGTGATCTTCTCTTCTACTGAATCGAGGTAATCATCAATATTTTTGTTCAGCCCATCAATAATGGATAGGATTAGGTCGGCGAGGTTTTTAGGGCCATTTCCCTTGGTTAATAAGTCATGTATTTCAGTAAGGGTTTTTGATGGAATTTTCCTGCTGGTGATCAAAGCGCCTTGATAATAGAGCATACGAATACTTATCATATCGGAAGGATCGGCGTGTTTATTGAGATTGATTCCGCGTAAAATCAGTAAAAAGTTTTGCTCATCATACTGTTCAAATAATGGGCGGGTGTCTTCGGCCAGTAAACTGTCGACGATAGAAGGTGGAATGGTATTATCGAGTAACCAGCTGCGCAGCCCTTCTTTATCGCGTTGGCAGTGATACCAGTGATTTGCTTTAATTGCTTGAGGCATCTGTCGGGAACACGATATCGGATGAGGACTGAATTCCCAGTGAGCGATAAGATCATCCATCTCTCTTTCCTTTTGTAAAAATAAACCCAAGTACTTTTATAAAGGAGTCCTTGGGTCAGAGTCAAACATGGTTATATCAAACATGGTTATATCAAACATGGTTATGTTAAACATGATTATCTCAGTTTAACTTGAAGTTGCCCCAGTGGTTGCAACTCCAAGCCTTCAGCGGTGAGATAAGACGTTTAAAAGCCACGCATCTGAATACGACGTAAAAACTCAGTCATGATTCGGTCGTACAGTAACTCACCAAGAAAAGCATCTTCAACGTGATGATCAATACTGGGGTTGTCGTTCACCTCAATCACATACACTTGGCCATCAATCTCTTTAAGGTCGACACCATAGAATCCGCTACCGATCAGGTTTGCCGCCTTGACCGCAATGTCGACAACTGGTTTTGGTACTTGTTTTAAGTCCAGTGTTTCGAAGCCACCAGAAGAGACTCTGCCACTACTATGGTGTTGATAAATCTGCCAATGGCCACGGCTCATCATATATTTACAAGCATAAATCGCCTGGCGATTTATAACCCCGATTTGCCAATCAAAATCAGTCGGCATAAAGGCTTGAGCTAAAATCAAGGCACTTTTTTTAAACAACGTATTTGCTTCTTTTTCTAGCTCTTGCTCATCGCGTACTTTGACTACGCCTCGTGAGAAGGCACCGTCTGGAATTTTTAACACCATTGGAAAATCAAGCTGCCCCATCAGGTAGCTTTTCCATTGCGTATCAAAGCCTTGCACGATGACACTTTTGGGTGCAGGAACGTGATTACGCTGTAATAACTCGGTTAAAAAAACCTTATTAGTACATTTCATGATCGACTCAGAGTCATCCATCACAATTAATCCCATTTTTTCTGCTGTTTTGGCAAAACGATAGGTGTAGTTACTAATATTGGTGGTGGCTCGAATAAATAACCCATCAAATTCGCCAAGTCGGGAGAGATCGTCTGGAGAGAGTCGTTCTAAGTTCATTCCTAACCGATTGGCGGCTCGGCGGAAATGTTTTAACGCTGAGGCATCGGAGGGGGGCATTTTTTCCTCTTCATCCACCAACATAGCGATATCGTATCGGTATTTTTTTTCTTGTTTCGGTTTTCGCCAAATTTTGCTCGAGAAAAGTTCTAGCGATTCAATAAAAAAATCCTGTTCGCTATCTTGTAAGTCTTGGAAAGGGAAGGGGGCAATCTTATGGATTTGCCATTGACCGTGAATTTTATTCATATCCAGTTCTATAACGGGCACCATAAATTGTTCAAACAAACGTTGAGCCAGTTTCTCTAGCCCTTTTTCTGGTGTACGGCCAAAATAGATTTTACAATGAATTGCCTCAATATTTTTACATAGCTTATTGAGTTTAACCAATCCAGATGAAAGTAAGAAAGGTTGGTTAATGTCATTAATCGCCATCACCCTCGGAATCACTCGATGACCTCGGGCTTCGGCTAATAAAGAGCAGTAATACCCAGTACTCATATAATCGTAATCGCGACATAAATTGACCACTTGTACGCTACGCTGGGTCGATTTCCATTCTGCTTCTAGGTATTGGTCAACGCTAACTACTTGTTCTGAAGGGAAATATTGTTGCCAATCACTGGCTTGATCGGTCACGATTAAAAGGTTTGCCATGGCTATATTCTTCCTAAATCAATAGGTCTATGATTGAAACACAATCTTACCAACCACTTTTTCATCCAATGAGGACGTCGTATGGACTTTCGTCTTGCGAAAAGTGCTGATCTCGCTGCGCTTAATGCGTTAGAACAACAGCTGTTTGAGGGAGACAAAATTTCTCCGCGTCAAATGAAGCGTTTTTTACACTCCAGTCACTCGGTACTCTTTGTCGCCGATTCTGGTGACCAGTTAGCTGGTTATGCTTTGCTACTATTTCATCAAGGTACACAGCTCTCAAGGTTGTATTCGATTGCCGTTAAACCCGATTTCAGAGGCCGGAGGATTGCTCAAATGCTGGTTGAGCAATGCGAGCGTGCCGCTCTTGATCAAGGCTTTACTACATTACGGCTAGAAGTGCGTGAAGACAATATACCCGCGATAAAATTGTATGAAAGAATGGGTTATCAAACCTTGAAATGTTTGATCCATTATTATGATGATTTATGTGATGGACGCCGGATGCAAAAGCGCTTAATTCCACACGGGCCGAAAGTTTTGCTCCCGATGCCGCTTTATGTACAAACGACGCCATTTACCTGTGGAGCGGCTTGTTTATTGATGAGCTTCTCTGGTTTGGATGCTTGTTTTCAACCCAGTCGAACACAAGAGCTGCAATTGTGGCGTGAAGCTACCACGATTTTTATGGCGGCAGGTCACGGTGGTTGTAGTGGGCAAGGTTTAGCATTAGCAGCGGCAAAACGCGGGTTTCATGTTGAGTTGTGGAGTCAGTCACAAGGCATTCCTTTTATCGACAGCGTTCGAGATGCGAATAAAAAAACCGTAATAGAGTTAGTTCACCAAGACTTTTGTCAGCAACTCCATGAGCAAGCGGTTGATATTATTGATGCACCACCGAGTCAGTCGCAATTCGAAGTGTGGATCAATCAGGGTGCTTGTGTTTTATTGCTTATTAGTACCTATCGTTTTGATGGGAAAAAGGAACCCCATTGGATAGTACTGAGCGGCATGAGTGAGAAGTTTTTCTTTTTCCACGATCCCCATGCTGAGTCTGAGCAGCATGCGATAGGGTCGGCTTATGTGCCTGTGGGGAAAAAAGCCTTATCGCAAATTATAGGCTTTGGCAAACAAAAACAGATTGCTTGTGTTGTGATCAGTCGAGCTAAGAGCGATCAGCAAACGACTGGCAATATATAGGGCCAGAGAACACCGGCCCTAGTCATGAGTGAGTTAATGTTATTAATTATATAACAAAATCAATTAGTTATTACTATGTAGTTCGCTATTGAGTTGCACGGCAGATTTGTTCGCTAAGCATTCCACTTGACCGGTTTGTGAGTTACGACGGAAAAGTAGATCAGAAACCCCAGCCAGTTCACGAGCTTTGATGGTTTCGACTTCATTGCCTTCTTTATCTAGCATACGAACTTTGGTTCCAGCGGTGACATAAAGGCCGGACTCAATGGTGCAGCGATCACCTAATGGGAAGCCAAGGCCAGCATTGGCACCGAGCAGAGAGTTTTCACCAATAGACACCACGACTTTTCCTCCACCAGAGAGCGTGCCCATAATCGAAGCACCACCACCGATATCGGAGCCATTGCCGACCATCACACCAGCCGAGATACGCCCTTCAACCATGCTTACTCCGGTAGTTCCGGCATTAAAGTTGATAAAACCTTCGTGCATAACCGTGGTTCCCTCGCCAACGTGAGCGCCTAGGCGAACGCGAGCGGTATCAGCAATACGAACCCCGGCAGGGACAATGTAATCAACCATTTTCGGGAATTTATCTACACAATCGACACTCAATGAACGCCCCGCTAAACGAGCATCAATTTGGCGTTCTGCCAGTTCAGGAAGGTCAATTGGCCCTTCGTTGGTCCACGCAATATTATGTAGCAAACCAAAAATACCTTCGAGCACTGTGCCATGAGGCTGGACTAGGCGGTGTGAAATGAGTTGAAGTTTTAAGAAGCCTTCAGCCACGGTTTGTGGTTTATCATCCGTGGCGAGAATCACCAATACTAACGGCTGAGTAGATTTTGCCGCTTTATCGGCCAAGGCAGCATTAGCCGCTTGACCATTGGCCGCAAAAGCATTAGCTAATTGGGCGCTTTGTTCTGCTGATATTTCTAAAGCTTGGTTGCCTTGTTGATAGCCTGAAATGTTCGCCAAAGCACTAACGAGCGCATCACTTGGGTTAAGAACAGGATGAGGGAAAAATGCCTCAATAATTTTTCCGTTACGATTTTTTGTGGCCGTACCAAAGCCAAGGGCAAAATTCGCCATGTGAGTTCTCCATAAATAAGGGCTTAATTCCATCATATTGTTGATGACTTAATGTGGCCACTCATACATTGGTTAATGTTGACTAACTTTGTTGGTGAGCGGCGTTATTGCGATGTTAAAAGATATCTTAAAGAGAGTCTGAACGGGAAGAAAGGGGGGATGATTGATCCGTCTGTAGACCGATACCTTTTGTCTTTTTAACGATAGATATGTCTTGTTAGATAGAAAAACCGCTGCGAGGCAACGGTTTAACAGGCTTAAGCGGCATCATCGACGGGTTCATCGCTCTTGACTGCTTTCGGTTTTTTCGGTGGAGTGGGTTTACGTTTTGCACCCAGAGCGATTAACACCTCTTCTTTATTTTGTGCCAAGAAAAGAGCGAGTTCTTCTTGCTTGCTTTCTTCGTCGATCAGAGCGCTTTTACCTAACAGCTCAAATAACTCATCTGCCATATCCAGCATTTTGTCATAAGCGTCAGCTTCGGCTTTCGAGGTAAATGTCATTTTCTCTTCTCCGTTGCGCTCCACCACGTACTTAACGATGACGGCCATGGTTCATCCTCTACATTGTGCTAAAAAAATTACTGGCTTTTTATACAGTTTTTGTGGAGTAAAGTCCAGATAAGCCACTAAAATTGAGAGGTCAGCCGGGCCACTGGTGACAAAACGCGATAAAGTTTTTTAGTAGTGGATTTTGGTATTTTTCTTTATGAACCAGTACCCAAAATCGACGTTTCATATCCAGTGGTACGTTCAATAGACGAACTCGCCCATCGTTGAGTGCACATTGTGCGGCTAATTGTGACAGGCACCCTAGCCCCAGACCCGCAGACACACTATTGATCAATGCCTCGGTAGTATTGAGTTCGAAACTTTCTTGCCATTGCTCAATGCGAGGCGCAATCACCCGCATAAAAAACTCTCGAGAGCCAGAGCCAGATTCGCGTAATACCCACTGGCTTTGTTCAAAATCAGCGACACGAATATCGGCTTTCTTAACCAGTGGATGCGAAGGAGAGCAAATAATGCACATTTGATCATGGGCAAACTCTTTGGCCAGCAATTCAGGGTGTAATGTTTTTCCTTCGATTAAGGCGACATCAAGTTCGTAATCGACTAATTTTTGGCAAATCAGTGCCGTATTGGAGATAAACAAACTTTGCGCATAATGATCAAATTGCTGTCGAAAAGCACTTAATAAGTAGGGAGCAACTTGATTTCCAATTGTATCACTGGCTCCAATTCGTAACTGACCAGAGAGGGTGCTGTCTTCATCAAAGAGATGATGAAGATCTTTTGCTCGGCCCAGCAGCTCATCAGCGAAAGGAAGTAGCTTGTGGCCTTCTTGGTTGAGAATTAGTCGATTATTAACTCTATCGAACAATGCATGCCCTAATTGCTTTTCCAATTCAGCTAACGCCATGCTCACGGCCGCTTTGGAAAGAAATAATGACTCAGCGGCTGCGGTCAAAGTTTTATGCTGGGTAATCATCATAAAGACGTTGAGTTGCTTTAGTGAAATAGGGAAACTCATAGGCGTTTACTTTTATTGAACGTTTGTTATAAATAATTAGATATATTCAAACATTAAGCAAGCGTATTATGCCGTCAATTAGCAATGGTGTTGTGTATTGAGGTCGATATGATTCAAGCAGCAAAAACAAAAGTGATGGGAGCGCCAACCCCCATGGCAGGTTTGGCTCTCGGTATTGCCAGCTTAGGTTGGAGCTGGGAAAATGCGGCGGATTTACATGGGGTCGGCCAGTGGTCTGGTGCGGCAATTGCCAGTGTTTTATTGTTGATTTTGGCGATGAAGTTTTTATGGCATAACCATGCATTACGAGAAGATTTAGCGCATCCAGTGGTCGGTAGTGTGGTACCGACATTTGCTATGGCGTCTATGGTGGTGTCACATTCCGTCGGGCAGTTTTTTCCTATGGCGGGGGATAGCCTTTGGTTATTGGCAGTAGTGTTACATGTGATTTTTTTGGTCAGTTTTACTTACCATCGCGCCAAAGCATTTGAACTACACCATATGGTGCCCAGTTGGTTTGTGCCTCCTGTGGGGATTATTGTGGCAGATGTTTCTTTTTCAGGAAACCCAGCACTAGCACCGATTGCCCAAGGTGCCCTGCTGTTTGGTATGGTGGTTTATGCTGTCATGTTACCGATGATGATTTATCGCTTTATGTTCACGCATGAAGTACCTGATGCGGCCAAACCAACTTTAGCAATTTTAGCTGCACCTGCAAGCTTATCGTTAGCGGGCTACTTAACCGTAACCGCTGAACCATCGCCAGTCATTATTGCGCTGCTGTTTGGAATAGCGGTTTTAATGACAGCCATCATTTACTTGGCTTTTACTCAGTTGCTGCGTTTGCCCTTCAGTCCAGGTTATGCAGCGTTTACTTTCCCAATGGTTATCGGTGCAACAGCACTATTTAAAATGACCCATTGGATGGAAAAGGTTTCTGTCGCGCCACATTATATTGAACAGGTACATCTGTTGGCTGTTGGTGAGTTAATGATCGCTACTTTGGTTGTGGGTTATGTCGCATTGCGCTATCTGATGTTTTATCTTCCCGCTCGAACTGTGGTCAGTCAGGCCTAATTTTAATGGTTTAGGTCAGGAACATTATTCAGTTAAATGCACTTATGCTACTCTGCTCTTTACCAAGGGCTACGTAGTGTGAGTGCATTGTGTTTACGGTTTACCACTCTAATCATATCGAAACACTAAAAATTCTTTTAGTGCATCTGATCAAAAATGATCCGCTCAATCATCCTTTTCGTAAAGAACATATTTTGGTGCAAAGCACAGGGATGTCTCAATGGCTCAAAATGGCGTTAGCCAAAGAGATGGGGGTCGCGGCTAACATTGAATTTCCGCTTCCCGCCAGTTTTATTTGGCAGATGTTTACGACAATTATTCCCCATGTTCCAACGCGCAGTGTTTTTAACAAGCAAACCATGAGTTGGAAGTTAATGCGCTTATTGCCAGACTTACTTGATTTGCCAGCTTTTGCACCACTACGTCGTTATTTAACTGAGGATTCAGATCAAGCTAAACGTTATCAATTGGCTGAAAAAATTGCCGATATTTTTGACGGTTATCTGGTTTACCGTCCAGATTGGATCGCCGCTTGGGAGGCGGATCAAACTGTTGCAGAAATCGAAGACGAGCATCCTTGGCAGCCTATCTTATGGAAAGCCTTGTACGATGACACCCTTGCTCAAGGTCAATCTCATTATCATCGAGCCAATCTTTACCAAACTTTTATTGATCAACTGCAAAGTGGTCACATTCCGCTCGAACAATTGCCGAAGCGGTTATTTATTTTTGGTATCTCTTCTTTACCTCCTCGTTATTTAGATGCTCTAAAAGCTATCGGTGAACATATTGATGTGCACTTGATGTTTACTAACCCTTGTCAGCATTATTGGGGAGAGATCCGAGATCACCACTATCTTTCTCGACTTGAAACGCAACGACGAAAAAAAATAGCGCTGGCTGAGCAACAATTGATGGTGAGTGGTGAGGCATCCCCATTGAAAGGAAATATCAGTGACTATTTAAGTGACGATCTCCATACACAGCAAGCCATAGGGCACAGTTTGCTGGCATCTTTAGGAAAATTGGGAAGAGATAATCTGTTTTTACTAGAGCAGAGCCAGAATGAAGAGTTGGAACTTTTTATTGATATTCCGCGCGATAGCTTGTTGCATCATATTCAGGCGGATATTTTACACCTACAAGAGCATCATAATGATCAGTGGTTAGCCAGTAGTGAACATAAACCCGCGCTTGAACACGGTGATGATTCACTGACTCTGCACCTGTGTCATAGCCCGATGCGAGAGGTTGAAGTGTTGCACGATCAACTATTGGCAATGTTTGATCGTGATCCATCACTTAAGCCGCGAGATGTGATTGTAATGGTTGCGGATATTGATGCTTATAGCCCATACATACAAGCGGTGTTTGGCAATGCGCCGGGAGAGCGGTTTATTCCTTATTCGATTTCTGATCGTGCTAGTACTCAAGAAAGCCCGATACTGCATGCTTTCATGCAGTGGGTATCTTTGCCCCTGTCCCGTTGTTTAGCTTCTGAGTTGTTAGAGTTATTAGAAACGCCTGCGGTATTGGCGCGCTTTGATATCAGTGAAGAAGAGTTTGCTATTGCTAAGCATTGGGTGGAAGAAAGCGGCATTCGCTGGGGGTTGAATGGTGAAACGGCGCAAGAGTTTGACTTACCCGCCACGGAACAAAATACGTGGCAGTTTGGTATTCAACGTATGTTACTCGGTTATGCGATGTCAAGCAGTGCGAGCATTGTTGATGTGGGTGAGATGCCGCTTGCCCCTTACAATGAAGTGCAAGGTATGAGTGCTGAATTAGCGGGTAAGTTAGCCCATTTTATCCAAACGGTCAGTGAGTATCGTTGGCGTTTAGCCCAAACTCAATCGATTACGGAGTGGCGCGAGACCCTTTCACAATTATTAGCGGATGGTTTTTGGGTCGACATTTCCGCTGAAATCGCTTTACAGTCGATCCATGAAACCTTAGCAGTGCTACAAGACACACTACAGGAGGCGGGTTATCAACAAGCTATTGCACCGGCCATCCTTCGTCAATATCTGCACAATCAATTATCAAGTATACGTGTTAGCCCTCGGTTTTTAGCCGGTCAAGTTAATTTTTGTACCCTAATGCCGATGCGTTCTATCCCTTTTAATGTAGTCTGTTTACTTGGTATGAATGACGGTGTTTATCCCCGTACCATGCCAGCAGAAGGGTTTGATTTGATGCGCCGACGGATCCGGCCGGGTGATCGTTCTCGACGTGATGATGATCGTTATCTGTTTTTAGAGGCAATTTTATCGGCACAACAGCGGCTTTATATCAGCTACGTTGGTCGCTCAATACAGGACAACAGTATCAAAGCACCTTCAGTTCTGGTGAGTGAACTATTGGAATATTGCCAGCAAAACTACTGTTTGCAGGGGGACGAAACCTTACCTAGCGATGAATCGGGTGAAAAGTTATTAACTCAATTGACGCTACAACATGCCATGGTTCCATTTAGTCCGCAGGCTTTTGAGGGGCAAATGAAAAGCTATGCCAAAGAGTGGTTACCCGCCGCATTGCGACAAGGCTCTACGAGTTTAGCTTTTAACCAGCCAGTTGACGATTATCTGCTGGGAGTGAGTTATCCTCTTGAGTTAGATTGGGTTGAACTGCAACGTTTTTGGCGCTTACCCGTGCGCTATTTTTTTCAACGCCGATTAAAAGTCACTTTTGAGGCTCCGCTCAATGTACTTAAAGATGAGGAGCCTTTCGCGTTAAATGGTTTGGCGAGTTATCAGTTACGCGATGAGTTATTGGCGACGTTACTTAATCAGCCACAGTCGTTGGCAAGGGAAGAAGTATTAAACGTGTTTGCCGCTCAGCAACGTGCGCAAGGACGTTTGCCAATCGGCGCTTTTGGTGCTTTAGAGTTAGAGACGAATCGTGTTCAAGCGGAAGCTTTATTCGATTGCATTCATACGTTATGTCAACAGCCACAGCCTGATGTTGAAATATCCATGACATTGCATCCATTCGGCGCGGATAAACCGATATGGTTAACGGGGTGGCTGACGCAAGTGTATCAATCGGGTTTGGTGCGCTATCGTAGCGGAGCGATTCGCGCACAAGATCTCCTCGCCGCTTGGCTTGATCACTTAGTTTTTGCTGCCATGGGCTATCAAGCTGTCACGCACCTGATTGGTTATGATCGTAAAGAGGGAGTCACTCACTATTGTTTTCCAATTTTGGCAGAGACTACCGAGGCCCAAACGCGATTAACAGAATTAGTATCCTTATATTATCAAGGGATGACCGCACCTTTACCTTACTTTCCTAAAACGGCTTTAGCGGCGGTGGAAGCCGGATTTAGCCGTGGGAAATGGGTTGAGGATGAACAAAAAGCGCTGAAAAAAATGGCAGATACTTTTAACGAGAGTTACTCCTCACCAGGTGAAGGAAGTAATGATTACATTGCTCGAATTTGGCCTGAATGGAATGATGAACTGGCCAAACAGGTGCGCTTATTGGCCAGCTTGGTGATTCAACCAGCAAGGTTATCGCGGCAAGATAGCGCGGATCAAAAAGAGTAAGGTGGCCGCCAGTAAATCATTATTAGTGTAGGGCGTTTGCTGTACGGCCACAGGTCAGAGGGACCAGAATGGTTGAGAAGTTGTTAGCTGTACTCCATTAATGCGGCGCAGTGTAATCGGTTGCTATGCACTGCACCGTGAGTCAGCTCTCATATCTTTCGGTACTCAGGCGTTTCAGCTTGAGCAGATAGAAGAATTCAATCCAGATCACATTCGTATTCATAGATATCTCAAAGCAGAGTAGCAGAGTAAATGATGAGTAATATCGACACTATTGTCCCGCTCCCGTTAGATACTTTAACGTTTCCTTTGCATGGAGCAAGGTTAATTGAAGCTTCGGCGGGTACAGGAAAAACCTTTACCATTGCCGGGTTATATTTGCGACTACTTTTAGGACACGGCACTCTGCAGACTCGGCACAACCAAGCGTTGACCGTAGACCAGATTTTAGTGGTGACCTTTACCGAAGCGGCGACCGCTGAGTTAAGAGATCGAATTCGTCGTCGTATTCATGAGGCTCGTATCGCTTTTAGCCGTGGTAGTAGTCATGATCCGGTCGTTAAACCGTTACTTGAACAGATCACCGATCATGCTTTTGCTGCTCAGCTTCTATTGAATGCTGAGCGACAGATGGATCAAGCGGCGATCTATACCATCCATGGTTTTTGTCAGCGTATGTTGACCCAGAATGCGTTTGAATCAGGAATGCGTTTTGATCATGAATTTATTACCGATGAAAGCCAATTAAAAGCGCAAGTCGTGGCCGACTACTGGCGGCGACAATTTTACCCACTTCCGATTAACCTTGCTGGAGAAATTCGCCGTTTATGGCCTTCACCTCAAGCCTTACTAGATAGCATTGGCCGATATTTAAGTGGTGAAGCCCTTTGTTTTATTCCCCCCATGATGAGTGACGATCTTGCCGCATTACATCAGAGTCAGTTGGCAAAAATAGAAGCGGTGAAACAGCAATGGCGAGCCGTTGAACAAGACATTGAGACGATCATTAGCCATTCAGATGTGAATAAACGGAGCTATACAAAAAAATCGTTACCGGAATGGATTAAGCGCGTTTCCTCTTGGGCGGCTAGTGCGACAATCACTTATGATATTCCCGATGTATTGAGTCGTTTTTCTCAATCGGTTCTTATTGAAAAAACGCCGAAAGGAAATGCACCTCATCATCCATTATTTGTCACTATTGACTCTTTTCTTGCTCAACCGGTCGGTTTACAGGGGCCTTTGATGGCTCATGCCATAACGGTTTGTCGACAGTTATTATCTAACGCAAAATCGAGCCAGCAATGGCTCTCTTTTGATGATTTATTGAGCCAATTATCAGCTTCCCTTGCGCAAGATGAACAAGGGATATTAGCAGAGCGAATTCGTCAGTTGTATCCGGTGGCGATGATTGATGAGTTCCAAGACACTGATCCATTGCAGTACCATATTTTTAGCCACGTCTATTTGGCGCATCCGACCTGCGGTTGGTTTATGATCGGTGATCCTAAACAGGCTATTTATGCCTTTCGTGGTGCTGATATTTTTACCTATATTACCGCAAGAAATCAGGTTACAGCTCATTACACATTAGGTACTAACTGGCGTTCTAGCGCGCAAATGGTGGCAGCGGTGAACCAGTTATTTACTCAGCCAGATAGCCCTTTTATTTATGATAAAGACATTCCCTTTTACCCGGTACAGGCTAGCCCGAAAGCGTCGCAAAAGCAGTGGTTTTTAGCAGGGCAAGTTCAGCCAGCATTAACATATTGGTATCAGCAGGCTGATGCACCGGTGAGTAAAGGGGACTACCAAAAAATCATGGCGGACGCGACTGCCAGTCAGATTCAGAAACTATTAACAGCCGCTCAGCAGGGAGAGGCTTATTTTGAGCTACATCGAGCTATCGAACCGGCAAACATTGCGGTACTCGTGCGTACTGGCAGTGAAGGGCGTTTAATTCAACAAGCGTTGGCACAGCAAGGCATTGCCAGTGTTTATCTTTCAAATCGAGACAGCGTTTTTAGCAGTGTGGTTGCCGCAGATATTCAGCGCTTGTTGCTGGCTGTTTTACATCCAGAAGATGAAAAAGCGTTACGTAGTGCACTCGCTTCCCCCCTGTTCGCCCTGAATGCCGCTCAGTTAGATTTACTCAATAATGATGAAAATGAGTGGGAAACGGTACAACATGAATTCAAGTATTATCGAAAGCTTTGGCAAGAGCGTGGTGTGCTACCCATGTTACGCTCAGTATTGAGCCAGCGACATATAGCAGAACGCTGGCTTGCTGAGACCCATGGTGAGCGGCAACTGACCGATTTTATGCACTTGAGTGAGTTACTGCAACAAGCGACTCAAATGCTTGAAAGTGATCATGGTTTATTGCGCTGGTTCGCTCAATCGATCGAGGATGCTCAAGCGGGCAGTAGCCATGATGATGCGATGTTGCGCCTTGAATCAGAGCGAAACCTGGTGCAAATCGTCACCATTCATAAATCGAAAGGGCTTGAATATGACTTGGTTTTTTTACCTTTTGCCTTGAGCTATCGGGTTGCGCAAGAAGGAAAATATTATGACCTGACCAGCGGTAAAACCGTACTTGATATGATGAAAAGTGATGCCGCCTTACAGCAAGCTGATAAAGAACGATTAGCGGAAGATTTGCGCCTTATCTATGTCGCGCTAACTCGCGCCGTTTATGGCTGCTTTGTTGGCGTTGCACCGCTGCGTAATGGACGTTCAACCAAAGAGCCGACCGGGGTACATTTAAGTGCTCTAGGATATTTATTGCAAAACGGGCAACTGGGAGACATTGCTACCTTGACTCGCGTCCTATCTCAGCAGGTGACGCTTAATTCTGTGGTGGTCACCGACCCTCCAGAGCCGCAACTTGAACCTTTTAGTCCATTCAATGTGTCACAACCAGAGCTTAGTGCTGAAACGTTACAAGTTTCGATTGACCGTTCATGGCGTGTAACCAGCTATTCTGGATTACTAAAGCAAGGGACACCTCGACAAGAAGGTGTACTTGAACCGATAGGGTTTGATATTGATTCGGCCGGAGAGCAAGATGAGCGTTTGCTGACTGACGGCAGTGAACGCAGCATTTTTACTTTTCCTCGTGGTGCCACTCCCGGTACCTTTTTACACGCGATCTTCGAAGATGTTGAGTTTACTGAGTCAGCATATAGTGAGAACAATCGAATGACGATTGAAAGCTTAATGGCGCGTTATCAAATTGAGCCTGAGTGGCTTGAGGTCTTGCAAAACCTGGTTGAAACGGTGTTAAGTACCCCGTTGGATGGTCAAGCGTTATCTCTTAACCAAATGGCCCCAACACAGCGCTTAACGGAGATGGAGTTTCTCTTACCGATTGAACTATTAACCGCCCCAGAACTCAATCGAATGGCGCATCGTTATGATCCATTATCTGCTCAAGCGGGGGAGTTGGGATTTTATCCAGTGCAAGGTATGTTGAAAGGGTTTATCGACTTAGTTTTTGAATATAAAGGTAAATACTATCTATTAGACTGGAAATCAAACCATTTGGGAGATGAGCGGCAGGCCTATCAAGGCGAGTCGCTTGAGCGGGCGATGGTTGAGCATCGCTATGATCTGCAATATCAGTTATACACATTAGCGCTGCATCGTTTTTTGCGTAGCCGTTTAGCCGATTATGATTATCAGGTTCATTTTGGGGGCGTGTATTATCTCTTTTTACGCGGCATGGATGGGCAATCGCCCTGTGGCGTGTTTTATGCCAAACCGAGTTTTGAATTTATTCAGTCTCTAGAGCGAGCGATTGATGGTCAGACTGCATTACCGCCGGTTAATGACTTAGGACAGATGGAGTTTGATTTATGATTGAGCAGCCATTAATTCAATTAATGCAATGGGTTAAACAGGGTACGTTGCGTCAGCTTGATTATCAATTTGCACGATTTATGCTTGGGTGCGTGAAAAAGCAGGCTTTATCTAGCCAGCAGCAACAGATGTTATTGTTCATTAGTGCTGCCATCAGTGCCGAATTAGGCCGAGGACATATCTGCTTGCCTTTATTTGACCAGTGTGGTCAAAAAACAGCCTTAGCCAGTAAGCTTGGCTTGCATGGCAACTTGGGCGAGGCCGTTAACGAACTGTGGTATTCGATTGACTGGCAAGCGCTGGTCACGCAATGTTCAATCATCGGTGCCCAACAGGATGTTGTGCCGTTAATTTTTGATGGACGGCGTTTATATCTACATCGGTACTGGCAGTATGAAGCGACGTTGGCTGAATATTTACAAAGCTTTGGTACACCAATGAGCTTAAAGCTTCCCATGGTTCAAAACCTTAAGTCGTGTTTAGATGAGTTATTTGCCCGAAACTACCAAGCGCTCTTTATGGCGTTACAGGATCAACATGATTCTTCGGTAATTCGCCAACGTTTGGTTTGTGATTGGTTAGATGTGGTGGAAGAAGAGGCGCTTGATTGGCAAGCAATTGACGCGGTATTGGTTCGCGCTCAAAGAGCTAGTGATCTGGTCTTATTGGATGAATTAGTCCCAGAGCGTTGCTGCATAAATTGGCAGAAGGTGGCGGCGGCCATTGCCCTGACTCGTCGGTTTGCCGTTATTTCAGGCGGGCCGGGAACCGGGAAAACGACCACCGTAACTAAACTACTGGCCGCTTTAGTTCGTCAAGCTCATCAACAAGGTAAAACACCACTGATTAAATTAGTGGCACCAACGGGCAAAGCGGCCGCTCGTTTAACCGAATCGATTGGACAAGCGGTGGCAAAATTAGCCATTGATCCTGCTCTGAAAGCTCGAATACCGACCGAATCGAGTACGTTACATCGATTGCTTGGTGCTATTCCACAAAGTGCTGAATTTCGTCATCACCGTAAAAATCCATTACATGTGGATATATTGGTGGTAGATGAAGCCTCCATGGTCGATTTACCCATGATGAGTAAATTAGTCGAAGCCTTACCTATACATGCACAGCTCATTCTACTGGGGGATAAAGATCAACTTGCTTCAGTAGAGGCCGGAGCAGTATTGGGCGATATTTGCAGTTTTGTATCACAAGGATATTCAATGTCTCAGCGCCAGCGATTGGCTGAGCTGACCGGATTTTCCTGTTTAACTTCTTACTCGACCCGAGCGTTGACTCATCCGTTGGCCGATAGTTTATGTATGCTGCAAAAAAGTTATCGTTTTGATGCCCGATCAGGGATCGGGCAACTGGCCAAAGCGATCAACTGTGGTGATGTTGAAAAACTTCATCAGGTTTGGCAGCAAGGCTTTTGTGATATTGAGCATTTTCCGATCACCAGTGACAATTACCGACATCTATTGCAGACCTTGGTGGAGGCTTACTCGGGCTATTTACAGCGGATGAATCAGTCGTACAGCGATCCATTAGGCCAGCCAGAATCAATGCAGCACAAAGCACAAGCCGTTTTAACAGCCTTTAGCCGTTGTCGATTATTATGTGCCGTACGAGAGGGACAGTTTGGTGTCCAAGGCCTGAACTTACGTATTGAACGCGCACTAGCGGCGCAAAAACAGATTCAATACCAAGATGAACAATGGTATGCCGGGCGACCAATTATGATTAGCCAAAATGATCATGCTCTCGGGTTGTATAACGGTGATATTGGTGTCTGCTTGCCCGATGACAATGATCCTAATCGGCGACTCAAGGTTTATTTTGAGTTACCAAATGGCCAGATAAAAGCCGTATTACCGAGCCGAGTTCCTGCCCATGAAACCGCCTATGCGATGACGATTCATAAATCGCAAGGCAGTGAATTTGATTTCACGCTATTAATTTTACCTCCAAATGTTAGCCCTATCATGACGCGTGAGCTTATTTACACCGCAGTAACGCGAGCAAAACAACGCCTAGCACTTTATGCCGATATGGCCGTACTCAAACGATGTATTACAGTAAAAACAGAGCGCGCCAGTGGTTTGGTCGAACGGTTAATGCAAGCGGAAGATTAACCGTTGATAGCCTTGCTTGAGAAGTAATAGGGATTGATTAAGCTTGTAGAGCTTTTGTGAAGGTAATATTGCGGATTTTATAGCGTTCTTTTGATTCTAATAAAAAGCGTTGTAGATTTTCACAGACAGGAAAGACACAATGAACATCTAAACCTTCTAAAAAATGGTTATCTGCCATATCCCAAAAGCTTTGCAGCGAGTTACAAATTACGGTTTTCATAGATATTATGCTCTTAATTACTGGTACGAGTAGTAAAAGCCATCCATGCGACGTCTAAATCATCTATTTAGACTAGCCTATCCATCTCTTTTTTTTGCTGTTTTGTATGAGTGGATAATGTGTCCTATTGGTGTGAAAAAGTAGATCTAAATCACATCGAAGCGAATTGTACACAGTTGCATAAGCATTGCAAGTGATCATTTTATGTACAGAGTATCTAGAGCGACAAAATTAAGATCTTAGAGCGTCGTTGATAGTTATACAGGCTTTGTTTGGCCATCGGTAAGCGTTCAACTCCCACCTCAATGAATCCTTGCTCTCTAAACCAGTGTAGGCTATGCGTCGTTAATACGAATAAATGATGAATACCCATTTTTTTTGCTTGATTTTTCATATGGTTGAGTAGTAATAAACCCCGGTCGCCATCTCGATATTCAGGGTGAATCGCGACACAGGCCATTTCAGCCATTCCTTCGTTAGAGTAAGGGTAAAGTGCAGCACAGCCAATCAATAAGCTATCTTTTTCAATAATAGTAAATTGATGAATCTCTTGCTCAAGTTGCTCGCGAGAGCGACGGACTAAAATACCTTGTTCTTCAAGTGGGCGAATTAAATCAAAAATACCGCCAATATCATCAATCTGTGCTTGACGAACTTGTTCTGCACTGGCCATGACAATTTGTGTGCCGATCCCATCAAAAGAAAATAGCTCTTGGATTAAAGCGCCGTCTTCTTTGTAGCTAATTAAATGGCTACGCGGAACTCCTGCTCGGCAAGCGGTAATGGCTGCACGTAAAAAACGTAGGGTACCGGTTGAATCTTCATGAGGAGCGTGGGTGGTTTCTAATTGTGTCATTAAGGTTTCGACTTCGCTGGGAAATAGCTCGGCGATAGAATTTCCCTGCGGGTCAATAATCCCTTGTTCTGCACAAAAGCCAATTAACTTATCGGCTTTTAATCGAATAGCAACTTGTGTGGCCACTTCTTCAGAAAGGAGATTAAAGCATTCGCCAGTCACTGAGCTAGCGATGGGGCCCAATAATACGATTGAACCTTGATTGAGTGTTCGGTTAATTCCGTCAATATCAATACGACGGATGCGGCCACTGTGACAATAATCGATGCCATCATCGATCCCCAAAGGCTGAGAGATAACAAAATTACCGCTCACGACATTGAGTTGTGTACCGGCCATTGGGGTATTGTTTAAGCTCATTGAAAGCCGAGCAGTAATCGCCAGTTGCAACTGCCCTGCCGCCTGCATGACCAAACTGAGCGCTTCTTCATCCGTGATCCGAATGCCTTTATGGTAAGGTGTTGTGCGTTGGTGAGTGGCTAAGATTTGATTGATTTGTGGTCGCGCGCCATGCACGAGGACTATTTTGATCCCAAGGCTATGCAGTAGCGCAATATCACTAATTATATTGGAAAAGTTTTTATCGGCAATCGCTTCACCACCTAACATGATGACCATGATTTTTCCACGATGCGCATTCACGTAAGGCGCTGACTGTCTAAACCCTTTCACGAGGGCGGTACTGCGAATTTTCATAGTGAGCACTTGGTTTATTAATTATGCTTAAATAATGACTTTTTATTCACTCGTAAGCAAGTGTTTTTCCTCCCAATGTGAGGGACCTTGTGAGCGGCAGCTAAGTTCATTTATTTTTCAAATCATTTCGCTGCAAATGATTTATCCGCTAACATTATGGCTGTGCTTTTATGGGCATGATTTGTGGCTTTTATGTATACTAATTAAGCATGGTTTTTGTTTTTCTTATTTCAATTATCAATTGGTTGATGCCGGCATGCTCGCGGTGGTTGTACCCAAAGAGGGCTATGTATTGAAAAAACAAATAAAGTTATTGAAAAAACACAAAAGTCTTGAACGATTGCTGATGCTGGTGGCGTTGCTAGGAACACTTGGCGCTATCTTACTCTACAGCAATCTATGGGGGCGTATTTCGGAGCAATTTCAACCAGCAAAGAGCGAGATTCATGGCGTCTGGATTGAGCAAAATGTTGCCCCCTATGCAGCCCAGCATATCGAAATACGCGATGAGGCAATTATGATGAATGGGCATCTGGTTGCGACTCATTACTCATATAATGGCCGTCTATTAACGTTTTATGTTGGCGATCAAAAGGTCGAGTATCAAATGTTGAATGCAGCCAGTACCGAAATGAAGCTGATGTCATCTCATCACTATAAGCCTATTTTTCAATTGTCAGGAAAACATAAAAAACCACTTCGCTAACGATTCTGTCATTGCTCTTCGCAGAGGAGTTTGTCATGCTTTTCGTTCATACCCAAGATGGATAGATCCCAGTGATAAAACGTTTTTTTTCTTACGCTATGTTGGCACTCTTATTTGGTTGTGCACAACCCACAGATCGAGCGCAGCAGTATTTGGATGATCAATTGCCACAAATTTTAAATAAAGTGGATGCTGTTACTTCTAATTCTCCTCGTGATTTCAGTGCGTTTGCCGAACAAAGTGAACAAGTCGTCACTCGTTCTGCCGCTATGGCGGCCATTTATCAATCATTGTATGAAAAGCTGAATGAATGGGTTTTGCAAAGTGGTGATCCGGCTGAGCTGGCCCAGTTTGGCGTCCAAATGGCACAGCTGGGAGGCGGTGATAAGCAAGGTAACGTGTTATTTACCGGGTATTTTTCTCCAGTCATGGAGCTTCGTCATCGTCCGGATGAGGTGTTTCGTTACCCCGTTTACGCATTACCAGAGTGCGGTGATGAGTGTCCAACCCGCGCTGACATATACGCAGGTGCTTTAGAAGGGCAAGGGCTAGAGCTTGGGTATGCTGCTAACTTAATTGATCCGTTTATTATGGAAGTGCAAGGAAGTGGTTTTGTTCATTTTGAGGATGACGATACGCTAGAATATTTTGCTTATGCTGGGAAAAATAACCGAGCGTATGTCAGTATTGGACGCGTTTTGATTGAGCGTGGTTTGGTGAAACGGGCCGATATGTCTTTAAAAGCGATTAAAGAATGGGTACTTGCCAATGATGAAGCGACGGTGAAAGAGCTGTTAGAGCAGAACCCGTCCTATGTTTTTTTCCGGCCGAATGCAGCCGCGCCAGTAACCGGCAGTGCTGGGATTCCATTATTACCGCTGGCATCGGTGGCGGGTGACAGAACCCTATTCCCCATGGGCACGCCAATTTTAGCTGAAGTTCCACTATTAAATGCTGATGGCACTTGGTCGGGAACACACCAACTGAGGCTATTGATCGTGCTTGATACCGGCGGTGCGGTAAAACAAAACCATCTCGATTTATACCATGGCATGGGCCCAAGAGCTGGAATAGAAGCGGGTCATTACAAGCATTTTGGCCGCGTGTGGAAATTAGGTTTAGATAACTCGCCCACTCAAGCGCCTTGGTCGCTGCCTCCTGAAAAGCGGGAGTAGCTTGCGAAACTAGACTTTTGAGTAAAGAGTACGTATAAATCGCACTCTTTCTTTTTGGCTTTTATAGTGGTGGAAGCTTGTTATGCGTGAACTCGAAACGCCTGCCTCAGACAGTTATAACCAACGTTTTGGTGGAACCCGTCGATTATATGGTCACAGTGAAGTGGAAATTTTACGTGCTGCACATGTGTGTGTGATTGGTATTGGTGGGGTCGGTTCATGGGCTGTGGAAGCGCTGGCACGTTCTGGTATCGGTGCATTAACTTTGATTGATATGGACGATGTGTGTGTCACGAATATTAATCGACAAATTCATGCCATGAACGGTACGGTCGGGCAGAGCAAAATTGAAGTGATGGCGGATCGTGTTCAACGGATTAACCCTGAATGTCAAATCCATTTGATTGATGATTTTATCAGCCCTGACAATCAGCATCTTTATTTGAGTAAAGATTTTGATTACGTACTCGATGCGATTGATAGCTTACCGGCTAAAGCATCGTTGCTGGCTTATTGCCGCAGCCATAAAATAAAAGTGATCACCGTCGGTGGTGCGGGTGGGCAGACGGATCCCACGCAAATTAAAGTGGCAGATTTAACCAAGACGATTCAAGATCCTTTAGCGAAAAAACTCAAAGACCGTTTGCGTCGCCATCATCATTTTCCAACCAATCCGGCCCGTAAATTTGGTATTGAGTGCGTTTTTTCGACCGAACAGCTTAAATATCCTCAAGCGGATGGTTCGGTTTGTGCGGTAAAATCAACCGCGGAAGGCCCCAAGCGTATGGACTGCGCCAGTGGTTTTGGCGCTGCTACGGTGGTAACGGCCAGTTTTGGTTTTGTCGCAGTTGCTCGTATCATTGAGAAATTGATTCAAAAGCATCGCGCTTAATCGATTGAATTATTTTTATTTTTTATTATTAACCCGCTGATTTTTATCATTGGAGATAGAGCATGCTTTTTCCTTCTCACCCCTTTGGTTCAGAGATTACCAGTGATGATGTCCTGGTTGTGATGCAGACCCTACAAGGCTGGGAAGCGCGTTATCGACAGTTGATCCTGTGGGGGAAGCTGTTACCTGCTATGCCAGAAGCATTAAAGAGTGAGCAAGTGAGTGTCGCAGGGTGCGAGAGCCAGGTTTGGTTAGTCAGTCAACAGCAAGAGGGGGTATGGCATTTTTGTGCTGATTCAGATGCTCGTATTGTGCGGGGGCTGATTGCTTTATTGCTGGCTGCTTTTGAGGGCAAAACCAAAGAGCAGATCCTCAGTTTTGATATTGATGGTTATTTCTCCCAACTTGGCTTATTGGCTCATTTAAGCCCATCTCGGGGAAATGGTTTAAAAGCCATGGCGGATAAAATCTTGCAAGATCTAGGATAACCCCGCCCTAAATCTTGCCCAATTATCCTACAATATTTCAACGGCTTTATGGAGTGCATGGATAAATTGCTCTACATCTTGTTCGTTGTTGTATATTCCAAATGAAATGCGTACCGTACCTTGTAAGCCAAATGCTTCCATGAGCGGGTGTGCACAGTGATGGCCCGCTCGTACCGCAATCCCTTGTTGATCCAATAAGGTAGCAACATCTTGATGATGCACGCCCTGTAAAATAAAACTGATAATGCTGGATTGGGGTTGGTAGCCAATCACCTTGACATCCTCTATTTCACAGAGCGCCGCATAGGTTTTGCTCTGTAACTCATGCAGATGTTGTAACACCGCAGGCTTAGGAAAAGCTTGATACCACTCAATCGCACAGGCGAGCGCTAATGCGCCAGCCACATTGGGCGTTCCCGCTTCAAATTTTCCCGGTAGGTCGGCATAAGTCGTGCCGGAAAAAGAGACTTTATCCACCATCTTTCCGCCGCCATGCCAAGGCGGCATCGAGTTTAATAAGTCGGTTTTGCCATACAGCACTCCAATTCCGGTTGGGGCGTACAGTTTATGGCCGGAGAACACATAGAAATCGGCATTAAGTTCAGTAACATCCACCTTCTCATGGACAATGCCTTGCGCCCCATCGACTACCACAATGGCACCAATATCATGGGCCGCTTTAATCACTGACTCGATTGGATTACGTGCTCCTGTCACATTGGTCACATGAGCCAGTGAGACGATTTTACATTGCGGCGTAAGTTTTTGATAAAAAGCGTTTAAATCAAATTCTCCTTGCTCAGTCATTGGGATTTTGACCACTTTAGCTCCCGTTTGCTGGGCAACCATTTGCCAAGGCACGATATTGGCGTGATGCTCTGTTTCACAAAGCAGTATTTCGTCTCTCGGAAGTAACGTATTACGAGCATAGCTTTGGGCTATCAGATTGAGCGCTTCAGTCGCGCCTCGTGTCCAAATGATATTGCAGCTCTGCTTTGCGCCGATAAACTCTGCGACACAGTGTCGTGCGGCTTCGAACTGTGAAGTGGCTTGAGCCGTTAAGGCGTGGCTTCCCCGATGAACATTGGCATTATGTGTTGCATAATAATGGCTCAAGGTATCAATCACGCATTGTGGTTTTTGAGTGGTGGCCGCGCTGTCTAAATAAACCAGCGGTGCTTGATTGATCTGCTGTGTTAATGCGGGAAATTGCCCACGGATGGCGGTGATATCTAACATAGGAAATTATTCTTCGCTTAATTTTTCGTAGTGCAGTTGAGGAAGGGGAACTAAAGGAAGTGCAACTTGTTTTGCCACCGCTTTTCCTGATAGTTGAGCAATAATTTCTATCGCAAATTCGAGTGCGCTACCCGGCCCTTGGCTCGTCAGTAAGTTATGGTTAACATCAAAGGTCACTCGCCGGTTACGCCAGCGATCTTGAGAAATCTGATTTTGAAAACTGGGGTAAGCGGTCATGATCGCCTTAGGGTATAACTGATGATGCTCTAAAACCACGGCAGGTGAGGCACAAATGGCGGCCACCAGACGACCATCGTATTTTTGCTGTCTAAGAATTTCGACTAACAAGGTACTATCGCGTAATACTTCCGCTCCCTTGAGCCCACCTGGGAGAACAACAGCGGAAAATTCTTCATCGGCCACATCAACCAGTTGGCACTCGGCTGTCAGTATAATCCCCCGAGATCCAAGCACGTTTAATTGGCCTGAAAAATCGGCGCTGGCGATAATCACTTCATAATCGGCACGACGTAAAATATCAATGATGGTGACCGCTTCTAGTTCTTCTGTTCCAGGAGCAATCGGGACCAATATGCGTTTTTTCATGACGGTATCCAACTTGTTTCTATTGAGCGAATGTGCTGATACAACTTCAGATGCGTTGGCATCATCAGCCCATGCTGCTGAGCTTTTTGCACCACATAGCCAGTGATAAAGTCTATCTCGGTTTGGCGACGATAAACAACATCTTGCTGCATGGAGGAGTAATTTTTTGCCGTTGCTGTGATGACTTGATCAATCGTGTGGGTTAATTCCATTTTATGGCAGGGTATCTGTTCGGCTTGCATGACAGGGATGAGTTCATCGATAAGTTGTTCAATGATTGAGCGATAATGAGGTTGTGCAAGCTCTCCATTGCGGCATTGATGAATCGCGGTGAGTGGGTTGATCACACAATTGATCGCCAGTTTGTGCCACAGCGCGTGAGTAATGGTGTGATTCCAAGTGACAGTGGGTAGTGCGTTATCCAACACTTGTGCTAAAAAAGAACACGGTTCGCCGAGCGGATTATAGGCTCCAAGTTGGGTTATGCCTTGTCCGGTATGCATTACATGGTGAGGTGTTTTTTTCTGAGCGCCGTGTGTTGTGGTGGCGAGAATAACAGGATGTGGGCTGATGTATTTGTCCAAGGTATCCAGCGCTCCCATGCCATTATGCATAAAAATGAGCATGGTCTCTGGCGCTAAGTGAGGAAGTAACGGCGTCAAGGCTTGAGCAACTTGCCATGCTTTAACGGTGATCAATACCGCATCAGCATCAGACAGGGTGGCAGGTTGGTTATAAGCATAAGAGATCGCTGGGTCATCATCTTGAGCGATTGACCACTGCTGACAAGGTTGCGTTCCCCATAGCGCGACACGATGGCCAGAACGTTGTAATTGGTAAGCCCATAAACTGCCAATGGCTCCAGGGCCGAGGATTATTATATTCATCATCTCTTCATAAACATATGTTCTATTCATAGCGAATGAAAATGCTATTTTACCTTCATTATCTATTTCATATCACAGAAGTTAATTGAATTTTCCTTTAAATTACATCAACTATGTGACTTTAAGCTAAATAAGGAAATAAAGTTATGCGATGTAACCGTCTTCTACTTGCCAGTAGTATTGCGCTAGCACTACTGGGATGCAGCCAAAGTGATATCCAGCCCTCTAAAGACAGCGTTTTTGATCTCACTATTGCCCATATTAACGACACACATTCTAGTTTTGATCCTGTCCGTTCTAGTTTTTACATTAATAACCAGCGCGTGTATAACGAATTTGGCGGGCACCCTCGTATTCTAACTAAAGCGAATGAGTATCGAGCAGAAGCGGAAAAACAAAACAACAGCATGTTATTTCTGCATGGTGGCGATGCTTGGCAAGGAAGCGCTTACTTCAAAATCAATGAAGGTGCAATGAATGCAGACATTCTCAGTCGTATGGGGATCGATGCGATGGCATTAGGCAATCATGAATTTGATTTAAACAACAAAAAACTCAATGAGTTTTTAAATCAGATCAATTTCCCCGTACTGGCCGCTAACATTGATGCGAGTATGGATAACGATCTCAAAGATCAAACCAATTTAAAACCTTATGTTATTTATGCTTTTGATGGATTTAACAAGCAACGCATTGATGACGTAAAGCAGCTACCTAAAGACAAACCTCTTGTGGCGGTATTTGGTATCGCGTTGGATGACATGCCGAATATTGCCCCGAATACCGGTGATCTGCAATTTTTTGATATGGTCACTTCAGCTCAAGCTACGGTCAATGAGCTGCAATCGTTAGGGGTGAATAATATTATTGCGGTCACCCATGTCGGGAATGCCGTTGATCTAGATATTGCTAGTAAAGTGGATGGTATTGATCTGATTGTTGGTGGGCACTCACACACTTTGTTGGGAGATTTTACCAATTTAGGATTAAGTAATAATGGCATTTATGCCCAGTTAGTGACCAACCCTAACGGTGCCAGTAAAACCTGTGTCGTACAAGCCGGAGAATTCGCTCAAGCGATTGGGAAAACGAAGGTAAGTTTTGATGCTCAAGGTGAATTAGTTTCGTGTGCAGGACAGAATACCTTACTCAGTAATGATGAATTTTATCATCAAGCGAATCGCCAAACCGAAAGCGCGTTCAGTGACAGCGAAAAAAGCAAAGCCATTCGTTTTATCGAGCGTCAACGTAACATTGCCATTGCCGCCGAACAGGCGCAGTTGAGAAAGCATATTGATTCGCACTATAAACCGGCCGTCGAGCAAGCTTATGGTGAGGTGATTGCCAATGTGCCACAGGAAATTCGTCATGCTCGTCGACCTGGCGATAATAATTCAGATCAGCACGGTTCTCGGGTTGCTCCGATTGTTGCCTTAGGGCAATATTATTGGGCTGCCAGTGATGAAGTGGCTCAAGTCACTGGCATGAAAGTCGATTTTGCTTTAACGGGAGCGGGTGGAATTCGCACCAATATTAGTGAAGGTGAATATCGAGAAGGGGATGTAACGCTTGAAATGCTGCCTTTCGCTAACTTTATGTCGGTTGTGCCAGTGAAAGGCTCGGTGATTAAGGCGTTGATTAGCAAAACGGTCACTGACACATTACCACCAAGTGCGCATGCCGGAAAGTTCCCTTACGGCGGAAACTTGCGTTATGTGTTTGATGAAACGGTTGCACATCAAAAAGGTCAATTATCGCAGATCGAAGTCAATACCGGTTCGTTAGAGCAGCCAGTCTGGACCCCATTGCAGGACGACCAAACCTATAATGTGGCGATGAATAGCTATAATGCCACGGGGAATGATGGTTGGACACCACTGTTTGACGCGCAAAAAACAGAAACCGGTCGAGTGGATTTAGCCTACGTGAATGGAAAATTAACCGCCTTCCCAGTTAGCCATATCGAAGAAGTTGACGGACGCTATCAAGTTCGTTACCAATCTCAACCGCTTAACTGTAAGGCTGAGCATGTGTTGTGTAATACCGATGCGCGTGCCGTCGTGAAATATATTGCTGAACAGCAGCCTATTTTACAAGCATTAGATTATCCGGTCGTGACACTCAATCGAATAAAATAATCACGTAATTTACTCATTAAATAAAAGTGACTGATTAAATAAAAAGCGCCTTTTCTGTATCAGAGAGGCGCTTTTTTATAACGAGCAAAAAATAATCTGCTATTTATTAAATCATTTTTCTTGATGCTGTTATCAATCAATAGTTGAGTATTGGTCATTATTTTGTTCATGAAATAAACGATACGCGACCAAATGAACTGTCTACTTTTTATTGCCATTTGAAAATTTAATATGAGTATTGTTGCGCTTATTTTTGTTACTAAATTTCAATAAAATCAAAGGGAAACGTTTGCTTTTTACTGCTAATTTTTTATTGATGAGAGCTTTATCACGATATTAAGAAAACTTTATCAATTTTGAACTTTATTTTCTTTAGTTAACACATTGTATTTAAAGGGTTTTGTTGTTTCTTGCTTCAGGGTTGTATTTTTTTTGAGCTTTTTATATGAATTTTGATCACAAAAAATAAATATTAATAAGGTTAAAATTGCATTTCATTGTGATGAGACACTCATTTTGTAAGAACCTCTCTTTATAGCAAGGAAAATGGCATGCGAGTAATAAACTCCCGAAAATCAGTGCTACCTTTGGCACTGTCCGCTGTATTTTTAGCTTTACCTATGATGAGCCAAGCAGCTCGAGTTTATAACGCCGAAAATGGCGATTATATGGATGTATTTGGTGAAGTTGGTGTTGGTGGCTATTTCGGCAATAAAACCAAATATAAACAATACCACTCAGATGATTCTTTTATTGATGACACATTCGCTACATTCGGCTCGAAAGGCCGTGTGAGCATTTTTGATTACCGTATCGAATTAGATTACGAGCGTGAAAATTGGCGCGGTGGTACAGGTGATATGGTGCTGCATATCGATAAAGCTTGGCTGGGTTATCGATATAGCCCTTACCACTATGTGGAATTTGGTTTAACGGATACTGCATTTGATGATTATGATGCTTACGGTGATTTAACATTTGATACCGGTGCGGAGACGGGAGAAGCCGGCGACCAAGCTAAAACCATAAAATATGAAGGTAACTATCAGAAGTTTGCCGTAGGGGTTTCTTACAGCTATAAAGGTGAATCTTCATCAGGCCAAGCTCAAGGCAATATTACCAATGGCTATGTGGGTTACTTTGGTGATGAATTTTCAATGGTGCTTGGTGCAGAGCGTCGTAATGGCTCTTCTGGTGAGTCGAAATATGGTTTGTTTAAACTGTACGGTGTTGGATTACGCTATGCGGTGACTGAACAATTGTTACTTGGCCTAAATGGCTTTATTGAATATGAAGAAATCGGTGAGTGTACGACCACTTCCGATCCTTGGGTCGATCCGGCGATTAAAGTCTGTAATCGCTATCAAGAATTTAAGAACCAAGGCGGTTTAGCTTCTTTCCAATATAGCTTGAATGAGCGTTGGGATGTGGTTGGTTCAGTTAACTATGAAGCCTATAAAGATTGGGATAGAGGAAGCCAGCAGTGGGGCGGCGATGTCGAGCTATGGGAAGCGATGGGACGCAGTCGTAGCTTCCAAACTATTGGGGTACGTTATAAACCGAGTCGCGCTTCTGTGATTGAAGTGGAAGGCAATATCGGTGAAGCCTACCAAGATGTTTATGCCAAAGCGAAAGTCTTTTTCTAACCGGCTCTGTGAAGAATCAAGGATATACTTATGAAACATAAAATGTCTCTCCTGGCATTAGCGGTTGGTAGCTCATTGGCCGCCCCCGCGTTTGCCGATATTAATGATATTGTCATTGCACGTTATCTTGAAGGATCGGGCTTTAATAAAGCGATTGAAATTACCAATGTGGGTAGTGATGCGCATACTTTTGAAAATACCGCCTTATATATGGATGGCAATGGTGGTTCCTACTTTCAAGAAATTAACCGCCTCAATGGTGTTACATTGGCTGCCGGAGCTTCAATTGTTATCCACCATAAAGATCTGAATGCGGATATTGCATCGACTATTCCTGCTGGTGCCAAACTTAAAGTGGCTGATGTGAGCTTTAATGGTGATGATGCCTTATTTATTGCTTATCCGATTACCCCATCTTGTGGTGATGAATCTGATTGCAAAATTGATGATGAGGCAAAGAAAACTGAATATCGCAGCAAAACGCATGATATTGTCGGCATCTCTGGTGAAGAATGGGGCAAAGATCAGACCTTCGTACGCAATACCGGCAATGAGTCTAAACCAAGTGCGGTCTTTAAAGCGGATGAGTGGAATTCATCGGCCAAAGATTCACCAGAAGGTTTAGGCTCTGGATTATCCGGCGCAATTATTCCTCCAGAACCGGAAGTCGGTGTTTGTGAAGGACAGACTCTGACACCAACGTATGCGATTCAGGGTGATGGCTGGCATTCACCTATGGTGGATGTCGAGAATAAAAAATACATCAGCGATGGCGAGTATTTTGTTCAAGGTGTGGTGGTGGCAGCAACCACTGGCTTGACCAAAGGTTATTACATCCAAGATAAAGATGGTGATGGCAACGCTAAAACCTCTGATGGGCTACTGGTGACCTTTTCAGGGGCAAAAGACGAGCATGTAGGGCAAACCTTATGTTTCCAAGGTCGAGTTGAAGAGTTTTATGGCCGTACTCAGCTGAAAACCACCGTCAATAAATTCCAAGTGATGGACGCAACGGTCAATAAAATCGCTCCAACCCCTATTACTGTGATTCCTGAATTGGACACTGAAGATGGAAAATTGTCCTTCCGTGCAACACTAGAGCGTTATGAAGGGATGTTAGTTACTTTGCCGGAAGATATGAATTCTGAGCTAGAGGGTAAACAAGATATGCGGGTCAGCCGCACCTTTAGTTTTGATTATGCTCCGCGAAGAAGCAACATGGTGATTGCCTATGAACGGCCCAATATGCATCCGAACCAGTTAGCCGCCGCTGGCTCTGAAGCGTCAAAAGCCGCAATACGTGAAAACCAAGACCGCCGAGTGTTTGTTGAAAGTGATGCAAAAGCGGATAGTGAGATTCCTTACTTCCCAGCTTGGAATGCCAATCCAAACGCCAACGCAATCCGTGTCAATGACAGTGTTGTGGATATGCGCGGTGTCTTAGATTATAGCTATAATGAATACCGATTGATTTTGCCAGAAAGCAGTGATTTTATTGTCACAAAAGCAAACTTTAAATCAAATAATAGTGCGCGACAAAACAAACCGAGTTTACAAACTAAGGTGGCTGCCGATGAGTTTGTATTACGCGTGGGCTCGAAAAACGTATTAAACTTTTTCAACTCGCCATTTAAAGGGGACTATAACTCTCATGGATTAAATCGTGGCGCAGAAAGCCAAGTGGAATTTGAGCTGCAAAAAGCCAAATTAGTTGAAGCGCTATATGGCATGAATGCTGATGTTGTCGGCTTGATGGAAGTAGAAAATAACGGTTTTGGTCACTATGGTGCGATTAAAGAGTTGGTTGATGCGCTGAACGATAAGTATACTGAAGATCGTTATTCCAAAAGACATTATGACAACTACGTAGGCAATCGCTATACCTTTGTTGCTTTTGATACCAATGGTGATCGAATGATCACGGCAGAAGATACCGTAGGTTCTGATGCGATTACTACCGGTTTGATTTATCGTCCGAGTAAGGTGACCTTGGAAGAGGTGGATATTATTCCTATGCCACGTCAAGAAGCCCCCGCATTGACAGACGATAATGGTAATGTGATCACCAATAGTAAAGGCGAATTGATCGGCAGTGGTCGAGCTTACCAACGTGATTCGTTAACGGGAACCTTCTTAGTACATAATACCGGTAAAAAACTAACGGTTTCAGTCAACCATTTAAAATCAAAAGGTTCGGCGTGTTGGGAAGATTTCCAAGTTAAGGATAATAACAACAATCCTATTGATGTCGATAAGCAAGGTAACTGCGAGAACTTCCGTGTTGCAGGGGCCGTTCAATTAGGTGAACAATTAGCTAAACGTTATCCAGATAATGATCGTATCATTATGGGGGACTTAAACTCGTATGCTAAAGAAGATCCTATGCTCGTTTTGACCAGCAATCCGACAAATAAAGTATTGACGGCGGCTCGTGATACTTGGATTGGTAATCAACCTCAATTTGGTTCTAATGGTGCTGTGATTACTCGTTCTTTTGGGTATACCAATGCGGTACACATGATGGATGAGAAGAAAGGTCGCCAGCCAAGCTGGAGTTACTCTTACAACGATGAAATTGGCTCGTTAGACCATATGTTGGTTAGCCCTGGTTTGAAATCACGCGTGGTGGATGCAATTGACTGGAACATTAACAGTTCAGAAACTCCGCTGTTTGATTATCAAAAACGAAATGCTGGTGACAATCCTGGTATTTTCCACGGTACTGATAAAGATTACAGTGCGCCCAAAGTCACCGCCTTCCGTTCATCGGATCATGATCCTGTGATTATGGCGTTATCGTATAAATATGCTGAACCAGGTTCACAGCCAGTGCGCTTTACCATTGATAGTAGCCGAGTCGATATTCCATTTGTTGTCAATGCCGATGCTAAAAAAGACGATAAAGCTTATTTAGTCATCACGAGCGGTTTGAAATCAAATGATAAACCTCAGATCCCTGTGGTTGGCTTGAAAAAAGATGGCCTTCAAACGGTAAGTTTTAACGTGGCGAATTTACCACGTGGTGAATACACCGTTCGCATGTATCTAATGCGTCAAGATGTTGAAGATGATCAAGCCGTTACGAAAGCCAATGACGCTGAAGTAACTTGGTCTGAAGTGGCTGGTTCTAGTAAAGAAATGACGATTGAAGTTGCTAAAACCGATGGTATCAGTACGGGTAAAGTTGCTGTGCCAAGCTATGATGGCTCAGGTTCAGGTGGCTCACTGGGTGGCTTTGGCCTCTTGTCTTTACTGACATTTGGCTGGTTACGTCGCTCTCGCCGTACACACTAACTGAGTAATCTTGTTATTTATAAGCCGCTCTTGGATAGAGCGGCTTTTTCTATTTATGCGGCATAGAGGCTGAGGAGCTTTGGTTTTGTCTTTTTCCGCTATATGATGAGTCCATGGTTCGCACAATTGTAAGCATTCATGTCTCAGCTTGTTGATAAAAAAACCTTTTTAAGTATTTTTACGATTGTTTTTTTGCCGATGTTTTTAGCGGCGGTGGATCAAACATTATTAGCAACGGCAACCCCTGCAATCGTCAGTGATCTGGGAGATATGCAGCTTTCTTCATGGATTGCAGTGGGCTATATGTTGGCGGGGGCGGCCTCGGTTCCTATTTACGGCTGGCTGGGCGATCAATACGGTCGTAAGAAAATGCTGACGATTGCGTTAATCATTTTTGGTGGGGGCTCGGTGGTGAGTGCGCTGGCTGGTCACATGCAATGGCTGGTAGCAGGGCGAATTATTCAAGGGTTGGGCAGTGGGGGGTTAATGAGCCTATCACAAGCCTTAATTGGGGAGTTAGTGGCTCCGCGCCAACGTGCACGCTTCCAAGGTTATTTTTCTTCCTTATTTGCTTTAGCCAGTATTGGTGGGCCGGTGATGGGAGGCGTGATCGTCACTTATTTAACCTGGCATTGGTTATTTTGGATTAACCTACCTTTGATTGGCGTTGCGATTTATCGTTTATCGAAATTGACTTCAACCGTGAATAAGGCGCAGAAAACCGAAATTGATTTTTTCGGACTAATCCTATTTCCGAGTTTAATGACGGTGATTATTTATTGGTTGTCTGCGGGAGGGCACTATTTTGCGTGGGGCTCTTTACTTAGCCTGACCTTACTCGGGGTGTTTCTCGGGTTACTACTGGTGTTCATCTGGCAACAACACTCGGTGAAACATTCGTTTTTACCTTTAGCACTTTTAGTGCGCAAAGAAATTTATATTCCTCTTATTTCGACTTTTTTATTTGCGGCTTGTTTGTTTGCTTTGGTGTTTTTCCTACCTATTTTTTTACAAGTTGGGCTAGGGGTGAATGCCGCGAGAGCGGGGCTACTGTTAATGCCACTTTCTGCAGGAATAATCAGTGGTTCTTATATCACAGGCAAAACCATTGCCTACACGGGAGTACCGAAGTGGTTACCTGTGGTGGGGATGTCGATCACTGGTTTGGGCTTTTTTCTGCTCGCCATGATAGATCCTACACCTTATTGGGTTAGTGGACTGGCATGTTGTTGTGGGCTGGGGCTAGGTTCGGTGATGCCTTCAACGCAAGTGCTGATTCAAACCCTCGCTGGCAGAGAGAGTTTAGGACGAATCACTTCAATGGCAGCCCTGTCACGTTCACTGGGGGCATCAGTAGGAACGGCGGTATTTGGCAGTTTGATTTACTCACAAATCCCCGGTTTTAATGCACAAAGTTCGTTGCAAACATTATTAGATACCCCACAATCGGTGATTATTCACGCTTTTCAAACGGGGTATTTATTGGCGGCAGGTTTGGCATTTTTATGTGTGCTGAATGCGCTGCGTGCACCGCACATTCAATTGGATGATTATAGTTAGCTGGATAAAATAAACCCCAGAACGTTATGTCTGGGGCTTTTATTAAGCAAGGCCTTGAATCACGACGAATTTTTCTAATAGCTGTTCTTCGGTTTCAATATGCTCGGGGTCAGTGATAATGCAATTGGTGATAGGACAAACCGATTGACACGTTGGCTTGTCGTAATGCCCTTTGCATTCAGTACATAAATCGGGGTTGATCTGATAAAGATCATCCCCCATCGAAATCGCATGGTTTGGGCATTCCGGTTCACACATGTCACAATTAGTGCATTTGGCTGTGATCAAAAGCGCCATAATTATTTACCTGTTGGATTACGCGTATCTTGACCGACGTTTAAGTTGCGCATCAGTAGAGCATAGTCAAGGTTCAAATCGTCTGGTACCGGAATAAACACAAAGTGACCGTTACCTTTTGCATCATCAATAGATTCGGCTTTACGGTTTTCCATACTTTCAAGGGTAAAGACGACATTGCCTTTCGGTGTCATCAATTCTAGGCTATCACCGACGCAGAATTTGTTCTTCACTTCAACTTCAGCCAGGTGGCCACGACGTTTTCCGGTAAACTCACCGACAAACTGTTGGCTGTCAGAGACCGAGTAACCATAGTCGTAATTTTGATAAGCATCATGGGTATGGCGGCGCAAGAAACCTTCGGTATAACCGCGATGCGCTAAGCTCTCAAGGGTTCCCATTAAACTTTCATCAAATGGTTTGCCGGCTACCGCATCATCAATCGCTTTGCGATACACTTGCGCCGTCCGAGCGCAGTAGTAGAACGACTTGGTACGGCCTTCAATTTTTAAAGAATGCACGCCCATTTGAGTTAAGCGCTCAACGTGTTGTACTGCGCGTAAGTCTTTCGAGTTCATGATGTAAGTACCATGTTCATCTTCATAGGCGGCCATTTTTTCATCTGGACGATGGCTTTCTGAAAGCAGAACCACTTCATCACTTGGCTTACCTAACCCAATGGTATTGTCTGGGCGTTCGCTCTGCACTTCAATCGGTTGAGCCGCGTTGGGATCGAATTGTTCAACAATTTGTCCAGTCTCATCTTCTTTGCCTTGCTCAACTTTGTATTCCCAACGGCAAGCATTGGTGCAAGTGCCTTGGTTTGGATCGCGTTTATTGATGTAACCCGAAAGAAGGCAGCGACCAGAATAGGCCATGCACAGTGCGCCATGAACAAAAATTTCGATCTCCATCTCTGGGCATTTTTCACGAATCTCTTCAATTTCTTCTAAAGAGAGTTCACGCGATAAAATCACCCGTTCAACCCCTTGAGTTGACCAAAATTTCACGGTTGCCCAGTTGACGGCATTGGCTTGTACCGAGAGGTGAATCGCCATTTCTGGGAAGGCTTCTCTAACCATCATAATCAGGCCGGGATCAGACATAATTAATGCATCTGGGCCCATATCAATGACCGGCTTTAAGTCACGAATAAAGGTTTTTAATTTGGAGTTATGGGGCTGAATATTACATACCACATAGAACTTCTTACCTTGAGCATGCGCTTCGTTAATGCCGATTTGTAGGTTTTCGTGGTTAAATTCGTTATTACGCACCCGTAAGCTATAGCGAGGCTGGCCCGCATAGACGGCATCAGCACCATAGGCAAAGGCATAACGCATATTTTTAAGGCTACCCGCTGGTGACAGTAGCTCTGGAACGAAGGGGGTTTTTATACTCATCATTTGTTTCTCAATCTGATCTCAAGTCAGGCCAATACCACCTGATGGTATTGGAAAAGGCGCAAATTTTACGCTAAAAAGCATAGCCTGACTATAGTTCGCGAGAGAAAGCGAGCGAATAAAGAAAAATCATCACAAAGGAGAGGCTCTTGGTTGCAAGAGCCTGAATTGACATTAAGCGTCAGCGTGAGGAAGCCCGCCGAGTACGTCAAATAAATTAGGAAGAAATACCGAAAATTCACCACACATTAATGAGAAATCGGCATCAAAGCGAGCGGCTTGATCGTCTCTGGGGATATCTTCATTTTGATCTTTCAGCTCATCACTGAAGGCTAAGCGTTTTAAGCTACAGTCGTCTGCTAGAATAAAGCTAATTCTATCTTGCCAGTTGAGCGCAAGTTTAGTGACTACTTTGTTGGCCTGAATATGGCTGAGGATCTCATCACTCGATAGCTCTTGTTTCTTACAACGAATGGTCGCACCATCATCAAGAATGGATTTTAGCTCAGCTTCATCAAGTAAGTTAAAGCCCTGTGGCAAGTTGCCTTCTTTAACCCATTGAGTCATGGTGGTTTCCACCGCAACTTCAGGGATCGCAGGCACCACCGGTAAACTGCCCATGGTTTTACGCAGTAGTGCTAGCACGTCTTCGGCTTTTTTATAACTACTCGCATCAACGAGAACTAGGCCCGCTTTAGGCATAATTAAAACGTACGTATAGTGGCTACGGCTAAACGCTCGCGGCAGCAGATCGATGACGATCTCTTCTTTTAAGTTGTCTTTTTCTTTTTTCTTCAGTGGGCGGCCTTCTTCGACCTCCAGACTTTCAACTTTGGCACTTAACGACTCTTTGATCACCGATGCGGGTAACATTTTTTCTTCTTTTTTCGCACAGATCAAAATGCGATCTTCACTAACATGGGTCATCATGTCGCCATGTTTACCCAGTGCATGGACCCAGCCAAATTTTTGTTTATCTTGGCTGGAGCAGGGGGTAAAACGAAACTCGGCCAGTTGCTGTTCCAGTTGATCGGCATTGAACTGGATATCACGATTCACACGATAAACCATACAGTTTTTAAACCACATATTACCCTTCTTTCTCTTGTTGAAAATTTTGTCATCATAGGGGATTTTCAACTTAAAGTCTTACCGAATTGTGAAAAAACCACAGAGGATTGGTTTTGTGTCACATGGAACTGAATTGGTGACGTTTATATTAAAATTTGTTTGCAATGGTCACAAAAGTGTCATAAATATTTCCCATAATGCATAATGTTGATTAATAACAAAGGTTATTTAATTATGTCGAGAAGGATTCTGGTGGTTGAAGACGAAGCGCCGATTCGTGAAATGCTGTGCTTTGTTCTTGAACAAAAAGGCTATCAGGCGGTGGAAGCAGAAGATTACGATACCGCGGTCAGTAAATTAGCCGAACCGTTTCCAGACCTTGTGCTGCTTGACTGGATGTTACCGGGGGGCAGCGGTATAAACTTTATTAAACACATGAAGCGAGAAGAGCTTACCCGAAATATTCCGGTTGTGATGTTAACGGCGCGTGGTGAAGAAGAAGATAAAGTTCGTGGTTTGGAAGTGGGCGCAGATGATTACATCACCAAACCTTTTTCACCTAAAGAGCTTGTGGCTCGGTTAAAAGCGGTCATTCGCCGAGTTACGCCAACGGCGTTGGAAGAGGTGATTGATGTGCAAGGGCTGAAGTTAGATCCGGTTTCGCATCGGGTGACCGCCAATGATCAGCCGTTGGAGATGGGGCCAACAGAATTTAAGATGCTACACTTTTTTATGACCCACCAAGAGCGGGTGTATAGCCGTGAGCAATTGCTGAATAACATCTGGGGCACGAATGTCTATGTGGAAGATAGAACGGTCGATGTGCATATTCGGCGTTTACGTAAAGCGTTGGAAGAGGCGGGGCACGATAAACTGATTCAAACGGTACGTGGCGCAGGTTATCGTTTTTCAATAAAAGCTTAATAAGATCAACGATGGAGTATTATGGTTGAGCGTTTGACTTGGAAGAAGCTGGCTTGGGAGCTGGCTTTTTTTTATCTGCCTTGGGTGGTGGTCGGGTGGTTTTTTGGCCATATGCCTTGGTTGCTGCTGGCGGCAACAGTGTTGCAACTGGTTTGGCATTTGCACAACCAAGTGCGTTTTTCTGCTTGGTTATGGGATGAGAAGCGCTTAACCCCTCCCTCGGGGTCTGGTAACTGGGAATCGCTGTTTAATGGCATTTACCGTTTGCAGCAACGTCAGCGCAAAAAACGCAAAGAACTCACCAATTTAATTCGTCGTTTTCGCAATGGGGCTGAATCATTACCTGATGCCGTGGTGGTTTTTCGTTCGGAAGGCAATATTGTGTGGTGTAACCGCTTAGCGCAGTATCTGCTTGGCTTTCGTTGGCCAGATGATGCAGGGCAGCCAATCACCAACTTGATTCGTACGCCCGATTTCATTAAATATTTAACAAAAGATGACTTTTCTGAACCGCTGACTATGCGTTCTCCCCTTAATGTCGAGCGATCACTTGAATTGCGTATTGTCCCTTATACCGAAGGAGAACATTTGATGGTGGTGCGTGATGTGACTCAGTTAAAGCAATTAGAGGGCATGCGGCGCAACTTTTTTGCTAACGTTTCTCATGAATTACGCACGCCGATGACGGTTTTGCAAGGGTATTTGGAGATGACCGAAGATCCCGATTTACTGGTTGGGCCGATGTGGACTAAAGCGCATGGTGTGATGACTGAACAGTTGAATCGAATGTCGAGTTTGGTGAATCAATTGCTGACTTTATCGAAAATAGAAGCTTCGCCCATTCATGAATTAGATCAAGTGGTCGATGTGCCTACGATGCTCGAAGTGCTGGAAAAAGAAGCGGTAAGTTTAAGTGGAGAGCATGCTCACAAGATTCATTTTGTGGTCGACAAGCAATTAAAAGTATTGGCAGATGACGATCAGCTACGCAGTGCGATATCTAACTTAGTGTATAACGCGGTGAAATATACCCCACCGGGTGCTGAAATCAATGTGCGCTGGTTTGAAAGTTCACAGGGGGCTTGTCTTGAAGTGCAAGACACGGGTGAAGGTATTGAGCCACAACATTTGCACCGCTTAACTGAGCGTTTTTATCGGGTCGATAAAGCACGTTCTCGTGATACCGGAGGCAGTGGCTTAGGGTTGGCAATTGTGAAGCATGCATTATCTCACCATGATTCGCATTTAGATATTCACAGTGAAGTGGGGGTCGGAAGCCGTTTTTCTTTTGTTTTACCGAAGCGCTTGGTGGTGCGATGAGATTGGGTCGATTACTGATATTGGTTTTTTTGAGCCTGCAAACTAGTCTGGGGTATGGTCAGGAGCTGACTAGCTATCAGAAAACAAGCGGGGTTGCTGGGAGTTTACTGTCGGTCGGATCTGATACTTTAGCGGGGGTGATGACCTTATGGGTAGAAGAGTTTAATCGGTTATATCCGAATGTTAATGCGCAAGTACAAGCCTCCGGATCCTCTACCGCGCCCCCTGCATTAACCGAAGGAACGGCACAATTTGGCCCCATGAGCCGCCCAATGCGAAATCGAGAAATTGAGGCGTTTGAGCGAGCCTACGGATACCAACCGACCGAGTTACGGGTGGCCATTGACGCGGTGGGTCTATTTGTTCATCGTGATAATCCAATCGAAGGGCTTAACTTTGCTCAGCTTGACCGTATTTTTTCCAGTACCTTACGCTGTGGTGCGAGTCAATCGGTAGAAAATTGGTCACAGTTAGGGCTTTCTTTTCCTTGGGCTAAGCGTCGTATGCAACTATTTGGACGTAATTCAGTGTCTGGAACCTACGGCTACTTTAAACAACAAGCTTTGTGTGGTGGGGATTTTAAAGCAAATGTGAATGAGCAACCCGGTTCGGCATCGGTTGTGCAGGCGGTGGCTTCATCGATCAATACACTTGGTTATTCAGGCGTTGGATATCGCGTTTCTGGCGTGAGGTTAATTCCTGTTGCTCGGCAGGGGCGTGACTATGTTGATCCGACGCTCGATAATATTTTATCCGGTCGTTATCCGCTCTCACGTTACTTGTATGTGTATATTAATAAGCATCCAGCACGCCCTTTAACCCCAGTTGAACGTGAATTTATTCGTTTTATTTTTTCCAAACAAGGGCAAGCATTAGTCAGTAAAGATGGTTACTTACCGATTTCTGCTCAGTTGGCTGAACAAGAGTTGGCGAAAGTCGGTATTAAGTAGTCGGTGTGCTGTTGCTCCTTTAAAAGGTTAGAGTCCAGCCAACGTGACGCCAATATGCCTGCTCACAAATTAGATCGGCGTGCAGAAGTTTATTGTTTTCTAACCAGTGGTTTTCAGTGCTGGATAACTGCCATTCACCATCGTCAACAATTAAATGCAGATCCGGGAGTGGATCATCATTTCGCTGACCATTAACCACAATGGCTAAACGTAAAACCTGAATTAAGCCAATAATATGATTTTTCTTAAATAAGCTAAACTCACTCATTTCTCCCAATTTGAGCGCTTTACGTTGAAAACGGGCTAGCGTAGCGAGTACACGTTGTTGCTCACTATTAAACCCAGGCATATTGGTGTGCTGTAAGATATAAGCTGAGTGGCGGTGAAACGCTTGTAAATTGATGCTTAACCCGACTTCATGCAACAAGGCTGCCCATTCCAAAAGAGAAAATAGCTCACTGTTATGTTTTAAGCCTAAACTCTCGCTCACTTGAGCGAGAAACTCTTTGGCATAGCCTTTGACTTTAGCGGCATGCTCTAAGTCGACTAGGTGTTTGCTGGCAAGATGTTCGGTGGTACGAAGCCGGATATCGGTGTATTTAAAGCGCTCTTCCATTTCATACAGTAGGCCTTCGCGCAATGCGCCATCGGAAAAATTCATTGCTTTCATGTTCAAGGCGCTAAAAATGGCGGTTAAGATAGCAACCCCTGCGGCAAATACCGGTTTTCTATCCTCGGTGAGGCCTTCCAATTGAATTTCATCAATATGGTGCCACTCACATAGTTTATCGGTCAGTTTATTTAATCGTTGCTGGGTGATGACGCCATCTTCGGCACCTAACCCGGCCAACACTTCATTGATGGCTTTGATGGTTCCTGATGAGCCAAACGCGACTTGCCAGCCTTTTTTGCGGTATTTACTGGCGATAGATTCGAGTTTTTGCTCTGCGGCTAGAATCGCTTGAGCAAATTTTTTCTTGGAAAGCTTACCATTGGTAAAAAAACGCTCGGTATAGCTGACACACCCCATTTGTTTACTATTGACTAACTCTGCTTCAAAGCCCTTTCCTATCACCAGCTCTGTGCTTCCTCCACCAATATCTATGACTAACATTGAGTCAGCTTGGGGTTGAGTATGGGCGACACCGAGATAAATCAGGCGAGCTTCTTCACTACCAGGGATGATTTCGATCGGGAATGGGATCACATCACGGGCACGCTGTAAAAAAAGGTGTGCGTTATTGGCTTGGCGAAGCGTATGGGTTGCAGCAATGCGTACATTATCAGAAGTAAAGCCTTGCAGGCGTTCAGCAAACATGGCTAAACACTCAAGCCCTCGCTCCATGGCAGCATGATCTAAGTTTTTTTGTTCATCGAGGCCAGCGGCTAAACGAACACGTTGTTTATGGCGACTGATCAGTTGCAAATCTTGCTCGACGACTTTTGCGACCACCATATGAAAACTATTTGAGCCTAGATCAATCGCAGCGATTTCACGGCTTGTTGGTGGTTCTAAGACGTTATCTAGTGGTGCTGTATTCATGCTGCTCTAGGTGTCCTTTGCTTTTGCGCGTCTCTCTTTCTATCTGTTTAAGATAGTCATAAATTGCTAATTGTGAGCGAATTTTCTTACGATTGCCCCGTTTGACATAGCGATTGCTCATTTCTTTGTCGATAACGCGAGCTTTTACCGTATCGGTAAACTGGATATTGAGGATATCGATAATTCGCTGTTTTAAGCGAGCATCTCGCACTGGAGCGGTCACCTCGATTCTATGATCGAGGTTACGCGTCATCCAGTCAGCGGATGAAATATAGACTAATGGATTCCCCTCGTTGTGAGTAATGAGCACTCGCGGGTGTTCTAAGAAGCGATCAACAATACTGATGATAGAGATGTTATCACTGACACCCGTGACACCGGGAACGAGTGAACACATTCCTCGAATAATCATTTTAATGTGAACACCAGAGCTACTTGCACCATACAGTTTATTGATCAATCCCTTATCGACTAAGTTATTCACTTTAATGATAATTTCGGCTTTTTTGCCTTGTTTAGCATTGGCGATTTCGGCATCAATTAATCGATACAACTGCGTTCGGCTATTGCGTGGAGAAACTAACAAATGGTTAAATTTAACTGGGCGAAATGGATTTTCAATATAACCAAAGACGTTACGGACTTCAGTGGTGAGTTCTTTATCTGCGGTAAGTAGCGAGAAGTCAGTATAAATACGTGCGGTTTTTTCATGAAAATTTCCGGTGCCAATATGGGCGTAGCGGATGAGTTCTTTCTCTTCCCGACGAGTAATCAACAGTAATTTAGCGTGAATTTTCATCCCTGGGACACCAAAGATGACGTTAACTCCTGCTTCTGTGAGTACGCGAGACCACTCAATATTGGCTTCTTCATCAAACCGAGCTTGTAGTTCGACCACCACCACGACGCGTTTTCCATTATGTACGGCATCAATTAATGAGTTCATTAATCGTGAATCTTTTGCGACGCGATAAATATTAATTTTTATGCTGATGACCTTCGGGTCAAAGGAGGCTTGCCGCACGAGTTCAGTGATGTGTTCAAAGGTATGATAAGGGTAGTGCAGTAAAATATCTTGCGCTCGAATTGCATCAAAGGCATTGAGATACCCATCGAAATCGGCACATTTTAGCGGCGGTAAAGGGCGGTTTTCTAGGTAGTCACGTCCGACATTCGGGAAGGCAATGAAGTCTTTAAAGTTATGGTAGCGACCACCGGGTAATAGACTATCATAATGGGATATTTTCAGTTTTTCACATAGGAAGTTGAGCATCGCCTGTGGCATTTCTCGCTCATAGACAAAGCGCACAGGCATGGCGGTTAAGCGTTGGCTTAACCCTTCGGAAAGCTGCTCTAATAAACTGTATTCGACTTCTCGACTTAAATCGTACTCCGCATCACGAGTCATTTTCATCGCATAGCCCGCGAGGGTATCGTAGTCGAAAAAACCACGGAAAATGTCGTCTAAACAGTAGCGGATGATATTATCTAATAAAATAATCGTTTTGCGCCCTTTGCCTTTTTGCTCGGGTACCATAACAAAACGAGGCAGATGATCGGTCGGGATTTCAATAAGCGCATAGCTTGAGTGTTCACCTTTTTTAAGGTCCACAGCAATATAGGCGTATTCATCTTTTAGAAATTGTAAAACATCAATATCGTCGCGCATCAGCAAAGGCGTAATATGAGGTAGTACCTGTTTATAAAAATATTTACTGATCCACCGTTGTTGAACACTATCGAGCTGGGTTTCATTGACTAAAAAAATTCGTCGCCGAGCCATTTCGAGAATGATGTCATTATAGAGGTTGTCAAAGTCTTGATTGAGTTTAAAGGCTTTATTTTGCATCCGTGTTAACAAATGCTTTGAGGTGTCTTTCACCCCTTGTTCTCGGTGGATTAAAATGCGCCTTTTAACATCTGAGAAACGTACCTTGTAAAATTCATCTAAGTTATTGGAGAATATGCCTAAAAACCGAATTCTTTCGACTAAAGGAACGCTTTTATCTGCGGCTTCTTGTAAGACGCGTTCATTAAACGAGAGCCAACTTAACTCTTTATCGATATACAGCTTTTCCGTGCTCATTCATCTTGTCCTTCACGACGGTTCGTTACTTTTATTTTATGCAAACTAAGTAAGTTATATGACACATTTATTGCAAAACACGTTAGTATGTAGAGTTGTTTTATTTTCAGTCGGTTATTGTGATCTGTAATATAATTGTCACGTATTTGAAATAGAATTTTGTTGTTAAACCGCAATGATATCCCAGCAACTTGGCGTTGCAGGTTGGTGACAAGTGAGCCAATTGCCATAAGCGAGATAATGAAGCAATGGAAGAACATGAACGTCGCTAACCGCTTTAGCTGCAAGTCCAAAAGGTGTCATCCATGATTGCCCCTAAACGTGTGTCACTCTGGTGTTTAGCCAGTGAAATAAAAAAGGATTGATGATATTCATGGCTTACGTCGAATTCTCATTACAAGAACGCGATCGTAAACGGTTGATTAAAGACCGTATGATTCGCTTCGCTGTAACGTGTGGCGGTGTCAGTGTATTAGGGGCGTTGATCTTAATTTTTGTCTATCTAGCCTTGGTGGCGCTACCTTTGTTTGGTGACGCAAAGCTTCAGCCGAATGTTGCTCGACAGGCGCTGGCTAATATTGAACCTCAAATCTTAGCGATTGATGATTACGGTGAGCATTTTTTTGTCGTTGGTCAACAAGGGCAAAGCCAATTTTGGTCACTGCAGCCATCAAACGAGCCGGTTTGGGCGCAAACCTTACCGTTTACTCCGCAATGGATTGTGCCGGGAAACCCTCAAGAAGGTTGGTTTTTAACCGTAGACAGTCAGTATCAACCTCAAATTGCTCGTCCTCTTTTCCATTATTCGGTCGAAAAACAAGGGCGAAGATTTACTCCTCAACTTGAGTTTCGAGCGATTCCTGAAGGGATGACTGTTGCACCCACCGAGCAGAAGATTCGTTTATTGAGTTTTGCGGTAACACAAGCGAATACCTATTTTGCAAGTTATCTCAGTGATGGCCGAGTGATGGTTCGTTCGGTGTCAGCAGGCTCAACGTTAGTTCAAGAAGCCGTATTAGCGCAGCGTTACTCACATCTTGATCAGTTAATGATGACTCCGGACGGAAAAACACTGTATCTACGCCAGGGCGCTTTATTATCGGTTATTCAACAAGAAGGGCCACATTATCGATTACGTGAACAGGTGGATCTGAGTCAAGCTCAAACGGAGCTTACCGTGTCAACGATGACCTTGTTATCCGGTGCTTATTCGTTATTGGTTACTTATGATAATGGCTTGGTGAGTCAATGGTTTGATGTATTAGAGAATGGAAAAAGGGCGTTAACATCGATTCGTCATTTTGATTTAGCTCCTCATATCCAGTTGCTGCTACCGGACACCAACCGCAAAGGGTTTTATACCTTTTATCCTAATGGCACACTGCAGAGCCATTATACAACCAGTGAAAAATTGGTGTTATTTGAGCGTGTATTACCACAGGCTCCTCGCCTTGCCGCGATGTCAAATAACGAGCGTTATTTGATCATGTTTAGTTCAGGAAGTGTACAAGTTGCCAAAGTTGATAATCCTCATCCGGAAATTTCGTTTCATTCGTTATGGCGTAAAGTTTGGTATGAAAGTTATCCTGAGCCTGAGTTTATTTGGCAATCCACTTCAGCCGATAATGATTTTGAAGCCAAATTAAGCTTGGTGCCAATTGCTTTTGGCACACTAAAAGCCGCTTTTTATGCGATGCTTTTTGCGGTGCCGATTGCGGTATTGGCTGCTATTTATACCGCATATTTTATGGCACCGTCTATGCGCCGTGTGGTCAAGCCGACGATTGAACTGATGGAAGCATTACCCACCGTGATCATCGGTTTTTTAGCGGGGTTATGGCTTGCACCTATTATTGAAAACCATCTGACAGCGGTCGTATTGCTGCTGATCATATTACCTTTATCGACCGTGTTGATAGGGCTGATTGGCGCTTGGATACCTAAGCGTTTGGTCGGCCGAGGGCTAGCGGCATGGCATGCTTTAGTTTTGATGCCGTGCTTGTTGGCGATCATGAGTTTGACTTTAGCCTATAGCCAAGAGTTAGAGCAGCTCTTGTTTGCCGGTGATATTTTACTTTATTTGCAAGAACGTGGGATGGGGTTTGACCAGCGTAATGCGCTTGTGGTGGGGATGGCGATGGGGTTTGCGGTGATCCCGACGATTTTTACCATTGCTGAAGATGCGATTTTCTCTGTTCCTAAGCATTTATCGGATGGATCGTTAGCATTAGGAGCGACTGCTTGGCAAACCTTACTTCGGGTGGTGCTTTTAACGGCAAGCCCCGGGATTTTTTCTGCGGTCATGATGGGATTGGGCAGAGCGGTTGGTGAAACGATGATCGTGTTGATGGCGACCGGGAATACTCCTATTTTAGACTGGAATATTTTGCAAGGAATGCGCACCTTATCGGCTAATATTGCGGTTGAATTGCCGGAGTCTGAAGTTGCGAGTTCCCATTACCGAATTTTATTCTTATCCGCTTTATTGTTATTTCTGTTTACTTTTGTAGTTAACTCATTAGCTGAGTGGGTGCGTCAGCGCTTACGCACCCGCTATCGCTCTTTATGATCAGGAGGCGTGATGAAAGTGTTACAGGCATTTAAAACTGGCACGCCCTGGATATGGTTAACCGGCGGTGCGGTGAGTATTAGCCTAATTTCTGTTTTGATGCTTTTATTGTTGATTGGCTGGAAAGGGTTAAATTATTTTTGGCCTGCTCCTCTCTATCAATGGCAAACTGAACAAAGGCAACGTTTGATTGGGCAATTGTATGCGAGTGAAGCCGTTTCTATTAACCATTTGCATCAACTGGGTATCGCCGCAGGTGATGAGGAGCGACCGGTACAACGGCTGAACATTAAGGTGGCTAATCGTGAACGTTATGATGCGGATTTTATTTCAATTTTAGACAGTAAGCTTTCTGCACCGATCCAGCCTTCGGGTTGGTTAGTGATGGAGCGTACACGTGATGGACAGTTTTTTGGTAAGCCGGTCGGTTTTGAGCCAGAAGATACTCAGCATCCGATTGAGGTTGTTGATTGGTTAGCTCAAGCATTTGCAGAGGCTCAACAAATCAGAGCACAAATTGATCATCTCGTTCATCAATCGATTCGTCCGCTTGGTCATCAATTGGAAGGGTTGCGTATCAAAAAGCAACAAGCACTTAAGCAACCTAAAAATGGACAAGAGGTAGCTACTCTTTCACAGCAAATTCAGCAAGTTGAACGTGACTTGTTCGATGCTGAACAGACGTTAGATCAACGGCGTCAGCAGTTGGATAGCCAAGCCTTATTGGTAGAAGAGATGGGGGGGGAAATCGTTCGTATTCCACTCAGTCATATTTTGGATTACTGGTATCCAAACGATATGAATCATGGGCAAAAACTGCGTCAGTGGGGAAAACAATTATGGCGCTTTTTATCGGATAATCCGCGAGAGTCTAATTCGGAAGGTGGAGTTTTCCCAGCCATTTTTGGAACCGTATTATTGGTGTTGCTAATGTCTATTATTGTCATGCCATTGGGAGTGATTGCAGCCGTTTATTTACACGAATATGCGCAAGATAATCCGTTTACCCGCTTGATTCGTGTTGCCGTAATTAACCTAGCGGGAGTTCCTTCAATTGTGTATGGGGTATTTGGTTTAGGTTTTTTTGTTTATACCATTGGCTCGAGCATCGATAATCTATTTTATTCTGATCGCCTTCCTGCTCCCACTTTTGGTACGCCGGGGCTATTATGGGCCTCGCTCACCTTAGCGGTATTGACTCTACCTGTGGTGATTGTGACAACCGAAGAAGGTTTAACCCGTATTCCAGCATCTGTTCGTCACGGATCGTTAGCGTTAGGCGCAACCCAGTTTGAGACGATTTGGCGTATCGTGTTACCGATGGCAAGCCCTGCGATCATCACCGGATTGATTCTAGCGATTGCCCGTGCCGCAGGAGAGGTTGCCCCATTGATGTTAGTCGGCGCGGTAAAATTGGCTTCGAATTTACCAGTGGATGGTGAATTTCCCTTTGTGCATTTAGAGCGAAAGTTTATGCATTTAGGTTTTCATATTTATGATGTAGGGTTTCAAACGACCAACATTGAAGCGGCTCGCCCTTTAGTGTATGCCACCGCCTTTCTATTGGTGACCGTGGTGGTGAGTTTAAACTTAACCGCGATACACATTCGCAATAATTTACGAGAGAAATACCGAACGTTAGGACAAGATTAAGCATGTTTTCTGCCACTCAAACATTAGGTTATCAGCCTCCTTTGGATGTGAATAACTTAACCGATCAGCAAACCGCCATTGCTATTGAAGGGTTGAGTTTGTATTACCAGCAAGCGCAGGCGTTAAACGATATTTCGATGCGTATTCCCAAAGGGCAAGTCACGGCTTTTATCGGCCCATCCGGTTGTGGAAAATCGACTTTACTGCGCTGCATCAATCGAATGAATGATTTGGTTGAAGGTTGTCGTATCGAAGGAGCGGTGAGATTGCATGGCAAAAATGTTTATGCCCCGAATGTCGATGTCCCGGCTTTGCGTCGTCGGGTTGGTATGGTGTTTCAGCGGCCTAATCCTTTCCCGAAGTCTATTTATGAAAATGTGATTTATGGGTTACGCTTACAAGGGATCAAAAATAGTCGTATTCTTGATGATGCTGCGGAGCATGCGTTACGATCCGCGGCGTTATGGGATGAGGTGAAGCATCGTTTGGACGAGAATGCCTTTGGGTTATCGGGGGGGCAACAGCAGCGATTAGTCATTGCACGAGCGATTGCTATTGAGCCTGAGGTGTTGTTACTGGATGAGCCGACTTCTGCGTTAGACCCGATCTCAACTTTAACAATTGAAGAATTGATCCACGAATTAAAAAACAAATATACCGTAGTGATTGTGACGCATAATATGCAACAAGCTGCTAGAGTCAGCGATCATACGGCATTTATTCACATGGGCAAACTTATCGAATATTCCGATACGGACTCGATCTTTACTTCGCCATTGAAAAAACAAACCGAAGACTACATTACGGGCCGATACGGGTAATTGAGCATCAGATAGGAAGTAAATATGCAGCTAGGACGACACATCTCTGGGCAATTTAATATCGAACTGGAGTCGATTCGTACCCATGTGCTAACCATGGGAGGGCTGGTCGAGCAACAGTTGTCTTTTGCTATGCAAGCGCTGCATAAGGATGATGTTGATCTAGCCCGTAAAGTGGTCAGTGAAGATCATAAAGTCAATGAAATGGAAGTGTCGATTGATGAAGCCTGCACTCGAATTATTGCTAAGCGCCAGCCGACAGCGAAAGATCTCCGGTTGATTATGGCCATTATTAAAACGATCACTGACCTAGAGCGGATTGGTGATGTCGCGACCAAGATGGCTTATGTGGTCATTGAAAGTCCAAATATTAAACAGCGTCAATTCCAAGTTTCTTTAGAACCGCTTTGTCGTCAAGCGATAGCAATGTTGCACCAAGTGCTTGATGCTTTTGCGCGAATGGATGTAGAGGCCGCGGCAGAGGTATATAAACAAGACGATAAATTGGATAAAGAATATGAAGCGGTCATTCGTCAATTAATGACTTATATGATGGAGGATCCAAAAAATATTCCTCATATTTTACAGGTCATGTGGTCTGCTCGCGCGATTGAGCGGGTTGGGGATCGCTGCCAGAATATTTGTGAATACATCATCTATTTTGTAAAAGGCAAAGATGTTCGCCATTTGGGCGAACAATCGATAGATGATGCTCTGCGTTAAAGCGCCTGAAGTTGCTTAGCCACTTCAGCGATCGCTTGTGAATTGGTGACTGGGATAACAAAATCATCAATATCAGCTTGTCCCATCTTTGCGTGGGTCGTCTGAAGTTGCATGCAACTGGCGCGAGTCGTTTTACCGGATAAATGCACTTCTTGTACGCCAGTGTGTTGGATAATCCGAGCCACGTTTTTTGCATGGAGTCCCGCTCCGGCCATAATTTTTATACGACCTTGAGCTAGCGTTACCATATCGGCTAGGGTGTCAATGCCATCTTCAACTTGAGCTGCGAGACCAGAGGTTAAGACCCGTTCAAAACCGAGTTCAATGATCGTGCTCAATGCTTGCTGAACATTAACACATTGATCGATTGCTCGATGAAAAGTGATACCTAACCCACGTTGCTTGGCATGTTGAACTAGCCGAGCATTGTGCTCATGATGGATTTCACCTTGCGCGGTTAATACACCAAACACCACCCCTTGTAGCCCTGCATTGGCTGCGGCATCGATATCATCCAACATCACAGCGATCTCTTCTTGATTATAAAGAAAATCACCTTGGCGGGGACGAATCATGGCATAGATAGGAATCTCAGATATTCTGGCACTCTGTATCATCAATCCATAACTCGGGGTTAATCCGCCCAAGGCTAAGGAAGAGCAAAGCTCAATACGCGTTGCGCCGCCTTGAATGGCATAGTGCAATGATTCTACATTATCAATACAAACTTCGAGTTGATAGTTCATGGCCTGTCTCATCCGTTTTTAGGAGGCAGAATTTTAACAGCCATGTTCTCACAAGTCTGTCTCTTAAAGAGCCGAATCGAGGTAAAGTTATCGGTTTTGTTTTTCCTCATTATGTTCTTCACCAGCATAAAAAGCCCAAAGCAAATGGCTTTGGGCTTTGAGGACTTTACTTAATAACTGATTGGCGTTGCGTTATCGCTTTATTATATGTCCAACCATTAACCCGAGTTGAGCACGGGTTATCTGTTTGTGGGATTATTTTTTACCCAAGTCGTCAGTGTGTTCAGAAAGGTAAGCTGCGACGCCTGCAGGGCTGTCTTTCATGCCTGCTTTACCTTCTTCCCACTGGGCTGGGCATACTTCACCGTGTTTTTGGTGGAAATTTAACGCGTCAACCATGCGTAGCATTTCGTCGATGTTACGACCTAGAGGAAGATCGTTGACGACTTGGTGACGAACCACACCGTCTTCGTCGATAAGGAATGAACCGCGGAAAGCAACACCGGCTTCAGGATGTTCAACATCGTATGCTTTAACGATTTCGTGTTTAACGTCAGCAACCAGTGGGTATTTCACTTGGCCAATGCCGCCATTTTCGATAGCAGTGTTACGCCATGCGTTATGTGAGAATTGAGAATCGATAGAGACACCGATTACTTCAACGCCTTTGGCTTGGAAGTCTTCAAAACGCTTATCAAACGCGATCAGCTCTGAAGGACAAACAAAAGTGAAATCAAGTGGATAGAAGAAAACAACGGCTTTCTTACCTTTAGTAAACTCTGCGAAGTTGAATGTATCAACGATTTCACCGTTACCAAGAACAGCTGCAGCAGTAAAATCAGGGGCTTGACGACCTACGAGTACCATTTTTTGCTCCTAAGAATGATGATCAATGCTAGACAACACCAGATTGTGTTATCCAGTCCTTGTGTATTCGAGACAAACTATAGTACAGAGTGTAGTATGAAAAAAAGCGAATTAAATAGATTAAGTTAATCGAAAAAAACGATTGAATAAGAACGTGGAAATTATGAATAAGTGGCCAAGTTTAAAGCAGTTACATTACCTAATCACCTTACACGAAACGCGACATTTTAGCGAAGCGGCAGCACGTTGTTTTGTTAGCCAATCGACTTTAAGCAAGGGCATTCAAAATTTAGAAGCATTAATTGGTTGTCCCTTGTATGAAAAGCAGGATAAGAAAAGCCCTTTGGTTTTTACTCATGCCGGTGAGTTGGTGGTGAAACGGGGGCGGGAGTTACTCGCAAAAGGGAAAGATCTTTTAGAACTAGGGCAACAGTGCCAAAACGGCCCGATGGAAGGACAATTAAAGTTAGGCTGTATTCCTACTATTGCTCCTTTTTTACTGTGTGATCTGGTTCAAGAGCTTAATATTCGTTATCCCAAGCTTCATCTATTGCTGCGCGAAGACACTACAGCTCACCTTCTCCATGCATTACGTTTAGGTGAGCTAGATGTATTGATTCTCGCGTTACCGATTGATATTGGCCAAATGGAGAGCCGTATTGTTGGACGAGATCCTTTTCGAATGGTGATTAGTCGTCAACAAGCAGACGGTATTCGAGTTCCCATTAAGTATGATGATTTGCCGGATGAATCGGTTTTTTTACTAGAGCATGAGCATTGTTTAACTGAGCATGCGGTATCGGCTTGTCAATTAACAGATAAAGAGAAGATCAATCCATTTACCGCTACCAGTTTACACACATTAGTACAAATGGTGGCTAACGGACTTGGTACAACTTTTATTCCACAAATGGCCATTGATCATGGTTTGTTAGAGAATCAAAATTTGGTTGTTATTGATCCGCCGGGTCAACAAGCTTATCGCGAAATTGGTCTGGTATGGCGGCCGAGTTCATCTCGTCACCTTACTTTTGAGCAATTAGCGGATGTGGTGGCAGAGCTATTATAGCGTTTAGTCGTAGGCAAAATTTTGCCATTAACCAATATAAGTGCGCTGTTGTAGTGCGCTTTTTTAGTATTTTATACTATTGGTGACCGTTTGATTGTCAAATTTTACAGTAATAAATTTTTGAAGCTTTCATAAAATAGTAAAAATTCACACCGTTAATTTTACATAAATAACAGACATCCCTGTTTAAACCTGCTGATATTTTCTCTCTCTCACTCCTGCTGTCATTGAGATTATTCAACTCAGCCACCTTCTGCTTGTCTGTTTTAAGCCTTTTTATTCTGCTTTCTTTTGGTAATTAAATTACGTAATAAGTTACATTTTTAATCGGTTGGGTGTGATCAGGGTTGAAACGGAATAAAACTTCGAATTTAACCAATTGATAACTTTTACTCTTTTATAGTAAAGCCTTATAGGGTAAGGTTTAAATCAAGTTTTAATACTAATGTCTAGCTTGGGATGGCTTGTGTTTTGGTCAATTTTAAGAGACGGTATAAAGACTAAAACAGCCTAGAATAAGAAATATCAAAAGCAATAATTTGTAGTTTTAAAGTTACAAATGTATTTTGCCAACTCAATAAGGAAAATGGTTATGCTTGCTCAAACTTCAGAGACGTCACAATTACACGATCAACATCCCAATTCCGAAGCTCGGCTTGAGGTGGTGGGGACTTTGTCTCCTGAGCATCAGGCTATTTTCCCACCAGCAGCTCAAACCTTCTTAACCGCGTTATGTGGGCAATTTGCTTCACGAGTGGACACTTTACTGAGCGAGCGAGAGCGTCAGCAATCGTGGATTGATCAAGGTAATCTGCCGGATTTTTTAGCTCAAACACAAGAGATTCGCGAAGGGAGCTGGAAAATTCTTGGTATACCCCAAGATCTCCAAGATCGCCGAGTGGAAATTACCGGACCGACTGAACGCAAGATGGTGATTAACGCGTTAAATGCCAACGTGAAAGTATTTATGGCCGACTTTGAAGATTCTATGGCACCCGCTTGGGATAAGATATTGGATGGCCAGGTGAATTTACGTGATGCCGTCAATGGAACGATCAGTTATAGCAATCCAGATAATGGCAAGGTGTACCAATTAACAGGGCATCCAGCGGTGTTAATTTGTCGGGTGCGAGGATTGCATCTGAAAGAAAAACATGTCTCTTTTGCAGGGCAAGCGATTCCAGGTTCTTTATTTGATTTTGCGTTGTACTTCTTCAATAACTATCAAGCTTTACTCAAAAAAGGCAGTGGCCCTTACTTCTATCTTCCTAAGCTACAAGCATACCAAGAAGCACAGTGGTGGAGTGAGGTATTCCATTTTACAGAAGATTATTTTGGTTTAGATACTGGGACGATTAAAGCCACCGTGTTAATTGAAACCTTACCTGCTGTTTTTCAGATGGATGAAATTCTCTTTGCTCTCAAAGAACATATTGTTGGGCTTAATTGTGGGCGTTGGGATTATATCTTTAGCTATATCAAAACGTTGAAAAAACACCCTGATCGTATATTGCCCGATCGTCAAGTGGTGACGATGGATAAGCCATTTTTAAATGCTTATTCGCGACTCTTGATCTATACCTGTCATCGACGAGGTGCGTTGGCAATGGGAGGGATGGCTGCCTTCATTCCAGCAAAAGATCCGGCAGTCAATGCGCAAGTGTTGGAAAAAATACGGCATGACAAAATGCTGGAAGCGGAAAATGGTCATGATGGTACTTGGGTCGCTCACCCTGGCCTTGCTGATACGGCAATGGAGGTTTTTAATCATGTTTTGGGTGAGCGAGATAATCAGTTGGATGTCACTCGAATGTCTGATGCCCCAATCCATGCCGAGGATCTGCTTCAGCCTTGTGATGGCCCCCGAAGTGAAGATGGAATGCGGCATAACATTCGGGTTGCGCTGCAATACATCGAAGCTTGGATTTCAGGCAATGGTTGTGTCCCAATCTATGGCTTAATGGAAGATGCGGCAACCGCTGAAATTTCCCGAGCCTCTATTTGGCAATGGATTCAACACGGAAAAACTTTAGATAACGGACAGGTGGTAACGAAAGACTTGTTCCGTACTTATCTCGCGCAAGAAATTGAAGTCGTGAAAGCCGAAATAGGCGAGGAACGTTTTACTCATGGACGCTTTACGGAAGCGGCTGACTTGATGGAGCGTTTAACCACCAGCGATGAGTTAAGCAACTTTTTAACCATACCGGGTTATGACTACTTAGCTTAGCCATCTTCGCTTAGTCATCACATGAACACTTAACGTGAAACACAATCTTCAAAATCAGCCAGCATGGATCTGATGGCGAAAAGGAAGCAACAGACGTGGATATTGTAGCCACCTATTACAAGAGGGATAGATTATGACATTGACTCGCCGCCAACAAATTGAAGCACTAGAAAAAGAGTGGGCAACCAACCCGCGTTGGAAAAACGTTAAACGAACCTACAGTGCGGAAGACGTAGTGAATTTACGGGGATCGGTGACTCCAGCTAATACCATTGCGCAGCGTGGAGCGGATAAACTTTGGTCACTGGTAAATGGTGACGCTAAAAAAGGTTATGTGAATTGTCTAGGTGCATTGACTGGTGGACAAGCGGTTCAGCAAGCCAAAGCGGGAATTGAAGCGATTTATCTTTCAGGATGGCAAGTGGCGGCAGATAATAATACCGCAGGTACCATGTATCCTGATCAATCGTTATATCCGGTTGATTCGGTACCGAGTGTGGTTAAACGGATCAATAACGCTTTTCGTCGTGCAGACCAAATACAGTGGTCAAATGGTAAATCGCCTCAGGATGAAGGTGGAATCGATTATTTTCTTCCTATCGTTGCTGATGCTGAAGCGGGGTTTGGTGGGGTACTCAATGCTTACGAATTGATGAAATCGATGATCGAGGCGGGAGCGGCAGGTGTCCATTTTGAAGATCAATTAGCATCGGTGAAGAAGTGTGGCCATATGGGCGGAAAAGTACTGGTTCCGACTCAAGAGGCAGTTCAAAAATTGATCGCTGCACGTTTAGCGGCAGATGTATCCGGCACCACGACACTCGTGATTGCACGAACGGATGCCAATGCAGCAGATCTTCTGACTTCGGATTGCGACCCTTATGATGCGGATTTTATTGTCGGAGAGCGTACCGCTGAAGGTTTCTATCGGGTCAGAGCTGGGATTGATCAAGCGATTTCTCGCGGGCTTGCGTACGCGCCTTATGCCGATTTAGTGTGGTGTGAAACAGCGAAACCGGATCTCGAAGAAGCTCGTAAATTTGCAGAGGCGATTCTTGCACAATATCCTGAACAACTATTGGCTTATAACTGTTCTCCTTCCTTTAACTGGGAAAAGAACTTAGACGCTGAGACGATTGCGAAATTCCAGCAAGAGTTGGCGGATATGGGCTATAAATATCAGTTTATTACTTTGGCTGGGATTCATAACATGTGGTTTAACATGTTTGAACTGGCTCATGCTTATGCACAAGGCGAAGGAATGCGCCACTATGTGGAAATGGTACAACGCAAAGAGTTTGCAGCGGCAGAAAAAGGCTATACGTTTGTTGCTCATCAGCAAGAGGTAGGAACTGGATACTTTGATAAGATGACCAATACGATTCAAGGAGGGGCATCTTCTGTCACAGCGCTAACTGGGTCGACTGAAGAAGATCAATTTTAATGGTATTCAAAGAGAGTACGCTTTAATCATCTGAAAAGATGACGATACTCACTGCTGTTGCGACACAATTTGAGCGGCGAGAGCCGCTCTTTTCTTGCTCAGAGAAGCGGTATATTGTCTAACCGTTGAATGAGCGTTTAACTGGCATTAAATGTAATCGCGAAAGGCCAACAGACCTTAGAGGAGATTATCTTCCATACTTTCATCCAACTCGATTTCATCAGGCTCTGCATCCTCTTGCAATTCAAGGAGATTAATTGCAATGGTTACAAAGTCGCTATCGGTGATGATTCCCACTAATTCACCTTTTGATACCACAGGTAAGCAGCCAACTTTATGCCTTTGCATATATTTGGCGCTCTCTTTTAAACCCGCTTGAGGCGCAACTGACATCACTCCAGTATGCATTACTTGATAGATAGGGGTTTCTTCCGTGTATGAAGCCTCAGTTTGTTGGTTATATAAACTCGATTCTTGGGCCGAGAGGACGTCTCGATGTGTGACCACGCCGAGTAGTTTACGGTTGGCATCAACAATGGGAATATGACGAATATCCAAAGCCTCCATCATATGCCGAGCATCACCCAGAGTGTGTGTACGCAACAAGGTGTGTGGGTTGCGTGTCATCATGTCTTCAACCTTGATCATAACCAACTCCTTTTTCTATTTTTTATCGTTAAGCCTGTTTTTATCTGTAAGCACGTATCTGTAAGCACGGTAGTATAACGATGCTTTGTCTGTTGAACATTTATCCTCTAGCTAAACTATAGTGTTTTTATTGCAAAATATCTGAGAGTTCAGTCTGTTTTTATCAGCAAGCAACAGAGAGTCGCTGGTCACTTTTGATTACACTCTATTGCTTGGTTTATTGATCAACAGGTTGTACAAGCCTGTATCTTAATACCGCTAAGGTATATACTGTCGCGCCGCGAAATAAACCATCGCTAATTTAACGAACTAAGAAAGAGTCATGCAAGTTTCAGATTTTTATTTTGATCTCCCGGATGAGTTGATCGCTCGTTATCCGAAGGAGCAAAGAACCTCAAGCCGTCTTTTACGCTTAGATGGTAATACGGGATCTCTGGTAGATGGCACATTTACCGATGTTTTACACTACGTAGAGCCGGGGGATTTGCTGGTATTTAACAATACGCGAGTCATTCCTGCTCGAATGTTTGGCCGTAAAGTCACCGGTGGCAAAATAGAAGTGTTGGTTGAGCGAATGTTGGATGAACATTCTATTTTAGCCCATGTACGTAGCTCTAAGCCCCCCAAACCCGGAGCTGAACTTTATTTGGGAGAGCAAGATGAATACCATGCAACCATGATCGCTCGCCATGATGCGTTGTTTGAGATTCATTTTAGTGCGCAAACGCCGGTATTAGAAATCCTTAACCATATTGGTCATATGCCGCTTCCTCCTTATATTGATCGTCCGGATGAAGAGGCGGATAAAGAGCGCTATCAAACGGTTTATAACCAAAAACCGGGAGCCGTCGCGGCACCAACCGCTGGTTTACATTTTGACCAAGCTTTGCTTGAGCAAATTAAAGCCAAAGGGGTTGAATTTGCCTATGTGACCTTGCATGTAGGGGCTGGGACATTCCAACCGGTGCGGGTAGAAAACATCCAGGATCACCATATGCATGCCGAATATGTCGAAGTACCACAAGAGGTGGTTGAAGCGATTGCGGCGACAAAGGCCCGAGGAGGGCGGATCATCGCGGTTGGCACCACATCAGTACGTTCATTGGAAAGTGCAGCGCAAGATGCATTGAAGAAGGGAACGGCACTGGTTCCTTTTTTTGGTGATACGGATATATTTATTTTCCCTGGATACCAATATCAGCTCGTCGACGGTTTGATCACCAATTTTCATTTACCAGAATCAACTTTAATTATGTTAGTCAGCGCTTTTGCTGGCTATGAACATACCATGGCTGCCTATCGACATGCTGTAGCGCAAAAATATCGCTTCTTTAGTTATGGTGATGCCATGTTTATTGATAAAAAATTGGACTAATTTTGTCCTGAACTTTTAGACCGTCAGACTGTTTCTCTGACATTGGAGGCTTTGTGAAATTAACGTTTGAGCTAAAAAAGAAGAATGGCAATGCGCGCCGAGGTCAATTGACTTTTGAACGTGGCACCGTGCAAACCCCTGCGTTTATGCCAGTCGGTACTTATGGTACGGTGAAGGGAATGACTCCAGAAGAAGTCGCAGATACAGGGGCTGAAATTCTATTGGGTAACACATTCCATTTATGGCTTCGTCCAGGACAAGAAGTGATGAAAATGCATGGGGACTTGCATGATTTTATGAACTGGAAAGGCCCGATTTTGACTGACTCGGGCGGTTTCCAAGTGTTTAGTTTGGGAGATATTCGTAAGATTACCGAGGAAGGGGTTCATTTTCGTAACCCAGTCAATGGTTCGAAAATTTTTATGGATGCAGAAAAATCCATGGAAATTCAAAAGGATTTAGGGTCTGATATTGTTATGATTTTTGACGAATGTACCCCTTATCCGGCTACTCATGACGAAGCGAAAAAGTCGATGGAAATGTCTTTGCGTTGGGCGCAGCGTTCTCGAGATCACTTTGATAAACTAGAAAATCCGAATTCACTATTTGGGATTGTTCAAGGTGGCGTCTATGAGGATTTACGCGATGTTTCTGTGAAAGGGTTAACGGAAATCGGTTTTGATGGTTATGCCGTGGGCGGTTTAGCAGTTGGAGAACCTAAACAAGATATGCATCGAATCCTTGAGCACACGTGTCCGCAGCTTCCTGAAGATAAGCCCCGTTACTTGATGGGTGTCGGTAAACCGGAAGATTTAGTAGAAGGCGTTCGCCGTGGGATTGACATGTTTGACTGCGTTATGCCGACCCGAAATGCCCGTAATGGTCACTTATTTGTGACTGGTGGTGTGATCAAGATCCGTAATGCGGCACATAAAACCGATACAACCCCTCTCGATCCGCATTGTGACTGTTACACTTGCAAAAATTATTCTAAATCGTACTTACACCATTTGGATCGCTGTAATGAGATTCTCGGTGCGCGTTTGAATACCATCCATAACTTGCGCTACTACCAGCGCCTAATGGCGAGTATTCGCAGTGCGATTGATGAAGATCGCTTTGAGCAGTTTGTGGTGGAGTTTTACGCACGTCGTGAACGTGACGTTCCCCCGTTACAAACTGAACAAGTATAATTGTGTACACCGAGATCAATTTATCCTTATCATGGCTTGAATTTATCTTGGTGTATCCCAATACCAATAATATTACAAACAATAACTTAGAGGACGTTTCTCAATGAGTCTAATTTCTGTCGCTCATGCAGCAGGTGAAGGTACATCACAAGGTGGTGGTTTCGAAATGCTGATCATGCTTGGTATGTTTGCGGTGATTTTCTATTTTATGATTTTCCGCCCACAGTCTAAACGTGTTAAAGAGCATAAAAACTTGATGGCCTCTATGGCGAAAGGAGATGAAGTGCTCACCAGTGGTGGGTTGGTTGGCAAAATCACTAAAATTGCTGATGATAATGACTTTATTTCAATTGAATTGAATCACGCCAATGAAGTTGTGATCAAAAAAGACTTCGTCACTGCAGTGTTACCTAAAGGTACGCTTAAATCTCTGTAAAACAGCTAGAGGATCCTCGCTGTGTTAAACCGTTATCCGTTATGGAAGTATTTAATGGTCGTGTTTGCCATTGCCATTTCCGCTTTATATGCACTTCCAAATCTGTACGGTGAAGATCCGGCTATTCAAATTACAGGGGCGCGAGGCGCCTCTGTAGATATGTCAACGCTGGATGCTGTCACTCAGGCGCTCGATAAAGCGCATCTTTCTCATAAATCCATTGCTCTTGAAAATGGTTCCATTCTTGTCCGCTTTAATGATACCGATACGCAGATCAGCGCACGCGATATGATTAATGAGGCGCTTGGTAGCGATACTATTGTAGCTTTAAACCTCGCCCCTTCGACACCGAGTTGGCTGGAGTCAATTGGTGCTGCTCCGATGAAGTTGGGGCTTGACCTTCGTGGTGGTGTTCACTTCCTGATGGAAGTAGATATGGACGCTGCGATGGACAAACTGGTCAACCAACAAGAAGAGGCATTTCGTAGTGAGCTTCGTGATGAAAAAATTCGTTATCGAGCTATCCGCGCACAAGCCGACTCGGTTGAGTTGATTTTGCGCGATGCCGATCAACTGACTCAAGCGAAGCAACTTCTCGAGCCGAACCATCGCGATATGACGTTTGTGACTTCAGAAAATGATGGCCGTTTTGTGCTACAAGCTAAGTTTACTGAAGCGCGTTTACAAGAGATTCGTAATTACGCGGTTGAGCAAAATATCACTATTTTACGTAACCGAGTGAATGAGCTAGGGGTTGCAGAACCTTTGGTTCAGCGCCAAGGTGCAACACGTATTGTGGTAGAACTGCCCGGTGTACAAGATACAGCTCGAGCCAAAGAAATCTTAGGTGCGACGGCGACGCTTGAATTCCGCGAAGTCGATTCTAGTGCTGATCTTGCCGCAGCAGCAGCAGGGCGTGTGCCAGCTGGGAGCGAGGTGAAACTTGACCGAGATGGTCGCCCAGTCGTATTAAAAAGACGGGTAATTTTAGGCGGTTCAAGTATTACTGATGCGAGTTCTAGTACCGATGAATATGGTCGTCCTCAGGTGAATATTTCTCTTGATAGTGAAGGCGGCAGTAAAATGGCCGCATTTTCAAGAAATAATATTGGCAAGCTAATGGCGACCGTCTTTGCTGAATATAAAGACAGTGGCGAACGTCATGCCGATGGTAAAGTCATTCTTGAAAAACACGAAGAGGTGATTAACCAAGCGACGATTCAGTCGGCATTAGGTCGCAACTTCCGAATTACCGGAATTGATTCTGTTTCAGAAGCGCATAACTTAGCGCTGCTACTGCGTGCTGGTGCCTTGATCGCACCGATTTCGATTGTCGAAGAGCGAACGATTGGTCCTTCAATGGGGCAGCAAAACATTGATATGGGCATTCAAGCCTGTGTTTGGGGTTTGTTGGCGGTGATGATCTTTACCGCGCTTTACTATCGTAAATTTGGCTTAATTGCTAACGTGGCTTTGGTTTCAAACCTTGTGTTAATTATCGGTGTGATGTCGATGATTCCGGGCGCAACCATGACCTTACCGGGTATTGCGGGTATCGTTTTAACGGTCGGTATGGCGGTGGATGCAAACGTACTTATCTTCGAGCGTATTCGAGAAGAGCTACGGGAAGGTCGTAATCCTCAGCAAGCGATTCACCAAGGGTATGCGAATGCCTTTAGTACCATTGCGGATGCTAACATTACTACGCTAATCACAGCGATTATCTTGTTTGCTGTGGGTACTGGCGCGATTAAAGGTTTTGCGGTGACGCTGTCTATCGGTATTTTAACCTCCATGTTTACTGCAATTATTGGCACTCGTTGTATTGTCAATTTATTGTATGGCGGTAAACGTATCAACAAATTGTCGATCTAAGGCTAGGAATCATTATGTTTCAAATTCTTAAAGCAGAGAAAACGATCGACTTTATGCGTTGGTCGAAACTTACGTTTCTCTTATCATTATTAATGGTTGGAGCCTCGATTTTTACCTTAGCGACGAAGGGATTAAATTGGGGGTTAGATTTCACAGGGGGAACTCTGATTGAGGTGGGTTTTGAGCAGCCCGCACATTTAGACCAAATTCGTGATGCACTAGAGGCGAAGGGTTTTGGCGATGCCACGGTGCAAAACTTTGGTTCAGCACGCGATGTCATGGTTCGTTTACGCCCACGGGAAGGTATTGCTGGCGAAACGCTGGGTAATCAAATCCTCAGTGCGATTGAAGAAGGTACTGGTGAGCATGTCGACATGCGACGTATTGAATTCGTTGGGCCGAATGTTGGCGATGAACTCGCAGAGGCGGGAGGATTGGCAATCCTCGCTTCATTGATCTGTATTTTGCTTTATGTCTCGATGCGTTTTGAGTGGCGTCTTGCGTCTGGTGCGGTACTTTCACTTGCTCACGATGTGATGATTACGCTCGGTATTTTCTCGTTCCTTCAAATCGAAATTGATCTGACCATTGTGGCGGCGTTGCTAACGGTCGTTGGTTATTCATTGAATGATACCATCGTTGTATTTGACCGGATTCGAGAAAACTTTCGCAAACTCCGTAAAGGTGAACCCGTAGAGGTTATTAATAACTCGATTACTCAGACGTTAAGTCGAACCTTAATTACCTCTGGGACGACCTTATTTGTTGTTATTGCTCTGTTTGTCCAAGGTGGGGCGAATATTCATGGTTTTGCGACGGCGTTGTTGCTCGGTATTACCGTGGGGACTTATTCCTCCATCTATGTTGCTTCTGCCTTATCCTTGAAGCTAGGGATTACGCGTGAACATCTTCTACCTCAGCAGGTAGAAAAAGAAGGTGCACAACTCGATGAGTTACCGTAATCGAGCATAACAGATAACGATAAAAAAACCGCTGACTTGTGCAGCGGTTTTTTGTTATAGCCTTCGGTGTCGTTATTTTAAAATCGCACTATTACCATTGTCTCGGATATGCTGAAGCAGAGCCTTCACGCCTCGTGGACTTGAGCCAACGATATTACCTGATTGCATGTAGTTAGTACCGCCTGCGAAATCAGTCAAAATTGCCCCCGCTTCACGAGCAATCAATTCGCCAGCGGCCATGTCCCATGGTTTTAATCCAAGCTCAAAATAGCCATCAACACGGTTTGAGGCTAGGTAGCAAAGATCCAATGCTGCAGAGCCTGTACGACGAAAATCAGCACACTCGACAAAGAGTGAAGAAACGATGTTGATATAAGATTCTGAATGTTGTTTTTGCTTAAATGGGAAACCGGTGGCGAGTACAGCACCTTGGAGATCTTTTAGCGGTTTAACGCGAATACGAGCATTATTTAATTGAGCACCAGAGCCACGTTGAGCAGTAAATAACTCATTTAACATCGGGTCATAAACACATGCCACTTCAGTTCTGCCTTTCATGCGTACCGCAATTGAAACAGCGAAATGTGGTAAACCTTTCACAAAGTTAGTGGTGCCATCCAGTGGGTCGATGATCCATTGTACGTCTTTATCTTTACCTTCGATAAGACCGCTTTCTTCTGCCACGATACAGTGTTCAGGATAAGAGCTTTGAATGGTGGCAATGATCATTGCTTCGGCTTCTTTGTCTACATTAGTAACAAAGTCATTGGTGCCTTTTTGAATGGATTCAATTTTGTCAGCATTTTCTAGAGATTTAGCAATATGATTGCCTGCTTTTCGCGCTGCGCGAATAGCAATATTTAGCATAGGATGCATACGAGTTTCCCAACGGATGTTAAAGAACGAAAAAGCGGAGCGGAGTATAGCAAAACTACGACAAAAAGGAAGTGGTTATTTTTTGCTCGACCAATGCATAAAGAGAGAAAGGGTCTGACCATTTTAGTCAAGTTTATGTTAGGCTATGGCGATTAAATCTAAGCGACTTGATGCCTTTTCTGCTGGTATGTGTTGCAGATGTGGCTGTTCTTCAATTATCGCGTTTATCGATGCTGATAAAAATCGCGTTATTCATCATCGAACAGTAACTTGAAGTGAGATGCATCACTAAATCAATTCGTGGATTAAAAAGTTGTTTAGGTATATTCAATAGGCTCTGTTCATCTTATGTTAGATAATGTAAAAGTCGTTTTAGTTGGAACTTCTCATTCTGGAAATATTGGTTCAGCTGCTAGAGCTATGAAAGTGATGGGATTGAGTCAACTGGTTTTGGTTGATCCGCAATGTGAAATTGATGCCCAAGCAATGGCTTTAGCGGCCGGAGCGAGTGATATAGCACTCAACGCAAAGGTGACCAAAACCTTGAGTGAAGCCGTCGAGGATTGTCCGTTAGTCGTGGGAAGTAGTGCACGTTCTCGAACCTTAGAATGGCCGATGCTCACACCTCGTCAGTGTGGTAAAAAATTTGCAATTGAAGGAAAAAACCACTCGGTTGCCGTCGTTTTTGGGCGTGAACGGACAGGGTTAACCAATGAAGAGCTGCAACGTTGCCATTATCATGTGTGTATCCCTGCCAACCCTGAATACAGCTCATTGAATTTAGCAATGGCCGTTCAAACGATATGCTATGAGATTCGCGTCGCTTATTTAACTCAACAGCAAACACAGTTTTCTCCGCCGAGTGAGGTGGATTACCCTCGACATAAAGAGCTGGAAATGTTTTATCAGCATTTAGAAACTGTGCTGTTAACAACCGATTTTATCTCTCTTCAACAACCGGGTCAGGTGATGAATAAGTTGCGACGTTTATTTAGTCGAGCGCGTCCTGAATCTCAAGAAATTAATATTTTAAGAGGAATTCTGACCGCAGTAGAAAAGTCGTTAATCGATAAGTCGCAATGATTATGACCACTAAATTGAAGGGGTTAAATACCTGACTAAATTGGTCAACTAAATACTTGACCAATTTAGTCAGGTATGAAAGAATGTATTCTACATAGTCAATGTGGATACAGTGTGATATGAGACTTACATCTAAAGGAAGATACGCGGTGACAGCCATGTTAGATGTGGCTCTACATTCGCAGCAAACCCCAGTACCATTAGCGGATATTTCTGAACGGCAAGGCATTTCGCTGTCGTATTTAGAGCAGCTATTTTCTAAATTGCGTAAAGCAGGCTTGGTTGCTAGTGTCCGAGGCCCTGGCGGCGGTTATCGATTAGGTGCTGATGCCGACACCATTTCAATTGGTATTGTAATTGCTGCGGTTGATGAGTCGGTTGATGCGACAAAATGTAGCGGTAGAGGTGATTGCCAAGGTGGCATGCGCTGTCTTACCCACACATTATGGCGTGATTTAAGCTCACGTATTAGTGACTTCTTAAATAACATCACTCTTGGTGAGTTAATGATGGATAATGAAGTCTTACAAATTTCCGACCGACAAGGTATGGACCTTTCGGTTAACCAAGGGTTCGGCCATAAAAATTCTAAATCTGTCACGATTGGTGCCGCCCCCCTTGGCCTTAACGTTCGCTCATAGCGGCAATGTTTTACACTGGAGTAGAAAATGAAACTGCCTATTTATTTAGACTATTCAGCAACATGCCCTGTAGATCCTCGGGTTGCTGAAAAGATGGTTCAGTACATGACGATGGATGGAACGTTTGGTAACCCAGCGTCGCGATCGCATCGTTATGGCTGGCAGGCAGAAGAGGCTGTCGATACGGCTCGTGAGCAAATCGCTGATCTATTGAATGCGGATCCGCGTGAAATTGTTTTTACGTCCGGTGCAACCGAATCTGATAATTTAGCGATTAAAGGTGCTGCGCATTTTTATGCAAAGCAAGGTAAGCATATTATTACATGTAAAACCGAGCATAAGGCAGTTCTTGATACCACTCGCCAATTGGAACGTGAAGGGTTTGAAGTTACTTACCTTGAGCCGGAAAGTAACGGCTTAATCGATATAAATAAATTAGCTGAAGCCATGCGTGATGACACAATTCTTGTGTCGATTATGCATGTTAATAATGAAATTGGCGTGATTCAAGATATTGCTGCCATTGGTGAGTTATGTCGCTCACGGAAAATCATTTTTCATGTCGACGCTGCTCAATCAGCAGGTAAAATTGCCATTGATGTTCAGGCGATGAAAGTTGATTTAATTTCATTATCAGCACATAAAATTTATGGCCCCAAAGGGATTGGCGCATTATATATTCGTCGCAAACCACGCATTCGACTTGAAGCGCAAATGCACGGTGGCGGTCATGAACGTGGTTTTCGTTCGGGAACCTTACCAACCCATCAAATCGTTGGTATGGGCGAAGCGTTCCGTATTGCCAAGCTAGAGATGAAGCAAGACTATGATCATGCAAAGACGCTTCGTGAACGGTTATTGAATGGTGTGAAAGAGATGGAAGCGGTAACCATTAATGGTGATCTCGACCAGCGAGTTCCTCATAACCTCAATATCAGTTTTGCCTTTGTCGAAGGTGAATCCTTGTTAATGGCATTAAAAGATCTAGCGGTATCTTCTGGTAGTGCGTGTACTTCTGCCAGCTTAGAACCTTCCTACGTCTTACGTGCCTTAGGTTTAGATGATGAATTAGCACACAGCTCTATTCGTTTCTCATTCGGTCGTTTTACGACAGAAGAAGAGATAGACTACGCGATCGAATTAATTCGTGTCGCGGTAAATAAACTACGCGACATGTCTCCTCTATGGGATATGTATAAAGAAGGAGTGGATTTAAACAGTGTTGAGTGGGCTCATCACTAATTATTCCACCAGTATAGAGGATGCGAGGTAACTATCATGGCATACAGCGAAAAAGTTATTGATCACTACGAGAATCCACGTAACGTTGGTTCTTTTGATAAAGAAGATCCATCCATCGGGAGCGGTATGGTTGGTGCCCCCGCCTGTGGTGATGTGATGCGACTGCAAATCAAAGTGTCTCCTGAAGGCATTATTGAAGATGCAAAATTTAAAACTTATGGATGCGGTAGTGCTATCGCATCGAGTTCCTTAGTCACTGAATGGGTCAAAGGGAAATCAATCGATGAAGCGGCATCGATTAAAAATGCCGAAATCGCAGAAGAGTTAGAACTACCACCGGTAAAAGTGCATTGTTCTATTTTAGCTGAAGATGCGATTAAAGCGGCCGTTGCCGATTATAAGAAAAAACACCAATAGTCATTTATTTAGGAGCAGAGTTTCTGCTCCTACTCTTTTATTCATTGACCAGCAAGGTTGTAGTATGGCCATAACGTTAACAGAAACCGCAGCAAATCGAGTTCAATCATTTCTAGATAGCCGAGGAAAAGGGCTCGGTTTACGCTTAGGAGTGAAAACGACAGGATGCTCAGGTATGGCGTATGTGCTCGAATTTGTTGATGAGCTAAACGAAGATGATCAAGTTTTCGAAGATCACGGAGTCAAAGTGATTATTGATGCGAAAAGTTTAGTCTATCTAGATGGCACTGAACTTGATTATAAAAAAGAAGGCTTGAATGAAGGCTTTGAATTCAATAATCCGAATGCAAAAAGTGAATGTGGTTGTGGGGAAAGCTTCAATGTTTAATGGCAGACACCGTTAGTTTGATCATCAATAAGTCATCAGATACTTTTTTAGGGCATAAGAGAAACGCCATCCATTGATCCAGCGTTAGCGACGGTAGAAGGACCAAAAACTAATGAATTATTTTGAACTATTTGGGCTACCAACTCAGTATCAACTGGATGGTAGCCTTCTTTCTTCTCAGTTCCGTGAGTTGCAAAAACGATTTCACCCAGATAATTTTGCAACCGCATCTGAGCGTGATCGTCTGATGGCGGTACAAAAAGCGACCGAAATTAACGATGCTTATCAAGTATTGAAAAATCCAATTGCTCGTGCTGAATATTTGCTAACGCAATATGACATAACCTTAGCCGGAGAACAGCAAACCTTGCAAGACGCCCACTTTTTGATGGAACAAATGGAACTAAGGGAAGAGCTGGAATTATTAGCACAAGCTCCCAATGAAGATGCACTATGGGCTTTTGAAACCCAAGTTACACAGTCTTATCAAGCGCATTTACAACAGGTCGAGCTTGAACTAAATAGCGAACAGTGGCAGCAGGCCGCTGATACTGTCCGTAAATTAAAATTTATTGCCAAATTAAAAACTGAAATAGAACGAGTCGAAGAAAAACTGCTCGGCTAATTCAAATAAAAGGACCGATCCATGGCATTACTTCAAATTGCAGAACCCGGTCAAAGTTCGGCCCCTCACCAACATAAATTGGCCGCGGGGATCGACTTGGGGACAACTAACTCTCTAGTCGCCTCTGTTCGAAGCGGCATTGCGACGCCTTTAGCCGATGAACAAGGCCGGAAGATTCTACCTTCGGTTGTGCATTACGCTCATGAACAGACGTTGGTTGGTGATGTTGCGCGTGAGCATGCAGAGCATGATCCTGCGCATACCATCATCTCGGTGAAACGTCTGATTGGTCGTTCGCTAAAAGATATCGAAACCCGTTATACCCAATTGCCTTATCACTTTAAATCGAGTGAACAAGGTTTACCTATGATTCAAACCCCACAAGGGGATAAAAATCCGATTCAAGTCTCTGCCGACATTTTGAAAAAGCTCGCTGAGCGAGCACAGAATCACTTAGGTGGTGAACTGGCAGGGGTAGTGATTACGGTTCCAGCATACTTTGATGATGCTCAGCGGGCAGGCACCAAAGACGCGGCCAATCTCGCTGGATTACACGTTTTACGCCTACTCAATGAGCCGACCGCTGCGGCAATCGCTTATGGGCTAGACTCTGGCCAAGAAGGCGTTATTGCCGTTTATGATTTAGGTGGTGGAACCTTTGATATTTCGATTTTACGCTTATCAAAAGGTGTGTTCGAAGTCTTAGCAACGGGGGGCGATTCCGCTTTAGGTGGTGATGATTTCGACCACCTTATTGCCGAATATTTGCAAACCGAAATTGGCTTATCCGCACCACTGAGTGCGGATAGACGCCGAGTGTTGCTCGATACCGCAACGCAAGCAAAAATCGCCTTAACTGAGCAAGATAAAACCAATATCGAAGTTTTCGGTTGGCAAGGAGAGCTAACGCGCAGCACGTTAAATGAGTTGATCCAACCACTGATCAAAAAAACGCTACTGTCGTGTCGTCGGGCATTGAAAGATGCTCAGGTCAGTGCGAAAGAGGTCTTGCAAGTGGTCATGGTTGGTGGATCAACCCGTACACCATTAGTTCGAGAATTAGTGGGGGAATTTTTTGGTCGCCCCCCTCTTACCGAGATTAACCCGGATGAAGTGGTCTCGATTGGCGCTGCGATTCAAGCTGACATATTAGTCGGTAATAAACCCGATGCAGAAATGTTGCTATTGGATGTTATTCCCCTCTCATTAGGCATTGAAACCATGGGGGGATTGGTGGAAAAAATCATTCCACGGAATACCACCATTCCGGTTGCTCGCGCCCAAGAATTTACCACATTTAAGGATGGACAAACGGCCATGAGCGTCCATATCGTGCAAGGAGAGCGTGAGTTGGTGGATGACTGTCGGTCACTCGCTCGATTTTCATTAAAAGGCATTCCCCCAATGACTGCTGGTGCGGCTCACATTCGAGTGACCTACCAAGTGGATGCGGACGGCTTACTCTCTGTCACCGCTATGGAAAAAAGCACAGGGGTTCAAGCTGAAATACAAGTTAAGCCTTCCTACGGCTTAAGCGATACCGAAGTGGCTGAAATGCTAAAAGAGTCGATGGCTTATGCTAAAGAAGACATGCAAACCCGGGCTCTGGTTGAACAAAAAGTTGAAGCGGATCGGGTGATTGAGGGCTTAATTGCCGCGATGCAAGCCGATGGTGACGAGCTATTGACAGCTCAAGAGCGTGAAACATTACTTGTCGCCATAGAATCGCTCATTGAACTTCGCAATGGCGACGACGCTGATGCCATTGAGCAAGGGATTAAAGAGACGGATAAAGTGAGCCAAGCGTTTGCTTCCCGTCGTATGGATAAATCCATTCGAGCGGCATTAGCTGGCCACTCTGTTGATGAAATTTGAGAGAAAAAATATGCCGAAAATTATCGTATTGCCTCATGATACTTTATGCCCCGATGGTGCGGTTTTGGATGCCAATCGTGGTGACAGTGTGCTTGATGTAGCCTTAAAAAATGGTATTCATATTGAACATGCTTGTGAGAAATCTTGTGCTTGTACTACCTGTCATGTCGTTATCCGTGAAGGGTTTGATTCTTTAGATGAGAGTGACGAGCTTGAAGATGATATGTTAGATAAAGCTTGGGGGTTAGAGCCCGAATCTCGTTTGAGTTGCCAAGCAAAAGTGGCTGATGAAGATTTAGTGATCGAAATTCCCAAATATTCACTGAATCACGCGAAAGAAGATCATTAATTTATGCTCATTCCCTCATTTTTTATCTAAAGGGGATGAATTACACTAGGGAGCTTGTTATGAAATGGACAGACTCACGGGACATTGCCATTGAACTTTGTGAACAATATCCTGATGTCGAACCTCAAAATGTACGCTTTACTGATCTACACCAATGGATTTTAGATTTGGATGATTTTAATGATGATCCTGATCGTTCAAATGAAAAAATTCTTGAAGCTATTATCCTGTGTTGGATGGATGAGCGAGATTAAAATCCACGCTCAAATTTGAGTCGAGTGAGTATGCTAAAAAGCGGGCCTGATGGTCCGTTTTTTTATCAAGTAACCACTTTTTACAGAAAAAGTACCTTTAAAAGTGAATCATTTGGTATGGTCGAGAATATAGTCCAGTGATTGGCTAAAGCGATCATATCGCCAAACGACTTGGAGCGGCAGGTTCTCGGCCAGTGAGTTTATCCCTATCAGCATAGACCGACTATATGATTGGATAAACAAACCCAGCCCACATCACTGCATCTGCAAGTTAAAATGGTATAAAGAGTATTTGGAATAACATCATATAAAAAGACAAGGAGAAACCATGTCTACACCAATGTCGGTACGAATTAGTTTAGAACCAGCCCTGCCTCAGTGGGGAGAAAAAGCACTGATTTCATTTTCCGAACAAGCTGCTGTCATCCATCTTACGACAGCCAATGATATTGACAGCATTCAACGTGCGGCGCGTAAATTTGATAATCAAGGATTACGCCATCTATCTTTACAAGGCAATGAGTGGACGCTTGAAACCATTTGGGCATTCTATCAAGGCTATCGTGATGCGAAGAAGAAGAATGTACTGGAATGGAGCGAGCTAGAAAAAACCGCACAAACAGAGTTGCAAGCTCGTATTAAAGTTGCCGATTGGACACGAGACATCATCAATAAAAGCGCAGAAGAGGTCGCCCCGCGTCAACTGGCGACCATGGCCGCAGAATTTATCAAATCATTAGCGCCAGAGCAGGTTTCTTATCGTATCGTCAAAGATAAAGATCTATTAACGGAAGGCTGGGAAGGTATTTTTGCAGTAGGCCGAGGCTCAGAACGCACCTCTGCAATGTTACAATTAGATTTTAACCCGACAGGTGATGAGAATGCGCCAGTTTTCGCTTGTCTCGTCGGGAAGGGAATTACATTTGATTCAGGTGGTTACAGCTTAAAACCATCGAATTTTATGTCTGCCATGAAATCAGATATGGGGGGAGCGGCGACCATCACAGGGGCTCTTGGGCTGGCGATGATGCGAGGCGTAAATAAAAGAATTAAGCTGATTTTATGCTGTGCTGAAAATATGGTTTCTGGACGAGCGCTGAAATTAGGTGATGTGATTACTTATAAAAATGGTAAAACGGTAGAAATCATGAATACCGATGCCGAAGGACGCTTGGTTTTGGCTGATGGGCTTATTTATGCCTCAGAACAAAAACCTACGCTCATTATTGATTGTGCGACGCTGACCGGAGCGGCGAAAAATGCGTTAGGTAATGATTACCATGCCATGCTTAGCTTTGATGAGTCATTAGCGCATCAAGCTCTTAATGCCGCTAAAGAAGAGCACGAAGGCTTATGGCCTTTGCCTTTAGCTGAATTTCACCGTGATATGCTACCGTCTAATTTTGCCGATTTATCTAACATCTCATCGGGCGATTACTCACCAGGAGCGAGTACCGCAGCGGCATTCTTATCTTATTTTGTTGATAATTATCAACAAGGATGGTTGCATTTTGACTGTGCTGGAACTTATCGTAAATCGGCGAGTGACAAATGGCCCGCTGGAGCAACCGCGATGGGAGTTAAAACGCTTGCACGGCTACTAGTAGAACAGGCGAAATAATTTTTCATCTTCCTATCATAAAGGAAATAGAAGCCTATTAAGTTAGGCTTCTTATAACGATAAGAACTAGAAGGATATTTAATGGCTCTTGAAAAAACATTTTCTATTATTAAACCGGATGCAGTAAAGCGTAACTTAATTGGTGAAATTTATCACCGTATTGAGCAAGCAGGGCTACGGATCATTGCCGCTAAAATGGTGCACTTAACCGAGCAGCAAGCGAGTGGTTTTTATGCTGAGCATGAGGGCAAACCCTTTTTTGCTGAATTGAAAAAATTCATGACATCAGGCCCGATCATGGTTCAGGTACTTGAGGGAGAAAATGCGATTTCTCGCTATCGAGAGTTAATGGGAACCACTAACCCAGAAGATGCTGCTTGTGGTACGCTACGAGCTGATTATGCCTTGAGTATGCGTTATAACTCGGTGCATGGCAGTGATAGCCCAGAGTCAGCGGCGCGTGAAATCGAGTTTTTCTTTCCTGAAAGTGAAATTTGCTTACGATTAGATTCTTGATTTTTTAATCGTTTTATTTAAAGGCCCTCGGTGTAATCGGGCCTTTTGTGTGTATCAGGTTTAGTCAACAGGCCCTAGGGATAACGTGTCAAACACCTACTTATGGCAAGGTTTTTCGGCTCTTGTCGCGACTGCATAAAGGCTGTACAATTCGCGCCCTTAATTCTTGTTCCATCTCTGAGAGGCCACATGACCATGCAAAAAGTCAATCTACTCGATTTTGATCGTAAAGGCTTACGTACCTACTTTGCTGAAGAGTTAGGTGAAAAAGCTTTTCGTGCCGATCAAGTCATGAAGTGGATCTATCACTTTGGTTGTGATGACTTTGAAAAAATGACCAATATCAACAAGACATTACGCGAGAAATTACAAGCAAATTGCGAAATTAAAGCCCCTTATGTCTCTCAGGCTCAGCACTCTAATGATGGAACGATAAAATGGGCGATGCGTGTTGGAGATCAAGATGTTGAAACCGTCTATATCCCAGAGGAAGACCGTGCCACCTTGTGTGTCTCCTCTCAAGTTGGCTGTGCATTAGAATGTAAATTCTGTTCAACGGCTCAGCAAGGTTTTAACCGAAATCTACGTGTATCTGAAATTATTGGCCAAGTTTGGCGGGCTGCGCGTGAAATCGGTTTAGAAAAAGAAACAGGCCGACGTCCTATTACCAATGTGGTGATGATGGGGATGGGGGAACCTCTGTTGAACATGAAAAACCTGATCCCAGCGTTAGAAATTATGTTAGATGATCTAGGTTTTGGGTTATCAAAACGCCGTGTCACCGTCTCGACCTCTGGTGTGGTGTCTGGACTCGATCAAATGACGGGACAAATTGACGTCGCCTTAGCGATTTCTTTACATGCTCCCAATGATCAATTGCGTAGCGATATTATGCCGATCAATGATCGGTGGAATATCCAAGATTTCTTGGCATCAGTTCGTCGTTATATTGCTTCATCCAATGCTAACCGTGGCAAAGTAACGGTAGAGTATGTCTTGCTTGATCATGTTAATGACGGCACCGAGCACGCGCATGAACTGGCTCAATTAATGAAAGATACGCCTTGTAAGATCAACTTAATCCCGTTTAACCCTTATCCTGGTTCGCCTTATAAAAAACCAAGCAATTCAAGGATTGATCGTTTCCAAAAAACGCTGATGCAATATGAACATACGGTAACAGTCCGTAAAACGCGAGGCGATGATATTGATGCTGCATGTGGACAATTAGTGGGAGAGGTTATCGACCGAACTAAGCGGACAAAATTGAAGGCACAGGCAGAGCAAATGATTCCAGTCAAAGCAATTTAATCTATGAGATAAGGCAGATTCAGTTCTGCCTTATCGGGAATACCGATGTCCCAATAAGTCCAATGATCATCCTCTTATTTTAACATTGACCCTGTTTGGGGCGTGTTTTTGTTACGTTTTCATGTCAATTTAACGAAAAATATTGACCTGGCTGTAATTTCTTTCCCAAATCAATGTTGTTTAGCGCTTAATATCCATTAGAATGATTTCTAACACTGCGTTCGAGTTTAATATCGAATAGAATATACGTGATATCCCAATCGCTTGGGGATTAGGACAACGCTTATTCGCCCTATTGATTAAAATATGGTGAGCTATTTAGCAAAGTCATTGCTTGCAAGTGAAAAAGGATCATTAAATTTTCCCTGTTCAAGTTACGCTTGCTTTACGCAACGAACAATCAATATAAAAACAAGCCAAAGCACGTGACGTGAACAAGAACATAAGAGATTAGTACTGCGGATGAACACAGAACAAGACAACAGCATCGACAATAAGCCATTAATACAACCGGGAACTTTACTGAAACAGAAGCGTGAGGCATTAGGGCTTAGCCAAAAGCAGATCGCTGATCGTTTGCGTTTGCGGGTCGCTATTATTCGCAATATCGAAGAGAATCAGTTTGATTCTGATTTAGTCTCGACTTTTATTCGTGGTTATCTGCGCTCTTATGCGAGAGCCGTGGGTGTTAATGAACTCGATATTATGGATGCTTATGAAGCCAATTGTGCAAGCGAGCCTCAAGAACAAAAAATGCAGAGTTTTTCTCGCAAGACCAAGCGCGCTAAACACGATAATCGCATTATGACCATTACTTGGATTATTGTTTTGGTGATTATTGGTATGTCTTCACTCTGGTGGTGGCAAAACAATCAGCAAGACAGCTTGTTACCAGCCAATAATCTCCCCATTAACTCAAATGAAATCGATACTGCACCACCAGTGGTTGAGGCGAGTTCTGAATTTGCTACGGTAAGCGAATTAACTCAAGCGCAAGAGCAAGAGGCATCAACGAGTGATATTGAAGCGATTGAGCCTGTTGAACCCATTGCTTCCATTGAGGATGACGCTGAAGCTCAAGTTATTGCTGATCAAACGATAGCCGCTGTAGAAACGGTGCCCAATAATCTACTTACAATGCATTTTTCTGCAGATTGTTGGATTCAAGTTAAAGATGCCACGGGGAAAACGTTATCGACCGGAATAAAAAAAGCCGGTCAAACCGTCAATTTACAGGGAGAAACACCCCTACAAGTTATTCTTGGTGCGCCTGAGGGCGTTTCCGTTACATTTGCGAGTGAACCTATCGACCTTTCTGGGTATACTTCAGGTAAAGTAGCTAGATTCACCTTACCTTAGACAATATTATGCAATACGAGTCTCCTATCAAACGTCGCCCATCGACACGTATTTATGTGGGTGATGTACCCATTGGCGATGGTGCCCCCATCGCCGTACAATCCATGACTAACACCAGAACAACGGATGTAGCAGCCACGGTTGCTCAGATCAAAGCGTTGGAAAAAGTAGGCGCTGATATCGTACGGGTATCGGTTCCGACAATGGATGCCGCAGAAGCATTTAGGCTGATTAAACAACAAGTCTCGGTTCCTTTAGTGGCTGACATTCATTTCGATTACCGTATTGCGCTAAAAGTCGCAGAGTACGGTGTCGACTGCTTGCGAATTAATCCTGGTAACATTGGCAACGAGGATCGGATTCGTTCGGTGGTTGATTGTGCCCGTGATAAAGGCATCCCAATTCGCATTGGCGTAAATGGTGGATCGCTAGAAAAAGAGATCCAGATGAAATATGGCGAGCCAACTCCTGAAGCTCTCGTCGAGTCGGCAATGCGCCATGTGGATATTCTTGATCGGCTAAACTTCGATCAATTCAAAGTTAGTGTAAAGGCCTCGGATGTTTTTCTCGCTGTTGATTCCTATCGATTACTCGCGACCAAAATTGACCAGCCGCTGCATTTAGGCATTACGGAAGCCGGTGGTGCTCGTGCCGGTTCAGTCAAGTCGGCGGTTGGCTTAGGTATGTTACTCGCGGAGGGGATTGGTGACACGCTACGTATTTCTTTAGCGGCTAATCCAGTTGAAGAGATCAAAGTGGGGTTTGATATTCTTAAATCTTTACGTATCCGCTCTCGAGGGATTAACTTCATCGCTTGTCCTAGCTGTTCTCGTCAAGAGTTTGATGTGATTGGCACCGTCAATGCACTTGAACAGCGATTAGAAGATGTTTTAACTCCGATGGATGTTTCCATTATTGGCTGTGTAGTCAATGGCCCCGGAGAAGCAGAAGTTTCTCATTTAGGGCTTGCGGGTAGTAATAAAAAAAGTGCCTTTTATGAAGATGGCGTGCGTCAAAAAGAGCGTTTTGATAACGATGATCTCGTTGCTCAACTTGAAGCCAAAATTCGCGCCAAAGCCGCTCAATTAGATGCAAACAATCGCATCGATATTCAGCAACTCGAACAAGATTAATCTCAACGATATTACGGTAAGTACAGTGGCAAAGACTATTCAAGCAATTCGAGGTATGAACGACTGCCTCCCAACTCAGTCTCCGCTTTGGCAAAAAGTGGAAGGCGTAGTAAAAAACGTGATCAGCGCATACGGCTACAGTGAAGTGCGTATGCCGATCGTTGAGATGACGCATCTATTTAGCCGCGCGATTGGCGAAGTGACCGATGTGGTTGAAAAAGAGATGTACACTTTTGAAGATCGCAATGGGGATAGCTTAACGCTGCGTCCAGAGGGAACGGCTGGTTGTGTTCGTTCTGGGATTGAAAATGGCCTACTGTATAACCAAGAACAACGCTTATGGTACATGGGGCCAATGTTCCGTCACGAGCGGCCACAAAAGGGTCGTTATCGTCAATTTCATCAATGCGGTGTGGAAGTCTTTGGTATTGATGGGCCAGATGTCGATGCGGAACTGATCATGATGACTGCGCGTTTATGGCGTGAACTCGGCATTGCTAATCATGTTCGTTTGGAACTGAACTCGATCGGCTCATTAGAGGCCCGAGCGAATTATCGTAGTGCATTAATTGATTATTTAGAGCAATACCAAGCCATCTTAGATGATGATTGTAAACGCCGTATGTACACCAACCCCTTGCGTGTTTTAGATACAAAGAATCCAGAGGTACAAGCGGTATTAGGTGATGCGCCTAAGCTTTCTGACTATCTGGATTTCGATTCTAAACAACATTTTGCAGGGTTATGTGAACTTCTTGACGCAGCTGGTATCGAATATACCGTCAATGAACGTTTGGTCCGTGGGTTGGATTATTATAATCGAACCGTATTTGAATGGATCACAGAAAGTTTAGGGGCGCAGGGCACGGTGTGTGGTGGTGGCCGCTATGATGGACTGGTTGAGCAACTTGGTGGAAAACCAACCCCGGCGGTGGGTTTCGCGATGGGGCTTGAGCGCTTGGTATTGATGATGGAAACGTTGGGCAATACAGACGTTCGTCGTCAGGTCGATGTTTATGTTGTCACTGCGGGTGAAGGCACCATGATGGCGGGTATGAAACTGGCTGAGCATTTGCGTGAACAGTTGCCAGGACTACGAGTCATGAATCACTGTGGTGGTGGTAGCTTTAAAAAACAATTTAAGCGTGCTGATAAAGTCGGTGCAGCGGTTGCGTTGGTTTTAGGTGAAAATGAAGTCCTAGAGCAAACCGTTGTGCTAAAAGATTTACTTGGTGGGGAACAAACCACCTTCTCTCAAAATGAGATTGCAAGCCAGTTGGCGCATCTTATCGAACAACACTAATTTTTGAGATTTCTGATTTTAAGAGGACAGGAAGTGGAACTCTACGATACCGAAGAACAACAAGTTGAAGCAATCAAAGATTGGTGGAAAGAAAACGGTAAAGCGGTCATTTTAGGTGCCGTTATTGGTTTAGGTGGACTGTTTGGTTGGCGTTATTACCAGCAGTCTGTGATTGCTGGGCAAGAAGCAGCTTCAGAAAACTACACCCAGGTTATGCAGAACTTAGCGCAAAAAGGCGTTGAGGCTGAATCAGACATACAGCGTTTTATTGCAAGCCACAATCAATCGGAATATGCCGTGTTAGCTGCCATGCAGTTAGCTAAAATACAGGTTGAAGCCGGTCATTTGGATGAAGCATTAGCGCAACTTGAATGGGCTAAAAATACGACCCAAGATGCCGCGCTAAAACCACTGTTGAGCTATCGTGTTGCTCGCTTACAGGCAGAGCAAGGGCAAAGTGATGATGCTCTGGCTGAGCTTGCCACAATAAAAGAGCAAAGTTGGGCTGGGCGAGTGGCTGAGCTACGTGGTGATATCGCTTTGCGTATGGGTGACAAAGACACAGCTTATACTGCTTATACTGAAGCTCAGCAAGCGAGTGACGCGAGCCAAACCTTGCAAATAAAACTGGATGATCTAGCCAGATAAGGGCATGACTTGATGAAGAAAATGTTCAACAAAGTGCTTTTGTCAGCGGCCATGTTAGGAGCATTGGTCGGGTGCTCAGGCGAAGAAGAAAATATCATCATGGCTCCTCTTCCGCTGGTTAAGAGTGAATTTACCCCACAATCCGTGTGGCGCAGTTCGATCGGAGATGGGGTGGGGCATTATTTTTCAAACCTTGCTCCAGAATACGCTTACGATAAGATTTTTGTCGCCAACCGTGAAGGGGAAGTGAAAGCGCTGAATCCTGAAAATGGGCAGCCATTCTGGCGCGTTCGTCTTCAAGGTGACGTTCCTGCTCGTCTTTCTGGCGGTATCACTGCCGCTTATGGACAACTATTTATTGGCAGTGAGAATGGCGAAGTCATTGCGTTGGATGCTGAGAGTGGCAATGTTAATTGGCGGGCAAATATCGAAGGTGAAGTGCTGGCTCCGGTAGCCGCGGATAATAATTTTATTATCGCCAATAGCAGCCGAGGAATCTTAGTGGCTTTAGATGCTAGCACGGGCGAACAAAAGTGGACCATAAGTACCGATGTACCAAGCCTCACGTTACGTGGTGATAGCCAACCTGTCACAACATCAGGCGGAGTTTTTTGGGGCACACCGAGTGGCCGTCTTGCGGCTGCAATTGTTGAACGAGGCCAACTGATTTGGCAGTTACCGGTCGGGCAGCCTAAAGGCGCAACAGAAATCGATCGACTTGTGGATGTGGATGCAGCACCACTGATTATTGGTGCTAACTTATACACGATCGGCTTTAATGGCCAATTGATGGCTATTGATTTACGTTCAGGAAATCCGCTATGGAAACGTAACTATTCATCAACAACCAACATGGCCAGTGATGGTAGTCGCTTATTTTTGATTACTGATAAAGATCATGTTGTTGCTGTCGATGCGCGAAGCGGTACCGAATTGTGGAGCAATAAGCAGTTAGAACATCGTTTATTAACGGCACCTAAAATTATTGATGGTTATGTGGTTGTTGGGGACAGCGAAGGCTATTTACATTGGTTTGATCGTGGCAGTGGTGAATTTGTCGCACAACAACTCATTCATAAAAGTGGTTTTGCAGTCGGACCGTTGGCTTTAGATGACGGATACCTAGTGATCACACGGGATGGTAAAATAAAGAAACTGACGATCCGTCAATAAATCGTGATACAATTCATAGTTGGCTCCTAGCTGGAAACAGTTGGGAGCCGTTTTGTTGAAATAAACCTTGAGTTTATATACCCAAATGACTTGTGAATACTAAGCTTAATTACAAAGTCGCGAAGTTATTTCAGTATAATTACATAAGAAAAGAATCATTAGTGAGGTTGTTATGATACCTGTTGTTGCTCTTGTTGGGCGTCCTAATGTAGGTAAATCGACGCTATTTAACCGACTCACCCGTACACGAGATGCACTGGTAGCGGACTTTCCTGGTTTAACACGTGATCGAAAATACGGTCAAGCTAAGTTAGGTGAACATGAATTTATTGTGATTGATACTGGTGGTATTGATGGCAGTGAAGAAGGTGTAGAAACCAAGATGGCGCAGCAATCGTTAGCGGCGATTGATGAAGCGGATGTCGTCCTATTTATGGTTGATGGCCGTGCTGGACTGACGGTTGCTGATGAAGCCATTGCCCAGCATTTACGTCGAATTGAAAAGCATGCCATTTTAGTGGTCAATAAAGTTGACGGTATTGATGCGGATTCCGCTAGCGCGGAATTTTGGCAGTTAGGCATGGGCCAGCAAATGTACCATATTGCGGCAGCACATGGCCGTGGTGTGGGAGCATTGATTGATCGAGTTTTGAGTCCTTTAGCTGAGCAGATGCTTGAGCAAGGTGGTGAACTAGAAGATTTAACTCAATTTGAAGACCATGAGCCAGAGCAAGTTGATTATACCGAAGAAGAAGCGGAAGCGGTCTATCAACGTTTGCAAGATCAACCCATTAAGTTAGCGATCATTGGACGACCTAATGTGGGGAAATCGACCTTAACCAATCGTATTTTGGGGGAGGAGCGAGTGGTGGTTTATGACATGCCAGGTACCACGAGAGACTCGATTTATATTCCCATGCAGCGTGATGAGCGTGAATATGTACTGATCGATACCGCGGGAGTTCGCCGCCGCAAACGTATTAATGAAACGGTAGAAAAATTTTCTGTCGTCAAAACCTTAAAAGCAATAGAAGATGCTAACGTTGTTCTACTTGTTGTCGATGCTCGAGAAAATATCTCTGATCAAGATCTAAGCTTGCTAGGGTTTGCGCTTAATGCTGGGCGCTCTATCGTCATTGCTGTCAATAAATGGGATGGGTTGACCACTGATATTAAAGAGCAAGTGAAGAAAGAGTTGGATCGTCGTTTAGGCTTTGTCGATTTTGCTCGTATTCACTTTATTTCTGCTTTACATGGAACGGGTGTTGGACACTTGTTTGAGTCCGTACAAGAAGCTTATCGATCTGCGACCACTCGTGTGGGTACATCAGTACTGACACGCATTATGAAGATGGCAACCGATGATCACCAACCGCCTTTAATCCGTGGTCGACGCGTGAAGCTCAAATATGCTCATGCTGGTGGATATAATCCACCGATTATTGTTATTCACGGTAACCAAGTGAATGACTTACCAGATTCGTATAAACGTTATTTAATGAACTACTACCGTAAATCATTAGATATTATGGGAACTCCGATTCGAATTCAGTTCCAAAATAGTGAAAACCCATTTGAGACCAAATCAAATAAATTGACTTTATCCCAAGAGCGTAAACGTAAACGCTTAATGAATATGGTCAAAGATCGTCGTAAATAAACCTTAAAAACCCAAGCATTGTGCTTGGGTTTTTCTTTATCTTTTCTTAGTTCTTGCCTTACACCTCTCTGTTTTGTACTGTTTTGATCGCTGCTTTTATTTTCCTTATTCAGGTGGCAGCGTGACTTTGGGCACCTGCCTACGATTCACCTATTTGTCATATTTTTCCTAGTGAGATCACTTAATGATCGTTTTATTAAATTCTAATAATTGGAGTATTTTTGTTTTAATTGGTTTTTTTATCTGTTTAAAATCCAAATGCAGAATATGTAACTTATGCTTTCGGTGTGTGGTGATATAAATGTTCTTTTTGCTGGTGATCGCTGATCATGCTGAAGAAAGCAAAAGATCAGCCTATGATCGCTTCTATTTGGGCGGGGAGATCATTTTCAGCGCCAATGTACGATCTAAATCCGTTCGATTTGTACTCTTAAGCTATAGCTATTATGATTCAAGAAAAAATAGCATCGGAAATAAACCATGAATGAATTATGTCCGCAGTGTGCGGATACATTAAAGTGGGATGGCCAGTATCACTGCGTGAGTTGTCAGGTTCACTATAAAAAAATAGCGCATTGTCCTGATTGTGATCAAGAGTTAGCAAAACTCCAAGCATGTGGCGCTGCTAACTACTTTTGTAATCGGTGCAATGAGTTGAAATCTAAATCGCGGGTTCGTGCTGAATTTCAGAAAATCGACTAATTTACTGTGGAATGTATCGCTTCTTGTGCAAGTCGTGTCACAAGTTTATCGCCCGTTTTGACTTCATCTGCACGGCGGATCACTTTTCCTTGCTCATTTTGAGTGATTGAATAACCACGCGATAAAGTGGCTAATGGGCTGACGGTATGCAGTTTGTCAATCAGTAGCGTATAACGATGACGAGAGGTAACGAGGGCTCGTTCCATTGCGGCTGTTAATTGGCGTTCGCATAAATTCAAGCGGTATTTTTGAGCTTGTAGCTGCTTTTCTGGAGACAGTCGTTGCAGATGATGGTATGAGTTTACAACCTGTTGATGCGCGGTCGACAAACGGCGTTGGATGGCTCTTTCTAAACGAAAGTTTAGCTCGTCTAATTGTTGTTGTTGACGTTGTAACCGATGAATCGGGTGGTGCTTATCCAACTGATGTTGTCGCTGTTTAAGGCCGGTGTATTGCTGAGTTAAATAGTAGCGCATGCCACTTGCTAATTTATGTTGATAATTAGCAAATGTTTGTTTTTTATGGCTATTATCTCGACTAACCATTTCAGCGGCCGCTGACGGAGTTGGGGCTCGCATGTCTGCAACGAAATCTGCAATCGTGACATCAATTTCATGCCCAACGGCACTAATAACCGGAATTTCACTCGCCGCAATAGTTCGAGCCACGATTTCATGATTAAAGCACCATAAATCTTCTAACGAGCCACCACCGCGTCCCACGATCAATACATCACATTCTGCGCGAGAATTAGCACAGCCAATGGCCTGAGCAATACTGATTGCAGCTTCACTACCTTGCACTATGGTCGGATAAATAATGATCGGCAGGCTTGGATCGCGGCGTTTCAGCACCTGCAAAATATCGTGCAGAGCAGCTCCGGTTTTTGAGGTGATCACGCCCACACAGCGCGGGTGTTCTGGCAGTGGTTTTTTGAGTGATTGCGCAAATAACCCTTCTGCGGCCAGTTGCATTTTGAGTTGTTCAAATTCTTGTTGTAGCCGTCCATCGCCTTCAGGCTGCATGCTTTCAATGATAATTTGATAATCACCACGAGGCTCATACAAAGAGAGCCTAGCTTTGACTAACACTTGTTGGCCGTTCTGAGGCTTAAAACGAACAAGACGGTTATTCCCTTTGAACATGGCACATTTCACTTGGGCGCGATTATCTTTCAGGCTTAAATACCAGTGGCCAGAAACAGGTGCAGAAAAATTAGAAATTTCGCCGATTAACCATATAACGCCCATCTCATTTTCGAGCAACAACCGGACTTCTGCATTTAGGCGGGAAACAGTATAAATATTTTGATTAGTCAAGGAGGGCACCGCTAATTGAACCAGACGTGAGTATGGAAATTAGCGGCAATATAATACATAGCAAGGGGTGGATTGCAAATTAAAATTAAAAAAATGAGTGGTCAATCGATTGCTCTGGGCGTATAATCCGTCCGCAATATCAAATCTAAATCCCTTTATTATGCGAAACGATAAAGTGGATTTAATACTCTTTAACATCTATGTTGTGAGATATTGCAAATGCTACGAATTGCTAAAGAAGCACTAACCTTCGATGACGTTTTACTCGTTCCTGCACACTCTACTGTTCTGCCGAACACAGCCGATCTTCGCACTCGACTTACCAAAAACATCACGCTAAATATTCCTATGATTTCAGCGTCTATGGATACAGTAACAGAAGCGCGCCTAGCAATTGCTCTTGCACAAGAAGGTGGTTTGGGCTTTATCCATAAAAATATGTCCATTGAACAGCAAGCTGAAGAAGTCCGCCAAGTTAAGATCTTTGAAGCGGGTATCGTCACCAACCCAGTTACAGTTCGTCCAGATGCAACGATTGCCGATGTCATGAGCTTAACCAAAAAACATGGTTTTGCTGGCTTCCCTGTGGTGTCTGAAAATCACGAATTGGTTGGCATCATTACCGGGCGAGACGTTCGTTTTGTGACAGACCTTTCTAAATCGGTTTCAGATGTGATGACACCGAAAGATCGCCTAGCAACGATTAAAGAAGGCGCTTCTCGTGAAGACGTTCAAGAACGGATGCATAAAGCGCGTGTTGAAAAAGTTCTTGTCGTCAATGACGATTTCCAATTAACCGGTATGATCACGGCAAAAGATTTCTATAAAGCAGAAAGTAAACCCAATGCTTGTAAAGATGAGCAAGGTCGCTTACGGGTTGGTGCAGCTGTTGGAGCCGCTCCTGGCAATGAAGAGCGCGTGAAAGCGTTAGTGGAAGCTGGCGTGGATGTCTTACTGATCGATTCTTCTCATGGTCATTCTGAAGGTGTACTGCAACGTATTCGTGAAACTCGAGCGGCTTATCCTGATCTCGATATTATCGGTGGTAATGTCGCAACAGCGGAAGGTGCTCGCGCATTGATTGAAGCTGGTGTTAGTGCGGTTAAAGTGGGTATTGGCCCTGGGTCTATCTGTACCACACGTATTGTGACTGGGGTTGGTGTTCCTCAAGTGACTGCCATTGCCGATGCGGCGGGTGTTGCCAATGAGTATGGTATCCCTGTTATTGCTGATGGTGGCATTCGTTTCTCGGGTGATATTTCAAAAGCGATTGCTGCCGGCGCATCTTGTGTGATGGTTGGCTCCATGTTTGCTGGCACCGAAGAAGCACCCGGTGAAGTGATCCTGTATCAAGGTCGTTCTTATAAAGCTTACCGTGGCATGGGATCGCTTGGTGCGATGTCTAAAGGCTCTTCTGATCGTTACTTCCAAACCGATAATGCGGCAGACAAATTAGTTCCTGAAGGTATTGAAGGCCGTATTGCTTATAAAGGCCTCCTTAAAGAGATCGTCCATCAACAGATGGGGGGGCTTCGTTCATGCATGGGGCTAACCGGATCGGCAAGTATTGAAGCACTGCGTACGCAAGCACAATTTGTCCGTATTTCAGGAGCGGGCATGAAAGAGTCTCACGTCCATGACGTACAGATTTCAAAAGAAGCCCCTAATTATCGTATGGGTTAAACGTAAACGTTTGCTTTTTTCCTTGATGACCTATCGAGAGGCGGGTAGACTCGCCTCCGTTTCTTAATTTAGCTGATAAGATTGCTTAATAATGACCAAGAATATTCATGATCAACGAATCCTTATTCTAGACTTCGGTTCTCAATATACTCAACTGGTAGCTCGTCGTGTCCGTGAAATCGGGGTGTACTGCGAATTATGGAGCTGGGATGTCGCAGCAGCCGATATTCGAGAGTTTAACCCTGACGGCATTATTTTGTCTGGTGGCCCTGAAAGCGTAACTGAGCTTAACTCACCTCGCGCACCTCAATATGTATTTGATTCAGGCGTGCCAGTCTTTGGTGTGTGCTATGGCATGCAAACCATGGCTGAGCAGTTGGGGGGCCGCGTGGCTAGCTCAAACGAGCGTGAGTTCGGCTACGCACAAGTTAATGTTTCAGGCCAGTCGGCACTATTTAAAGATCTTGAAGCAATTCAAGATGTTTGGATGAGTCACGGTGATAAAGTGGTGGAAATTCCAGCCGATTTCGTAAAAATTGGTGAAACCGAAACTTGCCCATACGCAGCAATGGCCAATGAAGAGAAGAAATACTATGGGGTTCAGTTCCACCCAGAAGTAACGCATACTAAAAATGGCCTAAAAATGCTCGAGAATTTTGTACTCGATATTTGTGGTTGTGAGCGACTATGGACTTCTGAATCCATCATTGAAGATGCGATTGCCCGTATTAAAGCGCAAGTGGGTGATGATGAAGTGATCCTCGGCCTTTCTGGTGGGGTCGATTCTTCTGTCGTTGCGATGCTAGTCCACCGTGCGATTGGCGATAAACTGACTTGTGTCTTCGTCGACAACGGCCTACTACGTCTCAATGAAGGCCAACAAGTGATGGACATGTTTGGCAATAAATTTGGCCTAAACATCATCAAAGTGGATGCGGAAGAACGCTTCCTATCAGCTTTAGAAGGCAAAGCAGATCCTGAAGAGAAACGTAAAACCATTGGCCATGTTTTTGTTGAAGTCTTTGATGAACAAGCTAAAAAACTTAAAAATGCCAAATGGTTAGCACAAGGCACGATTTATCCAGATGTAATTGAGTCAGCTGCATCAAAAACGGGTAAAGCGCATGTCATCAAATCACATCACAACGTAGGTGGTTTACCTGACGACATGGAAATGGGGCTAGTTGAGCCATTACGCGAACTGTTTAAAGATGAAGTGCGTAAGATTGGCCTAGAGCTTGGTTTGCCATACAACATGCTTTATCGTCATCCATTCCCAGGGCCAGGCCTTGGTGTGCGTGTACTGGGCGAAATTAAGAAAGAGTATTGCGATTTGCTACGTCGTGCTGACGCTATCTTTATTGAAGAGCTGCACAATGCCGATTTGTACAATAAAGTATCGCAAGCGTTTACCGTTTTCTTACCCGTGCGCTCGGTTGGCGTAATGGGTGATGGCCGTAAATACGACTGGGTTGTGTCACTACGTGCAGTTGAAACGATCGACTTTATGACCGCTCATTGGGCGCATTTACCTTATGATTTCTTAGGTAAGGTGTCGAATCGAATCATCAATGAAGTCGATGGCATTTCTCGCGTGGTGTATGACATCTCCGGTAAGCCACCTGCGACCATTGAGTGGGAGTAGGCTTAGTTGTAAAAACTAGCCAAGTCCTTATAAAATAAAAATGCCAGTCAGTATTATTGACTGGCATTTTTTATGGTTGTATCAGTTCACAGCGATGAAGGCGTTCTATTTTGGGAGATAGAGGCAGCACAACACCGGATACGGCCAGAAGATAAAAGCGATTGCCGTTAAAATGGAGGTATTCCCAAACAGGTTGGCTGGGCGTGCTTATAAGGACATGATGAGATCGGTCGATCAAATAGACAAAATGAGCGCTGGCCGTTTGGCCGACGCAAGTAATTAGAAAGCACACGGGCCGGTTATGGCGATCACACTGATTATTGTGAAGCTGTAACTAGTTTCTGGACATAAGTTTGCTATCGATTTTACTAAATTAGTAAAGCGTGCATTACCTCAACTGAGGTAAAGCCTTTTGATTCCACCGCATCAAAAGCTCATATATAACTATCGGGTACTTAGCAAACGAGGGGCTTATGACACTTTCACAACTTCTTTTTGACTTAAGTAACTAGGTGCCTCTAATATGAGGTGAGCTATCAATTCGTTTCATAATAACTTTACTTGATTAGTTTCCTTTGAATAACGAATTTTTCCACCGACTATTGATATAAAAATGAATAAGAGTGTTTTTAAGATCCTTTTCAATCTAACGAAAAAACAACCTTGGCTTGAAGATAAAGTTGATGAATTACAAGAGCTTCTGTTTTCAGATTGTAATTCGGAAGAGGAACGAGAGCTGATTCTTGAACTACTAGAGAGGTTCACGCATGTTTCTTACGAAAGATTCAGCGAACTAATAAATATGTTAGTTGAAGATATTGCAACAGATCCTAACTTGGAAGATAAGACGACTCAAGTTGTAGCAATGACTGGTGACTATAGTTCGGATAGCGCACAGTTTGTTACTTATGCTCTAAAAGCGCCATTTGAAAAAATGAAGTGGCGAGAACATATCACCGTCACTAATTTTCAACGCGCATATAAAGAGTTCAACAGGCACGGAAAGAAGCACACCAATATAGTGCTAGTGGATGAGTTTGTCGGTAGTGGTAAAACGATTGTTGGTAGGGTCAATACACTCAAAAAACTCTTTAACGACAATGGTGTTACAAATATTAAGATTTACGTAAAAGTCATTGCAGCATCAAGCATTGGAGTCAAGAAGGCTAAAGAGTCTGATGTAGACTTAACGTCATATCTTGTTTTAGAACAAGGTATATCTGAGCATAATGATGCGGCTGAAACAGCAAGAAAATTAGCACTGATGGATAGGTTAGAGAGTATATTATCAACATCCTATAAGAATAGAGCGCTGCCATGTCGAGGCTATGGCGGTACAGAGTCTTTGTACACAAGGGATGACGGTAATACACCAAATAGTGTTTTTCCTATCTTTTGGTGGCCATTTTTCAAAGATAACACTGCACGCGAAACACTGCTTATTCGCGCTATGGGAGATGCATGATGACGAAGCTTAAACCGATGGAGATTAAAGCACTAAACGCCTTATGGAAATCAGCCAAAGGTCTTGATGCATTTAGCTTTTTTCGGCGTCTAGATTTTTCTTTTACGGATTACTCTAAAACAGTTCGATCTCTCTGTGACAAAGCCTTAATAAAAGAAGCCGCCGATGATTTCTTTTTAATCACTCCAGATGGTATTGCATGTCTCACCCAAAAAAGTTTACAACAAAAAGAACGACCGTGGAGGACTGTTCCTGATAGGTTTTTATCGAAGAAGGTCTCCACATCTGACTTTTATGTTCCAAGTCTTTGTTTATTAGACGAGAAGACTTTTAAAACGCACTAGTTTCATATACATTAGTGTCTGGCTTGTAGAAGCTAGTACGTTGGAGTGTAGTCGCTCTCAGGTTAAGGTTGGCGTTAACCACTTACTTACGATTTTCGAAAAGATAAAAATCGTAAGTAAGCGTGAATAGCTTCGCTATTCTTACGGCATTTAAATCTCACATATTTCGCGAGCGAAATCTGCAAGATTTAAATGTAGGTGCGTAGTATAGAAGGTAGCTTCTACAAGTCATTTCAAACATACTATGAATAAAAAACAAGAGCTTGAAATAAATAACTGGGAATTATTCTTTGTTGATAGAGGTATATCTGAACACCTAATTGCTCAGTACATGCCTTATGTGCGAAACCTTATCCAAGCCAATTTGCCAGTCATATTTGAAATTGAGCACCTATCTAAACTGATGGGTGTTGAGCTTAATGAGCTCCAGAAAATGATCGCGAATTCAAGTCGCTTCTATCGAGAGTTTTCAATACCAAAGAAACGTGGTGGTAGAAGACTTGTCTCAGCGCCATATCCATCCCTCCTGATGTGCCAAACTTGGATATACGAAAACATATTAAAAACAATACCCGTTCACTTTTGCTGTCATGCATATAGAGAAAAAAGATCTATTATCAGCAATGCAACACCCCACCTAGGTCAAACAGCTATCTTAAAGATGGATATGGAGGAATTTTTTCCCTCCATTCCTATAAATTGGGTAATTAGACTTTTTTCAAACCTGGGGTATTCGCACAATGTCTCATATTACTTAGCATCCATTTGCTGCTTGTATGGTGTACTTCCACAAGGAGCCTCAACAAGTCCCGCTTTGAGCAATATCTTACTTAGGCACTTAGATAATAGGCTATACAAACTTTCAAAGAAATATAGCCTGAACTACACAAGGTATGCCGATGACTTAACCTTTTCAGGTGACTACATTCCCCACAAGGTTATCGACATCATATCGGATGTAATCACTAATACTGGCCTATCCCTCAATAAACAAAAGACAAGCTTAATAATTGGTGATAAGCAAAAAATTGTCACAGGAATATCTGTGCAAGGCGATCGTCTTACTTTACCTCGTTCTTCTAGACGCCAAATAAAGCAAGAGATTCATTACATAAGACAATATGGACTAGTATCCCATATCAGCAAACATAAGATTAAGAATCCTTATTATCTTCAGTCGCTAGAGGGGAAACTAAGGTTTTGGCTACAAATCGAACCTGACAACAAGTTTGCATCTGAAAGCCTATTGTTTATCTCTGCGTCGCAGAAAAACTAAGCCAAATTATTGGACGATGAAATGTACAACTCATCATTGCTGACACGTTTTGGGGCAAAAGTGAGTTTTGAGTTGAGCTACAAGAGTCAGTACCGCTTACTCTGACTCGATATTGAGGTTGCGTTATTTGGTTGAAGATTTGCTCGGCTTTAAGCCAGGAGTATTTCCTGGTGTTTTTTTATTGTCACGCCGACGCTGATCTGGCTTACCGGTCGACTTAGCTATTGGTTTTGGTCCTGGTTTTAAACCCATGATTTGATCCTTTTACTTAACGAGGTTATTCCGCTTTGTATAATCTTTGGGCAGTATTGATGGCTTTCAAGATGTGTATGAAAAACAATCTCAAAATATCCCCAAGGTCTCTTGCTGGTAACTCACGTTTTGATGCGTTTTAAAAATGTACTGCGATAAGTTGGAGGCACAAGATGGATAGAATTACCTCGGGTTCGTGATGGCTGAGTGTTGAAGAGAAACAAGAGCCTCGTTGTGGTATGCAAGAATCCTCAGCTGGGCCAGAGCAGAACTAAAACGTCGACGAGACGCAAAAAATAAAAAAATCCACGCATGGTATTGAGAAAGGCTACCTTTATAACCATCTGTTATATAAGCTTATTTCCTGCTTATTGATATTCGAATCGCGTAGGCTTTGTGGTAAAAACTAGCCAAGTCTTTATAAAATAAAAAATGCCAGTAGCTAGAAAGCTACGGATGATTTTGGGTGGTGACAATGAGTATTAAAATCTGGTATTAAAACCGTTGTTCTTCATAAGTATGCTGGGTTGGATGTTTGATATGATGCATTATTTCATGGAAAGCCGCTGAGCTTTGTCCATTGCTTTGATTGAGCTGGTGGCACTCATGAATCAAACTCTTGAGATATGTCCATTGATTTCTGGCCTTGATATTAAGCTCTGAGGGAAGCGCATTACAAATGCGTTGGACACTGTGTTCATGAATGGGAAGCCCAAGTTTGCGTAGATGCAAACTTCGCTCAGTGGCATGATGACTTAGCTGATTGAGTATCGGGATTTGCTGAGCTACGTTGTCGTTTAATGCCACGCTATCAAATGTGAGGTAAATAGATTTTTGTTCTCTAAGTAGCTCTAGCAGCTGTTGGTATAGTTTTATATCGATGCTAATACTGTTAATAACGGCTTGAATTCGTTGAACTTTGGGTGATGCCATCGTGATATCCTCAATGATAGTCTTACTCGTGTCCCGTATAAAATTGCATTAGCGCTTTTGATAATGCTTTTGAGTCTAGGCTTAATTGACCGTTTGTCAGCGCATTTCTAACTTGCTCTACTTTTGCCATGTCGATGTCTGGAAGAGCGGCCATCTCTTTCTGAGCATGCTCGATTGCTGTTGTGTCCACTTGCACCTGATGCTCTGGTGTTTTGGCTCTAGTTGGCATGTCGACCGTTTTTGTTGTTGTTTGCTGCAAGCTTGTGTGAGATACGTTCCCACCGGCTATTTTATCAATTTTCATGTCATTATCCTCAATCATCCTCTCCTATTGTACTTAGGCGGCCAACAGATGACGATAGTTAAATCGAAATTATGATTTTAAGCTTCAGCTTATTTTTATGTTGAAAGGTATACCCAAACAACTTGGCGTTGCTGGTCGGCGGCAAGTGAGTAACAAATGTGAACAGCCGTAGGCTGGCCTTTGATGAGAGCCACGGATGGCTCTCATCATCCCCATGAGCATAGACAGGCGATGTGATTGGGGTGAACGAACGTAGCCAACACCGCTGCGGCTTCAAGTAGGAAGGGGATATAAAATTGCTTTGTTATTCACGGCCGTGAATATGGATCACTAGAATCGGAAATCAAAATAGCGTTTTTGCTTGATTTTTTCCGGTTACGACGGCACGAATAACGTTTCCTGAACTGATATTTTGTACCTCAATTTGTTTGCCTAAGTATCCATCTTCTAAAGCAATTCCTTTTGTGGTTGCGATAAATCCATCTTTGTTAGCAATTAAAATAATTTCATTACCTTTTTCGATCACGGCGGAGACTTGTACATCACTTTGGCTCAACACGGTGCCACCTCGTATGCGTCTGATGGTTTCGAGACCGATAGCTTGGTTAGGGTCGGTGTAGAAGCTGTCTTGCTTGGTTAATGTTCGACGTTCTACTTTTAGATCGGCGGCAGAGAGTGTGGTATTTCGGTTGATGGTTTTATCTGTTACGACGACAGGTAAAGAGATGCTGGCTTTTATGGTGACATTAATACGCCAAGTATTATTAAGGTCATTACAACTGATGGCACGTTTTAGGTTTCCGATAGGCAGTGAATGATAATCTCGGGTTGAAATAAAAAGGCGTTTTGTACACTTAGGCAAATGCTGGACTGACTTAGGTAGCCATAATTCGTAATTTAGCCGGTAGTGCTGCCAATGTTCATTGCGGGCATAATCGTGCACTTCTTGTTCAAACTGGCTTGAGACATATTGTTTGATTTGGTTTTCAGTCTGGGCTTCCATCGCTAAGCTTGGCAGAGTAAAAAACAACCAGACAGCAAGTAGCATGGTATGGATGGGGTGGCGTTTACCTTGCTTCCTACTGACTTTTTTTGTTTCCGCGTTGCGGAAGTTTGCTTTCCTTTCTTTTTTATAACTCATTGAAAAAAATAACTTATTTGATTGGCATGTATTTTGATTCTTATTAAGTCAGACCGTAAACGACTTAAAGGAAACTTGAATGGCGATCTCATTTGATAGTGCTCTGGGTGTTCATACCGATGCTCTCAACTTTCGTGTTCAGCGTACCAAAGTCCTGGCCAGTAACCTAGCAAATGTTGATACCCCAGGATATTTGGCCAAAGATTTAAGTTTTACAACTGTTATGGATCAGCACTCATCTGGCCGTATAAGTCAACCTAGAGCTAGGTTTGAAGTGCAAACTCAGTACGCCGTCCCTTATCAAAACAGTAAAGATGGGAATACCGTAGAGCTGAGCGTTGAGCAAGCTAAGTTCACGAAAAATAATATGGATTTTCAAACCAGTCTGACTTTTCTGAATATGAAATTCAATGGGCTGGCGAAAGCAATTGAAGGACGTTAACCATGTCATTTAATGATATTTATTCTGTTACCGGTTCGGCGATGAATGCACAGACAGTGCGATTAAATACCATTGCCAGTAACCTAGCAAATGCCGATGCGGTATCTGCAAATCCAAATGATGCCTATAAGGCGTTAAAGCCTGTTTTTGCCACGGTGTATAACAAGACACAACTGGCCCCAGAAAGTAACAGCTATCCGAGCGGGGAAGTACGCATTGTTGATGTCGTACAAAGTGCTGGGCAAGCGGAAAAACGCTTTGAGCCACATCATCCTTTAGCGAATGATGAAGGCTACGTTTTCTATCCAGATATTGATGTTGTCGCCGAGATGGCGGATATGATGTCGGCCACTCGTAGTTTTGAAACCAACGTTGAAGTGCTTGCGAATGTAAAAAGTATGCAACAAGGTTTACTTAAGTTAGGGCAGGGTAGTTAATGAGTCTTGCCCAATACACGGCTTTTTCGGCAGATATTCCAGTAGCATCGACTAATTATGAGACGCCAAAAGTTGCAGCTAACCCTCAGGATCCCAACGGAGGCACTGCTTTGCAAAATGAGTTTATCAATCTTATGGTCGCTCAAATTAAAAATCAGGATCCTCTAAACCCGTTAGATGGGACGGAATACGTCAGTCAGTTAGCGCAGTTTTCTCAAGTTCGCAGTATGGAAAATATGTCCAGCTTGATGAAAAACAGCATGGTTTTACTAGATAACATGCAAGTGCTTTCAACCGCTAGTTTAGTTGGGCAAACAGTCTATGTGGTCGCCAACGAATTTCAACTGGATGATGAGGCGCAGCATGGGCGAATTGAGCTTGAGCATGCGTCGAATCAAGTCAACCTGATGATCAAAGATGAGTTCGGGCAACAAACGAAAGTTTCGCTTGGCGCTCATGCCGCCGGTGATCTCGATTTCTCTATTGATCCAAAGAAACTGGGTTTAAAACCGGGCAAATACACCATCTCTGTTGAGGTACAAGAGGGACAAACTCGTCCTAATATGCTGCTAGCGGGCAAAGTTGAACAAGTTCGTATCCCAAGTAACGGTGGGGCAGCGCTTGTTAACGTCCAAGGTGTTGGTTCAATCCCTTTTTATCAAATCTCCCAGTTTGGTGCCTAACCCGATAAGGAAAAAAGTCAATTATGAGCTTTAACATTGCACTTAGTGGTTTAAATGCCACGAACTCTGAATTGAATACAATCAGTAACAATATTGCGAATGCGTCGACATTTGGTTTTAAAGGTGCTCGAACTGAATTTTCATCAGTTTATAGCGGTATGCAAGCGAGTGGCGTTGAAGTCGCTTCAATTTCGCAAAATTTCGATAAAAACGGCTCGGTGATCAACACGGGGCGGGCAATGGATATTGCAATTAATGGTAATGGTTTTTTTGTCACCAAAGATCATTCAGGGCAAACTCTGTATACTCGCGCGGGGATTTTTGCTCCCGATAAGGACAATTATGTTGTCGCTAACAACGGTGCAAAGCTGCAAGGTTACAGTGTTGATAGCAAAAACCAGCTTTTGTCGGGTATGGTGGGTGATATTAAAATTTCGAATGCCTCACTGGGTGCAGAAGCGACCGACAAAATCGACTTTGTGGCTAATTTTGATGTGACCTCTCCTGTCATTACCGCACCATTCAATGCAAGCGATCCGAAGACATTTAACTCCTCTTATACCACCAAGGTGTACGACTCTTTGGGTAACGGCCACACGGTGACTCAGTATTTTACTAAGACCGCTGATAATACGTGGCAAATCAATATGGAAGTCGATGGCGGAAGTACGGCGTTGACCGCTCCCACTAAAGCTCAAACAGTAACCTTTGATGCTGAAGGTAAAATGGCTAGCCCTTCCTCACCATTTAACATCGCATTTAATGCCTCAGGCGCAAATCCTGTAAGTCTAGCCGTCGATCTAACAGGCACAACGCAATTTGGCGCAGCATTTAGTGTGAGCAAAAATAATCCAAATGGTTATGGCGCTGGTGAATTGAAGGGCATTCGCGTTGAGGATAATGGTGAAGTTTATGCAACTTATACTAATGGTCAATCACTATTACAAGGGCAAGTGGTCTTAGCTGATTTTGCCAATCCTCAAGGTTTAACCAAAGTGAGTGGGACGGCGTGGACACAAAGTTTTAGTTCTGGTTCGCCAGCCGTTGGCACCCCAAGAACTGGCGTACTTGGCAACTTAACCCCTGGGGCGTTAGAAGGGTCTAATGTGGATTTAACCAATGAGCTAGTAAGTTTAATGACCGCTCAGCGTAACTATCAAGCTAATGCGAAAACCATTTCAACCAGCGATAAGTTAACACAAGCCTTATTTAATGCAGTTTAACGGAATTTGATATGGATAGTTTGTTATTTACCGCCACTTCCGGTGCAACTCGAGCCTTGAAAGCTCAGCATGTTCACTCCAATAACTTGTCAAATGCGGATACGGCAGGTTTTCGTGCCGATATGGAAAGGGTGCAAAGTTTGCCCGTTGAAGGGGTTGGGTTTGATGGCCGCACTATGGTCGTAACCAACTCCGCCTCTACCCGTTTCGATGCGGGGGATTTGATAAAAACAGGTCGACCGCTTGATGTGGCCATGCGCGGAAAAGGGTTCTTTGCGGTTGAAACGCCAGCGGGAAATGAAGCTTATACCCGTGCGGGGAACATTAATGTCGATAGTTTTGGTGTGATGAGCATCAATGGTTTTCCTGTCTTGGGTGAAAATGGTGCACTTGTACTGCCTGATTACCAGAATGTAGAAATTAGTGAACGGGGCCTTGTGTCTGTTACACCACCGGGAGGTGGTGCAAAAATAGAGGTGGGTACATTAAAACGGGTCAACCCACCGGAAGGGCGCTTGCAAAAAGAGAGTGACAGTCTGTTACACAGCATTGATGGTGTTCCTTTCCCGGTCGATGAAACCGTTCAATTGGCCCCCGAGCATTTGGAAGGAAGTAACGTCTCTGCCATCAATGAACTATTGAGTGTGATGTCTTTGACTCGCAATTTTGAGATGCAGGTGCGGATGATGAAAACCGCTGAGACATTGGCTCAAGCCGGTAACAAATTAATGGCAGCGAGATAACGCTAACCTCTGTAGGAGAGACACAATGCATTCAGCATTATGGGTAAGTAAAACGGGTATGGCAGCCCAAGATACTAAAATGACAGCCATTTCGAATAACTTAGCCAACGTAAACACGGTTGGCTTTAAACGCGATCGCGTTGTATTTGAAGACTTATTTTACAGTATTCAACGCCAACCGGGCGCGCAAGTTGATCAGATTAATGAGTTACCAACCGGCGTTCAGCTCGGTAGCGGTGTTCGTGTGGTGGGCACACAAAAAGTCTTTACTCAAGGGAATACCCAAAATACTAGCCAACAGTTTGACCTCGCGGTTATGGGGCAAGGTTTTTTTCAGATCGAAAACACCGATGGCCAAATAATGTATACCCGTAATGGGCAATTTCATATCAATTCAGAAGGTTTGATGGTGAATAGCCAAGGTCTACCGTTGGAGCCGCAAATTCAAGTTCCAGATAACGCTGTTGCAGTCTCTGTTGGCGTTGATGGTACGGTAACCTCGGTCAGCAATGATGATCCGACACCACAGCAGCTTGGACAAATTACTCTAGCTAAGTTTATTAATCCGGCGGGCTTGGAAGCGGTAGGTGGAAACCTGTTTAAAGAAACTGAGGCCAGTGGGCCAGCCAATGAATTGATTGCTGGAGAAGATGGAGTGGGTCAGATTAAACAGGGCTCATTAGAAGGTTCGAATGTTCAGGTAGTTGAAGAAATGGTCGATATGATTACTACTCAACGAGCCTACGAAATGAATGCGAAAGTGGTTTCTGCTGCGGATGATATGCTCAAGTTTGTCGCGCAATCGATGTAAACAATAGGGTGATGGTGAAAGAGAACGTGATGAAAATATTTTCCCGCGCTTGGGTTGTTGGTGCATTACTTTTGGTTGGCTGCTCTGGCCTACCAGAGCTGGTTCCTCCTTCGCCAAACAGTGAAGAATATGCGCCGCCAAAACTCGATTACACTTTACCTGAAGCGAAGTCAGGCAGTCTTTATCGTCACCAGTATACGATGACTCTGTTTCAAGATCGTCGGGCTTATCGAGTTGGTGATATTCTGACGGTTTTACTTTCTGAAGAAACGGAATCGAGTAAAAAAGCCGGAACCCAATTTGGCAAGAAATCCGGGGTGAACTTGGGCGTGCCGACCATTGGCGGCAAAGTCATTGATGAGTTGGGCGTTAGCATTGATGGCAATCGTAGCTTTGATGGTAGCGCTTCCAGTTCGCAAGGAAATAAATTACAAGGTGCCATCACCGTGACCGTACATGAAGTCTTACCCAATGGTGTTTTGCGTATCAGTGGTGAGAAGTGGCTAAGACTCAATCAAGGCGATGAATTTATTCGCTTAACGGGCATCATTCGAGTGGATGATATCAGTCGGAGTAATCAGGTTTCATCGAAAAGAATTGGTGATGCAAGAATTACCTATTCTGGTCGCGGTGCCTTGGCGGATAGTAATGCTTCAGGTTGGTTAACGCGATTCTTTAATAGCCCTTGGGTGCCTTTCTAATGAAACAAATCAAAATCTTTCTTTCAGTATTTCTCATCGGGTTGGTGTTGGGTATGGCACCGGTAACTCAAGCGGAAAACAAAATAGCGTTAATGGATTTGGTTGATGTGCAAGGTATTCGGCAAAACCAATTAGTCGGCTATGGGTTGGTGGTTGGTCTTGATGGGCAGGGTGACCGCAATCAAGTTAAATTCACCTCACAATCCATCACCAACATGCTTCGTCAGTTTGGTGTGCAAATCGACGAAAGCATGGATCCTAAACTAAAAAACGTTGCCTCAGTGAGCGTGACCGCTTCCGTTGATCCCATGGCTGGGCTAGGACAAACGCTTGATGTCGTCATCTCTTCTATTGGCGATGCAAAAAGCTTGCGAGGAGGAACATTACTCTTAACGCCGTTACGAGGAATTGATGGCGAAGTGTATGCCGTTGCGCAAGGCAATGTTGTCGTTGGGGGGTTATCGGTTGAAGGAAGGAGCGGTTCTAAAGTTCAGCAGAATATCGCTACCGTAGGGCGCATTCCTAGTGGGGCAACTCTAGAGCGAGAGATTGCCACCGACTTCAATGAACGTGAAGAAATCACCCTCAATCTACGCAAACCTAGTTTTACCACAGCCAAGAATATCGCTCGTGAAATTAACAACACTTTTGGCCCTAATGTCGCTAAAGCCATTAATAAGGCACGGGTAGAGATGCGAGCGCCGATGGATACACAGCAACGCGTGGTTATGATGTCGATGCTAGAAGAAATGAGTGTGACAGAGGGAAGAAAACCTGCGCGTATTGTCTTCAATTCTCGCACTGGCACGGTCGTGATTGGGCAAAATGTGAAGGTGGCAGAAGCCGCCGTTAGTCATGGTAATCTTACGGTGCGTATTTCGGAATCACAACAGGTGAGTCAACCGAATGCCTTTGCTGATGGTGAAACCAAGGTCGTAAATCAGAGCGATATTGATATCAATGAAGAGCAAGCCCAGATGGTGATCTGGCCCCCAGGTACAGACATTAATACTATTGTTAATGCAGTCAATAGCTTAGGAGCGACTCCCAGTGATTTAATGTCAATTTTACAAGCCTTGAACGAAGCGGGCGCACTGAATGCTGAATTAGTCGTAATTTAAAAGGGAGCCAAGATGAAATTAGACACCAACCCAGAATCGTCTCAATTGGGTAACATCTTGTACCACGACAATAATGCCTTGAATCAAATCAAAAGTAGTCGTGATGATAAAGCCGCTATTGAAGCGGTTGCTGGGCAATTTGAAGCCATGTTCTTACAAATGGTATTACGCCAGATGCGTAGCAGCAGTGATGTGTTAGCCGATAAAGACAACCCTTTTGTTAGTAAGCAACAAGGTATGTTCTTAGATATGTATGATGGACAGTTAGCGATAGAGTTAGCCAAAAAACAAAGTTCAGGGATTGCTAACCTGTTAGTACAACAACTGAGTCCATCAATGCGTGAAGTTGAGCTAACCGGCAGCATGGCGATAGAGCCTGCCAATGAAATTAAGTTCTCCCCTATCGGGTTAGCGCCGGCAGGAAGGTCGCCACACGATAATCACGCTGAGCAAAGCGTCAACTCGGCGATTAACGTTAACGCAGAAGCGGTCGCCTCTGTTAAGCAAGTACTAAATGAGGTTGGCATGACGACGGCGTTTTCTCAACCACTTGTTCGAAAAATGGAGCTGTAGATGAGTCTCGTTAATATTGCCTTGTCGGGTCTGAATGCCAACCGTGTCGCGCTAGAGATAACCGCGCAGAATGTCGCTAACGTCAATACTGCTGGCTATAGTCGTCAACAGGCGGTACATGCCGCGATTGGCTCTGGTACTTATGATCGACTCAGCCCTGGCTCAGGCGTCGAAGTCACCAGTATTCGTCGGGTAACTGAACAATTTTTAGTGAAACAAACGTGGTTAACGAACAGCCTTGCAGGTTATGCTTCAAGTTATACCAATAGCATGAGTCAACTTGAGAACACCTTGTCTGCTGATGGTTTTAGTATTTCAGCTGGGTTAGATACCTTATTTACTTCGCTCAATGATGCAACGGTTAAACCTGAATCGATTCCTTACCGTCAACAAATTATCAATGAGTCAGAAGCGTTATCGCATCGTTTCCATACCCTCAGCCAATCATTGCATCATCAGCATAAGGATATCAGCGACCAGCAAAATGCTGCGATATTGCACGCCAATAGTTTGATGAGCAATATTGCGGATACCAACAAACAGATCGCTGAAATGCAAGGCACCGGAGGTAATCCTGCCCAATTATTGGATGCCCGAGATGCGTTAATTGGCGAGCTTGCTCAAGTGCTCGAAGTCAGAACAACCGATCAACCAGACGGCACGTTACAAGTGACGTTAGCATCAGGACAACCGTTAGTGATAGGTGCAGAAGCGGCGAAACTCAAAGCGATTCCCGATCCTGCTGATCCCTATATGGCGGATTTGCAGGTGGAATTTGGTAAGCAAAATTTTGCTATCTCTCATGCGGTTGGTGGCAAGTTAGGGGCGTTAGTTGATTATCAACATGACGTGTTAAAGCCAAATCAACGGGCGCTCGATGATATGGCTCAATCGTTGGCTGATGAATTTAATCATATTCTTGCGACGGGGAAAGATCTGAACGCAAACACAGGTAAGCCGTTATTTCAGTACGACCCCACCAACCCTGCCGCAAGCTTAAGCATTACCGATATTCAACCTGAAGAATTGGCTTTTTCTGAAGATGGAACACCTGGTAACTCCGGTGTGTTGAGCCACTTAATCGAATTAAGTAATAAAGCGGTGAGCGTAACAGGTTACGGTTCTTTAAGCTTGAATGATGCATTCACTGCCATGGTCGGGCAAACCGCGATCAAGGCCAGACAAGCAACTGCAGATTTTGATGCCAAAACAACAATGAATAAACAAGCGATTGCGGCTAGAGACAATGTCAGTGCCGTCAATAGCGATGAAGAAGCGGCAAATTTAATGGTATTTATTAATGCTCATAACGCGAATATGAAAGTGATCAGCAAAGCCAACGAGCTTTTCGATTCCGTTCTTCAACTAGTCTAAAAAGGAAGTTTTGATGCGAATCAGTGATAGCCAATTTAGCCAAATTATGTTGCAAAGTTTGCAAGGTAATAATGCGGGTTTGGGGCAAGTCTTACAACAAATGTCAACCAGTGACCGTTTAACGAAGATTTCGGATGATCCGATGGCATCGATTAAGCTGCTAAATCTTGAACGGGAAGGGAGTGCAATCGATCAATATCAATCTAATATTGCGAATGTTAAAACGACACTTTCTCGTCAAGAAACGCATTTAGATTCTGTCAATGAAAGTTTAAAAAGTATTCGCGACCTTGTGTTGTGGGGAGCAAATGGTTCACTTACCGATGTTGATCGCGATGGAATGGTGACGGAACTTAAAAGTTTAAGGGATGCGGTTGAATCGTCCTTTAATGCTCAAGATGAAGAAGGGCATTATCTATTTTCGGGAACCAAAACCAATAAACCAGCGATACAACATAGTGGCGGGGCATATATTGTCGATGGAAACAGCGATAAGCGCGTGGTTACTGTGGCTAAAGGCGTAACAATGGAATCAAATGTCACCGCGAAGGAGATCCTTGAGCTGGGTGGCGGGAATAATGTTCTTAACCAAATTGATACGCTGATTAGCGAATTTGCGGCTCCGAGTGCAAATTTTCAGGCAACGGTAGACGCGACGCTGAGCGTGATTGATCAAACCTCGGCAAATGTTTTAGGAGCAATGACCAATATTGGTGGGCGTTATAACAACCTAGACTTGCTCAATAGTGCTCATGGTGAGAACAAGTTGTTTGTTGATAAAGTCAGCAGTGATTTATCCGCGCTTGATTATGGTGAGGCTTCCGTTCGTTTGAGTAAATATCTTGCTGCGTTGCAAGCCACTCAGGCCAGTTATGTCAAAATCAATGAACTTAGTTTGTTTGATCGGTTATAAGGTTAACAAGTTTTATGGTAATGAGCACGGTGAAGGTTAAGCCGCATGGTATTCGATTGGCGGGGCAAGAGCAGCCGCCAATAACACCGATTCGTTCAGCGAATTTAAACAGTAAGATTACCCCGCCTTTATCCACTGTTCAGGCTGCTCCTATCTCAGCCTATTCTGTTTCTGGTTTTTTGTTGACACAAGGTCAACAGCAAGCAACTTCTGTGCAAATTGCCTCAAAGTCCTTGCAAACGATGGGGAAAGAGCTGACAGGGATGAAGCGACTGTTAACCCAAGCTTTAAATGGCGGCCCACAAAGTGGGCCAGCTAAGCAAGATGAGTTAATCAAGTCCAAGAATACGCTGCATCAGGCTTTACAACAGGCTCAATTTGATGGCAAAAGGGTGGTCGATAATCAGCTGAACTTAAACTTGGATAACGCTGATATCCGTCGCTTTTCAATCCCAGGATTAAATATTCATCGACTAAATGAAAAGGCAGAGCATGTTCGGTTAGACTTTCCACAAGGTCAATCGGTGATGATCCAATTTGATGGCCAATCGGACGGTAAGCGGATGGTTAGCATGCTTGACCGTAGTGTGATTCCGATGGGAATGAGAGCATCGTTGAGTGACGATGGCAGCATCGTATTTGAGGCACAAGAAGGGCTTTATCATCAAATGCAGCAGCGGGTACTGGTAACGGGCCAAGGGCATCGTTTTCCCGCGGGGCAAGCTAACGCGATTCATTTGAAAGCGGAGCCAGAAGGTGTCTCAGAATTAATGTTTGATTTAGGGTCGCGTGAGGGAATCAAGCAATCGATATCTAAAATTAATCAGCATTTGAATCGTGTTCATGCCAGTTTGCATCAAGCTAAGTTATTTCATAGTCAGCTTCACACCCAAATGCAGTCCTTGCAAACGCAAACAAACCTTGCCTCAACGGCTCAGGTAAACGACATGTTAGCGGGGTTTATTCACGCATCAGAACATTTTACTGGCACATTCCAAGCCATGAATGCTCAAGCAAATGTACGGCGTCATAGCGTAGTCGCATTACTTAAATAGCGCATCATGGGTTTATACTTGGGTGGATGATATGGTCAATCGATCGGCGACTGACGGTGATCAGGAGCCCGATCCACTGCTTAAAATTAAACCGTGCTTTTATACTAAAAAGAAAAAATACAGAAAACAGACAAATGCCAATAAGGTCGCCGATAAGATAGGATAAATGATGTAGGAATCTTGTCTTTTGGTTCTTTGAAAACAGATAAATGTGAGCAATACATTGTAAATGAGCAGCAGTAGGCTAATCAATGTGCCACTATTGAGTGATAAATTCCATAATTGAGTTAAAAAGAACCCAAGCAAAAGATAGTCTAAAATGATTAACCACAGAAAGACTTTTTTTAAGCCATCTTTTTTAGCAAGTTGATTGGGTTCTGAATACATAGCGGCACTCAAAAAGAGAGAGTAGATATATTAAAAGAATAGGCCACTGTTGACAGTGACCTATGTTTTATATTTCTTTCAACGGGTTAGCTTTAGTGTTATCGCTCGCATCAGAAGAGACTTCTTTGCGTAGAACCGGTTGGTTAAATTCAGCTTTCTCTTTGGCTTTTTGTAGCGCAGAGTCATCTTGATGGCCAAAAAATGTATCTAACACCGCGGCGGCGGGCGTGGTCAGCACAAACAGCTCAACTCTTCGGTTTTCACTTGAGTCGGGTTCCGCTTGGTTGAGTAAGGCACGATCAGACATACCCGTGACTTGCATCACCCGTTCCTCAGGCATTCCGCCAGCGACTAAGGTTTTTCTTGCCATGTCGGCTCGATTGGCTGACAGAGCCCAATTAGACTGCTTACCTACCTGATGCCTAAAGGGGGTAGCATCGGTATGACCACTGATGATTAATGGGTTGCTGATGCGTTGAAACACCGGAGCCAATTCCAAGAGTAAATCTTCAAAAAAAGGCGTTAGTTTTGCCCCTCCTCGACTAAACATATGCTGTTTATAATCATCTTGCAGAACCACTCTCAAGCCTTGTGGTGTAATGGTGACATTAACATTACCCTGAGCGCTTATTTGAGCCATCATTTCATTAATCACCTTCGCAAGTAAGGCTAATTGCTCTTGGGTATCAAACGAGCCCGGTATAAGTGAGTCGCTCTCAGGCCCGTCAGCATTGCCCTGAAAAAATGAACTTACGACATGGTTTGAATTGTGTCGACTTAATACTGACGAATCTTGAGCCAAATCAATCGGTGAAATGCTTTGTGCGGTATCGAACGGATTACCATAGCTTTGATCAAAAAAACTTGAACTGTTAAGGTGAGCGACAATGGCTTTGCGCTCATCTTGATCAACAACTTGTAATACCCATAAAACGAGAAATAAGGCCATTAATGCGATCATAAAATCAGCAAAGGCGACTTTCCATGCGCCGCCATGATGTTCATCATGGCCGTGCTTTTTAGCGCGTTTAAAGACCACATGTTCTTGTTTTTGCATTAACCCTCCTGTTCAGCTAACCATTTTTCCATCTGATTGAAGGTCGGTTTTATGTCTAGCTGAATATGTTTACGCCCTGCGTCGATGGCAAGTAGTGTCGGCTTTTTGGCAATGTAAGCGACCAAGGTTGCTCGCACACACTCAAATGCAGACATATCGCGTTTTACTCGTTGCGCCATCGCATTACTGGTTGGGTCTAAAAAACAGTAACAGCCAAAAATACCAATAAATGTGCCGACAAGGGCGGCAGCAACGTGATAGCCAATCAGAGCAATTGAGCCATCAATCGCTTGCATTGTAATGATAATGCCACCAACAGCGGCCAATATACCAAAGCCCGGTAGTGCTTCTGCTGTTCTTTGCAATGAACGGGAAGGAAGCAGAAGATCCGTTTGAATTGCTTCGATTTCTTGTTCTAGTAATCCTTCTAATTCATGAGGCGACATTTGTCCCATTGCCATTAAACGTAAATTGTCGGTAATGAAAGAAACGAGTCTGAAGTCACGTGAAACACGCGAATATTGCGCAAAAATTGGGCTTTGTTCTGGGGTTTCAATATGAGTGTCGAGAGACTTAAAGCCAGAGCTGCGAATGGTTTCAAGTAGAACTTGTAACAGTGCCATCAATTCCATGTAATATTCACGTTCATCTTTGGGGGCTGACAAGATCATGCGCAGTTGTCGCCGCATTTCTTTTAATACTTGCGGGGGGTTACCGACAATGGTTGCTCCGATAGCTGCGCCACCGATAATTAAAATTTCAGCGGGTTGCCAAATAGCTAGCATACTACCGCCTGCCCACATATAACCGCCGAAAACACTCATGAGGATGATGAGTGCACCAAAAATTTTTTGCATGAGTAACTCCTAAGAAGTCAGGTAATGATTAAGTTGTTTGAGTGCTTGTTTGTGCAGTTGACATATCCTTGGTGGGGTGAGATTTAGCACCAAAGCAATTTCATGTAAGTTAAGTTCATGCTGATAGAATAATGTCAGTATCAGTTGGTCGCGTTTGGTCAATTGTTGAATGGCGGACTCAAGACTACGACGAGTGTGTTCATGCTCCATGCCATCATAATCACCACCAAATTGAGCATGACTGTTCATTTCGAGTAATTGATCAAGGCTTTGCATTTCACCCGCTAAGGCTGCATTTTGACGAGCATAATAATCTTGCTCGTCAGTGCCGAGCGCTTTAATTATTTCTGCATCAGTTGGCGGTCGGCCCAATGTTCGGGTCAGATCTCGAGTAACATCATTGAGTTCGTGTGCTTCCTGACGTGTTTTTCGTGAGCGCCAATCTAGTCGTCGTAGCTCATCTAAAATCGCCCCTCGAATTCGACATACGGCAAAGGCTGGGAAATTAGGGTCTTGAATATCGCCATAACGTCGTCCCGCCTCAATTAAAGCCATTAGACCGATTTGCTGCATGTCTTCGATACCACAATGCGTCGTCGCATGGACACGAAGTTGGTTTACGATTCGCTTAACAATGATCTGATGCTTTTGAAGTAACTCGTATTCATCGATTTTGTGATTCGATGTTGGGATCTGTTCTGTCGTTACATATTCGTCTTGAAAGTTCAGATCTAGCATAAATGAACTCCGTTATTGCACGACATATTTGGTTAATAAAACATCATCAATTGCTGAGATGATGGGGGTTCCTGAAAATGCTTTCAGTAACGTTTCTTTAACTTCTTTTTGTAGGGTTTCGATCGTTCCGGCTTGTTGCAGTTCGTCAAATGTTTTATGACTAAACAGCTTGAGCAATGAGTTCTGAATGATAGGCATATAGTTATCAATTTCTTTAATCTGCTCAGGTCTACGCGTTTCAATAGCCAGCTCTAACATCACAAAATGTGTTTGTTGTTTTTTACCTTTAACGGTGAGCACGACTCGGTCGAGAGAGTGGAAGGTTCGCTCTTTAGCCTCTTGTTCCTTTCCGCCTGCAAACGGTAGTGGGGCGTTTCCAATTAGGCTCTGGATAATGTTTTCTTCTCCAGTGTGTTTTAAGTACCAAACACCACCAACAACGGTGCCGACAGAAACGAGAGCACTGGTGATGAGCATAGCGAAAATCATGGCGAACATTTGTGGTTTGGTCATCATCTTATCCTCGATAACGAATTAGGCTTGAGTATTGAGCCAGTGTTCTGAATTTGTATCCATTGCGGAATGTGCTTCGTTAGCGGACACTCTCGCGGCAAAAATAGGGGTATTTTCCTCTTTTTGCGATGGATAGTGGTTTGGTTGACCACCGCCTTGTCCTGTCCCTATATTGACCTCGACATGGACGAAGTTTTGTTGTTGCAGCTCAGCACGTAAACGTTCAGATATTTGAGTTAATGCCTCGCGTGTTGCTGTGCTATTGGCGTTGATCTGAACATTGAGTTTATCGCCGTCAACACGCACCAATAGTTCCAGTTTTCCTAGCTCGGGTGGATCAAGGCGGATTTTTGCTTCTTGCATATGTTGTTGAGCTTGCAATGTGACTCGGTCATGGAGTACTTGCAGCATTTGCTCTCCCCACTTTCCAGCTTGGGTATCGATCTGTATGGATGCCCATTGTGAGCCAGAGGCTGGCAATGGTGTCACTGGTGTGTCTATGGCTGGGCCTGCATGATTGACCATGGGCGCGATAAGTGGGGAAGGTAAATTTCCCATCGCACTCAAAGAGCTCTGATTTTCCGTTTGAACTGATTTTATGATGTGGCTGGTTTGGGCTGACCATAATTCTGGTGATAGTGGTTGTGTCGCTTCCATCGGTACCAAGGGCGTAAATTTAGTTTCCGTGCTTAGCGAAGCCATCATGGGGGGTAAGCGTGTTGATGCGTTTTCATGCGTATTGAGCGGATCATGGGCGATCCTTTGCCAAAATGAGGAATAACCTTGCTCAGGGATTTCTTGCGTTGGTAAGGCACCACCAGTACTCAATGTTGGAAGAGGGATCGATTGTGCAAATGGAGCTTCTGGGAGCTGTGTAGCATCGGTGAGGTGGAGATCATCGATAGCGATTTGATATTGGCTATCCTCAAACTTTAGCTCATCCGTGCTTGACCCTGTATTGGATTGGCGTAGATATTGTCCAAAGGCGGGCATAGAGCCCGATAGCGACGGTTCACTGGTATTTTTGCCAATTTTAGGAGTGTCCAAATCTTGCGAAGAAACGGCAGAACTGGGCGATGAAATAGCGATCATTCGATTATCTCCATTGGCATTGAGAGTTGATAAGCCATGGCTCGTTCTTGTTGCGCATCAAGCATAAGCATGTCTTGTTTTAACTGTTTAGTGGCGACGTTTAGCGCAGTAAATGCAGCCATATGTGCGGCTTTTAATCGTTGCCATTCTGCACCGAGTTCAGGATCACTAAGCGCTGATCGTTGGGTTGAAAGCAGCGTCCTGACTTTGGCATCATAATGATGTAAAGCCTCCCAATCTGAGGCTTTTTGTGCGGCGTCGATTCGTTGGGCTAACTGAAGCAGGTAGCTTGATAGAAGGTTATGCTTGTTTGCCAAAGTTGACCCAGCCTTCTCGAATATTACGCATGACATGTTCTACATTGCTGAGTCGCGCAGCCTCATTTTGTACACTGGCGGTATAAAGCTCAACCTGACAAAAATCATAAAGTTGGTGAAGGTTTTGTGCGATTTCTCCGCCATTTTCTTCATCTAATGCGCTGGTTAATCCAATAAGAATATTCATGCATTTGTTGATACCAATCCCTTTTTCGGCCAAACGACCAGCGGTGAGGTGGCCACGTACACGTTCTAATTCATCCAATAAGCCATCAATCAGCATAACGACTAATTGATGCGGGGTCGCAGCAGCGGCTTGTGCATCAAGGTCGACTTGTTGGTATGAATCGTAGCCTGAATCCAGTAGCATAAATAGCTCTCCTAATGGGTTTGACCAAACATCGACATGGTCTGGTTCATTTGAGTCATTAAAGTGTTCATTTGGGTAAATTGTTTTAGATAGCGTTTATAAGAAGTATCGTATTTCCGTTCTAGGGTGGTTTGTTTGTCGGCAATTCGATCCATACTTGAACGTAGCGCTTCTTTACGGGAGCTAAATAGTCCCGATGAAAATTTTAAAAATGGTTCGGCCATGTTATCGAGACGATCTAACAGCGCATCCTTGCCATTAAACATGGCTTCAATTCCGGCACTGTTGTTTTTTTGTGCTTCTTTGAAACGCTCATTGTTGACGGAAAGTTTGCCATCTCGACTTGAGGTGATGCCCACATCACTGAGACGCATGCCATTGAATTCATTTCGAGTAATGGCAGTTAATTGGCTTTGAATTGAACGTAGCGTTGGATCATTTGCTAAGGCACCACGTTGTTTATTCTCTCCACCGATTCGGCCATACTCATCGAGTGTAGAGACTAAGTTATTGTAGGTTTCAATAAATTTATCGACCTGTTCTTTTGTCCCGTCATTATCTGGGCCAACCTCTAAGCTAATAGGCGACTCACCAGCGCTTTGCGCCTTAGTGACGGTCATATCGACGCCATCAATGACGCCTTCGAATTGATTACTTGCGTTCGTGAGCTTTAGCCCTGTATTTTGTGTGCCTAACCAAATCACCGCATCCTGAGGTGCGCTGATTTCCGTTGTATTGAGGAAAGCGTCTTCAAACCAAGTTTGTCCTGTGCCACTGGCACTGACATTAATGCTATTGGTTACCCCGGTTTTAGTACTCGATAACATGAAATGAGTTTGCCCGTTAGAGCGGACTAAGGTAGCGTTCACTCCTGGGTTATCATCATGGTTATTGATGGTAGTGACCAGTTCAGCCATCGTTGCTTGGCCATCACCATCACGATCGACGCTAGCCAGTTCGACATTCATAGTTTTGCCATCAATTGTAAAATCCAATGTTCCTGTGGCTGGAATTAAGCTTGTCGCCTGTAAATCATCAGGCATGTCTGTTGCGAGTTGATGAGCGCTGGCTACTTGTTCAATAAAAACTTGGTAGTGGCCAGGAAGAGCATTGGCATTGGCGTTACTACTAAAGAAGCCTTCTTGAGACAGGGTCGCTGAATTTTTTACGATGCCACTGGTACTGTTATTCATTTCATTAACCGCGGTGCGAAATTCTCGCAATGCACTTTCTACTTTTCCCAGTGCTGTCAGTTGCGTTTGATAGCGGTCTGACTGGTTTTTATAACGTTGCTGAAATGCTTGTACATCGTAAGTGGCCAATTGCGTGGCCATTGAAATTGGATCGATTGAACTCATGAGGTCATTCCTTATCTCATCTATATTTTGGTCATGCAAATCGAACAATAATGTCGAGACTTATTACTGAGATTAATTGTTAACGCAAAATGTGTGCCTAATATTTATTCATATAAAATCAAAGCGTTAATGTTATTTGTGTCTGTTTGCGGAAGTATGAATTCCTCTTGTGATGTTCCGCACTTCCGATAACTTGCGCTATAGTCGGGTTATTTTTTCTTTTGGGTTGATGTGATTAAAAAACCTCCCGATGGGAGGTTTTGGGATACAGAATGACAGCTTCGCATTAACGAAGTAGAGACATCGCCATACCTGGTAGTTGGTTGGTTTGAGACAATACGGTGGTGCCCGCTTGCATCAACATTTGGTTCTTCGTCATGTTCGATGATTCAACCGCGAAGTCTGCATCGATGATACGACCTTTAGCTGCTGTGGTGTTCTCAACCATGTTGCCAAGGTTAGTCATCGTGTGCTCTAGGCGGTTAATGTTGGCACCAAATTGAGCACGACTTGCACCGATATCTTCAATTAGACCTGCTGCGCCACTGATTTTATCCAGTGCGGCTTTGGCTTTCGTTGCATCATCAATACCATCGGTAATAGCGGCATCTGCAAGTGTGGCTGCAACTTTTTTAACGCTTGCTGAGGCATCGACATCCAGTTTTTCAGCAGAAGAGGCTCCAATTTGAAAGCTCACCGCACCAGCTTCGAAGGCTCCGTCTGTCGCTAGGAGTTTTTGGCCACCAAAAGAGGTGTTGCTCATGATGTTATTAAGCTCAGCGGTTAGCTGTTTAAATTCAGTGTCCATCGCAGTGCGGTCAGCAGTACTGTTTGAGCCGTTGAGTGATTGGGTCGCCAAATCGTTCATGCGGTAAACGATGTTGGTCATTTCATCCATCGCACCTTCTGCCGTTTGCATCATAGAGATGCCATCTTGTGCATTACGCATCGCAACATTCATGCCACGAGACTGAGCTTCAAGGCGGTTGGCGATTTGTAGACCAGCGGCGTCATCAGCAGCTGAATTGACACGAAAACCGGTGCTCAAACGCTCCATGGCGGTATTTAAAAGACCACTTGTGTTGTTTAGTGTGTTCTGAGTAACAAGTGAAGCGTAGTTAGTGTGCATCGATAAAGCCATCTTAAGTCTCCTTGGGTTCTTAATTATTTTTTCAGGCTTCGGGAAATTCCCTAGCTATTGACTAGAGGCGGATGATTGGCCAAGAAGATTAATTAAAAATGAAGAAATTTTTTTATTTATCCAATTTTGCTTGGTTTTAGTGACGTTTATTCCAATGTTGGAGCTTTAAATGAGACGGATGATGGTATATCACTGAAATAGCCAAAGTAATAACTGGCTCCTAAGAGTCGATAGTGGTTGAGTTCATTTTGATTGGCGACTCGGCTTGCTACCCATGTGTAACGATATTTTCTTAAGAATCGCGCAATCGGTAAAAACGCTTCTCTGTGTGTTTTGTCTTCTAAATTGACGACTAATTTGATCATGTCTGGTTTAAAGGCATGAATGCGGTCTAAGTCAGGTTGATTGGTGGAGACTTCTATCCAGAGTAAAAAAGCATTTTCGCGTAGTTTTTCGATAAGTTCAGCGCAATGATCGCTATGATACGCAGTGCTATCTAATTGTATTGACGGGATAATATGCTTGAAGGCTTTGGCGTGATGTTCGATAGCCTGATTGAGATAGCGTGTGCCACTTTCCCATAATAGTGCACTTATCCGAATAGGAACCACTACGTTACTGATCAGATCGGGGTGAAAGGTTTCCATTTGAAACTGTGCCTGACGAATGGCTAAATAAAGGCTGTAGAGATCTAAACATAACACCATGGTTTCTGATAAATCAAAGTGGTAAACACTTTGTTCACCAGAGTAGCCAAAACGTAGTGTGAGGTGTTGAAATTCAACTTCCCCCGAATGCGCTTGCCGGATTGCTTGGCAAGCGTGTCGAATATCCTGATTAATAAAAGCGTCATACACAATTTTATCGTCATCAGTGGTGATGTTTTGCTTCATTAATTTGCATAAATGCAAATAGATTGCTTGTGCTGAAGTGAGATTAGCCAAGATTTCCTACCACATTGATTTGTTTATTTTCAGGAATTTCATTATAGGATAAAACGGCTAGACCTTGCGTGAAAGTACGTGCGTATCGAGCCAGTAAGGGACGTAATTGCGGCATAACTAATAAAATTGGCGTCAGTCCTTGTTGTTTTAACTGTTGCTTGATCAAAGGTAAGTTCTGTTGAAATTGCCTTAAGATATTCGGTTCAATCGGGAAACTATCGAGCATTGTCGGCCCATTTTGTTGTGCTTGCTGTAGTGAAGTGAGCAGGATTTGTTCTAACTCATCGGAAAGTGCATAAACACTGATTTGGTCTTTTTTTCCGGCGATTAAGTTGACTAACGTTCGACGTAACGTGCAGCGAACGTCGGAAGCGAGCAAGATAGGATCTTTGGTATTTTCTGAGCACTCTAACATGGTATTGGCAATACTACGGATGTCTTTCAGTGGTACTTGGTCGAGCAACAGCTGGCGGTATACTTTTAATTGCTGAGCAGGGGTTAAGGCTGCGCTGAGCGCTTCCGCTAGTTTAGGGGCTTGAGCCATTAAACGGTGGTTCATTGCTTCAACATCATCGTGAGTGAAAAGATCGGCAAGGTTAGTTTTCATCACTTTACTAATGTGGGTTGCAATAACGGTCGAGTCGTCAACAACTTGGTAACCCATATTTAGCGCTTTTGCTTTATCGTTATGCACAATCCAAATAGCAGGTAACTGATAGGCGGGATCACTGCCCAATATACCGTCAATTTCACCATAGGTTTCACCGACGGCAATCGCCATGAGCCTATCTGGTTCGATAAAGCCCTCCTCAATGACTTCGCCATTTAAGGCAATGGTGTATTGATTGGGTTTTAATGCCAAGTTGTCTCGGATTCGTACTTCAGGAAGTAAAAAACCAACTTGTTCCGATAGATTGCGTCTTACACCCCGAATGCGTTGAGTCAGTGGAGCCCCTTGTTCTTTATTGACTAGGTGTACGAGACGATAACCAAGTGATAGCGCGAGGGTGTGTATATGAGGAATGTCGTCCCAAGTCAGTTGGCTTTCTTCCTCGTGCATCGCTTGGGATATGGCTTCTATTTGCCCCATTTGATGGTCTTGGACTGGTTTTTTCATTTGCCGCCAGCCAGCAAATCCAAGCACGGCTGAAAAGGTAAAAAATGCGACATGCGGCATACCGGGCACACTACCGATGATGACCATAATGCCAGCAACAGTAAACAACGTGGCTGGGGTTGCCAATAATTGTTTGTGCATGGTTTCTGACATACCGTTGTCAGTGTCATTAATTCGGGTAACGATGATGGCAGCAGCGGTTGCTAGCAGTAGTGACGGAATTTGTGCAACCAGACCATCACCAATGGTGAGTAGGGCATAGGTTTTAAATGCTTCAGAGGCAGAAAGGCCATGTTCAAACACACCAATGCTGATACCTCCGATAATATTGATAAATAAGATCAGTAGGCCAGCAACGGCATCTCCCCGAACAAACTTAGAAGCACCGTCCATTGAACCATGAAAGTCGGCCTCGTTTGCTACTTCTTTGCGCCTTGATTTCGCGGTTTCTTGATCAATTAATCCAGCGTTTAAATCGGCATCAATCGCCATCTGTTTTCCGGGCAGAGCATCGAGAGTAAAGCGGGCAGATACCTCGGAGATACGTTCGCCGCCTTTTGTGATCACAACGAAGTTAATGATCATCAAAATAACAAAAACCACCATACCCACGACATAGTTACCACCAATAACCACCTCACCGAAAGCTTGAATGACTTTACCGGCTGCGTCTCCACCGTTGTGCCCTTCAAGTAATACAATCCGAGTTGATGCAACGTTCAATGTCAGTCGTAAGAGTGTTGCAACCAGCAACAGGGTTGGAAAGATAGAGAAATCAAGAGGTCTCTTTGCGGTTGTACTGACGAGCAAAACCAAAATGGCGAGAACAATATTGAAGGTAAAGAGAGCATCCAGCAATAATGGTGGCAGTGGCAAGATGACCATCGCTAATACCATCAACAATACAATGGGTATGCCGATGTAGCCTTTTGTGGAAGTTTGGATCTGTTGTAACCGGTTAAGCATGCTCAGGTATCCTTGGGTAAACACGGGTTAATCAGTGTTGCAGGTGTTTAGGTATCGAGAAAATGGGTAATGGATGGGGTTTTTTACCCGCGCCTTTGCGAAAAGCCTTTAATTGCAATACGTAGGTCAGAATATGAGCGACAGCAATATAAAGTTGACTTGGAATCGCTTGTTCGATGGCGGTTGTATGATAAATGGATCGAGTCAACGGTGGAGCATGAATAATTTCCACATGATTTTCTCGGGCAATTCTTTGAATGTGAAGGGCGGTTTCATCTACTCCCTTTGCCACCACAAATGGCGCTTCAGCTAGGTTAGTGTCGTACTTTAATGCCACCGCGTAGTGAGTTGGGTTAGTGATGATGACATCGGCAGTGGGAACCATTTTTTCGATTTTACGGCGTGCAAATTGCTGTTGTATCTGACGAATGCGCTGTTTGATCTCGGGGCGACCTTCGTTATTCTTAAACTCTTCTTTTAGCTCTTGCTTTGTCATTTTTAGCTGTTTTAAGTGTTCCCATCGTTGGTAAGGGACATCAATCACACCAAAGATCAACAAAGCAAATCCCATCAAGAGCAGGCCATCAAATAAAATAGACATGATTATTGTCACGCCTTGGTTGAGTGGTAAATTTTGCATACCTAACAAGGGTTGGAGGTGATTATCTAAATAACCATACAACATGGCAAAAATCACACTGACCTTGAGGGTGGATTTTATTAGCTCAACCAAAGAGCGAGTTGAAAACATGCGTTTTAGCCCGGAAAGTGGGTTGAGTTTGCTTAACTTGGGGAGCACATTGGCAGGACGAAATAGCCAGCCTCCCAGTAACAATGTACTAGCGATGCTGACCACAATAATGACCACAAACATGGGGAGTAGCAGTTCAATCAGTATGGCGAGAGTTTGGCCCAATTGTTCGATCATTTGATTTGGCGAGGCCAGATCGTCTTTGGTCAATGTCATGTTGTAACGAAATATGCCGATGATACGTTGGCAAATTTGCGGAAATTGCGCATAAAAGTAGAGGGTAACGGCTAAGAAAATGACCGCGGTTGTCAATTCTTTTGCGCGTGGAATTTGCCCCTCCTGTCTTGCCTTTTTTATTTTTTGCGGGGAGGCTTTTTCGGTTTTATCCTGTGACGATTGATCGCTCATACTCCCCCCATCATAAAGCGATGCAAATACTGCAACGCATCGTGAACTAAGATGGTATAACGGCTTGGTACACCTGAGATGGAAATCAGTACACTAAATAAGCCCAGCAGCATCGTCATTGGAAACCCCAGTGCGTATATATTTAATGCTGGCGCGGCACGGTTCATCACACCAAAGCTGAGATTGGCAAGTAACATCGATACGATCGCCGGTAATGCAAGGGCGAGCGCTGACGTAAACATCCACCCAAAAATATTGATCACTCCTTGTATAGACAGGAGAGAGAGACCAGAGCCGACCGGCCAGACCACAAAGCTTTGAATTAAAATATCAATAACGAGCAAATGCCCCTCTAAGGCTAAAAATAGCAAGGTAGAAAATAGTAAGAAAACGCGGCCTAAAATAGCGACAGAGAGCCCATTGACAGGGTCATTCATCATTGCCATGCCTAGCCCCATTTGCAATGAAACAATTTGGCCTAGCATGGTGAAAATAGTGAAAAGCAGGTGGAGAATTAAACCAAACATCATGCCCCAGATGGCTTGTTCAAAAGCTAAAAATAAAGAGGTGAGAGAGAATAACTCCACTTCAGGCATCGCTGGCATGAGAGGGGCTGAAATCACGACAATCGATAATGCCAATAAGCTCCGTACCCAAACGGGGATCAGCGCATCGCCTAAAAAAGGCATTGAGATAAAGACAGCACCAATACGAAAAAAAGGCCACCATAATTGACCAAGCAGCGCAGAAAGTTCAGTAAAGGTGAAGGCCATTAACCGATCATCCCCGGAATGTTATGGAATAAGTAATCAAACAGTTCCATAATGTTGCGCAGCATCCAGTGCCCAGCAAAAATAACCATAAGCAGCGTGACTAAGAGCTTAGGAAGAAAGCTTAATGTTTGTTCGTTAATTTGCGTGGCGGCTTGAAATACCGCGATGCCTAACCCCAAAATAAGGCCGGGAACCACTAAAACCGCCACGATCAATATGATCATCCAGACTGCATCTGTAAATAAGGTCACGGTCATTTCTGGTGTCATGAGCGATTTCTCCTTGTTAGCCAAAACTGGCAGATAAGGTGCCAACCGTCATCGCCCACCCATCAACTAAAACGAACACCATCAATTTGAAAGGCAACGAGACGATCAGCGGCGATAGCATCATCATCCCCATCGCCATGAGTACACTGGCAACGACCAAATCAATCACAAGGAAAGGAATAAACAGCATAAAACCGATCTGAAAAGCGGTTTTTAATTCGCTAATCACAAAGGCAGGAAGTACAACAGCAAAGGAAATATCTTCCACCTTTTGGTTTATGGGTTCATTAGCAATGCGCAGCATTTGTTCTAGAGCGCTTTGATGCGTTTGAGCAAGCATAAAATTTCTAACCGGCTGCTCAGCTATCGCAAATGCTTGAACGAGCGTTATTTCGCCATCATCATAAGGTTGAAAAGCATTCTCGTAGATGTCAGACCAAACCGGTCTCATGATCAAAATACTCAGTGAGAGTGCGATACCGACAAGCACTCGGTTCGGCGGGCTTTGCTGCAAACCTAAAGCCTGCCTGAGAATGGCTAATACAACGATAATCCGGGTAAAGCTTGTAGCCATTAAAACAAAAGCAGGCAAGAAGCTTAATGCCGTCATTAATAACAGGATCTGTAATTTGACACTGTATTCTTGCTGTGTTTGGCCATCACTCACCGATAGAAAAGTCACCCCACCTTCGGTGGCAAATGTTGGAAATGACATCATGCTCAATAACAAGATTGCCATCCATAGTGTGCGGTTTGAGCCGATTGATATGCTTTGGTTTATCACGGTTTATTGACCGACACCAGCTAAGGCTGAATCAAGAACATCGATAAGTCTTAAGCCATACTTGTCATTAATCACCACCACTTCGGCATGTCCCATGAGAGCACCGTTAACTTTAACATCCAGTGGTTCACCATTGAGTTTGTCTAACTCAAGCACAGTACCTTCACCTGCTTTCATCAAGTCGCCTAGAGCAATTTCTTTACTTGCAACCTCTAAAGTAACGGTGACCGGAATATGTTTAAAGAAGCTGAGATCCCGTTCAGTCACCGTCGCTGCAGTGGTAGAGACCTCGGCATCAAGATCTTCAAGTTGAAAGTTATCAAAGTTAATATCGTCGGTGTCGAACGTGGTGTTATCAAAAGATTCGCTCATGAGTGCGATTCCCTATTTTGGTTAAAAATCAATACGAGTTGGCCGTCGTTTTCAGCAACGCGACCGGAAAAAAGCGTTTGGTTACCAATGCTTAAAGGAACGTTATTTAGAAGCTCGATGGGCAAAATATCTTCCGCCTGAAGTTGTATAACCTCACTCAACGGCATGGTTTTTTTGGCTAGTATCGCGTTAAGACGTACAGGAGTAGACATTAACGCTGTTTTGAACGGCAAGGTGAGATCTGACTGCGATTGAAGTTCAAATTGGTCGATAAGTGTTTGTATTAATTGTCCATCCAATTTCAGGTGGATCAAACCGACACATTCATTCAGCGTCACAGTGATTTGCACATCAAGACCAATGCCACTTGTGGGCTGGAAATGATCATGTTGCCACATATGACTTGGCGCTAACCAATCGCCCATTAACTTACTGATTTTTTCTTGGATCCGGATGTCACTGCTTGTTAAAGACAACGTTGTGCGCGCTACCGGTGCACCATAAAAGCGATCAGCCAGTGTTATTAATAGTGCTGTATCAGTATGAATATAGATCAAACCACCGGCTTGATGCCGCAATGTCGAGGTGTGAGCCGCTTCCATTTCTGCTGGTGAAAAAGAGTGTAACTCGACAGCCTGCAACTGCGATTCAATTTGGTTGGTTTTTAGCCATTTCTGTAGCTCATGAGTTAAGCCATTACAAGACTCTGAAATTAAGTCAAACAATTTTTCACGTATAATGTGAATTGGTTTGCCTAATAATTCTACATTTAAAATCTGCTCGTCTGAATTAGCCATTTAAACTCTGCTTTACCTATATTTTGCTTTATTTTAACAAATGGTATTTATTTCCGGTTTGAACGACAGTTTACACAGGGTTATTTATTTTTTATTAGCTCGATATTTTGATAATGTGACATTGCTTCACGTTTTGACATTGGCTTGACAAAGTGTTGTTCAATTAAACTCCAAAAAAAGGTAATTTACTCACCATTAATTAGATAACAAAAATAATTTGTTTTTTGAGCGTTTTGACGTTTTTTTATACTTGGTGGTATTTGTCTGTTAAAAGCCGTTTTGTATAAAATCGTCATGATGGTTTGAATCTTATTGAGCAACGGATCTTGCTTTAAAAATAGACAGTAGAAAGCAAGGATGTTGGCTCAGGTTAAGGTTTTTATATGACATTTTATGGCCTAAAAAACAGTAATAAGGCATATCTAAACATCTTCTCAAAATCATCGAATAATCAGAAGTATCAAAAGATGAAAAATTTTTTTACATTGTTTTTTGCTGCTTATTTATTATTTTTTTCGATGATCTTATATGCTTCTGAAAATAAAATTAATATACCAATGGATTTGTCTGACTGGTCATTTCAAGGAAGTCAATTGGAATGTAATTTAATTCACTCGGAAGTTCCGCAGGGGAAGTTTTATTTCCGCTCGGTTTCTAATAGTGATATTTCTTTTGTGGCAAAAGTAAGTGGTAATGATAAATGGAGTCAAGCTGAACTCCAGAGTATTCAAGCACCATGGCAAAGAGATTCTAAAGTTTTAGTGATCGAAACGCTTGAGCCCAAAAAACACCAAACAACATTTAGATTTAATCAGCGTATTGTTGAGCTTTTAGGTGATATACAACATGGCCGTTGGATCCAATTATCCTTCACTGGAAATCAAGGTTCCATGACATTAATTGTGCCGACAATTCATAGCCAATCATCACTTGAGTTGTTTAATCACTGCCGTTCAGAACTGCCGAAAATGACCTTTGCTCAAGCGCGAGACGTTGTCTTGTGGTTTGCTTCTGGGCAAATCGCATTGTCGCCTGATCAAGTCCAGCAACTGGACGCCTTAAGCAGTTATATCAACAAGGATTCTCGCATCAACCGAATTTTGATTGATGGATATACCGATAATCTCGGTTCATCAGCGTCGAATCTTGTTGTCGCTAGGAAACGAGCAGAGACAGTAGCACAAGCGCTTATTCAATTGGGCGTGGATAAAACCCTGATTGAGATAAGAGCGCATGGCTCGCGTTATCCTATTGCAAACAATCAGACGGTTGGTGGAAGAGCGAAAAATCGGCGCGTTACACTGAGGCTGGTGAAAGGTAATGAAGACGTCGTTCCTTACGATCAACATGACACACAAATGATAAAAGGTAATGGTTGAATGATGGCGAAGATGGAAGTTTTATTGGTTGAGCCAAATGATGCTTTTGCTCAGCCTGTTTTAAATGTCTTACACAAGGCTGGCTATGCTCCTCGCCACGCTCGTACCGGACGCAGTGCTTTATTAGAAACGCGAGCCAAAATTACCTTGGTAAGCTCTAACCTACCCGATATGTGTATTCGGGAGTTTGTCGCGTGTCATCAAAAGCACTCTCACTCAGGTGTGGTGATTGCTATTGTTGAGCAAGAGCAAGGCATTTTGGCGGCAGAGACAATGAAAGCGGGAGCAACCGACTATTTGTTACGCCCATTTGAAACGAATCAGCTTGTGAGTTTACTGACTCGAGTTGAAGCACTGGAAAAGCCTCTCGCCAATATTGTTGCTGAATCTTGGCGAAGTAAGCAGGTTTTGCAACTAGCCCATCGTGCTGCTTGTACTTCTGCCAGTGTGCTGATTACTGGTGAGTCTGGTACCGGTAAAGAAGTGTTAGCTCGTTATATACATGAACACAGTGCCTGTGCAACAGGGCCTTTTATTGCTGTTAACTGTGCGGCCATTCCAGAATCGATGTTAGAAGCGGTCTTATTTGGTCATGTTAAAGGGGCTTTTACCGGAGCTACCACTTCACAAAGTGGTAAATTTGAAGAAGCCCATGGTGGAACCATTTTACTTGATGAAATCGGTGATATGTCGCCGGCGGTTCAAGCTAAGTTATTACGTGTACTTCAAGAGCGTCAGGTGGAAAGAGTTGGCAGCCACAAAGTGATTGATCTTGATATCCGAATCATTGCAGCGACCAATAAAAATCTATGTGAGGAAGTGCAAAAAGGAACTTTTCGTGAAGATCTCTATTACCGTTTAGACGTACTTCCGCTGCATTGGCCACCATTAAGAGAGCGTAAGGAAGATATTTTACCAATTAGCCATTTCTTTATCGAAAAATATCAAGGGCGCAGTCAATGTTATCTGTCTCAAGATGCGGTCGTCGCGTTGAGTCAATACCACTGGCCTGGAAATATTCGAGAATTAGAAAACGTTATTCAGCGAGCACTGATCATGCGTCATGGTGATTATATTACTGCTCCAGATTTGATGTTGCCGGTGGAATTGGCGGTTCAAGCATCCTCAGTAGATCGTGTCGCCAGTTTTGGACATATCGAAGCGAAAAAACAAGCCGAGTTTCAGTTTATTTTGGATAAGTTACGCCAGTTTGGTGGTAATCGTACAAAAACCGCTGATGCGCTCGGAGTCACGACTCGTGCTTTAAGATACAAGCTTGCGGCGATGCGTGAGTATGGGATCGATTTACAATCAGTACTTGGCTCGGCAGCCTAAAGGAGAAATATGATGGCTAGTCAACCATTAAATAATGCAGTATCCGCAGAGCAGCTCATGCTTTCTAAAATGGACATCATGCGTACGCATGTCCAACAACCTGAATTTATTGTTAAGGCCAATCCATTGGATGTCAAAGACCTAAACCCTCCGCTCTCTTTTTCACAAGCGATAACCAATGTATTAGATACGGTCAACCAACATCAGTCTGTCGCGAGTCAAAAGATGGCTGAGGTTGATAGCGGGCTAAGTGATGATTTAACCGGGGCAATGATCGCAAGTCAAAAAGCCAGTTTGTCCTTTAGTGCCTTAATGCAAGTTCGCAATAAGGTGGTCACTTCCTTTGAAGATATTATGAAGATGCCGGTGTAATAATGGCTGAATTATCGACTCAGGTGGCAGGAGCGGCCACCATTCAACCCGCTGTGACTCCAACAGCGCAAGCAAGCTCGCTAAAAGGCATGGGTGACCTTTCTTTTAAAATCAAAAAATTATGGTCTAGTAGCCAGCGAAACTTAGTGCTTTCTGCTGTGCTAGCGGCGATTGTGGCGGCGATCATTGTTGTTGCGCTTTGGAGTTCTTCGCAAAGTTTTAGGCCTTTATACAGCCAGCAAGAGCGCTTTGATATTGGAGAGATCATCTCCGTACTTGAAAATGAAGGTATCAGTTACCGCATGCAAGAGCAAAATGGGCAAGTACTTGTGCCCGAAGGTGATGTTGCTCGGATTCGAATGCTGCTTGCAACTAAAGGGGTCAAAGCAAAATTGCCAACAGGGTTAGATTCGCTGAAAGAAGATAGCTCTTTGGGAACCAGTCAATTTATGGAAACTGCCCGCTATAAGCATGGTTTAGAGGGGGAGTTGGTCCGTACGATCATTTCACTCAATGCGGTATCTAATGCTCGAGTTCACTTGGCGATTCCTCGTCAAACGCTTTTTGTTCGCCAGAATACAGAGAATCCATCGGCTTCTGTGATGTTGGAGTTGAAACCCGGTGAATACTTAAAACCGGATCAAGTCGAAGCGATTATTAACTTGATCGTTGGTAGCGTAACAGGAATGAAACCGGAGTTTGTTTCGGTCATCGACCAATATGGACGACTGTTGAGTGCCGATGTTGCCTCGCTAGAAACAGGCAAAGTGAACGTTAAATTCTTGGAATACCAAAAAAATGTTGAAAAACAAGTCATTCAACGTGCATCTGACATGCTGACACCGATTGTGGGGCCAAGTAATTTTCGAGTACAAGTGACGGCGCATATGAATTTTAGCCAGATCGAAGAAACACAAGAGATTGTCGATGACTCGCCGGTAGTACGCAGTGAACACAGTATCCAAAGCAATGTTATTGACCAGATTGCGTTGGGTATCCCCGGCTCACTCAGTAATAAACCCCCCGTAACCGGTGCTAAAGCGAAAACGCAGGCCAAGGAAAGCCAAAATACCAATGCTCGCTCAGAGATTAATCGACAATTCGCGCTTGGTAGCAGTATTCGTCGTACTCAATATCAACAGGGACAAGTTGAAAAATTGAATGTTTCTGTACTGATTAACTCACAAGCCTCCCCTGATGGGAACGCTTGGACTGAGAGTGAAAAAACACAGATCTTGAATATGTTGATGGATGCGGTTGGCATCACTGAAGAGCGAGGTGATCGCTTGAGTCTGATGAGCTTCAACTTTACACCAATGGATATCGAAGCCACCCCAGCCTTGCCTTGGTGGCAAGATCCAACCGTGCAGCAACCGATTCGTTATGTCATTGGTGGTGTGTTGTGTATGGCGATGATTCTCTTTGTGTTACGACCATTGATTATGCATCTCACCGGTGCCGATCAGCGTAAGCAAGAACTTGAGTTGTCTGAACCACAAGAAGAAGTCACTTATGACAATGTTCAAACCCGAGAAGAGCGTGAACACGAAGCCACATTGAATCGACGTTTGGCTGAAAAAGGTATCGCAGTTTCATCCGGTCTAGATGTCAACAGTGACATGTTACCGCCCTCTGGTTCACCGCTTGAAATTCAATTGAAGCATTTGCAGCTCATCGCAAATGAAGAGCCTGAGCGGGTAGCTGAAGTATTAAAACAATGGATAAATGTGAATGAACACAGTGCAGTCGACGCAAAAGCAGACGCTTAGTCATGTAGAGCAGACCGCTCTTGTCTTATTAGGAATGGGCGAAGACGCTGCAGCGAAAGTCCTGCAGCATTTTAATCGGGATGAAACTCAGCGAGTGACCCGAGCCATGGCTCGATTGAGCAGTATCAAGAGCGATATGGCAAGAGTAATCATCCAACATTTTTTTGAAGATTTTCGTGAACACAGTGGCATCCGTGGCGCTTCTAAAGAGTATTTATCAAATACTTTGCGTAAAGCGCTTGGTAACGATTTAGCCAAAGGGTTATTGAATAATCTTTACGGGGATGAGATTCGCAATAATATGCAGCGACTGCAATGGGTAGATGCGGAAGTATTAGCCCGTTTTATTGCCAATGAACATCCGCAAATGCAGGCGATTTTTCTGGCTTATTTACCCGCAGACAGTTCATCGGCAGTATTGAAGTTTTTGCCAGCCGATTACCACGATGAATTGCTGTTCCGTATCGCACGGTTGCAAGATATTGATCATCAGGTTACTGCCGATTTGAATGATTTGATTGAGCGTTGTATTGAGCAGGTTTCAACCAGTCAGAGCGCCCCGTTAACGGGGGTTAAGCAGGTTGCCGATATCATCAATCGCTTTGAAGGTGATCGCGCTTCATTGATGGAGATGCTCAAACTACATGATGAAGACGTGGTGCGTGAAATTGAACAGAATATGTTTGATTTCATGATATTGGCTCGTCAAAAAGAAGAAACCATGGACGTGTTAGTACAACAGGTTCCGATGGAGCTGTGGGCTGTCGCCTTGAAAGGAGCAGACATTACCTTACAGCAAGCCATTAAGCGTTCGATGCCCCAGCGCATGGTTAAAGCTCTAGAAGATGACATGCAAATGCGAGGTGCGGTTGGCTTAAGCCGTGTCGAGCGGGCTCGTCAAGAGATCATGGAATTGATCCGTGAACTCAGTGAAGCGGGCGAAATAGAATTACTGTTATACCAAGAGCCAACGGTGGAGTAGTAACATGGCTGATTCTACCAATATGTTCATGGCAAAAAAAATGCGCTTATCCCCAGCGGCTTATCGTCGTCATCGGTTTCCACCTTTAGCGCAAGCGAATACGATTGATGAGCGATTGAGTCTAGAGAGTGAACAGCCAACGTCGCCAATTGACTTACAGCAACGTTTAGAAGCGGGCTTTCAGCAAGGAATGGAGCAAGGCCATGAAGAGGGATTTCGTCAGGGATTAGACCAAGGCGTTCAGCAAGGAGTGCTTGAAGGACAGAAAGAAGGTTTCCAAAAAGGATTTGTTTCCGGTGAACAAGCAGGAAAAAAAATGTTCACAGAGGCGGTTCAACCGGTTCATGAGTTATATAAAGCATTATCGCGTTGGCAAGTCGAAAAAGAACAACAACAGCGCCATGTTATTTGTCAGTTGGTACAAAAGGTAGCCCAGCAAGTGATTCGTGCTGAGTTAACTTTGATGCCGCAGCAAATTCTAGCCTTAGTCGATGAGACGTTAGACGCGATGCCGGGTAAACATGAGACCGTGACGGTTTATCTTAACCCGCAAGATTTAGAACGTATTACTCAGATTAATACGGAGCTAGCAGCAAGCTGGAAGCTGGTTGCTAAACCGGAGTTGCCAGTGGGAGGGTGTCATCTAGTGACTGAGGATGCAGAAGCCGATGCCAGTTGCCATTCTCGCCTAGAAGATTGTATGGATAATATCAAGCAACATCTTTTAGACGAAGTGGTGCTTCCGCAGGCAGACGTTGTTAATGAGTAATCCTGCATTTCGAGATTTGTTAAATGAGCGAATGAGTGAGGCCATTGCCTCGCTGGATTCAGTGCCTATTGCTCGAGTTACCGGTCGACTAGTCAAAGTGAGCGGTTTAATGCTGCAAGCTGTTGGTTGCCGTTTTAAGTTGGAACAGCGTTGTTTGGTTGAGACTGATGAAGGCGATATGATCGAAGCTCAGGTAGTAGGGTTTGACCATACCGTTGCTTATTTGATGCCGATTCGCCGTTTAGGCGGCTTATTTGCGGGAGCGAAAGTGATTCCGCTTGATGGCGATAGTACCGTGCAATTAAGTAGTCAATGGCTCGGCCGTGTCGTCAATGGCCTTGGTGAAGCGTTGGATGACGGGCCTGCATTAAAAGGCGGTGAGCGAGTCTCTCTTGAACCCAAGCCAATTAACCCATTAAAACGCCGCTCAGTCGATACCCCTCTTAATGTTGGGGTCAGGGCGATCAATGGGTTGCTAACAGTGGGAAAAGGTCAACGAATTGGCCTGATGGCTGGTAGTGGCGTGGGAAAAAGCGTTTTAATGGGAATGATCACGCAAAATACCGAGGCGGATGTTATCGTTGTCGGCTTAATTGGTGAGCGGGGCAGAGAAGTCAGGGAGTTTGTTGAACGTAACTTTACCCCAGAAACGCGTCGAAAAGCGATTGTTATTGCCGCCCCTGCTGATGAATCACCGTTAATGCGATTACGTGCCACTTTATTATGCCATCGTGTGGCGGAATATTTCCGCGATCAAGGCAAGGATGTACTACTGTTGATGGATTCATTAACTCGTTACGCCATGGCTCAGCGTGAAATTGCTTTATCGCTAGGTGAACCACCGGCATCAAGAGGATATCCACCGTCAGTTTTTGGCATGCTTCCACAATTACTTGAGAGAGCGGGCAATAGCGATAATCTACATGGCAGCATGACGGCAATTTACACGGTGTTAGCCGAAGGGGATGATCAGCAAGATCCGGTGGTGGATTCTGCTCGCGCTATCCTTGATGGGCACATTGTCTTGTCACGTCAGCTCGCCGAACAAGGGCACTATCCTGCAATTGACATCAATGCTTCAATCAGTCGCTGTATGACTGCGTGCACGCAAGATACCCACAATACCATTGCTAATCAATTCAGGTTGCTTTATTCAAATTACCTGCAAGTAAAAGAATTACTGCCATTAGGGGGGTATCAACCAGGGCAAGATCCTGAACTGGATCGCTCGGTAGCGATTTACCCTCAGTTAAGAAACTACTTACAACAAGCCGCGAATGAATCGGTCGACTATTCGACTAGCTTGACTCAGCTTGCTCAGTTATTTCAATCACAGTCGGTGATAAATGATGGAAGCTAAGCTAAAAGCTGTTGGTAAATTGCAATTGATGGAAGAAAAACAGCGTGATCGGATCGGGGTAGTACTTGATGAGACTCGGCAACGGCACGCTCATTTACAGACCCAACTCGAAAAATTGTCTGCGCTGAAGCATGATTCCAGTCAATCAGCATTGATGACGCCAAGATTAAATAGCACGACATTGATGAATTTAAATCGAGTTGATCAAATGCTCCAAAAATTGCTCTTGCACCATGAACATGAACAAGCAGTGATTGAAGCACAGTGCTCGTCGATGCAAAAACAGCTAGCCCATAAGCATGCTCGAGTTCAAGGGCTAGAAAAAGTCCTTGATCGCTGGCGAGCGAAGCAGCGTTATGAAAAAGCGAAGAAAGAGCAAAAACTGATAGAAGATATCATCAATTCGCGTTTGAAGAGAAAAACACCATAGTCAAGTGACAGTGAATGATGCCATCATCTCTTCGCGGTGTCGTTTATCATCAATGGAAATGGCCCTAGCGGGAATTTATACATACGGTTGCATTGTTTGTCTGTTGATATAATATTCATACATCAACAATGCCTGTTCCTAAATGCAAGCTAAGGGATCGACAATCACATAGGGAGAAAACGCTTGGTTATTACATTAATTGCACTTGCTGCATTGCTGTATGGATTTTATGCCACGAGGCGACTATCCAAATTAGAACTTCGGCTTTCTTTGCTTGAACGTCAATTACGGTTGCTGCATAGCCAATTGTTTAATCCAACTGAGCGTACTCAAGCCTCGCCCGATCCTGCAGAGTCTGTTGCTGATGCTCAACCTAGTATGCCATCCGCTCGTGTTGATAACGCTCCTTCGCCAAGCGATTGTTCAAACTATGAACAAGAGACGGTCATTGAAAAACAGCCTGCGTTATCTGAGACAAGATCAACAGAACGTGTATCTGTCTCGAGTTTAGTTACCCATGAGAAAAGCTGGCTTGAAAAACAAGCCGGTCGTTTTGTTGCGAATTTTAGAGAGCATTGGCTCGTTTGGATTGGTGCACTTGCTATGTTGGTTGGCAGTGGTTATCTGGTGCAGGTGATTGGCAGTCAGATTGAGTTTTCTCCATTGATGAGAGTTCTGTTGGCTGCGGCTCTTTCTCTGACGGTTATTTTTGCTGGCGAATGGTTTCATCGTCGAGAGCAAACAGTGCAAACGCGTGCGATGCGCTGGAAAGAGTTTACCTACGTTCCCGCCGCCGTTACTGCGACGGGATTAATGGGCGTGTACTGTACCGTTATTTTTGCTTTTATTCTTTACCAAATGCTGAGCCCCGGCCTTTCTCTGCTGATTCTTGCCGTTGCTGCGCTAACTAGCTTGGCATTGTCTATGCGCCAAGGGCCTTTAATGGCAGTGCTGGGGTTGATCGGCGGGTATTCAGCACCACTGTGGATCAATAGTAGTGAGCCTAATTATTTTCTTTTAGCCGGTTACATTGCATTCATTTCTATCGCTGCCACATTATTAATGCAATTTATGCGTAAAGCGTGGTTAGCACCAAGTATTGCGTTACCTCATATGGTATGGATGGTAATGATGATTGCGTGGATACCACAACAACTGCTTTTCTCCTGGCTTATCCTTTACCTTTCTTTGACGCTCTATCTTATTTTTCTTGTCCCGAGAATGGGGTGGTTGCTTCATCCTCGCTATCGTCATTGCCAAAGGCGTTGGTCTCACTCGCCTGTTTTTATTTCCGTTGCGATGACCTTGATGGTGCTGCAATCGGTCACCAAAATCGATCAATTGACGCTATTACACATTTTTTATTTTTACGGACTCTTGATGGCGGTCATTTGTCTACCAGCCCTACGTAAAACGTGGTCATTACGAGTGTTTCTCCCAACAATAATTGCCGGTGCTGTGGCTGTTTTTGCTCTTACGCTGGTATGTGATGCGCTTTATCCATTACAGTGGCAATCGGTGATTTGGTCGGTTTTCGCCCTTTGTATAGTGTTGATTGGTCTACGTTTGTTTAGTCAGGCTCGGCATGATAGTTCAGCGTTTACAACTCGAACATTACTAATATTAGTACCACTTATCAGCCTGATTAGTCTGGTTTATTTAGATGTATTTATTCCTGATTATGCTTGGTCTTGGACTGTTTTTTCGCTGTGCATTGCTGGAGGATATTATCTGCTAGCTCGACGTTTTCATTCATTAAGCGAGCATTGCTCTGGTATCGTGCATGGAATGGTTGTTGGTTGTTTATGGGTGTGGCTGAATGACATTGAGTTGACCATGGCCATTGCGGTTCAGATCCTAGTGATGACGATGCAGATCCAGCATCGAATTTTCTCACCTGCTAGCTGGATAGTGAAGGTTGCAATGAGTGTATTAGTGCTCCGCTTGACGTTGTTACCTTTTGTTCCCGCGTGGCAACCAGCGGCAAACGCTAATTGGCTTTGGGGTGTCGTTAGTTATTTCCCGGCATTATTTATCCTGATATATGCCCGCACTCGATTAAAAATAATTAACACAGAACTGTCTAACTGGTTTGAAGGTGCCTGTTTGCATCTGCTACTAATGGCACTGTTTACCCAAACCCATTATGCGCTTACTGGACAATATGGTTATTGGGGGGCGATTGATTTTACCTCAGCAATTATTTTCGCCAATCAGGCGTTAGTGATGGGTTTAATATACAGTTATCGGAGCCAGTTTGCGCAAAAACTGACGCCAATTTATCAAGGATATAGTTACTTACTATGGGGCGTTTTCGCTGGCTTGATGCTATTACTCAATACCTTTGAATCTCCACTTTGGGTCAACCATGTATCGGCTCAAGCGCTGCCAATTGTCAACATATTGACTTTAGGTTGGCTATTACCAGCCTCGATTCTCGCCGTCGTGGTAGCTAAACGCTGGCCAACTTTAGCGATTCAACGTCAGTGGCTTGCTATTACGAGCGCAATATTGGCTGCACTTTGGTTGGGGATGTCGATACGCCAATTCTGGCAGTCTACATCAATGACATTATGGCAACCGACCGGGATGGCCGAATTATTCAGCTATTCAATGGCCGGTTTATTGGTCGGTGGTGTATTGACTTGGTATGCGGCGACTCGTCATGTCCCTATTTTGCAACGGGTTGGTGTCGCGATATTGGCTGGCGTCGCGCTAAAAGTCTTTTTATGGGATGTCAGCTCGCTTAATGGCTTTTGGCGTGCGGTGAGCTTTTTAGGTTTGGGTGCATCGTTAATTGCGCTCGGTTGGTTGTTTCAAAAGCTTAACCGATCATTAATCTCGACTACTGAGGCGCAGAGTTTGAAACCTTAAGCCGTGTCAGTGATTAAGAGGTGTCTCGCATTTGGATAAATAATTTACATTGATTCATCAATCATCATTAGTTCAATACTATGCTCAGTGAGGATGATTTTGTTGTAATGTGATGAAGGATGTGAAGATGTTTAAAAGAAAAACGGTTGCATGGTTGTGCGGGGTCGGCGCGTTCCCCGTTTGTGCTGCAATGAATATCCAACCTGATCCTGAAACGCCAGATGGTTATCTTATCGCTCGTTCTGATTTGCAAGCGGTCGAAAAAGAAAAAACAGCGAATCCGATGTATGCCATATGGGCAAATGCTTTAGCAACTCGGCCCAACTCAGTCGTCGAGGCGATTGAACCGGGCCAAGCGACAAACCCCGACAACGTGCAACGTGTGGAACGGGTTTTTCCTGAACATGAGTGGAATTTTCTCACTCATATGGCCGCTCCTGAATACACCTATACCCGATTTTTAAGAGCCATTGGCAAGTTTCCCGCTTTTTGTGGTGATTACAGCGATGGACGTGATGCCGATGCGATTTGTAAAAAGTCGCTGATCACGGCTTTTGCGCATTTTGCCCAAGAAACGGGGGGCCATATTGCGAAAGACAATATTTCCGATAATCCACTTGGATTGGAAGAGTGGCAGCAAGCGCTTGTCCATGTTCGGGAAATGGGCTGGTCGGAAGGACAACTCGGTTATACCACCGGGTGTGGGCAAAATGATTGGCAAAATCGCAAATGGCCTTGTGGTGATGGACAAGGTTATTTTGGTCGTGGAGCCAAGCAACTTTCTTACCATTTTAACTACGGCGCATTTTCTGAAGTGATGTTTGATGGGGATGCTTCTGTACTACTAAATAATCCCGGATTAGTCGCCGACTCTTGGCTTAATCTTGCTTCAGCAATTTGGTTTTTCTTAACGCCGCAAGCGCCTAAACCGGCAATGTTACATGTTATTGATAGGACGTGGGTTCCTTCTCAGCGTGAATTAGACGCAGGTATTGGTTATGGATTTGGCACCACCATCAATGTGATTAATGGTGGTATCGAGTGTGGTGAACAAAATAAAAACAAAGGCCAGCCCGTTAATCGGATCCGTTATTGGGAAGGTTTGGCTGAACACTATCAGATCCCAATTGAAGCGGATGAGCAGAATACTTGCTGGCAACAAACGCCTTATGGCAGCTTAAACTTAAATGGCGCAACGGATGTATTATATACCAATTGGGATGGTAACTGGCGCTATTATCCAGACCGTCCTGGTGGTTATTCATTTGAATGTAACTTAGTTGGATTTCAGACGGCATACTCAGCATTAGTTGAAGGGGATTATGAAAAGTGCGTAACTAATTTGTATCAGTCACACGCCAGCTGGCCTAAGGTACGTGTGGTTGATGAATTAACGCCAACAGAGCCAGAACAGCCGAGTGAACCACCGATTGATGGTGTTGAGGTATGGCAAGCGAATAAGATTTACTATGCCGGGGATCAAGTTACCTATGAAGGCGCGATTTATCAGGTGAAATGGTGGTCACAAGGAAATCTTCCCTCTCAAGGAGACCCATGGTTTTTAGTTCAATCTTAAGCGATTGATACTTTTAGCCAATCCCTTCGGGCTGTGTTTGTGGCCCCTTTCTACCGCGCTCAGGTAGAGTCACGACATTTTAAAGACTCTACCTTGTATAAAGATTCTACCTTGTATAAAGACACCACAAACTGCTGCAAACATCAGCTCGAAAGCTAAGAAATCGGGCTGAAATTTCTTCTATCTTCTACGTTATTCTTCTATATAATTCGGCCTGCTTTTGGGAATCTAATTTTTCAATAATGAGTTTTTCTTTTTCATGACTTGTTCAATAGAATCCGCGCGCTTTTTTATTAACATTTTTGTAAGGTAATTTGCATGTCTACTCAATTAGCTAACCCAGCACCACTAGGTTTGATGGGGTTCGGTATGACAACCATTCTGCTCAATATCCATAATGCAGGGTTCTTTCCGATTGATTCGATGATTTTAGCCATGGGTATTTTTTACGGCGGTCTTAGCCAAGTCATTGTTGGCATCATGTGTTTTAAACGAGGTGATACCTTCGGCACGACGGCCTTTACTTCTTATGGTCTGTTCTGGCTCACGCTGGTGGGGCTGATTGTTATGCCCTATATGGGATTACCTGCCAGCTCGGCCTACTCTATGGGCTGGTATTTACTTTTATGGGGGATCTTCACTGGCTTTATGTTTATTGGTTCACTCTGTTACCCTGTTGCGAAACAAGTGGTGTTTGGTTCTTTAACGATTTTGTTTGCCTTACTCGCGATTCGTGATTTCACGGGCAGTGAATTCATTGGTGTGATTGCCGGTTTTGAAGGGATTTTCTGTGGTGCAAGTGCGATTTATTTTGCTATGGCACAAGTGATTAACCATGAGTATGGACGCACTATTTTACCGATTGGTGCTAAGAAAAAAGAGGTAGCGCCGGTGACGCAAAAGGTCGCCGCTTAATAATGGTCAACGAAAAGGGAAACGACGAGGTTTCCCTTTTGACGATGGATGAGTAGATGGTTGAGGTGATTTTTATTTTACATCAGCTAATTTTTCTAGTACTCGGATAAGCAATTGAATACGTGGCTCAATAGAGTCTAATTGCAAATATTCTTTCTCACTGTGGAACCCTGCACCGACGGGGCCAAAACCGTCTAATGTTGGAATACCTAAAATAGCGGTTGCATTGGCATCGGAACCGCCTCCAACTGCTTGCCAGTTTACCTCGATGCCGATTTCTTGGCCTGCCTGCTCGACTATTTGCATTAGTGATTCGGTTTGAGGGCTTGGAACCATCGATGGCTTATAGGCTTCACGTTGCAAGTTAATGGTCACGCCATCAATAAAAGGCGTCGTTAACCATTGATGGAGTTGTTGATCCAATGCGCTATATTCGTCATTGTCCCAAAAACGGACATCGATGATTGCCTGAGCTTTTTCTGGAACGATATTGGCTCCAGCCCCTCCGGAAACCATACCGACATTCAGGGTCGTACCTGATTCAAAGTTGGTTAAACGATTGGCAGCTAAAATCCAGTGTGCCATTTCTGTAATGGCACTGCGCCCTTTTTCTGGTTCATTACCTGCGTGTGCTGCGAGGCCGGTAAATTCAAGTTTATAACGAGCCATTCCTTTACGTGCTTTAACTAAGCTACCATCGGCACGAGCGGCTTCAGCAACTAAAACATGGCGTGATTTTTTAGCCACTTGTTGTAACCATTGACTGGAATATAACGATCCGATCTCCTCATCTGGATTCATACAGATACAAATCGATAATTTGTCTAAAACGGCAGGATTAAGATGACGCATTGCAAAAACAATATTAAGTAGGCCCGATTTCATATCAGATACGCCTGGACCGTAAGCTTTATGCTGATCGATGGTCATCGGGCGTTGACTAGCGGTTCCCGGTGCAAAAACAGTATCCATGTGGCCAATCAACATCACATCAATATTATCGTTCTGCGGTTGATTACGAATCTCTAAACCGATACCAGCTTTATCACAGTCAACCTGGGTGACTTGCCAGCCGGGCAGTGCTAGAAACTTAGCTTCAAATTGTTCGGCGATATATTTGATACCATCAAGCGTATAAGTACCACAGTCTACATTGATGAGTGGACGTAATTCATCTAAATATTCTGCTAATGAGAATGACATAATTGACTCCTAAACCAATAAATTCATAACTAACATTGCACCGAAGGCATTCAAAATAGAGATAATGATCATAATTGGAATGTAGCGACCTTCTGTACCAATAGCCCCCATAATTCGGCCAATGTATTGAACTTGTGAGCCCATTAAATAAATAGCAGGCGCGAGTATCGCGATATGTTCACCGGTTAAAATACCTTGGTCAAAAAGCGTTATCACCACGCCGACAGCACCCCCCATGGACATCCAAGCGCCAATCAAGACAGCCGCTGCTTCACCGGGTAAACCAAATAGTGCCATGATGGGTGAGAATAAAACGCCAATAAGGTCAAGAGCCCCCGTTATCTGTAATGCTTTGATAATGACAAAAGCCATCAGCACATTGGGGACGGTTGAGGTTGTTGCAATGACCCAACCTTTTTTGGCTCCCTCAACAAATACATCGGTTACCATAGGTTTTTTTGTCGAAGGGGATGAAGTTTTTGCTGGGTTGCTCATGGTTAAACCCTCCCTTTGGGGGGATGAGTGGCTGTGGGAGGTGTATCTTTTCCTTCTGTTAGATTTAAATAAATACGGAAAATATTGGCACCAATAATTTTAAAAATAAACATGACGGCAATGGCTAAACCAATAGACGAGGTCACGGCTAAGGAACCATCAGCGAGCGTTAGGGTAAAAAGAACGGCTCCAGATGAAAAGAAATTAACGATAGTGGCTCCTGCCGTAAACTGAAACATAGTAAATATATCGGTTTCTCTTTTGCTAATATGTCCTTCATCTTTTAGTTTACGTGTCATTGCTGCCCCCGCATCGGTACTTTGCAAAGAAGCAATGAGCGCTAAACCAGTATTGCCTGGAATATTCATGAGTGGGCGTAGAAGAGGCGTTAATAATTTTCGAGCGGCATCAAGAGCGCCGTATTGTTCAAGAACATTGATCATCCCCAAAGCAAACATCACGGTAGGAATGAGTGAAAGAGCAAAGATGAATCCATCTCGAGCACCACTCCCACCATGACCACGAAAAGAGGTGGTAGCGGTTTGCACTCCATCGGCAGTTTCACTCACGCTATAGGCGACTTTGCCGAATGAACCGTTCAGTGTGGTGAAGTCAAATACACCATACCATTGATTGGATTGCAGCAATCCGGAAAAAAACATCACCGCAAATGCTAAGGCGAGATAACTGGCCCAAGTTACTTTTCTTTCAGGTGCAATAGGATTTGTCATAGTAAAGCCCTATATCAGTAAAGACAGTATTCATCTTCTCTTGTCTTGGTGCTTATAAGGATGATCCGTGTCAATGGAATGAATGAATGGCGGTTTGGCTTATTATTGGTTTTAAGTTTTGTGATTACTATCAAATATAAAATATTCCACTTATATTCTGCGTGATTTACCTTGCTTTTATAAAGCAAGGTTGGTAACAACCTCAATGAGATAAATGAAAATGCATGAGTATCAATTTAACCTAAGGGGAGGGTGACGAATCAGTTTGAGATATTACGCTGTGAGTCATTCAAAAAAATTGATTGAGTTGAACATGAAACAGAGGATGGGTAATGAAAAATGTCCGGTACAATTGTGGCAAGATATAAAGGAGAGGATGAAAAATGATGATGTATCACGCCCATGTTTATTTTGATTTACCTCAGCAGCCATTAGCGGATGCTTTGCAGCACAGAATCATGACCGAATGTAGTGACAAGATTCGCGCAATGTTTCCATTGGTTCCTCGTTTAGTCGGGCCGCACCGCAAGCCGATGTTTGAAATTCACTTCACGGAACAGCAAAAATCCTTGATTGATTGGCTGGATAAGGCTCGCGGCGATCTAAGTGTGTTGATCCATCCAGTTTCAGGGGATGATGCTTACGATCATAGTGCAACACAAGTTCGATGGTTAGGAACTATACTCGGTGTTAACTTAGATAAACTTGGTTAATTCGTTTAAAGGTGTTATCTGCATAAGGATGCTATTGATTGAACCGCGAGGGGATAAAAAATTGGTAGGCTCGCTTAATTTTAGGTTGACTTTCAACCAGTTGAGCAATACCATTTCGCACGCTTAAACACGGTAGATGACATCATTTAGTATCACACTTTTCCGTTAATCTACCTATTCCAGTTAATTTTTCGAGGTACAACAGAAACCTATGGACTCGTCGAGTAGTCGAATATCACAGTATGGTCTTTTCGATGGTTCGAAAACACCAACGGTTTCTTATTAACCTGCCGCTAAATTTTTAGCTTATGTCAGGTAATAAAAATCTTGGCAAAGCGAACTCTTCTTTTTCTTCCATCGTTAATTCCATACGTTAATACTTTGCGTTAAAGCATATATGCCTAACGTAACCTATGACTGATGCTCATATTTTGAGCCGACACGTCGTTACCAAAACAAGAATATAAGCGATTCAAACTTCGCTTATTTGGTTATTGGGTTTCTTTGTCCTGAGCTCAACTCAGGAGAAACAAAAATGACAACATTTCGTCTTAACCGTATTTCTCAGGTTAAAAAAGCACGTACACCAGTGCAACATGCAGTACAAAGCCATATAAAAAGGGAGTTTTTTGGGGTGAGTATTGATTTAACGGTTGGCGAAGTTATCGCCATGTTGAAAGGCTGTACATCGTTTTTATCAACGTTACATGTGGTGGTGCTAATAAACAGTAATAGCGAATATCAAGGCCTTGTTTCAATGAAAAGCCTATTGTTTGCCGAACCAACGGAACCTGTTTCATCTTTATGCCAAGGCGTACATCATTACACTTTTGCCTTAGATGAAGATTATCCTGCTGCATTAAAGCTACGTCAAAGTCGTTGGCCAGTGTTGCCTGTGTTGGATAGCCGACACCGTGTGGTGGGCATGTTAGATATATCGGCTGCACGTACGATTATTCACCGTCAAGCAGAATTTAATACACCGACGGTGTTACAACCATCAGGCTGGAAGCGATTGGTTCGTTTCTGGAACTAATCGTATGAGGATTTTTCGATGCAAACCACAATCATGACTCAAGCCTTGATGGCACTTTATTTCAGTCAAAATCAACAAGATATACAGCAGTTTATTCAGCAGCATCCTTTAGCGGATTGCGCAGAGGCTTTTACTCAATTATTAACTGAGCAAAAACTCACCAGCAAACAGGTTGGTCAATTATTACTATTGCTACCTTTAGAAAAACAAGCAGCCTTATTCGGCTATTTTTCTTTGGGATGGCAAGAAAAGCTAGCGGAACAATTCGAGGCGCAAGAGCTAGCGCAACTCACTGAATTAATGCCTCACGATGAGCGAGCGGATTTACTGACCCAATTAGAGCCAGAATTTCAGCACCAAGTGCTGCAACAAATGGATGATGAAGATCGGCGAGATATTGAACGGTTAGTTTCGTACCCTGAAGATTGTGTCGGGGCTGTCATGACCTCTGACTTTGCCACGCTCACTGCTCAGCAAACCGTAGAAGAAGCCATTAATCAACTGCGGAAAATTGCCAGTGAACGGGAAACCATTTATCAAGCGTATGTGGTTGATGAACAAATGCGTTTGCAAGGTACGGTATCATTGCGAGATTTGGTTATCTCAGAGCCGAGTTTAACCGTCGCAGAAATCATGACGCAAGTGCTGATCTTTGTCCGAGTCGATGAAGCGCAGAATGTGGCTGCCCAGGCGATCAGTAAGTATGACTTACTCGCGTTACCTGTGTTAGATCATCAAAATCGTATGGTCGGTATTGTGACCTATGATGATGCGATGGACGTGGCGGAAGAAGAAGCGGATCGACATATTCATAAGTCAGCAGCTGTTGATTTTGCTGGTAATTTAAAAGAAGCCTCGGTTGGATTAATGTACCGTAAGCGGGTTTTTTGGTTGGTGTTACTGGTCTTTGGTAACTTGTTCTCTGGTGCAGGTATCGCCTACTTTGAAGATACCATTCAAGCTTATGTCGCGCTGGTTTTCTTCTTACCCCTGTTGATTGGTAGTAGTGGTAATGCGGGGGCACAATCGGCAACCTTGATGGTTCGAGCGATTGCCACCGGTGAAGTGATTGGTAAAGACTGGGCTAAAATGCTGGCGAAAGAGCTATTTATCGCCGGTTTACTCGGTATCACGATGGCGATTGCGGTCTCGCTACTTGGCTTATGGCGCGGCGGCCCTCAAATTGCTCTTGTGGTGGCGTTAACCATGCAAATCGTGGTGGTGGTTGGTTCATTGGTGGGGATGTCATTGCCGTTTATTCTCAGTAAACTTAAGTTTGATCCAGCGTCTGCCAGTGCGCCACTGGTCACCACCATTGCCGATGCGGTCGGGGTTATCATCTATTTCACGGTCGCGACCAGTATTCTCGATTTTCCAGTTAATGCTTAAACATGAGTAAGGCCGCGGAATCATTTGAGAGAGAATAGCAATAGGGAAAGTCGCTCAACTCTGCTAGAATTCCGCGCCTTGTTACCTTCATATAAGGCCATCATAATAATGACAGATCAAGAACGAATTGAGTTACAACAAAATAATCCGCTCCACGGTCTTAAGTTAGACATATTATTGCAAGAGTTGGTCGATTATTATGGTTGGGATATCTTAGACGCCGCTATGCGGTTTAATTGTTTTCATACCAATCCATCGATAGCGAGTAGCGTTAAATATCTAAAGAAAACCGATTGGGCAAGAGAGAAGCTAGAGAACTTTTATCTATATCGATTTAAACGTATGCCAAGGGCTTCTGCTGAAGAGTATGATCTATCTCCTCGGGCTCGAACATTTCCTCATGGCCTTCAACCGAAACAACCCATGGCGTTGACGGTTGATTCAATTTTAAAATCACAAGCCAAAGCAGCATCATCGCATAAAGAACGAGCGGCACGAGAACGCCATTTACGCCGTTGATGACTAATAAATTGAGTCATTAGGTAAATAAAAAGCCCAATGTGTTAATTCATATTGGGCTTTTTATTTTGCTCGTCAAACAACTGTGATTTCCTCAACGAAATGTGCAACGCCTCTTTTGTATAGTCTTTCACTCATTTATGTAAAGGACGGTTATGATGAAGAAATATTGTCCAATTGGGGTTGTGGCTCTAAGTGGTGCGTTATTGTGTGCGGGGCTCAATGCTCAATCACTTTCGCCGCATGATTTTCCTGACGGAAAAACCTGGCTGGAACATGCTCAACAAGGGCTCGCTCCCTATTGGATGATGCCAAGCGCTCAAGGCATCCCAATGGGAAACTTTCCCACCTTTCGATGTGATAATGGGCAAATTTTAGATGTCACTAAAGTATGCCAAGAGCTAAATAAAAATTGGATTACACCCTATTTTGGTCGTGAGTATACACGGATGAAATCTCGGCAGACGTATGCTTATGGTGTGCTTTATCACTTAACTGGTGATCCCCATGCTTTACAATTAGCTAAGGCAGGTACTGAATATTTAATGAATCAATTGCAAGATAAAGAGCATGGCGGCTTTATCAGCTTTACTGAGCATGGTCAGGCGGGCTTAGAATGGCAACAACGAACCTCGCAAGATCAAGCATATGCTCTGGTAGGGCTTGCCATGTATTATTATTTAACGCGTGATCCAGAGGTTGAAAAAGTACTTATTAACCAACAGCGTTTTATTTTTGATAACTATCGGCTTGATGATGGCAAAGGGTTAGCTTGGGTACTTAAGGATGGTGATGGTGAAAGTACTAAACAGCGTGAATTAGTTGCGCAACTCGATCAAATTAATGGTTATTTATTGTTGGTTGCTCCTCTGCTCCCAGAGCCCCATAAAAGCCGTTGGCTGGCCGATTTATCTTGGTTAACCGATACGATGTTAAAGCAATACTATGCCCCACAAGAACAACGCTTTTATGGGGCGATTCATCATCCAGCGGTGATGGATCAGCAAGCGAAACATAATGATTTTGGACACACGATTAAAGCGTATTGGATGACTTACCTGACCGGCGAACTATTACAGCGACAAGATTGGCAAAAACTCGCCAAGCAAGGTATGCAACATATCATTGAACAAGCACAATATGTTCCCAATTACGCGGATATTAAAGGGTTTGTTCCAGAAATGACGCAAGAGCAGTGGCAAGCCAGTTCGATCAAAGCATGGCGTAATCGACCATTCAGTTATGGTATCTCTTCTTGGGAATGGGCTGAACTTGATCAAGCGGCAATGACCCTTTCATTACTTGAAGATCAAGTTAAGCCGGTATTACAGTCAACAGCTAAAGCCTTTATGCAGGTTTGGGTTGATGATCAATATGGTGGGGTTGGATTAAATCCGAAATCAACCAAGGCGTTTCACTGGGGCAATGGATACCATCAGTTTGAACACGCTCTTGTAGGCTATTTAACCGCGCAACAGCTTAACCAACGCCCTGCGAGGCTGTATTTTGCGATCGATGATCCTCAGTCGTATCAACTTTCGCCCTATTATTTTCAAGGGCAGATAAAAAGTCAGCAGCGATTAACTACGGTGAATGGATTGCCTCGCTGGCAAGTTGAGTTTACTGCGATCAAACCGTAATCGGCTCCCTTAACGGTTTAATCACTAATACCAGTATTAATATTAACCAATAGAAGGTTACATTATTTTGCTCTAATAACTCGGATGATTGATCGGTTCAGTGTACAAATACTAGTCTATGAGCAAGCTTATGTTCTACAATCAGAACAAGAAAATAATTCTGTTTACTTTTTGTCTCTCAAGGTTAACGCAAGATAGCCGATACAAAAGTATTCAAGAGTTTGATGAAATAGTTAGGCTAGGGAGCCAAGGATGTTTAAATCGTTTCGCGCAAAAATCACAGCGATCAGTGTCGCTTTAATTGTGATTTCACTAATAGTCACTGCTGTTTTGAGCATTCGTGTCAGTTCGGATACTCTTCGAGCTCAAATAACACGTAATTTACAACAGCAATTACAATCGCAATCCAATGCTATCGCTAATTGGATGAAGGAACGTAAAGCAATGATCACGGCGACAGGCAAGGTGATTGAGCAAACGGATTCTCTTTCGGCGTTGAAACAATTGAGTGAGGGCGGCGGCTTTTTAGCCACTTATCTTGCTAGACCAAATGGCTCGGCGATTTTCTCTGATGAATGGCAGCCGCCGAGTGATTATAATCCGCTTTCTCGTGAATGGTATCGATTAGCAACTCAGCAAAGTGGTGTGTTGGCTACCGTGCCTTATCTTGATGCGAGTGGTGAAAATCGTTTAGTGGTGACGTTTAGCCATGGTCTAGGCCCCAATGCAAATCGAGGTGTCATTGCTGGTGATGTGCCACTGACTTTTATTATCGATACTGTACGTGACATTGCCCCAACACGTCATAGTTTTGCCTTTTTAACCAATAGTGCAGGCAAGATTATTGCGCATCCTAATCCAGACATGACGTTAAAAAGTTTGCGCGATCTTAATCCTAGCTTAACTCAAACGATGTTGACTGATATTCAAAACAAAGGAGATCGTGAACTGGATCTGCAAGGACAAGCGATTTATCTCACCAGTCAATCGATCCCAGGGACTAACTGGTCGCTCAATATCGCGTTAGATAAACAAGATGCTTTATCGGGGCTCTATAGCATGATTCGATGGACAATCATTGTTGTCATCATTATTGGCGTGGTAGCTGCTGCGATTATGTGGTTTTTTAGCGCATCAGGCTTTAAACGATTGCAAGAAGTTAGCTTGGCAATGACGGATATCGGTCAAGGTGAAGGTGATTTAACTCAGAGAATCGCCGCACAAGGTGATGACGAAATTGCCACCATAGCTAAGGCATTTAATGCATTTGTTGAAAAAATTCATCGATTAGTTAAGGAAGTCAATAATACGGCTCAATCCGTTTCTGCGGCATCAACGACATTAGCCGATATTACTCAACAAAGTGCCGGAGTGGTTGCCCAACAAAGCTCTGAGACGGAGCAAGTGGCCACCGCGATGAATGAAATGACAGCAACCGTACAAGAAGTGGCCAGCCATGCCAGTGAAGCGGCAAGTCAGGCATCAGAGGCGGATACACAAACCAAACAAGGCCAAACCTTATTACGCGAAACACTGCAACAACTGAAAAATCTAGATGATACCTTGCAAGGTAGCAGTACAACCATTGCTGAATTACAAAACGGTACACAAGATATTGTTGGGATGCTAGATGTCATTAGCTCTGTTTCTGAGCAAACCAATTTGTTGGCTTTGAATGCGGCAATTGAAGCAGCTCGAGCGGGTGAGCATGGACGAGGTTTTGCGGTGGTTGCTGATGAAGTTCGAGGTCTGGCTGGCCGAACACAAGAAAGCACTCAGCAAATCCAAGAGGTGGTTGACCGGCTCTTTAAGCAAACAGAGAATGTGGTTAGCGTAATGTCACAAAGTCGCTCTGCTGCGCAAACAACGGTTACAAAGGCTGAAGACATGGCTGCGCGGTTAGAGCAAATTAACCAAGCTGTGACCCTGATTGCTGATATGAATTTACAAATTGCGACTGCGGCTGAAGAGCAGTCTTCCGTTGCTGAGTTGATTAACCAAAATGTTGTTAATATAAATGATCTCTCTTCTCAAACAGAACAAGCATCGCATAACTTAATGGATGCTACGCAGTCATTAAGTGCGCAGGCGAGTCAACTGCATGAGCAAGTCTCACAATTCAAAATTTAACGGATAGAGTCTATTAAAAGGGGCGAGAAGCCCCTTTTATATGCTTAGTGAATAATGCCTTGATCTTTCGCCATTTGGTTGGCCATTTTGGGGGCTTGCCATAAGCAAGGAAGTAAAATAAGTGAAGCAGGAACCGCTGTGATCACAATAAAAGACTGTAATGCCGAAATACCGCCCTCTCCCATAGAAATAAGCACAATCGCCATCGCGCCCATGACGATCCCCCAAAAAGCACGAATCGCCGCATTAGGATTTGTATCACCACTGATTACGACACTAATGGTATAGGTCATGGAATCACCAGTGGTGACAATGAAGGTTGTTGTTAATACTAGAAATAACAAAGAAACTAACAAAGGAAATGGTAACTGAGCGGTGATTGCTAATAAGGCACCAGGAAGATTAAATCCTTCAAAACCTTGTGCGATCACGCCAGGGTTTGCTAACTCAAAGGCCAAGCCGCTACCGCCAACAATACTAAACCAGAAGCAGGTAATGAGTGGAGCGGCAATACTAATCGCCAGAATTAATTGACGTAACGTTCGTCCACGAGATATTCGAGCAATAAAAATGGCCATCATTGGCCCATATCCAATAAACCAACCCCAGAAAAATACAGTCCACCAACTTAACCAGTCGGTATCAGCACGAAACATTGCCATCGGAACAAAATTATCGATCATTGAAGCAACGCCTTGCATGTAACCATCAATAATAAAATGGGTTGGCCCTGCAATCAGAATAAATAACACTAACCCAACCGCGAGAATGATGTTGTAACGGCTAATTATTTGAATGCCTTTACTTAAGCCACTTAAGGCTGAAAAGGTATACAGTGCCATAGCGAATAAAATAACAATAATTTGTGTGGTAAAGCTATCAGGAATACCAAACAACGCATTAAGAGCGTAGCTAATCTGTAATCCGAGAAATCCGATGGGACCAATGGTTCCTGCAGCAACAGCAATAATACTGAGCGCATCAATGGTATTGGCTATCCAACCGTTAACGGCTCGTTGACCAAGAATGGGATAGAGTAGTGTGCGTGGTTTTAGCGGTAGTCCTTTGTCGTAGTGTAGATGCATTAATACGATCGATGAAAGGCAGCCTAAAATAGCCCAAGCTAAAAAACCCCAATGCATAAAAGATTGCGAGAGGGCATTAATCGCCATTTTTTGAGGCGATGCGGCACCAAAGATCGGCGGAGCACTGACAAAATGGGCTATTGGTTCGGCGGCAGCCCAAAAAACACCTCCGCCTGCCAGCAAGGTACAGAGAATGATGGATAGCCATTTGAAGTTATCCAGCTCTGGTATGCTAAGGCCTCCCAATCGAACCGAGCCAGTTTGTGTTACCGCCAGTGCTAACCCAATCACAAAGTTTGCCAATAATAGCAATTGCCAAAAAGCGCCAAATCCTTGGGTTGCATAGTGAAAACCAGAGTCAATCAGGGAGGTAAGCAATGAAGGGTTCGTGAGGGCTAATAATACGAACAAGGAAAGAAAACTACCACTGAGCCATAAGACAGGGTTATTAAGCTCGAGTTTTTTTTGTAATGAATGAGAGGAGGTCTGAGGGGGATGAGTGGCTGAGTAATCCGATGCGCTCATACAAGGTGCTTCGGTATTCAAATAAACTTTAGACATAAAAACTCGCTGTTAGCTCTGAAAAATCAGGTTGTGTGTAAAATGCTCAACTGTATATTGTGAGGTAAATCATAAAACTGAGCATAATAACATAAATTAGGTTGATAATGCATCCGTATTGCTAATCCAATAATGCATTTAGTATCCATGATTAAAGTAATTGAGGGTAAGAAAAAGAGCTGAGTGGAAAATAAATAGGAAAGTATGCTATCGGTTATCTTCTTGCTACTTGAATCTGTAGCGGTGTTGGTTACGTTCTTTCACCCTAATCACATCGCCTGTCTATGCGCATGGGGATGGTGAGAGCCATCCGCGGCTCTCACCCAACTAACACTTCGATTTATTTAGAAATATAGCACCAAGCAGAGAGAGGCTGCGGGGTGTGGATGGGCTTATTTGGCTGCAAACTCTTCGATGGCTCCGAGGGCTTGTGTGCCATAGGTAAATGATGGGCCTCCTCCCATCAGCACCGCGACATTGATCACTTCGACTAACTCAGCTTTAGTGGCTCCTGCTTTTAGTGCGGCAAATACATGAGCAGCAATACAGCCCTCACAACGTGCAGCAATGCCAATGGCTAACGCAATCATCTCTTTGGTTTTAAGTTCCAGTTCTCCAGGTGCCATGGCAGCTTTATGAAGCTGCATAAATGCAGCAAGGGTATCAGGGCTTTGCTGCTTATAGCTTCGACCCAGGGTATTTTGTTCTTTGAGCAGTTCAGTATAAGACTTCATTGAGTGTTCCTTTTTTAGTATTATCTAAATAAGATTTATCTAATATAATAAACAGCTCTGAAAAAAGCAAGTGCAATTAATTCAATATCTAAGATTTGTTCATCTATTTTTATTATATGTTTATTTATTGCTTTAATTCTTTATTTAATTTTTGCTTGAGAGTGATTTTTATTACCAAAATTTATTTAGCCTTTTATAGATGTGGATCAATTTCGACCTTAAGATTTATTATTCACAATAACCACAAAATAACTATGATTACTCATAAATAAACGAGGATGTGAAAGAAGCTTCCCCGAGCCACCTCTATGATAGGAAATAAGCCGTATTTCGGTTTAACTTAAGGACAAGATCGAAAGGAGGGGCAATTCCTTTCGGCGTCATCAGAGGAAATCAATAGCTTGTTTGGCAACCTCTCTATCGCTGTATGTATACAGTTATATTGCGTGGGTAATGTCAATTATGATTAAAAACCGATTTAAAGCTTTATTGTCGCCGGATGTCACGCGACGCGGATTTATTAAATCCAGTTCGATGCTCGGTGGGCTCGCGGCCGTCACCAGTGCCCTTCCTTTTAAATCTTCTTTTGTTCAAGCCAAAGAAACGCCCATCAAAGCCGATGAAAAAGTGGTATGGAGTGCGTGTACGGTTAACTGTGGTAGCCGTTGCCCGCTTCGTATGCATGTTGTCGATGGTGAGATCAAATGGGTTGAGACGGACAATACTGGTACAGATAACTATGCGGCAAAAGATGTACAGGTTCGTGCTTGTTTACGTGGCCGTTCTATGCGTCGTCGAGTTTATAATCCAGATCGTCTCAAATACCCATTAAAACGGGTAGGGAAACGAGGTGAAGGTAAATTTAAGCGCATCAGTTGGGAAGAAGCCTACAACGAGATTGCGAATAATTTACAACGTATTATCGATGATTACGGTAATGAAGCGGTATACCTTAACTATGGTACCGGGACATTAGGTGGAACGGTAACTCGCTCTTGGCCACCAGGTAAAACCTTGATTGCTCGGTTGATGAATTTAAAAGGTGGTTATTTAAATCATTATGGTGACTACTCAACAGCACAAATTGCTGAGGGATTAAATTATACCTATGGTGGCTGGGCATACGGTAACTCTTTTTCTGATTTGGAAAACGCCAAACTGATTGTGCAATTTGGTAATAACCCTGCAGAGACGCGTATGTCTGGTGGTGGGTTAATCCATCATTATGTAGAGAGTAAAGCGAAATCTCAGGCGCGGACGATTATTATTGATCCACGTTATACCGATACAGCAGGTGGCCGAGAAGATGAATGGATTCCTATCCGCCCAGGTACCGATGCGGCATTTATTTCTGCCATGGCGTATGTGATGATCAAAGAAGATTTGGTCGATCAACCTTTCTTAGATAAATACTGCGTGGGTTACGATGAAAAAACGTTGCCAGCTTCAGCTCCGGCCAACAGTGACTACAAATCGTATATTTTAGGATTAGGTGCAGATAAAACCCCAAAAACACCAGAATGGGCAGCGTCGATTACCGGAATTCCGGTCGATGTGATCATTAAAACCGCACGCGAGATCGGTTCAACCAAACCTTGTGCCATTCACCAAGGTTGGGGGTTACAACGTACCGCTGCCGGTGAAATTGCTTCTCGTGCCGTAGCGATGTTGGCAATTTTAACCGGAAATGTCGGCATTAATGGTGGTGGAACTGGTGCTCGTGAGTCGGATTACAGCATCCCATTTGTGCGTTTCCCTACCTTAGAAAACCCAGTGAAAACCGCTATCTCTATGTTCCTCTGGACGGATGCGATTGTGCGAGGCCCAGAAATGACGGCCTTAAAAGATGGGGTTCGTGGTAAAGATAAGTTGGATGTGCCGATTAAGTTTATCTGGAACTATGCTGGCAACTGTTTAATTAACCAACATGCGGATATCAACCGTACTCATGACATTCTGCAAGATGACACGGCTTGTGAAATGATAGTGGTGATTGATAACCATATGACGGCTTCTGCCAAATATGCTGATATCGTATTGCCAGATTTGACGACCTCTGAACAAGCTGATTTCTGTATGGATGGTAAAGCGGCCAATATGCCGTATTTCATTTATGCCGACCAAGCGATTAAGCCGCAATTTGAAGCGCGGGGGATTTATGAAATTTGTTCCGAGCTGGCTAAACGTCTTGGTGTGGAAGAGGCCTTTACCGAGGGACGAGATCAAGAAGGTTGGTTGCGTCATTTATATGCGGAAACACGCAAACTTGATCCTAGCTTGCCTGATTTTGAAACGGTTCGTCAGCAAGGCATTGTGAAGCGCACTGACCCGAATGGCCATTATGTGGCGTATAAAGCTTTCCGTGACGATCCGCAGAACAATCCATTATCAACGCCTTCTGGAAAAATTGAAATTTATTCAGAACGGTTGGCAGAAATCGCTGCAACGTGGGAACTTCCTGAAGGGGATGTGATTCATCCACTGCCGGTTTATACCTCAACCTTTGAAGGATGGGATGATCCAAAACGTTCACAGTATCCATTGCAATTAACAGGTTTTCATTTTAAAGCTCGTGTCCATTCGACATACGGCAATGTTGATATTTTAAAAGAAGCGGCTCGTCAAGAAATGTGGATTAACCCAATTGATGCCCAAATTCGTGGGATTAAAAACGGTGATCGGGTGCGTATTTTTAATGATCGTGGAGAAACGCATATTCATGCTAAGGTCACCCCACGGATTATTCCTGGTGTTGTTGCATTAGGCGAAGGCGCTTGGTACACGCCCGATGGACGAAAAGTCGATCAAGCGGGCTCGATTAATGTGTTGACAACTCAACGGCCGAGTCCGTTGGCTAAAGGTAACCCTCAGCATACTAATCTTGTTCAAGTTCAGCGCGTATAACCCAAGGATTAACTTATGAAACAGTATGGTTTTTATATTGATTCCAGCAAATGTACGGGCTGTAAAACGTGTCAGCTCTCTTGTAAAGACAATAAAGACTTAGGCGTTGGTGTGAATTTCCGCCGTGTATACGACTATGAAGGGGGAAATTGGGTCGTTGAAGGAGAAACCTTCCGCCAAGACGTTTTTTCTTACTACCTTTCTATCGCTTGTAACCATTGTGATGAGCCTGCGTGTACCAAGGTTTGTCCATCCGGCGCAATGCATAAACGTGAAGATGGTTTTGTGATTGTGGATGAAAGTGTTTGTATTGGCTGTAAGTTATGTGCGATGTCTTGTCCTTACGGTGCACCGCAGTACAACGAAGAAAAAGGTCATATGACCAAGTGTGATGGTTGTTATGAGCGAGTTGCACAAGGTTTAGAGCCGATTTGTGTTGGCTCTTGTCCACTAAGAGCGTTAGAGTTTGGGCCCATTGATGAATTAAGAGCGAAATATGGCATTAATGCGGATGTGGCACCATTGCCTTCTTCTCTTATTACGAAGCCAAATATTGTGATTAAACCGAATAAAAATGCCCGACCCACGGGTGATCAAACGGGTTTCTTAGCAAATCCGAAGGAGGTATAAGATGGCTTGGCATGAATTTCCACTGATGATCTTTACCGTCTTTGCTCAAACCGCAGTAGGGGCCTTTTTATTGGTTTGTTTAATGCTTTTATTTGGTCGTCCGAGTGAACAGCAAAAAGCAGCAATGATTAAAAGCTTATTTTTTGTTTGGGTCTTGATGGGGATTGGCTTCGCTGCATCGACTTTTCATTTGGGGAGTCCACTGCGTGCCTTCAATGCTTTTAACCGAGTTGGCCATGCTTGGTTGTCGAATGAAATCTTAACCGGGAGTGTTTTCTTTGCGTTAGGCGGATTGTTCTGGTTGCTTAGTGTTTTGAACTTGGCTTCAGCAGCATTACGCAAAGGCTTGATGTTGGCTGCCATGGTGATGGGAATCTTCTTTATGTATGCCATGGCCCGTTTGTATATGATTGAAACGGTTCCAACTTGGAATACCGTTTATACACCATTAAGCTTTATTTTAACGGCGGTGATTGCGGGAAGTATTTTTGCTTGCGCATTATTAACCGGATCTGGATACCGCACCAATATGGTTGAAAAACAGTTACCTATTTTGGGTGGACTGGGTGTCATTGCGAGTATACTAGTCAGTTTTACACAGTTGCATGAGTTAGCACATATCCATACTTCGATTATTTCGGCTTCAGAGTTGCTACCTAATATCGGTATGCTCAAAGCGATTCAATACTTATTATTAGTCGTGGCGCTAGTGTTATGGTGGAGGCCGACTTGGCAACGATCTCAACGCGCATTGGTACCGATTTTAATGGGGACTGTGTGTGTGTTATTCGCTGAGTTTTTAGGTCGTGGTATTTTCTACAGCTTACATATGACCGTTGGTTTATAACCTCACGTCAATCAATACGTAAGAAGGAGGCTGAAGCCTCCTTCTTTGTAGATAAAGAGTGTTTATTTATATGAATGAAATTATTACGTTGAGTTCTGTTTTAGGCAGTTTATTGTATTACCCGCTATCGCATCCTAATAACCAAGAAATATTACAACAGTTGACCCATTGGCCTGACGACGATCATCCTTTTATTGATCTACTTTTTGCTCTAAAAAAAGAAACGCCCGAAGCGATCGTAGAAGATTATCAACAGCTTTTTGAAGGCAGAGAAACCATGTTAGCGCCCCCTTGGGGATCGGTTTATTTAGATAAAGAACAGGTTATTTTTGGTGAAACAACGTTAGCGCTTCGCTCTTTCTTGCGCCAACATCAACTTGAAATTGATACTGGATTACGTGAACCAGAGGATCATTTTGGGCTAATGTTAATGCTACTGAGCCAACTGCTTCGCGATGATGCAAGCCAAAAGAGTGGTAAAGTATTACTGTCTCATCATCTGTTACCTTGGGGTTACCGTTACCTCACGTTGCTGAGACAGTCAGCAACAACACAAACGTATCAATGTTTGGCCGAGATTGCCCAGCAGTGGTTAGAGTATTTACAACAAGCTTTTTCAGTTCAGGCGGTAACGATGAAACTCTATCGATAGTTCTAGGATAAAAGATGAAGATAGTGATCGCCCCCGATTCATTTAAAGAAAGCTTAACCGCGAAACAAGTGAGCCAAGCTATTAAAACGGGGTTAAAACGAGTATGGCCAGAGGCAGAATTTGTCTGTATTCCCGTTGCTGATGGTGGCGAAGGGACGGTTCAAGCCTTGGTGGATGCAACAGGCGGTAAGTTGGTGCTCACTGAAGTGAATGCTCCTTTAGGCAATCAGGTCGAGGCTGTTTATGGTGTGCTGGGAGACGGTAAAACTGCCGTTATCGAGATGGCTCAAGCCAGTGGGCTTAATCTAGTACCGAACCAACGGCGGGATCCCAAATTGACCAGTAGTTATGGCACGGGTCAATTAGTGAAACATGCATTAGATGCTGGAATAAGACGTTTCATGATTGGTTTAGGCGGTAGTGCCACCAATGATGCTGGCAGCGGTATGCTCGCTGCTTTAGGTGTGAAATTTTATAATCAAAATGGCGATGAGTTTGCTCCTTCAGGGCTAGCGCTAACTGAGTTATCCCGAATTGATATTTCAGATTTAGATGCTCGGCTAGCGCTGTGTGAAATATTTGTCGCTTGTGATGTCGATAATCCACTTTGCGGTGACAGGGGAGCCTCGGCAGTGTTTGGCCCCCAAAAAGGTGCTAGTGCTGAAGACGTGATAACGCTTGATCAAGCGTTATACAACTTTGGCTTATTCACTGAACAAGTGACGGGTCATCATGTACTTTCTGTAAAAGGTTCCGGTGCTGCCGGAGGGATGGGGGCAGCATGGATGGCCTATACTCCAGCGATAGTGAAATCAGGCATTGATATGGTGCTTGATACGGTAGGATTAGCTGAAAAACTAGTTGATACTGATATCGTATTTACCGGTGAAGGATGCATTGATCAGCAAACCATTTATGGCAAAACGCCGGTAGGAGTGGCTAAGCTTGCCAAAGCATTCAATATTCCGGTTATTGCGGTGGCCGGTTGTACGGGAGAGAATTATCAAGCGGTTTATCAGCACTGCATCGATGCGGTTTTTCCTTGTACGCCTCGAGCCATGAGCCTACCAGAAGCATTAGCGGAAGCTGAAGTTAACCTCATCAACACCGCTGAAAGTGTTGGGCGTTTATGGCAGCTATCGCGATGTTACTGAAAATACAGGGTATATACCCAAACAACTTGGAGTTGCAAGTAGGCGATAAGTGAGTGACAAATTTGTCTGGAACAAATTTGAACAGCCGTGGCCAATATCGCTGCAGATTCAAGTAGCAAGAGTATGCATAACGCTTTAAAACAGAATGTGACTCATCGCGTTTGAATAAATTTGCTGTAGGTACTGACTCGACCGTTGATGTACTCAATACCGCAGTGAATGCTGTGTTCGTTATGGCCAACAATCTGGTATTCGACAATAAATTCACCGCTGATCACTTTAATAAATAACAAACCGTCGATGACTTTCCACAATCCTTGCAGTGTTTTTTCACCAAACAGATCTTGCTCGACCAACGTGCCATTGGACTTTAAATGCAAGGCAGAAGAAAAACCGTCCACATTCACTTTTACCCAAGTATGCTGGTGGGCCTCAAAGCTTAATATTTTGCGTCGACATTTGACCCACTCTATCAGCGCTTGTTCTTGGGTTGACGTCAGTGTGGGGAGCGCTTCCATTTCTAACAGGGTGTGATGCTTTTCATACCAGAAGAGTTGTAAGTGAAGTAATTTCATTGGTTCTCAGAGTGTTATGCATCGGGGCGTTATCAAGAGGCAACTCTGCGCGATTGTGTTGGCGATGTCAACATTTGCCAAGAAAAGAGACCGCGCTCACGGGGGAGGCTAGCGCGGCCTTATCCAAGTTCAGGATGAAGAATGCATAAAAGCACGATTTATTGATTGAATAAAGGAGCTATAGGTTAAATAAACGAGGTAAATCTGCGGCGTCACACGCTTGGTTTAACCGTTGTTGAGCGGTACGAATGTCGCGCTGCCAATCTTCATTTTGTGCCCACATCTCAATCACCATCGGCACAACGCAGTGTGTCTTTTTCAAGGTTTGGAAAATGGCGTCGAAATTAACCTCTCCTTGCCCAATCACTAAATCTCGAAACTGTCCAGCGTAGTTTGGGGTGACACAATAGGTATCTTTAAGATGGATCTGCGTGATGTGTGGCATACCAAGCGCCAATTCTGTGCATACATCGTAGTTCCAACCTGAAATGTTGCCTACATCTGGATACGCCATAAAATAGGGTGAGGGTACTTGCCGCTTTAGAATTTCGAATTTGCTCAGTGAGTTAAGATAGCGGGTATCCATGATCTCCACCGCCAGCATCACGCCAGCACGCTCGGCCAGTTTGGCGGCAAGCTGCATGCCTTCAATGAAGCGTTGATGAGTTTCTTCATTAGCGGGTTCGTAATAGACATCATAGCCTGCGAGTTGAATGGTGCGAATGCCCAGTTTGTAAGCTAAGGTAATCGCTTTTTCCATGTGCAGAATAGCTTGCTCTCTAATCGCGGGGTCTGACGAGCCAAAAGGAAACTTACGGTGCGCACTTAGACACATTGATTGCAGCGGGATTTGGTATTGCTCACACCATCTTCGTAGCTGATAGATGGTTGCATCATCCCAGTCTAAGCGTTGACGACGTTCATCTGACTCATCGACGGATATCTCTAAAAAATCAAACCCCAGTTCTTTTGTTGTGGCGAGCTTTTCTTCCCAACAGAAATGATTGGGGAGCGCTTTTTCATACAACCCGATACGTTGGCGTGGCAAATGCTGATACATACGGCCTCCTAGCACCAAAAACGATCGATTTGACTGCGCAGTGCTTCGGCCGTGACGCGACCTTTTTCACCGACCAATGCACGCCCTGCAATGAAGGTTTTGGCCTTAATACCTTCAAATAAATAGAGATCTTCTGGCACGATGCCGCCTGTGATGGAAAGCTCAAGCCCCATATCGGATAGCGTTCGCATCTTCTCAACATCTTCGCTTGTCCAACCAATACCGGCCAGTTCGGCATCTCTTGAACGGTGATAAATGGCTTGAGTGATACCAAGGTCAATCCACGCTTGTGCATCAGCAAAGGTCCAGTTGCCGTAAATTTCGATTTGGATTTCGCCATCCAGTTCATCAGCGACTTTCTTACACGCGCTGATGGTGGCGATATGCGCTGCGGCAGAAACGGTGATCCAATCTGCGCCAGCTTCAAATGCCATCCGCGCTAAAATAGCGCCGCCATCGGTGGTTTTCATATCGCACACTAGAATATGGTCAGGGTGATTATGGCGTAACGTTTTGACGGCCTTCATACCTTCAGCAAAGGCGAGGATGGTGCCGACTTCGATGACATCCACAAAGCTTGCTACGTTTTTTGCTACTTCGATGGCAGAAATAAGGTCAGTTTGGTCGAGCGCGATTTGGATCATTGGTTTAGTCATGAGAGTTATCCTTCAATTTTGTCACGGATCAAACGGGCGAGCCCGTCTTGATTGTTATCGGTTGTACAAATCAGATTGGCGTGGGACTTCACCGTATCGTCGGCATTGAGCATTGCCACGCCGAGCCCGGCGTAGTCGAGCATTGAAATATCATTATGGTTATCACCGACGGCCAGTACGTGATTGGCATGGTAGCCAAGCGATTGCACATATTCAGCCAAGCGCTGACCTTTACTGTTACCTTTGGCAGCAAAGTCGATGCGATTCGACCATGAACGCTCACCGTTGAATGTCTCTTGTACCCAAGCTTGTTGGGCAAGTCGTTCAACGGAACTCGGTAGCCCTTCAACCACAAATTTCCAAATAAACGTTTCTTGCTCGACGCGGTGACGAAACGAGTCAATTTGTTCGATTTTAGGTTGTGCTGCAGGTGGGTACTGGCTGGCCCACTTTTCTAACGCTTGCATGTAGGCGATTGGGCTACGCTTGGAATAGGTCATCGCGTCGGTCACATACATCACCAATTTCATTTGAAACTCTTTAGCCAAAGCGAGAAAGCTCAACGCATCGTGTTTGGGGATGGCATTGTGCTTGAGCACTTTTTCATTTTGGTAGTCATACACATAGGTGCCGTTACAGCAGATGATGGGGGTTGTGAGCCCCAATTCTTGATAATAGGGTTTCGCTGCCGTGTGGTGACGGCCAGTCACAATCACCACGTGACAGTGTTGCTGCGCCTGTTGAATCGCCCGTTTTAATTGTGGATGAATGGTGTGTTCATCAGTCAACACCGTGCCATCAAGATCGAGCGCGAGAACTTTATACATAGCCGCTACCTTTGGCCGTAGTAAGCGTTATCACCATGCTTACGTTGATAGTGTTTATCGGATAATTCCGGTTGAATTTTGATGCCACTGTTGAGCGAACGAGTCGCTAGCGCCATGGCGGAAATCTCCTCCAATACGACGGCATTATGAACTGCATCGTTAGCATCTTTGCCCCAAGAGAAAGGAGCATGCCCAGCGACAATCACGCTTGGCACCGCCATCGGATCAATGCGCCGATGTGTGAACTCTTCGATGATCACAAGGCCGGTATTTTTCTCATATTGGCCAGCGATTTCATCGCAAGAAAGTTTGCGTGTGCAGGGGATGTCACCGTAAAAATAATCGGCGTGAGTGGTTCCTAAAGCAGGAATGTCAATGCCCGCTTGCGCCCAAATGGTGGCACTACGCGAATGAGTGTGTACCACGCCGCCAATCTCTGGATAAGCTTTATAGAGTTCAAGGTGAGTGGCGGTATCACTGGATGGATTGAGCTTGCCTTCTACAATCGCGCCATTAAGGTCAACGATCACCATGTCATCGACTTTCATCACATCGTATTCCACACCAGAAGGTTTGATGGCGATGACGCCCTTTTCGCGGTCTATTTCTGACACATTACCCCAAGTGAAAGTGACTAAACCGTATTGGGGAAGCTTAAGGTTCGCCGCAAATACTCGCTGTTTTAGTTCGCTATACATGACATCCTCACTCGACCAATTGCGTCGCTAACGCTTGATCAATCACTTGGTAAACATCCTGCGCGGTACGACAACGGCGCAGTTTATCGAGATCAACACCAGTCTCGCTCTCTTCATCATCCAGCACTTGGGTTACTTCCATTAATCCTTCCATATGCTGATCAGACGAGCTACCAGCCAAGGTGATCAGCACATCGACCGGTTCATCTTCGCCATCAAAATAGACAGGCGTTTGTAGCGTCACTAAAGCAAAGGCGGTTTTGATCACGCCATTTTCTGGGCGAGCATGAGGCAGGGCAAGATTCGGCGCGATGACGATGTACGGGCCTAATTGTTCAACGCTGCTGATGATCGCATCGTGATAGCAGGGGTGGATGGCTCCTGATTTGATCAGCCTATCCGTACCGATTTTGATCGCCTCTTGCCAAGTACTCGCCTTTGCATTTAATTGAATGGAGTCATTGTCGATCAGTGATTGTTTTAGTCCCATGGTTCTATCTCCAGAGTGGGTGCCAGTGCGTCTGGCACCTATTGTTTTTGTACCTATCGTTTTTGTGCTTATCGTTTGGTCGTCAATAGCTATTTCAACGTGACAAAGTTTTTATCGATGATGTCGAGCAACTCATCACCAAAAGAGTTCGGATTCAGCATGTTTTGTACCCCGAGCACAAATTTGCCTTCTCCGGCCTCCATCTCACCAGAGAGATGTTTTGATGAGACGATAATATCGGTGGTGGCGAGCTTAGATTTATAATCAGACACTGCGCAGGAATCCATCACGTGTGGAATGCCTTTCTTCTCTAGATACTTACCGATTTTCATCTTCATCATCATTGAGGAGCCTTGTCCATTGCCACACACCGCTAAAATGCTGACCGGGCGTACGCCATCACTGACTTTCAGTGCTTGTTCGACGGCGGCGATGACTTCTGGCTCGTCACTGATGTTTACCAAACCTTGTGCATCTTCCTCTTCACGCAGTTTTTTAGAGGCGAAGAACATGTACACACCAGCCAATGCAATTAGCACAAAGAAGAATAGTTTTGAGACGGATAAGCCTTGCATGATCGGTGGGAAGACTAGCGCCCAGTCGGCCATGCCCATCCAGCCACTGAATTCGGTGCCGTATTGGTTGAAGATGTGAATGGCCCATGCTGAGCCAACGACTTCGATGATACCCATCACAAAACAGATCTTCATAACCGCGCGCCAGCCGCCAAAGTGGTTGGCAAACACACCAATGGTTGCGTTGGAGAAGAACATCGGAATAAAGCCGGGAATGATCATGATCGGTGCATCAAAAGCGAGCATGGCCAGCACCGCGGTAAATTGACCAATCGCGCCCCACATGAAACCAAACACCATGGCATTAGGTGAAAATGCGTAGATAGCGGCGCAGTCAATGGCTAACACCGCGTTAGGGATGACGCGCTCTGAGATGCCTTTAAAGGCTTCAGACAGTTCAGCAACGAACATGCGCACCCCTGCAACAATCACTTGGATCGCTACCGCAAATTTAAGGCCAGTTTCCAGAATGTAGATAGACCAATGGGTTTTGCCCGCCATCGCTTGCAGGTTGTCTAAACCAAAGGAGAGCAAAATTATGCCGAAAAATAACGTCATCACAATCGCGGTAGCGGCAATGCTGTCGTGGAAAATGTGCAACCATTTAGGCAGTTCAAGGTGGTCGACACTGTCTTTTTTGTCGCCCAACTTGGGGGCAACCTTAACCGCAATCCAAGATGCCACTTGCTGTTGGTGGCCGATGGAGAAACCGGCACCGCCTGTAACTTCTTCAGTGGGTTTGAACATAATGTTGGAGGAGATCGACCAGTAAAGCGCCATCAAAACAGCCGAATAAAGGATGGTTTCCCACATGCTCGCACCGAGTACAAGGTAGAACACGGCAATCAATCCCGCTTGCTGGAACATAATGTGTCCCGTTAGCATGATGGTACGAATGCCCGTGTAGCGACGCAGTAAAACCAGCAAAATATTAATCGCCAGTGCCAGTAGTACGGTATAGCCGACCCAAGAATAATCATCCCCCATGATTTCCATGGTCGCCATCATCGAGGTGTACGGGTCGATCACCGAGCCGGTTAAACCATGATATTCCGATAATTTCTCAATCACAGGCTTAAAGCCTGCCACTAAGGTTCCTGCACCCACTTGTACCAACATAAAGCCGACGATAGTTTTGATCGACCCTTTGATGATGGTGGTGGCGTCTCTTCTTAATAACCAATACCCGATAAGGGTGACTAAGCCCAGCAGCAAAGGTGCTTTAGTCATAACTTGGCTATAAAAAATGTAGAAGATATCGTAGATGAACTGCATATCTTTACCCCTTGATTCTCTATTTATCGTTATGTGTATTCCCGTCTTACTCGAAGCTGGGTGTAGGTCAGAGTGGATCAGCAAGGTGATGCTGATTTCCATCTTGTTTTGCTCACGAAATAGACTTTACCAATCAAAAGTAATCATTCAATGCTCATTTGTGATTATTTTGATTTTTATCAATTTCTGCACCAAGTGGAGCTGTTATTTGATACTTAAATCACGGTTTTTGTGATAAATTTAATAAAATCAATTAGTTGTGTTTTATTGTGATTGAAAAGGAAGTTTTGTTCTTCGAATATTTGACATTGTGATGGCTGCGAAATAGAATCAAAACAAATCATAAATAATCACCAAGTAATCACTTGATGAAAAAATAAGGTGATAACCATGAATGAAGTACAAAGACATAACGAGATACTGTCTTTGCTAGACAATATGCGCACCATCAATGTTGCGCACATCATTGAAAAATTTAACGTCTCTCCGGCCACGGCTCGGCGCGATATTTCTAAGTTAGATGAGCTAGGTAAGCTGAAGAAAGTCCGCAACGGCGCTGAACGTTTAGAAAATCGCAAGCGTGCTTGGACACCATTAAATATCGACACTACAGAGCATTTCCATGAAAAATCACACATTGCCATGGCTGCGGCTAAGCTCTGCAAACCCGGTGACAGTGTAGTGATTAACTGCGGTTCGACCGCCTTCTTACTCGGTAAAGAGCTGTGTGGCCAAGATGTTCAAATTGTGACTAACTATTTTCCACTGGCCAGTTATTTGATTAATGAAGATCACGACGATGTGATCATCATTGGTGGGCAGTACAACAAAGCACAAAACATTTTCCTCAACCCCGCCCCTGACTCGTTAGGCGGCTACGCTGGACACTGGATGTTCACCAGTGGCAAAGGGCTGACGGAAAATGGCCTCTACAAAACCGATATGCTCACCGCCGTTGCCGAGCAACAGATGCTGGAACAAATTGGCAAGTTAGTGGTGGTGGTGGACAGCTCTAAAGTGGGGCAGCGTACCGGCATGTTATTTTGTCCGGCTAATAAAATTGACATTGTTATCACTGGTAAGGCGGCCGAGCCGCAAGTTATCCAAGCACTACAACAGCAAGGGACAGAAGTGATTCTGGTATAGAAAGCACTTCGCTCTACAGATTCTAATAATAAACACAGGCTCAGTGTCTTCACTTTCGATGAAGACGCTTGGCTCCCTACATCCAAAATTTGTCTAACTGATCGTGAAATAAAAGGTGTTGTTATGAGTAAAATTGATGAAATCACACGCGATTCATGGGTTCTAAGTACCTTTCCTGAGTGGGGAACTTGGCTGAATGAAGAGATAGAAAAGACCGAGGTGGAAGCTAACACCTTTGCTATGTGGTGGCTCGGGTGTACCGGTATTTGGCTAAAAAGTGCTGGAAATACCAATATTTCGATCGATTTTTGGTGTGGAACGGGTAAGAAAACTCAAAAAAATCCGCTTATGAACCCACAACACCAAATGATGCGGATGGGGGGCGTGCGTGAACTGCAACCCAACTTAAGAACTTCGCCTTTTGTGTTGGACCCGTTTGGCATCAAAGAGATTGATGCGGTGTTGGCGACGCATGATCACGCTGACCATATCGATATTAATGTCGCAGCGGCAGTGCTGCAAAACTGTGGTGAACATGTGAAATTTATTGGGCCACAAGCCTGCGTTGATCTGTGGCAAGGCTGGGGAGTACCGAGTGAGCGCTGCATTGTGGCGAAAGTGGGTGATTGCATTGAAGTTGGTGATATTAATGTTCGAGTACTGGACTCGTTTGACCGCACTGCGTTGATCACGCTACCTAAAGGTGTTTCATCTTATGATAAGGCGATTCTTGATGGTATGGATGATCGCGCGGTCAACTATTTGATTGAAACCTCAGGTGGTTCAATCTATCACTCGGGTGATTCACATTATTCAAACTATTATGCAAAACATGGTAACGACTACAAGATTGATGTGGCGCTACTCTCATACGGTGAAAACCCACGTGGTGTGACCGATAAAATGACCTCTTCTGATATTTTACGTGCCGGAGAGTCATTAAATTGTGAAGTGGTGATCCCATTCCATCACGATATTTGGGCTAACTTCCAAAATGACCCACGTGAAATTGAAGTATTGTGGCAAATGAAAAAAGATCGCCTGCAATACGGTTTTGCTCCTTTCTTCTGGCAAGTCGGTGGCAAATATACTTACCCAACCGATAAAGGGCGTATGCATTATCAACATTTCAGGGGCTTTAGAGATATTTTCGTTGATGAGCCAGAACTGCCATACAAGGCCTTTTTATAAGACGGTAAACTGCGCCATCCTAAGTTAGGATGGCGGTTTGTTGTATAGAGATCCCTACTGTGCTGGGAGTAGTAAAGCTTTCGGCTATGAATCAGTTATAAAACTTCTTTCAATTTGTTAAAACATCTTACCAGAAGCGTTAGCGGAAGCAGAAGTAAACCTCAGTAATATTGCTGAAGATATTGCTCGCTTATGGTTGATCTCTCAGCGTGGTGAATAATGGAGAGCGGCTGTTTATTCGGTCATCATTTGGTGTACTGACTCTCGGAAGATGATGGATGCAGAGGTATCAATCGCAACGGCTTTTTCATGTTCTCCAAGAATGTTAAGAATCGCTTTTTGTGTTAGTGCTTTAAGAGGAATATTCACACTGGTTAAACTGGGAGAAAGATACTCACCGACGTTACTGTTATCAAACCCAACTACAGACATCTCTTCTGGTAAGCTTAATCCCGCCTTCTTGAAAGCTTTGCTTGCACCAATCGCCATATCATCATTACAAGCGAGTACCGCAGTGACTTGCACCGACGTCTCTAGCAATCGTTGTGCCGCTAAATATCCCCCTTCTAGAGTCCAGTTTCCTTGCTGTTCTCGCTCACATTGATACGGTAAGTGATATTTTGCCAGCACATCTCGGTAAGCTTGATAACGCTGCTTATCTGTACCTGAGCAGACATTACCGCGAATAATCGCAATGTGTTTATGCCCTTGCCCAACAATGTATTCCATCATCTTTACTGCGCTTTGATAGTGATCGGTGGTGATGGCGTATTGGGGTAGCTCTTCTATGTCATGGTTGATCACCATGATCGGTATATCAGCGTTCGATATAATGGAGGCGAGTTCTTTATCATTCAGATATTTGGGATAAATAATGATGCCAGTGCAGCACATATCCAAAAGAAAATTGATGGCGTGCCGCTCTTCAACCTTGCTGCGTTTTCCATCTGTCATCACCAGTTGATGACCTGAATCTTCACAAAATGAGGCTGCATGGTACATCAATGAAGAAAAATAAGGCCCGTCAAAGAGTACGTTTGCAATCACAAAACCAATAAAGTTCGTCTGACGTGATGAGAGGCTTTGAGCCAAAATATTGGGCCTGTATCCCGTGTCTTTAATGGCTTCAAATACTCGGCTTACCAACTCTGGGCGGACAATGTTTTTACCATTTAGCACTCTAGATACCGTTGATTTGGATACGCCGGCTTTATTTGCTACATCTAACATCGTCACTGCCATGGAAAACCCTCAGTTATAAAAGACATCTTACGGAAAGACGCATTGGCAATAAAACCAATGCGCCACCCTTTTCAGACGGTTATCTAAAACTCAATCTTTTCACCATTGGTTGAAATCACTTGTTTATACCAGTCAAAGGATTTCTTACGTTTTCGCTCTAGAGTTCCGCTTCCATCATTATGTTTATCGACATAGATAAAGCCATAGCGTTTTTTCATTTCACCTGTAGTAAATGATACTAAATCGATACATCCCCATGGCGTATATCCGAGTAGATCGACACCATCAATACTTACCGCTTTGCTCATTTCATGAATGTGCGCCTTGAGGTATTCGATACGATAATCATCATTGATAGAGCCATCTTGCTCGATGTTATCGACCGCACCAAAGCCATTTTCAACGATAAACAGAGGGACTTCGTATCTCTCATACAGTGCTGCTAAACAATAACGAAGGCCTGTTGGGTCGATAGGCCACCCCCAATCGCTGGATTTGATATAAGGATTTGGTACCGAATTTTCATGGCCACCATCCATACTTTCTTCCGTTGACTGTGAAGCGGTGGAATCTAGAGTGTTAGACATGTAGTAACTAAAACCCAAGTAATCCGCTTTGCCTTCTTTTAAGATCTGCTTATCCTCTGGATGCATTTCGATACGGTAACCTTTCAATTCCCAATCACGTTTGGCGTATGCCGGATAGTGACCACGGACCATAACATCAGAAAATAGGTAACGATCGCGCATTGCGCATTGCGCTAACATGACATCTTCAGGTTTTGAACTTCTTGGATAAAAAGGAACCATGGCACACATGGCGCCAATTTTCATATTAGGGTTGATCTCATGCCCTTTTTTCACGACCAATGCGCTGGCCACAAATTGGTGGTGCACGACTTGGTACATCGCTTCTTGAGGCCGCTCAAAATCGGAAAATTTAACGCCAGAACACATCCAGCCAAAAATATCGGCTGATACGTTCGCTTGGTTGTTGATTTCGTTAAACGTCATCCAATATTTAACTTTATTTTTGTATCTTTCCATCACCACCGTTGAGTAGTGAACGAAGAAATCGATCACTTTGCGGTTCATCCAGCCGCCATACTGTTTTGCTAGATGGTATGGCATTTCAAAGTGGCTCAACGTAATGACGGGTTCAATGCCATATTTTAGCAATTCATCAAAGAGATCATCATAGAAGGCTAAACCGGCTTCACAGGGCTCCATTTCATCGCCATTGGGAAAAATACGCGTCCAGGCAATGCTGGTACGAAAACACTTAAAGCCCATCTCAGCAAAAAGTTTAATGTCATCTTTGTAACGGTGATAAAAATCAATCGCAACTTGGTTTGGATAATTTTCTCCCGCCAGCACGCCGTCGGTAATTCTTCGCTGAACACCATGTTCACCAGCTGTTAAAACATCAACAACACTGACGCCTTTTCCGTTAGCGTCCCATCCGCCTTCTAGTTGGTGTGCAGCGACCGCGCCGCCCCATAGGAAATCTTCTGGAAATGTATTACTCATATTATTGCTCATTGTGTTAACTGAATTAGTGGTTGTCCGAACTGAATTTGATTGCTTTCTTGTTTATTGATATTCAAACAAAATTCATCACTGTTCAGTACGATAAATGGGGTGGTTAGGTCATAACCCGAATTTTTAATCGCTTGGCAATCAAATTGAATCAGAGGGTCGCCAGCTTTCACTTTCTGGTTTAAAACGACTTTGGTTTCAAAATATTGGCCTTTTAGGTTAACGGTATTAAGCCCAACGTGAATCAGAATATTGGCACCATTTTCACAGGTCATTCCTACTGCATGGTGACTGTCAATCACCGAGGAGATGATGGCATCACAGGGGGCTTTAATTACCCCATCCACGGGTTTTATCGCTACACCATCTCCAAGTAACTTAGAAGAGAAGCTAGGATCATTGACCTCTTCTAGTGCGATTAACTCACCTTTTGCTGGGCTAATCAGGGTCATCGTGACTTTAGGTGTTACGGTTGCCTCTGATGATGGCGCGGGTGTTTTCTGCGCGTCATCTTCAGCAATAGAATCTTGAAAACCAATAATATTGATCAGGATGAAAGTCGTGACAATGGTGACACCAACACCTAACGCCATACCGATGAAAGATTGAGGGTTACCCACATTGATTGCATTCATCGCGGTTAAAAGGCCGGGTAACCCAGCATACGCGTAGTAATATGTACCAAATAAGCTTGCAACAAGAGCGCCAGCTGCTCCTCCTACACAACCACAAATAAAGGGTTTTTTAAGACGCAGCGTCACCCCATACAGTGTTGGCTCTGTGATACCAAATATCGCAGTGATACCCGCAGAAAAAGAGGTAGCTTTAAGAGCTTGATGACGAGACTTAAATGCAACGGCAAAAGCCGCCGCCATTTGAGCAATGACTGCCATAGACTGGAACGCTTGGAAAGAATCTCGACCGTACATATCAAAGTTAGCCATGATCACAGGAGTAATTCCCCAGTGAACGCCAAACACCACCACCATCTGCCAAATGCCACCAATCAGTGCCGCCGCAAGAGGAGGGAAAGCTTCAAATAGCCAGTTATAGCCATGAGCCACCCCTTCTGCAGCGGTACTAGAGACCGGGCCAATCAGAACAAGAGTTAAGGGTACCACAATAATTACACACACGAGTGGCGTCAGCAGTTCACTTACCATAGCAGGAATCACGCGTTTGGCATATCTTTCAACGTATGATAATCCCCAGATCATAAATATGGGTGGCAGCACTGATGAGGTATAAACCGTTTTGGCTAATGGAAAAGAGAGAAAAGTGATCACTTCTCCGTTGCTAATTTGGGCAGCAATGGCAGCCCAATCTGGGTTTATGAGTACGCAGCTACAGAATACGGCAATAAAAGGATTGCAATTAAAGTGTTTAGAAGCCGTAATGGCGATGAACACAGGTAAAAATGCAAAAGGGGTCCATGACATAAAATTAAGTACCGCAAATGTACCTGTTGAGGTAAATGTGGGGACAAAATATTTAACCACAATCAAGAAACCTTGCAGTAAACCTGCTGCGGCAAGAATGTACACGATAGGGGCAAAAATCGCAGACATCGATGCGATAACGGCATCTAAGATTCGAACTTTTTGGCCATCACTATTGAGTTTACTCGGGTCAACCAAGCCAACCATATGTTCGTAAACATCGGAAACATGTGTACCGATGACGACTTGAAATTGCCCTCCACTCTCAACAACCGTGATAACTCCCGTTAATTTTTCTACTTTATCTTTTGCATTTTTGGGGGTGTTTTTGAGCACCATTCGAAGACGTGTTGCACAACGTGTAAAGCTGACAACATTCTCTTGCCCACCGACATGGTTCAGGATGTCATTGGCGAGCTTTTGATAATCTCTTATTTTTGCCATTAGTTTCACCTCAGGTTGTAGGGTATGAGGTGATGGTTATTTCTGAAACCAGTTTCAGCCATTTGCCTTTTTGCGTTCCGTGCGTTAGATCACGATAAAAAACGTGTTGAGATAAAAGCTCGCTCATAAGCTAATGGTGGGGCGGACTGCTACGTATGGCGATCATGATTTTCTCACGATGAGGGGATTTTCGCTTTGCGGTGGTGATTCTGATAGAACTCCTTTTGAATGATTTCATTTATTTGAAAAATTTCATTCCCGTATTGTCTATTTTTAATTGTTTTGTGTGATTATCTTCACATATGTATATGGAATTAAATTTTAATCCTATGGGGATTAATTATAAATATTTAATTTAACATTATGATTTTATTGTTTTATTGTTTTATTTTTTGATTTTATTTCTTTCATGTCTTTTTGATGTTTTAAATGTGAAATATCACTTACTTTTCATTTTTTTCATTATATACAATTTGCGTTATGAGGTTTTGATGATTTGAGAAATAGTGTTAGGGGGATATTATCGTTGTTAACTTTTTCTCTTCTTTGTAATTTTGGCATGTAAGTGCCATTTTTTATCCTTAAAATAATAAAGAGTTATGATATGTCGCTTAATTTGATTGTTTCTAGAGTTTATTTGGGATTTTTTGTTATTATTTTTATGATGTTATTTTCTGCTGTGGTTTTATTTAGTGGTAATGAGAAGTTAACATCTAATATAGAATTTATGACACAAGAGTCTACTCCTCTGATGCTACATTCAGGTGAGCTGACCATTCGTTTTTTAAATATTAATCGAAGTTTGAATTCATACTTGTCTGCCATGTATATCGATGAGCTTGAGCCTTTAAAAGACGCGGTGAATTTGAGTGTGCAACGTTATAAAAAACAGCTTGACTGGTTTGAAACGAAAGCAAGTCAGGATCCGGGGATTCCTGATTTTCTAATAAAAATAAAAGAGAAAACAAATGAAAGTTTTAGGAATATTACTCAGATCTTAGAGAATTATGCACGTTATCTTGAATTGAGAGAAGAAAATAGTTACCAACAAACGTTGTTTCAATCTCTCGCTATTCAGTTAAATAGTAATTTACTCGGTAACCTTGCAAAAACAACGCATGATGAAGAACGTGAAGTGGTGGAAGCACTTCTTACACAAGTTGGGCTACTGCTTGGAGAAGTCAATGAGGCCTTTTCATTACAAGATGTCATGGAAACTCGGGCGATAGAACGCCGTTTTAATGGCCGAAAAGAGCGATTTGATGAGGCTATCTTACAGTTTAAATCTTCATCGCCAGCATTTTTTCAGCAAAGTGAAGCATCGTTAACACTGTTGGAACAGCAAATTTTTTCTCCAAGTGGAACATTGGCTCAACATGTCGAGGTTGTTGAGCTTTATGACCAGTTACAGCGTCAACGAGAAAGCATAAAACAGGATATTGACACTCAATTGAAAAATATTGATGCCTTGTCAGCCTATGCGGCCCAAACTGCTGAGCTGCGCTATCTTGAATCGTCCTCCCAAGCAGAAAAAACATTGATGACTCTCATTATTGTGTCATTAGTTTCAGTCGTCATGGCGTTATTGATTGGGCTCAGTATTGCCAATATGATCCGTAAGCCAAGTCAACGCTTGCAAGAGGTTCTTGATAAAGTAGCCTCGAAGGATTTGACTCAAAGAATCCAATTATCCACAAATAATGAACTCGGTAGAGTATCAACCAAAGTCAACTTAGTCATTGATGATTTGTCTCATATCATCAGGCAAATACGAGGATCAGCGACTCAGTTAAATGGTGCCTCATTAGAGAACCAGCAAACGAGCGAGGCGTTAAATCTCACCATCGCTGAACAAACATCGCAAACGGCATTGATAGCAACAGCAATGGAGGAAATTGAATCAGCGGTAAATAACATCGCTTGTTCAGCCAATCAAACATTAGCCATAGTGACCGCCTCTGTGGGGGATTCCACTTCTGGGCAGGCCATGATGCAGAAAAATGTTCAACTATTGAACCAGTTATCACAGCGTCTTAATGACTCAACCCAAACCATCCACCAGCTAGAAAGTGAGAGTGTGGGGATAGAATCGATTCTTGATGTCATTTCTGGTATTTCTGAGCAAACCAATTTGTTAGCGCTGAATGCCGCCATCGAAGCGGCGAGGGCCGGAGAGCAAGGTCGAGGTTTTTCTGTGGTGGCGGATGAAGTCAGAGTGTTAGCCGCTAAAACAACCGCAAGTACCCAAGAAATTCAACTTAAAATTGAACAGTTACAACATTGTGCTGCTTTAGCCGTTAAGCAAATCACCACCTGTGTTAGTGATATGGCTAATTGCATTACCCATACTAATGATGTCAGCGTATCGCTGAGTCACGTACATGCACAACTGAATCAAATAGAAGATCGCAGCCATCAAATTGCCTCGGCAACGACCCAGCATCAATCGGTAGCTGAAGAAGTGACGCACAATGTGAACCATATACAGGTGCTCGCCAATCAAAATTTACTCCGTTCCAAACAATTAAGTGCACACAGTCAACACCTTGAAAAAATGGCTGATCATCAAGCGCAACTCACGGAATTATTTACGTTACCTAAGTGTATCGAGTAAGGAAATATTATTTATATCCATTAGTTTATGTAATTTTTTGTGATTTTTTATTTGTATTTATTGATGAACGGTATGCCATGAAACTCTTTCATGGTGTGAAATGAAACTGCAAGGGCTTTCAATTTTTGCGGAATTATCAAAGTTAGGCCAGATTTTCCCGTGATTAACCTCACATTCCATTGAACGCGGATCTTGAATACTTACCTTGTAAGCGATTTCAAGTATGAGGTTCTCTTGGTCACTATTAAGCATGTATCCGAACTAGCTGGCGTTTCTCAAGCAACCGTCTCAAGAGTGGTGAATGGAACAACTCGCGTTAGCCATGATAAGAAGTTGAAAGTTGAAAAAGCCATTAAAGAGCTGGGTTATCGCCCTAATTCCATCGCTCAAGCTTTAGCGTCTAGCCGAACGGGGAGCGTTGGTATTGTGGTTCCAGAATTGGGGGGCTCGTTCTTCTCTGGCATTTTACACAGCATTGAAGGGCATTTACGTCGCTTTGGGTATCACGCCGTTGTGACTGCAGGGTCAAATACCGAGCAAGGTCAACGGGAGTCGGTGGAATTTTTACTTGGACGCCGAGTGGATGCGCTGATCCTCCATACGCAACAATTAAGTGATGACTATTTGATCGCTTTAGAAGAGCGGGGCGTTCCTATTGTCCTAATCAACCGAGTGATTCCTGAAATGCTCACCAGTTGTATCGATATTGACAATGAGGAGGGTGGAAAGTTAGCGACTCAGTACCTCTTACAAATGGGGCATACATACATAGCTTGTATTACCGGGCCTCTTGATAAGTCCGATGCACGGGGGCGATTACAAGGGTATCGACGCGCTTTAGAAGAAGCGGGGCTGGAATACCGTGATGCACTGGTGCTGGAAGCGGGCTTTACGGAAGAAACGGGCGTTAGCGCCATGAAGAAATTGCTAAAACGAGGGGGGCGATTTACCGCTGTCTTTGCTTCCAATGATCACATGGCATTTGGCGCATTTGAAGTGTTGAAAAGAAAAGGATTTTCAGTTCCTGAGGATATTTCTTTAGTTGGCTTTGACAATATTCTGTTTACTCGTTACCTCACACCAGGATTAACCACGGTTAATTTTCCTATTGAAGAAATGAGTACAGAAGCTGTGCAGTTAACCATTCAAAAACTTAATAAAAATAAATGTGATGTGAATTTTAAACTTTCACCCGCTTTAGTGGTGAGGAATTCCGTCAAGGACTTACTTAAAACTCTATAAATATTTAAGGATAAATGATGAAACTTAAGACTCTCGTGCTATCCAGTGCCGTTGCCTTAGGGCTTGCTGCAACCGCGACGGCGGCAAATCAATCCATTCGTTTTGACGGGTTCCCTGATTTTGACAGTAGCCTAAAAGTATTATTACCGGATTTTGAAAAGAAGACCGGAATAAAGGTGGATTACTTAATGAATAATCATGGTGATCATCATACAAAGTTAACCACTAACCTCGCTACAGGTTCTGGAGCTGGAGATGTGATTGTTGTAGATGTAGAAAAAATTGGACCTTTCGTTGCTTCTGGTGGCCTTGTCAATTTATCTAAACAATATGGAGCCGATAAATATGAAGAACGTTTTGCCCCTTATGCATGGGCTCAAGGTAAAGGTGCAGATGGTGATATGTACGGTATTCCGGTGGATTTAGGGCCCGGAGTTATGTATTACCGAACGGATGTTTTTAAACAAGCCGGAATCGATATTAATGAAGTGATTAAAAGCTGGGATTCTTATATTGCCGCAGGCGAGAAGCTGAAAGCGTTAAATATTCAGTTAATTCCATCAGCGGCAGATGTTGCTCAAGCGATTATTTTTACAACGGTTCCTGAAGGTGAAGGGCTTTATTTTGATAAAGCTGGCAACCCGGTGGTGACTTCAGAACGTTTTGTTCATGCGTTTGAAGTGGCTAAAGAAATACGTGATAAAGGGCTGGATGGTCGAATTCTTGCTTGGTCTAACGAATGGTATGAAGGTTTTCGTAATGCCACTTTTGCGACTCAGTTATCCGGCGCTTGGTTGCTTGGTCATTTAAATAACTGGATTGCGCCAGATACGGCCGGTAAATGGGCCGTATCACATTTGCCAGATGGTATCTACGGCAGTTGGGGTGGCTCTTTTCTCTCGATTCCTACTCAGTCTGATCACCAAGATGAAGCGTGGAAATTGATCGAATACATGACAACCGATCGTGAAGTTCAATTAAAACACTTTGAAACGATAGCGGCCTTCCCTGCCAATGTAACGACTTACGATGATGTCTTATTTGAAGAAGAAGTAGCTTTTCTCGGTGGGCAAAAAGCACGTTTAGTTTTTGCTGATGTCGCTAAAAATATTAAGCCAGTACAACCGGCAAGAGGTGATCATGTTGCTCGTTCCATCGTGCTTGAGAATGCCTTGATGGAAGTTCTGGATGAAGACAAAGACATCAAAACGGCACTAAAAGAAGCCGAACGTTTAATTTTGCGTCGCACACGTAATCTTTAAGAATGAATTTTTCAGGGAAGCTTATTTAATCGGCTTCCCTGCGTAAGAGGTCGTTATGATGAAGTTTTTAGCAAGTAATAGCATGGGAAAATGGTCGGTTAATCGTTTTTTTAATCTTAATTTGAAAGCGCTTACACCGTACGGTTTTCTACTGCCATTTTTGTGTATTTTTTCTATTTTTGGCATTTTTCCTTTACTTTTTTCCGTGTATCTCTCTTTCCATGCTTGGAATCCTGTGGAAGGTTTGGATGCAATGAAGTATGTGGGACTTGAGAATTATCACATTGCGTTAACCGATCCGTGGCTCTGGCGTTCATTAAAAAATACGTTTTGGTTAGCCATTACTTCAGGCGTTGCTCAGCACTTAATTGCTATTCCTGTTGCTTATATTCTAGTTTCAATGGGGGATCGTTTACGCCATTGGTTAACCTCTGCCTATTTTTTACCTTATATCACCTCGACGGTGGCTGCCTCACTGATCTTTTTCAACATGTACTCGCCAACGTCTGGGATCATTAACCAAAGCTTAATCGTGCTAGCAGATAGTACAGTATTCGGTTGGGCATTTTCGTGGGTCAACGATTTTCAGCCTATCCGCTGGCTTGATGACGCGACATTGGTAAAACCTTCCATTGCTATCATGGTGTTCTGGAAATATACCGGTTTCAACATCGTGCTCTATACCACGGGGTTAATGACGATTCCTAAAGATATTCTGGAAGCGGCTCGCATGGATGGTGCAAATGCTGTTCGTCGTTTTTGGTATGTCTCACTTCCTATGATTCGCCCCTTTGTGTTCTTTGCTGTCACGATGACGATCATTGGTAACTTACAGTTATTCGAAGAACCTTTCGTACTGACACGAGGAACTGGGGGAACGGGGCAATCCGGGTTAACCATTTCTATGTATCTCTACAAAGTGGGTTGGGAGTGGTTAGAGATGGGGACGGCCTCGGCAATTTCTTGGCTGCTCTTTGCACTGATAGCTGCATGTACCATGGTTCAATTTTTCTTCTTTGGCAAGAAAGGGTTAGGAGAGCAGTAAGATGTCTACAGATTATATAGCGAAGAAAGCTTCACCTTTAATGACATTGAAGCTGAGTGATAGAGCCATTGAAGTACTGACGAAAGTCTTGATGGTGATTTTAGCCGTGATCCTTATTATTTCTGCCATTGTCACCGTATTTCCTTTTGTTTGGTCGGCTCTGCTGTCAACGCGTGATCGCACGGAAATTTTTGGGACAGGGATCAGTTTTGCGATAGGAGATAGCTTGGCGATCAACTACGCAAGATTGCAAGAGATCATGCCATTTTGGCAGGCGATGTTTAACTCTATTTATGTGGCCTTTCTGGGGACAAGCATCTCACTGCTATTTTGCAGTATGGGTGGGTACGCTTTTGGCGTGTTTCAATTTAGAGGAAAAAAGATACTGTTTGGTATGCTAGTCGGGTCAATGATGATTCCGCCTGTATTGAGCTTAATTCCTTACTTCATGATTATTAAGTTTATCGGTTTACTGGATAACCATATTGCTGTCTGGCTTCCGTTTACTACAACGCCTTTTGGCATCTTTCTTATGCGTCAACATGTAGTGGCTTCCATTCCTAAAGAGTTATTAGAAGCGGCGAAATTAGATGGTGCCGGTCAGTTAAGAACTTATTGGAGCGTGGTGTTGCCCTTGATGAAACCCGCTTTGGCTACCTTGGCTATCGTACAATTTGTGTTTTTCTGGAACATGTTTATGCAGCCTCTGGTGGTATTAACCACACCTGAAAATTATGTGATTACCCAAGCCCTTCGAAGTGTTCAAGGGATCCCAAATACCCCTTGGGGGGCGGTGATGTTGGGAACCACCATTTCGATTTTACCCTTAGTAGTGACTTACTTATTTGCTTCGAAACAGATGATCAGTGGTCTCACCTCTGGTGCAGTAAAAGGTTAGATTTAAAGGTTATGAAAATGAATAAATATGAACTTCCCAAAGCTTCTCCGTTACGCAGCAGAGCGTTTGTTTTCGGTGTTGCCACTTCCTCTTATCAGATTGAAGGGGGCGTTGCAGAAGGGGGGCGGACTCCTTCGATATGGGATACATTTTGTAGAAGACCGGGAAAAGTCGATAAAGGCGATAATGGTGACATTGCGTGTGATCATTACCACCGTTGGAAGCAAGATATTGAAATGATTAGTAACTTAGGCGTGGATGCTTACCGTTTATCCATCGCTTGGCCCCGTATTCTACCAGAGGACGGGGTAATTAATCCGCAAGGCTTACATTTTTATGAGCAGATCATTGATGAGTGCCATGCTCGTGGTATGAAAGTCTACGTTACCCTTTATCATTGGGACCTTCCCCAATACTTAGAGGATAAAGGAGGATGGCTTAACCGTGAAACTGCCTATAAGTTTGCTGATTATGCCGATGTTGTGAGCCGCTACTTTGGCGATAAAATTGACGTTTATACCACATTAAATGAACCCTTTGTCGCGGCTTTTCTCGGCTATCGTTGGGGCGTTCATGCCCCAGGAATAAAAGGTGAACGCGAGGGCTTTTTGGCTTCGCATCATTTGATGCTTGGTCATGGTTTGGCTATGCCCATTTTGCGCAAGAATGCTCCCAAATCCCAACATGGTATCGTTTTTAATGCCTCACCGGCTTACCCTCATCGTGAGAAAGATCAAGGCGCGGCTAATTATTCTGATGCAGAAAATTATCATTGGTTTATTGATCCCGTATTAAAAGGGGAATATCCCTCATTAGTTGTTGATCGGCAACAGGCCAATATGCCCATGATATTGGAAGGCGATCTCGACATTATTTCAGCGCCTGTTGATTACATTGGAATTAATTATTATACACGCAACGTCGTACGTTATAACGAGAGCGGTGATATCGAAACGGTTAAACACTCAGAGAGTGAACATACTTATATTGGGTGGGAAATCTACCCGCAAGGTTTAACGGATCTTCTGGTACGCTTAAAAGAGCGCTATAGCAACTTGCCACCTATTTATATTACGGAAAATGGCGCGGCGAATGATGATCAGTGTATTGATGGGCAAGTGAATGATGAGCAGCGTGTTCGCTATTTTCAAGAACATCTCAATGCGGTGGATAAAGCAATAGAAGCTGGAGTTCGAGTTGATGGCTATTTTGCTTGGAGTTTAATGGATAATTTTGAATGGGCATTTGGTTATTGCCAACGTTTTGGCATGGTTTATGTCGACTATCAAACACAAGAACGGACACTGAAAAATAGCGCTATTGCTTATCAGAATATGCTGTTAGAGCGCGCAGAGGAGAATAAGTAATGGCTAAAGTTGAATTTAGAAATATTAAAAAATCCTTTGGTAAGGTTGATGTGGTTAAGCACTTTAATTTTACCGTGAATGATGGTGAGTTTGTGGTCTTTCTTGGCCCTTCTGGTTGTGGAAAATCGACCACATTACGTATGCTCGCTGGGCTTGAAACGATTACCTCTGGTGATATTTATGTCGGGGATAAATTAATTAATAAAGTGGATGCGAAAGACAGAGATTTAGCCATGGTCTTTCAAAGTTATGCGCTTTATCCCCATATGACCGTCTACGAAAATATCGCTTTTGCTTTAAAACTTAAAGGCATGGCAAAAGCCGATATTGATGTTGAAGTTCGCAGAGCCGCTAAAATGCTGGAGCTGGAACCTTTACTGGATAGAAAACCGAAAGAGTTATCTGGTGGTCAGCGACAAAGGGTGGCGATGGGGCGAGCTATGGTTCGGACACCGAAAGTCTTTTTATTTGATGAACCACTTTCTAACCTAGATGCCAAACTGCGTGGTGTAATGCGTGAAGAAATTAAGCATCTTCACCGTGAATTAAAAACCACCACCATTTACGTCACGCACGATCAAATTGAAGCCATGACACTGGCTGATCGAATCGTGATACTTAAAGATGGTTATGTTGCTCAGGTAGGGACGCCAACGGATGTATTTCAGCGGCCTGCTAATAAATTTGTTGCCCAATTTATTGGCAGCCCATCAATGAATATGTTGGATGCCAAACTCATTAATCAAGATAATGTATTTTATATTGAGCTTGGCAATATTCATATTCCACTTCCTGATCGATTTAAAGCGCATGCTTCCAAAAATTTGGCGCTGCATTTAGGTATTCGCCCAACCGATATTCATTTACGAGCAGAGCAGGTTGACCATAACCGTGTATTGCCTTTCCCAGTAAAAATTAAAGATAAAGAGCTACTGGGAGCGAGCATTCTTTTGAAAACAGAAATTGCAGGCCAGCCATTGATGGTGGAAACACAGGCGGCCGAAGTGACCGTTGATGAGCTAACACTGCATTTGGATCTGGATGCGATTCACTTATTTGATGCCTTAAGTGAAAACTCTTTGGCGAGTTAGTTATCCCCAGTTAGCTTAATAGCATTGATGGATTAAACAGTATTTTGCTTCTTCTTTTTGGAAGAGGCGAGGGAGAGTGATGATGAAATTTGGATATTTTGACGATAAGAATAAAGAATACGTCGCAACCACACCGTGTACCCCGATTAAATGGTGTAATTATGTGGGTACGTTAAATTTTGGCGGCTTGGTGGATAGTAATGGTGGAGTGCTGTTGTGTAAGGGGGACCCAGCACTCAATCGCATCACCAAATATATCGCCCAGCTGCCAAACTCCGATTTTAAAGGCTCAACGCTGTATCTAAAGGTGCGTAATCAAGAAGGGAAAGTCACGATTTTTTCTCCATTTTATACGCCGACCTTGACACCGTTGGATAAGTTTGAAAACCATACAGGGCTGTCTTATACCACTATCGTTGCTGAGGCTTATGGTATTCGATGTGAAAGCACCTTTTTTGTACCCAAACATGATCCGGTTTTGCTCCAAGATATTAAAGTGACCAATATCTCAGGGGAAGAATTACATATTGATGTAGTGCCTGTTTTTGAATTCACCCATTTTGATGCATTAAAGCAATTGGTCAATGCTGATTGGGTTCCCCAGACCATGATCTTACAAGCTCACCAGCAAGAAAGTGGACATACGGTGTTGGAGCAATACGCTTTTATGAAGCGAGATTATGCGGTGAATTTATTAACGGCTGATCGCCCTGCCACTTCATTTGATGGTGATCGTCAAAAATTTCTTGGCAACTTAGGCTATGGGGGCTGGGCGTCACCTGAGGCTTTGAATCATCTTGAGTTGACGAATAGTGAATGCTTACGTGGTGACAATATCGGCGCTTTAAACCTACGTTTAGGCTGGATAAAACCACAACAAACTGAGCGTACGGTTGTGCAATTGACACAGATGGAAAGTCTTGAGGTTGCGCAGCCTATCTTGGCCAAGTATCGGAACCATGCTGAGGTCGATAAGGCATTTGCGGATCTTGCGATATTCTGGGAGGAGTACTTATCGACACTTCAAGTTGAAACTCCCGATCCTGCAATGAACTCTATGCTGAATGTGCATAATCCTCGTCAGTGTCATACCACCAAAAACTGGTCACGCTATTTATCTCTCTATCAATTGGGGTATGGAGCGCGTGGCATTGGGTTTCGTGATTCATCACAAGATATTCTCGGTGTGATAGCCCATATGCCAGAAGAGGCCCGTGAATTTATTGAACGCTTATTGTCGGTTCAAAATATCGATGGCTCTGCGATGCACCAATTCTTTCCTTCCACAATGGAGGCCAATGGGGGGGATTCTCGTGAGGAAGAAGATAGGCCCGATTATTATGGCGATGACCATTTATGGATCATTTATGCGGTGACTCAATATATTAAAGAAACTGGCAATGCGGATTTCTTAAATATCAACATCCCCTATTATCAAAAAGATAAGCAAGGGCAGCCTATCGAAACAGGCTCGGTATGGGATCATTTATGCCGTGCTCTCTTATTTACCGAAACGCATACAGGTCAGCATGGGCTCCCCTTACTGGGATTTGCCGATTGGAACGATACCGTGAACTTACCTACTGGGGCTGAGTCATTAATGGTCGCTAATATGTATGGTAAAGCCTTATTAGATATGCTTGACCTGTGTGAACTTCGTGGAGAGGTTTCACTCGCGCAACACTATCAGGCTCAATATGAAAAAATGCAGCGTCTTTTTAATCAATATGGTTGGGATGGTGCGTGGTTTATCCGTTATTTTGATGAAAAAGGTGCGCCTGTTGGTTCTCATCTCAATCAGCAAGGGCAGATCTACACAAATGCACAAAGCTGGCCAGTTATTTCAGGGTTTGCTACGCCAGAGCGAGCAACGCAAGCCCTCAATTCTGTCTATAAAAAATTAAATACGGCGAACGGTATTAAGCTGTCAACACCGGGTTATAACGGGTTTGATCCTGATCTTGGTGGTATTTCTACCTATCCACCAGGGGCGAAAGAAAATGGGGGAATTTTCTTACACGCGAACCCATGGGTCATGATCGCTGAAGCCAAAATGGGCAATGGTGATCGCGCTTATGAGTATTATCGACAAATCAACCCAGCGTCGAAAAACGATCAGATAGACGTTTTTGAATCAGAGCCTTATTGCTATCCACAAAACATATTGGGTGATGAACATCCACAATTTGGCCTTGGACGTAATGCATGGTTATCGGGGACTTCTTCATGGACATATGTCGCTGGCACTCAATGGATACTGGGGATTCGTCCTGAGATTGATGGCCTAGTGATTGACCCATGTATTCCCTGTGATTGGCCTCAATTTAACGTTCGCCGCCAATTTCGAGGAGCTCAGTATGACATTCATGTGCTAAACCCGCATGGGGTGAGTAAAGGGGGTGTAGAGATGCGAGTTGATGGTGTGGCGATTCAAGGCAATAAAGCTCCCGTATTTACTGATGGTGAACATTATATTGAAGTAATATTAGGTGCATAATAAAAGGGCACAAAGGTGCCCTTACGATGCCCAAATCAAGCTCGGTATATGGCTTGGCATTGCCAATGAAATATTTGTTGCTGATGTGGCGCAAGTTCTAATAACCCGAGTTGATTATTAAAGGCATCAGCAGGGCATGTCATAGGTTCAATTGCAATAGAGGCTTCGTTATTTGGGGTATAGAGCTGAAGATAAGGATAGCTAGGATCTTGTTGATAAAGCAGTTCGGCAGAGTGATCGTTTCGATGGAAAGTTAATGGAATCGGTTGATGGCTATCGAATGAAAAACAGTGATTTAAAGCGACATTCTTGAGAGACGCACCATGAGCAAATTGGCAGTAAGGTTGGAACTCTCCATTGGGAAGATCGTTAACATGCTTTACCTCATTGCACGCTGGCATGGTTAGAGCGCACTGGTTAAGCGGAACGCCCAATGAAAAGTAAGGATGCCAAGCATCACCAAAAGGTAAGGGGGATTGCCCTTGGTTTTCGACAGTGGTTGTGCAGCTTAATAAGCCATCGGTCGTGATATGGAGCCTTATATCTAACTGAAAGGCAAAAGGGTATCCCGGATGCAGACAAGGGGTGGTGAAGCGAAGTGTAATTTCTGCATCTTGTTTTGTGGCATTGGAATGAATGAGTGTAAAGGGTTGATTGTAGAGCAAGCCATGTACGGCATGTTCAGACCAAGGGAAGTTAGCGGGTAACTGATAATGACTCCCCGCGTAATGATAGCGGCCTTGATTGAGGCGATTGGGAAAAGGAAAGAGTTTAGCACTGCGTGAATAATAGGGATGAAAATTAAGTAATTCATCACTATTTTGATAGCCGGATATAAATGAGAATGGACTATGATTTACTGTGAATTTATTCACTATCGCTCCAAACTCATTAATGATATGCAGTTCTATTCCATAATTTGGATTGCTAATGATGATGTTATCAAATAATCCAAATTTCCCTTTTTTAATTTTAAACATTGTTAGTATCTCCATTTTTTATAGATAGTAACAAGTGAAATGAATTATTCAATATTGGATTTTGATTATGATAAATAAAATTCCATATACAAGTTATAGTGGCGTAGCCAGTGAACTGTGTAGCCAAGGAGAAGCGGCTGAATTTATTCAACCTTGGTATACACCGATATCAACAACACCTAATAATACGGGGATGGCTGTCGGGGGAATTGGTTCTACATTTACACTAACCCCAAAAGGGGAAACCCCAAATTTTAGCTTTATTCCTGGTGTTTATATTGACTGTTCAGAAGAAGGTATTAATTTTAATGATTTTTATCTTTCTGTGATGGATGATTTAGATATTGAACATCTGAGCATTCCTAACCTTGTAGAATTAGAGCGTTTTCTTGAATTTTATCCAGTAAAATTTGATGGAGTAAGATTACTGGTTGATAATGAAGGTCAAACTTTAGAAAGAATTAAATCTGGGTTAAATAACGTAAACTTCTATATTGATAATCAAGCTGAATTTGAACGCTGGAATATAGAATTTACTGAGAAAACACAACGATTGATTCATGAGAACCCTCGCTCTCTTAACACTCAACTGTGGGTCGCAATGGATTTCTTTAGTGGGCGGCTTATCAATAACTCAGCAAAGGTTTCATCACTAACGACTCAATCATTGGGAGCCATTGAGGCCTTGAGTGCCGAAGAGATTCACTACCAAGCCTTATACCCAACGGCACTGTATGACTATCAACATTTTGATGGAATAGGTGTTAAACGGAAAGTGGTTTCCCCCATAGTTAAAGGGGATAAAAAGCTGTGTTCTTTACCGCTACACTGGAACCAGTTTGCATTCGAAAATCGTTCTACGAAAACTCAGTTAATCACCTTAGCCCAACCGTTTGAAAACCTGATTGGCTCGACGTATCAAAAGCATCGCCAAGGCGTTCAGGATTCCGCTTGTTCCTTAGTGCGCAATACGATAAAGCAGCAACACAATCTAAAACAAATAAAGAGCAATGATGCTCAGTTTGTCGGGGTGAGTTTACGAAGCGATTCACCTTATCCTTCTGATATTGAAGGAGAAGTACTGTATGGCATTGTAGTGAAAGAAGAAGATGTAAATTTAGGAAGAGTGACGATTACGGTTAAACCTTCCCTGTATAAAGCAAAGTTAGAGCAAGAGCTACTTTCGGCCTTAAATACCGGGCGTACTAATACCCATTTTGATTATGGTACTTACAGTGGTCGAGAACCATTAGTGTCTTTGGTGGTGGTTCAAATTGAATTACAACCCGGAGAATCACTAGACTTACGTTTTTTACAGGTGATGGATCACAGTAAAATCTGGTTGGATTATTGGTGGTCAGAAAAAGCCTATAGCCAGTTTTTTACGAAAACTGACCGAGCTACCCGCATGGCAGAAGCCGTTTTACCTCAACTTGCCATGATTGAAGATAAAATAACTCAGCAGCAAGTCAATTTTTTAGATTTAGCGAATCAGCAGTTTAGTGACAAGTCATGTGCCCAGCACTTTGCTACGATGGCGATGAATACTCTCTCTTTCCTTGCTGAATCGACGGTTTGGGATAAAGAGGATCGTTTTCTAGTCAAAGAGTGTGTGGATTACCCCTTCTTCAACTCCTTGGATGTCTATTTTTATGGTTCTTTCGCTATTCTTTATCTATTGCCCGAGCTTGATGGGCAAGTGATGCAAGCTTTTGCTCAGGCAATTTTGTCTTCCGACAATAGCCCTCGGCGTTACTGGGAATATGCGGATAAGCCTTTTGCAGACCTGATGGATAAAAAATATGCGGGAGTTCGAGCCGAGTATGGTGCTGTGATCCATGACTTAGGGAGCCCCTTTGATATTAAGCCAGATGCGTATAACTGGCACAATGTCAAAGAGTGGAAAGATCTTGCGCCTAAATTTGTTTTAATGGTCTACCGACACTATCAGCACACAGGCGATAAATACGTTGTTGAGGCTTGCTGGCCTGCAGTGAAAGAGAGCCTCAATTATTTGTCTTCTTTAATTGAAGAAGGAGACTCCTTACCGTTAGTACATGGCACCGATGATACGTTTGATAATCTCGCCTCTCATGGCATTGCTATTTATTGTGCGAGTTTGTGGGTCGCTGGTCTTCAAGTGGCTGGGTATTTAGCTGATATTATGGGAGAAAATGGCCTTTCTGTTGAATATCAGCAGCGAGCAAACACCGCTTTGGAGACTTTAGAGAAGAGTTTGTGGGATGAGCGGCAAGGCTACTACCATTTTTATGCGACGCCGATTCAAGCGAATCATTTAACAGGAACGGATTTTCAGCCATTAAAACAGTTAGGGCTTGTTTTGTCGGGAGAGAAAGTTTCCGATAAGCAGTTATTAAATGACTATCTCAATGTTACCGATGAAAAAAGTACCTTGTCAAAATTCGAGCAGAGATTGGAAAAAAAACAGCACTTATTAGCAACTGCACCATTAGCTTTTAGCCGTGAATATCAGGTGATGGTACTCGATTCTGATAACAGTTTCGGTGACGCCTTAGTGGCGGATACTTACTTAAAACTTATGGGGTTAAAGGGGCTATTTTCTGCTGAGCGGGTCAGCAGAACGTTAGACTTTATTTATCAAACCAATTTCTTAAACAATAGCCCACATCTTGGGGTTGCCAATATGACGCTGGCAGATGGGGCTCCCCATGATGCTTTTCAGGCGCAAGATGTTTGGGGGGGGGTACAATTTAGTGTTGCAAGTGCTTTAAAGCTGGCGGGTAAATCGCAGCAAGCTGAACGCTTACTCAATACGGTTTATGACACGCTTTATCACTCTGCCAAAATTCCTTTTGCTGCGCCTGAAGGGTTTAACGGTTCTGCTAAAGTGACAGAAAGAGAGTTGAAGAGCTTGTTATCTTTGAGTCATGAGCAGGCGAGAGCATGTTTACAATCCCTAAAGGCGATTTGTGCGCTTCGAGGTGATGGACGAGTGAATCCCGAAATACGGTTAGATAAAAAGCGTTTCATGCGTTGTTTTGAGTCGGAGGAAATGGATAAAGTATTGATTGAAAAGCTGTATCAATGGCTTATCCAAAATAGTATGAAGTACACAGCTGGCCGGTATTTCAGACCAGGGATGATTTTCTCTTATCTTTATTGTTAATGTTAATAACGTAAAGGGTTGATTTTTATCGACCCTTTTTCTTCACTAATCCCCAGTGTTATGCTAGAAGAATTAATCGATATAAGTTTGATTAATACATTAGGTCGTTATATGGACAAAATGAATAAAAATAAAGCGCCTACCGCTTACGAAGTGGCAAAGCTTGCCAATGTCTCCCCCAGTACCGTTTCACGATATTTTAATCGAACCTCTTATGTATCGAGCGATAAAACGGAAAAGATAGAGGATGCTATCCGCTCACTAGGGTATAAACCTCAAGTATATGTGGACAAATTAGCCAAAACACGTTCAATGACGATTGGTGTTCTGGTTCAAAACCCTGATAGCCCTTATACCAGTAGTATCTTAATTGATATGGAAAAGGTGCTTGCTGAGCATGGTTATTCTTTATTAATGTCGGTTAATAGCTGGCAAGAAAAACTCGTCTGTTATTCTTTAGATTATCTGTTAAAAAGTGATGTGGATGCCATCATCATTATTTCTGGTAATGTAGATAAGGCTCTAATTTTTAAATGTGCCGAAAAAATCCCTGTGGTTGCTGTTGGATATAATATTGTGGGAAATAATATTCAGTCCATTGCATTGGATAATACCATGGGAGGCTATATGGCTACGTTGCACTTAATTCAGTTAGGCCATGTGAATATCGCGCATCTGAAAGGTTTACCCAATCATGAAGACGCTATCTCTCGTTTTCATGGTTATCAAAAAGCATTGGATGAGGCTGGTATTGCATTTAAGAAAAAACTCGTTTTAGAAGGGGACTTTAGTATCAAAACCGGCTATGAGAGAACCGTAGAACTCATTCAATCTCAAGTCTATTTTTCTGCCATATTTGCGGCAAATGATTTAACGGCTTATGGTGCAATTAAAGCACTGCATGATCATGGATATAATGTTCCTGATGATATTTCTGTCATTGGTTTTGATGATTTACCCACCTCTCCTTATTTTACCCCTTCACTCACTACATTACGGCAACCGCTCGATGAAATTGGTGCCATTAGTGCTCAATGTATTTTGAAACTTTTGTGTGGAGAAGAGGAAAGAGTTCGGCTTCCTCCTATTAGCCTCATAGCGAGGGAATCTACAAAGTCTCGTTATCGATAATCAGTTAAAGAAAAGCCGAAAATGGCATCTATTCTCGGCTCTCTTTACTTAATGAATGTTACTTAATGAGTTTTCGTTACTGAGCTGTTTCGTCTAAGAAACTGACGGCCCAGAAGAAAGGGGCGTTCCAGTTGATGGTAATCTCATTAAGTGTCCAAGCACCAATATCATCTTTCCAGCAAGTTTGCCCAATGCATTTCCCTTTCATTGATGAAGCAACGGGGTCGCTGAAATTGATGGAGTTTGGACCTCCAGACATCACACCGGGTGCTACCAATGGCGACTCACTATCAACGGGATGTGCCCAGAAACGGTGATGCGGGTTAAGTAGCGGACGGCTTCCATAACCAGAAACATAAGATTGATCGAGCGGGTTGCGTCCTAAGATATAGTCCATAGCATCAATGATGCCTTGTATATACTTAGGATTTTTCGTGAAATCATAGGCAATGCCTAAGAAAATACTACGATTCATTAGGTTTGAATTGGAACCCCATGGATATTCTTCCGTATGGTAGGGAATACGATAACCTTCTTTCTCTATGGATTGATGATAAGTATCCGCCGTTTTAATAATGTTAGATCGTGCTTTTTCTATGTCCTTCGCTGGTAAATGATTAGGTACAAGGGCAAGCGTTAATGTCCCTGCGCCACTGACACCTTGCCAGTAAAGATCACCAGTTGCATCAATATCTCCTTTAGGTGTTGCTAAATAGTAAGGTGAAGATTGAAGCGCTTTTTTGTACTCCACTTTCCCTGTCGTGGTAAATAACTCAGCTGCTGCCCAATAGAATTCATCATCCATTTCTGTGTCGTCATATGGGCCGGATCCGACAAAATTATCGTAAGCATAAATGTTCTTATGTTGATGAGCCGCTTTCCATGCTTTTTCTGCTGAAGTTAAGCACTGTTGAGCATAGGCAGGATCCAAGTCTTTCCATACTCGAGCGCATTGTGCAGCGGTCGCGGCTAAGTTTAGCGTCGCAGCTGTGGTTGGGTAACTTAAAAAACGATCACGTGTATTTTTGTGGGGAGGGAGTGGCATACCGGTCCAGACATCATCAGCAATCTTATGGAAAGCCATTCCGCTGGCATCAATTTTCGTGAGTTTCAAACGATCTAATTGGTGAGATTGATCGCCTACAGGTACCCATATCTGGCTATTTTCAGGCACTTGCATAGCCATTAAAAAGTCCATCATCCAGCGTGACTCATCAAGTAAGTCATTGTATTTATTTTTATTTTCTGGAATTTTTACTTGCCCGTCGGCAAAGGCACTGAGGTGGTTAGGGTTAGCGAATTTTTCTCTTTCGTAATAATTGACGAGTGTCCATAGTGAGATACCACCATTGACAACATATTTGCCGTGGTCTCCAGCATCATACCAGCCACCAGTTACATCTAAAGTGAGATCACATCCAGGCCAGTGATTACCTTTCGCATCGGTTTGATTAAAACAAGTGACGACTTCAGGTCGATGTCCAGCGGGGCGAGCTAAATCCGCTCTTTGCACATATTCAGGAAGAATATCAATCCCGCTGCGCTGTTGATAGAAGAAGGAGAGCGCGTCATATTTCATTTCGCTATAAAGTGTATTACCAATAGCAAATGGATGGCTTCGCTCACCATCCACTTCTAATCTTGCTTTGAGCATCGGTGTTTGAATATGACTGAAATCAATCCATTGAACCAGTTCTCCCGAGGCTTTATTTAAGCCAAAGGGTGTGGTCTTACCTTCAGCAACCACTGAGTGGTTAGCGTCTAATAATTTCCAAGTAACGGGGGTTCTTTTCGAGGTTGCCACCGTCGCATGTTTAGGGCCATGAATAAAATAGCCGACTTGGTTTACTCTGACATTAGCCAGATCTGCGTCTTTAATATATTGAGGGCCTGATAGGACGATATCTTTTACACATACCGTTGTCGGCTCTTCGGTACCCATCTGAAACTGAAGTTGAACGTTATCATCATTATCTGAGGGTTTGAATGAAAATTGGAATGCTTTAAGTTCTTGATTTAAATTGATATCGTTAATCAAATGGTTCGTATAAGGCGCACCATTGTGCTGAACTAAGGTTTTAACGTTGGTGGTTTGGTGTGCCAGTGCGTGAAATTGTAGATGATAATCCTCTCCTTTTTTTAAAGCGAGTCCGGACTGCCCAAGGATAACATCCCATGAATTTTTTCCCTTTTCGGTAAAAGTGATACAGCCCATCTCATCGGCGGATTGCAATACCGCACCGGCGGCCCACCATCCATCTGTTCCTTGTGAAAAGTTTCCATTCGTGAGCAAATTTTCTTGGTAATGAGTGGATGTCGCCGAGTCTACAGCACAGCCACTCAAGCCAATAAAACTTGAACTCACCATAGCAACGATACTTAACCGTTTTTTATTCATTTTAACCTCTTGAATTTAAAAAGATATAGATAGGTTTTCTGTTGTAATGATTGTTAACCTCACAATAAATGAAAGGTTTAATTATATTTTAATCTGTATAAATAGGTCATTTTGATAAAACGATATGTTGGTTAATAATGCAAGTTGTATTTTATAAAATGTGAAGGTGATTACTATTTATATTTTTATATACCATTGGTTTTTTAAAAGTTATTTATCGATTCAAGAAATTATTTCATGGCTATGATGGAAGTGTGATTAGATTCTTTTTTTTATTTTTTTGTTATTAATTAAAAAATACTTTTAAGGCATGGATATAGACAATTTTTTATAAATGTCATTAAAGTTTGTTTATCAATCCAAGGGAGAAACAAAGAGATTTTGAAGTTCATACTTTGTTATCGATGACGATCAACGTATACCGTGTGTATACCTTATTTAGGATAAGAGGTTAAGAATGCTCACAAATCTTCGGTTTTGTACACATGCCATATTACTCAATATATTATTTGTTTCTTCCAGTTTTGCTCTAGATTGGAGCGGAATAAATTGGCTTATTTCGGATGGTTGGAAAAACGAAGGAAGTGAATTCGATTGCGTATGGCAATCTCAAAATGTTTGGATGGAATCTAATTTACTTATTATGCATGCTAAATTAGAGCCCTATGGGAAAAGTTGTTCGGAAATTCGGACTTACCAATATGTTCGCCGTGGACGTTATGAAGTTGAAATGCAGGCCGGTGCCGTACCGGGAACCATTAGTTCATTTTTTACCTATACCGGTGAGGCTGGTTCATCAAGCCACTATGAAGTTGATATTGAATTGATGGGAGGAACGAATTTATTACATACTAATATATGGATACAAGGCCAACAGTTCCCTGTAGATATCGATTTAGGACAATATGGAATGTCTATCTGGAGTATGGAAAAATATGCTTTTTCCATTGATGAACATGGTGTGACATGGGAAGTGTTTAGCCGATATCATAATCATTGGGTTCAGGTAAGACGAGCCAATAAAAGGGTAACCAGTTATATGCAGTTATTTATTAATAACTGGATAAGTGCTAACCCTCATTTTCCACCGAGTCATTATAATGGCTATCCCGCTTATGCTAAATATCGAATGGTTAGATTTTTTCCTTATGAGTAAGATTTTGAAAAGGTTATTAAAACAATGAGAGTATTAAATTATTATGAAACGAATAACTAAAAAATCTATTGTTATCCCTTTGCTACCGATAATAATCGCAGGGTGTAATTTTGATAAAGAGATAAAACAACTTGATGTTCAACAAAGCGATGAATCAAAACTGTTTGGTGTCAGCGCAATAACGGGTATTTCTCCTTGGATTCAATCTGAGAGTGATAATTGGAATGTTATGCAGGTTAGCCAGACCCCAGTGAGCATGACAGGTATTGATGCTGTATTGATCAATAATCATGGTCAGAATGATACGGCAGACATTCAGATCACTGGTACACAAAGTCGCATATTTCTGTTGAAATCTGAGTCAGCCATGAACCTGAAGCGGTATCAGGCTGGGTATATAGAGTTTAAGATTCGCTCTAAAAGCGCGGTGCCTTCATCGATGACGGTCTCAATTGATAATGAATGGCCAAACCGAAGCAGTTTAGTGTTGAATGATGTGTTATCGGGTGGGGGAAGTTGGGAAACACTGACTGTACCCATTCAGTGCTTGCAACCTTTTGATGGAGCGGTTGCTATTAATTTAAGCCAAGTGGGGAACCCTTTCCATCTTGATATTAAAGAAACCTTTGACTACGAAATTACCGATATTATGTATCGGTTAACGACAGAGCGAGAAACGGTCGTTAATCCTGATAGTTGTGAGGTAGGAGCAGGGAGCGGTGTGAATCAAGCGCCTTCTTTAGAGAGTGGACACCTAGCATTATACTACTCGGGGGATAGCACTCAGGCACAAGATTATACGTCATCTTATCCCATTAATTCTTTTGGCTTTGATGTAGAAGAAGAGAATCAAGTGGTGAATGTATTTGCTTCTGATAATGGAGGGGTTTTCCTTGGAAGTGAGGATTCTGATAAGGATTTCTCTGAATATAAAGAAGATTTCATGACTCTAGATTTAAAAGTAAAAAACTATGGGGAGACGAATGGTATTCAAGTTCGCATGGACGGAGAAAGTGAAGAATTTGGCCGGTTTTTCACGGTAGATAATAATATATTGCCATCGGATAATGAGTGGTATCGCTGTCAATTTCCGATACCACTATTAATTCCTGAAGATAATTTAAATTTAGTCAAAAAGTCATTATATCTATCTGGCCCATGGGATAGTATGAATGAATTAGAATTTTCATTCACGAATGTAGCTATAAAAAATGAGGGAGAAAATTATAATCCGGCATCTCCTTGTATTAAACTGTAAATATTAATCATTCTTACAGGAAGTAATAACAAATAAAGACAATTAGCTTTAAGCTTATAAAGCTAGTCGATGCTGCCTGTTTATTATACTGGTGTGCTTTATATAAAGCACACCTTGATATAAAATAACCATTACAATAATAGGGACAAAAAATGAAAGTGATAAAATTAATTCCTGCCTGTATTGCTATGAGTGCTGCTTTTTTATCAAATACCACACTTGCTGAAAATATAGAAGGGTTCAATTTTACAGGGTATGCTCGCTATGGTGCAGCATTTCAAAGTAGTGATGAAAAAAATGTGAGTACAGCGGGTGCATTAAATGGTAATGCGACAGGACGTTTAGGTAATGAAAATAATGGCGGAGAGTTCAGTTTATCGAGAACCTTCACCAGTGATCAAGGCGCTACTTGGGAAGTGGTTGCTATGTTTGATCACTATTCGGATGAGTCTTGGGCAACCAATGGTGGAGTGAAACTCAAAAAAGCTTACGCTAGTGTGACGAATTTTCTTTCCTCTCAACCAGAAATGCGTGTCTGGGCTGGGCGTGACTTCCACCAACGGCCACAAACGGATCTGAATGATTATTTCTGGATGACTCATGATGGGCAAGGTGGTGGTTTTTATAACCTTAATTTAGGGGGCATAAAACTGGATCTGAATGCCATTGCTCAAGTCGAAGGCGATATGGTTGGAGATAATGGGAAATATGCAATCACCTCTAAATTGCATGGAATAAAACTGTTTGATACAGCCAACCTCTCTTTATATGTCAACTATGGTTTTGCTTCAGATAAGGCCAAAGAGCAATCGTATTATGATACGGATGCTTACCAGATTGCTGCTGAACTTGCTATGAGTGGACACCAATTATTATTCCGTTATGCAAATAATTCAAAAGACAGTGTTTTTGATTTAGTTGAAGATCAAGAAGCTTGGTTAGTGAGTTTTAATGGTGCTAAAAACTTTTCTGAGAAAGTAGGTATACAATATTTAGCAGCATATCAATTTTTAGATGTCGCTGACCACAATGATCGAGCTAATTATAATGTAATTATTCGTCCAACTTATGCATGGGATAGTATTAATTCAACTTGGTTAGAGGGGGGATATAGCCTTGTTGATTATAAAGATGTTGATGCAAAAAATAGTTCATGGAAAGTCACACTTTCTCAGAATATTGCTATTGGTTCTCAAACTTGGGCTCGACCAATGTTACGTTTTTATACCACCGTCGGTAGTGCAGACAACGAATATGTTGGCTTTGATTCATCAAACGGAGAAATGAAATCAACTCGCTTGGATACTTTAACATTTGGAGCGATGTTTGAAGCTTGGTGGTAATCTTTACTATATAAATTAAGAACGACTTTTTCTCTTTTGAATCGTTAAAGAAAATAAACATCAACCTTATTTATTCAGAAGTGAGGTTGATGTTTTATTGATAATAATAAATATTGCTGTTTATTGTCAGTAATATTGATAAAGGTAATCTTATGCTTTTTAGTAAATTTATTTCGCCTTGTGTGGTGATACTAACGCTTATTTTAACTATGGGTTGTGGCTCTGGTGGTTCTGACAATAAGGATATCATCACTTTAGATAGTCAATATTACAAGGATATTTATCACTGGAATATGAGTAAAGGACTTAGTTTTAGCTTACTTGGTCGTGGTATTAATATGGGGAATTTTCTTGAATCCCCAAATTATGAGGGAGAGTGGAATAATGGTCTTACTATTCAAGCTAGTGATTTTAAAAACATAAGCCAATCCGGTTTTGCTAGCGTAAGAATTCCTGTTCGCTGGAATGCTCATACTTTATTAACGGATCCTTACACGATTGAAGAGGCTTTTATGGCACGAGTTCAAGAAGTGGTTGATCAAGCGATTCAAGAAGGCTTAAAAGTCATTATCAACGCACATCATTTTGACGAATTATTTTACGATAATAAAAATTTTGAATTTCACCGTTCACGCTTGCTGGCATTTTGGGATCAAATATCTAAACGTTTTCCTCTTAATCAATATGATGTAGATCAACTGATTTTTGAATTTCTTAATGAGCCTCATGGCAATGTGACAGTGATTGAATGGAATCATTTAATTGCAGAACTGACGGAACGTTTATGGATAACTAATGCAAATACTCAAAATAATATCTTAGGACAACGTAAAGTCATGATAGGTACTGCTGATTGGGGAGGGCCCTCTAAGTTATATCAACTAGCTTTGCCGAGTCGCTCTAATGTGAAAAATACCATTATTACTGTGCATTTTTATGAACCATTTGCATTTACCCATCAGGGCGCATCATGGGTTGATGGAGCTAAAGCATGGATTGGTACACGTTGGATTGGTTCTGAACCCGATCAGCAAGTCTTATTTGATTATTTAGACTCGATTGAGGCGTGGAATACTCAGATTGGTCATGGGTTTGAAATTAATATTGGTGAATTTGGTGTATTTAGCCAACATTCTAAGCCTGAAGATCAACGAGCATGGACCGCTTTTATTGCAAGAGAAGCTGAAAAACGGGGGTTTAGCTGGCACTATTGGGAATACAGTTCTGGTTTTGGCGCTTATGATCCCGATTCAGAAAAATGGCGAACAGCATTACTTGAAGGACTTATACCTGAAAGCACTGATCACTAGATTTTGAGCCAAGACGAGTCGATATCCCTTCTGACGCCTGCTCCCACTTGTAGCTTTCTTTGTCTTTATACGCTCGGCCAGCTTGCATGACGATTATTCTGACCATATAAAGTGATCTCGTGTCCATTGTTTTGCTCAATAAGACCAACGACATGCTGCTCTGGTGCAAATAGCAATAATGAATGAGCGTGCGCATACCACCTAGCTTGGTGTGAGAAAATGTTTCTTATTCCCATTACTATGAATTCACATTGAAAACATCGTGACTGACCTTGTAGTTATATCAAAATAGATCAGATCGAGATTTATCAGTTAAGTTCAAAGTAGGTTGCTGGTGGGAGTTGAAATTATTTCTCATTTTTCATGAATTCAGTGGCTTACATTGGTGTTGCCAATTTGGTGTTGTACATCAATTTCCTACTGCAAAAGGAACTGAACCCGCGTCCATGTATTCCTAAATCATTTAAAAATGTTAGCTTGTTATAGCAATTCAATCTAAATGAATAGCGCTGATACTGAGCATTTTACCCATCCCCACCATCCATTAACAGGGATTTTAACGCATCGGGAGAAGAAGGGAGTAGTCTAAAGCTTATGAATTAGTCATTAATGTTATGAGTAAAAAATTACTCATAACATTGATTCTTAGATGTTAATGAGTATTTTCTTACTCACTTAGCTTTTATCTAGATCTCTGAGGTGATCAAGTAAGTATTCTGTGTAGTAAAGCGGCATCACGATGTGCTCTTTCTCTGTTGCTGGAGAGCCTTGAGTACCTGTAAGTTTGATGGTCTTGTGGGGTTTGCACTTCTCGATGTAGGATTGCAATGATTTCGCACGGGTTCGCTTACCGCTTTTTACTTCTACAGGTACGATTCGACCTAGGTCATCAGCGATAATGAACTCTATCTCTGCTCTTGCGTCTCCCCAAGAGAAGCTTGGTTCCATACCTAGCGCAGCGATTTCCTGTTGAACATAGTTTTCGGCGATATATCCCTTGTATTCATAGCCTTGCTGTTTGATTTCACGGTAACCAGTGCCTAGCATATGGTTCAATAGCCCGACATCAAAGAGAAATATTTTAACCGTATTTTCCTTTTGATAAGCAGCTAAAGGAGAACGAGGCTGCCCTTCTATAGGATGATTTTTTAAAGCAAGCCGACACTTGTGAAGCCATGTGATCGCACTTTCATATTCAGTATAGCGAGACTTGCGCTCGTGAACTCCCTTGAATTTAAACCGTTTAACGGAGTCGTCGAATACCGAAGATAGTTGAGCGGGAATGCTTCGAAATACAGACTCGATTAGCTGTGCATCCACTTTTCCAGAGTACTTTCCGAAATCACGCATGTAGCCCTCAATTAAGTTCCTATGGACTTCAGACACGGCTGCAATGCGTTCAATAATACTGAGTTCTGAGTTTTCGAACCATGAGTTTACGGCTTCAGGCATGCCGCCAACAAAATAATAATCGGTCAGTAGTTCGATTAATTTTGTATGAGCCGCTGAAGAATTCAGCTTTTGGTCAAACGCTTTTTGCAGTGCTTTTTCTCCTGATGCCCACAAGAATTCTCTGAAGGTCAGCGGCCTTAAGTTATGCTGCTCAACTTTTCCAACGGGAAAGGACGTGAGCAATCCGATATTTGAACCACTGGCAGCAACATAAGCTTTGGGAGCCTTTTCTGCAAAGTACTTAAGAGAGGTGACCGCTCTTGGACATTCACCAATTTCATCTAAAATAAGAAGATCTGTCGATGGTTCGAAGATTTTTCCTGTTAAGAGTTCAATGTTGGTGATGATGTCATCGGGGTTTAGAGAGCCTGAAAAAGCTTCAATTAACTCAGGGCTTTCTAGGAAATCGATTCTTATGACATTTTCGAATGTACTTCCTAATAGTTCCTGTAATAGGAATGTTTTACCAGTTTGTCTAGCACCGTCAATCAGCAAGGGTTTCCTTGTCGGCTTGTCTTTCCAGGTGAGTAGGTTTTCAAGTAGTGTTCGTTTCATCTAGCCACCTCAGTTGAAGTACTTATCTGGTTGAGTGTGTATTACACAAAAATGCGCAATTAAATGCAATATAAAACATTTTAACGCGCATTAAAATGCTTTACTTGACATTTTTATGCGCGTAAAAGTGTATCTATTGATGTGCGCATGATTATGTGTGGTGGGGGGGCGAGTCGCGGTGATGAGTATATGGTGAGTGATTCATACTCAGTATAACCAACGACGTTATCAAGTGTTTATTTTGATGGTAATACTTAAGTAATTGTTATTGATGGTTTTATGGTTTGTCTGAAATTGAATAATCAAAACAACAAGGTAAAAAGCTGCGTCATGTTATGGCAGAATTGGTGAGGTCTCGATTTAAACATCCTAAGGAATATTATGAATATCCAGCAAGTTTTTGAAGAGTTAGAAAAAACGAGTGACTTTGAACTATTTCGGATCAAATCAGCCATAGAGAAAGTTTTAGAAGATCCAGATAGAGCAAAGGCTTTAAAAGCCAAAATGACGGTAGGTATGGAGGTGGAATATTTTTGTACTGAACGAAATCATTCTGTGCTTTGTAGTATATTGAAAGTCGGCAGGACTCGGGTGGCGATCCGTGAGAAAGAAACAGGTAAAGGTTGGTCATTGCCCTTTTACTTTTTGAACCTTGATCACATTGATACTGAGTTAATATCAAATAAAGCTGTAGGGCTGTCGAAGGCTGAGCTGTCTATCGGTCAAACAGTGGGCTTTATCAGTAGTCGAGACAACCAAGAGTATATTGGACAAGTTTCCAAACTAAACCCCAAGAGAACGGTTGTATTAGTTGCTAATACGGCTTGGACAGTACCGTATTCAATGCTATTCCCAGTGCTAGATTCAGAAGCGGGTCTGGTGAAACAAACATTGATACTTGGAGGTAATGTCGTGGAATAGTGTTTAGCGGCGTTCATTTTTTTTGTTTGTGCATAAAAAATGATCAGTTCCTTCAACCTTGCGGCTCGCGTGAGCAAAGTGCCATTGCTTTTCTTCACCTTGTCTCGCAATCAGTGGTGTATGGCAAGAAGGGCATATACAGCTGCAATTTTTCCCTCGCACAACCATCTATCAGCACCACAATATGAGCAGGTGTTATCTGAAGCGCATGCGAAGTACGTCGTTGGGATCAGTGCAACACTTGAAAGGCGAGATGGGCATCAAATATTCGTGGGTTCGATGAAGAAAAAGCAGCAAGCTGAGGTGATGTCGAAGCTAGACAGTACACAATTCATTGTTGCCACAGGACGTTTTGTCGGAGAGGGCTTTGACCTTCCACGCCTAGATACTTTGATATTGGCGTTGCCTGTGTCTTGGAAAGGATCGTTAATCCAATATGTAGGGCGAATACAGCGTGATTACAAAGGAAAAGAGGAGGTGAAAGTGATCGACTATGTTGATGCAAAAATTCCAATGCTGCTCAGGATGTTCAATAAGCGAGAAAAAGGGTATCGGGCACTTGGTTTTTTATCAGAATCAATAATCCAAGAGCAATTGATTTAGTCTTGGTTTTACCTCGATATCTAACAGGGTTCGATAAACGCTAGGGTCTGTTTATCTTTCGAGCTGATTTTTGCAACAGTTTGTGGCTTCTTTGTACAAGGCAGAGGCTTTGAAATGTAGTTATTCTACCTGAGAAGCCGATAACGCCGTAGAAAGGAGCTACAAACGCTGCCCGAAGGGTTCGGCTAAAAGTGTTTTACTCTTTGTTGAGAGGTGTTTTGCCTAGAATAACTAAGCTACAAACCTCTCGCCGCGATTAAAACACTTTTATCTCGAACAAAATTTAACCGCGAAAGATAAATAGACCCTAGTAACATCGGGAATTGCCCAGCATAGTTACTTTTTGGCCTGTTTTTGTTCAGCCCTAGCCTCTTCTACTCGTTTTCGACGAATTTCTTTAGGGTCGGCCAATAAAGGACGATAAATTTCAATTCGGTCATGATCACGCACTGTAGCATCAAGCTTGACGCTACGGCTAAATATACCCACTTTATTTTTTGTTAAGTCAATATCGGGAAATGCTTGTAAAATCCCCGATTGCTGAATAATTTCTTCCACCGTCATAGCATCGTTGACTACCAAAGTAATCACCCGCTGCTCATGAGGCAAAGCATAAACCACCTCGACGTGGATCATTTCAGATTCAATACTCATCACGCATATACCTGCTTGGCGCGTTTAGTAAAAGCATTTACCATATTACTAGTTAGCTCATTGAAAACCTTTCCAAAAGCAATCTCGACCATTTTACTAGCGAACTCAAACTCTAGCTTTAATTCCACTTTACATGCTCGCTCATCTAAAGGCGTAAAATACCACCCGCCTTTTAATGCTCGAAATGGGCCGTCAACTAAACTCATAAGAATAGACTGTCCATGAGTTAGATGATTTTCTGTAGTAAAGGTTTTACTTATTCCCGCTTTTGAGACATCGAGAGAAGCCACCATTTTATTTGGGGAAGATTCCAATATCCGTGTTCCTGAACACCCAGGTAAAAAGTCTGGATAACTTTCTACATCATTAACCAAATGAAACATTTGTTCTGCACTAAACGCAACCAGAGCAGAACGACTCACTTGCTTCATTGTTATCCCCTTTATAAACACTCAATAACGCTGAAACTGATTGTACGTTTATCCCCTGTTTACCTCAAGTTAAGACCAACTAAGACCTCGCAATAAAGAATGAAGCGCTGAACAGCTTGAAGTTATCAGGCGATCCCCTTATGCTACATCAAGAAAAACATTCCCTTACGTTCGACCAATCCGTATAATGCACCCACTATGGTAAAGAAAAAATCAACGAAAAAAGCGGGTAGCAACACTATCGCGCTCAATAAAAAAGCTCGCCATGAATACTTCATTGAAGATGAGGTAGAAGCAGGGTTGGAGCTTCAGGGTTGGGAAGTAAAATCCCTTCGCCAAGGAAAAGCCAATATTGCAGAAAGCTACGTTTTCTTGCGAGACGGAGAAGCTTTTATCTCCGGTATGAGTATTACGCCATTGCAACAAGCTTGCACGCATGTTGTGGCCAATCCAACGCGTGTAAGAAAGTTACTCCTTTCTCGGCGTGAGTTAGACAATTTATTTGGCCGCATAAATCGAGAGGGAATGACACTTATCGCTCTCTCTTTGTATTGGTCGCGTTCTTGGGTCAAACTAAAAATCGGCGTAGCTAAAGGTAAAAAACTGCACGATAAGCGAGATGATCTAAAAGATAAAGATTGGCAGCGCCAAAAAGCGCGTGTCATGAAAAGTGCGTTGCGTTAATTGTAACCACTTAAACAATTGATGCTAGACAGAATCTTGGATTCTGGTACTATGCACCAACTACCTCTGGGGCTGATTCTGGATTCGACGGGAATTTTGCAGTCTGAGGTGCATGCCGAGGTGCGGTAGGCCTCGTTAACAAACCGCAAAAAAATAGTCGCAAACGACGAAAACTACGCACTAGCAGCTTAATACCCTGCTGAGAGCCTCTTTGCCCTAGCTTCCGCACGTAAGACGGGGAACAACAAAGAGTCAAAACCAAACGCGCTAGCCCGGATTTTCCCACCTGAGAGATGAACGGCGAATTATAATTCAGGTTAGTCATTCATTAGCGTGTCGGTTCGCAGGTGGATGGCGAAATTAAAGATCGACTAAGCATGTAGTACCAATGATGAATGATTTTCGGACGCGGGTTCAAATCCCGCCAGCTCCACCAATCACTAGTAACGGGACGTCTCAGGACGTCCCGTTTTCTTGTATAGAGAAAACCCCCAGCTAGGCTGGGGGTTCTGTAAAGCTTACAGCTATAAGTCAGTTATATAACCCCTTTCAATTTGATAAAAACGTCTTGTGGTCTGGCAACTGCAAGAGTTAATTAAGAATTGAAAGGGGGTCCCAATGGGGGACGAAAAGAGCTTAGCGCATACGCGATGGAACTGTAAATATCATGTGGTTTTTGCCCCTAAGTATCGAAGGCAGGTGTTCTATGGTGAGAAACGAAGGGCAGTAGGCGAGATACTTAGAAAGCTATGTGAATGGAAAAAAGTGAATATTATTGAAGCGGAATGCTGCGTAGATCATATTCATATGCTTTTAGAGATACCACCTAAGATGAGTGTTTCATCCTTTATGGGGTATTTGAAAGGAAAAAGTAGCCTGATGCTCTATGAGCGATTTGGTGATTTGAAGTTTAAGTACAGGAATCGGGAATTTTGGAATCGAGGGTATTATGTCGATACGGTAGGAAAAAATACCGGCAAAATACAAAGTTACATAAAGCACCAACTAGAGCAGGATAAAATGGGAGAGCAATTGTCGATCCCGTATTCAGGTAGCCCGTTTACGGGCCGCAGGGAATAGTCATATGCAAATGTCAGATCACTATGCGCCTGCTAGGGCGCAGCCAGTAGGAGAGCCTTATAGGCGCATATGAAAAACCACCGGCTATGCCGGTGGATACTTTTTTTCTAAACCCTTGTCCTAGCTACATCTATGGCTAACATTGAAGGAACTCGGCTTTCATGTTGATTCGCTGCCATCCTCTGTGTACTCACAGAACTATGGGTCTAAAGCAAACAAGCAATATTTAAAAGCTTACAGAGAAGCGTTAATCAATGCCATTATGCAAGCTGTCGATTTAAGCAAGCATGACGTGAAACGGCTTATGGTGGCAGATAAGCGCACAGCCAGTGACAACGCTGCCATCTCGAAACATACAATCAAAAGCTACTATCAGCTGACTGAAGTCACGAAAGAGGATGTCGAGTTTCATTTCCTGTTTTCCAAGAACAGAAAGCTCTTCGACAAGCTGTTTTCGATTCCAGCGCCAAACGAAGATAACAGCAAGTACTCAACATATCGCCGCTTGGCGAATTTAATCAATGAGAGTCTGTTCAACGGACACCAGTTTAATTCTCAATCACCTTCTATCATGCTCCATAGAGCGCAGATTTTAGGGAGTGTTAATCTGATGATCGAGAATCGGGACTTAGTCAATTGGGCACTGCACAAAGATACTCACATTCCCTTATCGCTCAACACAAACAGCACGACAAATAAAAAGATGCTATATTTTGGGCAACTCATGAAGTCTCTGGGGTCGAACCCTTCGGGCAGCGTTTGTAGCTCCTTTCTACGGCGTTATCGGCTTCTCAGGTAGAATAACTACATTTCAAAGCCTCTGGCTTGTATAAAGAAGCCACAAACTGCTGCAAAAATCAGCTCGAAAGATAAATAGACCCTAGCAGTGTATCATCGGGAAGTTTCCTTGTGCGCGATAATTCTAAGATTAGTTTAAGTTTGAGCGTTGAGTCCTATCTGCCTCTGCCTCTGCTGGTTGGTACGTGCGGATATTGACTAGTTGAGGCCTTCAAAAAAGGCATCACTTTGTTGGAAGTCTCCGGAGATGGTGGCTAATAGCCCAGAATCGTTGAAATTAACGATTAAGTTTTTTTGAATTGATGGATTATGTCCTGGCGTATGGTGATAAATATAATACCAAGTATTTGGATAACCATTTTCGATCAGCATTGGCGAACCAAGCACAAAACGAACTTGTTCCTTGGTCATGCCAAATCTTAATTGTTCTACCGCTTGTTGTTCAACATAATTACCTTGGTTGATATCGATTCGGTATACTAAACGTTCAAGGACGGAGCAGCCGGATAGCAATGTGGCTGCGAGGGGGATGGCAATAAGCCACTTGGTTAATTGCATATTAAATTCTACTGCCAGTAAGAGTCAAAACTAAGTCGATAATAAACAAGCACCGAGCAGATGTAAAAAACTTCACTCTCCTCGGCGCTAATTAAGACTATAAATTTTGAATTAGGTTGCAAAGATTTTTCTACATGGTGGCTTTTTAAGCCGCAACCAGCAGTTCTTTTGCATTAGCCAGTGTTGATTCGGTGATTTGACTTCCACCCAACAAACGAGCCAGTTCAGCGACTCTTTGTTCGGTATTCAATTTGATCATTTGTGTTTCTGTTTTTCCGGCTTTGGTTTGTTTTGCTACAAAAAGTTGATGATGACCACAGCCAGCAACTTGTGGAAGATGAGTGACACAGAGTACTTGGGTCGACTCGCCTAGCTTACGCAGCATTTTTCCGACCACAGCAGCTGTTGGCCCGGAAATACCAACATCGACTTCATCAAATATTAAGCTTGGAGTGTCAATTTTCTGAGCCGTAATGACTTGAATCGCTAAAGAAATACGCGACAGTTCACCACCGGAAGCCACTTTAGCCATCGGTTGTAATGGTTGACCTGGATTGGTTGAGACTAAAAACGTGACATGATCAAACCCAAGTGGAGAGGGTTGCCCTTGATGTTGAACCACGTCAATTTTAAATTGTGCCTTTTCCATACTCAGCTCATGCATGCTAAGACTGATCAGCTTATCTAACTCTTTGGCGTAACGACTGCGTGATTTGTGGAGTTTTTCTGCGCAGTTTGCAAAGGCTTGGTAGTGACGGGCGACTTCATTTTCTTGTTGTTGTATTTTTTCTTCTGAATGATCGAGTTGAGCGATTTGTTGTAATAATAACTGATGATGGGCATAAAGCTCTTCTGGTAGTACATGATGTTTACGGGCTAATGAAAGTACCCGTGAATAGCGTTCTTCCACATAAACCATTCGTTCAGGATCTACATCAATGTTAGCGAGGTAAGCTCGTAGCTCATTATTGGCTTCCTCTAATTGGATGACCGCTTCACTTAACATATTTGGAAGGCTGTTTAACTGGTTATCCATTTCAGCTAACTCCATGACCGTATGACTGACAGATTGGAGGATGCTTAGAGCATTGATTTCCTCGCTTTCATCAAGCAAATTGATTGCTTTTTGGCAATTGAGTGCGAGATCTCCGCTATTGGTTAAACGTTTATGTTCTTGCTCTAGTTGAATAAATTCTTCTGCACCAATCGCTAACTCGTTTAGTTCTTTAATTTGATATTCCAACAATTGGAGTTGAGCTTGATTTTGTTGGCTGCTTTCTCGCAATTGTTTCAGGTGGTGGTTGGCTTGACACCAATGTTGGTAGGCGAGGTGAGTCTGTTTTAATAGATTATGGTGGCCTGCATACTGATCCAGCATCGAGAGCTGTTGTTCCGGTTTCATTAATTGTTGATGGGCATGCTGTCCATGAATATTAATTAACAATTGTCCGATTGCTTTAAGCTGAGAAAGTGGGACCGGGCTACCATTGATGAACGCTCTAGAACGCCCATCTTTATTAATAATTCGGCGTAAAATACATTCTTGGCCATCGAGTAAGTCATTGTCTTCTAACCAGCGGGTCGCATGTAGGTTATTATCTAGCATAAACGATGCACTGACTTCAGTTTTTTCTTCATTTTGGCGAACCATACTGGCTTCGGCTCGGCCACCAAGACACAAGCTAAGAGCATCAATAGCGATGGACTTGCCTGCTCCGGTTTCTCCGGTGATGGTTGTCATCCCCTTTGAAAGTTCAAGTTGCAGAGATTTTACAATAGCAAAGTTATTTACACTTAAATGAGCCAGCATTTTAGCACCTGTACAATTTAACAATACTGTATAAAGATTCAGTATATACTGTTTTTTTATACAGTAAAGTTATATGGGTGAAAAATTTTGCGTGGTGTGATGCTGTGTGAAATGGTTTAAAATAATTTGCTTGACCAACCCAGTTTATTCCGTAAAACACGATAATAGCTATAATCTTGAGGATGGATGAGCTTCAATACATTAGCACTTTGATAAATATGAACTTCATCGCCAGGAGATACAGGTAAAGATACCTGCCCATCACAACTGACTTCTTGAGTGCCTCGGTTATCGGGCGACACCACTAATTTAATGCGACGTTCACCGTCGACAACGAGAGGTCGGGAAGATAGGGTATGAGGAAACATCGGAACGAGTGTGATGGCATTCAAGCTGGGAGATAATATCGGCCCTCCTCCAGACAGTGAATATGCAGTCGATCCTGTGGGTGTCGAAATAATTAACCCATCAGAGCGTTGAGAAAAAGCGAAGTTATCATCAATATAGACTTCAAATTCAATCATATGGGCAATTTTTCCAGGGTGTAGAACCGCCTCATTCAAGGCTGAGTTATGACTTTTGATTTGTCCATGACGGTGAATCTCGGCTTCAAGTAAAAAACGGGTTTCTTGCAAATAATGCCCATCCAGTACGCTGCCCAACTCGTTTTGAAAATTGTCAGGATTGAGATCGGTGAGAAAGCCTAAATTACCTCGGTTAACACCGATGACGGAGATATCAAAACGAGATAGAACTCGAGCCGCTCCCAACATATTGCCATCACCCCCGACGACAATAGCTAAATCGGCCTTATTTCCTAATTCAATTAAGCTGGCAAAGTGTGTTTGAGGAATATCGGTGAGAATTTCACGTAAGCGATCATCAATAAAGACCGATTTCCCGAGCGCAGTAAGCCAGAGATAAATCTCTTTATGTGTTTGAATTGCTTTTTGATCTCTTGGTTTTCCAATGATAGCGATCACGTCAAATGGATTTTTCATACGCTTTCCAACCGAATTAGGCTTGAATCAGAATTCTTCATCCCCATAATAAAGGCAAGTTATGCTTTTATGCGAATTTTTGTGTCAAAAACCTAGATAATTTGATGCTTAAACACCATCGTGATGAGAATTCTGGAGATATCATGAGCAACGAAGAAAATAAAATCAAAGAGGAAGAGCTACAGCAAGAAGCGGTTGATGTAGAGGCTGAAATTGTTGGTAGTGATGAAGATATCGATTGGAATCAAGATGTTGAACCAGAAGAGTTAAGTGAGCAAGAGAGTAAAATTGCTCAATTAGAGGCGGCTTTATTGGCCAGTGAAGCTCGAGTGAAAGAACAGCAAGAAAGCGTCCTTCGCGCTCGTGCCGATGTTGAAAATATGCGTCGTCGTTCTGAACAAGAGATCGATAAAGCGCGTAAATATGCGTTAGGACGTTTTGTTGAAGAATTATTACCCGTGTTGGATAACTTAGAACGCGCGATCCAAGCGGTAGATAATGAAAATGAAGCGATCAAACCCTTTTTAGAAGGTGTTGAATTAACTCATAAAACCTTTGTTGACGCAGTAGCAAAATTTGGGGTAACGGTGATTAATCCTGAAGGTGAAGCGTTTAACCCTGAATATCATCAAGCAATGTCTATTCAAGAAAGTCCAGATCATCAATCAAATACCGTTATGTTTGTGATGCAAAAAGGCTATGAATTGAATGGTCGAGTTGTACGTCCTGCGATGGTGATGGTGGCTAAATAAGCGTGTTGTCTATTTTACGGACACATTTAAATCAGCGAGGTCTTAAGGCTTCGCTTTTTATTATAAAATTCAAATTTTTTTTCATGTTCCCCTTGAAAAGAGGTTGTTCACCCCTATTTAAAGGGCATACGAGAAACAAACATCCACGTTTTTGTTTGTGAGTGGGGTTGAAACCCAATTCTCCATCCCCACATTAGGGATATACAGCAAAACGAACATATAGAATTATTTCGGAGATAGCCTGATGGGTAAAATCATTGGTATTGACTTAGGTACTACTAACTCATGTGTAGCCGTACTCGACGGTGACAAACCTCGCGTAATTGAAAACGCCGAGGGTGAGCGCACCACCCCATCTGTGATTGCTTATACAGATGGTGAAACACTCGTTGGTCAGCCAGCAAAACGTCAAGCTGTAACCAACCCTGAAAATACATTATTTGCGATTAAACGTTTGATTGGTCGTCGTTTCGAAGACGAAGAAGTTCAGCGTGATATCGAAATCATGCCGTATAAAATCGTTCGTGCAGATAACGGCGATGCATGGGTAGAAGCGAAAGGCCAAAAAATGGCTGCGCCTCAGGTTTCTGCTGAAATTCTGAAAAAAATGAAGAAAACAGCAGAAGATTACCTCGGTGAGAAAGTGACGGGTGCGGTTATTACCGTTCCTGCTTACTTTAACGATGCTCAGCGCCAAGCCACTAAAGATGCGGGCCGCATCGCGGGTCTTGAAGTTAAACGTATTATTAACGAACCAACGGCAGCTGCGCTTGCTTATGGCCTTGATAAACAAGGTGGTGATCGCACAATCGCCGTTTATGACCTCGGTGGTGGTACGTTTGATATTTCGATTATTGAAATCGATGAGGTTGAAGGCGAAAAAACATTCGAAGTATTGGCGACCAATGGTGATACACACCTAGGTGGTGAAGACTTTGATAACCGCATGATTAACTACCTCGTTGATGAGTTTAACAAAGAGCAAGGGATCAACTTGAAACATGATCCACTTGCAATGCAGCGTCTAAAAGAAGCGGCAGAGAAAGCGAAGATCGAACTTTCTTCAGCACAGCAAACCGATGTCAACCTGCCTTATATTACGGCAGATGCAACGGGGCCTAAACACATGAACATCAAAGTGACTCGGGCTAAATTAGAGTCATTGGTTGAAGATTTAGTTCAACGCTCTTTAGACCCATTGAAAGTGGCACTAGCGGATGCTGACCTTTCAGTCAATGACATCACTGATGTTATCTTGGTGGGTGGTCAAACTCGTATGCCGTTAGTTCAGAAAAAAGTGGCTGAGTTCTTTGGTAAAGAAGCGCGCAAAGATGTTAACCCTGATGAAGCGGTTGCAGTGGGTGCGGCTGTTCAAGGTGGCGTTCTTGCGGGTGATGTAAAAGACGTTCTATTACTTGACGTGACACCTTTGTCTCTAGGTATTGAGACTATGGGTGGCGTGATGACAAAACTGATTGAGAAAAATACCACGATTCCAACCAAAGCGAATCAAGTATTCTCAACTGCTGAAGATAACCAAAGTGCTGTTACCATTCATGTTTTACAAGGTGAGCGTAAGCAAGCTATGTATAACAAGTCTCTGGGTCAGTTTAACCTTGAAGGTATTAACCCAGCGCCTCGTGGTATGCCACAAATTGAGGTGACGTTTGACTTGGACGCTGATGGTATTTTACATGTGTCAGCGAAAGATAAACAAACGGGTAAAGAGCAAAATATCACCATCCAAGCTTCTGGCGGTTTGAGTGATGAAGAAATCGAAAAAATGGTTCAAGAAGCAGAAGCCAATAAAGAAGCGGACAAGAAGTTCGAAGAGTTAGCGACTGCACGTAACCAAGCGGATCAAATGATTCACGCAACGCGTAAGCAAATTGAAGAAGCCGGTGATGCTCTGCCTACGGATGAAAAAGAGAAAATTGAAGCAGCCATTAGTGAGCTAGAAACTGCGAAGAAAGGTGAAGATAAAGCCGAAATCGACGCAAAAGTTCAAGCCCTAATGACCGCAGCTCAAAAATTGATGGAAATCGCTCAGCAGCAAGCACAGGCACAAGGTGCGAATGCTGAACAGCAAGCAGCACAAGACGACGTCGTTGATGCTGAGTTTGAAGAAGTTAAAGACGATAAGAAATAATTTTTCTTAATCTCCGTTCGCTTTGGTAGCTAACGGGAGTCTTACGGTCTTGCTTGCGGGCGTTTGGGGTAACTCTTACGCCCGTAAGTTTGTCATTATCTTTGTGTCTATAAAGATAAAGGACAAGCCTAAAACCTTTATCTATATCGATACAACCACCAAGCGGTCAGTCCGTTTGCAGTAACAATTGGTGACTTAAAACATGTCAAAACGTGATTTTTACGAAGTATTAGGCGTTAGCCGTGATGCCTCAGAGCGCGATATTAAAAAGGCCTATAAGCGCCTAGCGATGAAATACCACCCAGACCGTAATCCGGGTGATGCCAGTGCTGCGGATAAGTTTAAAGAAGTAAAAGAAGCGTATGAGATTCTGACTGATCCGCAGAAAAAAGCCGCTTATGATCAATACGGGCACCGAGCTTTTGAACAAGGTGCTGGTGGTTTTGGTGGCGGTGGCTTCAGTGGTGGCGGTGCTGATTTTGGCGATATCTTTGGTGATGTGTTTGGTGATATTTTTGGTGGTGGACGCCGCGGTGGTTCGCCTCGGCCTCAACGCGGATCTGACTTGCGCTACAACATGGAATTAACTTTGGAAGAGGCAGTTCGAGGTTGTAGCAAAGAAATTGAAGTTCCAACATTGGTTCATTGTGATAGTTGCGATGGCTCTGGAGCGAAAAAAGGCAGTACACCGGAAACCTGTCCGACCTGTCATGGTCATGGTCAAGTTCAAATGCGGCAAGGTTTCTTTGCCGTTCAGCAAACCTGCCCAACTTGTCATGGCAAAGGTAAGATCATCAAAGATCCATGCAATGTTTGTCATGGCCAAGGTCGAAAACAGAAAAGTAAAACTTTGAATGTTAAAATCCCAGCAGGAGTGGATACTGGCGATCGCATTCGTTTAGCCAATGAAGGTGAAGCCGGAGAAATGGGTGCACCAGCGGGTGATTTATATGTGCAAGTGCATGTAAAAGAACACCATATCTTTGAACGGGACGGTAATAATTTGTACTGTGAAGTCCCGGTAAGTTTTGCTATGGCCGCTTTGGGTGGTGAAGTTGAAGTCCCCACGTTGGATGGCCGTGTGAATCTTAAAGTTCCTGAAGAAACGCAAACCGGACGTATGTTCCGTATGCGTGGTAAAGGGGTGAAAAGTGTGCGCGGAGGGGCAATTGGTGATTTGATTGTGAAACTAGTGGTTGAAACCCCCGTTAAACTCAGCGCTCGTCAAAAAGAATTGCTCCGGGAATTGGAAGATTCTTGTGGAGGAGAGGCCGCCAATAAGCACAAGCCAAAGTCTGAAGGTTTTTTCAATGGGGTGAAGAAGTTTTTTGATGATCTAACCAGTTAATCTGATCCCTTATTTGCTCAAAAAGCCCTAGTTTGCTTACGTCAACTAGGGCTTTTTATGTTTAAAACCGCTACCAGCAAGAGGTTGGTTGTCGCTCTCCGGTACTTTTTAATTCAAGCTTTGAATAGCGTTTTCCTTGACATTCATCGGTATCTTGTCCTTTGGAAGCGAGAGGGGTGGCTGAAATCGTATAGCTTGCATGGCTGATCTCAATCGCCAAGGCGTAGCGTTCCGGATCAGAATCGCATACGCTACATTTCCCTCCCGACAAAAGACCATGACTGGAATACCCTAAGTCATAATGCTCTTCTAAATAGAGCTGTATTTTTGCCATATCGGCTATTGCTTGAGTACGGTGAGCCTCTTTGACATATTGGGTATATGCTGGGTAGGCAATACCAGCAAGAATGCCAACGATGGCGACGGCTATCATTAATTCGACCAACGTCATACCTTGAGCGAACCTATCTGATCTGTTGCATTTATTTGTTCGAATCATGTCCATTCGTTCCATTAATCTATCTTTTCCTATTGTTAGTAGCTGTTAGCATCAAAGCAAGTTGATTCAGTTATGTCTCACTGTTTGCAAAGGATTTTGAGAAATGGTTCGCGGCTTCACCTTATTAGAACTACTGATAACGGTCAGTGTACTGGCCGTTATGCTTACGTTTTCCGCACCGAATTTTACCAATATAAATCAGCAGACCAAGATGGTTACGTTAGCTGATGAGTTACACGGTTTTTTTATTCAAGCAAAATCGGAAGCGGTGTTTCGCGGGCAAGATTTATGGGTTCATATTGAAGGGATGCCATCTACCACTGGAGAGTGGCGGTTGATACTCTCTTCTTCTTCGGTTTTACCTCCAGCAAACTCACCGGAGATCATTGCGGTATTATCGGGTGAGCGTTATCGAAACCTGTTTATAGACAACACCGATTCGATTAATTCAGTGAAATTTGACTATGTTATGGGTAATCCGGTTCAGGCTGGCAGTCTCACATTGAAAAAGCATTTTCAAGATAGTGATGGCATTAAAGTCATTATTCATAATCGAGCAGGGCGTATCAAAGTGTGTAGTCTCTCTGGGGAAAACTATGGCTTTACTAAGTGTTAAACCAAAGCAGTCAGGAAGCAGTTTGATTGAATTTATGATTGCAGGGCTGGTGGGGGCGATCGCTTTAGGAATGATAGGAAGTCTGTTTTTATCCAATCAACGAGCCTCGCTACAACGCAGTAAAGAGATTATGCTGCTACAACAAATGAGTGTGGTGCTACACCAGATGAAAAGTGATGTAATGCGCGCAGGGTACGATCATTTGGATACCCATTCACTGAAACTTTCTGGTGCGGTTGGCCTTTTTATTACAGAACCGGAACTCGTCGGTTATGCCTATCAACATCCGGCAGCGGTTAGCGCTAGTGTCAGTAATACGGTGTATCGTTTAGATAAAAATAACCTGAAATATTGTCAAAAAAGTAGTACAGCCCCCTTGCCTGCAACTTCAGCGGCAACCGGGTGTTTTAATTTGTTTGATCCCAAGCAGATTAAAGTGACTCAATTTTCGGTGCAACATGATCTTGTCGCAGGAGAAAGCACTCAAAGTGGCATGCTTTCAATCGTTTTAGCTGCCTCTTTGGTGAAAGCACCATCAGTGTCTCAACAGATGAGCTTACGTTTGATGCAGAGGAATTGGCAATGAACAGTCGCTTTCAGCAGGGGGTTGCCACCTTACTGATTACCTCGGTACTACTTGCGGTGGCTTTAGTACTTACTTTAGGTTCATATAAAACGCTGTTTTATCAAATTAAGCGAGCTCAGAATGAAGTGAAAGCTCGTCAACAATATTGGGTGGCTGAAGGTGGGCTAGAGTGCATTTTTAGCTTAACCAAACTGACGCAATCTTTACCTGATGCTAGTCAATATAGTGAGTGTAATGCATTAGGCCCAATAACATTTAGCTATACACAGCCAACGTTTAAGCAGCAACGCGTGACAGCACAATACGGTTTTAGTCATGTTCATAAAACTCTGACTTATCCGGCTGCCGCTTCTGGTGTATTGAGAGCCACCTCAAACTTGTATTTTTCTGGTGGCTTATCCATGTTGGCGGATCCCGGAGCCCATTTAGAGGGCGATAAGTGGGCTTGTACTATGTTGCGGTATAGTCGGGATTTTGTCGTGCATGGTACGGTACAAAATAAAGGATTAAGTGACGCTCATCCGCCTTATGCTGGTTTTCCCCGAGGTCAATATTGTGATTCAGATTATCTCACCAGTACCAGTGCTAATTACGCGATGCCCAGTAACTTAAAAAAAGATTTTATTAAAGATGTCAATCAGACCCCTTTTGAGGATTTATTTGGTGAAATGCGACAAGATTGGTTCAAAATCATGTCCGATAGCCACTTTAGTAAAATCTCAGCGAGCAATTTAGTTGATAGCAGTGGCAAAATGCTATTTACCCAACAAAGCTTGCCCTCTTCAGCGGTGGTTCCTGATTGTGGGAGCAAAATTAAGAACAAGATTATTGCTGGGCAAGACCTCATTTGGGTTTATGGCAGTTGTCATTTGGGAGAAAGTGATTTAACGGCTATTGGTCAGGCGATCAATTCAGCGAGTGGCTTAGATGGCATTATTTTAGTCGTGCATAATGGACTGCTCTCGACCCATGGCGCTTTAACGTTTAAAGGAATGATCTACCACTTTATTTCGAATGCCACCGACGGAACGCCAGAGTTTATCCCCACCAGTACACTATGGAACAGCTTTAATCCAACGCAAGCCGATCTATTAAAAGCGTCGACCGCATCATTGGCGAATATTTCGTTGAATAATACGGCTTATTTTCAAAATGGCGCTTTTTATCCTACGGGGGGGTATGTGATGGATGCCCCTGACACTTATGCCGTATTTAACTCTGCGATGGATTTTTTGTTTAACCGAGACGCAATTGATACGCCACTGCGTAAGATTCGTCAGTTTAAATGGGTACAGGGATCGTGGTATGCGCAATAAACAGTTTGGATTTAGCTTAATTGAAGTGATGATTTCATTTGTTTTGATTGGCGTTGGAGCCTTGGGGCTAGTTAAACTACAAGCCTATATTGAGCAAAGAGCGGATTTTGCCATGCACAGTATTCAGGCGCTTAATCTCGCAGAGCAAAAACTAGAATGGTTTCGTACCCGTGGTGCATTAAGTGTCTCCTCCGCACTTCCTGTGGCTAACTATACCGATGATCTAGTCACTGGGGAAGATAGTAGTCACCCTATTTATACGCTTCATTGGGATGTTCCTTCCGTGACATTATCCGGCTCGCTGAAAACCATCGTGATACAAGCTTCTTGGTTTGATCGCCATGGCCAAGTTCAACAAATTGAATTGAAAACCATGCTTTCTCAATACAGTGAATTTGATTAGTTTTTTCGTTTATAAGGCGGTTAAAGTCATCGTTAAATGCAGCCGATGTAAATTTTTGTGGCCCAGTTATCGGTTTGTACCAGATATTGAGATGAGCTGTGTTTTGTTTGTTGCTATATTGTGTCGTTAATTTGAAATGTGTCTCTGGATGTTTCTGTTCAATTGAAATTTTATGCTTATCTATAGGTTATTTTATAGAATATATCCATGCGTGATCTGCTATAAATCGTCTCAATGATAGGCAAATAAGAGACAATCATCATTCAAAGCCAACAAAGCATCCATAATAAGGCTCACAATCACAACATCTATTAGGATTTATTCATGAGTAACCAAGCCGTAAATTTATCACCATCAGGTAAATCTAGCCGGATTGATGGTTTTTTAAATATTATCGAGCGGGTCGGGAATAAAATTCCCGACCCTGCTATTTTATTCTTTTGGGCATTGATCATCGTCTGGCTCTCTTCTGCTTTACTCTCCCATATTGATTTTGATCTGATAAACCCTAGAACGGGAGAAGCACTAAAAGTCACCAATCTATTGACAGGAACAGCGCTGGCAAGTTTTTTGGCCAATATGGTTAGTACGTTTACCAGCTTTGCCCCATTAGGTATTGTTCTTGTGGCCATGCTTGGTGTTGGGGTGGCTGATTCATCTGGTTTTATTACCACCGGATTGAAAAAAATGCTCAACATTACCCCAGCCAGATTATTGACTCCAATGTTGATCTTAGTTGCCATTGTCTCTCATACTGCCGCGGATGCTGGATATGTATTGGTGATTCCATTGGGAGGGATCATATTCCATGCTGCAGGCCGACACCCTTTAGCTGGTATTGCCGCTGCATTTGCCGGAGTATCGGGTGGTTTCTCTGCTAATTTTATTCCCTCAGGGATTGATCCACTTTTAGCTGGTTTTACTCAAACCTCAGCACAAATTCTTGATCAAACCTATCAAGTGAATCCTTTAGCAAATATCTTTTTTACTGGGTTATCTTCTATTCTGATTGTCGCAATTGGTTGGTATGTCACAGAAAAAATTATTGAACCACGACTGAATCAGGTACCTGTCGATGAGGATGCAGAAACGGCTCCTGATTTAGGATCGTTTTCTGCTATTGAATCAAAAGCTTTTCGTTATGCTGGTGGTGCGATGTTACTAGGAATTGCGCTACTGGTGGCCGCATTGTGGCCAGAGACATCGGCATTACGTTCACGAGAAGGCGAGTTGACCGCTTTTTCTGCGCCCATTATGAAATCAATTGTGCCGCTGATTTTTATACTCTTTATTATTCCAGGTGTTGTTTATGGACGAGTCACTGGGAATTTTCGTACCAGTAATGATGTTATTAAAGCCATGTCCTCGACCATGTCGACGATGGGCGCGTATATTGTGATGGCTTTCTTCTGTGCGCAATTTTTATCTGCGTTTAGTCATTCGAATATCGGAACCATGCTCGCTTTATATGGGGCTGAAGGGCTAAAAGCGTTAAACCTTCCTGGGCAAGCAACGATCGTTGGGATGATTTTATTAACAGCGATAGTGAACCTATTAGTTGGGTCTGCATCAGCTAAATGGGCATTGATTGGACCGATTCTCGTTCCGATGTTGATGGCGGTAGGTATTTCACCTGAGCTGTCTCAAGCGGCCTACCGTGTGGGTGATTCAGTTTCGAATATTATCTCACCTCTGATGGTGTTCTTCCCTCTGGTGGTTGTTTATTGCCAGCGTTATGTGAAAGGGACGGGTATTGGTACATTGGCCTCATTGATGATGCCATACTCGATAGCGATGCTAGTTGGTTGGTCTATTTTCCTACTTGTGTACTGGGCATTAGGTATACCACTGGGGATTCAGGCTCCGTATACCTATTCGCTGTAAATAAACATAAAGAGCCCGTAGATACGGGCTCTTTATGGCAAGGATAACGAAGAGATATCCATCCACTTGGAATCAACTGCAGTTTTTGGTGGCGTTCGTTCACCACCCATCACAGTATGTCTATGCCCACGAACTGACTCTTTTGCCTCTGATCTGCCATCCCTCGTTATTAGATATATACCCTTCCTACTTGCCGCCTACCTGTAACGCCAAGTTGTTTGGGTATCGCCTCACTTTTATCACCTTAACCAATCAATCTGCTCGCGGTATAATCTCGCTAAACCAATCATGAGGTACGTATGATAGAAATAACAGAGCCTTTTACTCAACAAGATGAAATCTTTATGCGCAGAGCGTTGCAGTTAGCAGCGCAGGCCGAGTCAGAAGGAGAGGTACCTGTTGGTGCTGTATTAGTTAAAAATGGGGAAATTATTGCCGAAGGTTGGAACCGCTCGATTAGCCATCACGATGCGACAGGGCACGCCGAAATTCAAGTCATTCGTCAAGCTGGAAAGGTTTTACAAAATTATCGCTTAGCGGAGACAACCTTATATGTCACGTTAGAACCTTGCCCGATGTGCGCTGGAGCGCTATTACATAGCCGAGTGAAGCGAATTGTCTATGGTGCGCCTGATTTAAAAGCAGGTGCGGCTGGTACGGTGCTCGACCTTTTTGCCAGCCAAGCGGCGTACCATTATGCCACTATTGAAAAAGGGTTATTGGAAGATGAATGCCGTGACCAACTGCAGGCCTTTTTCAAACGGCGAAGAAAAGAGATTAAAGCCAACAAACAGCAACAAACAGATCGGGAAAAAACTAAATCGAGTGGGTAAGCAAACACCTATGTTATAGATGTTTGCTTTTGACGTTAATCGATTAATTGAACAAATGCTCGATGGCGAGCTAATACTTTTTTCTTTGTATTGGCCAGCATGCGTCGACGACGGTTAGCTGATACCGCTTTATTAAAGAGCTTTGATTGACGTTTACGTCGTAGCATAAAACGCCTCCTACTGCAGATATAAGAACAACCTTACTTAGACATCTCTGTCTTTTATCATGTAATACCAAGGTGAATGGTTTGACGTTGTGTCTGTAAGGAACCAAAAATAAAAGTTTATCAACCTTTTGTTACCGTTGATTTTCACTGGTTTTTTATTTTTTACAAGCGACAAGGGTCACACTATGGTTCAACATCTCATTTGAATAGATATGATTTCGAACGATAAAAATCAAGGGAGTAGAGCGTGATTTTTGACCGTTATGGCGCTGAAATTTACTTTGAGAGCGACATCCGCGGTTGATTTCTCGCAGGCTTTAGTCCTGATCGGTTTCAGGGCTCTGGGCCTCGCTATTTGTTTGATCAGCTTGAGCCTCACTATCTATCGACTCTTCTGTAACCGTAATGACCAGTAAATCTTCCGTTCCGGTCTCTAATTCAGTATTAGGATGCGGTTCCAGATGGCCAATAATACTTTGATAGTAGCGACGAATATTTTCTACATAAGTACGAGCTTCATCGCCACGCGCATAGCCGTAGCGCGTTTGAGTGAAATATTTTTTTTGACGTAAGAGGGGTAGGCGATCTTTGACATCGGCCCAAGCATCCGGAGAACCACCTTGTTGTTTGGTTAATCGGCGTGCATCCATCATGTGCCCATAGCCAACATTATAGGAAGCGAGCGCAAACCAAATCTTTTCATGCTGCGGTATACTATCTGGGATTCTCGCAACCATTCGTCGTAAGTATTCAACACCACCGCGAACCGATTGCTCAGGATTGAGTCGATTGGTTACCCCGACACTGCGTGCTGTGGGTAGTGTGAGCATCATCATTCCTCTCACTCCTGTCGGTGATTTGGCGCTTGGGTTCCAATGTGATTCTTGATAGGCCACGGCAGCAATCAATCGCCAGTCAAATTCTTCTGAATATTTTTGAAATAAGGGTATCCATTTAGGTAGGCGAGTGTCTAAAGCTCGAATAAACGCTCGAGTATCAACGTAATCGAAATTACCCACATGACCGATATACTTCTCCTCTAGTGAAGCGAGTGCACCGGATTGTTTTAATGTACCAAAAAACTCAATCACTAATGCATAGAGACTTTCATCATCAGAGCGACGCATAAACCAAGAAATAGGCTGATCTTCCGTCATTTCAAAAGCGGTCGCAATATCTGGATAAATGCGCTGTGATAGCGATATCTCCACTGAGTCAGCCATGGTAAAGAGTAACTCACCTTTAGAGACTTGTTTGAGAAGCTCACTGACATCGGCATTATTGTCGATTTGATATTTAAAATCAGGCTGTGATGCTTTAATCGCCGCTAAGGTACTGGTGAAGTGAGTATCATTGACAATTTTAAAAATGGGTTGCTGACTATTTTGTGCCAGCAGTTCATCTTGTTTGGCTAATAATTGGTTAATGTTGCGAGGACGCCATTGGCCCGGTTTATATACCACTTGCTGAGACACATAGTAGTAAGCAGGCCCGGCGCGGTACTCTTTTAAACGAGATTCCGATTGGCTTAATCCTGCTGCGATAATATCAATCTCACCATTTTTAAGGGCGGGGAAGAGGCTAGAAAGCCGGTAGGCCGGTTTCATTTCTAACCGAACCCCTAATTCACGGGCAAACTCACGCGCCAGTTCATAATCAAGCCCTGATGGGCCTTCAGGGCCAATATAGTAAGATAATTGATTATTGAGCGTGCCAACCCGGAGAACACCGCGAGCGCGAATTTGCTCCAATTCACTTTGAGGATCAGAGTCAATTTGACAACCCGCCATCAAGAGTGTGAGGCAAATAAGCCATAAGTTGCGACCAAAAGACGCGCCAGGGAATACAGTCATTAATTTGAGATCTCTTACATCAATTACTGCCTTTATACCAAACCCCAGCGTCAAGGCAAAGTTTAGACGTTATTCTTTGCGTGATGAACAGATGAGAGTGTTTGAAATGCGCCATCATGCAAATTTAACAAAAAATGACGCAAACGGTTGCTTTTGGTGTTACGTCACAAAAAGAAATCCTTTATAATGCCCACGCAATGACGAGGTGACACTGGCATAGGTTTTATTAAACACCACTAACGTATTGTAATTAATTGAATTTATGCCAATTTCATCTTAATCACTTGTATATAGAGACCTAAGCACATGAGAATTTTGCGTGGCTCCCCGGCGCTTTCTGAGTTTCGAGTTCAAAAATTGCTTGAAACATGTCGTGAACAAACCCTACCAGTGACTGGCATCTATGCTGAGTTTATGCATTTTGCTGATCTAAAAGCAGAGTTAGAGGCTTCTGATCTGAGTAAACTAGAGAAGCTCCTAACTTACGGTCCCACTATTCAAGAGCACCAACCGCAAGGTTTACTACTGCTGGTTACTCCTCGTCCTGGGACGATCTCACCTTGGTCTTCTAAAGCAACTGATATTGCCCATAACTGTGGTTTAACTCAAGTCAAACGGCTTGAGCGAGGAACCGCTTATTATATTACCAGTGAAGAGCCTTTGTCGGAGTCGCAACGGACAAAACTCGCTGCGCTTATTCATGACAGAATGATGGAAACGGTATTTACCGAACTGGATGCCGCAGCAGCTCTATTTCGTGTGGCTGAACCCGCCCCCATGTCTCAAGTCGATATTTTGACGGGAGGCCGCACTGCACTTGAAGAAGCAAACGTTTTCCTTGGGCTGGCGTTAGCGGAAGATGAAATAGATTATCTGGTTGAAAGCTTTATTAAGTTAGGGCGTAATCCTAATGATATTGAGCTAATGATGTTTGCTCAGGCTAATTCAGAGCATTGCCGCCATAAAATTTTTAATGCCGATTGGACCATTGACGGGGTTGAGCAGCCCAAATCACTGTTCAAGATGATTAAAAATACCTTCGAAGTGACGCCAGATCATGTGCTGTCTGCTTATAAAGATAACGCAGCAGTGATGACGGGTTCAAAAGTGGGTCGCTTTTTTCCGGATCCCAATTCTCGTCAGTATGGTTACCACCATGAAGATGCGCATATCTTAATGAAGGTTGAAACCCATAATCATCCAACCGCTATTTCACCTTGGCCGGGAGCGGCTACTGGATCTGGTGGTGAAATTCGTGACGAAGGCGCAACCGGCATTGGTGGTAAGCCGAAAGCTGGGTTGGTGGGTTTTACCGTTTCTAACTTACGTATTCCTGGGTTTGTTCAACCATGGGAGAGTGATTTTGGTAAGCCAAGCCGAATTGTTTCGGCATTAGACATTATGCTAGAAGGCCCTCTGGGGGGCGCAGCATTTAATAACGAATTTGGTCGTCCGAACTTATTAGGGTACTTCCGTACTTATGAAGAGAAAGTTACCTCGCATGCCGGGGAAGAGGTGCGAGGTTATCATAAGCCGATCATGATCGCAGGGGGGATGGGAAATATTCGAGCGGAGCATGTACAGAAAAAAACGATCCCCGTCGGTGCTAAATTAATTGTGTTAGGTGGCCCAGCGATGAATATCGGCCTTGGTGGTGGTGCAGCCTCATCCATGGCTTCCGGTCAATCAGCAGAAGATCTCGATTTTGCTTCAGTTCAACGTGAAAACCCAGAAATGGAGCGTCGTTGCCAAGAGGTGATCGACCGCTGCTGGCAAATGGGCGAGGCTAACCCTATCGCCTTTATCCATGATGTCGGTGCTGGTGGCATTTCAAATGCACTGCCTGAATTAGTTAATGATGGCGATCGTGGTGGAGTCTTCCAATTGCGTGATGTACCGAATGATGAACCCGGCATGAGCCCACTGGAAATCTGGTGTAATGAGTCACAAGAGCGCTATGTGATGGCGGTGTCTCCTGAAAATATGCCGGTGTTTGATGCGATATGCCGACGTGAACGTGCTCCTTATGCCGTGGTCGGTGAGGCCACTGAAACGCGTCATTTGACGCTGGAAGATAGCCATTTTGATAACACGCCGATTGATATGCCCATGGATATTTTATTGGGTAAACCACCGAAAATGTACCGTGATGCGGTAACTCAGAAGGTCATCAGTCCTACACTTGATCGCCGTGGTATTGAAGTAAATGAAGCACTGGATCGCGTACTGCGTTTACCTGCCGTAGCGGAAAAAACCTTCTTGATTACCATTGGTGACCGTTCGGTAACCGGTTTGGTCGCTCGGGACCAAATGGTCGGGCCATGGCAAATTCCTGTGGCAAACTGCGCGGTAACCGCAGCCAGTTTTGATACTTATCATGGTGAAGCGATGTCGATGGGTGAACGCACTCCCGTTGCTTTGCTCGATTTTGCCGCTTCGGCACGTTTAGCGGTCGGAGAATCACTCACCAATATTGCGGCGACCGATATCGGGGATATTAAACACATTAAACTCTCGGCTAACTGGATGTCGCCAGCGGGTCACCCCGGTGAAGATGCTGGTCTTTATCAAGCGGTTAAAGCGGTAGGCGAAGAGCTGTGTCCTGCGCTGGGATTAACCATCCCGGTTGGTAAAGATTCCATGTCGATGAAGACCAAGTGGCAAGAACATGGTGAGCCAAAAGAGGTGACCTCACCCCTTTCATTGATCATCACCGCTTTTGCTCGTGTTGACGATGTGCGCAATACCGTGACACCGCAATTGAGAACTGATCAAGGTGACAGTTGCTTGCTGCTGATTGACTTAGGTCATGGTCAAAATCGCCTTGGAGCAACTGCATTAGCGCAAGTTTATAAGCAACTGGGTGATAAACCTGCTGATGTGGATAATGCTGAGCAGCTCAAAGGATTTTTCGATGCGATGCAAACCCTCGTTCGTACCCAGCAATTGCTGGCTTATCATGATAAAGGGGATGGCGGTTTAGTGGTGACGCTAGCCGAAATGGCCTTTGCAGGGCATTGCGGCATCACCGCCAATATTGAAACCTTGGGTGATGATGCGCTTGCGGCGTTATTCAATGAGGAGCTAGGCGCGGTTATCCAAGTCAAACATGATGGACTGGATGATGTGCTTTCTGTTCTGGCTGGGCATGGATTAGCCGACTGCTCACACGTGATTGGTGCCGTTGAATGTTCTGATAAGTTTGTGATTAACCAAGGTACTCAAACCTTGATTGAGCGTTCTCGAACTGAATTACGGACCATCTGGGCAGAAACGACGCATAAGATGCAAGCGCTGCGTGATAACCCTGCTTGTGCTGAGCAAGAATTTGTCGCTAAACAAGAGAATAATGACCCCGGTTTGAATGTCTCGCTCTCTTTTGATGTGAAGCAAGACGTTGCAGCACCTTATATTGCGCAAGGGATAAAACCTAAAATGGCCATTTTGCGTGAGCAAGGGGTTAACTCTCATGTTGAAATGGCGGCGGCCTTTGATCGCGCTGGCTTCCATGCCATTGATGTACATATGAGTGATATTTTAACAGGCCAAGCGGTATTGGATGAGTATCAAGGTCTGGTGGCTTGTGGTGGCTTCTCTTATGGCGACGTGCTAGGGGCCGGTGAAGGCTGGGCAAAATCGGTGTTGTTCAATACACAAGCGCGTGATCAGTTTGAAGGGTTCTTTAATCGTCAAGATACTTTCTCACTCGGGGTGTGTAATGGGTGTCAGATGCTCTCTAACTTAAAAGAGTTAATTCCCGGTGCCGATTTATGGCCACGGTTTGTGCGTAATGAATCAGAACGGTTTGAAGCTCGCTTTAGCTTAGTGGAAGTACAAAAATCCAATTCATTATTCTTTGCGGATATGGCGGGCTCTCGCATGCCGATTGCGGTTTCTCATGGTGAAGGTCGAGTGGAAGTTCGTGATGATGCGCATTTAGTCGCTATTGAACAGTCAGGTACGATTGCGATACGTTTTGTCGATAATTTCGGTCAGCCAACCCAGCAGTATCCGAATAATCCGAACGGTTCACCGAATGCGATTACTGGCTTAACCACTCAAGATGGTCGCGTCACGATTATGATGCCACACCCAGAGCGAGTGTTCCGCACTGTTGCCAACTCATGGCACCCCGATAATTGGGGGGAAAATGGTGCTTGGATGCGAATGTTCCAAAATGCCCGTAAATATTTAGGGTAATGAATGAGGGCCTAGGTTTCTAGGCCTTTTCTTTTGTTAGCGAAATTGTCCAGCGTCAGGTAAAAATTCAAAGCCAGCACTGGCTAAACGCGCTTCGAGCTTTGTGCGGTCAATATCAAAATAAGCCACAAGCTTATCCAAATCTCCCTCAAATTCATCACGCAATTTCATGTTGACAATACTCATCAACATAATGGGATCCATACTGGCAAAGTTATTGAGATTCATTTTTAGTCCTCAAAATCAGAAATCAGTAGGTTTGCCGCTGCGAATGCGGCTTTTTCTCGGGTCTCTTTCGGTAAAGAGGTATCGGCTGCAACTTCATTGAGTGCTCGAATAGCGCAGGAAATGGCTTGTGGGATATAGGCTTGATCGCCACTGCCAATCTGTGCGTAGAGTTCGCGCACTAAGTCACAACAAGCGTAAACTTGCATGGTTTGTTCCTATTTTTATCAATGATAACTGTTCTCGATAATACACAGAGAGCAACAGAAATACAAAACTCTCACCTTGCGTTGGCACAACGTAATGACAGGATGAGCGGGCTATAAGCCGCCTCTGTTCTTTTATCGAGAGGAAAGTAGGGTAAATGGTTAAAGATAAATAAAAAGGCTGCGACAAAGCAGCCTTTAGGAGTAACCACAAGGAAATTAAACCAATTGTGCTTGAATAAAGCTGACAATATTGGCCATCGGCACGGCGGATTTTTCTCCACTACGACGATGTTTATATTCAAAGTTACCTTCATCCATACTGCGATCACCAATAATGATCGTGTGAGGAATACCAATTAGCTCCATATCTGAGAACATCACACCTGGGCGTTCTTTACGATCGTCAAACAGAACATCAATACCGGCTGCAGTTAGTTCAGCGTATAATTTTTCTGCTGCTGCTTGAACGCGTTCAGATTTGTGCATATTCATTGGTACGATGGCCACTTGGAAAGGAGCAATGGCGTCAGGCCAGATGATGCCGTATTTATCGTTGTTTTGCTCGATAGCCGAAGCCACCACACGTGAGACACCAATACCGTAACATCCCATCTCTAAAATCGTGTGTTTACCATTGGAGTCGAGTACACCACAGTTCATTTTCTCAGAATAGTTGGTACCCAGTTGGAAGATATGACCGACTTCGATACCTCGCTTAAGCTGTAAAGTTCCTTTTCCACATGGGCTCGGATCGCCTTCCACGACATTACGCAAATCTTTCACTTTACCTAGCTCAACATCACGGCCCCAGTTGATACCAAAGTAGTGTTTTCCATCAATGTTTGCGCCAGCAGCAAAATCACTCATCACCGCGACACTACGATCGACGATAAAGGGTAATTCAAGGCCAACAGGACCAAGCGAACCAGGGCCTGCACCAATCAGAGCGCGGATTTCTTCTTCATTTGCCATTTCAAGCGGTGAAGCCACTTCAGGAAGATTTTCTGCTTTAATTTCGTTCAGTTCATGATCGCCACGAATGATCAGGGCAATAATAGGTGCTTCAATGTCATCAGACGCTTTCACAAACAGCGTTTTAACGGTTTTTTCGATAGGCAGGCCGTGTTGCTCAACCAATTCTGCTATGGTTTTTGCATTCGGCGTGTCAACCAGTGTCATCGTTTGAGTTGGCGCAGCACGTTCAACTGCTGGGGCAACGGCTTCTGCTTTTTCAATGTTTGCTGCGTAATCTGACTCGGTCGAAAAGGCAATAATATCTTCGCCGCTTTCTGCCAGTACGTGGAATTCATGTGAACCATTACCACCGATAGCGCCGGTATCGGCTAATACTGGACGGTAATCAAGCCCCATGCGATCAAATGCTTTACAGTAAGCTTGGTGCATGGCTTGGTAAGATTTTTCTAATCCGGCTTTGTCGATGTCGAAGCTGTAAGCATCCATCATACAAAATTCACGAGCACGCATGACACCAAAACGAGGGCGGCGTTCATCACGAAATTTAGTCTGGATCTGATATAAGTTGAGAGGCAGCTGTTTATAAGAGCTCACCTCATTACGCACCAAGTTAGTGATTACTTCCTCAGCCGTTGGGCTAAGTACAAACGGACGAACATGGCGGTCAGTAAAGCGAAGTAGCTCGGGGCCCATTTTTTCTGAGCGACCAGTTTCTTCCCATAGCTCAAAGGGTTGAACTACGGGCATCAGGGTTTCAATAGCACCGGCATTGTCGATCTCTTGGCGAACAATATTTTCGACTTTACGCAAGACGCGCAGACCTGTAGGTAGCCAAGTATAAAGACCTGAAGCTAGCTTACGGATCATACCTGCACGTAGCATGAGCTGATGGCTCACAACTTCTGCGTCGTTTGGAGTCTCCTTCAGAGTAGAAAGAAGATATTTACTGGTACGCATTTAGGTATCCGTTCATTAAAAGTTTAAAGGGTTACCACCGTGTGGGTGATAAAAAATACATGAGTCGCTAATAATATCAGTCAAACGCTCATGTCAAAAGCGTTCTATGGCTGTGACTGTCACTAACTGCTCATTAACGGTGAATTTTACGTTAAGGTCGTACAAATTTACCGCATATTCTCGTGGATCAGGACGATTTTTCTTATAAGCCGGGCGGGGATCTTGAGCTAACACTTCGGCAATCACCGATTGTTGAACTTGTCCTTGCGGTAACTTTTGTAGCGTTGTCAGGGCTGATGAGCTAAATCGCACTTCGCTACGGTTTGGTTCATCTTCTGCGTAACCGCCTGTTGCATCTGGGATTGAATCGGAATAGGGCAGATAGGGCTTAATATCGATAATGGGTGTGCCGTTAACCAGATCGACACTACCGAGTTGTAAGTATATTTGCTCGCCCTCTTTTTCTACCCCTTGTAGCGTAACGGCGGACATGCCAATTCCATTAGGACGAAAGGTGGAGCGAGAAGCCAGTACGCCGATGCGTTCATTGCCACCTAAACGAGGGGGGCGCACGGTGGGTTTCCAGCCTGCAGAAAGATTTTTATCAAATAAGAACAGTAACCAGAGGTGGCTAAATTGTTCAATCCCTCTGATGGCTTCAAAGCAATTTAGCTCGCCAAGTAATTTGACTCGAGCTGTCGCACTGGGAACCAGACGAGGCTGGCGCGGAACGGCAAATTTTTCTTGGTAAGGACTTTCTATTATTGCGATGGGATCAAGGTTGTACATTATCGTGATATTCGGCAAAAAACAGAGCCAACAAAATATCACAGTCTTAAGCATAAATCGCTTGCAAAATATATGATAATGATTCCTAATTGTATTGTTATAACATAACAACTTTTTTTGGAGGGGTAACTATGAAACAAGGGATTCATCCCGAATATCGGCCTGTGGTATTCCACGATACAAGCGTTGATCACTATTTTGTAATTGGTTCGACTTTGAAAACGGATAAGACCATCGAATTTGAAGGAGAAATCTATCCTTATTTTACGATTGAAGTGTCATCACAGTCACATCCATTTTACACCGGCAAACAGAGAGTCATTCAAAAAGAAGGACGCGTTGCCAACTTCAATCGTCGATTTGCTCGTTTTAGTGAATAAGGAAAAAAAGTGAAAGTATTAAGTTCGTTAAAGAGTGCAAAATTACGTCATCCGGATTGTCAAATAGTCAAAAGACGGGGGCGCTTGTACGTGATTTGTAAAACTAATCCGCGTTTTAAAGCGGTGCAGCGATAGAGGGGCATGCGGATAAAATCGCCGTATTATTATCCGCTGAGCACTAAAGGGAAGGACATGTCGTGCTTCCCTAGTTCATTTAGCGTCGTTTGGTTAGCCACCGGTCGAGATGGTTGGCAAACTCACGTCGTTCAGTTTGCGAAAGTGCACTGGGCCCGCCTGTTTGAATACCACTTGAGCGCATGGTATCGAGAAAGTCACGTATATTTAAACGTGCTTTGATGGTTTCTGTCGTGAAAAGCTCACCCCTTGGGCTTAACGCGAGCGCCCCTTTACTGATCACTTCATCGGCCAATGGAATATCTGATGTAATGACCAGATCATGGGGCGCAACACGCTTAACTATTTCATTATCGGCAATATCGAATCCTGCTGGTACTTGTAGCGCAAAGATATTGGCGCGTTTCGGTAAAGGAATAAGATGGTTTGCCACAAAAGTACATTCCACACTGGTGCGCTCTGCCGCTCGAATTAATGTTTCTCGAATCACTTTCGGGCAAGCATCGGCATCAACCCAAATTTTCATACGGATTCCTTATTCAGTAAGGCGATTTCCAGCTTTTCCACACGGGTAATGAGCGCGAGAACGGTTTGTTCTAGTTCTTGAATTCGTTGTTGAGCGTCATTTTTGGGGGTGGCAATTTCTATTTTGGGGACTCGCTGACTATTTTTCCAGCTTTTGATGGCTGCAATTATCGCTGGCATTGGAACACTCGAAGATAACCGTGCTTTCACTAAGGCGACGGTGGGTTGTTTCCCTTGCTGCTGTAACTGAGTCAGTACCGTGGTTAACTCATGAGTGGCGTCTTGGGTGAGCATAATGGCTCCTTATATTTGATCCTCGCTCATCTTACTGATAAATCGTGGTTAGCAAAAGAGGGATTGTCATGTAAGAGATCGCTCACAAAGCCTGTGAGAGAAGAGCGTTTTTTGACGAGTTTTTATGGGGTTTTATCATTAACCTATTGAATTTATTTATTTTTAATTGATGGTTGTGATGTGGGGTGAGTATTAATCTCTTGTTTGGGGGATTGTAAAAGAAGCGAAAAGAGGTAGATTATGTCTTGTCGATAGGAACATGACAGGGAATGGGAAAGATTCACGGAAGAGCACTTCAGGATGAATACGGCAAGCAAGGATCGTTGCTGTCAGGAACGATGGACAAATAAGGATATGACCATTAACAAGAGGTTAATGGGCATGGATAGCTAGGATCCTCGGGATGAGGTAGGGATACCATCAGGATGATGGAAGGACACCGCTCAAGGAACAAGTGATGAAAGCTGATCGGGATAGATTGGCAAAACGGATTGTAAGGACACCGCCAAGGTGGCGAAGCAGAGGATTGGGTTGCTGGATTCAACCACTATTAAGGATGATGCAGGGAGCAACCATTTAGTGGCAGGATCGCTACGAGTAAGACTTAAGCCCCGATACGTTCGTGTCGGGGCTTTTCTTAGTCTTTTCTAAGAGCGTGCTCTGTTTGAAACGCTCATCAAGTAAATAAATAGAATAATAACTTGATGTGGTGAAAACCTTGTTAAGATCAATACAACACCGTCAGCATTGGTTTACCTTCTCGCTCACCTTTTCAGGTTAACCTTGAAGCGGTGAGTGAGTTCTAAAATATCTGCAAACAAAGGATTGTCAGTGACGATAGTGACACGTAGAACATTAATTGTTCCCTATACCGATGCGTTTGAATCTGACTTTTTAATGCTCAACTGCTGTGTGAAAAATCGCGCGCAAATGAATGGCCCGAAGACGGTAGCATCGGCTCGGCAGCTCTTTCAGCGTATTTTACATGATGAGCATTTATATGCCATGGCCGTGTTAGATAACTATAACCGAGAGTATATGGGGCATATGTATATTGAAATCTATGATGAGTATGCCGAACTCGGTTTTTTATTTGATAAGTCTTATTGGGGACAAGGGCTAGCCAGTGAAGCATTGAGCGCTTTTTTCCCCAATATCTGTCAACGATTAAACTTGAGACAGGTGATGTCAATAGTGAATGCTGAACATGCTTCAGCGATTGCCATCTTACATAAGTTGGGCTTTCAGCATCAACATACTCAGGAAGAGATGTTTGGTCATTTCCATCAGTATCAATGGTTAACCCCAGAACAAGAATGATGAGCTAGGCTATATTCTATACGGTGGAAGCTGAATGTTTACCGGACGAAAACCAGCCATTATAAGCTCTCCTTGGTAGCAATCGTCCCCCAGTGCCGAAAATTCAAAATAATAGATCGTATACCAGCGCCAGCCTTTATCTGGCGCTTTCCATTTGTGTTGGCCGAAAGAGACACTCAGCAGTTGTAATTCTAGGTTGGAACAGTGACGAGTAATGTGCCGTTTGGCTATCTCAGCTTGGCGGCGTTGTTGCCAAAATGCAAAGCAGATCAGGCTGAGTAAAAGGATATAAATGAGGTTACTCGTCATGAATGCTTTTTCCTTAGTTTATGAGGATTGTTTTGTTGAACGTTGTAACTGGAGCAGCGCTTTGGCTAATTCAGGTGATGGGCTGGTATGCAGCAAAGGCAATAACACCATGCGTAGTTCCGGTAACATGACTAAATCGGCAAAGAGCCGGTTAAACAGCGTTTGATTCTCCGTTTGTGCTAAGCGAAGTAAAAAACGTTGAGCGCGGCCACTCTCTCTCAGTGTTGACCAAGCTCGTCCAGCAAGACCAATTAATACCTCTTGATGGCAATAATCAGGTGTGGCGAGGATAGCATCGGTCAATTTAGCTAAATAATTTGGTGTTGCACCTGAAAGGGCACGTACTAAGGCTGAGAGCAAAAAGAGATCCGTTTGTGAGCTGGACATTTGCTGGTTGGCCATCTCGTACAGTTTACTGGCAATGTTATCGGGAATGTTGACATGTTCAAGCACCCCAAGCAGAGCATACAGTGGTGAGCTGGGGAGGTGGTCAAGGGCTTTGCGAATGAATACACTATTATTTTGTTGTCTTAAACGAGCGCCGATGTCACTGATGCCTTGCAGACCGACGGTTTGCCAATTTTCCCAGCCAAGCCTTCCGGAAAAATAGTGTTGCGCATGTTCATAATATTGGCTAGTGGGCAAATGAAGTTGGGCTCGAATTTGGCTATGTAACACGGCCATTTTTTCTTCGGTTGGTTGAAACGTGTAGGGGTTATTGGCTAATTTTTGCTGCTGTTCTTCAGTGAGCGTTTGTTGTAAGCGAGAGCCCATCGCTTCGATCACATACTGGATAAACTGATTTATCTCAGCTTGAATGAGTAATCCTCGCTCATTGAGTGGAAATTTCGTGAACCAGATCCACGGTTGCTGATGCTCATTCCAATACACAATGGCTAAATGAGCTTGACGTTGTAAAGGGTAAGGATAGGGCTGCTGGCCTTGTTCAATTTTTTGAAATTGTTTTGCTTCGATTGGCTGAATTCTCCGGCCAAGATCAAACACAAGGTATTGGCAGCCACTTTGCTTAAGCAGCGTCGTAAGGGGATGGATAGGTTGCATAGAGATTAATTTGATCCTAACTTTTTGTCATGAATAGATGGTATCATCTGCCGCTAATTCAAGGCTAGCGATGTAAAACTTCATGACTCATCTAATTCCTTTCTCCGCTTTATTAACCGCATTGGAAAAAGAGCTTAAAGCGGCGGCTCTCTGGCAACATCAGAAACCAAAGGTGCACTATTTACAGAGTAAAGAACCCTTTTCATTGGACATTTTACATCCTCATGAGTGGTTACAATGGATTTTTTTACCGCGTATGCAGCAGTTATTGGCAGATAACGCCCCATTACCGCAAGGCTTTTTACTCACTCCCTATTTTGTTGAAGTGTGGCAAGAACAACCACAATATCAAGCCATATTAAATGTATTACATCAGATAGATAAGGCAGTGGCATCATGCTAGAGATCATTTATCAAGATGATTACTTGGTGGCGGTTAATAAACCCGCTGGAATGTTAGTGCATCGCTCTTGGTTGGATAAACATGAAACACAATTTGTCATGCAGATGTTGCGTGATCAAATCGGTCAGCATGTCTATCCTCTGCATCGTCTAGATAGACCAACATCGGGTGTGTTGGTTTTTGCTTTATCGAGTGAAACCGCGGCCATGATGATGCCGATGTTTGCTGAGCATAAAATGGAAAAAACTTACCATGCTCTTGTTCGGGGCTGGATTGAACAAGGTGGAGTATTAGATTACCCGTTGAAACAAGAACTGGATAAAATCGCTGATAAATTTGCTAAGCAGGATAAAGCACCTCAGTCAGCGATTACTGCCTATCAGCCGATTGCTAAAGTAGAAGTGCCGTATTCAACGGGGGCTTTTCCAACCACGCGCTACTGTCTCATGGAACTAAAACCACAAACTGGGCGTAAACATCAGTTACGTCGCCATATGGCACATTTGCGCCATCCGATTGTCGGGGATACCACGCATGGAGATGGAAAACATAATCGTTTGTATCGACAGCAATATCAAATTCAACGTTTGATGTTGCATGCGAGTGAACTCAGCTTTATTCATCCTTATACTGAGCAACCGTTAATACTCACAGCCTCTTTTGATGAGCATTGGCAACGACTGTTTAGTTTATTTGCTTGGCAAAATCCAATACAAAAAGGCCTTCTCGAATAAGAAGGCCTGAGTATTATTTCGCTAAATAGGCTTCAATGGCCCTTTGAATACCGGGGCCATCCAAACCTAATTCCGTATGCAGCTCTTCTTGGGTGCCTTGGGCGATAAATTGATCGGGCAAACCGAGGTGAAGCACTGGTTTGACGAGTTTTTGACTCATTAAAAACTCAACCACACCGGTTCCTGCTCCACCAGCGATGACATTTTCTTCTAGGGTAACCAAAACATCGTGAGAGTTTGCTAACTCTATAATCAAGGATTCATCAAGTGGTTTAACAAATCGCATATCGGCTACAGTGGCATTTAGTTCGGCAGCGGCGTCTAATGCATAAGGAAGTAGTGTGCCAAAGCTAAGGATGGCGACTTTTTCACCATGACGCATGATTCGCCCTTTACCTAATTCTAATGCGGAAAAGGTTTGATCAATCGAGACGCCCATACCATGACCTCGAGGATAACGCACTGCGCTAGGGCCTTGGTGTAAATGGCCGGTATAGAGCATTTGCCGACACTCATTTTCGTCAGCAGGCACCATGATCAACATATTTGGAATACAGCGCATAAAGCTGAGATCAAACGCTCCTTGGTGAGTTTGACCATCAGCACCGACTAAACCTGCACGATCAATGGCAAACATGATAGGTAAGTTCATGATGGCGACATCATGAATGAGCTGATCATAAGCGCGTTGTAAGAAGGTGGAGTAAATAGCGACAATCGGATGGTGTCCCCCGATCGCCATACCCGTTGCGAGTGTGACCGCATGTTGCTCAGCAATCGCGACATCAAAATATTGTTGTGGATATTCTTTGGAAAAACGAACCATGCCCGAGCCTTCTCGCATGGCTGGGGTTATCGCCATCAACTTAGGATCTTGTGCCGCCATATCACATAGGAAATCACCAAAAATTTTTGAAAAAGTAGGTTGATTATTTGTGCTTTTTGGCAAGCTAGTGTGGCGTAAATCAAATTTAGGCACCCCATGATAACCAATAGGATCTTTCTCTGCTGGCTCATAACCTTTGCCTTTTTTGGTCATGACGTGTAAAAACTGAGGGCCTTTAAGGTCACGCATATTTTTAATGGTTTTGATCAACTCAAGAACGTCGTGTCCGTCGATAGGGCCAATGTAGTTAAAGCCCAATTCTTCAAATAAAGTACCGGGCACAACCATTCCTTTTAAGTGTTCTTCAGTACGGCGAACAAGTTCTTTAATTGGCGGGATACCCGACAAGACTTTTTTGCCACCTTCACGAATCGAAGTGTAAAGGCTGCCTGATAAAACTTGGGCAAGATGGTTGTTGAGCGCACCAACATTTTCAGAGATAGACATTTCATTATCATTGAGAATAACGAGCATATCGGGATTGACGTCACCGGCATGATTCATGGCTTCAAACGCCATTCCGGCCGTAATCGCACCATCACCAATAACGCTCACCACCTTACGATTATTGCCTTCTTTTTCTGCGCAGATCGCCATTCCAAGAGCGGCACTGATTGAGGTTGAAGAGTGCCCAACCGATAAGGTGTCATATTCACTCTCCTCCCGCCAGGGGAAAGGGTGGAGCCCATCCTTTTGACGAATAGTCGACATTTGCTCGCGTCGCCCGGTGAGGATTTTATGTGGATAAGCTTGGTGTCCAACATCCCAAATTAAGTGATCAAAAGGTGTTTGATAGACATAATGCAATGCGACGGTGAGTTCAACGGTGCCTAAGCCCGAAGCAAGATGACCACTTGAACGACTGACGGAGTTGAGTAAATAGGTGCGTAGTTCCTCACACAGTTTTGGGAGAACTTCTTTTGGCAGACTTCGTAACTCATCAGGAGTATTTGCGAGAGCCAGTGTCGGATATTTTGAGATATCAAGAGTCATAGTTATGCGCGCTTATAGTGTTAGTTTTTGCGCTCGATGACGTATCGGGCGAACGCTTCAAGGTGCTCGGTATTATAAGGAATTGTCCGTAACGCTTCGAGCGCTTCTTCAAACAGAGCCTGAGCTTTATTGATGGCACCTTGTAATCCCAGTAAAGCAGGATAGGTACTTTTATTCAATTGTTGATCGGAGCCTTGCGGTTTCCCTAGCGTTTGTGTATCACTGATGATATCTAAAATATCATCTTGTACTTGAAAGGCGAGGCCAATTGCAGCAGCATAGCGATCTAACTGCGGTAAGACCTCTAATCCGGCTTGACCTGCAGCCAATGCTCCCATTTGGACCGCACAGCGCATTAAGGCTCCAGTTTTATGATGATGAATCGCTTCTAGATTTTGTAAACTGATATGCTGATTTTCTGCCGCTAAATCTAATGCTTGACCCAAACACATGCCTTGTGCTCCGGATGCTTGAGCCAGAATTTGAATCATTTTAATACGATGACTTTCGGCTAAAGTCGCAAGAGGCCCTTCAGATAAAATGGTAAAAGCCAATGTTTGTAATGCGTCACCAGTTAAAATTGCCGTCGATTCATCGAATTTAATATGACAAGTGGCTTGACCTCGACGCAGTTCATCATCATCCATGGCGGGTAAGTCGTCATGAATGAGTGAATAAGCATGGATGCATTCCACGGCGCAAGCGGGGGTATCTAAATCGGATAATTCACGACCTAGCATCTGTCCAGTGATATACACCAGATAAGGTCTGGCCCGCTTACCTCCGAGCAATAGGCCATAACGCATCGCTTCGATCAAAGGAAGATGTTGGTAGGGTAAACGATTTAACCATTTATCCAGTTGCTGGTTGTTTCTCTGCTGAAGAGAAGAAAGCGCCTCAATCATAGAACACTCATCAAATTTTAGTTATTCAGGCAAGTCAGTAAAATCAGTCAGTGGTGCATCGTCACTGTTACGGAGCAAAATACTTACCCGCTGTTCTGCTTCGTCGAGCTTTGTCTGGCCACTACGGGCAAGTGCAATACCGCGCTCAAATTTTTTTAGGGCTTCATCTAATGCAATGTCACCACTTTCTAGCTGTTCAACGAGATTATCTAGCTCTTCAATGGTCGCCTCAAAGGACATATTTTCAGGTTTTTTACTCGCCATAATCATTTTGCCTTAGAAAAGATGCACGAAAGTTACCCTAGGGCGTGGAAATGGTCAAATTTAACCAAGTAAATCGGTAGAAGTGGCGCACTTTTTCTTTTTAAAACCGTTTTTGTCCACAGTAAGCGATTGAGTATATCGATCCCATTTGGGTATTGTCACCACTGTGCGATCACACGTAAAAAAGAAAAATAGGTAAAAAATGATGGAATTGTTATGCTCACTTGGGGATAACAGACTTTAAGTATAAACTTACCGATAATTTAGTTAAAGATTTTACTCCTTCGCCGATAAAGAGAGTAATCAGAAAAACGCGAATGACAAGCATGAGGAGCGCTTCGTGGATTTAGCAACGCTGATAGGCCTGATTGGTGGCTTAGCTTTCGTCGTTATGGCAATGTTTGTGGGTGGCAGCCTGATCATGTTCGTTGATGTCACTTCGATCCTGATTGTTATTGGGGGAACAACGTTTGTTGTCTTAATCAAATTTACGGCTGGGCAGTTTTTTGGTGCAGCTAAAATTGCCGCTAAAGCCTTTATGTTTAAAATTGAAGATCCAGAAGAACTGATCGCCAAAATTGTGGAAATGGCAGATGCTGCTCGTAAAGGTGGATTTTTAGCGTTGGAAGAAATGGAAATTTCCAATTCATTTATGCAAAAAGGGATCGATTTATTAGTCGATGGGCATGATGCTGATGTGGTTCGTGCGGCATTACAAAAAGATATTATGCTCACCGATGAACGACATGAAATGGGAACAGGCGTGTTTCGCGCATTTGGTGATGTTGCCCCAGCAATGGGCATGATCGGGACCTTGATTGGCTTGGTTGCCATGCTTTCTAACATGGATGATCCCAAATCAATTGGTCCGGCAATGGCGGTGGCTTTATTAACGACATTATATGGCGCGATCATGGCCAATATGATCTTCTTTCCTATCTCTGATAAGTTGGCCTTACGTCGTGGACAAGAAACATTAAACCGTCGGCTTATTATGGATGGTGTGCTGGCGATTCAAGACGGTCAAAACCCGCGGGTCATTGATGGTTATTTGAAAAATTACTTAAATGAAAGTAAACGCTCGCTTGATGTCGATAACGAATAAGCGGAGTGAATAATGGATGAGCAAAAATGTAAATGTCCACCACCTGGCGCTCCTGCGTGGTTAGGAACCTTTGCTGATTTGATGTCACTGCTACTGTGCTTTTTCGTACTACTGCTTTCTTTTTCTGAAATGGATGTACTGAAATTTAAGCAAATTGCTGGCTCAATGAAGTTTGCATTTGGGGTACAAAACCGATTGGAAGTGAAAGATATCCCGAAAGGTACCAGTGTTATTGCGCAAGAGTTTCGTCCAGGCCGGCCAGAACCCACACCGATCGATATCATTATGCAACAAACGATTGATATTACTCAGCAAACCTTAGAGTTTCACGAGGGGGATTCTGATCGTGCTGGCGGAACACAGCGGGATTACGGTCAATTAACGGGCGGCGAAACACCGGAAACTTCTACCCAAAGTAACCAAGATAGTGATTTGGACCAGCAACAACAGCAAGCGCAGCAGTCTCAAGAAGTAATGGCTGAAGAGTTAGAAATTATTTCTGAAAATATCAAAAAAGCCTTACAAAGAGAAATTGAGCAAGGAGCGGTCGAAGTAGAAAATCTCGGTCAGCAAATTGTCATCCGCATTCGTGAACGTGGGGCATTCCCTGAAGGATCTGCGTTTTTACAGCCTAAATTTCGTCCTTTAGTCCGGCAGATTGCGGAGTTAGTCAAAGATGTACCTGGCATTGTGCAAGTCTCCGGCCATACAGATAATCAACGTTTAGAATCAGAACTCTATCGCTCTAATTGGGACTTGTCTGCCCAGCGGGCTGTTTCTGTTGCGCAAGAAATGGAAAACGTACAAGGGTTTGATCATATGCGATTAAAAGTTCAAGGCTTAGCAGATACGGCTCCGGTTGGCCCTAATGATACTGAAGCTCAGCGTTCTCGTAATCGCCGAGTGGAAATTAGCATTATGCAAGGTAAGCCTTTGTACAGTGAAGAAGTTCCTTCGCTTCCTCAATCGTAAGTGTTGTGCGACCCCTTTTATTGGTTGCGGGCAAGCTGAGTGGCTTGCCTGTTTTCTATTCTTTTCTCTCTAAGCCTAGATCGTGTATAATCCGCCCCCTTTAGTAACGCCAGTGATGGAGTGTATCCAGACACTGCGCGCTAATGTTGTCCAAATCCTGATTGCGAATCACCCTATGAAATTTATCGTTAAGCCCCATCCTGAAATTTTTGTTAAAAGTGAATCTGTCCGTAAGCGTTTTACTAAGATTCTTGAAACTAATATTCGCAACATTATTAAGCGGCGAACCGAAGGGGTGGTCGTGCTGAATCGTCGCGACCATATTGAAGTCACAGCGAATAACGATGATTTCTACGCACAAACGTTGGAGGTATTAACCACCACGCCGGGCATCCAACAAGTTTTAGAGGTCAAACAGTCACACTTTAAAGATATACATGATATTTATTTACAAGTCTTAGCACAAAGCGGTCATCTGATTGAAAATAAAACCTTTGTTGTGCGAGCAAAGCGTCGAGGAGAGCATGATTTTTCTTCGATCGAGCTTGAACGTTATGTTGGTGGTGGTTTAAACCAAGCTGTGGAATCGGCCAAGGTTAAGCTAAAAAAACCAGAGGTTACCATTCAGATAGAAGTAGCTGATGATTTACTCAATCAAGTGATTACTCGTTATAAAGGACTGGGGGGATTTCCTCTGGGCACTCAAGAAGATGTATTGAGTCTCATCTCTGGTGGATTTGATTCCGGTGTCTCTAGTTATCTTCACATTAAACGAGGCTCTAAAGTCCATTACTGTTTCTTTAATCTAGGTGGGCCTGCCCATGAAGTTGGAGTAAAACAGGTGGCGCACTATTTATGGAATAAATATGGCTCCTCTGCCAAAGTGCGTTTTATATCGGTTGATTTTGAACCAGTTGTGGCGGAGATTTTAGAAAAGATCGAGGATGGCCAGATGGGAGTCATCCTTAAGCGAATGTTTATGCGTGCCGCCGGGATGATTGCTGAAAAACTGGGAATTCAAGCGCTGGTCACGGGGGAAGCATTAGGACAGGTATCAAGCCAAACGTTGACCAACCTACGTCATATTGATGGGGTAACAGATACTCTGATTTTACGTCCGCTCATTAACTGGGATAAAGGCGATATTATTGATCTGGCGCGTGAGATCGGGACAGAAGATTTTGCGAAAACCATGCCAGAATATTGTGGTGTGATTTCCAAAAGCCCAACCGTTAAGGCAGTAAAAGCTAAATTAGAACAAGAAGAAGCGAAGTTCGACTTTTCTATTCTTGAGCAAGTGGTTTATAACGCTCGTCAAATGGATATCCGTGATATTGAGAAAGAAAGTCAGCAACAAGCGTTGGAAGTAGAGCAAGTTGACGCTGTACAAAACGATGCGGTTGTACTCGATATTCGGAGTCCGGATGAAGAAGAAGACAAACCATTACGTATCGATGGTGTGGTAGTAATGCACTTGCCTTTTTATAAACTGGCAACACAGTTTGGTGATCTTGATCAAACTAAGACTTATTTATTGTATTGCGAACGAGGTGTGATGAGTCGATTACAAGCGTTGTATTTACAAGAACAAGGTTTTCATAATGTAAAAGTTTATCGTCCGTAACGTCGTTTAACTCTAAGGCCTAGCCAAATGGTTAGGCTGAGTTATTCTCTATCTCTTCTTACACTGACTTTTCTTTCCCACATAAAAAAACACCGCTTTAAAGCGGTGCTAAATATTTGACAGACAGGTCAAAAATAAATACAGGAAGTATATGTTTTGTGGCAGGGGATAACTGCACAAAACAGGATGGTAGAAACTACCTAACTCGAATTCCGAGTTTGCAAACACAACATCGTAACAACAAAGCCTATTGATTCTCGAGAGAATCAAGCCGTTCAGGCTTGCGCTACGGGGTGAAATATAGATTTTCTCTGGCTGGTTAGCAATGGACAATTTATAATGTTTCAGATTAAAAAAACTAATCTACTATAGAGGGTTACCATGTCCAGAAGATTACCCCCGCTAAACTCGTTAAAAGTGTTTGAAGCGGCCGCGCGTCACTTGAGCTTTACTCGTGCAGCCGAAGAACTTTTTGTGACTCAGGCTGCTGTTAGCCATCAAATCAAAGCGTTGGAAGAGTTCCTTGGCTTAAAACTTTTTCGACGCCGTAATCGTTCTTTGTTACTAACTGAAGAAGGGCAAAGCTATTTTCTCGATATTAAAGATATTTTTGGCTCACTTGCGGAAGCAACGGATAAGTTATTAGAACGCAGTGAAAAAGGGGCTTTAACCATAAGTTTACCGCCTAGCTTTGCCATTCAATGGCTGGTGCCTCGTTTAGCTGATTTTAATCAACAAGAGCCAGATATTGATGTTCGAATCAAAGCGGTGGACATGGAAGAAGGGTCGTTAACTGATGACGTTGATGTCGCTATTTACTACGGGCGCGGTAATTGGCCTGGGCTGCGTGCTGATAAACTTTACCAGGAATTTTTAATACCACTTTGTTCCCCCGCTTTATTATTGGGCAGTAAACCATTAGCGACTTTGAGCGATTTAGCACAGCATACTTTACTGCATGACACCTCTCGTAAAGACTGGAAACAGTTTGCTAAAGAAAATGGTTTGGAGTCCGTGAATGTCAATCATGGGCCTATCTTTAGTCATTCAACGATGGTATTACAAGCCGCGGTGCATGGACAAGGTGTCGCCTTGGGTAATAATGTGCTTGCTCAGCCAGAATTAGAATCAGGGCGGTTGGTTGCCCCTTTTGATCAAGTGCTCATGACTAAAAATGCCTTTTATGTCGTTTGTCATGAAAAACAGGCGGATATGGGACGTATCGCAACCTTTCGTGACTGGATGCTTAATAAAGCACGCCGTGAGCAAGAAGTGATCTTAGAAGAAGTGACGACTTCTCGTGAGTGAGATTGTCTTTTCCGAGCGTTTATCATTGAGTGATTCGCTCAGTTTATTAGCGAGGTTTATGATGAGGAGTCAGTTTTTACTTATCATTGGTGGTTTTTTTTTCTGGTGTAGCGGTCGCTTTGGGTGCTTTTGCCGCTCATGCACTGAAGGCGCAACTTTCGACCCATTTATTATCGGTGTTTCAAACGGGAGTGAATTATCAATTTATTCATGGTGCTGCTTTATTGATGTGTGGCGTTTTATTGCAATTGCCTTTGCACGATAAAGCTCGAAAACATTTTAGCCGAGCAGCAATTTGCTTTATTATCGGCATCCTTTGCTTTAGCGGTAGCCTTTATGCGTTAGCCTTGACGGGCGCAAAGTGGTTTGGTCCGATTACCCCATTGGGTGGGGTGTTGTTTTTATTTGGCTGGGGAATCTTTATCCTAGCTGCTATGAATATGAAAGAGGTGAAGCGGTGAAACACGTAATGCTCTACTGCCGTGCTGGTTTTGAAAAAGAGTGTGCTGGTGAAATTCAGGATAAAGCGAGCCAACTGGCAGTCTATGGCTTTCCTCGTTTAAAACATAACACTGGGTATGTTCTGTTTGAATGTTATCAAGCGGAAGATGCCGATAAATTGATTAAGCAGATCGACTTTCAGGCGCTTATTTTTGCGCGACAAATGTTTGCAGTGGTTGCTGAGTTTGTCGATTTGCCAAAAGATGACCGAATTTCTCCTATTGTTTCACAGCTGTCAGCCATTGAGTCGCTACCTCGGTGCGGGGATATTCGGATTGAAACGCCAGACACTAATGAAGCGAAAGCGTTATTGAAATTCTGCCGAAAATTTACGGTTCCTTTGCGTCAAGCCTTACGTGGAAAAGGATTTTTATTGGCTAAAGATAACGCTAAGAAACCCGTATTCCATGTCTGTTTTATCGCTCCTGGGCACTGTTACATGGGCTATTCTGACAGCCAGAATAATTCGCCTTTTTTTATGGGGATCCCGCGCTTAAAGTTTCCTGCTGATGCACCAAGTCGTTCAACCTTAAAATTGGAAGAAGCGTTCCACGTTTTTATTCCCAAAGAGGAGTGGGATACCCGTTTAGCATCAGGGATGTGGGCGGTCGATCTCGGCGCGTGTCCAGGAGGATGGACTTATCAATTGGTGAAACGGTCTATGTTTGTTCATGCGGTCGATAACGGTATGATGGCTGATAGCTTGATGGAAACTGGCCAAGTAAAACATCATATGCAAGATGGCTTTAAATTTGAGCCCCCTCGAAAAAATGTCACTTGGTTAGTCTGTGATATGATTGAAAAGCCTTCCCGCGTTGCCCAATTAATGGGGGAGTGGCTTATTAGTGGTTGGGCCAAAGAGGCAATATTTAATCTTAAATTGCCGATGAAAGGCCGCTATGATGAAGTCTTAGAAGATATTGAAAACTTAAAGTTATTTCTTAAAGAGCATCAAGTAAAGTTTAGGTTGCAGGCTAAGCATCTGTATCATGATAGAGAAGAGATCACCGTACACGTGCAAACGTTATCGAATATCACCCCTTACTAATTCTTGTTGTCGAGCTTACGTGTTCAGGGTTGAAAACGAATATCTTGCAAGTTAAATCCTAGCTCAATATCGGTTTTGAGCTGGGCAACTTGCTTGCATATTCTGGCCATTTCTATTTGTTCATCCAGCTTTTTTCGATATTTATCTGCGAGTTGGTCGCTGGCATAAGCCTCTTCAATGGTTGCAAATTGTTGTAGAATAGCCCTAGCAGCTTTAGGGCCAATCCCGGTAACGCCAGGTACTTGGCTCGAACTTATCCCAGTTAATCCCCAGAAATCTGCCAGTTGAGTTGGCCGCACACCAAATTCGTTGTCAATAAATGGAACGTCAAGCCAACGTTGTTGAAAGTAGTCTCGAATTTGTAATGTAGGTGACAGGAGTTGGCAATAGCCTTTATCGGTGGAAATGATAGTCACTTTTTCTTGATGACGAGCGACTTTGCAGGCGAGCGTCGCCACTAAATCATCAGCTTCGTCCCCATCAGAGAGTAATGAGTCAATCCCTAACTCCCACCACGCTTGTTGAATGGTGTCTAAACCTTCTTGCAGTGGTGTTGGCATCGGCTTGCGCCCTTGTTTATAGGTTGGTAGCAACTGGGCTCGCCATCCCCTGTCTTGTAAGTGGTGATCAAAGACAGCGATGATATGGGTCGGTGTTGATTCATCAATGATACGCTGCAGTGTTCGGCACGTGGTCGTCGCTGTTCGCATGATATCCGTGGGATCGGGTTGCGCTGAGTGCACGCGACGAATGAGGTTTAATGCATCAATTATCACAAGATGGAGAGACATAATCACAAATAATAAGGGCTGATAAGCCCTTATTGTAATGAAATAAAATGAGATGACTATCCCTGTTGTTTTATTTGCCGGTGTCAGCGCTTAAGTGGTAATACGATAACAAGGTTCATAAGCGGTGCCCCCAGGTAATTTCATTCGATGTTGCTGTACAAAATCAGCAAGCAATTTATCCATTTTCTTCATTAGCATCGGATCGCCATGCAGTTCAAATGGCCCTTTACGCTCTATTTCACGAATCCCTTCCGCTTTAACGTTACCCGCTACTATACCGGAGAAAGCTTGGCGTAAATTTGCCGCCAGTACTTCAGGGCGTTGGTTGAGATGTAAGTCTAAGCTTGCCATATTGTCATGGCTTGGTTCAAAAGGTAGTTGAAATTCAGGTTCAATTTTAAGCGACCAGTTAAAACTATAAGCATCATCATGATCTCGACGGTGTTGTCGCACCAAGGGCATTGCTTCTTTCATAATACGCGCAGCTTGAGCGGGATCATCAATCACAATGGTATAGTGTTTTCTTGCCTCTTCTCCGAGTGTGGCCGCAATAAATTGATCAATAGATTGAAAGTAAGCTTCACTCTCTTTGGCACCAGTGAGAACGATAGGCATCGGCTGCTCAGTATTTTCTGGGTGCATCATTATGCCTAAAATATATAGCAGTTCTTCCGCGGTGCCTGGACCACCTGGGAAAATAATAATACCGTGTGCCATGCGTGCGAACGCTTCTAAACGTTTTTCAATATCCGGCATAATGATCAATTCATTTACGATTGGATTCGGTGGTTCAGCAGCGATAATGGAAGGCTCCGTTAAGCCTAAGTAACGTTGTTGACGGTAATGCTGTTTTGCATGACCGATTGCTGCGCCCTTCATCGGTCCTTCCATCGCTCCTGGGCCACAGCCAGTACAGATATTGAGTTCACGTAGCCCAAGTTCATGGCCAACAGCACGTGTATACTGATATTCAGTTTCATTAATGGAATGGCCGCCCCAACAAACAATTAAATTGGGTTCAATACCTGGGATTAATGCACCAGCATTACGCAAAATTCCGAATACAAGATTGGTAATGTGGCTAGCATTGGTGAGATTTAATCGTTGCTGATCCGACAAGTGCATGTTGACATAGACAATATCACGCAGTACAGCAAACAGATGTTCTTGAATGCCTTTAATGATTTGCCCATCTACAAACGCTTGTTCAGGGGGATTGGTTAGCTCAAGCTTAATCCCACGTTCACGACGTAGGACGGTAATATCAAAGTTTTTATACTGATCCAATAACTCTTTTGAGTTATCTGTATGGCTACCGGAGTTTAGTACAGCAAGACTACAATTACGATACAGTTGATAGAGATCACTGGACGCCGTTTTTTTTAGTCGTTCTACTTCAAGCTGAGACAGTAAATCCATACTGCCTGCTGGGCTAACTTGAGTGATCATCGAGACCTCCTTAACTAAGTTACCACAGACATAATCAGGGAATGAAATTGACCTGTTGCATCAAAAAGAAACCTGAATTAGCCGCGCTGTAACCGATAGAAATATTGCTATCAATCTTGTTCGCTTCCTTTGCATTGGGGAATCTTCAACCGCACAAGATGTGAGTTTAGTCACTAACTTTTGTTATCTTATGTCAGCTTTGTATGAAAAGTAGCCGAATTGGTTATTTCCATGCTAATTGATTTGGCCCATATTTTTTGACTTCTTGCAAAGAACGATAAAGACGGTCGAGCACAATTTCAGGGGTATCCGATTCTTTAAATGCAGAGGTTGCACCACTGAGAGTCATGGTAATGTGTTTATCTCTGAACTTAAATGGTAAACGAGCAACGTTGCGCTGTATTTGCTGGATAAGTTGATGGCATTCATTATCGTTGCGCTCTGGTAGCAGAAGAATAAACTCCTCACCTGAAAAACGTGCCAATGTGTCTGTTTTATTTAGTTCTTTATGAATCGTTCTGGCGATGATTTTTAACGCTTTATCACCGGCTAAATAACCAAAACTTTCATTGATCGCTTTAAATTTATCAATATCGAGCACAGCGACACGTAAATGGTGTTGAGAACGAATCCAGCGGCGGTATTCCAGTTCCAGGTGATCATTAAATGCGGTTCGGTTGTACACTTTAGTTAGTGGATCTTGCAGTAAGCGTTGCGCTTGATCTTCTAAGCGACGTCGATAATCTTGAGTTAGTTCAAACAAGGCTTCCATTTGATTTTTGCTGTAATGCATCCGTTCAATTAATGCTTGCTCTCGTTGTTGAGCTTGATCGAGACGTTCTGATAATGATGTGATTTCTCCGAATAAGCTATTCAATGCTGCTGTTGTCGTGGGCGATTCCAGTTTGTTTAATTCATGCTGTCCACGAGTAACTAACTGGTTTAATTCTTGATTGATTTCTTGCCGGTGAACGTAGTTCTCGGTGCTTTGCTGTAAATTTTGTCCGGCACTTTTTAGGTTTTTGATTAATGCAGTATTCACTTGCTGTAAAAATTTTTCAGAGCTTTTTCGTTCGTATTGAGTACCGTCAATAACCAGCCTTAATACTTGTAAGGCGAGTTCTAACAAAGTGTCGCTATTAACACCAAGCAGTAATTTGGTTCGAATATCAGCCAGTAAATCGCCTGATTCTCCCTCAAAGTCCAGTTCGGTGATTAAATTTTGTAACTCACTGTTTAATTGAGTGAGTAAGGCATGCTCGCTCGTCGAGGGAAATGCTTGACTCAGTGTATGTGAGTTATGAGTCAAAATTTTCACTACCCGTTCATAAAGTCTCAGTAGGTGAATGGCTTGTGTCGTTTGAGCTGCTGGTTGAGCATGGGATTGGTTAAAGAGTTCTCGAAGATCACGTTTTATTTTTACTGGTATCCCGGGAATTTGCAGTAAAATATTACGGCTATGCTTGATCTGTGCATCCAGATTGTCAGTCTGTTGTTCCGTTGCTAACGAGTTCGGTTTCAACATGTGCTCCAGTACGGCTAAAGGAGAGAGAATGAAAACCTGCATTTATTGTTGTATGGCCAAGCGTTATCACGTTACGCAGCTTGATAAGCATAACGTCATGGCCTTTAGAGTAGACAGTGGAGGTAAACTCATCTCTTTTCATTCTACTTTCAAAGCGAAACGCATTTATCTAGCGTGATAACGACTGCCCAAGTTGACTGGATACTGGATATCTCTAGAACACCCATCAACAACACATGAATGAGGTTGTAACCCTGATCCTATTTACTTATTTGTCGATAATAACAAATAATTATCTCGCGTCACCTAGCTTTGCTGATTAACCGTACACTATTTATTCATCTTTTAGGAGTTTTTTGATGTCCTCCTCATTCTTACAAGATGAGTGAACTTTTATTAACCCCTGATTAATCGCTAACTGACAACATTTACGGATATGATTGGAGGCAAAGCTTGCGGCTGGCGCATTATCAATAGCTTTAAAATAGACCCAATGGCTGTTTTTATCTCTTAAGCTCAATCCGCGTGCGACACTCGTCGCCATGAGTAAGATGTCTAATAGTTCTTTATCATTAATGGCGGTATATGATCGTGGCAAGAATGGATAGTCTGCAATGCCAACCCGAATGGTTCGGTTGAGGGGTTGATCGGGCTGGAACTGTTCAATCCAAGTTTGAATTTTATCAAATAACATTTCAGGTGGTTGTGCGCGATCACTATTGGCTTCTATATATAATAAGTTGGCATCAGAAAAATGGTATAGACGAGAAGGATCGGTTAAGTGGGTCTTCAAAAAAGCGCCTAGTGCATGTTCCATTTCGACACCACGACTGTAGCCATATTGCAGGTACATGTTACGTAGCAAGGGAAGATCGATCATGACGAAACGCAGTCGATCATTGAGCGGTTCATGGATCAATTCACCAATATGCCACTGTTCATAATTATGACTGCTGCGTTGTAATGACGAAAGAAGTTGAGTATTGAGCATTCTTAAATTGGGTAATCGTGAACGAGAGTGAGTAAATAAGTTGTTGTTGAGTTCATCAATCTCATCCTGTTGTCGTTGGATGACATAACCTCGGCGCATCAAAAATAAAAACAAAATGATACAGATGATAAACAGTGAAAAGGCAATTTTTTGAAATTTGCTGTATTCCTGCTGAGTTTCCAATAACGCCTTTTCTTGGCCAACTAGATGCAACGCCTGTTCAGCAAATTCTTTTTGTTGCCGGAAGGCATCTTCGCTAATTTGATTGAGTTTATTTTGACGAATTTGCGCAATAGAATTACTACGCTTGATATTGTCTAATGCTTGGGCGTATTGTCCTTTTTGTTCATAGCCTAATGACAGCAGTCGATAAGCTTGCTCCTGTGTGGTTAAGTCACTTAAAGATTCGGCTACATTGAGTGCCTGTTGAGCATAGTGAATGACGCGTTGGCTATTTTGTTGCGAATAGGCGAGGCCAGCATTGAGCAGAGCAGCTTGACCTTGTAGTTTTGGCATCGGGTGGGTTTGTAATAGATCTTGTGCTAAGAACAAATATTGTTCTGCTAAGGGATAGTTATATAACTGTAAATAAGTAGCGGCTAAGTTTAACCTTACCTCAATCACGTTGGTGATATTGATGTCACTACTTTCATGATCAATCGCATTAAAATAATGCACGAGCGCTAAATTGTATTTACCTTGTTGATAATACACATCACCCATCCGTTTTAGTACCGCAGCTAAAACGGGAGATTTCTCATAATTACCATAAAATTCTGCAGCTTGAGAAAGATGAATCAATGTTTTATCAAAAACTCTTCGTTCATAAAAAAGTTGTGCGAGTAAGGTGTTAGCTTTGGCCAGTTGAGCGCTGGCATCAATTTCAATCGCTTTCCAATAGGCAATCAGCAACTCGGATAGTGCTAGATTATATCGTTCATGCCTAAGATAATGTTCCCCCACGACGATATGATAATCAATCATCGGTTTTTGAGCAGATAACGACTCAATATAAGGTTTTACTTCAAGAAATAAACGGTTCGCTAATTGGACATCGTTGGCTTGTGATGCAATTTCCGCCCTTAGCATGGTGGTTTGATAATCGATCTCTTTAGTTAAGCGGCTACTCTCCTTGAGCGATTCATATCGGGCGATAATGTCTCGCAATTGGGCTCGAGCTGCACTGGCATTGCCATCGAAACGCCACTGTAAACGAACCGTTAATATATCAACACTTAATTCGAGATAAGGTAATTGATATTGAATCGCGAGCTGTTTGGCATTCTCTAACCATTCAAAAGCGGCTTCTCTATGACCAAGACGAAATTCAGCGTTCGCCAGTATTTTTATTGCCTCAATGCTGCTTCCTGGCGTTCGAATGCGACTGTCGGTTTCATCTCTGCTGATACTGGCGGGATTTTTTTCTGCTTTATCGGCTAATTTTCGCTGTTGAAGATAGTCTTGTGCGAGCGCCTTAGCTTGTATCGGGGAAATGTCAATTAAGCTATAGGCTTCATTTAGCATAGGAGAAGAATAAACGGCTGCGTAAGCCCAGCTAGGTAGACAAAGCAGTAACGTCACCAAACCACGATATATCCAGCGGAAAGATTGCATCCTAAACCGATTCCTTTTATTGGCGAGCCATACGTAAATTATGCGTTGGGGTGGCATGATGGGTAGAGCGGAACGGATTAATGTCCAGACCGCCTCGGCGAGTATATCGAGCTAGAACGGTGAGTTGTTCAGGATGACAGTACCGACAAATATCGGTAAAAATCCGTTCAACGCATTGTTCATGAAACTCATTGTGTTCGCGGAATGAGACGATATAGCGCAGTAAAGCCTCCCGGTGTATCTGTGGCCCTCGATAAGTAATTTCGATACTTCCCCAATCGGGTTGATTGGTAATTAAGCAGTTAGATTTGAGTAAATGACTATGTAGCGTTTCTTCGACAACCTCAGAACTGACCGCATGGCATAATGTATCCGGGTTAAATTGATAATCGGTAATGATTATATCTTGCTCATCAATGCATTCTCCTTGCATGGTTGCAATGGGTTGATGTGTATAGTGAGCGAGAGGGTAAAGTTGTACGCTAACAATCTCTCCTGCGCATTGAGACAGATCCTGACTTAAACATTCCTGTACCGCTTGCCAAGACGAAAATTGGGTTTGATTTAAGCTATTGAGGTAAAGCTTGAAGGATTTAGACTCAATTAAATTGATACTGGTGGCAGGAATCATCACCTCACCAATAGCGACTTGAGGCAGCCCTTTGTTATTGAGCCATGAAAGCTCATACAGTGTCCAGATATCACACCCAGTGAATGGTAATGACTCACCAAGTTTGAGTTGTTCTCGATTTAAACGACGAGGCACCGGTTGCAGTAAATGGGGATCATACCGATGGCTATAATCGGTTTTTTTGCCTAGCGTCAGTCCTGCTAGCTCTTTTGCTTCAGAATATTTGCTCATCATTTATCGTCAATTCGATTAGAATATGAGGAATTTTACGCAATATGACCGCTGGTGTCACTGGCTGTCTGTGCTTTGCAATGGAGAACCGCATGACTAATTTAGTCACCCGAGCCTTATTATCTTTTACACAGCGTTACTCTAACGCCTACTTTCAGCGCTATCAAACTTTACCTTGTAGCCATGACCTCGTGGGGTTAGCTTCCGTGTGTATTCAAGAGCAAGAGGACGATAAGGTTTATTGGCAAGCACAGCAACGAAATAGTATCGCGTCTCTCGCTTCGGTGGAACAAGGAATGGAGTTAACCCTTCATCCTGACATTGATCCTTTTTATGGCACACAATATTGTGCGGATATGCCAGCTTTGTGGCGAGATCAAGCATTAACACTAGTACAAGTCTGGAATAAAGATGATTATGTCAGGCTACAAGAAAATATACTTGGTCATCTTGTCATGCAACGACGCCTTAAACAAAAACCAACCGTTTTTATCGCGACAACCGATGATGATATGACGGTAATTTCCATTTGTAACTTAACCGGGAACGTCATTCGAGAAACGTTAGGTCGTAAGCATAGAGAGGTGCTTTGCATGGATGTGGTGGACTTTTTAAATCAACTTAAACCCGCGGTGTAACTTTTATGGCTTATGTAGTAGAGCTCGAATTTGAATGCTTTGATAATACGACTATCAGTGCGGTCGATAAAGCGGTTAATGGGTTAATGGAAGCATTGCGTTTCAATGGCCAAGTACTTGGTCGTGAATTTCCATTAGTACTCGGTGAAGGGGAGTTTTTTCTTCGAGCGGTGTGTCCTGAACAAGACAGTTTGCATCCTAAATACCATTCAGATTTTGTTAAAGTCTCTCTAGAACGTTTGTCTGAGGCATGTTTACTTGCTCCGAAAGTCCGCTTATTAGGGAGGGATATTAATTCAGAGCAAGCTGCGGATTCCGTATCACCGAGTTGGCAAGTGCTTTATACCACGTATCTGCATACTTGTTCTCCATTGCGTAGCGGTGAAACATTATTACCTATTCCTTTATATCGCCATCCAGCGACATTTAACGGCGATCATAAAGCGGTCATAAAATGGCAAACCGAGTGGCAGGCATGTGATGAAATTCAAATGGCTGGTGGTTGTAAAGCGGAACACGCTGCATTGGATGAGCTGTGTGAAATACAGAGTGACTTATTTCGTCGTGGCTGGGATTTGCGAGGAAGAATTGAGTATTTAACCAAAATTCCGACCTATTATTACCAATATCGAGTCGGAGGGACGAGTTTAGCGGCTGAAAAAGCCCGTCCTTGCCCTAAATGTGGTGGTATGTGGTTACTTAAAGAACCCTTGCATGACATTTTCCATTTTAAGTGCGATCAATGTCGCATCGTGTCGAATATTTCGTGGGATTATCTGAAAAACTAAAACAGGTTAGTTGCCTCATTCATTAAATGAGGCGAGATAAAAAGGAAATAATCGCTACTTGACGTTGCAGTGATATCGGTTGCGTTCGGTTGGCCAAACTATATTGTGTCGGGCTTGACGACATTGTGTCTGGCTTCACTTAGTTACCGTCGGCCTGCAACGCCAAGTTGTTCGGGTTTATCTTATGACTGTTTTTGAGGCGTCGTTGAGTTTACCAGCCTTTTACTGAACCACCATGGAAGATGGTTGACGCTGCGTTTGCGACTTCATCGGTTTGGTATGCCTTGAGGAAGTTCTGTACATTTTCAGCGTTGACGTTATCTTGCCGTGCAACTAGCAAGTTGACATAAGGTGACTCTTTGTCTTCGACAAAAATCCCATCTTTTTCGGGAGTCAAGTTGATAGAGCTGGCGTAAGTGGTATTGATAATGGCCAATGTTACATCATCCAGTGCGCGAGGCAGTTGTGCCGCATCAAGTTCCATAATGCGCACACCTTGGGGATTTTCGATGATGTCACGGACCGTGGCCAATAGACCAACGTTCTCACGTAGCGTGATTAACCCCTGCTGTTCAAGTAACAGGAGTGATCGGCCAAGATTGGTTGGGTCATTCGGTACCGCAATACGGGCTCCTTGTTCTATTTCATCGATGTTTTTGATCTGTTTTGAATAGCCAGCGATAGGATAGACAAAAGTATTACCAACAATGGCCAATTTATAGCCACGGTCAGCGATTTGTTTGTCGAGGTAAGGTTTGTGCTGGAATGCATTGATATCAATTGAACCATCATCTAATGCCGCATTAGGGGTAACGTAGTCTGTGAAGGTAACCAGTTCGACATTCAGGTTATATTTTTCTTTGGCAATTTTGGCGGCAACCTCTGCAACTTGAGCTTCGGCACCGGCAATGACCCCAACTTTGACGCTATTGACATCGACATTTTTTTCACCACAGCCAGACAAAACCAGCGCTGATGCAGCTACTGTAGCAGCCAATAGCCCTTTTAAGTTCAACTTCATATCTATTCTCCTTGTTATAAAACGATATTTTACTTATTTGTGATCAACGCGGCGCACGAGAAAATCACCGATGGATTGAATGATTTGTACTAAAACGATCAGCATAACCACCGTCACGGCCATAATCGTGACATCATAACGGTGGAACCCGTAACGGATTGCCACATCGCCTAAACCGCCACCGCCAACCGTACCAGCCATAGCGGAATAGCTGACCAGGGTAACTAAGGTAATGGTCACTGAATTTAAGATCGTTGGCATCGCTTCAGGTAGAAGTACTTTACGGATAATCTGCATTGGTGTTGCCCCCATCGCTTGGGCTGCTTCAACCAAACCGCTGGGCACTTCGATAAGAGCGCCTTCAATCAAACGCGCAACAAAAGGGATTGCGCCGATGGTTAAAGGGACGATCGCCGCAGTCGTGCCAATAAAGGTTCCGACTAATAGTTTCGTCACCGGGATAATCGCAACCATTAAGACTAAAAATGGTACCGAGCGGCCAATGTTGACGATAGCACCTAATATTTTGTTGAGTCGTATATTTTCTAATAACCCTCCTTTTTTAGTGAGGTGCAAAACGACGCCAAGTGGAATGCCGATAGCAAAGCCAATTAAGCCAGCAACGGCGACCATATATATGGTTTGCCAGGTTGCCGTTAACAGTAAGTCGCTGTTTAAGCTCAGCCACGCACTAATGGCATTCAGCCAGTCTACAATAATATTAAAGGACATAACCGAGCACCTCGACTTTTACGTTGTTGTCTCTGAGATATTGAATTGCGGCGCTATCATTTTGTTCGTCACCAAAGATTTCTGCCACCATCATGCCAAATTTTACCCCGCCAGCGTAGTCAAGATCGGAGCTGAGGATGCTTACATCGATATTAAACTTGCGAGAAATCTGTGACATCAGGGGAGCATCGACGGTTGAGCCAGTAAATTCGAGACGAACCAAAGGGTAACTGCCCGTGACTCGTTGTGGTTGTAAACGCGCTTGGTAATCGTCTGGAATAGACAGATCCAATGTCGAACGAATAAACTGATGCGCTAAGGTGGTTTTGGGGTAAGCAAAAATATCACCGACACTACCTTTTTCTACTAATTGTCCATCGCCGATGATGGCGACCTCGTGACAAATGTTTTTAACTACATCCATTTCATGGGTAATCAGCAAAATCGTAATATTTAATTGTCGGTTGATCTCTTTTAGAAGCTCAAGAATGGATTGCGTTGTTGCCGGATCAAGCGCACTGGTTGCTTCATCACAAAGTAAAACTTTAGGATCAGACGCTAAAGCGCGCGCAATTGCAACGCGTTGCTTTTGCCCACCACTTAAATTGGCTGGATAAGTATCTCGCTTTTCTGCTAAGTCTACTAAGGTCAATAATTCTGTCACTTTACGAGCAATATGTGTCGAGGGATGACCGGCTAACTCAAGGGGTAGCGCGATATTTTCAAACACCGTTCGGGAAGAAAGCAGGTTAAAGTGCTGAAAAATCATCCCAATATTGCGCCTTGCTTGGCTGAGCTGTCTGTTGTTCAGTGTCGTTAAATCGACACCATCGACAATGACACTACCACTGGTTGGTTTTTCCAACATATTGACGCAACGTATCAAGGTGCTTTTGCCTGCGCCTGATGAGCCGATAACACCAAAGATAGTGCCTTGTGCAATATGGAGATTAATGTCTACCAAGGCGTGAATTTCTTGATTACCTTGATAGAACACTTTATTTACTTGATTAATTTGAATCATAAAACCATGCCGCGTTCTTTCACTCTTGTCGATTGATGCTATGAGTTCTGTGATTTTAAGTCAATAGATATTTTTACGTCTAGACGGCTAAAACTTTTTTATGCTGTTAAGTATCGAACAAGAGGGGCTTGATTTTACTGGTAGACTTTCAACCTAGCATATTGGTGCTAGTTGAGTATAATTCTTGGAAAATCGTCACTAGAGAGCAATGTTTTGGCTAAACCCGCTGTGTTTTTAGACCGTGATGGGGTGATTAACCTCGATACGGGGTATGTGCATGATGAGCACGATTTCCATTTTATTGATGGTGTTTTTGATGCGACTCAACAATTGAAAGAGATGGGCTATCTATTAGTGCTGGTGACTAATCAGTCTGGGATCGCTCGAGGTCTCTTCAGTGAAGATCGCTTCTTATCCCTCACTCAGTGGATGGATTGGAACTTTGTTGATAATGGGGTTGAATTTGATGGTGTCTACTACTGTCCACATCATGCTGAACAGGGGATTGGAGACTATAAGCAAGATTGCGACTGCCGTAAACCAAAGCCGGGCATGTTTTTTTCAGCGCGTGATTTTTTGAAAATTGATATGGCGAGGTCGGTGATGGTGGGTGATAAAGTCGAAGACATGATGGCCGCAGAGGCTGCTGGGGTAGGACAGAAAATTTTAGTGCGCACCGGTAAACCGATTACTTCACAAGGTGAAACTTTAGCCAATGCGGTTCTCGATAGCATTGCGAATGTACCCGCCTATCTTCGCTCTTTATCTTCGGCTATCTGAACGTTATGAGTAAAAAACTGACGATCCTTGATATAGCAAAACTCTCCGGTGTCGGAAAATCGACCGTATCGCGAGTTCTCACCAATGATCCGAAAGTGAGGCCAGAGACGCGCGCGCGGGTTGAGCAAGTGATCGCTGAATCTGGCTATGTGCCGTCAAAATCGGCCCAATCTATGCGTGGTGGAAGCCAAAAAGTGGTTGGCGTTATTATTTCTCGTCTTGATTCGCCGTCTGAGAACCGTGCGGTCAGTCGTATGTTGCAAGTGCTTTATCAGCATGGCTATGATGTGGTCATTATGGAAAGCCAGTTTGACAGACAAAAAACGTTAGCTCACCTGCAAGTGTTGGCAAAGCGTAATGTTGATGGGGTAATTGTTTTTGGCTTTACTGATATCGATTTATCGACATTAGCGAGTTGGAATAAACGCGCTGTGCTTGTTGCAATGGACTGTGAATTTGTTTCTTCTATCAATTATGATAACCAAGGTATTATTAATCAAGCTTTGAGTTATCTCCAACAAAAAAATCTATCGCAAATCGCCTTTATTGGCGTTAATCCTCGAGATAAAACCACGGGGTTAATGCGTCTACAGGCTTATCTCGACTGGTGTGAGGCGAACGGCAAGTTGCCTAATTATCAAACCGGTGAGCTAGATCATGAAAGTGCCTATCAATTGGTCGACCACGTTTTATATCAAGACACTCAGGCGATTGTCTGTGCCAGTGATACCTTGGCATTAGGTGTTATCAAGCGCTTACAAGAGCGGCAACGTGATGATATTGCTGTGACTGGTGTTGGTGGTAATGAGCTTCTTTCTTTTCTCTTTCCGAATGTATATAGCGTTGATCCTGGCTACCATCAGGCAGGTGAAAAAGCGGCTAACTTACTGATTCATCAGTTATCAAACGATAGCACTGAGTGCGTTCATATCACACAACGACCAGCATCCACCTTGTGAGTAGCGCTCCCATTTCTTCTCTTTGACGTTTCGTTTTCGAATGATGGACTTTTTATGCATTGTAGCCATTTTCTTTCAATATGGCTTTTGTGTTTATTGGTGCTATCTAGGTTTCGTCAGGAAGCGGTTCTTGAGATAAACCCCGAACCATTTGTGATCCATTTCAATTTATGGGACTGTTCCCATTTTATCTTAATATCGAATATGTCAGTATCTGACCATTCGAATGGGATTGTTCCCATTAAAATATCAACTATGATAAATGAAAAACAAATGGGGTGGATGGGATATGGCTAAGATAGCGAAACAAGACGTCACTCGTCTGATTGAGCTGATTGGTGGCAACGAAAATATTGCGAGTGTCAGTCACTGCTTAACACGTTTACGGTTTGTACTGAATGATACCGCGAAGGCTGATAGTAAACAGATTGAAACGCTAAGTATGGTGAAGGGGTGTTTTACCAATGCTGGGCAGTTTCAGGTCGTGATTGGTACTGAAGTCGATCAAGTTTATAAAATTTTATTATCGTTAACGGGGAAATCAGAAACATCGAAAGATGATGCGAAACTCGCCGCTCGGCAGAATATGAATGTGCTTGAGAGAGGAATATCTCATTTAGCTGAAATTTTTGTCCCACTATTGCCAGCGATCATTACCGGGGGGCTTATTCTGGGCTTTCGTAATGTGATTGGTGACATTAAAATGTTTGACGGTCAAACCTTGACCGAGATTAGCCAGTTTTGGGCGAGTGTGCATGCCTTTTTATGGTTGATTGGCGAAGCCATCTTTTTCTTCCTTCCTGTTGGGGTGTGCTGGTCAACGGTAAAAAAACTGGGTGGGACACCGATCCTCGGGATCACGCTTGGGGTGACTTTGGTTTCCCCCCAATTGATGAATGCTTACTTAATCGGCACGCAGGTGCCAGAGGTGTGGGACTTTGGTTGGTTTGCGATTGAGAAAGTTGGCTATCAAGCTCAGGTCATTCCGGCTATTTTAGCTGGTGTTGTGCTCGCGTTTATTGAAACGAATTTAAAACGCATTATTCCTTCTTATCTCTATCTTGTGGTGGTTCCTTTCCTTTCTATTATTCTGGCTGTGATTTTAGCCCATGCCTTTATTGGCCCATTTGGACGTGTGATTGGTGACGGGGTGGCTTACGCGGCTAAAGCAGCGATGACGGGTGATTTTGCGGTACTTGGTTCCATGGTTTTTGGCTTTTTGTATGCGCCATTAGTGATCACCGGTATTCACCACACCACCAATGCCGTAGATTTACAACTGATGCAAGATCTCGGCGGGACACCCATTTGGCCGCTAATTGCGTTGTCAAATATTGCGCAAGCATCTGCTGTGATGGGAATCATCATCATTAGTAAAAAACAGGGTGAGCGAGATATTTCTATCCCCGCGGCTATTTCAGCTTATCTGGGCGTTACAGAGCCAGCAATGTACGGGATTAACCTAAAATATAAGTTTCCTATGCTGAGTGCGATGATCGGCAGTGCATTAGCGGCGGCAATTTGTGGCAGCGCTGGTGTCATGGCAAATGGTATTGGTGTGGGAGGGCTTCCAGGAATTCTTTCTATCCAGCCACAATACTGGGTTACCTATCTGCTGGCGATGTTGGTTGCCATTGTTGTGCCTGTAGCGTTGACCTTACTGATGTATAAACGTGCGCAATTAAAAGATGATTTAGCACCAGCAAGCGAGTAATTCTATTTTAGAGTGGTCGATTACCACTCTTTTTTCTCCATTTTTAGTCAGTGAGTAGAGAGCAGATGAGAGCAGTTAATAGCGATAATGAATGGTGGAAAACGGCCACGATTTATCAAATTTATCCGAAAAGTTTTTGTGATAGTGGTGCAAAAGGAACGGGCGATCTACAAGGGATTATTAGCAAGTTAGATTACTTAAAGCTGTTGGGGATCGATGCGATTTGGCTTACCCCCATTTATCCTTCACCGATGATTGATAATGGATATGATATTGCCGACTATTATGGCATTAATCCAGACTTTGGTTCGATGGCAGATTTTGAACAACTGCTCAATGAAGCCCATCAGCGCGATATTCGTATCATTATGGATATTGTGGTTAACCATACGTCAACCAAACACGCTTGGTTTCAGTCGGCTATTGGTGATAAAGCAAGCCCTTACCGAGATTATTATATTTGGCATCCCCCTGTTAATGGTCAGGTTCCCAATAATTGGCAATCGAAGTTTGGTGGCAGTGCTTGGGCTTTGGATGAAAAAACACATGAGTATTATCTACATCTTTTTGCTCCAGAACAGGCGGATTTAAATTGGGAAAACCCTCAAGTACGTCAAGAAGTTAAAGATATTATTCATTTCTGGGCTCAAAAAGGCGTTGATGGCTTTCGGCTTGATGTCATTAATCTCATTTCTAAACAGCAAGATTTCCCTAATGATGAACAAGGAGATGGTCGACGATTTTATACCGATGGCCCAAAAGTTCATGACTATTTGCAAGAAATCAGCCGTGATGTCTTTCAACGCTATGGTAGTGTAACGGTCGGCGAGATGTCATCGACCACGTTAGAGCATTGTCAGCAATATTCAGCATTAGATGGTAAAGAGCTTTCGATGGTATTTAATTTCCACCATTTAAAAGTGGACTACCCAAATGGTGAAAAATGGGCCAAAGCGCCATTTGATTTTTTGCAATTGAAGCAGATTTTTAACCACTGGCAAACTGGGCTTAATGGCCAAGGCTGGGGAGCTTTATTCTGGTGTAATCACGATCAACCTAGAGTGGTGAGTCGTTTAGGCGATGATCAGCAGTATCGTGTTGAATCGGCAAAAATGTTAGCGGCATCCATTCATATGATGCAGGGAACTCCCTATGTTTATCAAGGGGAGGAATTGGGCATGACGAATCCTGGTTATACTTCCATTGAGCAGTATCGTGATGTGGAAAGCACCAATATGTATGACATTATGGTTAATCAGAAAGGTGTCAATAAAGAGGACATGTTGGCTATTTTAGCCGATAAGTCACGCGATAACTCACGAACACCGATGCAATGGAATAGCGCTGTATATGCAGGGTTTAGTCAGGCGACACCGTGGTTATCCGTGGCTGAAAACTATCAGCAGATCAATGCAGAGCAAGCCTTAGCGGATAACAGTTCTGTCTTTTATTTTTACCAACGTTTAATTCAATTGCGTAAAAAGGTTCCCGTGATCACACAGGGAGATTATCTTGATTTGTTGCCGGATCATCCAGCCATTTTTGCTTATCAAAGACGGGATGATAAACAGACTCTATTTTGCCTTAATAACTTTTATAGTGGAGAGGAGGAGTGTGTTTTACCTGAATGGGTGCAATTAGAGAATGCGCGTTATTTATTGGGAAATTACTGGTTACCAACAGATCAACCAGTGCACGCTCATCAAATACTGCGTCCTTATGAAACACGAATTATTTTGGTTGAGCATTAAATAGGGTCTGTTGACCGATCTACGGCGTTATTGGCTTCAAGGCGGAATCGGCTTGAAGCCTTTTTATTTGTGAGTGAGAAGTCATTCACTGATTGATTGGAGGGTAATAAAAAAGCCCACTCAATGAGTGGGCTTTCTCTAATATGGTGGAGGGGGACGGATTCGAACCATCGAAGGCGGAGCCGGCAGATTTACAGTCTGCTCCCTTTAGCCACTCGGGAACCCCTCCAAGGGGTTTTAACGGGCAGTCATACTACCACGTACTTAACTGAGGTTTTCCCAACACATCAATCAAGGGTTTCTCTAATGAGAGAATATGGTGGAGGGGGACGGATTCGAACCATCGAAGGCGGAGCCGGCAGATTTACAGTCTGCTCCCTTTAGCCACTCGGGAACCCCTCCAGGGGTTTTTAACGGGCAGTCATACTACCGCGTACTTAACTGAGGTTTTCCCAACACATCAATCAAGGGTTTCTCTAATGAGAGAATATGGTGGAGGGGGACGGATTCGAACCATCGAAGGCGGAGCCGGCAGATTTACAGTCTGCTCCCTTTAGCCACTCGGGAACCCCTCCAGGGGTTTTAACGGATAGTCATTGACCATCACGTAAGTTAATCGACGTTTTCCCAACGCATCAATTAGCTGCGGAGCGCATATTATCAAACTCGCTCTTACTGTAAACCCTTTTTTTATGATTTTGAACTGAATGCTGGCTTTTTGGGCAGAAGTTATTAACTACGCTACGATTATGCGGGTAAAATGACAGCTATCCATATGATTTTCTCTGAGATCTTTACGTTACTTGACGTTTATTTACAAGATAACCAGTTACAATAAAGCAAGTTTCTTATTGTTTGACCTTAACCATGAAAAAATTATCATTTCTTGTTCGTTACCTATACACGTTCTTGGCTATTTTTATGTTCTTTCCCTTGGCGGCAAAGGAAGTTAAAAGTGTCCCAGTGGTCATTGAAAGCGTACAGATGCACCAAGTGTCACAGCATTTATCTCTGGTGGGTAAACTCCAGGCCGAACAATCGGTTGATATTGCTTCTGAAGTTTCAGGAAGAGTGGATTTTATCGCTGTAGCAACCAATCAAATCGTTAAAAAAGATCAACTGTTGGTCAAGTTAAATGACCATAAAGCTCAAGCAGCATTAGCGGAAGCACAGGCTTATTTGGTTGATGAACAACGTAAGTTGGCTGAATTTGAACGTTTGGTTAAACGCAGTGCCATTACTCAAACGGAACTAGATGCTCAAAAGGCCAGTGTCGATATTGCTCAAGCAAGGCTAGATGCAGCCAAGGCAAAATTGGCAGATTTACATATTACCGCGCCTTTTGATGGTACGATTGGATTTGTTGATTTTAGCCGTGGTCAGTTGGTCAATGTCGGTAGTGAATTACTGACATTAGATAATTTATCGCTGATGCGCTTGGATCTTTCGATTCCAGAGCGTTATTTGTCTAGTTTGTCACTTGGTATGTCGGTATCAGGTCAAACGTCGGCTTGGCCTGATCAAACCTTTCACGGTACTTTGGTTGCGATCAATTCACGCATCAATCAAGACACCCTCAATTTACCGGTTAGAGTTCACTTTGATAATAAAGAGGGAAAGCTAAAACCGGGAATGTTGCTTTCGGCTCGGATCGATTTTCCCGCCATCAGCGCTCCGATTATTCCAGTACAGGCTTTGGAGTATTCCGGCACGAAACGTTATGTATACGTCCTTGGTGACGATCAACGAGTCATCCGAACCGAGGTATTCTTAGGGGCGCGGATCGAAAATCAAGTCGTGATAGAAAAAGGGTTATCGATTGGGCAGCGTATTGTTGTGCAAGGTATTGTCAATATGCGCGATGGATTATCTGTTACCGAGGTGACCCAAGAGGGGTATCCTGTGGTAAGGGGTGAGCAATAATGTTGTTATCAGATTTTTCGGTTAAGCGGCCTGTTGCTGCGTTAGTCCTGAGCTTGTTGCTGTGCGTATTCGGTTTTGTCTCTTTTTCTAAATTGGCGGTTCGAGAAATGCCAGATATTGAAAATCCTGTGGTTTCAATATCAACGCGGTATAGCGGGGCTTCGGCTACCATTATCGAAAGTCAGATCACTTCAATTCTGGAAGACCAATTAGCCGGAATTAGTGGTATTGATGAAATCAGTTCTGTAACCCGTAATGGTATGTCACGGATTACCGTCACTTTTGATTTAGGCTACGATTTAAATACAGGCGTCAGTGATATTCGTGATGCGGTCGCCAGAGCGCAACGTTCTTTACCAGAAGAAGCGGATGACCCACTGGTATTTAAAAATAATGGTTCTGGTCAGGCTTCGGTCTACATCAATTTAAGTTCTTCTACGATGGATCGAACTCAGCTTACCGATTATATCGAGCGTGTATTGGTTGATCGCTTTAGTTTGATCAGCGGTGTCAGCTCAGTGGATGTTTCTGGTGGGCTCTATAAAGTGATGTATGTACGTCTTAAGCCTGAACAAATGGCTGGGCGAGGTATCACGACCACTGATATTTCTAATGCTTTACGGCGAGAAAATATAGAAAGCCCCGGTGGGCAAGTTCGAAATGATTCGACGGTGATGTCGGTACGTACCGCGAGAAGTTATCAAACACCGGAAGACTTTCAATATTTAGTCATCAAACAAGCCAGCGATCGTTCCCCGATTTATTTACAAGACGTTGCGGATGTTTTTATTGGTGCAGAAAACGAAAATTCGACCTTTAAAAGTGATGGCGTGGTAAATGTGAGCATGGGAGTAGTGCCACAATCGGATGCTAACCCACTTGATGTTGCACAGCGTGTTCACAAAGAAGTGGATCGTATTCAACAATTTTTACCCGATGGAACGCGGCTCGCCATTGACTATGACTCGACCGTTTTTATTGAACGTTCAATTGATGAAGTGTACAGCACTTTATTCATTACTGGTGGATTAGTAGTGTTGGTACTGTATATCTTTATTGGACAAGCCAGAGCAACTTTGATCCCCGCCGTTACTGTACCGGTATCTCTGATTTCATCCTTTATTGCTGCGTATTATTTTGGCTTTTCCATTAATCTCATTACCTTAATGGCTTTGATTTTATCAATTGGGTTAGTGGTCGATGATGCGATTGTGGTGATGGAAAATATTTACCACCATATTGAACAAGGCGAAAAACCGCTATTGGCAGCCTATAAAGGGACTCGAGAAGTTGGATTCGCGGTGGTGGCCACGACCTTAGTATTAGTTATGGTTTTTTTACCCATCTCATTTATGGATGGTATGGTGGGGTTATTGTTTACTGAGTTTTCTGTTTTGCTCTCAATGGCGGTTATTTTTTCATCATTAATCGCATTGACATTAACGCCAGTCTTAAGCAGTAAGATCTTAAAAAGTGGTACAAAACCAGCGCGTTTCACTTTGTTGGTCGATCGTTTGTTTAGTCGGTTAGAGTCGGGGTATCGCTTTGCTCTGAAAGGTGCACTTCGTTGGAAATGGGTGGCACCTATCGTTATTCTCGCGTGTGTCAGTGGGAGCTATGCCTTAAATAATATGGTTCCGGCACAGTTGACCCCTTCAGAAGATAGAGGGGTTATTTTTGCTTTTGTCCGTGGTGCAGACGCAACCAGTTATAATCGAATGGCAGCCAATATGGATCTGGTCGAGTCGCGTTTATTGCCTTTACTAGGGCAAGGTTTCTTGAAGTCATTTAGTATCCAATCGCCCGCTTTTGGTGGCAATGCTGGGGATCAAACCGGCTTAGTGATCATGATCTTAGATGATTGGAATGAAAGAGAGATCACCGCACAACAAGCGCTTGGGCAAATTCGGCAAGCGTTAGACGGTATCCCGGATGTGCGTGTATTTCCATTTATGCCCGGTTTTCGTGGAGGGTCGAGTGAACCCGTTCAATTTGTGTTAGGCGGCGCAGATTATACGGAGTTACAAAAATGGGCAGAGCAGTTGCAGCAAGAAGCAACCAACTCCGGCATGATGACTGGAGTCGACAGTAATTATTCGGAAAAAACGCCTGAATTAGTGGTGTCGGTTGATCGACAACGAGCTGCACAGTTGGGTATTAGCGTGCAAGAATTATCCGAAACATTGGAAGTGATGTTAGGAGGGAAAAAAGTCACCACATTTGTTGAGCGGGGTGAAGAGTATGATGTCTACTTACGTGGCGATGAAAATAGCTTTAATAATGTCGCCGATCTTAGCCAAATTTATATGAGAACCTCATCTGGAGATTTAGTCACGCTTGACACGATCACTCAGATTGAAGAGGTTGCATCACCCATTCGGCTTTCCCATTATAATAAGCAAAAAGCAATCACCATTACGGCTAACTTAGTCGAAGGGTATACGTTAGGCCAAGCTTTGGACTTTCTAGATCAAAAAGCGATAAAGCTATTGCCCAGTGATATTACCGTTAGTTATTCAGGCGAATCGAAAGATTTTAAAGAGAATCAATCGAGTGTTGTGGTGGTTTTTGCATTAGCACTGCTTGTTGCCTATCTGGTATTGGCTGCCCAGTTTGAAAGCTTTATCAATCCTCTGGTGGTGATGTTTACCGTACCAATGGGCGTGTTTGGTGGTTTCATCGGATTGTTTGTCATGGAGCAGGGGCTGAATATCTATAGTCAGATTGGCATGATTATGCTGATTGGTATGGTGACCAAAAACGGCATTCTCATCGTTGAGTTTGCCAACCAACTGCGAGATCGTGGTTATGAATTCGAACAGGCTATTATTGATGCGTCTGCACGCCGTTTAAGGCCAATTTTGATGACCGCATTTACCACCTTAGCTGGTTCTGTTCCACTGATTCTTTCCACGGGGGCAGGGTATGAAAGTCGAGTATCGGTGGGGACGGTGATTTTCTTCGGTATGGGGTTTGCTTCGTTTGTGACCCTGTTTGTGGTGCCCGCCATGTATCGGCTACTGTCTCAAGCGACTCGTTCTCCTGGTTATGTAGAATCTGAACTTAACAAAGCGTTAAGCCATGATGTGAAAGGTAGAGCGAGCCATTAATGGCTGATAATGATAAATCTTGAGCCGACCATGTTCGTCGGCTTAAGATCTGCTAGAAGGCTTCGAATTAAGGTTGGTAAGTCACTTTATAGCGAGTGGGTTTATGATTCATTGCCAATACAATATTAAGAATCAATGCCCCAAAAATCGAAAGCAGGATCGTAATCGGTGAGACAAGCAATAATGAGCTGGCCAAAATGATCCCATCAATGGCCATTTGTGTTTTACCGACAGAGATAGCATATCGATCTTGAATATATAGGCAAAGCACATTAAACCCGCCCAGGCTTGCACGGTGGCGGAAAAGAATCAGCATACCCAAGCCCATCAGCAAACCTCCTGCCAAAGCACAATAAAAGGGATTTACAGTGTTGAGTGAAATAAATAGCGATAAGTGATCGGCGAAGAGAGAGACCAAAGCACCACATATCACACTGTTTAAAGCAAATCGACGGCCAAAACGACGCCAAGCCAACAGATAAAATGGGCTATTGGCGATAAAGTAAAGAACGCCGAATGACCAAGGTAGCAAATGGGTCAAGAGCAATGCGAGCCCGGCGGTTCCTCCAGTAAGCAGCTCTCCAGCTTGAAGAAAAAAAACGCCTTGAGCGACTAAAAAGGTGCCAGTTAACATCGCGATAATATCTTCTTTATGGGTATGTTTTTCCATATTGACCAATATGTTCCCTATTCTTTCAGTTTGAGTATAGTGGCTGGTGGTCTTTCCTTGTCCGACTTGAACGAGGGCGATGATCAGCCAAAATGTATAAATAAGTCGTAGTCGGTTGGTGAGAAGGGAAATCGACTTATTCGGTCTATTTAGACCAGTAATCCGGTATACTAATGAAAACTCATTATTTTCGGTAGCAAGCGGAACAAAATTAAGGTACACCTATGTCACTGGCGCTTTACAGCGTGTAAAGCGTAAAATTGACACTTCGACAAGTGGTGCGCTTTTCCCAAGCGATAAGATGAAAAAACTTGTCCGTCATTATGAAAAAACTGCATGATATTTTGTGTGATTTGGGCTTTATGCTAAAGAACAAATTAGGTAGAATGCGCCCCATTAGGGTGACGAAAACGTTTGCGTTTGGGTCATTGTGTGGTTTTTAGCTAATTTCAGATAAATCTGAGTCAGGAGATACAGATGCTTAAGCGTGATATGAATATCGCTGATTACGATGCGGAGCTATTCGCAGCAATCCAAGAAGAAACCCTTCGCCAAGAAGAACACATCGAGCTTATTGCTTCAGAAAACTACACTAGCCCACGGGTTATGGAAGCGCAAGGTTCTCAATTAACCAACAAATACGCAGAAGGTTACCCCGGTAAACGCTATTATGGTGGCTGTGAATACGTTGATAAAGCAGAAGCATTAGCGATTGATCGCGCTTGTCAGCTATTTGGTTGTGAATATGCGAACGTTCAGCCGCACTCAGGTTCACAGGCAAACAGTGCCGTGTATATGGCACTGCTTAACCCAGGCGACACGGTTCTGGGGATGAGTTTAGCGCACGGTGGTCATTTAACTCACGGCTCCCCGGTAAACTTCTCTGGCAAGCTTTACAACATTATTCCTTATGGCATTGATGAGAGCGGTCAGATTAACTATGACGAAATGGAAGCCCTTGCGATTGAGCATAAACCTAAAATGATCATTGGTGGTTTCTCTGCTTACTCACAAATCGTTGATTGGAAACGGATGCGTGAAATTGCGGATAAAATTGATGCGTATTTATTTGTCGACATGGCTCACATTGCTGGTTTGGTGGCTGCAGGGGTTTATCCAACACCAGTACCCTATGCACATGTTGTCACCACAACAACGCACAAAACGTTAGCGGGGCCGCGCGGTGGTTTGATTTTGTCAAACGCAGGCGAAGAGTTGTATAAAAAACTCAACTCAGCGGTATTCCCTGGTGGTCAAGGTGGCCCTCTAATGCACGTAATCGCGGCTAAAGCGGTGGCATTTAAAGAAGCGATGGAGCCTGAATTTAAAGCTTATCAAACTCGTGTGGTACAAAATGCCAAAGCGATGGTGAGCCAGTTCCAAGCTCGTGGTTATAAAATTGTATCCAATGGTACTGAAAACCACCTATTTTTGGTCGATCTGATTGATAAAGATATTACCGGTAAAGATGCTGACGCTGCGCTAGGTGCCGCGAATATTACCGTTAATAAAAACTCGGTACCTAACGATCCTCGTAGCCCATTTGTTACGTCTGGTATCCGTGTTGGTAGCCCAGCGATTACTCGCCGTGGTTTTACGGAGCAAGATGCGAAAGATTTGGCGAACTGGATGTGTGATGTCTTAGATAACATCAACGATCCTGCTGTGATTGAAGCAACGAAACAGAAAGTCTTAGCGATTTGTAAGCGCTTACCTGTGTACGCATAACGGCTAGTGGTTTTATTGGAAAATAAGGCCCGCATTGGCGGGCCTTATTTATAGACGAATGAGTCAATCATTGGCGATACTATTTTGAAATGCTTAGCAAGGTGCCTGACTTGCATTGAAAAAGATAGTACTTACTACTTTCGCTAAATTTACCTAACCCTTCACCATCACAATAATCAATGTTGATATCTCGCATGGTGTTTAATGTCTTTTCACTTTGTAGAGCAAACTTAGAGCCATCGGCGCAGACAATACGTACTCGACCATCATCACTGACCGAATAGATATTCACTTCGGTATTACACAGCTCAAAAGAGGCTTCACGAAAATTATCTTGTTGGGTATTAGAGCTACACCCAGCAGTCACTGCTACGGCTAGTAAAGCAAGAAAGCCGACTTTATTCATTAGCATGATCCTTATTGTCTAGATAGCGATGTTCTGTCTGCCCAAGCTAATCATTATTATTGATGTATTTGTTTAGTTTAATAAAAAAGTCGACATTTTGTCGACTTTTCTGCTATTCAGATGAATCTATTTAACTTCCATGCCTTTCGCTTGCAAATCAGCATGGTAGGAAGAGCGTACAAATGGCCCGCAAGCAGCATGGGTAAAGCCAAGCTCAAGGGCGATTTCTTTTAGCTCATCAAACTCTTCAGGTGGGACGTAGCGTTCAACCGGTAAGTGGTGGCGACTGGGGGCTAGATATTGGCCTAGCGTTAACATGGTGACACCGTGTGCACGCAAGTCTTTGAGAACTTCAATGATCTCTTCTTTGGTTTCCCCAAGCCCCATCATTAAGCCTGATTTAGTTGGGACATCTGGGTGTCTTTCTTTAAATTTTTTCAACAGTTCAAGTGACCACTTGTAGTTTGCTCCGGGGCGAGCTTTACGATACAAACGAGGGGCGGTTTCAAGGTTATGGTTAAAAACATCGGGTGGATTATCATTGAGTTTATCTAAAGCGATATCCATGCGACCCCGAAAATCGGGTACTAGTGTTTCTATTCGAATGCCTGGGTTGAGTGCTCGTATCTCCCGGTTACAATCGGCAAAATGCTGGGCTCCTCCATCACGTAAATCATCACGATCAACGGAGGTGATCACCACATATTTGAGTTTCATGTCATGGATAGTTTGGGCCAGTTTTTGGGGTTCTTCACTATCGGGCGCGATGGGGCGGCCATGGGCAACATCACAGAAGGGGCAGCGACGAGTACAAATCGCGCCAAGAATCATAAAGGTTGCAGTGCCGTGATTGAAACATTCAGCGAGGTTTGGGCAAGAAGCTTCTTCACACACGGAGTGAAGATTATTCTTACGCATTGCTGCTTTGATATCTTGGATACGTTGGCTATCCGCCGGTAATTTAATTTTCATCCATGCCGGTTTACGTAAAACTTCATGCTGCTCGGTGGGCATTGTCTTAACTGGAATTAAGGCCATTTTATCGGCGTCACGGTACTTAACGCCTCTTTCCATTTGAATTGGTTTGCTCATGCTATTTTACCTGTCAAAGGTGCTTCAGTGCTAAATTCGACTTGTTGATAACCGAATATACGGACAAGCTCTTGGATCATATTTTGTTCAACATCCTCAATACGGTGAGGGCCAGCTATGTCAGAAACCTGTGTCATTTCCATTCCTTGATAACCACAGGGGTTAATCCGTAAGAAAGGAGATAGGTCCATATTGACATTGAGGGCTAAGCCATGAAATGAACAGCCTTTACGAATACGTAAACCGAGAGAACAAATTTTTTTCTCTGCGACATACACACCGGGAGCGTCAGCTCGAGCATGCGCGTCAATGTGGTAGGTATTTAGCGTATCAATGACTAAGTGTTCAATATGGTTAACCAGATCTCGTACGCCTAGATGTTTGCGTCTTAGATTAATAAGGACATAAGCGACAAGTTGGCCAGGCCCATGATAGGTGACTTGGCCGCCGCGATCACTTTGTACAATCGGAATATCGCCAGGATTGAGAAGGTGCTCAGGTTTTCCGGCTTGGCCTTGGGTGAACACTGGATTATGTTCAACGAACCAAACTTCATCGCGAGTTGTTGCATCTCGCTGATTGGTGAACTGGTGCATCGCTTGCCAAACGGGAAAGTAATCTTGCCGTCCCAATTGTCTGATAACAAGTTGATTGTCCATTGCGATTGCCCATTCATAATATATAAAGTTTTTTGATTATAAACCTGTTAGGTCATTTGAACTACTCATCTGGCTGGCTTTTTTAACATTATATTCTGTAGGGTTATTTTAACTTTATGATAAATAAGAAAAAGCAGCCTTAGGCTGCTTTAAAAAATAATTGATTTTATTTAAAAATAATTGATAGCAATGTTTTATAGTACCATGCGCACGATGTCGATATTGCCGAGCTCTTGATAGAGTGTCTCAACTTGTTCGATAGAGGTGGCTGTAATGGTAACAGAGACAGAATGATAATTTCCTTTGCCACTGGGTTTGATTCGTGGGCTGTAATCACCTGGAGCATGGCGTTGAATCACTTCAAGGACCAACTCTGGTAGCTCAGGTTTCGCATGACCCATTACTTTATAGGTAAAGGAGCAAGGAAACTCTAGTAGATCTTTCAGTTTTGCATCAGAGTTTATTGTCATCATCGTAGAGACTCCAAGTTTGGCATCAAATTAAATGGTGGCGAATAGTACAGTTAATCAATCAAGAACTCAAGTTTGGGCAAGAGAGATGAACGGAGGGGATTTACTGCTAACCGTTCATCTATCATTGACACTTGTTTAGAAAAGCCCTTTAAATAGCAACACAATATAATCCCAAAGACGGCTAAATAAGCCGCCTTCTTTGACGTCTTCTAGTGCTATTAATGAGTATTGAGCGACATCCTTTCCTTGTAATTGATAGTAAAGCGTACCTACGACGTCGCCTTTATTAATTGGGGCTTTTAATTCTTTTTCAAGCACAAAGCTAGCGCTTAAATCTTTTGCTTGCCCACGAGGAAGAGTCACATAAGTATCTTCGTTTACACCGAGTGATACGGTCGATTTATCGCCCATCCAAATGGTTTCATCGACAAAGGTTTCGCCTGCTTTATGTGGTGCAACGGTTTCAAAGAAGCGGAAGCCATAACTGAGCAGTTTTTTACTTTCTGCTTTGCGCGCATTGATATCTTTAGTGCCCATAACGACTGCAATTAAACGCATTTTTCCTTCGGTGGCAGAGCTGACAAGGCTATAGCCTGCATTAGAAGTATGACCGGTTTTGATGCCGTCCACATTCATGCTTTTATCCCATAGCAACCCGTTACGGTTGTATTGAGTAATGCCATTATAAGTGAATTTTTGTTCAGAATAGAGCGCGTATTCATTGGGCACGTCTCGAATTAGAGCTTGGCCTAATAGTGCCATATCATAAGGAGTAGAGTAGAGGTTATCGTGATCTAATCCATGTACGTTAGCAAAATGAGTATTGCTCATTTTCAGTGATTCTGCCCAAGCGTTCATTAAATCAACAAAGGCATCTTCTGATCCAGCAATATGTTCTGCCATCGCAACACACGCATCATTGCCGGACTGAATAATAATCCCTTTATTCAAATCGCTAACTTTAACGGTTGTGCCCACTTCAATGAACATTTTCGATGAGTCTGGGTAATTTTTAGCCCAAGCATTGCGGCTAATCACAACATCATCATTGAGTGAAATATTACCTCGCTTTAGCTCTTGACCAATCACATAACTGGTCATCATTTTGGTTAAGCTGGCTGGCGATAATTTTGTGTTCATCTCTTTTTCAGCCAGAACTTTTCCTGAATGATAATCCATCAAAACGTAGCCTTTCGCTGCAATTTGTGGTGCATCAGGAATAACAACCGGTGATGCGAACACGGCAGTCGCAGAGAGCGCAATAGAAGACGCCAAAATAATGTGTAAAGTATTTTTTTTCATAGTGAATGCAAAACTGATTGGTTAGTTGTCCAGTATCCTAACAGAAACCGCTAGATAAATCAGGCCAGCATGGCGGTGATTCTCGTGTTGAACGGTGACTATTGCGTGAGATTTTTCCGAATAAAGGCGGTTTGATAACCGAGTGATTTTACTCGTTCTAAGGTTTGTTGCGTCAAGTTATAGTCAGTAAATGGACCTAAAAATATTCGATAGTGTTGATTTTCATGATCCACAAAGCTTGGCACGCTTAGCGTTTGACCTATTTTTTCTGCTAAAGTTCGTATATTTTGCTCGTGTTGAGAGGCGGCAACCTGAATGACGTAATCATGTTGTTGAGATTTTAGCGGTGTTAAAGCGGGTTTTTGTTTATTGATGACGCTAATTTCAACCTGAGCGGTCCCCGTTTGTAAAACGCCTAATTTATAGGCAGCGGCATAGCTTAAATCTATAATTCGACCATCATGGAACGGCCCGCGATCATTCACGCGAACAATGGTGCTTTTACCATTCTCAACATTCGTAACTTTGACATAAGACGGTAGCGGCAAGGTTTTATGTGCGGCACTCATGGAGTACATGTCATAAATTTCGCCATTAGAGGTTAAATGGCCATGGAATTTTTTGCCATACCAAGAGGCTTGCCCTGTTTCAACAAATCCTTCTGTGTCTCGGATGATTTGGTAGTTTTTTCCTCGCAATGTGTAATCTCGATTCCCTCCCAAACTATATGGTTCATATTGTGGTGTCGCATCCTCAATATGCTCGAGTGAAAGTGGTACATTTGGGGCGATATCATCATTTATTGAATAGCGTCCATTTGATGAGGAGCTACTGCAGCCCGAAAGGAAGGTCAAGGCGCTTAGCGTTAACAGCAGAGTCAGTAATTTCATCAGTATCAGTTTGCCTTCGAAAATGCTTTTCGGTGGGTATGAATAGACATCAAAATACCGAATCCGGCCATCAGTGTCACCATTGATGTGCCACCATAACTAATCAGAGGGAGTGGAACCCCCACCACAGGCAAGATCCCACTGACCATACCAATATTAACGAATACATATACAAAAAAGCTGAGCACAATACTTCCCGCCATCATCCGGCCAAAGGCTGTTTGTGCGTTGCTGGCAAGATATAAGCCTCGTCCAATAACGAATAGATAGACTGAGAGTAGGGCAAGCGTTCCGATCATTCCCCACTCTTCGGCAATGACGGCGAAAATAAAATCAGTATGGCGTTCAGGTAAAAACTCAAGGTTAGATTGGGTGCCGTGCAACCAGCCTTTTCCGGAAATTCCTCCAGATCCGATTGCTATTTTACTTTGGATAATATGGTAGCCAGCTCCCAATGGATCGGACTCTGGATTAAATAGAGTTCGAACACGAGTTTTTTGGTATTCATGCATCAAAAAAAACCATAATACTGGGACAAATGCACCGACTCCAATGCTGGCGGCTGCAATGATTTTCCAACTGATTCCAGCTAAGAAAATGACAAAAATCCCAGAGGCGGCAATGAGAATCGCGGTGCCCAAATCCGGCTGTTTAGCAATTAAAATAGTGGGAAAGAATACCATGAATAGCGAGACCGTTAAGGTCTTTAGATCGGCCGGAATAGGACGGTTACCAATATAGCGTGCCACCATTAGTGGAACCGCCAATTTTAGTAATTCAGACGGTTGAAAGCGTACGAATCCTAAGTTTAGCCAACGTTGAGCGCCTTTTGATATTTCGCCAAAAAATAACACTCCCAGCAGTAATAAGGCTCCAACAAAAAAGAGCAGTGGAGCTAGACGTTCATAGTTACGAGGAGAGATTTGAGCTAGCCCAACCATGATTAACAGTGCCATCCCCATCCGCATGGCTTGACGATCCATCATGGCAAGGCTTTGGCCACTGGCGCTGTACATGACAACAAGCCCAAATAACATTAAAACTAATAAGCCAAGTAAGAGTGGAAGATCAATGTGTAGTTTCTCAAAAAAAGCACGATTTCGGCCAGTGGCAGGATCCATCTTCATTGTTTGCCCTCTTTTTCTGCCAAGATTACGTGATCGAAAATTTGTCTAACAGGGGGGCCACCATTACTTGATCCCCCTCCTGCATTTTCTAGTACAAGGGTAACGACCAATTCGGGGTTCTCGATAGGGGCAAACCCTGTAAATAGTGCATGGTCACGTAGGTGTTCTGAGAGTTCTTCGGCGTTGTACTCTTGGCCCTCTGCCAAACCGAACACTTGAGCCGTACCTGATTTACCGGCACTTTTGTATTTTAATCCTTTGAATGCTCGGCGCGCGGTACCGCGTTTCCCGTGGTTGACTAAATACATGCCTTCTATTGCCATGTCCCAGTATTTTTCTGGAACTTCGTTAATCGCTGGATAGGTGACATATTCAGTTTCTTTTTGGGTTGAAAAAGGTTCACCATTATTGATGGTTGAGCGTAGTAAGTGAGGCGCAATGACTTTTCCCTTATTGGCAACTACCGAGGTGGCTTTGGCTAACTGCATCGGTGTTGCTGTCCAATAGCCTTGACCAATACCCACTGGAATGGTATCGCCTTGGTACCAAGGTGTTTTATGACGTGCCATTTTCCACTCACGGGTTGGCATATTGGCTTTGCTTTCTTCATAGATATCGATACCAGTATAATCTCCAAAACCAAAGCGCATCATCCAGTTTGATAAGCTATCGATTCCCATATCATAGGCAATTTGGTAGAAGAATGTATCGACCGACTCTTCTAATGCTTTGATAATATCGACTCGACCATGCCCCCAACGTAACCAATCTCGAAATGGGCGAGTGTTGGAGTTGGGAATTCGCCAGTATCCGGGGTCATTCCGTGTGGTATTGGGGGTAATAATTTTATCGTTCAGTGCTGCGACCGCAATAAACGGTTTGACGGTTGAGCCGGGGGGGTAAATGCCGATAGTGGCTCGATTGACGAGCGGACGATTAATATTATTGAGCAGTTGATTGTAATCGTGTGACGAGATGCCGTGCACAAAGGCATTGGGATCATAGCTTGGGCTAGAGACCATCGCTAACACACCATTGTCTTTAGGATCAAGTACAATGGCAGAGCCTCGTCGTCCATCTAACAGTTTATGAACAAATAACTGTAACTTGATATCGAGGTTGAGAACAATATCCTTACCCGGAGTTGGTGGAACATATTTTAGGGTTCGGATGATCCGACCGCGGCTGTTTACTTCAACTTCTTGATAACCAGCCGTCCCATGCAGTAAATCTTCGTAATAGCGTTCAATACCCAGTTTACCAATATCTCGAGTGGCTTGATAATTGGCCGCTTTATCTTCTCGTTCTAGTCGCTCTAAATCTCGGTCATTGATACGTGAAACATAACCAATAACGTGAGTGAGTACCTCGCCATATGGATAAAAACGTTTAAGGCTCGCGCTGACCGAGACCCCCGGAAACTTATGTTGTTGAACAGAAAACTTAGCGACTTCTTCTTGAGTTAATTGAGTGAGCAGCGGAATCGCGTTGAATCGGCGTGTTCGTTGGCGATCTTTTTCAAACGCAGTGATTCTATCTTCCGGGATGGTGAGTATTTCTTGTAAGCGAGCAAGCGTATCTTCCATATCTGTCACTTGCTCGGGAATAATTTCCAAGTTAAAAACAGGTCGGTTTTCTGCCAGTAAGTGACCGTGGCGGTCATAAATTAAACCGCGATTTGGTGCTATAGGTACCACTTTTATACGATTATCGTTAGAGCGTGTTTTATAGTCTTGATACTGTTTGACCTGAATCGTGTATAGGTTAGTAATCAAGATGCCGATGGCGACGATAATCCCAATAAAAGCGACGATTGCTCGATGGCGGAACAATCGAGCTTCGGCTTGGTAATCTCTAATTGGACTGCGCTTACGTCTCATCGCTCTTTATTCTCTATGATAAGGATGATTCGCGGTGATACTCCATGCCCGATATAGGCTTTCAGCCATCACGACCCGAACAAGAGGATGAGGTAAGGTTAAAGGAGACAGTGACCAGCTTTGATCCGCTGCCGCTTTACAAGCTGGCGCTAAACCTTCAGGCCCCCCAATCAGGATAGAGACATCACGCCCGTCTAATTTCCAGCTTTCTAATTGCTCTGCTAGTTGTTCGGTGTCCCAACGTTTACCGGGAATATCTAAGGTGATAATCCGATTACCTTTAGGAACGGCGGCCAACATAGCTTGTCCTTCCTTTTGTAAAATACGAGCGATGTCAGCATTTTTTCCTCGTTTCCCTGCAGATATTTCGATTAATTCTAGTGGCATATCATGAGGAAAGCGACGGCGATACTCTTGAAACCCCTCTTCGATCCATGTAGGCATCTTAGTCCCAACCGCGATCAATTGAAGTTTCACTCTTAACTCCAAAGCTTTTCTAGCTGGTATAAGGCACGAGGCTCCTCTTGCATGACATGTAACATAGTGCTTCCCATGTCTAACACGACCCATTCACCTTCATTTTCTCCATCCACCCCAAGTGGTTGCATGCCAATTTTTTTTACTTCATTGGCTACATGTTCTGCAATTGAGGCAACATGGCGTTTTGATGTTCCGGTACAGATGATCATGTAGTCGGTGATACTTGATTTGCCTTGTACATCAAGGGTAACAATATCAACAGCTTTCATGTCATCAGCTTTATTAGCCAGAAAATGGGTCAAATCGTTGCGTAGCAAGGGGGTATCCTCTGAATCTTGATATTTGGTTATTAAAAAGCGCAACAGTATACCACGGTTTTAGTTTGGTAAAGGTAAGTTTGCTTCGGGTAAACAGAATTCTAAACTCAGTTGTTGTAATAATGGCCAAATGGATTGGCTATATTGGGTTTTCGCTTGTTGTTCGATACAGGTCAGCAATTGTAATAAATGGCGTAAGTGATGACCGGATAAGCGCTGTAAAGCGGCAGAATACAGTGGACGTTTATTTTGCCAAATACGGTATTGTTCAAAGACTCTAGCGATCGGTTGAGTCTTTATCGCTTGGCGCATGTGTAGCAGTTGAAATATTTCTTTTTGAATGGTGCGAATTAAAATGATCGCTTCAATATCTTCCGATGCCAGTTGACGTAGAATCCGCTGTGCTCGGTTTGCTTTACCTTCTAATAAGGCGTCCACCCAATGAAAGGCCGTAAAATGATTATGGCGACTGAGTGATTCTTCTAAGCGAACCAAGGTCAAGCGACCATCAGGGTAGAGTAAGGTTAGCTTTTCTAAACTTTGTGCCAAGGCAAGCAGATTGCCTTCGTGCCATTGAGCGAGCATTTGGACGGCTTCAACGTCTGGCTGTAACCCTAACATTTTACAACGGGTCATCACAAACTGAGGCAAGCGAGATAAGTCAGGCGTCAAGCAGTTCACCCAACAACCTAGGTTGCTGAGGGTTTTAAACCAGTGACTTGTTTCTTGTGCTTTGGTGAGCTTATTGCCGACCACAACCAGCAGAATATCTTGATTCAAGTGTTGCGCTAATGTGCTGAGTGTTTTCCCAGTTGCGGCATTCATGCCACTGTCAGGAATATCAATTTCAATTAATTGCCGACTGGAAAAAAGGCTCATTGACTGGCAGCGATCATAGACTTCATTCCAATCAAGGTTACTATCGGCGGTAAATTGGTATTTTTCTTCGAAACCTAGTTCTCTGGCTTTATGTTCTATCACTACTCGTGCTTCTTGAATCAGTAATGGCTCATTGCCTAGCACGAGATAGAGAGGGGCTAGGCTCCGACTTAAGGTCTCAGGAAGTTTATCGGCGTACACTTTCATACTGACACTCGATTATTTGGATCTGATAGCATTTGAATGATCCATTTTTGGCTCGCTATTTATGGAGTCTTCAGAGGTGGAAAGTGTCTCGGCTTTGTCAATATCTCCAGTTTGAATGGCAATTTTAAGCCGTGCCATCTGACGAATAATTTGGCTGGCAGCCAGCTTACGCATTTCATCAACGATCAATTCCCTTTCTACCGATTTCGCTAATGCGGTTAACGGGTTATCTAAGTAACTACGAGTGACGCTAGTGGAAAAGGTTTTTATTCCCAGTTCGGGAATTGTAACCCGGTATGAGGCGATAAATGTCAGCTCTTTTTCTGCTGCTCGAGTGTTTTGATAAAGAGACAGCGTTCGTTCACTGGTACTTTCATTGACTAAGTGCAAATTAGGGACGTCTGCGGAAGGTGCGACTAATTCGATTTCATTCATGCGTAGCTGATCTTTCACAATCCGTGTGAAAGTACTGAATTGATCGTAACTAGTCAAAGACATGGTATTGAGTTTTTCTGGGATATCATAATCCCCACGTAATTGAAACCCACAACCCGACAGGAGCAGCGTCGTTAGAAGTAATAGTAATGTTGGTATTGACGAAAATTTAAAACACATGGGGCGATGATTCTCATGGGTGAATTTACTTATCTTAACTTACCTGTTGGGATAGGCTGAGATAAGTAAACAGGATATGCATACCCTGTTTACAGACCATCATTAGCCTAATTAGTTCGCGACAAGGTTGAGTAACTTACCGGGGACATAGATGACTTTGCGGATGGTTAAACCGTCGGTAAACTTCTTAACATTTTCATCCTGTAAACCTAATGCTTCAACTTGTTCCTTGCTGGCATCGGCGGCAACCGTCAATTTTCCACGTAATTTACCATTTACTTGCAGAACAATCAGTTTTTGATCTTCAACTAATGCGGCTTCGTCGTAAGTTGGCCAGGTTGCTTGGTCAATGTCCACTTCGCCGAGCGCTTGCCACATTTCAAAACAGATGTGTGGCGCGATAGGGTAAAGCATTACGGTGATTGCTTTAGCAGCTTCATCGATAATGGCTCGATCTTGTTCAGACTCTTGTGGGGCTTTAGTGAGTTTATTCATCAGCTCCATAATCGCAGCAATCGCTGTATTAAATGTTTGACGACGAGCAATATCATCAGTCACTTTAGCAATGGTTTTATGCACATCACGACGCAGTGCTTTTTGGTCGGCATTTAATGCATCGCTTTGTACCGCAACCGCAGCACCTTTCGCAGTATGTTCAGCGACGAGCTTCCATACTCGTCTTAGGAAGCGGTTCGCTCCTTCAACACCAGACTCTTGCCACTCCAATGTCATATCGGCAGGCGAAGCAAACATCATAAATAGGCGTACCGTATCTGCGCCATATTTATCGACCATCTCTTGCGGGTCAATGCCGTTATTTTTTGACTTAGACATTTTGATCATGCCTGAGTGTTCAACGGGGCGACCTTGATTATCCACCGCTGAAATAATGCGACCTTTTCCGTCACGCTCCACTTTGACCTCAGTCGGGGAAATCCACTCTTTGGTGCCTTTCTCATTGCTATAATAGAAAGCGTCAGCCAGCACCATGCCTTGGCAAAGAAGCTGTTTGAACGGTTCGTCTGAGGTGACATAACCAGCATCACGCAATAGTTTATGGAAAAAGCGTGAGTAGAGTAGATGCATACAAGCGTGTTCAATACCACCGATGTATTGATCAACCGGTAGCCAGTAGTTGGCTTTGGCTGGGTCTAAAATATCATCCGCTTGTGGTGAGCAGTAACGTGCATAATACCAAGACGATTCCATAAAGGTATCAAAGGTATCGGTTTCACGTAGGGCGGGTTGACCATTAAATGTCGTTTCAGCCCAAGTTGTATCCGCTTTTATCGGACTGGTTACACCATCCATGGTGACATCTTCAGGTAAGATAACGGGTAACTGATCGGCAGGAACAGGATGAACTTGACCATCTTCAGTGGTGACCATTGGGATAGGGGCTCCCCAATAACGCTGACGAGAAACGCCCCAGTCACGTAGACGGAAGTTAACGGTCTTTTTACCTTTACCTAGCGCTTCGAGTTTTGCTGAAATGGCATCAAAAGCCGCTTGGAAAGTTAGCCCGTCGAATTCACCAGAATCAAATAGTACGCCTTTTTCTGTATAAGCTTGCTGGCTAATATCTAACTCGCTGCCATCTTCAGGTTTAATGACGGGAATGATATCTAAGCCGTATTTGGTGGCAAATTCGTAATCGCGTTGGTCGTGTGCCGGAACCGCCATTACCGCCCCAGTCCCATAGTGCATTAGTACGAAGTTGGCGACATAGATAGGCACTTCACGGCCATTTAAAGGATGGATAGCCGTCAGGCCGGTCGCCATGCCTTTTTTCTCCATTGTCGCGAGTTCGGCTTCGGCAACTTTGGTGTTTTTACACTCATCAATAAATGCTGCCAGTTTAGGGTTATTCGCCGCCGCCTGTATTGCCAAAGGATGACCCGCAGCAATACCGACATAGGTAACGCCCATTAAGGTATCTGGACGGGTGGTATAGACTTCCAAATCCTGATCTTGGCCTTTAACTTGGAAGCTCAGTTCTACCCCTTCAGAGCGTCCGATCCAGTTGCGCTGCATGGTTTTAACCATTTCAGGCCAGCCGTCAAGGTTATCTAAATCATCGAGCAATTCTTGCGCGTAGGCGGTGATCTTAATAAACCATTGCGGGATCTCTTTTTGCTCAACAGGCGTATCACAACGCCAGCAGCAGCCGTCTTCTACTTGTTCGTTAGCGAGTACGGTTTGGTCATTAGGACACCAGTTTACTGATGAGGTTTTTTTATAAACCAGACCTTTTTCGTACAGTTTGGTGAAAAACTCTTGTTCCCAGCGATAGTATTCAGGACGGCAAGTCGCGAATTCACGGCTCCAGTCATAACCTAAACCCAGTAATTTGAGTTGGTTTTTCATGTATTCAATATTTTCATACGTCCAAGGTGCTGGTGCCGTTTTATTTTTAACGGCCGCATTTTCGGCGGGCAAGCCAAACGCATCCCAACCAATCGGTTGCATGACGTTTTTACCTTGTAAACGTTGGAAGCGAGAGATCACATCACCGATCGTGTAGTTACGCACATGCCCCATGTGCAGTCGACCACTTGGATAAGGAAACATAGAAAGACAGTAGAATTTTTCTTTATTTGGGTCTTCACTTACCACAAAGGTTTGGTTGTTATCCCAGTGCTGTTGAACTTTCTGTTCAATATCTTGCGGGTTATATTGTTCTTGCATCGATGACATCCGGTTATCTTGGAATTTGTGAGTTCGGTTCGAACAGGTACTTATAGATCAACATAGAATACCTAAAGCAGCCCAGCACAACAATAGCCAATCGGTTTTGATGGAGGTGACTTATGCGAAAAGAGACAGCAGGCTATGAGGCGTTATTGGAAGACGTGGTTGAAACCCTCAAACAAAGCCCACAAGAAGTAGACCGTATTATCGAAACATCCGGCAAAGTGGTTGCCGCCGCTAATGATTTAACCAAAGACGAATTAGCGTTAATTTCAGCGTATGTAAAAGCCGATTTAAAAGCTTTTGCTGCAGAGTATGAGCAAAGTAAAAACGGGCCATTTTATTTAATGATAGCGAATACCCTATGGCAAGGGTTGTTGGACATCACGGATAAAACTAAAGTGGAATGGGTGGAACTATTTCAAGATTTGCAACATCAAGGCCTTTATCATTCTGGTGAGATGATTGGTTTGGGGGTGTTAGTTTGCGAAAATTGTGCTCATAAAGTGGAGTATAATCATCCAACGGAAATTATGCCCTGCAGGCATTGTGGTAACACTCAATTTAGTCGTCAGCCTTTACAGCCATGAGTAAGGTCACCCCTTGAATTTATCATTCTAGGGGCGATGGATTGAGCGGCGACGATTCATCCCAAGGCTGATTGCCAAACTTAATCCACACCACATATAGAGCGGCCAGCTTCCCCATTGATGATAAGGAGTTTGTCCTCGAGTGGGGGTGATTTTTGCTTTGAGGACGCCAGTTTCAAATTGCGCCAGTTGGTGGGTGATTTTACCGTATTGATCGGTGATGGCCGTGACCCCATTATTGGTCGAACGTATTAAAGGCCTACCCAACTCTAAAGCTCGCATTCGAGCAATTTCCATGTGTTGCAGTGGCCCATTCGAGCGCCCAAACCAAGCGTCATTTGAGAGTGTGAGTAAAAAATCGGTTTGCTCGGTGACGTTGGCTCTTAGCTGTTCGTTGAAAATAATTTCGTAACAAAGGGCTGGGGCAAAGGCGAATCCCTTAGCGATGATATTGGGTTGAATATAATCCCCTCGGCTAAACGAAGACATCGGGAGATTAAACAGCGGCGCAAGAGGTCTTAGCCATGCTTCGAAGGGCACAAACTCACCAAATGGCAGCAAGTGATGTTTGTGATAGCGTTGAGTGACATCGTAGCGATACTCTGCATGTTCTGTCTCACCTAACGCTAAAATACTATTAAAATAATGTCCCTGCTGATCATGGTTTAAGATGCCGGTGATGACTGCGCTCTGGTTCATTTGTGCAGCAGAATCTAAGTTGCTAAGAAATGAACCAATTTCTCCTTCAAAAGCCGGGATGGCGGCTTCTGGCCAAATAATAATATCAGCATCCCAATTTTCACGACTCAGATCGGTATATTTCATAATGGTTGGCCAACGTTGGTTGGGATGCCACTTGAGTGATTGTGGAACATTACCTTGAACGATAGCCACTGTGATGGTTCTTTCCGGTTCAGGCGTGACCCAGGAGTGCTTCTGAAGGGCTAAAGCGCTCACAAAGAATATCAAAGGGAGCAACAAAGCTAGCCATGAGCGATTCAGAAATGAATAACTCAGAGAACTTGCACTTATAATGACAACCCAAGTAATCAGCTCCACCCCTCCGATCGGGGCAAAATAAGCCAATGGACTATCTATTTGACTATAGCCGAGCCATAACCAAGGAAAGCCGGTCATTATCCAGCCTCGAAGCCAATCGCAGAGTAACCAAAGGACAGGAGCGGTGAGTAAAAACTTAACCCAATGAGTGCGAGGGAAAAAGCGATTCAGTGTCCAACTAAAGAGCGCACTATAGATGGATAAATACCCGACCAGCAGTAACATCAGAGAGAAGCTGGCGATTTTGGGTAATCCGCCAAATGTATCGATACTAATGTGTACCCAACTGATCCCAAAGCCAAATTGCCCTAAGCCCCAACAATAACCAATCAGCGCTGCTTGTTTTGCTGAACGATGATGAAGCAGTATTAGTAAGAGGCATGGGCTAAGAATAGCGAGTGGCCAGACTTGATAAGGTGCAAAAGCTAAGGTGGTGAGTGCGCCGATAGATAAGGCCATCAGAGGCCGTATTAGGCGATGAATACAATTTTTCATCAACGGTAACTTTCTTAAGTAATCAGCTCAGCCAGAAGTTTGGCTGAGCAAGGTGGGCACTTTTTTACTCTTCCTGAGTTTCCGGTAGCGTTTCAAAATCAGGAATTGTCACTTGCAACTGAACCACTCGACGGCTATCTGCAGCGGTCACTTTAAAGCTGTAATGGCCAATTTCAATGACTTCACCACGAGAAGGTAAGTGACCGAATGCGGTCATGACTAAACCACCGACAGTATCGACTTCTTCATCACTGAATTGTGTACCAAAGGTATCATTAAACGACTCAATGGTAGTCAGGGCTTTGACCGCATAAGTATGCTTACTTAATTTGCGAATATCGAGTTGTTCTTCATCATCAAATTCGTCTTCAATATCACCAACGATTTCTTCTAGAATATCCTCAATAGTCACAAGGCCAGAGACGCCGCCAAATTCATCGACGACAATCGCCATATGGTAACGTTCCTCGCGGAACTCTTTCAGTAGACGATCAACGCGTTTACTTTCTGGAACCACCACTGCGGGTCGAATGACTTGTTCGATGTCAAACGGTGCGCTATTTGAGCCTAAGTATTTGAGTAAGTCCTTCGCTAATAGAATGCCTTCGACATGATCTTTATCTTCACTAATCACTGGGTAGCGAGAGTGCTGGGCATCTGTGATTAAAGCGACCAGAGAGTCCAAGTTGTCGTTACGTTCAACGGTCACCATTTGTGAGCGAGGAATCATAATATCTCGAACTCGCATCTCTGCAATTTCCATCACTCCCTCAAGCATATCTCGAGTGTCATGGTCGATGAGGTCATTCACTTCAGAGTCTCGGATCACATCCACTAACTCTTGGCGATCTTTGGGCTCACCCTGAAAGAGTTGACCTAGGCGTTCAAAAAAGGACTTTCTACTCGGACCTTCAGATTTTTCTTTTTTTCCTTCAGTAGAATGGGGCGAATTATCGTCGTTCATTGTGTCTCTTATTGATAACGCTATCAGATGTGTGATAGCTCACATTAAGCCGATGGGGACGTCAGTGATCCAATCCACCGCTTAGTTTTTCTCCGCTAAATAAGGGTCGTTAAACCCCATTTTTTGCATGATTTCGGTTTCAAGTGCTTCCATTTCATCAGCATCTTGATCATCGATATGGTCATAACCTAGCAGATGAAGGCTACCATGTACAACCATATGCGCCCAGTGGGCCATTAATGGTTTTTCTTGTTCAATGGCTTCTTGTTCGACAACGGGTTGACAAATTACCAAATCCCCTAAGAGATCGAGCTCGACCTCTGGTGGTGCCTCAAAAGGGAAAGAGAGCACATTGGTTGGTTTATCTTTGCCGCGATAGTCTAAATTTAGCTGATGACTCTCTGCTTGGTCAACGATTCGAATCGTCACCTCTGCTTGGTACTGGAAAGGCGTGATTGCCGCGGTAAGCCAGTTTGAAAAATCCTCAAAACTCGGTAAGTTTTGTTCATTTTCAACTGCAATTTGTAAATCCAGTTCAATACTCATGATTGATTTGATTCCTCAGGCGTTGATTGGGGCGAGGTGGGACTGGTTTCTTCCAATTTAGCGTCTCGCTCTTCACGTCGGCGTTGTTCATAAGCTTTACGTTCTTTTTGATCTTGTGCTTCCCATTTTTCATAGGCGTTAACAATACGTGCCACAACGGGATGGCGAACCACATCGTCTGATTGAAAAAAGTTAAAGCTAATTTCATCAACTTCGCTGAGCACTTCAATCGCATGACGTAGTCCTGAACGCGCCCCTCTGGGTAAGTCAATTTGGGTGACATCGCCAGTAATAACTGCACGAGAATTAAAGCCAATTCGGGTGAGGAACATTTTCATTTGTTCCACGGTTGTATTTTGGCTTTCATCAAGGATGATAAAGGCATCATTGAGTGTACGACCACGCATATAAGCCAGCGGAGCAACTTCAATGACATTGCGTTCAATGAGTTTTTCTACGCGCTCAAATCCCAACATTTCAAATAGCGCGTCATACAACGGACGTAAATAAGGATCGACTTTTTGGCTGAGATCTCCAGGTAAAAAACCTAATTTCTCTCCAGCCTCAACGGCAGGGCGAGTGAGTAGAATGCGGCGGATTTCTTGCCTTTCTAGCGCATCAACGGCTGCAGCGACGGCTAAATAGGTTTTTCCTGTTCCGGCTGGGCCAATACCAAAACTGATATCGTGGGTGACCATGTTGACTAAATATTGAGCTTGATTCGGCGTGCGAGGTTTGATTACCCCTTTTTTCGTTTTGATCAACACCTCTTTACCATGAGTGATAGCGGATGCCTGATGTTGCTCTAAAACCCCAGCCTCTTTAATCGCAAGGTGCAGCTGCTCAGGGTCAATATCAGGAATTTGGCCACGAACCGGCGCAGTATCAACATAAAGAGTTTTGAGGAGATCTATCGCAGCAGAAGCTGTGTGAGCTTTACCAACAACGGTAAACAGATTACTACGGTGATTGATCTCCACCCCTAATCGACGCTCTAGCTGTTTGATATTATCGTCGAAAGGGCCACATAAACTGGCTAGGCGGTGGTTATCAGAAGGTTCAAGATTAATTTCTAAGGTTACGACTTTATTGCTCAAATTGGCCTCTCAATCAGTCATTGAATGGTGCCCGATGATAACGGGCATACAATGACACTATGTGCTAGTTTGGTGGTAAAATCAGCTGCGCCGATTTTAGTAACTAAGCGTGAGTACTCCTTTCTCCGAGCGAGATCCCTGTGATCTTAAAGTTGCCACTAAGCTCAATCGCCCCAATCACATGGTCAGTGCTATGTTCATGGGGCATGCTTATCACCTATCGGCAACGCCAAGTGATTTTGGCATTAAAGTTCATCAAGGTTTATGGGGTGAAAGTAGCCACACCTAGCTCATCTTCACGACGAGTTTTAGCCATCATTTGTGATGGAGAAATCAGGACGCGAAGGTTCATTTCTTGTTCGGTACGCACCAGTTCCCCACGTAAGGAATTTGGGAACACATCGACAATTTTTACATCAACAAACTGGCCGATAAGTTCAGCTGGCCCTTCAAAGTTAACGACGCGGTTATTTTCAGTACGACCACGCAATTCCATCAGGCTTTTCTTTGATGGACCTTCAACTAAGATGCGCTGTTCAGTGCCCAGCATTAGGCGCGAGTAACGCATCGCTTGACTGTTGATCTGTTGCTGTAATTCGTACAGTCGTGCTTTTTTGGTCTCTTCAGACAGGTCGCATGGGTAGTCTGCGGCCGGAGTTCCTGGTCGAGGAGAAAAAATAAAGCTAAAGCTCATGTCAAAATCAACCTCACGAATGAGCTTCATAGTGTCTTGGAAATCTTTATCCGATTCACCAGGGAAGCCGACGATAAAGTCGGAGCTGATTTGAATATCAGGACGAGCTTTACGTAGTTTACGAATGATCGATTTATACTCAATCGCGGTATGTGGGCGTTTCATCATGGTTAAGATGCGATCACTGCCACTTTGTACTGGAAGATGTAGGAAGCTGACGAGCTCTGGTGTATCTTCATAGACGGCGATGATGTCATCTGTAAACTCTAATGGATGACTGGTCGTAAAGCGAATGCGGTCAATACCATCAATTGAGGCGACTAAACGTAGTAATTCAGCGAATGAACAAATGGTGCCATCGTGCATGGGGCCACGATAGGCATTGACGTTTTGTCCGAGCAGGTTCACTTCACGAACCCCTTGTTCTGCTAGTTGGGCAATTTCATACAACACGTCATCCATTGGACGGCTAACTTCCTCACCACGCGTATAAGGCACAACGCAGTATGTACAGTATTTAGAGCAGCCTTCCATGATCGAAACAAAGGCGGTTGGCCCTTCTGCACGAGGTTCTGGCAAACTGTCAAATTTTTCAATTTCAGGAAAAGAAATATCCATCACTGGGGCTTCGGTCGATTGAGATTGTCTGATCATTTCAGGCAAACGGTGTAGGGTCTGCGGCCCAAAAATAACATCCACAAAAGGTGCACGCTCACGGATATGATCCCCTTCTTGGGTCGCGACGCAGCCACCTACGCCAATCACTACATTTGGCTTTTTATCTTTTAATGTTTTCCAGCGGCCAAGCTGGTGGAAAACTTTTTCTTGCGCTTTTTCACGGATCGAACAGGTATTTAGTAGTAGGACGTCTGCTTCCTCTGGCTCTTCCGTTAACTCATAGCCATTTGCTGCATTAAGCAGATCGGCCATTTTGGATGAATCGTATTCGTTCATCTGGCAGCCCCAGGTTTTTATTAGCAGTTTCTTACTCATCTCACTTTCGCTCGTTCAATAATTCGTTCAAATAGGAATCCGCCATCTCAGCGGTAGCGGCGTATTGTACTGCTTTCGTTTGTGACTGACTAGTGATAGACAAAAATCTCTGCTAACCATTTGTCAGTACTTAGTTTTTTCCTTACTAACAGCAAGGTTTTTAGTGAAATATATTCGCAAAAAAAGCCTTAACACGTACAATGGGTTACAAGTAAAATTAACCTAAAGTGGCGAAGATGAACCCGTTTGATGTGATTGTAATTGGTGGGGGAATGGTAGGTGCAGCAGCAGCATTAGGCCTTGCTAAACAGGGGCGACGAGTTGCTCTGGTTGAAGGGGAGGCTCCAGTGCTGTTCTGTCCAGAGCAGCCGATGGATGTTCGAATTTCAGCTATTTCGCACACCTCCGTTGCGTTACTCGATACGTTGGGAGCATGGGAAGGGGTGAAGCAAAAACGAGTTTGTCCTTACCGCCGCTTAGAAACGTGGGAACATTCAGCGTGTCGAACTCGTTTTACTAGTGAAAGTTTAGGTTTAGCCCAATTAGGGTTTATGGTTGAAAATCGAGTGATCCAATTAGCCATTTGGGAACAGTTCAGCCATTGTCCTGAGTTGACCGTTTTTTGTCCAGATAAACTGAGTAATATCCAGTATCAAGCAACCGGTGCACACCTAGTTACCTTGCAGTCGGGCACAACGCTGGCAGGCGAGTGGATTATAGGTGCGGACGGAGCCAACTCTCAGGTTCGTTCATTTGCCCACATCGGAGTGACCGCGTGGGATTATCGTCAACATTGCATGTTGATTAATGTGCAGACAGAAAAACCGCAACAAGATATTACCTGGCAACAGTTTTTTCCTTCAGGCCCTCGCTCATTTTTACCGCTGCAAGGCCAGCAAGCTTCATTAGTTTGGTATGATTCGCCGAGACGAATCAAGCAGCTTATGAACTTGAGTGATCAGCAGTTAGGTGATCAAATAGTCAGTCATTTTCCTTCTGAACTGGGCAAGATCTCCGTGATTCAACGAGGGGCGTTTCCATTAACTCGTCGTCATGCCCAGCGTTATGTTAAGCAAAGATGTGTTCTTATTGGGGATGCAGCTCATACGATTAATCCTTTGGCGGGGCAAGGGGTTAATTTAGGTTTCAAAGATGTTGCCGCTTTATTGGCTGTGACACAAGGAGAGCAAAAGCTGACAGAGGAACGGTTTCAATGTTACGAACGCAAACGTCGTTCGGATAACTTATTAATGCAAACGAGCATGGATCTATTTTATAAAACCTTCAGCAATCATTCGCTTCCATTAAAACTGATACGCAATATGGTGTTAAAAGGAGCGGAGCATTCAGGGCCGATTAAAACACAGATTTTACGGTATGCGCTTGGACTTTAGGTTGGGTTTAAATAACTAATGGTAACAATCTCAAAATAAAAAACGCTGCCGGGTAAGGGCAGCGTTCCAGTCAAGATATCGTATTGAATTACTTGGTTACACGAAGTACAGGTGTTTCACCTACGGTTACCGAGCCAGACAATTTGCTAAGCTCTTTAATTTCATCCATGTTAGAAATAACAACAGGAGTCAATGTCGATTTCGCTTTCTCTTCGAGTAGAGCAAGATCGAATTCGATGATGGTGTCGCCGACTTTTACCGCTTGACCTTCTTCAGCAATACGTTTGAAACCTTCGCCTTTTAGCTCTACGGTATCGATACCGAAGTGAACAAATAACTCAACGCCATCATCCGATTCAATAGAGAAAGCATGGTTAGTTTCAAAGATTTTACCGATAGTACCATTTACAGGGGCAACCATTTTGTTACCTGCTGGTTTAATCGCAATACCATCACCAACGATTTTCTCGGCAAACACGACATCTGGCACGTCTTCAATGTTTACAATTTCACCAGAGAGAGGTGCAATAATGTCGATTGCACCTGCGTCAGCGCTGTCGTCAGAGACTAGCTTCTTAAGTTTGTCAAACAGACCCATTGTGTCATGCTCCTAACGTTTAAATTTATTTTATTGAAGTATAGTATACCAATCCCAAACAATAGACGACTATTTTTATACCCTTCAAGGAGTTTGCTCATCATCACCTATTGTAGGGGAGATTTTTCTTATTGGCACTTCTCTGCGATGAATTTTTCAACGCAAGCTTCAATTTCTGCCGCAGTTGGTAGAGATAATGCTTTCTGTGCCATTGCTTTTACTTCGGCAAAGTTCGAGTTACGGATGACTTTCTTCACTTTAGGGATAGAAATGCCACTCATAGAAAACTCGTCTAAGCCCATACCTAACAATAACAGCGTTGCACGCTCATCGCCAGCAAGCTCACCACACATACCGGTCCATTTGCCCTCTGCATGGGAGGCATCAATCACTTGTTTGATGACCGTTAATACTGCCGGTGACAGTGGATTATAGAGGTGAGAAATCATTTCGTTACCGCGATCAACCGCGAGTGTGTACTGCGTTAAATCGTTGGTACCGATAGAAAAGAAAGACACTTCTTTTGCTAAATGATGAGCAATCGCTGCAGCAGCAGGGGTTTCTACCATCACACCAATTTCGATGTTTTCATCAAACGCTAACCCTTCGCGACGAAGTTCCGCTTTATATTCTTCAATCGCTTCTTTTAGGGCTCGAATTTCTTCAACTGATATGATCATCGGAAACATGATACGCAATTTACCGTGTGCGGATGCTCGTAAAACACCACGTAATTGGTCACGTAAAATTTCACGGCGATCTAAACTGATACGGACTGCGCGCCAGCCTAAGAAGGGGTTCATTTCTTTTGGCAGGTCCATGTATGGAAGATCTTTATCGCCGCCAATATCCATGGTACGAATAATAACAGATTGCCCATCCATCGCTTCAGCGACTTCTTTATAGGCTTGATATTGTTCTTCTTCGGTAGGCAGAGCATCGCGATCCATAAATAGGAATTCGGTACGGTAAAGGCCGACACCTTCGCCACCATTACGGATGATACCGTCACAGTCTTTCACGGTGCCAATATTACCGCACACTTCTACACGATGGCCGTCAAGCGTTTCTGCGGGTAAATCTTTCAGCTTTGCCAACTCTTCTTTTTCCGCTAGGAAAGCTTGTTGAACTTGTTTTGCCTGCTCAAGCTCAGCTTCTGTTGGGTTGACAAAAATTTGGTTATTGATCGCATCTAGAACTAACGTGTCACCATTTTTTACTTGTTTGGTGATGTTGTTAGTACCAACAATGGCTGGCAGCTCTAAGGAGCGAGCCATAATTGATGTATGTGAGGTGCGCCCCCCAATATCACAGGCAAAGCCAAGCACGTAATCAAGGTTGATTTGTGCCGTTTCAGATGGCGTTAGATCGTAAGCAACCAGAATGACTTTTTCGTCGATATCACTAATAGATACAATATGAATACCAAGTGCATTTTTTACAAAACGAGAACCAATATCACGGATATCAGTTGCGCGTTCTTTTAGGTATTCATCATCAAGAGATTCAAGCGCGGTTGCTTGTTCTTCGATCACTGTGTAAATAGCGTTATCAGCAGAAAGTTTGTCGTTTTTGATGAGCGCTAAAATTTCTTCTTCTAGCTCTTCATCTTCAAGCAACATGATGTGGCCTTCAAAGATGGCTTCTTTTTCTTCACCAAAAGTTTCCAGCGCTTTTTGTTTGATTACTTCAAGCTGAGCCGCTGATTTTTTACGAGCGTCATAGAAGCGTTGAATTTCTGAATCAACTTGAGCGTCTGAAATGGTGTTTGTGTTTAGGACAATTTCATCTTCTTGAAGTAGTAATGCTTTACCTATAGCAATACCAGGAGATGCTAGGATGCCTGAAATCATAGCCTTACCTTAAATTGGTCAACTGTAAACGGGAGAAAATGGACGTTAGTGCTAACGATAATATGTAGCCTATTCTCGGACATATTTCCAATAAAGCCATTTTGTTGAAGACAAAATGGCTTGGATTTTCCAATAGGAAATGCTTATTAGTGAAGCTGATCCATGAGTGCAACTAGGTGGTCAACCGCTTCTTTAGCTTGAGGACCCTCTGCAGAAATAGTCACAACAGTACCTTTTACTAGGCCTAGCGTTTGAAGTTTGAATAGGCTTTTGGCACTCGCACTTTTACCGTTTGAACTTACGGTGATGTCTGCATCAAAAGCTTTTGCTTCTTTAACAAATTGTGCTGCTGGACGAGTGTGAAGGCCGTTTTCTGCCGTGATTTCTACTTGCTTCTCGTACATGTTTTATACCCCAATTAATTTAGTTTTTGTAAGTTGTTAACTTGCATAAGCTTAACCTTAACCGATCATTTCTGCTAGAGCAGTAAACGTATTTTCGTGTTAGAGCTTATCCTCGTCTAAAACAATCAACAGTTTTTATTCGTCAAAGCGAATGGTAACCCTTGATTCTAATCTAGTTGGCTTCTTTATTTTGAAGCTAAAAATAAAACACCCCGATATTACCAAAGGTGGGGCAAGGATCAACAAAAAAGCCCCAGTACGGGGCATTTTTAAACGAAAATTTGATTTCACCACATATTATTGTTGGTTTTCTTTTTCAGTGAAAATACCCGAAAATAGCGCAGTGCTAAGGTAACGTTCAGCCGAACTTGGTAGAAGAGCAACGATGGTTTTTCCTTCAAATTCAGGAAGTTCTGCAAGTCTATTAGCCGCAACGACCGCCGCGCCTGAAGAAATGCCAGCTAAGATACCTTCTTCTTCCATAAGGCGACGAGCCATGTCAATGGCTTGATCGGATGTGACCGTTTCAACCCGATCTATCAGTGTTAAGTCGAGGTTGCCAGGAATAAACCCGGCACCAATCCCTTGAATTTTATGTGGTGCCGGTTTGATTTCTTCACCAGCTAAAGCTTGAGTAATGACAGGAGATTCGGCGGGTTCTACGGCAACCGATACAATGGCTTTTCCTTTTTCGCCTTTTATATAGCGGCTGGTTCCAGTGAGTGTACCGCCAGTACCAACTCCGGCGACAAATACATCAACTTGGCCATCGGTGGCATCCCAAATTTCAGGCCCAGTGGTTTTTTCATGGATCGCGGGGTTGGCTGGGTTATCGAATTGTTGCAGCAGTAAGTATTTATTAGGGTTGCTTGCTACAATTTCTTCCGCTTTGGCAATCGCCCCTTTCATCCCTTTCGCCGCTTCGGTGAGTTCAAGGTTGGCACCGAGCGCTTTTAATAACTTGCGACGTTCTAGGCTCATCGACTCTGGCATGGTTAACGTTAATTGATAGCCACGTGCTGCAGCAACAAAGGCAAGAGCGATGCCAGTATTACCACTGGTAGGTTCAACCAGCTCTATGCCTGCTTTTAGTTTACCTTGCTTTTCTGCCTCCCAAATCATGTTTGCACCAATACGGCATTTCACGCTAAAGCTTGGGTTGCGGGCTTCAATTTTTACCAATACGTTACCTTTGCTCACCTTATTTAAACGAACAAGTGGTGTATTACCAATAGTTAGTGAGTTGTCTTCGTAAATTTTGCTCATGGTGATATTCCTTCATTACGCAGATTTAGCGTGTGATGCGTTGAGATAATTAGTCAATACCGTCTCAGAATAGAGTTTGCTGAAAGAAGGTAAAAGGACTAAAAAGTTATAACTTATTAAAGATTTAACGGTATTGAGCCGTTACCGCTTATATTCGGCTTTAAATTCATGCACCCACATTACCGTCGCGCCACAGACGGCGACAGGCATAATAAAAAGGTTAACAATGGGAACAGCAGTAAGCATTGAGATGATCATACCAAACCCATAGGCTTTGCTTTGTTTTTGTTTCAAACTGTTTCGCATGGTATTGAAATCGATTTTGTGGTTATCAAAGGGGTAGTCACAATATTGGATCGAGAGTATCCATGCGGTAAAAATAAACCATAGTAGTGGGCCTATGGTTTGTCCTAATGCAGGGATCAGCAGTAACAGAAATAACCCGATGGCTTTCGGGAGCATATAGGCCATTTTTCGGCATTCTCTTAGCAAAATTCGTGGGGTATCTTTAATCAAGGCCCAAATACTCATCTCACTGGCGGCTACACCAGTAATTTTTTGTTCGACTTTTTCGGCGAGCAAACCGTTGAAAGGAGCGGCAATAAAATTAGCTAATGTACTGAAAAAATAGGAAAACGTGGCCAAGATAGTCAAGGCTAGCACAGGCCAGAGTAAATAACTCAGCCAAGATAAAAAATCCGGTAGCCCGTCGAGCCATTGATTAATCCAACCATCGAGATGAGTCAATAAATAATACATGGCTCCACCCACGAGCAGTAGATTCGCCACAAGGGGCAATAGCACAAACCGCCGAATACCGGGTGAAAAAGCGAGTTTGAAACCTTCAGTGAAATAGCCAAAACCTGAATGTTGTGATGTGATAGGCATAGTCAATCCCCTGATAAACGAAATCGCATATTAACGTATATCTTCAACGTAACGGAGCGATCCGCGAAGAAAAATTAGCGTATCGACGCAACTTCTAACATTAAGTTGTTCTAAAGTAGGGGGGAATTTTGGTAAAGTAGCCCACTAAACTGATATATCTACCTTGGTAAACGTGCGTCATAGGCGTTAGAGCTCAGAACATCAACACCGAGAAACTGAGAGTTTAAAATGCAGGAATTGCGATTCGTACTCATAATTGTTGGCGCGCTAGCGATAGCCGCTTTGCTATTTCATGGTCTTTGGACTAGTAAAAAAGAAGGGAAGTCTAAGTTTGGTGATAAACCTCTTAGTCGCATTGCGGTTGAACGACATGACGATATGGCCTCCGAATCCGCGCAGGATGATGTTGTTCCTAAAGAAAGAAAAGAACCTGATTTTGGCTTATCTGGTCATGATATTGATCCTTTGATCGCTGATTATGAGTTAGATATCCCTGTCACTCCTGTGCGTCTTTCTGATGACGTTGATGAGCAAATAACTTTAGCACAAACCGAACCAGATCCTAATTTAGACAACTCTTCTTCCAGCGAATTTGGGCCTGTTGAAACGGCGGCTGTCGAGCAGCCAAAGGAAGAAGAGCTACAAGTGGTTGTCCTCAACGTTCATTGCGCTGGCTCAGAACCATTTATTGGAACCAAGTTATTTGAGAGTTTGCAACAAAACGGTTTATTGTATGGCGAAATGGACATTTATCATCGTCATGCTGATTTATCTGGCACAGGAAAGGTTTTGTTCAGCGTTGCGAATATGATGCAGCCAGGAACACTCAAGCATGATGACCCTGCTGAATTTGCGACCAAAGGTATTTCCTTTTTTATGACGCTGCCTTGCTTTGGTGATCCTGAGCAAAACTTTAAGTTAATGCTCAAAACGGCTCAGCAAATTGCGGATGATTTGGGGGCCAATGTATTGGATGATGCACGAAATCTGATGACGCCTGATCGTCTATCTGGCTACCGTAAACAGATCCAAGCGTTTAAAGCCAAACAGGTTTAACTGATTACTAGTCAATCAAAGGCTCCTAGTCGGAGCCTTTTTTCTTGATTCGAGAGAATAACGATGCAACACGTAGAGCAAAGATTACAAGAGTTACGGCAAATTCTGCACGAGCATGCCATACGTTATTACGTAGAAGATGCACCAACCATTCCTGATGCGGAATACGATAGACTCATGCGAGAGCTATTAGACCTTGAAGCTCAACACCCGCAATGGGTGACGGCAGACTCACCCAGTCAACGAGTGGGCGGTGCACCGCTATTAGGCTTTGAGCCCGTTGTACACGAGCTTCCGATGCTATCGCTTGATAACGCCTTTGAAGATGCGGAATTAGACAGTTTTTATCGTCGTATGGGTGAGCGTGTGGCCGGAGCGAAACAGGCTTCATTTTGTTGTGAGCCTAAGTTAGATGGGCTGGCTGTAAGCTTACTTTATGTCGATGGTGTATTGGTACAAGCTGCCACTCGTGGTGATGGTACAACAGGTGAAAACATTACTGAAAATGTTCGAACCATCAAATCGATTCCCTTAAAATTGCGCGGTACTGGTTGGCCAAAACGGATAGAAGTCCGTGGTGAAGTTTTTATGCCGAAAGCGGGGTTTGAGCAAATGAACGCGCAAGCATTGAAAAAAGGTCAAAAAGTTTTTGTTAACCCGCGCAATGCAGCAGCAGGAAGTTTACGTCAGCTAGACTCTCGTATTACCGCAACCAGACCATTGGCTTTTTATGCGTATAGTGTTGGGGTTGTTGAGGGAGGAGCGTTAGCGGACAGCCACTATGAGCGTTTTTTACAACTAAAACAATGGGGATTACCCATCAGCCCCGAAGCAAAACGGGTTGAGAATTTAGCCCAAGTCAAACAATACTATCAAGATATCGTGGAACGACGCAGTGAATTACCTTATGAAATTGATGGTGTGGTGATCAAGGTTGATGATGTTCTTTTGCAAGAGCGGTTAGGATTTGTTGCGCGAGCGCCTCGCTGGGCAATTGCCTATAAGTTCCCCGCTCAAGAAGAGATGACCAGGCTGAATGAGGTAGAGTTTCAAGTCGGAAGGACAGGAGCGATCACGCCAGTGGCAAAACTTGAGCCGATATTTGTCGGTGGTGTGACCGTGAGTAATGCCACTTTGCATAATGCCGATGAAATTGAGCGATTAGGGGTCATGGTTGGCGATACGGTGATTATTCGTCGTGCAGGCGATGTGATTCCACAAATCGTTGCGGTAGTGCTCGAGTTAAGGACTGATGAAGCGAGAGCAATATCTTTTCCCACGCATTGTCCCGTTTGCCATTCTGATATTGAACGAGTGGAAGGTGAAGCCGTTGCCCGTTGTACTGGTGGGTTAGTTTGCCGCGCACAACGTAAAGAATCATTGAAGCATTTTGTCTCGCGTAAAGCGATGGATGTTGATGGGCTCGGTGATAAAGTTATTGAGCAGTTAGTCGAACGCGATATGGTATTGACGCCCGCTGATCTATTTAAACTCCGAGCAGGCGAGTTAACTGTTCTGGAGCGGATGGGGCCTAAATCTGCACAAAATATTACTCAGGCGCTAGAAAAAGCAAAACAAACCACATTACCTCGTTTTTTATATGCGCTTGGCATTCGTGAAGTGGGGGAAGCGACAGCGATGAACCTTGCCCAGCATTTCTACAACTTAGAAGCCATTATGCACGCTTCAGTCGATCAATTAATTAAAGTGCAAGATGTTGGCATAGTAGTAGCTAGCCATATTCGAGCGTTCTTTAGTCAAGAAAATAATCAACGGGTGGTTGAAGAGCTACTTGAATTAGGGGTTCATTGGCCAATCATCGAGCCGAAAAGTGATGGGCAACCACAGCCACTAGCCGGAAAGACAGTCGTATTAACGGGATCGTTATCACAACTATCACGCAGTGAAGCCAAGGCTGCGTTGCAATCGTTAGGGGCGAAAGTGACGGGCAGCGTTTCTAAAAATACTGATATTCTATTTGCAGGAGAAGCTGCCGGTTCAAAACTACTGAAAGCGCAAGAGTTAGGGATTGAAATCTTAGCGGAACAAGATTTAATCAATCTGATCCAATAACGATAATTTCATAGTAATAGAAACCCTCAGTTGCTCTACTGAGGGTTTTTTATGTTTTTAAAATAACTTAGTTGTTCATGGGCAATTTGTCTGCAATTAACGATTCATGCTTGAGTTTTTTGTCACCTTGTTTTTTCTATCGATGCGATCGACTTCAATTAATTCATTTTAAATTGACTTTAAATAATTGATATTTAATGTGATTATTTTGTTTTTGTCTGGTTGTCTAAATAATTAGATCTTGATCACTTACTGGTCCAAAGTTTGCCGTCGGTCATATTTTTTTAGTTAAAAATTAAGTTCTGATTGATGTTTTATCTGCGGCAGTTAGTCTTAAGGCATGGATACACCAAGGTGTATACAAACAGCGATGAGACTCTTTAAGGGGTGCTCATACAGCAAAAGTTTTCTCCCTTCGGCGGCCAACTTTGGGGAGAAAAATAAAACAGCTATCTTTATTTTTAGGAGTTTTCCATGGACAAAATGTTTAAACGTACTCTATTAGGTGCGGCCGTTGCTACTCTGTTGTCTTCTGGTGCAGCATTTAGCGTTTCGGCAGCAGAATCCGCAAACTATGAAGTTTATGGGGTAATCGCACTGCAAGCAGCTTATCGTGACTATGATGCGGGCAGTAAAGAAGCAGATGATAAATTAGGTGGTACTCAGTTTAACAACGAATCTCGTCTTGGTTTCCGTGGTGAGAAAGATTTCAAAAATATTGAATCTACTTTTATTTGGCAAATCGAAGCGGGCTATGTAGACCCATCCTTTGCTGATCCAGGTTCAGAATGGGGTACTCGTGATACCTTTGTTGGCTTTAAACATGACAGTTACGGTACTGTTCGTTTAGGTCGCGTTTTATCACCACTATATGAGTTGGTTGACTGGCCAGCCTCTAACCCAGGTTTGGGCGATGTCTATGACTGGGGTGGTGCGATTGGTGGTACTAAACACCAAGATCGCGCTTCAAACACCATTCGTTGGGATACACCAACATTGGCTGACAGCCTATCTATGAACTTAGCTTACGGCGTAGCAGGTAAAGATGGTGCACAAAAAGGTGACGGTAAAGACTACTGGATGGGTGCGGCAGCACACTACAAACTTTCTGTTTTCCAATTTGATTTAGCCTATGAAGGTAACCGTGACGTAGCCAAAGAAGGTACTGAATGGGATAACGATGCTTACCTATTTGGTGTACAAGGTTGGTTTGATAATGGGCTTTCTTTCTACGCTCAATATAAGATGATGGAAGCGAAACCTTCTGTTGGCGATAAAGAAAAGCAAAATGCCTACTCTGCGGGTGTTGCTTATACAACTGGTGACTGGCAGTTCAAGCTGGGTTATGCGAAAAATGATGAGCTTAAAGTGGGCGGCGATAAGCTAAAAGGTTCGGATGATGATGTATTATCAGTACAAGCGCTATACTTTGTTGACCCATCAGCGGTGCTGTATGCTCGTGCTCGTACCTTAGATTTTGGTAAAGCTTATAATGGTCGTTGGAAATCAGCCGATTATGATGAGTATTCAGTGGGTGTAGAGTATTACTTCTAAGCAAAGCGTAAATTTTTATTATAGAGTATGGCGAGCTTAGGCTCGCCATTTTATTTGAAGGAGAGATTATGAAATTACTTCCTATTAGCTTGCTGGCATCGTTGCTCTCTGTTTCGTTGGGAAGTTATGCCGACATTAATGTTACGTTTGATCGCGATATTCAATTGTTGGCTGTCAATGGTGAATCGGAAGGGTTTACTTTTGGACACCGTTCAGAGCTGACACTAGAATCGGGAGTACATCAACTACTGGTTCGTGCGGAACGAGTCGTGCAAATGTCGGGTAAAAAAAATAAATACAAATCGCCCCTGATGATTGTGAAAATTTCTGGTGATGAGGGTAAGCTAAACCTTGCACCCACTATGATTGTCCGTAATGAAGGCAATGCACTAGAGTTTGATCGTCATCCGGCTTTAAACATAGAGGTAATACAAGGGCCGCTGGAGGTAGAACAAGACTTTATTCCTGGCCGTTCTTTTGGTTTAATGGGCGATTATCGTAAAGAACTCAGGCAGTTTAACCGTACCGACAGTAAAGCAGCTATTCATCGCTCATCATTAGTTGCTCGTCCAGTGGTTGCGTCACACGTTGAAAAAAAATCAGCAATGATAGAGGATAATCTTGAAGCGGATAAACTTAAGATGCTCCAAGAGACTTATCTTGACCTTGATGAAGCACAACGCAAAGCGTTTCTGTCTTGGGCAATAAGTCAATAATGGGAACAAAATGCAAATTCGTGATGTGGCAAAAATTACCGGGTTAAGTGCTAAATCAATTCGATTCTATGAATCTAAAGGGTTGATTGCGGCTGCTGAGCGAGGCAGTAATGGCTATCGGTATTATTCGGAACATCACTTAGCGCAACTGCGCTTAATCGCTAGCGCTAGGCAAGTTGGGTTTAGTTTAGATGAGTGCGCCTCTTTATTACAACTTGCACAAAAAGAAGATCGAACCAGTGCGGAAATTAAGCAAAAAACGCAGCGTAAAGTGCAAGATATCGAGAGTAAAATAGCACAACTTGAGCAGATTAAAGCACAATTGCAATCTTGGATCAGTGAATGTCCCGGTGATAGTGGGCCAGCATGCCCTATTTTAGATAATCTTTATCACTATCCTGCGGCGCAAAAATCTTGTGGCATGAAAAAAAGTTAAGGTAATCGGTACGACGATAACAATCCTTGATTAAAAAAGAAGAAGAGTAACGTTGTAACGGCTCTTCTTCTTTTTGGTTATAATCTGAAATGTGATATGGCTATTATTGTGCACCAGATGCGCGGTAGGGTTTGATTTTTAGAGTAATTCCATCAAGGGCAATAATTTCCGCCATATTACCGGCATGAATATCCTCTTCACTGATGGCTGACCATGTACTATCGGCGAGGTGTATTCGTGTGACGATACCAGCTTTTACCTCATCCGTTATTGGTATTCGTTGGCCAATTAGCTGTTTCTCTTTTTGATTTAAAACGCGTTGACTGTCGCTAATGCGATCTGTTTTAAACTGACGACGCCACCATAACCAAGTGGTTATTAATGAGAAACTCGCAAATGTCATCCATTGCAACTGCCAACCGATGGGAATAAATAGCATTAATAGGCCAACCAGTAATCCGGAGAGCCCCAGCCAAAGAAAGTAACCCGCGGTGCCAAGCAATTCGATAGTGAGCAACGCTAAACCCAATGCTAACCAGTGCCAATAGTTGAATTGTGTTAACCAGTCAATCAAGCTTGATTTCCTTTATCTGCTGAATGCTGAAACATCTCTGCGATGCCAGCGATTGATCCCATGAGGCCTGTTGCTTCCAGCGGTAGCATAATAATTTTTCCATTTTCTGCTTGGCCAATTGATTTTAGCGCTTCGGTATACCCTTGAGCAATAAAGTAATTAACCGCTTGCATGTCTCCTTTAGCAATCGCTTCAGAGACCATTGAGGTCGCTTTTGCTTCAGCTTCTGCTGCGCGTTCACGAGCTTCAGCTTGTAGAATCGCGGCTTGCTTTTCCCCTTCGGCCTTTAATATTTCCGATTGTTTTTGTCCTTCGGCGCGTAAGATTTGTGCTTGACGAATTCCTTCCGCTTCTAAGACTTCGGCGCGTTTATTTCGCTCAGCTTTCATTTGCGCATTCATTGCCGCCGTTAGATCGGCGGGGGGTTGTACATCTTTGATTTCAATTCGAGTGATCTTGATGCCCCATGGATTGGTGGCTTGATCAATGATGGATAATAATTTGGTATTAATCATATCCCGTTGACTGAGCATTTCGTCCAGTTCCATTGAGCCGAGTACAGTACGCATGTTAGTTAATGTTAAATTACGGATAGCGTGCTCTAAATCGGTCACTTCATAAGCGGCTCGTGCCGCATCGATGACTTGCACAAAGCAGACCGCATCAATGACGACGCTGGCATTATCTTTACTGATCACTTCTTGAGCGGGAATGTCGAGTACCCTTTCCATCATATTAATTTTTTGGCCGATGCGGTCGACAAATGGAATGATAATATTTAAGCCGGGTTTTAATGTATGGGTATAACGGCCAAAGCGTTCGACCGTCCAGTGTTTACCTTGAGGGACGGTTTTTACTGCAGAAATGATAAAGACAACAGCGACGACGACAAATACGCCGATCGTAATAAGGGAGTCTATAGCCATGACGTATCCTTGTGGAGTGAAATAAAATACTAATATAATTGAATATCAATTGTGCAGTAGAGTTGAGTCGCTGGCAAGCCAACTTAGCGATAATTGATCAGCTTCGTATAAAATCAGGCGGCCCAGCCTTTGATTTTAGTGGTGGGGATCACTTTTGGCTCTTTTGATGTTGCTGGGGGGGTGTTATCTCGACATTTCTCTCCTTGTCGTTAACGCCCCCAATCGGATAGTCTGTCTATGTTCATGGGGGACTCGCTCACTGGCTGCCTACCTGCAATTCCAAGTGGTTTGGGTATCGAGTTGCATGCTTAATAAAGCAATGAGTATAACTGGCGACGATAACGACTAGCGATCGGGTTACTTTGCCCCAATGCATTTAATATATCCATGAATGTTTTTTTCATATCGCCGTCTAACGTATTCAGATCGCGGTTTAGAAAACGCCATAACAAAGCAAGGGCTTCTTCATCACGTTGTACTTGGTGATATTGACTGGCAAGCTCATTGGCAATTTTTGCATTGCTTGGTTGTTCGGTCAATGCTGTCTCAAGTGCTTGAATTTCTGGGCTATCAGCTGCTTGTTCGTACAGCTCCACTTGGGCGATTAACCGTTTGTAATAGCTATCTTGATATTCCAAAGGGATAGCCGATAAACGTTCTTTTGCTTCATCGAATCGTCGATTTGCCAATAAACAGTCGGCTAGAGCCAGTTTGATTTCGCCCTTATTTTGCCATTGTTCATCAAGTGCCATGAGCAGAGGTAAGGCTTGCGCATATTGCTGTTCGCTGACCAGTTTTAGTGCTTGTTGTGCCGTACGCTCTTCTTGACTCGGCAAGTGGCGGGCTAACATCTCTTTAATGGTTTCGATTGACTGTAACCCACTCAACCCATCAACTGGCTGCCCGTTGACAAATAGAGCTAAAGTTGGCAATGCCTGAATGCCAAATTGAGCGGCAATCTGTTGCTCTTCTTGACAGTTTAAAGTTGCCAACTGGAATGCGCCTTCATACTGTTGAGCAAGTTGTTGTAATTGTGGAACAAGTTGGGCGCTTTCGTCACTCATTGGGGCCCAGAAATAAAATAAAATAGGTTGATTCACCGAGTCTGCTAATACGTCGCGGAAATTGTGTTGAGTAACATCGATACTATGAGCTGAATGCATGGTGATTCCTTATGGCTATGTATATAAACCAAACATGGGGGAGCGCGCGATAAATCTCAAGGTGTGACATAAGATTGTTAGCGTTTTCTAGGGGCAATAGACCTTAAGTATTAGAGCACCCATCAAAGCCATGAATAGGTTTTGATGGGTGCTAAGTAGCAGTAAGCAAAGGTTAAAAAAGAATTAGCAGTGCCAAAGTAATTATGACACCGAGCCAATTCCATTGATTTAATGTCATTGGGCGATACTCAATGTCTTTGTGAATGTACTGGTGACTATGGCGAAAAAACATGACGAATTAATGACAAAATACCATTTATGCTGATTTATTGAGCAATTTGTCAAGAGTTCTGCCTGGTAATACTCGTTTGAGAATCGCAAACAATTTGGTCGGAAAGGTGATTCGATACCTAAGTTTAGGTCGCTTGGCTTCTAAAGCATGGAGTAATGGAGCAAGGCAAGCGTGTGCTGGAAGTGCAAATGGATGATTGGACTTTTCATTCGCGAGACGTGAAATTTGCTGTTGATAGGCTTGATGATGAATAGATGAATCGATGTTAATCCAGTTGGTCAAGGCTTGTAATGCGTTGGCTCTAAATTGAGTATTAATCGGCCCAGGTTCTAGTAAGCTAATGTGGATGTTTGAACCGGCCAACTCTAGGCGTAATGTGTCAGTCCAGCCTTCTATGGCAAATTTTGAGGCGTTATAAGCGCCTCGATACTTCATGGCTGCAAAGCCTAAAATAGAGCTATTTTGAATAATTCGGCCATAACCTTGTTGACGAAAATGGGGCAGTAATAGTGTGGTTAATGTATGCCATCCAAAAAAATTACTTTCAAATTGAGCCCGTAATGCTTCGGTGGGTAAATCTTCCAAGGCTCCTGGTTGACCATATGCTCCATTATTAAATAGGGCGTAGAGTTGATGGTTGGAGAGGGTTAATGCCATTTTGACAGCAGATTTAATACTTCTTTCATCAGCTAAATCTAACTGAATGCAGGTAAGCCCTAGTGCTTGTAAGCGTTGAACATCATGATGATCACGGCAAGATGCAATGACGTGATAACCTCGCTGCTTAAGCTCTAGCGCGGCCATATAACCAATACCTGATGAGCAGCCGGTAATAAGAATTGATCGGGTCATAACCTATCCATTAATGATGATGTTGAAGAAGCTGTTTGAGAGCGGGCTCAAGTCGTGAATACGTGAATTGAAAACCGAGTTCGGTCAATTTTTTCGGTTTGGATCGGATGCTGTCAAAAAGCAGAATGCTTGCTTCGCCCATCAGTAAGCGTATCGCCCATTTAGGGGTGAACAATAGATGAGGACGTTTCAGTGTCGACGCTAAGCATCGGCTGAATACTCGGTTTGTGACAGGATGTGGCGCACAGAGATTAAAAGCGCCGTGAGCATGTTCTGTCTCTAATAAGTAAGTGATGGCTCTGACCATATCGATAATATGAATCCAAGGCATGTATTGATCGCCTTTGCCTATTGGTCCACCTAGCCCATAACGGTAGGGAAGCAGCATTTTCATTAGCGCTCCGCCGTCTGTTGAAAGGACGATTCCTGTTCTCAATAGACAGACTCGTGTTCTTTCGGTTTGTGCTCTTCGGGCAATTTGTTCCCACTTTGCACAGATTTGATGTGGAAATTGTGACGAGTGTACTTGGCGGCTCTCATCGAAAGGATGAGCTTGTTGATCGCCATAATAACCCACGGCAGAGCCGCTGATAAAAACAGAAGGGGGAGCGGTACTGGCGTGAATTAATGCAACTAATTTTTCTGTGATAGACCAGCGGCTTTGGCAGATACGTTGTTTTTGTGATTCGGTCCAGCGTTTATCAGCAATAGGCTCTCCTGCTAAATTAATGACCGCGTGGTAACCATCTAAATTACTCAGCACATCAAGGTTGTTAATAAAAGAGAGGCTTTGCGCATGAACATGGATCAGTTGCTGTTTGGCTCGATCAATGTCTCGGCTTAGAATCACTAAATCATGGATCATGAGATGTTTTACCAACTCTCGTCCGATAAGCCCTGTAGCGCCTGTTATCAGTATCTTCATAAAGCTCTCCTTGCACAGTGGTGAGTACCATGGCTATTGGGTAATCATCAGCTTATGTGTATCCTTTCATGGGTTCAAGTTTTTACCATTGATTTATCGCTTTCTCCATGTGAAGCGACAACTGGAGTGGCGATGTTGGCCATAATGATGACGCGAACACTGCAAGTACGTACAATGGTTTGATTATCGATTAAGAGGTAGCAGATGAAATTATTTATTGCGTCAGATCTTCATGGTTCATTACCTGCAACAGAAAAAACCATTCAAGCATTTACTCAATCGGGGGCGAATACGTTAATTTTATTGGGTGATTTACTCAATCATGGCCCAAGAAATCCCGTCCCGACTGGCTATAACCCACCAGCGGTAGCAGAATGCTTAAACCAATATGCACAACAGATTATTGCGGTGAGAGGAAACTGTGACAGTGAAGTTGATCAAATGCTGTTCGATTTCCCGATGATGAGCGATTTTGCTTGGGTGTTACTGGAATCTGGTCGTCGATTATTTCTAACCCATGGGCATCTTTATCAAAAAGACAATCGCCCTCAACTTCAGCATGGCGACGTGTTTGTCCAAGGCCATACTCATATTGCTCTTGCTGAATTACAAACGGGAGTCTACCAGTTTAATCCCGGATCCGTTACTTTTCCGCGCCAAGAAGGCATTGCTAGCTATGGTCTGTTGGAAGGAGAACATTTGACGGTATACAGCTTTCAGCAAGACGTTTTGGCACAAATCCATTTGATCTAAACGTCAGAGGGGCGCGAAGTCCCCTTTGACATCAATTATCCATTGCCAAATAGCACCGTTGAACCATGGCTTAAGCTAGTAAGCAGTAAGGTTTTATCGTTAACTACATCAATGCGCCGACTCTGTTGAGCATCAACTTTAAATAATTGGGTAATCAGTTGTAGCTGCTCTGGGGTAAACTCTTTTGTATAAGCCGAAGACATATCCTTAAATTCCGTAGGAGAAATAAGCAGATAATTACTGCTAATATTCCATTGTCCCGATTCGGAAATATTAATAACATTTTCTGCAATGGTTTGTTCAGCAGAGTACAGTTTCACGGTCGATACTCGTAAATAGCTACCATTCGGTAAATATTTGACATTTGATACCACATCGACCCGATGCAGTGGCCCAACGGCATTGTTGGGTAATTTGTGCTCGATTAATGTGACCAGTTTTGATTGCCATTCACGAGAACAGAGAATTTTCTCGAGTTTAATTTCACTGTGTTGATAAAGCCACAGGCTTGCTATTGCTGAAATTAAAAAGAGTAGGGCGGCGACTTTTTTCATCATGCGTATATCCCTCACTGGCAAACCTTCTCTGTGTCGTTGGTATTGGCAAAAATTCTTAATGTGATGTTTTTCCCTGAAAATCGTGTGGTATGGATATAATTCAACATCAATTGGTTGTTTTCTCCGCCAGTCGCAATCACTTGTTTTAGATTGAGAAAGAGCTCTTCACCATGAATGGTGCGATATTTTTTTACACAGGTTTCAATCGAAGGCAACCAAGATGAAAGATCAGGATGATTCACTGGTGCACTGATGGTTACCTCATCAATAACGGCTAATCGGCGAAATTTCGATGCAGGGGGAGCGGTGAGTAAATAAGTTATCAACGGTAAAAGAAGCGCACTGATGAGTAAAATCGTTGTGGTTACATCAAAGCGGAATTTTTTGCGGGCCGTTTTTGTGTCTGAGCCACCGGCGTGATGAGTGACTTTGGGTTCATCCACTCTCGATGATATCGTGCTTGGTTCTGTTAATGTCTCGGCGGTTTTAGATTTTTCTTTGTTGGGTTCAGATACGAGACAGTCAACATGAGCAATCAATTGGTAGCCGCGTTTAGGCACCGTTTTGATAAACTGTGGTGCTTTCGTTGAATCCTTCAGCATTTTGCGTAGCGTCGAAATTGCTTGGGTCAAACTAGAATCGTCGACTTCAAAGCCTTGTTCTCGCCATACATAGTTATGTAGTTCATGACGAGTAATCACGTTATTAGGATGTTGAACCAGCATAAATAGGATGCGACTTTCGTTGCTGCCGAGGCGAATTTCTTCCTCACCCATTTCCGTATCAACTAATAAGTTGCTGGTTGGATCGAAAATAAAACGGTTGGCAAGAATGAATTTAGTGTCGAATTTACTCATGAGATCTTCTTTTTTAATCGGTATTTCCGGACAACGGCAGAGCATTGTTCGGTTTTACCTACTTAGTATTAGGGTCTCTTGGAACTGTAAATGAGATCGAACAGCGAATCAGTCATATCCCTATAGCAAATTCACGACTGTAAAACAGTTTAGAATTACTCTAACTTTTGATTCTATTTACATACCTTGTCAGTAATAACAGCGTTCGTACGGTCTTTAGACCGATAGACTTAGCAGAGCATAATCAAAAAAAATAAAAAAAACAGTGTTTTTATGGTTTTTGACCTTGAATTTACATTCATGAGCCACATGTTAATAGCAAATCGATGTTCTTCCTACCCTTTTCAGCTTTATTGATAGGGTTTGATATGATGTAACGGAGCAAAAATGAGCGAAACAGTAACCAACAATAAAGAAACGCGTGGTTTTCAATCAGAAGTAAAACAACTACTGCATTTGATGATTCACTCTTTGTATTCGAATAAAGAAATTTTTCTACGAGAGCTGATTTCCAATGCTTCAGACGCAGCCGATAAGCTACGCTTTCAAGCTTTATCAAATCCAGATCTCTATCAAGGTGATGCCGATCTAGGCGTGAAACTTTCTTTTGATAAAGACGCGAATACTTTAACGATATCTGATAATGGTATTGGCATGAGTCGTGAGGATGTGATTGAGCACCTAGGGACGATTGCAAAATCAGGTACAGCTGAATTTTTCTCAAAGCTTTCTCAAGAACAATCAAAAGATTCTCAGTTAATTGGACAATTTGGTGTTGGTTTCTATTCCGCATTTATTGTCGCTGATGCGGTCACCGTACGCAGCCGAGCTGCTGGATTACCTGCTGATCAAGCCGTTCAGTGGTATTCTGAAGGTGAGGGAGAGTACAGCGTTGAAACAGTAGAAAAAAATACTCGCGGTACAGATATCGTATTGCACCTCCGCGAAGAAGGAAAAGAATTCTTATCGGAGTGGCGTTTACGAGATGTCATTTCTAAATATTCAGATCACATTGGTATTCCTGTTTATATTCAAACGCCTGAGCGTGATGATGAAGGAAAAGAAACCGGTGAGTTTAAATGGGAGCAAATTAACAAAGCCCAAGCGTTATGGACTCGTGCGAAATCAGAAATCAGCGATGATGAATATAACGCGTTTTATAAACATGTTTCTCATGACTTTACGGATCCGCTAGTTTGGAGTCATAACAAAGTTGAAGGGAAAAATGATTATACGAGCTTGCTATATATTCCAGCCAAAGCACCATGGGATTTATACAACCGAGAGCATAAGCATGGCTTAAAATTGTATGTTCAACGCGTTTTTATTATGGATGATGCAGAACAATTTATGCCATCGTATTTACGTTTTGTTCGTGGTTTGATTGACTCCAATGACTTACCACTCAATGTATCGCGTGAGATTTTGCAAGATAATAAAGTTACTCAGTCTTTGCGTAATGCATGTACTAAGCGTGTCTTAACCATGTTAGAACGTTTGGCGAATAATGATAGCGATAAATACCAAACTTTCTGGAAAGAATTTGGCCTGGTGATGAAAGAAGGCCCAGCTGAAGACTTTGCTAATCGTGAAAAAATTGCTGGGTTGTTACGCTTTACCTCGACTCATACTGACAGCTCAGAGCAAACGATCAGTCTAGCTTCCTATGTAGAGCGAATGAAAGAAGGGCAGGAAGTTATTTATTATCTCACTGCTGATAGTTACCTTGCAGCGAAAAATAGCCCACATTTGGAGCAATTTAAGTCAAAAGGGATTGAAGTTCTGTTGATGTCTGATCGCATTGATGAGTGGCTGATGAATTATTTAACCGAGTTTGACGGTAAATCGTTCCAGTCTATCACGAAAGCGGGCCTCGATTTAAGTAAGTTTGAGGATGAAGCAGAGAAAGAGAAGCACAAGGAAACAGAGCAAGAGTTCCAGTCAGTCGTTGAGCGAGTTAAAGCCTATCTTGGCACACGAGTGAAGGATGTTCGAACCACATTTAAATTAGCGTCAACCCCTGCTGTGGTTGTGACCGATGATGGTGAAATGGGGACACAAATGGCCAAGTTACTTGCTGCGGCAGGACAAGCGGTGCCTGATGTGAAATATATTTTTGAGATTAACCCAGAACATGCGATGGTGAAACATATGGCTGATGAGGCCGATGAACAAGCCTTTGGTCGTTGGGTGGAAGTGTTATTGGGCCAGGCAATGTTGGCCGAGCGTGGTTCGATGGAAGATCCAACTCAATTTGTCACCGCTATCAATCAGCTACTGACTAAAGTGGAATAATGATCATTAACGCAAGCCAATGTGATGTTGGCTTGCGTTTTTTCTAACCGTTTCTGCGTAAAGGGGCTTAGGAAATCTTAATGTAAATAACGGCTTTGATCGGTATTCTTTCGTCTTAGATTCCGTTTTTGACCGTTTTTTATGATAGAATTAGTCTCTTGAATAGTCAGATTTGTCAGTTCGATTTTTCATGCTTTTTGCTTAAGCAAATTCAAATTTGTCTCCTTATACCGAAACTTATCGTCGTACTATCGTCGTACTATCATCGTACTGTGAGCTTCGGTATAACATTATTTTCTTAAAGAGGATTAAACATGCGCATCATTCTTCTAGGTGCTCCGGGTGCAGGTAAAGGCACACAAGCTCAATTCATTATGGAGAAATATGGTATACCACAAATCTCTACTGGTGATATGTTACGTGCTGCTATCAAAGCGGGTACTGAGCTTGGTAAACAAGCAAAGTCAGTGATTGATGCGGGTCAATTAGTCTCTGATGAAATCATCTTGGGCCTCATCAAAGAGCGCATTGCTCAACCAGATTGCGAGAAGGGTTTTTTGCTTGATGGTTTTCCTCGTACCATTCCTCAAGCGGATGGTTTGAAAGAGATGGGAATTGAGGTTGATTATGTGATTGAGTTCGATGTTGCCGATGATGTGATTGTTGAGCGTATGGCTGGACGCCGTGCGCATCTTGCTTCTGGTCGTACTTACCATGTTATTTACAACCCACCTAAAGTTGCTGGTAAAGATGATATTACCGGTGAAGATTTGGTTGTACGTGATGATGATAAAGAAGAGACAGTACGAGCTCGTTTAGGGGTTTATCATGAACAAACCGCTCCGCTTATTGCCTACTACGGTAAAGAAGCGGCAGCAGGTAACACGCAATATTTAAAATTTGATGGGACAAAACAAGTTGCTGAAGTCAGTGCTGATATCGAAAAAGCACTCGCATAAAATGGCTCGTTTGCCCAATATAACCGAGCGAGGCGGCCTTTAGGGTCGCCTTTTTTACTCTTTTTGTCGTGATGTACAAAGGTAAACATGGAATGGACGTTATGCATAATGGTAAGCAATTAGGCGTTTTACTGGCAAACCTAGGAACACCACAAGAGGCAACGCCAAAAGCCGTTAAACAATTTTTAAGTCAATTCTTACATGATAAGCGTGTTGTGGACTTAAGCCGTTGGTTATGGTGTCCCTTATTACATGGCATTATTCTTCCAACGCGCGCTCCGAAAGTGGCTAAGCTTTATCAGTCCATTTGGATGGAGGAGGGATCGCCACTGATGGTGTATGCCAAACGTCAGCAAGAAAAACTGCAAAAGCAGCTTTCTATTCCGGTTGAACTCGCGATGACCTATGGTGAACCAAGCCTAGCTCGTGGCGTGCAGGCTTTATGTCAACAAGGTGTTTCTTCGATAATTGTATTACCGCTTTATCCCCAGTACTCAGCAACCACAACTGCTGCTGTGTTTGATGGTTTAGCCAAGGTGATGAAGCAACAAGTGGTTGTTCCGGAACTGACGTTTATTCAAGATTATCATGATCATCCCCTCTACATCCGAGCGTTAGCAGAAAAAGTCCGTGATGCTTGGCAACAGAATGGTCGAGGCGATAAATTGATCTGCTCTTATCATGGTATTCCTAAGCGTTATGCTGATAATGGCGATATTTATCCGATACATTGCCAACAAACCACTCGTTTATTGGCGCAAGAACTCGGATTAACGGATCAACAGATCATGATGACCTATCAATCTCAATTTGGCAAAGAAGAGTGGTTGCAGCCCTATACTGATAAAATGATGGAGCAATTGCCTCAACAAGGAATAAAACGCATCGACATTATTTGTCCGGCTTTTTCAGTTGATTGTTTGGAAACACTGGAAGAAATAGCAGGTGAAAATAAGCATCTTTTTCTTCAGTCAGGAGGAGAAGCTTTTAACTATATCGAGTGTCTAAACGATTCGGATGCTCATATTCAGATGATGGCGGCTTTAATCCATCAACGATGTGGATAATGGCCGTCGAAAGAGTTTTACCATAGAAATGGTTTTACCATATAAGTTTTACCATATAAATAGTTCAAAAGCCTTATCCAAGAGGCTTTTGAACCATTTGACAGTCTGTGGTTTATGCTTCGGCAGGTGCTAATTCAACCTCGACATTGCCTTGACATATTTTAGTCAACATTGGTGCGATTAAGAAGGTAATCAGTGTGATTCCTGCGGTGGTATAGCCAATTTTTCCAAATACATCGCCATAGATAGCAAGTGATTCATGTGCACCGGTAATCTGATCGGGAACAGAGGTTAAACTCGCAACCCATCCAGCAATAACGGCAGCCGTTGCTGAAGTAAGAAACCACATTCCCATCGCAAAGCCCATCATACGCTGTGGAACCAATTGTGCCACCATGGCTAAACCAAGCCCTGAAACCAGTAACTCACCAACGGATTGGAAGGCATAGCTCAGAACTAACCAGTCTGCACTGATGATGCCTTGATGATTCGCAAATCCGGTTCCCCACGATAGAACTAAAAATGAGAGTGCGCAAAATCCCATGCCTATTGCAAATTTAAATGGCATAGCGAGGCGCTCGCCTAATTTACCATAAAGCATTGCCAATACTGGGCTGGCGATCATAATCCAAAAAGGGTTTAACGCTTGAAATTGCTCTGGTTCAAAATGAAAACCGAACAAATTTGGATCAACATTGTGAATAGCAAAAAAGTTCAGTGACGTTGGCATTTGAAAGTAAAGTACAAAGAACACCACGCCTTGTAACATCAGAACAAAGGCAACCAACATTTTTTGTCGTTCAATCCCAGTCATTGAAAATGTTTCTTTAAAGTAAAAGGTTACGATCATTAGCCCTGCAATGACTAAAATCGCATGTGCTAGGAACAAGTTTTGTAATAAATAACTACAGAAAAAACTCATCATTATGGAACCGATGACCACCAAGCTTAAGCGCGTTTTATTCACCGATTGGAGATCAGCGGGTGAACCGACGTTTTTAAGCATCTTTTGACACAGAATAAAGTTAACAACGGTAATCGCTAAACCGATCGCACTGACGCCAAAAGCCATCCCATAACCGGCTCGTTCAGCAACCATCGGAGTTAGAATCATAGAGAAGAAAGAACCGAGGTTAATTGCCATGTAATACATGGTAAAGGCACCATCCAATCGAGGATCGTTATCGTCATATACTTTGGCAAGTAGGCTTGATGGATTGGCTTTAAATAGCCCGTTTCCGACCGTAATAAATCCCATCGCGATATAGATGAGCGTTTCCCCACCTAGGTGCGCTTTTGTCGTTGAAAGCCCTAAAAGTAGGTAGCCAAACATGAGAATAATTGCGCCTAAAGTGATCGCGCGTTTGGTGCCAATAATTTTATCACCAATCCAGCCTCCGGCTGCGACAAAGCCGAAAACCAATGCTGAAAAAGCACCGAATAATACGAAAGAGTTGGATTCATTCATGCCTAAGATTTTAACCATGTAGACGGTTAAAATTGCTTGCATACCATAGAAGCCAAAACGCTCCCAAAGCTCAATAGAAAAAATCAGATAGAACGGTTTTGGTTGCTTGAATATATTCAAGTCGGATGACATATGGGGCTTCCTGTTGTGATTGCTCAATAACTTGCGGATGATTCTCTTACGCGATAAGGGAAAGAAATGGACTGCAAGGAGAGAGGTTATTCATGTATTATTTATTTTTATTCTGAATTCGAACTGAACCTGTCGTATAACAATTTAGTATCAGTGAGTTATCAGTGTGAACAATGAACCAATACGTATACCGCTAAGTTTATATGTCTGCAATATGCAGATTTGCTGGATTTTAGCTCTATTTTTCTTATCTTTATGAAATAAATAATTTTTTAAGGTGATTTTGATTGCGTCAAGAGAGCGAAAACTAACATTTCATATTTGATCGTATTTTTAGAATGGATAGTGGGGTTATTGATTGATTCATGTGATGGCGACCGGTACTGCCTGGAAAATTTACCATTTTTGATTGTGTTGTGTTCTGATGAGAAGGTTTAGGTAAACAAAACTAAAATAGGTTGGCTAGAAAATGAAATGCTGGTACTTGGTTTATTGTAAGCGAGGCGAACAAACAAGAGCAAAGGCTCATCTTGAGAATCAAGGCGTTGAGTGCTATTACCCACAAATTAAGGTGGAAAAAATTATTCGAAATAAAAGAAAAATCGTGATTGAGCCGTTATTTCCCTCATATGTTTTTGTGTGCTTTGATTATGAGCAAGGGCCGACCTTTACCACAGTTCGTTCAACTCGAGGTGTGGTTGATTTTATTCGTTTTGGCCCTGAACCTAAAGCGCTACCCAATGAATTGGTTCACGAGCTAAAGCAACTGGATCATTTAGCAAAAGAGTATTGCAAACAAGAAATGCCTTCTGCCGGACAAGCGATAGAAGTAAAAAGCGGGCAATTTTGTGGAATGAAAGCGATATATCAAGAGCCTGATGGCGATACCCGTTCTATTATGCTGGTAAAAATGATTAACCAACCGGTTATGATGAGTATTGATAATAAGCATCTAGCGCTTAAATATCCTCAATAGTTAAGCGCTATCGGCTATACCCTTCCTACTTGAAGCTGCCGGGGGGAGTACACTCGTTCACCCCAATCACATAGCTTGCCTATACTCATGGGGATGATGAGAGCCATCCGTGGCTCTCATCAAAGGCCAACCTACGGCTGTTCAAATTTGTTCCAGACAAATTTATCGCCTCACTTGCTGCCGATTATAAGCCGTTTGGACATCGCGCCTTTATGGCTGGCTTGGTAACTCAGTAAGCTTCGTTATGAACGGCTTTGACGGCTCGACCTGATGGGTCAATGCAGTTTTTAAATGACTCGTCCCATTCAACGGCTTTTGCAGATGAACAGGCTACAGAAGGCCCTCCTGGCACACAACGGGCTGCGGACTCCAAAGGAAATAACTCTTCAAAAATTTCCCGATAAACATACCCTTCTTTTGTAGTTGGTGTGTTGTAGGGGAAACGGAATTTTGCGGTTGCCATTTGCTGATCGCTAATTTTTGCCTCTGCCGTTGCTTTTAAGGTATCAATCCAGTTATAGCCAACCCCATCTGAGAACTGTTCTTTCTGACGCCAAGCGATAGAATCAGGAAGATAGTGTTGGAAACATTCTCGTAAAATATGTTTTTCCATTTTACCGTTGCCACACATTTTATCTGCTGGGTTGAGCCTCATGGCGACATCAATAAACTCTTTATCTAAGAAGGGGACTCGTCCTTCGACCCCCCAAGCCGCTAGAGATTTATTAGCTCGTGCGCAATCAAATAAGTTGAGTGCTAATAACTTACGAACCGTTTCCTCGTGAAACTCTTGAGCATTCGGCGCTTTATGGAAGTAAAGGTAGCCGCCGAAAATTTCATCAGCACCTTCACCAGAAAGTACCATTTTAATTCCCATTGCTTTGATTTTACGACCTAGTAAAAACATCGGTGTTGAAGCTCGGATGGTCGTTACATCATAGGTTTCAATGTGATAAATCACATCGCGAATGGCATCAAGGCCTTCTTGAATGGTGTAAGTCATCTCGTGGTGAACTGTACCAATTTTTTCAGCAACTTCACGTGCTGCTTTTAAGTCGGGAGCACCTTCTAAGCCAATGGCAAAGGAGTGAAGTTGTGGCCACCAAGCTTCAGATTGTTCATCGTCTTCAATGCGCATGGCGGCAAAGCGTTTAGCAATAGCAGAGGTGATCGATGAGTCGAGCCCTCCTGATAGTAACACCCCATAAGGCACATCCGTCATTAATTGACGTTTAACCGCCGCTTCTAAAGCTTGAGTGAGTTCTTCTTTATTACTGATATTGTCTTGTACTGAGCGGTATTCATTCCAGTCTCGAACGTAATAACGGTGAGGTTCAGGCTCAGTCGAGCTAAAATAGCAACCAGGAGGAAATTCACTAATAGATTTACACACAGGGACTAATGCTTTCATTTCAGAAGCGACATAGTAGTTTCCATGCTCGTCATGGCCTTGGTAAAGTGGAATGATTCCAATATGATCTCGGCCAATAAGGAAGACATCTTTTTCTTGGTCATACAAAGCAAAGGCAAAAATACCATTCAGCTCCTCTAATAGCTCAGCACCTTTATCTTGGTACAAGGCAAGGATAACTTCACAGTCAGAGTCAGTTTGAAAATCGTAGGTATCTTGGTAGCGAGCGCGAATTTCTTTGTGGTTATAAATTTCACCGTTAACCGCTAAAATAAGATTGCGATCTGGGCTATAAATGGGTTGAGCTCCACTATTGAGCCCGACAATCGCTAAACGTTCATGAGCAAGAATCGCTCGCTCTGATGCGTAAATTCCTGACCAATCAGGGCCGCGGTGACGAAGTTTTTTAGACATTTCTAATGCGACTGAGCGTAATGCACTGGCATCGCTTTTAATATCTAAAATACCAAAGATTGAACACATACAACTTCCTTAAATGAAACACGTTTTAAGCAGATGAGTACAATTTGCCACTTTGGTTAAAAAAGGCAATCGATCTTTGATTGAAAATTTAAATTATAGCCAATGTGATGGATAATATTTAATATTTTTATTGTTTTATTAAACATATTCTACTTTGTGGCGAAGTGGTGTGCATCTGGCTAACGAGATCCATCTCGTTAGCCGTAAATTAAGGCCATTAATGGCGAGTCAATGTCGGTTGTAAATGTTCGCATACGTGGCGAGCAAATCCAGTTCCAGCCTCACTATAGATATTAAAAGCCGCATGCGCACCTTCTTGAAGTAAGATGTCCATTTGATCTGAGTACTCGGCGATCGCGGCAATTTGTCCAGTAAACTGACGTTTATTTAATTCAGCGAGCGCAATTTGATTGGCTTGATGGTGGGGCATGGCTAAAAGTATGAGTTTCACCTTGCCTGTATGTAAAATACGCGCCCAAAAATCAGGATCAGTCGCATCACCACTAATGACATTCCGTCCTTCATTTTGATGCTGTTTTGCCGCCTCTTCACGTAGCTCAACCCCTAAGCAGATATCACCATAACGTGAATAAAACTCATCATACGCGCCAGTTCCGATCCTTCCCATGCCAAGAATGATGACTTGAGCCTCACCAGGATTAATTACCGAATCTCTTAGATTCAGCGTTTCCGGTTGAGGATCGCTAAACCATGATGATGAGTGTTGATATACCTCATTCCCTTTACGGCTCAGTGGCGCAGCAATGAGAAACGAAAGTGATACAGCGATAGCCAAAGCAACCAGGATATCTCCTGGTAACCAGCCCAGTTTAAAGGCTAAACCGCCAACAATCAGGCCAAACTCACTAAAGTTAAAAAGCGAGAGCGAAGTAAGCAGTGAGGTACGAACCCGAAAATGAAATTGATTGAGAACCCAAAAGTATAGTGCTCCTTTTAATGGAAGCAGGATCATGAGCAATAAAGCCAATAACAAGCCGGTTAACGTTGGTTTTTCTGCCAAGCCTATATTTAAGAAAAAACAGACTAAGAATAGCTCTTTGAGATTAAAAAGCGCTTTAGATAGCTCAGAGGCTTTACTGTGCTTGGCAAGTAACATGCCTAGGATTAACGCCCCTAGATCCGGTTTCATACCAACGAGTTGAAAGCCGCCTGCACCGATCACTAAAGCAAGAAAAATACCCAATAGAACCAAAAGCTCACCATGCCCGGCGTTATCGAGTAGACGGAAGAACAAGGGTCGTAATAGTGGTAGGGCAAACAAGCTAATGGCATACCACTCTGGTAACTTACCTGTTGATGCGGTCAAAAAGATAACAGCAAAAATATCCTGCATGACTAAAATACCAATGGCGAGGGTGCCATAGGTTGAGTTCATTTCTCCCTTTTCTTGCAAAGATTTGACAGCAAAAACGGTACTAGAAAAAGAGAGGGCAAAACCAAGCAATAATAAACTCGTAAAAGGGAGCTCACTAAGGCTGGTCAGCCCGAGATATTTAAAGCCGATTAGCGCGAGGGTAAATATGCTGGTTGCGAGAACATTATGAATTGTTGCACCAGCCCAAATTTCTTTTTCAAGCAAAGACTTAATATCGAGCTTTAACCCGATGGTGAATAGCATCAGGGTGACCCCGAGGTCTGCTAATGTCGCTAACGTTTGGTTTGACTCGAAACCGTAGAGATTCAGGCCAAAACCTGCGATAAGGAAACCAACGAGAGGAGGAAGATGGCACTTTTGTGCAATATAACCAACGATGAAAGCGGCACTGATAAACACTAAATCCATGAGATTTCTTTATAGGTTGGGTAATAAAAAGGCTGTATTGCTTGAAATCAATACAGCCTCAACATTATAGAACACTTTGCTTATCAGTCTTCAAGTAATTTTTGTAGCAAGACCCCGTTTAGCATCGCGCGTTTTATTGTAGCAAAAGCACCAATGGTCGGGTGCTTATCCATTTGTGAGGCAACGATAGGAAGATGTTGATGGAATTTCTTAAGAGATTGGTTTTCTACATTGCGCAAGATGGCTGGAAAGATAATATCTTGGGCTGCGGTAATTTTTCCCGCGACGACTATCTTTTGTGGGTTAAATAAATTAATGGTGATCGCGATGGCTTTTCCTAACTGATTTCCGACTTGTACCAAAGCTTGTTTGGCTAACTCGTCACCTTGTAGGGCATGTTGACAAATATCATCAATGGTGATTTCTCCAAGTGAGGATAAGCTTGATTCATAACCTTGAACTAAGCGCTTTTTCACTCGTTCGATGATGGCTGGATTGGTCGCAACCGTTTCTAAACAGCCAAAATTACCGCATTGACACCGCTCACCCAATGGATCGATCTGAATATGGCCTATTTCGCCTACATTTCGGTTAGAGCCTAAGAACACCTGCCCGTTTACAATGATCCCAGCACCGGTACCGCGGTGAACACTGACTAAGATCGAGTCTTGACAGTCTTTGCTGGCTCCAAAATAATGCTCTGCCAATGCCATGCCTCGGACATCATTACCGATAAAACATTCCACATTAAAATGTTCACGTACAATGTCGCCCAATGCTAGCGCATTAATCTCAATATTGGGCATATATTCCACCACTCCGAGTTCAGGGTTGACTAGTCCGGGCAGTGAAATACCAATAGCAATTAATTGGTTTATTTGATCTTTTTGTTGTGAGATGAACGCCTTAATGTGGTTAATTAACCCTTCTATCAACTGCGGTTGATGAGCGTAATGAAAATCATGGGCCGAGGAGACCAGTTCTTCTCCTCCGAGGTTATATAAGCTGAGTTGAATATAATCTCGGCCAAGTCTAACCGCGATGGAGTGAAAAGGGGTGACCTCTGTGGTTAAAGAGATGGCGCGACGTCCACCAGTTGATGCTTGTTGAGCCACCTCTTTGATTAGGCCTCGTTCAAGGAGTTGGCGGGTTATTTTGGTCACACTTGCAGGCGCAAGTTGACTTACATCGGCAACTTGGATCCGTGAAATCGGGCCTTGTTGGTCGATTAAACGGTAAACTGCTGCACTATTGAGCTGTTTAACTAGATCTACGTTACCTATTTGTCCGCCATTCATGATTATTTTTGCTCGTATTGTCCGTTAACTACCGTCGCTTTTACATTAAAATCCCGATCAAAAATGGTTAGATTCGCAATATAACCTTTCTTCACTCGACCTAATATTTTTTCCACTCCAATCGCCTTGGCTGGATACAAGGTTGCCATTTTGAGAGCTTCATCTAAAGCGATACCGACATGCTCAACCGAATTCTGAACCGCTTCTATCATCGTTAAGGCCGAGCCGCCAAGAGTGCCATTTTCATCGACACATTTGCCGTTGCGATAATATACTTTCTTACCGACAAAAATAAAGTAATCCATCTCTGCGCCTGCAGGAGCTGTGGCATCGGTCACTAATATGAGTTTCTCACCTTTAATTTTATGAGCAATTCGAATGTTAGCGTAATCAACATGGAACCCATCGGCAATCACACCCGTGTAGACTTCAGGCGTGTCATAAATTGCCCCAACAACACCGGGTTCACGCCCTGCCATTGGGGTCATGGCATTAAATAAATGCGTTGCAAACGTAATGCCGGCATCAAATCCTTTGCGTGCTTCCAAGTAAGTTGCATTGGTATGGCCGATAGAGACAACAATGCCCGCCGCGACCAGTTTTTCAATATGACGAGGATCATTATTTTCCGGTGCTAGTGTCACTTTAGTGACGACATCATTATTTTGACAGATAAAATCAATCATCTCGTCGTCAGCTTGACGAATGTAATCAACGCAATGAATGCCTTTTTTCATCACATTCAAATAAGGGCCTTCTAGATGAAGTCCTAATGATTGATGTGGATATTGGTTTTGATATTCACGCTGCGCCTGAATGGCTTGACGCATATTTTCATCTGAGGAGGTTATCAAGGTGGGAAGAAAGCTAGTACAGCCTGATTTTAAGTTTGCTTGGTGCATGGTATGAATGGTGTTTGCACTAATCTGATCGTTAAACATCACACCACCACACCCGTTGAGTTGCAAGTCGATAAACCCAGGGCTGAGATTCGCCCCTTGTAGATCGATGATGTGAACGTCTTGCGGTAATTGAGTCAGAGGGCAAACAGTTTGAATTCGGTCGCCATCTATAATGACAGCGTGTTGAGAAAGCACATCGCTGCCAGTATATATTTTACAGTTGGTTAGTGCGTACATAATCAGCTAATCCTTATCTGTTGAATAGGGTCAATCAGTTGGGCGACACGAATTCAGCTTTTCAGTGCCTCATCGGCTGAGTTTGCTGACTTCAAGTAAGTCGCGAAATATCTTTATAGTCATCATACTCGGAACAAAAATGGATAAAATAAGTATGAAATACATTGCTATATAAGGTGCTAGGTCTAATGAGCAAGCATAAAACTTTAATCACCATACCTCTGGTATGGTTCCTTTTTACTCGATAACTGCGGTTATCATAGCGTCAAAGTTATGTTTTTTTATATGGTAAAATAAGTTTTATGATCTCGCTAGCAAAATCCTTCACTTCCCCCTTTTTCTGGTGATTATGATCACAATTGATGAGGTTTTAATTTGCGGAGCAAAATTAATAACATAAACTGAACATGACTAAATTGGGTGACTAAAATAAGTCTCCAATTTTATACCAAAATCCTATAGGGGGACATTAAGGTGAACATTCTTGGTTATTTTCAAAAAGTAGGTAAGGCCCTAATGGTGCCGGTTGCTACTTTACCCGCAGCCGCGATTTTAATGGGGCTCGGATATATGATCGACCCAAATGGTTGGGGAGCAAACTCTGCATTGGCCGGTTTTTTGATCAAAGCGGGTGCGTCGATTATTGATAACATGTCGTGGCTATTTGCTGTTGGTGTTGCATACGGTATGTCCAAAGATAAAGATGGGGCAGCGGCTCTTGCCGGATTAGTGTGTATGTATGTCGTGACTACACTATTATCACCGGGAGCGGTTGCTCAGATTCAAGGCATTGATCTATCAGAAGTACCGGCGGCATTTGGCAAAATTCAAAACCAATTTGTCGGTATTTTGGTGGGTATTATTTCTGCTGAAATCTATAATCGCTATTCTAGCGTTGAGTTGCATAAAGCATTATCCTTTTTCTCAGGTAAACGTTTAGTACCGATTTTGACTTCTTTTATCGGCATTATTTTATCTTTTGTATTGATGTATATCTGGCCAACAGTCTATGGCGGTTTGGTTAATTTTGGTGAATCTATTCAAGGGCTTGGTGCGACTGGGGCGGGTATTTATGCTTTCTTTAACCGTTTACTGATTCCTGTTGGGTTGCACCACGCATTAAATTCCGTATTCTGGTTTGATGTTGCTGGAATTAACGATATTCCTAACTTCTTGGGGGGGGCTAAATCTATCGCCGAAGGTGTTGCTACACCAGGCATTACTGGGATGTATCAGGCTGGTTTCTTCCCAATTATGATGTTTGGTTTACCTGGTGCTGCGTTAGCCATTTACCATACCTCCACGGCTAAAAACAAAGAGAAAGTAGCAGGTATCATGCTCGCTGCGGGCTTTGCTTCATTCTTTACCGGGGTGACTGAACCGCTAGAGTTTTCTTTCATGTTCCTTGCGCCGGTCTTGTATGTTTTACATGCACTTTTAACGGGGATTTCGGTCTTTATCGCAGCATCAATGCAGTGGATTGCAGGTTTCGGTTTCTCAGCCGGTGCTGTCGATATGTTCTTATCTTCACGTAACCCGCTTGCGATCCAATGGTATATGCTCATTGTCCAAGGTTTAGTGTTCTTCGTTATTTACTACGTCGTGTTCCGTACCGTAATTGTGAAATTTGGTCTGAAAACTCCGGGTCGTGAAGATGATGACGAGTCAGCTACGGTGACAAAAGGTTCACAAGAAACCTCTGAGCTAGCGAAACAGTACTTAGAAGTTTTAGGTGGGCATAGTAACTTGTCGAATATTGATGCATGCATTACTCGCTTACGCTTAACTGTGAATGATATGTCTATCATTGATGAAAAAGCGTTGAAAGATCTCGGTGCAATGGGCGTTGTGAAACTAGGGGCGAACAACTTACAGGTTATCCTTGGCCCATTGGCTGAAATTATTGCAGGTCAAATGAAAAATATTCAATCTAATGATAATCACGAGTTGAAATAAATAGAGGGGTTTCCTTTATTACTAAGCAAAGGCCTTCGCGTTATGCGAAGGCCTTTGCATAACACGTGAATATTTAAAAAACAAAAAGTTGTTCCTTTCTACTTGAATCCGTAGCGGTGCCAGTGACTTTATTGAGGCTTACTCATGTCTCGCTTACTGGCTAGGCCAAGCGGTTTGTGGAGCGTAGCTTGCTTCATTCCTTGGATTGTTGAGATAAATTCCACCTTTTGAACGCACTGATTTAGCAAATATTCTGAGTAAAACCGTAGTTTCTATTGTGAATTGAACTGGAATTGTGGATCATTAGTGGTAATCCGTCTGCGCTACTGGGCTTTCTTGCCTGATGATGCAGAATATTTTTCTGACAATACTAATAAATTTTGAGGTGCTATAGATGAGTGAAGCTGAGGCTCGTCCATCGAACTTCATTCGCCAAATCATTGATAAAGATTTAGCGGATGGTAAACACACTAGCGTGCATACTCGTTTCCCGCCAGAGCCGAATGGTTATTTGCATATTGGACACGCGAAGTCAATCTGTTTGAATTTTGGTATTGCTCAAGATTATCAGGGCCAGTGCAACCTACGTTTTGATGACACCAACCCTGAAAAAGAAGATCTCGAATACGTTGAATCGATCAAGAAAGATGTCAATTGGCTCGGTTTTGAGTGGTCAGGTGACGTTTGTTATTCCTCTGATTATTTTGATCAACTGTATCAATATGCTATTGAGCTGATCAATAAAGGGTTAGCTTACGTTGAAGAGCTTACTCCAGATCAGATCCGTGAATACCGTGGTACGTTGACCGCGCCAGGCAAAAACAGTCCTTATCGTGATCGTCCCGTGGAAGAGAACTTAGCGCTATTTGAAAAAATGCGTGCGGGAGAGTTTGAAGAAGGCACAGTGTGTTTACGTGCAAAAATTGATATGTCATCTTCTTTTATGGTGATGCGGGATCCCGTTTTATACCGTGTTCGTTTTGCTGAGCATCATCAAACGGGCAATAAGTGGTGTATTTATCCTATGTATGACTTTACGCACTGTATTTCAGATGCGTTAGAAGGCATTACTCATTCATTATGTACTTTAGAGTTCCAAGATAACCGTCGTTTATATGATTGGGTGCTCGACAATATTACCATTGATTGCCATCCTCGCCAGTACGAGTTTAGCCGTTTGAATCTAGAATACACGGTCATGTCTAAGCGTAAACTCAATCAGCTGGTGGCAGAGAAATTAGTGGAAGGATGGGATGACCCGCGTATGCCTACCATTTCTGGTTTACGTCGCCGCGGTTTTACTCCAGCCTCGATTCGTGAGTTTTGTAAGCGAATTGGTGTGACTAAACAAGACAATATGATTGAATTTAGTGCACTTGAATCTTGTATTCGTGATGACCTCAACGAACATGCCCCTCGTGCTATGGCGGTGCTTGACCCGGTCAAAGTCATTATTGAAAACTTTACTGCTGATCGCGTAGAAGTATTGCAATTAGCAAACCATCCGAATAAGCCTGAAATGGGCGAGCGTGAGGTTCCTTTTACGCGCGAAGTGTGGATTGAACGTGACGATTTTCGTGAAGAAGCTAACAAAAAATATAAGCGCTTAGTTTTGGGTAAAGAAGTTCGTTTACGTGGCGCTTATATCATTAAAGCTGAGCGTATAGAAAAAGATCAACAAGGTAACATCACTGCGATTTATTGTACTTATGATCCTGATACGTTAGGGAAAAACCCAGCCGACGGACGTAAAGTCAAAGGGGTTATTCACTGGGTATCGGCCGATAAAGGATTACCGGCAGAGTTCCGTTTATATGACCGTTTGTTTACCGTGCCTAATCCGGCTGCGGCTGATAACTTTGCTGAAACCATTAACCCGGATTCACTGGTGAAGTTACAAGGATTTATCGAGCCTAGTCTCGCGAATGCTGAGCCAGAGTTTGGTTATCAATTTGAGCGTATGGGGTATTTCTGCGCGGACAGTAAAGTATCAAAACCTGATGCATTGGTTTTCAACCGTACGGTCGGTTTGCGTGATACTTGGGCGAAAATTGAGCACGAATAATTAACTTGTTAGTTATTTCTTTGGTCAATAAAAGCCAGCCCGGTCAGGTTGGCTTTTATTTTAAGGGATGAACGAATAGCACGAACGTTGCATGAGAACTGATTTAAGTCGCCTTTATTGAGAGTGAAAATCACAATCAGCGTATAATTTGTGTGAGATTCCTGCGATTATTGTGGGTAAGGCACACTTTTTAGCTCTTAGCCTATAGTTTTACCCGATTAATCCGATATATTTAACAGATCGTTGTATTCATTTTATTTTAAAGCATCTAGCTGAGCCTTTTATGTGTCAATTTTTTAAGCGATTACTGTTACCTTTGGTAATGGTCGCCGTGACTCAGACTTCTATCGTTAGTGCAGAAGGGATTCGTCTGATCGGCCCCAGCGGTGAGGTTCAATCAGCACCACAGTTTAGTCGTGAGATTGTGCGAAGCACCGCTCCACAGGCTGAGCCATCACAATTTTTCGGCCCAACGTCTGAGCAAGAAACATTATGGTCAATTGCCTCTCAATTAAGACCATCTGCTGACGTATCCGTACAACAAACCTTGTTGGCTATTTACCGGTTAAATCCTCAAGCTTTCGAAGCACAAAATATTCATAGCTTATTACCGGGAAGTACTTTACGCATCCCTTCATTAGAACAGGTTCGTAAAGCGTCAACACAAGAAGCCGTAAGGATTATGGAGGCACATCAAGCGCGCCTCTCATCAACAGTAGAGCCTTCCAGTCCCACCGCTCGAGTTGAGTCTCCGGCCATTGAATCGCCGGTAGTTGAAGCCCCCGTTACTGAGACGGCTTTGCCTGATAACGTGAAAGCTCCCGAAGAGCCAGCAACGCAAACACCTAGTGCCCCTGCGGTTGAAGCAACAACCGATGGGGCTATTGCGCAAGCAGAGTTACTTGCATTAGAAGAGAAAAATCACAGGTTAAGACTGTTAATTGCACAAATGCAGTCTGAAGTGGCTGATTTAAAGCAGGAACTAGGCGATGAAACCCGTATTCGTTCGGAAGTTGAACGAATTTTACAAGAAGAGCGAATAAAAAAAGAAGAAGCCGAACGGATTGGCCCATCAACGTTTGATCAGTTATTAGCTAACAATTGGTTTGTCGCGTCACTTGCCTTGATACCAGGGTTGCTGATTGCTTTGCTGATTGTCATGCTAATGAGACGTCGCTCAAGCTCTAGCGATAACCAGATACAACCAACACCGATTCGAGAACCAGAACCTAGCCAAACCATGACGCCAATTCCGGCTGAGGATGCTGAAATCGACGAGTTATCTGATGAACTTCTGTTAGATGATGATCTGTTTGGGGATACTGAAAGTAGTGAAGCTCTATTCACCGAAGAGGATGAAAATAAAGAAGAAGATATTTTCGCCGACCTTGATGAAAGCGATTTAGACTTCAACTTAGAAAGCGAAGAAGGAGACGATCCCTTTGCTAGTATTGATGATGACGGAGACTTAGATCCTAATTTTACCGATATTGTTGATAAAGACAGCGATGATGCAGAACAAGCGAACGAACAATCGGTTGATTTGGATGAAGAAATATCACAACAAGATCAAACAGAATTGGAACTTTCTGATGAGCCAGCATTATCTCAAGACGATATGGATGCGCTTCTTGCGAGTGATGAGTTGGCGAGTGATACCATCGATCAGTCTTTGCTTGATGATTTACTGGCTGGCGAGGACGATATTGACGATGCCGAACTTGATTTTGATAGTCTATTAGAGAATGACGCTTCGACAGATTCTGAGCTGCCTACATTAGATGATGTTGACGTTACTTCAGACCAAGAGATTGAAGATTTACTCAATCAGGTTGAATCGCAAGCTACAGATAGTTCTGCCCCAGATGCTGTTGATGCCCCTTCGGATCGAGCGCAATCGAACGAGGATTTAGCTGATAACGAGGATTTAGCTGATGATGTGCCGTTTGACTCAAACAGTACTGATTTATTAGATGAGTGGTTAGATGATGAGTCTGATGATGAAAAGCTGTCTGATCAAGATCTTGATAGTACGGTTGATCAGTTATTAGATGAATTATTGGGCGAAGAGCCTGATGATCAAGGTAGTGAATTTGATCGTGAAAGTCCGACATTATTGGATGAGTGGATTGATGAGGTCGATGCAACATCAACCGGTGAAGCGTTTGATCTTGAAAAAGACGCTTTGAGCGATAAATCGATTGATGATGGTACCGAGTTTCTTGATGAGCTTCGCGAGATTGAACAACAATCAGATAACAGTACCGCATTTGATAGTGAACATTTTATCGATGATTTGCTAAAGAGTGCTCCTGAACAAGATCCTTTACTGGATGAAGTTGATTTAACCAGCGAATCTTCTGAACCAGAATCAGAACCAGAATCTGAGGATGAGTTCGATTTTAATCCTCAAATTGAAGGAAGTGAAACGGCCTTATCGAGTAACGTAGAACCGGCTGCTAATGAATTTGGTATACCTCAAGATGATGATTGGCTGGTTGAGGATGAGATTGATCCAGTTGCTGAAATCGAACCAGCTGCTCAAGAGGCTGATAGCGATTCCGAGCATGAATTAGCGCCAGAACCTGCCGCGTTAGATGAGCCAACAGCAGCCAGCGAAACTACAACGTCAGACGAAATAACGTCAGACCAAACAACAGAAAGCCAAATAGCCGAAAGTGAGCTGGCGGAGCAAACCGCAGAGCCAGCCGCTGAGGTTGAGCCCGAATCCGAACCGTTGGTTTTGGATGACAACGAGTTACCAGAGTACAGCGAAGCGGACGCTTTGGCTGATAGTGATGTCGAGCATGAATTAGCGCCAGAATCTGCCGCGTTAGATGAGCCAACAGCAGCCAGTGAAGCCACAACGCCAGACGAAACAACAGCAGACCAAGCAACAGAAAGCGAAATAGCCGAAAGTGAGCTGGCGGAGCAAACCGCAGAGCCAGACGCTGAGGTTGAGTCCCAATCCGAACCGTTGGTTTTGGACGACCACGAATTATCAGAGTACAGCGAAGCGGACGCTTTGGCTGATAGCGATGTCGAGCATGAATTAGCGCCAGAATCTGCCGCGTTAGATGAGCCAACCGTAGCCAGTGAAGCCACAACGCCAGAGGAAACAACGTCAGACCAGACAACGGCAGACCAAACCACAGAAAGTCAAATAGCCGAAAGTGAGCTGGCGGAGCAAGCCGCAGAGTCAGCCGCTGAGGTTGAGCCCGAATCCGAACCGTTGGTTTTGGATGACCGCGAGTTACCAGAGTACAGCGAAGCGGACGCTTTGGTTGATAGTGATGTCGAGCATGAATTAGCGCCAGAATCTGCCGCGTTAGATGATCCAACAGTAGCCAGTGAAGCCACAACGCCAGAGGAAACAACGTCAGACCAGACAACGGCAGACGAAACAACGGCAGACCAAACCACAGAAAGCCAAATAGCCGAAAGTGAGCTGGCGGAGCAAGCCGCAGAGCCAGACGCTGAGGTTGAGCCCGAATCCGAACCGCTGGTTTTGGATGACAACGAGTTACCAGAGTACAGCGAAGCGGACGCTTTGGCTGATAGTGATGTCGAGCATGAATTAGCGCCAGAATCTGCCGCGTTAGATGAGCCAACAGCAGCCAGTGAAGCCACAACGCCAGACGAAACAACGGCAGACCAAACCACAGAAAGTCAAATAGCCGAAAGTGAGCTGGCGGAGCAAGCCGCAGAGCCAGACGCTGAGGTTGAGCCCGAATCCGAACCGTTGGTTTTGGATGACCGCGAGTTACCAGAGTACAGCGAAGCGGACGCTTTGGCTGATAGCGATGTCGAGCATGAATTAGCGCCAGAATCTGCCGCGTTAGATGAGCCAACAGTAGCCAGCGAAACTACAACGTCAGACGAAATAACGTCAGACGAAACAACGCCAGACCAGACAACAGCAGACCAAACCACAGAAAGTCAAATAGCCGAAAGTGAGCTGGCGGAGCAAGCCGCAGAGCCAGACGCTGAGGTTGAGTCCCAATCCGAACCGTTGGTTTTGGACGACCACGAATTACCAGAGTACAGCGAAGCGGACGCTTTGGCTGATAGTGATGTCGAGCATGAATTAGCGCCAGAATCTGCCGCGTTAGATGAGCCAACAGCAACCAGTGAAGCCACAACGCCAGACGAAACAACGGCAGACCAAACCACAGAAAGTCAAATAGCCGAAAGTGAGCTGGCGGAGCAAGCCGCAGAGCCAGACGCTGAGGTTGAGCCCGAATCCGAACCGTTGGTTTTGGATGACCGCGAGTTACCAGAGTACAGCGAAGCGGACGCTTTGGCTGATAGTGAACTTGAAACCGAATCTGATGTTATTTTTGATGGAGAAGGACAGCCTGATCGGGCGAATATCGAAAATGATGCTCAGCCTCGGTCAGCGCTCGAAGAGATAGACTTTAGCCAATTAGCCAGTGATAAATTTAGCGAACAACAATTAGATGCATTGTTGGATGAAGGTATTGAGCAGGCAGATGAACGGTTTAACGGGCCTCTCGATACTCAAACGATTGATAGTGCTGGTATGGACATTGATGCCATGCTGCAGATGGGGGGAGAAGATTGGAATGGATTCAATCTCACCGAAGATCAAAAAGCGACCATTCCAGATGAGGTCCCCGCAGAGGATCAAGCCATATGGCAGCCCGACATTCAAAATCAGCAACCGGAAGTTGAGGTTGAAAATTGGGGCCATCAAGAAGATATTGTCGATTTTGATCCTGAAAAAAGCGAGTTTATGACCATCGATGAATTGATGGCTCAAGTAGAGAGAGAAGAAGGGACTCTCAACCCTGATGATGAAGAACTCAAGTTGGAGGTTGGGTTAGATGAATTTCCTGATGTTATAGGTGATGTCAGCGATTTTGACGTCGATAGCAACGCCGAAGCGGCGGGTAAATTAGATCTTGCAAAAATTTATATGGAAATGAATGATCGAAAAGGGGCAATAAAACTGCTAGAGGAAGCCATCGTTGATGGTAGCGATGATATTCGTCGTCAAGCAAAGCACCTTATTGATGTGATTAATGGTCGAGGGTAGTCATAACTAAGTGAAGAGATCAATGATGAGCGACTATAGGCGGTGTGCAATGTCATTGCATTTCATAGCAAAGCCATTGATTCGTTTGAGCCTAGCATCTCCAACTCACTTAGGTATATACTGCCCCCCCCATTTTTAACGAGAAGTAGATCATGAGAATTGCTCTAGGTATTGAGTATGATGGCACTCATTACTTTGGCTGGCAGCGCCAACGAGACGTTATCAGTGTACAAGAACAGTTGGAAAAAGCGTTATCGACGATTGCCAACCATCCCGTTGAAGTGCAATGTGCCGGACGAACCGATGCCGGAGTTCACGGAACAGGGCAGGTTGTGCATTTTGATACCACCGCCGATCGAAAAATGGTGGCATGGACTATGGGAGCCAATGCTCATTTACCTAAAGATATTGCGGTTCGTTGGGCAAAAGAAGTGACGGACGATTTTCACGCCCGTTTTAGTGCGACAGCACGTCGTTATCGTTACATTATTTATAACCATGCTTATCGACCTGGCATTTTATCTTCAGGTGTCAGTCATTACCATGGTGAACTTGATGCGGAACGAATGCATCAGGCTGGGCAATATCTCTTAGGGGAGAATGATTTTACTTCATTTCGAGCCGTGCATTGCCAGTCTCGTAGTCCTTGGCGTAACATGATGCATTTGCATGTTATCCGCCATGGCCGATATGTGGTCATCGATATTAAGGCGAATGCGTTTGTCCATCATATGGTGCGTAATATTGCCGGTAGCCTTATTGCTGTTGGTCGAGGTGAGCAGGAACCGCAGTGGATAGCATGGTTGCTGGCGGCTAAAGATCGTAAGCTTGCAGCAGCGACAGCGAAAGCAGAAGGGTTATACTTGGTTGGCGTTGATTATCCAGAGCAGTTTGAGCTACCGCAAGCTCCGCTCGGCCCGCTATTTTTAGCAGATAGCTTGGACTAATTGATGATCATCCCTTCCACAATATGAAGGTATCGTAGGGATAAAAATAGGTACAACCAGTTTTTTATCTACAGTTGGCATTTTGTATGCTTTAATCCCTCGCGTTAATGTCTAATTTATATCTTTCGTAATCAAGCGGGAGATGAGAAAGTAAAAAGGTCTTGCATGAGTTGGCTTGAAAAGATTTTAGAGAAAAGCAACATCGTCAGTTCACGTAAAGCGTCAATACCTGAAGGGGTATGGACCAAGTGTACAGCATGTGAACAGGTGCTTTATTACGCTGAGTTAGAGCGCAACCTCGAGGTTTGCCCTAAATGTAATCATCATATGCGAATGAAAGCTCGCCGACGTCTTGAGACGTTTCTTGATGAAGGAAATCGTCATGAAATCGCAGATGAACTGGAACCGAAAGATATTCTGAAGTTTAAAGATTCAAAACGCTATAAAGAGCGTATTGCAACGGCTCAAAAAAACAGCGGCGAGAAAGACGCATTAGTGGTAATGACTGGCGAAGTTATTGGTGTTCCTGTGGTCGCTTGCGCATTTGAATTTTCTTTTATGGGCGGTTCAATGGGCTCAGTGGTGGGTGCACGTTTTGTACGTGCGGTTGATGCTGCAATTGAAAACCATTGTGGGCTGGTCTGCTTTTCTGCCAGTGGTGGCGCTCGTATGCAAGAAGCATTAATGTCTTTGATGCAGATGGCCAAAACCAGTGCAGCATTACAGCGTCTATCTCATCAAGGACTGCCTTTTATCTCTGTGATGACAGATCCAACCATGGGTGGCGTCTCCGCCAGTTTGGCAATGTTAGGGGATATTAACATTGGTGAGCCAAAAGCATTAATCGGTTTTGCTGGACGCCGGGTCATTGAGCAAACGGTGCGTGAAGATCTTCCTGAAGGATTTCAGCGTAGTGAGTTTCTTTTGGATCATGGTGCGATTGATATGATTGTCGATCGTCGAGAGATGCGTCAACGGGTTGCTGGATTATTAGCCAAAATGACCAAACATGCTTCTCCTTTAGTTGTTTCTGTGGATAGTGCGCCTCAGGAAGAAACTTATTCTGTACCAGAAGTGGATAAAAAAGGGTAAAGTAACGGCTAACTAAACCAGAATAATTACGGTTCTACGTTAGATGACTCAAAACTCAATTCCTCAAGCCACCTCTCCACTCGCGACGTGGCTTGATTATTTATCTCATATTCATAGCTCAGCCATTGATCTCGGATTAGAGCGCGTTCAGGCGGTTGCTGAAAAAGCGCAGTTGACCCAACACACAGCAATGGTAATTACGGTTGCGGGTACCAATGGTAAAGGTTCTACTTGTGCTTTAATGGAGAGCATTCTTCTGCATGCTGGTTATTCAGTGGGAGTGTATAGCTCACCCCATTTAATTCGTTATAACGAACGTGTGCGTATCAATGGACAAGAACTTCCGGATGAAAAACATGCTCAAGCTTTTGCTTTTGTAGAGGCTCAAAGGGGAGATATTTCCTTAAGTTTGTTTGAATTTGGAACATTGGCAGCGTTACGACTTTTTCAAACCGAGTCTGTTGATGTCATTTTATTAGAAGTTGGGCTTGGTGGACGTCTTGACGCGACCAATGTTGTTGAACATGACATTGCCGTTATTACTAGCCTTGCTATCGATCATGTTGATTGGTTAGGCAGTGATATCAATGTCATTGGTTTTGAAAAAGCGGGAATTTTTCGTACAGGAAAGCCTGCTATTTGTGGTCAACCTTATCCACCTGCAACAGTTGCCGCACATGCCGATGATATTGGCGCGATATTTTATCAAGTTGGCATTCAGTTTGATTATCAATTGTCGTCTGAAAATCGGTGGAATTGGAAGAGTGGTTCATTTCAGTTAACGGATTTACCTTTGCCCAACCTACCGTTACCAAATGCAGCAACAGCGTTAATGGCGCTTGGTTGTTCCGGTTTGAATGTCAGTGATGTCGATGTAATTGAAGGTTTGCGTCATGCATCGCTGGCTGGGCGTATGCAACGACTCAATACGCAACCGACGATTTTATTAGATGTCGCGCATAATCCGCACTCGGCTCTCTACCTTGCCTCGCAACTTGAGCGTCAATATCCGACCCAAAAAGTTCATTTAGTGATTGGCATGTTGCATGACAAAGATATCAAATCGACCTTAGAAGCGTTAGCTCCTATTGTGAAGTGTTGGTATCCAGCCTCGCTTTCTGGCCCTCGTGCCGCAATGGCACAAGAGCTTGCTGAGTATCTTTCTGGTGAACAAAAACAGTATGATAACCCTGTGATGGCATTGAAAGCGGCTTTAGTACAAGCTCAGCCGGATGAGATTATCGTCGTGGCAGGTTCGTTCCATACGGTTGGAGAGGTGTTGGAATATTGGCAAGAGAAAGGAGAATAAATGGCAAGTAAATTTCAAAGCCGATTAGTGGGAACGATCATTTTGGCTGCGATTGGTGTCATCGTGCTGCCAGACTTATTGGATGGAAAAAAAATGCACTATCAAGAGGAGATTGCAAGTATTCCTCTCAAGCCTGAGTTAGATAGTGCAGTTGAAACATTTGAAATTTTAGACCCAATTGAAGATCAAACCACATTGCCAGATTCTCCGGTTACCGCAGTGGAGACGGCTTCCACGATACAAGATAAAGGAGGAGAAAAACTGACTACCGTGATTCGGCCTGTGCATGAGCAAAATGACTATCAAGATAGTGCTTGGATCATTCAGCTGATGGCACTGAAAAATGCCGAAAATGCCAAAACGGTCGTTGTTGATTTACAAAAACGGGGATACCAAGCCCATACAAAACAAGAAAATGGCTTTACTCGAGTGATCATCGGCCCAGATGTGTCAAAAAGTAAGTTAGAAAAACAGCTGGTGGAATTAGAGAAAATTACTGGTTCAAAAGGTCAATTGCTCAAATTTAAGCCAATAAATCCATAAGAAAACGTTTGCGTCGTGTTTTTTTCTGTTAAAATGCGCGCCAACTTAGAATGTAAAAACTCATGAACTGGTTAGATATTGTCATTTTAAGTGTGATCGGCTTGTCTGCGTTGATTAGCCTTGTACGTGGCTTTGCTAAAGAAGCCTTGTCGTTAGTGATATGGTTTGCAGCGTTTTATATCGCTTCGGAATATTACGCAAGATTAGCGGTGTATTTCAGCAATATTAACGATGACACATTTCGAAATGGTGCGGCCATTGCGGTGTTATTTGTTGCGACATTGATTGTCGGTGCGATTGTAAACTATGTCATTGCCCAGTTAGTGCACAAAACTGGGTTATCAGGAACAGACAGAATTCTCGGTGTCGTTTTTGGCGCATTACGTGGGGTTCTGATTGTTGCTGCCGCCTTATTTTTTATGGATGCCTTTACCGCATCCCCAAGTGCAGAATGGTGGAAGAGTTCGCAGCTAGTGCCGGAATTTAGCCGCATTATTGCTCCGTTTTTTGAACACCTACAAGCAACATCAAGTTTTCTTTCTGGCGCGATTTAAGCGCCAGTTATTGTCGCAAATCGAGGATCAGGACATGTGTGGTATTGTTGGAATCGTGGGTACAACGCTGGTAAACCAGTCAATTTATGACGCGTTAACGGTATTGCAGCATCGTGGCCAAGATGCCGCGGGTATTTGCACCATAGAAAGCAATCGTTTTCGTCTGCGTAAGGCGAATGGTTTAGTCAAGGATGTTTTTGAAGCTAAGCACATGCAACGTCTTCAAGGAACCGTGGGGATTGGACATGTGCGTTATCCTACGGCCGGCAGTTCCAGTGCATCGGAAGCTCAACCTTTCTACGTCAACTCTCCATTTGGCATAACCCTTGCCCATAATGGTAACTTAACCAATGCGGCAGTCGTGCGACAAAAACTGTTTGAAAAAGATCGTCGCCATATCAATACCACTTCAGATTCTGAAGTTTTATTAAATGTACTTGCGCATGAGATTGATACTGTAAAAGGGAATGTTGCCGCGGAAGATGTGTTCCGTGCGGTGGCAAATGTGCACCGTACAGTTCGTGGTGCTTATGCCGTGACAGCGATGATCATTGGCCATGGTATGATTGCTTTTCGTGATCCACATGGTATTCGTCCGCTTTGTTTAGGTAAGCGTGAAGTCGGAGAGCGAACGGAATATATGGTGGCTTCTGAATCGGTTGCTCTGGATGCAGTGGGCTTTAACTTTATGCGAGATATCGCACCTGGTGAAGCTATCTATGCAACCTTTGATGGTCAATTGTTTACCAAGCAATGTGCAGATAACCCTGTACTCAATCCTTGTATTTTTGAATACGTCTACTTTGCTCGTCCAGATTCATTTATTGATAAAATTTCGGTTTATAGTGCCCGAGTCGAAATGGGTAAAAAATTAGGTCAACGAATCAAAGAAAACTTTAGCCAATTAGATATTGATGTGGTGATCCCTATTCCGGAAACGTCGTGTGATATTGCTCTGCAAATTGCGCAAGCAATCGATAAACCTTATCGACAAGGATTTGTGAAAAATCGTTATGTAGGACGGACATTTATTATGCCAGGCCAGTTACAACGGATAAAATCGGTCCGTCGTAAACTGAATGCGATTCGCTCTGAATTTAAAGATAAAAACGTACTTTTAGTTGATGACTCCATTGTGCGTGGTACCACCTCTGAGCAAATTATTGAAATGGCTCGTGATTCTGGGGCGAAAAAGGTTTACCTAGTGTCCGCTGCACCTGAAATTCGTTTCCCTAACGTTTATGGTATTGATATGCCAAGTGCGAATGAATTGATTGCCCATGGCCGTGATAATGAAGCCATCTGTCAGCAGATTGGTGCCGATGCTTTGATTTTCCAAACATTGGAGGATCTGGTACAAGCTGTTGGCTTAGGTAACCCGGATATTAGTCAATTTGAAGCGTCAGTGTTCAATGGTGAATATGTCACGGGTGATATCGACCATGCTTACCTAGAGTACCTTGAGTCGATGCGTAGTGATGATGCAAAAACACAAGCAGAAATCCAACAGGATCTCGCTAACCTTGAACTATATAATGAAGAGGCTTGAGCCTATTTATTTTTCTCGATGGCATTCATAGCGACAAAGTTAACGAGAGCACTAAATCAGCGCTCTCGTTTTTGTTTTCTACAATACCGTTTTTGTTTTCTACAATACCATTGCAGCAAGCCAACCAAATGCAATTAGCGGTAAATTGTAGTGAATAAAGGTTGGCACAACCGTTTCCCAAATATGTTCATGTTGCCCATCTACATTGAGGCCAGATGTCGGACCTAGCGTCGAATCTGAAGCAGGGGAGCCCGCATCGCCTAGTGCTGCCGCTGTACCGACGAGAGCAATGGTTGCCATTGGTGAAAAACCAAACGCAAGGCAGAGAGGAACATAAATCGTCGCGATAATCGGGATGGTTGAAAATGAAGAGCCAATGCCCATAGTGACTAATAAGCCCACCACCAGCATCAGCAGGGCCGCAAGGGGTTTGTTGTCACCAATACTGGTTGAGAGCGCAGTAACGAGAGATTCAACACCTCCTGTTGATTTCATCACAGCAGCAAATCCCGCAGCAGAAATCATAATAAAGCCGATCATGGCCATCATATGCACACCTTTGGTAAACACATCATGAGTTTCTTTCCAAGCGATGACACCACCAAAGGTAAAGACCATAAAACCCGCTAAAGCCCCAATAATCATTGATCCGGTTGCCAGTTGTACGGCCAAAGCGGCGACGATCCCAACCGCTGCAGTTAAAATATGCTGGTGTTTGATCGTGTTACTTTCCGAATCGCTTACCGTTAACTCTGTTTCGCGATACTCACGCGGTTTACGGTAAGTAAAGAAGATAGCAATCAGTAAACCAACAAGCATTCCTAACCCTGGCAATAACATAGCGATAGGCACTTGGCTTGCTGTTACATGTTCTAAACCGTTATCTCTTAGGTTTTTCAGCAAAATATTGTTGAGGAAAATACCACCAAAACCGATAGGTAAAATCATATAAGGGGTGATTAATCCAAAGGTAAGCACGCAGGCAATCATCCGACGGTCGACTTTTAATCGAGCAAATACACCTAATAGTGGCGGGATCAGAATCGGAATAAAGGCGATATGCACAGGAATAACGTTTTGCGAAGACATGGCCATTAGCAGTAGGGCGACTAATACGGCATATTTCACTCCAGTTGTTGCCGCCGCGCTCTGTTTGCCATGCAAACGTTTTATGACGGTTTGGGCTAAGACATCTGTGATGCCAGAGCGAGAAATGGCGACGGCAAAGGTTCCAAGCATGGCATAGCTGAGAGCAATCGTTGCTCCGCCGCCTAAGCCACTTTCAAAAGCAGAAACCGTTTCATTAAGGCTCATTCCAGCGACGAGCCCTCCTACAATTGCACTGAACGTAAGTGCAACGACAACATTAATGCGCATTAGAGCTAAAATTAGCATCACGCAGACAGAAATAACGACAGGATTCATAAACTTCTCAATTCATTCCATTTATTTATTATTCATCGGTAGTGTTAGCCAGTTCAGCGAGTGGCCAGCCTCCGAGAGCTTTCCATTTGTTGACAATACCACAGAATAATTCTGCGGTTTGTTGGGTATCGTAAAGGGCAGAGTGTGCCTCTCGACTATCAAATTCCATCCCTGCTGCTTTGCATGCTTTCGCTAACACAGTTTGCCCATAGGCTAAACCACTGAGCGCCGCCGTATCAAAGGTCGCAAAGGGATGAAAAGGGACTCGTTTTAGTTTGCAACGGTCATTGGCGGCCATGACAAACCCATGATCAAAGGCGGCGTTATGCGCCACAATGATGGCTCGGCTACAATCTGCTGCTTTCTGTTCTTTTCGGACCTGTTTGTATATTTCTTTTAAAGCGTACTCTTCACTTACTGCGCCACGAAGGGGACTAAAGGGATCATAAATGCCAGTAAACTCCAAGGCCGCTTTTTCTATATTTGCGCCCTCAAAAGGTTCGATATGGAAATGGATGGTCGACGCTGGATGCAAATTCCCTTGTTCATCCATTGTTAAAGTGATTGCACAAATTTCCAATAAAGCGTCGGTCAGTGGGTTAAAACCTGCGGTTTCTACATCAATAACAACTGGAAAATAGCCCCTAAAGCGTTTTTTTAGTGTGAGAGCTTCATTAATAACAGTCATGTGAGCCTAATTTATTTAAACATAAGGCCATTATTACAGATTCTATGGCTAAGAAAAACCGAATCTCAGCGATTTCACCACAATAGTTTCAGCTGATATCGATCACTTAACGATGTGTTTTATGAATATCTATCCCCTTTCTACTTGAAGCTGCAGCGGTGTTGGCTACGTTCGTTCCCCCCAATGACATCGCCTGTCTATGTTCATGGGAATGATGAAATCCATTCGTGGCTTTCACCAAAGGCCAGCCTACGGTTGTTCAAATTTATTCCAGACAAATTTGTCACTCACTGGCCACCTACCTGCAACGCTAAGTTGTTTGGGTATATGCTGATAAAACTGAAACTCTGGTGCATGATTTAACAAGCCTAGGTTGATTTTCTAAACGACGGTTAGACTGAGTTTAGACATGGTGTGTTTTTTGCATGTATTTTATATCAGAGTGACTTGATGAAATCAGAGGTAATGATCGGTATCCTATGAGCGGAAACCTGTCGTTGCCTATCTATAAGTGGTAAGAGAATACATTATGAATAAATGGGTTATGGCCAGCTTTTGCGTAATCGGTTCGATAACTTCGCTGACTACATCTGCGATGATTAAGCAGTATGTTGCCTCACCACAACAATCAACATGGCAAATGGTCACCAATACCCCTTTAGAATGCCGTTTGGTTCATCCTATTCCTAATTATGGAGATGCGGTATTTACTTCTCATGCCAGTAAAAAAATCAACCTTGATTTTGAATTGAAAATGCGCCGGCCAATGGGAGAGACGCGTAATGTCAGTTTAGTTTCTATGCCTCCGGTATGGCGGCCGAGTGAAAGTGCTGATCGTATGACGAACATCCAATTCTTTAAACAGTTTGATGGTTATATTGGTGGACAAACGGCTTGGGCGTTATTGAGTGAGTTGGAAAAAGGGCGCTATCCTACATTTAGTTATCAAGACTGGCAAAGTCGTAATCAGCGAATTGAGATCATGTTGTCATCGGTACTTTTTCAGCCGCAGTACAATGTATTTAGTGACTGCATTGCTAATTTATTACCTTATAGTTTTGAAGACATTGCGTTCACCATTTTGCATTATGATCGCGGTGATAGTGTTGAGCTGAATAAAGCATCACAAAAACGATTAGCGCAAGTCGCGGAGTATATTCGTTATAATCAAGATATTGATCTTATTCTTGTTGCGACGTATACCGATAGTATTGACGGAAAAAATGAGAGTCAGCACTTGTCAGAAAAAAGAGCTGAGGCTTTGCAGACTTACTTCCAATCACTTGGTTTACCTGAAGACCGAATCCAAGTTCAAGGTTATGGACGTCGGCGTCCGATCGCAGATAATACGTCACCAGTTGGGCGAGATAAAAACCGTCGTGTGGTTATTTCTTTAGGTAGAACAAATATTTAACTTTAGATTCGAAGTGCTTGTTGCAAATAAACACACCCCCACTTATATAGGTATAGGGTGGGGGTGTGTTCTCAAGCTCACGGTTAAACCGTTTTTATTAACCTTCTAATCCTGCGCTCGCTTGCTTATTTTGGATCAGTTCAATCATGTAGCCATCCGGATCTTTAATAAAGGCAATGTGTGTACTGCCGCCTTTCACTGGGCCTGCTTCACGGGTTACATTTCCTCCCGCGGCTTTGATGGCATCACAGGTGGCATAAATATCATCCACACCAATCGCAATATGACCATAGGCATTACCCATATCATATTCGGTGACTCCCCAGTTATAGGTCAACTCAATTACTGCACCTTCTGATTCATCACCATAACCGAGAAAGGCAAGGGTGTATTTATATTCGGTGTTTTCATTTTTACGCAGTAGCTTCATTCCCATCACATGGGTATAAAATTCGATAGAACGGTCAAGATCTCCTACACGTAACATGGTATGAAGAATACGATTATTTGACATAACAAACTCCTAGCTTTCCGGGTAAACTTTCTCTTTATATTCACATAAATCTTCAATAATGCAGCTAGCGCAACGCGGCTTACGAGCGATGCAAGTGTAACGGCCATGAAGAATTAACCAGTGGTGGACATCAATTTTAAATTCGTTAGGAACGACTTTGAGCAGCTTTTGTTCCACTTCATCTACCGTTTTTCCGACCGCAAACTTGGTGCGATTCGATACTCGGAAAATATGGGTATCCACGGCAATCGTCGGCCAGCCAAAAGCTGTGTTTAATACCACATTTGCTGTTTTTCGTCCGACGCCAGGCAGGGATTCAAGTGCTGCACGATCTTCAGGGACTTCGCCTTGATATTTATCTAATAGAATACGACATGTTTTGATAACATTTTCAGCCTTTGAATTAAATAGGCCGATGGTTTTAATGTATGACTTTACTCCCTCGACACCCAAATCCCAAAGAGCTTGTGGGGTATTGGCAACCCGATAAAGTTTATCCGTCGCTTTATTAACACTGACATCCGTGGCTTGCGCTGAAAGCAAAACGGCAATTAATAATTCAAAAGGGCTGTTCCAGTGTAATTCTGTTTGTGGATTAGGATTATTGGCTCTTAGCCGCTGAAGAATCTCCACTCGCTTAGCATTATTCATGGTTATCTCGCTTCCTGTTTACCGTGACGCTTAAACATTGGTGACTCGAGCGCGCTCAATGGTTGGTTTTTCTGGTTTTGGTTGACGCTGAGCGAGTTGTCGGTCAATGATGTTTTTAACTGCAATAAGGAAACCAACACCAATAAATGCGCCCGGTGGCAGTAGAGCGAGTAGAAAACTATTATCTAAGTGGAATACGTCGATACGTAAGACGGTTGCCCAGTCTCCAAGTAGGAGATCGGCACCATCAAAAAGAGTGCCATTGCCGATGATTTCACGTAGCGAGCCGAGTACCACTAATACCGACGTCATACCAAGCCCCATCCAAAATCCATCTTGTGCGGCGGGTAGGACATTATTTTTTGAAGCAAAGGCTTCAGCTCGTCCAATAATAATGCAGTTAGTGACGATTAACGGAATAAAAATCCCTAATGAGAGGTACAAGCCATAGGCATACGCATTGATCAATAGCTGAACGCAGGTAACCAAGGCCGCAATAATCATGACAAAGACAGGAATACGAACTTCTTTAGGCACGTAATCCCGAACCAGAGAAACGATCACATTTGAGCCGACTAAGACAAATAAAGTAGCCAGACCAAGGCCGAGTGCGTTAGTGACAGTCGAAGAAACCGCAAGTAATGGACATAAACCCAGTAGTTGCACTAACGCTGGGTTATTATCCCAAAGGCCATTTTTGATCAAGGTCTTGTGATTATTCATTGTTTTCCCCTCCACAATTGAGTGGCTGACGCAGGATTTCATGGCGGTGTAGATTAACGTAATTCACCGTTTGTTTCACCGCTTTAACTATCGCTCGTGGCGTAATGGTGGCTCCAGTAAATTGGTCAAATTGACCCCCGTCTTTACGGACTTGCCACTGCTGTTGGTTCTCTTCTGTAACTTGTCGGCCCGTAAAGTTTAAGATCCAATCACTGATTCTCAGGTCTATTTTATCGCCCAATCCAGGGGTTTCTTGGTGGGAAAGTACTCGTGTACCAATAACAGTGCCTTGATTATCAATACCGATGATGAGTTTGATCGCGCCGTTATAGCCATCGGGAGCGATGGTTTCAATTGCTAAAGCGGTTGGCTCTCCTGCTAGACTAGCGTGATAAACATGCATGGCTTGATTTGTACCAAGTAAGGGGTCACTGACTAATGTACATGTCTGTGACAGCTCATTATCGTGTAAATGAGGAGGAACCACTTGGTTTAATACAGATAACAACTGGGCCGTTTCTTGAGCTTGTATTTGACTGGCAGTTAAATATTGGGTTAAGGCGACGACGCCCGTCGATGCACAAGCAAAGACAGCAAGAATTAGTCCATTTTTACGTATAGCAGTCAACATCGTTTTTTCCTCAGTGCCCGTAAGTACGCGGTTTGGTGTAATAATCGATCAATGGTACACACATGTTGGCTAATAGTACGGCAAAAGCGACCCCGTCAGGGAACCCACCCCAACTACGAATGATAAACACCATGCAGCCAATGAAAAAACCATACACTAAACGCCCTTTAGGCGTAGTCGATGCGGTAACTGGATCGGTTGCTATAAAGAAAGCTCCCAGCATGGTTGCTCCAGAGAGTAAATGCAGCATAGGGGAAGCGGTGGTACCTGGAGCCAATAACATGATCAGCGTACTTGATGCAATAAGCCCCGCGAGGAAAGCGGTGGGAATATGCCAGTGAATAACGCGTAACTTAATCAGCGCTAAGCCTCCGATGAGGTAGGCGAGGTTAACCCACTCCCAGCCAATGCCAGCCAAACCACTAAATTGTGGTTGTCGCAAGATTTCTGTGACGGTATGCCCAGCATGAATTGAGGTCTTAAAAGCATCTAATGGCGTCGCCATTGTGATGCCATCAACCCCTGCTCTGACTTGTTGTAGTGATAACCCATCTTGATTAAATCCCGATATAATGAGTGACCAAGAATCGGTAAAAGAGACCGGATCGGGGGCTAATTGATTCGGAGCTATCCAACTTGTCATTTGCACTGGAAAAGAAATAAGCAAAACGACATAAGCAATCATAGCTGGATTAAATGGGTTCTGTCCTATTCCGCCGTATAGTTGTTTGGCGATTAAAATCGCAAACAAAACACCAATAGCAATAATCCACCAAGGAGAAAGGGGAGGAATGGCAATAGCGAGTAGCCACGCCGTCACCAAGGCGCTGTAATCCCGAATAGTGGTGAGCGGGGAACGCTTACGTAGCCGCATGACAATTGCTTCTAATGTGAGAGCGAAAGTAATGGCTAACAACAATTGAATAAAGGTGCCCCATCCGAAAAAGTAGCTTTGGGCAAGCAGACCCGGCAAAGCACAAATGGCGACCCATTTCATTAAATCGGCAGTACTGCGTTTATTATGTGCATGTGGGGAGCTGGCAATAAAAAAGGCCACTATTTGTTCTCCTCAACGTTATTTTGTGGGTTATTGGTTTGTTGGGCTGCTTTGCGCGCTTTAGCTCGAGCAATAGCGGCAGCCACGGCTGCTTTTTTGGGATCGGCTGTGTTATCTGACGCTTGTTCAGCTGGCTTTTGCGCCGAGAGTTGCTGTGCTTTACGCACTTTAGCTCGAGCAATAGCGGCAGCCACGGCTGCTTTTTTGGGATCGGCTGTGCTATCTGACGTTTGTTCAGCTGGCTCTTGCGCCGAGAGTTGCTCTGCTTTACGCGCTTTAGCTCGAGCAATAGCGGCAGCCACGGCTGCTTTTTTGGGATCGGCTGTGCTATCTGACGTTTGTTCAGCTGGCTCTTGCGCCGAGAGTTGCTCTGCTTTACGCGCTTTAGCTCGAGCAATAGCGGCAGCCACGGCTGCTTTTTTGGGATCGGCTGTGTTATCTGACGTTTGTTCAGCTGGCTCTTGCGCCGAGAGTTGCTCTGCTTTGCGTTGTCGGGCCAACTGTTTGCGCTCTTCACGAAGCCTAACCATTTCTGTGTTATCTGGTTCATGTGCTCCGGTTTGTAGCGCTTTGGCTTGTTTTGCTTTCGCTCGCGCAATGGCATCTGCTACGGTTGATTTTGTCGTATTATTTTGCGTTTCTTGAGATTGTTTTTGTGCTTTTACGCGGGCGATAGCTGCGGCAATGGCATCTTCGCTGCCACTTTTTTGCATCTCTTCCCGGCGATCTTCAGCCGCTTTCTTAAAGCGATTTTCTCGTTCTTGTTTTTCTCGTTCCATCCGTGCTTTTTTTTCTTCAAAGCGCTGTTTAGCGCGTTCGGCAGCTTCCGCTTCTCGCTTACGAGTACGAATTTCAGCTTTAGCTTGACGATAATAATGCACCAATGGAATTTCGCTTGGACAGACATAGGCACAAGCACCACATTCAATACAGTCTCTGAGGTTCAGTGCTTCACACTTTTCATATTCTTGTGCTTTGGCGTGCCACAGTAACTGCTGTGGTAATAATGTTGCTGGGCAAGCATCAGCACATTGGCCGCAGCGAATGCAGGACATCTCCGTTTGTATCGGTGCAATCTCTTTACGTGTTGGAGCCAAGATGCAGTTTGTGGTTTTCGTTATCGGCACATGGGCATGGGGCAGGGTAAAGCCCATCATTGGGCCGCCCATGATCAAACGAGGTAATTGTTTATCAGCTTGATAATTAAAACTATTAAGCAGTGTTTGTACGGGTGTGCCGAGTAAGGCCCAAACATTTCTAGGTTGACTGAATGTATTACCGGTCAGGGTGACGACTCGTTCAATTAACGGTTCGTCATCCATTACGGCGCGTTTTATGGCATACATAGACCCGACATTCTGTACTAATAACCCTATATCTGCTGGAATTCCCCCGTTAGGCACTTCAAGGTTCGTGAGAATTTTAATCAGCTGTTTCTCACCGCCCGAAGGATATTTAGTTGGAATCACACGGATGAGAAGATCTTTTTGCTGAGCCGCTTTTTCAAGAGCTTGGATCGCTTCTGGTTTATTATCTTCAATGCCAATAATGGTTAGTTTCGGCTTTAAAATATGTTCGACAATACTGATGCCCTGAATAATTTCTTCAGCATGTTCGCACATGAGTCGGTCATCGGCGGTGATATAGGGCTCACATTCAGCGGCATTAATAATTAAAATTTCGGTACGAGATAGGCCGGATTGAATTTTTTTTGCAGTAGGAAATCCTGCGCCGCCCATGCCTGCAATTCCAGCTTGCCGGATGATTTCAATCAATTGCTCAGGTGTATACGAAGTGTAATCGGTAATGGGATGACGAGCGACCCACTGATCTTGACCATCTGGTTTGAGAATAATACATACTTCATCTAGCCCGGAGGGGTGAGCTGTCGTTCTTGGTTCAATGGCGGTAATCGTGCCCGATGTCGGTGCGTGAACCGGTAGCATAAAGGTGCTGCGGTACTGAGTTAAGGCTTGCCCTTTTAAAACCTGCTGGCCAATATCGACCAGTAGATCTCCCGCTTTTCCGATATGTTGCTTAATCGGTAGTATCAGTTCTTCAGGTATGAAGGCGGGGAGCATGGCCGCATGATTGGATTGTTGTTTATTTTCTGGTGGGTGAATACCACCGGGAAAATCCCAAAGTTGACCCGCTTGGATCTGTTTAATTAATGACAACATACTCACCTTCAATGTGCGTTTTTTTGCGTATCAGACGCAGCTTCAGTGATATTAACAACAGGAATTGCATTCATTTGCCACTTCCAAGTATCCGGTGTGGTTTCGACAGGAATCATCTCGATACAATCCGTTGGGCACGGAGCAACACACAAATCGCAACCGGTACATTCGTCTTTTATGACAGTATGCAGTGCTTTTGTGCTTCCGACGATGGCATCGACAGGGCACGCTTGAATACATTTCGTGCAGCCAATACACATATCTTCATGAATAAAAGCCACTGTTTTGACTTTGTTGTCGAGGTCGTGCGCAGATTCTTGAACCTCAACCCCCATTAAATCTGCGAGTTTTTCAATTGTGGCTTGGCCACCCGGAGGACATTTATTAATAGCATCGCCATTTGCGATAGCTTCCGCATAAGGGCGGCAACCGGGATAGCCACATTGGCCACATTGAGTTTGTGGTAAAATAGCATCAATTTGATCCACAATCGGGTCACCGTCGACTTTAAAACGAATCGAGGCAAAGCCTAAAATAGCACCAAAAATCGCGGCTAAAACCGCTAAAGCAAGAACGGCGATCAACAGCGTACTCATTACAATTTCACCAATCCGGTAAAGCCCATAAAGGCAAGGGACATCAACCCAGCGGTAATCATGGCAATCGATGCTCCTTTGAATGGCGTCGGTACATCTGCCACTTGAATGCGTTCGCGCATGGAGGCGAAAAGAATTAACACCAAAGAAAAGCCGACAGCAGCACCAAAACCATAAATAATGGATTGGATAAAATTATGGTTTTCATTGATGTTTAATAGCGCGACACCGAGTACGGCACAATTGGTGGTGATCAAAGGTAAAAAAATACCTAATAAGCGATACAACGTTGGGCTGGTTTTATGTACGACCATCTCGGTAAATTGTACGACGACAGCAATCACCAAAATAAAGCTCATCGTCCTTAAATATTCAATACCCAGCGGGCGAAGAATGTAACTTTCAACCAGATACGCGCAGACGGAGGCAAGAGTCAGCACAAACGTGGTGGCAAAGCCCATACCTATCGCGGTTTCGAGCTTTTTGGATACCCCCATAAAGGGGCATAAGCCGAGAAACTTTACCAGTACAAAGTTATTAACCAATACCGTACCGATTAATAGCAAAAAATATTCGGTCATAATGCGAGTCGTCTTTAATTCTGATCTGGCTATTATCCAGCTTTGAGCCATCAATAACAACCGAGTAAAACAAAGGTTTTCTCTCGATGAATAGAAAATAGGCATAAAGTAACCGGCGATAACCGTTTTTTTCCCCACTTTTTACAGAAAGATAACCCTGTGACTTTACCGTGTTGCTCAATAAAACGACCTTCAATGTGTAAGTATGTGTTTTTAATATCAGCAGATTTTATGATGAATAACTTTTATATTAGTACGTTAGCGTTTAAAACGAATGACAAGTTCATGTAAATCATCCGATACTTTATGAACATCGTTAACGCTGTCACTGAGTTCATTCGCTCCTTTCAGGGTGGAGGACGCCAACATGGAAATATTAACAATTTGTTGATTCACATCTTCAGCGACATGTGCTTGTTGTTCTACCGCCGTGGCAATTTGTGAAGACATGGCGGCGATATGTTCAACGGCTTGAGAAATTCCTTTTAGTACTTCCCCACTTTCTAATACATAGCGAAGTCCGTCTTCTGCATCGGTAACGCCCGTTTGTGAAACTTGAACCGCTTGTTGAGCGCGCTGTGTCAGTTCCGAGATGATGGCGTGAATATCTTGGGTTGATTGTTGGGTTCGTGTTGCAAGGACACGAACTTCATCGGCAACAACAGCGAATCCTCGCCCTTGTTCTCCAGCTCTTGCCGCTTCAATGGCGGCATTTAACGCCAGAAGATTAGTTTGTTCTGCAATATTTTCAATAATTTGTGCTACGTGAGCAATTTTATTGGTTTGTTCGGAAACGTTTTGTACCGAGTCACCAATTTGCTGGACAGTACGTTTGAGTTTTTCAATCGCATCACGCGTTGTATTTGAGGTGATAACGCCGTTTTGCGTTAATTGGTTAGCCACTTCAGCTTGCTCGGCGGTATTATTGACATGTTCTGATACATCATGAATCGAGGTGCTCATTTGATGCATAGCGGCAGCAACGGCCTCGGTCTCTTTTTGTTGACGAGATATTTCTTTCTGTGCGTTTTGTGTTAAAGCTTGCCCTCGCCTTGCTTCAGCAGAAACATTGATCGCTGCATTTTCTATTCTAGCGATAATGGTATTGAGATGAGCGGCTTGGCTGTACAATGAAACTTTAATTTTGCCTAATTCACCTGTGTCGTCCGTGTAAGTATGCATAGCGAGTGGATGATAAAATGAGGTCTGCAATAGGTCACTGATTGAATGTAACGTTCGATGACGAGAGTACGACACCCATACACTAAAGATGATAATCCCGACGAGTAATATACTTTCCGATAGTTCAGGATATTCCATCGCATATAGCAATCCAGAGCAGGCTAAAGCGAATATCAAAAAGAGGTTTTCTAACCGAATAGAGAGTCCGGCTTTGGCGGGCTTCCCGGCTCGGACTCTTTGATAAAATTTTTCGGCTCTGGCAATGGCTTTTTTATCTGGACACGATCGAACCGATTCATAACCGATCACGTTATTATTTTCGGTGATGGGAGTGACATAAGCATCGACCCAGTAGAAATCACCATTTTTACAACGATTTTTGACTAACCCCATCCAAGGTTGTCCTGCCTTAAGGTGCTGCCACATGACTTCAAATGCCTGTGAAGGCATATCTGGATGGCGAATAATGTTATGCGGCTGACCAATTAACTCTTCTTTTTGAAAACCACTGATCTTTGCGAAAGCCTCATTACACTCGACAATTTTTCCTTGGGTATCGGTAACGGAAATCAGTTTGGTGTCTTTATCAAAGGTTTTTTCTTTATTGGTGACGGGGTGATTGTTTCGCATAGAAATATCCTAGAAGAAATCGCGCTGTGAACTCTGTTATAAATCCGTGATGTTATGAAACATAGCGGTATGCCTAAATAAGCATAATCTACTTTGCTCAATGCGCAATTTTCAGGAATGGAATGGTATTTTTGAGTGACTAACGGATACGGTCATACTTTATTGAAAGGGTGATAACGTCGTCGGACTAAGGCCGGTTAATGTATCAGGCGAAAGGAGCAGCATGTTGCTTTCACATCGTGACATGGTTTGATGTCATACGGGTAAAAGTAATTAAAGAGAATCATTAGCTGGCTAGTAGCCAGATACCTACCCCTGCCATCATCGTACCAGCGATGCGATTCAATAATCGTAAGTTATCGGCTTTTCCGAGTGCTCGTTTTAGCCCTTTTCCTCCGATCGCGTAAAGAGACATTGAAATAAATTCAGACACCATAATGATGGAAATCAATAAAGTGAGTTGTGGAACTAAACGGTGAGATTGATCAATAAAAGGTGGTAATAAAGCAATCATGAATGCCCAACCTTTGGGGTTGGCAATCGCGGTCATAAAACCTTGGATAAATAGTGTTTTTCGATGATGTGTTGGGTGAGGATGATCTGTCGAATCGAAGGCCAGTTTACTTTTTGAACGCCACATTTGGATGCCGAGATAGAGTAGATAACTGGCACCCACTAATTTGAACAGGGTAAACATCCATGGATAACTCAGCATGATGGCGGCAATCCCGATGACTGCAGAGACGGCTACCATGGCAACGCCAAGCAACTCACCGATCATCATCCATAATGTTTTTCGATAGCCAAGATTCATCCCAAGCGTTAAAGCTAATGTCATACACATACCCGGTGTAATAGAAACAAAGAAGAACGTTGGGATAAATAAACCAAGTAATGCACTATTCATTTGGTTGATCCGTCGAGAATAATTGCTTGGCACAATAAGCGTTGAGCGAGATTTAGGCAAGAGGCTCTTGAGTTATTGTGTACTGATGGTTAATCAGCCATGCGTTTCAATTTGTTTTATCGCTTGCACCAAATGTTCGGCGAGAAGCGCTTTTTGTCCAGTTGCAAAGTTAAACATCACGATGGTTGCAGCCCCTGTGGTGGTGACTTTACCTATTTTTTTACTCACGACGTGGTATTCCATGGTGAAACGATCAGTCTGAATATCCACTACTCTGGAACCGATCAATAAAGTATCAGGAAAGGTGACCGGAATTTTATAACGGCATTGGGTTTCACTCAGCACTGGGCCGATACCACTGCTTTGAATATCTTCCATCAAGGCTATCTGTTTAAAATAATCAATTCGCGCGGTTTCAAAGTAACGAAAGTAGACCACGTTATTGATATGCTGCAATGCATCCATCTCTCCCCATGCGACGGGAATTTCAGTAATGACAGGAAAAGCGTGAAGTAATGATTCCATGAGGCAAGGCTCCTAGGGTCTGTTGACCTTTCGCGGTTTTAGGGCAGTTACTCTAACCGTTTTAACTAAAAAATAGCGTGATTTTGTTATCATGTTGTTATTTTTTGTCGTTCCAAGGTGCCCAAAGATACGCTTGGAACGAAAATAGTGTGAATTTTAAGATTGATGAATTTTAGTGTGAGTAAATCCGCCATAGAGATCCATTCGACGGTGACGTAAATTGGTGACTGAGCCTTCAGTATTAAGTTGTTTAAGCTTATCGAGATCCACATCAGCAAAAATTATCATTTCCGTATTTGGACTAGCTTCGGTAATGGTCGCGTCGTGTGGAAAGAAAACATCGGATGGTGAAAATACAGCTGACTGGGCATATTGAATGTCGACGTTATCCACTCGTGGTAAATTACCGACACTGCCTCCAATGGCGACATAACACTCGTTTTCAATGGCCCGAGCTTGTGAACAAAGGCGAACCCGTTGATAACCATTTTTGGTATCGGTCCAAAAAGGAACGAAGATAATTTGTACCCCTTGCTCTGCCAGCATTCGTCCAAGTTCTGGAAATTCACTGTCATAGCAAATTAAAATGCCCACTCGGCCCGCATCGGTTGTAAACACTTGGACATGGTTGCCGCCATCGATCACCCAGTCACGTTTTTCATGTGGTGTAATATGAATTTTGTACTGTTGGTCAATTGAGCCATCACGATGAAGTAAATAGGCCACATTATACAGTTGACCATCTTCTAAAACAGGCATGCTACCGGCAATAATATTAATGTTGTAAGTGACCGCCAGGGTCGAGAAGTGGGTTTTTATCTGCTCACTAAAAGAGGCTAAAAAGCGAATTGCTTCGACGCTGTTTTGTTCGCGCTTTAATCCCATTAATGGGGCGTTAAAAAACTCTGGGAATAGGGCAAAATCTGCCTGATATTTTGAAAGCGAGTCAACAAAAAATTCGGCTTGATCCAACAAATCTTCCACACTGAGCACGGCTCGCATTTGCCACTGAACGATACCAATACGCACTAAAGTTTTTTCGACATCATGAATAGATTGAATATCTTCTTCATAAAAGAAATTATCCCACTCTAATAAGGTGGCATATCCCCTTGAATTATCATCTTCCGGTAGGTAGTGGCGCATAATCCGCTTAACATCAAAGTCATTTGCTAATTGGAAAGAGAGAATCGGATCATGCAGCTCACGGCGTTTGACTTTTTCGATATAGTCCATAACTGGCATTTGATCCGCATATTGAGCGTATCCCGGTATTCGACCTCCGGCTAAAATGGCTTTGAGGTTGTCACTACGGCACAATTCTTTTCTAGCTGTATATAATCGACGCCCTAAGCGTAACCCTCGGTAATCAGGATGGACGAAAACATCCAAGCCATACAGCGCATCGCCATTCGTTTTATGTTGAATCACATTGTGTTCATTGATGATATCAGTATAAACATGAGGAAGAGAAAAACGGTTATAATCCACTTTGATGGTGAGTGCGGCCGCAATGACTTTTCCATCGTCCTCAATACAAATTTGTCCATCTGGAAATTGGTGAATTAAGTCCATAATTGTCATTCTGGGCCAAGCACCGCCCACATCGTGAAAGACGAGATCCATCAACGTGGCTAATTCAGGATAATCACTCTTTTCAATGACACGCAGAGTTAAACGTGGTGCAGGATTACTCATACACGATGCTTCCTTGTTGTTATGCTTTTTGAGTTAAAGTTGTAATGGTGCTGGCTAGGGTTTGTTTAACCTATTTACATGGTGTCGCTATGCTCCTGAAATGGGGCCCTTAGCTATCACTAAAGGCCAATCTATGATTGTACAAATTTGCTAATGACTTACCAGGCTAAGTGGTTTGAGAATAGTCATACTGACGAATATTTCCTATTGAAGCAAGTTCATATAAGGCGTGAGCTTGACTTGCGTCATCACCGATTTAAAAAAGCGCAGCAAGGTGAGGGAGTTGTGAAGGTTTAAGCCTTTATAATAAAAAGGTTATTAATTTGTGTGAGAATTTCGTGTTTAGTCACAAGATTAGTCCTGAAAAAATAAGCAATTTGAGTCATATTATCGATTCTCTTGATCATAGTGGTGAGTTATCACTGAGATGGTTTTTTAGGTAGGTTTTAGAGTCAATAATCATGCCAGTATATTCGTTACCTATTTTGTATGTATTATCTTTTAGTTTTCAATTGGTTAAGATGAAGTGGCGTCAGCTTTTACGATTATCCTGGCCCTACTGGTTAGTGACGCTCAGCAGTCAATATATTATTACACAGAATCAGCAAGGGTATAGTGCGCCACACGTATTTTTATGGATCGTCTTTATCATGATGATTGCCGCTTGGACAACGGTTCAGCTGCATAGGAGTATTCTGTTAGATTCACCGTCCATAACAACATCATCCATAGCAACATCGAACAACGCCTCATCCCAGTTCGGAACAAGAGAGTTAAAAATGATCGGTTACTGGATATTGATTGGTGGTGGGTTATTTTCTCTACTCATCGGCTGTACCTTGATATTTGTTTACTTGTTTGAGGAGAAGGTCGCTTCATTACCTGTTTTTGTACTCTATCTGCTATTTTCACTCCCCTGCTGTTGGCTATTTTCTCGTTGGAGTTTGGTGATTCCTGCCATAGCGATTGATGCAGAGCCACGTGGCTTAAAAGTGGCATGGTCTTTATCAAAACCCTACCAAGGCCCACTTTTTATTTTACTGGGTCTATTTCCCTATGGCATCACGATGTTGTTTACTTTTTTTGCTCAATGGGGTGGAGTGAGTGAGCAAGCCCACTGGGTGTTTAATCTCTTGACATATTTCTGTTGGTTATATCAAATCTGTATTTTATCAATAACTTATCAATGGATTACTCGACGTAAGCAAATCGATCATTTTTTGGATATGTCACCATCGGGTCGACTGGTGAGTGAATAAAGTGCCATTTTTAGGTGTAATCGATATAGATAGGGTGTCTGTCTACGATTAAAATATAAATGATATAACTATCATTTAAAGGCGATAATCATGTCAGTGAGATCGTAGATTGAACAATTGACGCTATTGGAGATTCGCTTAAACGCACACTTCTGTTTATCTATAGTTAACACTTTCTTACAATTACAGTATTACTGTGGTTAGTTTGGGGCAACGACATATCGTTTTGGAACATTTCTAAGAACGATTGGAACCCTTCAGCTGTAGACTAACCACTCTTATCAGTTCTTATGCCTACCCCTGCTTGTTGTTCTGCGAATCTGCCCTGCAAAGTTTTATGTTTATAATTTAGGAGAGAAATTATGAGTGACATTGCGCTTTCTATCAGCATTCTTTCGCTGGTAGCAGTGCTGGGGTTGTGGCTTGGAAATTGGCGAATATACGGTGTAGGGTTAGGAATTGGTGGCGTCCTATTTGGTGGTATTTTAGTCGGCCATTTTACTACGGCTTGGGGAATCGATCTCGATTACAATACCTTACATTTTATTCAAGAATTTGGTCTGATCTTGTTTGTTTATACCATTGGTATACAAGTGGGGCCTGGCTTTTTCTCTTCATTGAGATCCTCCGGTCTAAAACTGAATGCTTTTGCTGCTTTGATTGTTTTGCTTGGCTGTTTAGTGACCATCGCACTGTATTATTTATTTGATGTGCCATTGCCGGTGATTCTCGGCGTATTCTCTGGTGCAGTGACCAATACACCATCACTGGGTGCTGGGCAACAAATTCTCGGAGAGTTAGGTGGCCAAGAGAATTTATTGGATTTAACCGGGATGGGCTATGCAATTGCTTATCCATTTGGTATTTGTGGAATTTTGTTAACGATGTGGCTATTGCGTATGTTATTTCGAGTTAACATTCAGCAAGAGGCTGATGAATTTGAAATTCACAATGGGCATAAAAAAGAGAGCCTGAATACGATAAATGTTGCGGTGAAAAATCCCAATTTAAATGGGCTGCTCTTACAAGAGATTCCAGCATTAAGCGATGGAAATATTATTTGTTCTCGCTTAAAACGAGGAGACCAACTGTATGTCCCCAAGCCAGACTCTCGTGTTGAATTGAATGATTTTCTTCACTTAGTGGGGGATAAAAAAGCATTAGAAAAAGCTCGGTTAGTGATTGGTGAAGAGGTTGATGCTTCATTATCGACACGAGGCACCGAATTACGAGTTCAACGTTTGGTGGTGACCAATGAAATTGTATTGGGTAAAAAACTACGTGACTTAGATCTAAAAGAAAAGTATGACGTTGTGGTTTCTCGGCTTAATCGAGCTGGGGTTGAGTTGATTCCATCGAGTCAATCAACTCTACAATTTGGTGATATTTTAAACTTAGTTGGCCGAAAAGAAGCCATTGAAGCCGTCAGTGGTATTGTTGGTAATGCACATCAAAAATTGCAACATGTGCAAATGTTGCCTGTTTTTGTTGGGATAGGCCTTGGAGTACTCTTAGGTTCGATACCTTTTTACTTACCGGGTTTTCCTGCAGCAATAAAATTGGGATTGGCAGGCGGACCACTGATCGTCGCTCTTATTTTGGCTCGTATTGGTAGCATTGGTAAAATGTACTGGTTCATGCCACCAAGCGCTAACTTAGCATTACGTGAAATTGGTATTGTTCTATTCCTCTCTGTGGTTGGACTAAAATCGGGAGGGCATTTTATTGATACCTTAGTGCAAGGTGATGGTGTCAGTTGGATGGGATATGGTGCATTAATTACCGCTATCCCATTAATTACCGTAGGGATCTTGGCTCGGCTATTTGGTCAACTGAACTACCTTACTATGTGTGGTATGTTGGCAGGCTCAATGACGGATCCACCAGCATTAGCTTTTGCAAATGGTTTACATGAAACAAGCGGCGCATCAGCGTTAGCTTATGCAACGGTTTATCCGTTAGTCATGTGTTTGCGGATACTATCTCCACAGGTATTAGCGCTTATTTTATGGGCATTATAATGAACGGTAACGGAAGGGGCTTGTTTCCCTTCCGTGTCTATTTTTGGCACAAGAGGTGATTGAACAGGCAACCCAAGGCAATTGTCATTAAATCGAGACACTGATTCAGCGATTACCTCGACCTTTTGACGAATAGCCAGAATATGAACGCTATGCAAGGCTCCCCACGGAGTGGGGGAAAACATTGGTCATCAGTTGCTCGTCTTAGACGGCCATCATGATGGTTAACTATTAATGCGCTTGCCCTGCAAAATAAGAGCAAGATCTCTTTTTGAATGTTTGGATAAAAAAAAGCCTCGATTCTCTTGAAAAAGCCTTTATTGTCCCCATTTAAATTCTCATGGTTTTAAGTGTTTGATGAAAACTTTAGCACTTAGGTCGTTTTTGGACAGATTTATAAGCGATGGTTTGGGGTTTAACTCGACAGGAAAAGCCCTGATCGGTAGAATGTCACGTCTAAATTTTTGCCCTGAGGCTAATCAGAGATACCTTTATTCGGCGCAAATCGGCAAAGATATCACTTATTAGTCTGATATTAAGGCTTATTAAGCCGAAATATCGATGCCTAATATTTATCATTTAAGTGTTCAATCGAACACAACACAAGGATGCAGCCAATCACGGTATTGGCTCATGATGCTCAGGAATACTGAGCCAGTTTTGAGGTTTATAAACAATGCAAGTTACTGTTGAAACGCTAGAAGGCCTAGAGCGCCGTCTCAATATTACTGTTCCAGCTGCAAACATCGAAGATGCGGTGACAGCGGAACTACGCAACATCGCCAAGAACCGTCGTTTCGATGGTTTCCGTAAAGGCAAAGTGCCAATGAAGATGGTTGCTAAGATGTACGGCAAAGCAGTACGTCAAGATGTATTGGGTGAAGTGATGCAGCGTCACTTTATCGAAGCAATCGTGAAAGAAAAAATCAATCCTGCTGGCGCACCAACCTTTGCTCCTGTTGAAAACGAAGCAGGAAAAGACCTTGTTTTTACAGCAACGTTTGAAGTTTACCCAGAAGTTGAGTTGAAAGGTCTAGAAAATATCACGGTAGAAAAACCAGCAGCAGAAGTGACTGATTCAGATGTCGCTGAAATGTTGGAAACACTTCGTAAACAACAAGCCGCTTGGGTTGAAGTGGACGAAGCTGCTGAAGAAGGTAAGCGAGTTTCTATCGATTTTGTTGGTTCTATTGATGGTGAAGAATTTGAAGGCGGTAAAGCTGAAAACTTCCCACTAGAAATGGGTGCTGGCCGTATGATTCCTGGTTTTGAAGATGGTATCGTTGGCAAAACTAAAGGCATGGAATTTGAAATCGACGTTAACTTCCCTGAAGATTACCACGCAGAGAACCTAAAAGGTAAAGCGGCCAAGTTTGCCATTAAAGTTAATAAAGTAGAAGCGCGTGAACTGCCAGAAATGAATGATGAATTTGTGGCTAAGTTTGGTGTGGCTGAAGGCGGAATTGAAGGTTTGAAAGCCGAAGTTCGTAAAAATATGGAGCGTGAGCTGAAGCAAGCCATCAAAACTCGCGTGAAAGAGCAAGCGATTGAAGGCCTAGTAAAAGAGAACGAAACTCCGGTTCCTTCTGCATTGGTTGACCAAGAAATTAATGTATTACGCCAGCAAGCAGCTCAACGTTTTGGTGGTAACATGGAAGCCGCTAATCAACTTCCACGTGAACTTTTTGAAGAACAAGCAAAACGTCGCGTTGTGGTTGGTCTACTCTTAGGTGAAGTTATTCGCACTGAAGAGCTAAAAGCTGATGAAGAAAAAGTAAAAGCTCTAATTGATGAGATGGCAACTGCTTATGAAGATCCATCAGAAGTGATTGCTTACTATCAGCAAAATGAGCAAATGATGGATAATATGCGCAATCTTGCTCTAGAAGAGCAAGCGATTGAGGCGATCATTGCTAAAGCCAAAGTGACGGAAAAAACAGTTAGCTTTAATGAGCTAATGAATCCAGAAGCTGCTTGATTTAAGCAATTTGTCACGTAGAAAGGTTGACGAAACGTCAGCTCTTCTGCTAACAATGGTCCGCGTGATGCCCATCATTCGGGCCATTTATTTTAGGGATACAAGACTATATGAGCTACCAAGAAAAAAATGCAATGTCGCCAGTGATTGATGCGCTCGTACCCATGGTGGTAGAACAGACATCTCGTGGTGAGCGTTCATATGATATCTATTCTCGTCTATTAAAAGACAGAGTGATTTTTCTGACAGGCCAAGTAGAAGATCACATGGCAAATCTTGTCGTGGCTCAACTGCTTTTTTTAGAATCTGAAAATCCTGATAAAGATATTTTCCTATACATTAACTCTCCTGGTGGCAGTGTGACTGCTGGCATGTCTATTTATGACACCATGCAGTTTATCAAGCCTAATGTCAGCACGTTATGTATCGGGCAAGCTTGTTCAATGGGGGCCTTTTTACTCGCTGGTGGTGCACCGGGTAAACGTTATGTCTTACCCAATTCTCGCGTAATGATTCATCAACCACTAGGGGGCTTCCAAGGCCAAGCCTCAGACATTCAAATCCATGCGCAAGAAATTCTAAGTATTAAGAATAAACTTAACAAATTGCTAGCAGAACACACAGGACAACCACTCGAAATCATTGAACGCGATACCGATCGTGATAATTTTATGTCAGCGGATCAAGCGGTGGAATACGGGTTAGTCGATGCTGTGTTAACTCATCGTGGTGAATAGCCATTGTGAAAATTGGTTAACGCAATCTAGTGTAAATTGTTATACACTGAAACCATAAAGAGTAAAGGCTAAGAGGTTAGCGAATGACAGATAAAAGCAAAGAGGGTGGTAGCAGTAAATTGCTGTACTGCTCTTTCTGTGGCAAAAGCCAGCACGAAGTTCGCAAGCTAATCGCCGGTCCTTCAGTATACATCTGTGATGAATGTGTCGATCTTTGTAACGATATTATTCGTGAAGAGATCAAAGATGTTTTACCGAAGAAAGAGTCGTCAGCGTTGCCGACTCCTCGAGAAATTCGTGAACATCTCGATGACTATGTGATTGGCCAAGAACATGCAAAAAAAGTGCTTGCGGTTGCGGTATATAACCACTACAAGCGTTTACGTAACGGTGATACAACGAGTGACGGTGTGGAACTTGGCAAAAGTAATATTTTGCTGATTGGTCCAACAGGAAGTGGTAAAACACTACTTGCTGAAACCTTGGCTCGTTTCTTAGACGTTCCGTTTACGATGGCAGATGCAACTACATTAACCGAAGCCGGTTATGTGGGAGAAGATGTTGAAAACATCATCCAGAAACTGCTACAAAAATGTGACTATGATGTTGCCAAGGCAGAGCGAGGAATTGTCTATATCGATGAAATCGATAAAATTTCACGTAAAGCAGAAAATCCATCCATCACTCGTGATGTATCCGGTGAAGGGGTTCAGCAAGCGCTGCTAAAACTGGTGGAAGGTACAGTGGCATCCGTTCCGCCACAAGGTGGACGTAAGCATCCGCAGCAAGAGTTTTTACAGGTTGACACCTCAAAAATTCTTTTCATTTGTGGTGGTGCTTTCTCTGGTTTGGATAAAGTCATTGAACAACGTGTCGCGAAAGGGACAGGAATTGGTTTTGGAGCTGAAGTTCGCTCAAAAGACAGTAGTAAGTCGATAAGTGAACTCTTTACCCAAGTAGAACCTGAAGATTTGGTAAAATATGGGTTGATTCCAGAGTTTATTGGGCGCTTGCCAGTCACGGCAACCTTAACAGAACTGGATGAAAAAGCCTTAATTCAAATCTTATGTGAGCCGAAAAACGCATTGACAAAACAGTATGCCGCTCTTTTTGAGTTAGAAGAGACGGAACTAGAATTTCGTGAAGATGCCTTACGTGCAATCGCCGCTAAAGCGATGAAGCGTAAAACTGGTGCTCGGGGTCTACGTTCTATTCTTGAAAACGTCCTGTTAGAAACCATGTATGAACTGCCTTCAATGTCTGACGTTGAGAAAGTTGTCATTGATGAGTCTGTTATAAATGGTGAGTCAGCTCCTTTACTCATTTACGCAGGAAATGAGCATCAAGCTGCAGGTGCTGAATAAAATTTGTGCAACTGTTTTAAAAGGAGGCGGTCAAGCCTCCTTTTTTTAATTCTGTCATTGAATCCAGTCTGTTAGCCCCCATATACTGCCATATACATAAAAGCGGAAGAGAGAATAATATGAACTTGGAACGATCCGAGCGTATTGAGATCCCAGTACTCCCTCTACGAGATGTAGTGGTGTACCCACATATGGTCATTCCTCTGTTTGTTGGCCGTGAAAAATCCATTCAGTGTTTAGATGCGGCAATGGATAACAACAAGCAAGTGCTTCTGGTTGCTCAAAAGCAAGCAGAAACCGATGAGCCGAAAGTTTCAGATCTCTTTGAAGTGGGAACTGTGGCGACCATCCTTCAATTATTGAAATTACCCGATGGTACGGTAAAAGTCTTAGTTGAAGGTCAACAGCGCGCAAAAATCCATCAATTCAACGAAGGTGAATTTTTCTCAGCGGAAGCTGAGTATTTATTGACTCCAGAGTTGGATGATAAAGAGCAAGAAGTGGTTGTGCGCAGCGCGATCAATCAGTTTGAAGGTTTTATCAAGCTGAATAAAAAGATTCCTCCTGAAGTCCTGACATCACTGAATGGTATCGATGAAGCCGCTCGCCTTGCCGATACCATCGCAGCGCATATGCCACTAAAACTGGCAGATAAACAACAAGTTTTAGAAATTTTAGACGTCGCTGAACGTTTGGAATTTTTGATGGGGCAAATGGAATCAGAAATTGATCTGCTGCAAGTTGAAAAACGCATTCGTACCCGCGTGAAAAAGCAGATGGAAAAATCTCAGCGAGAGTACTACCTGAATGAGCAAATGAAAGCCATTCAGAAAGAACTCGGTGAGATGGATGATGCACCCGATGAATTTGAAGTTTTGCAACAAAAAATTGAAGCATCGAAGATGCCAAAAGAAGCTCGAGAAAAAACAGAGCAAGAGCTGCAAAAACTAAAAATGATGTCTCCGATGTCGGCAGAAGCCACGGTGGTTCGCAGCTACATCGACTGGATGGTTAGCGTGCCTTGGACGAAGCGCTCTAAAGTGAAAAAAGATCTCGCTAAAGCAGAAGAGATCCTCAATGCTGATCATTATGGTTTGAAACGGGTAAAAGAGCGCATTTTGGAATACCTGGCGGTACAAACACGGATCAATAAGTTAAAAGGGCCAATTTTATGTTTGGTTGGGCCTCCAGGGGTGGGTAAAACGTCATTAGGACGCTCTATCGCTGCCGCCACTGGCCGTAAATATGTCCGTATGGCTCTAGGTGGCGTGCGGGATGAAGCCGAGATTCGCGGGCACCGTCGAACTTATATTGGTTCATTACCGGGTAAGTTGATTCAAAAAATGGCAAAAGTTGGGGTTAAAAACCCGCTATTTTTATTAGATGAAATCGATAAAATGTCTTCAGACATGCGTGGCGATCCCGCTTCTGCCTTGTTAGAAGTGCTAGACCCTGAACAAAATAACTCGTTTAATGACCATTATTTGGAAGTTGACTATGACTTATCGGATGTGATGTTTGTCGCGACGTCTAACTCGATGAATATTCCAGGCCCGCTGTTGGATCGTATGGAAGTGATTCGTCTATCCGGTTATACCGAAGATGAAAAACTCAATATAGCAAAACGTCATTTAGTGAATAAGCAAATTGAGCGTAATGGTTTGAAACCTAGTGAGATCATCATCGAAGATTCAGCCATTATTGGTATTATCCGCTACTATACACGCGAAGCAGGAGTCCGCGGGCTTGAGCGAGAAATTTCTAAAATCTGTCGTAAAGCGGTGAAGAAAATTCTGCTCAATACTGGGGTCAAAACCGTGACGGTTAATCAAGCAAACTTAAAAGAATTTTTAGGTGTACAGCGGTTTGATTATGGTAAAGCGGATGAAAGTAATCGTATCGGTCAAGTTACTGGCCTTGCATGGACTGAAGTCGGTGGCGATCTTCTCACGATTGAAACACAATCGATGCCGGGCAAAGGGAAGTTAACACAAACCGGTTCGCTGGGCGATGTGATGCAAGAATCGATTCAAGCCGCGATGACTGTCGTTCGCTCTCGTGCGGAAAAACTCGGTATCAATGGTGACTTTTATGAAAAGAAAGATATCCATGTTCATGTTCCGGAAGGGGCAACACCGAAGGATGGCCCGAGTGCGGGGATCGCGATGTGTACAGCGTTAGTCTCTAGCCTTACCGGCAATCCGGTAAAAGCGGAAGTGGCAATGACAGGTGAAATTACGCTGCGAGGCGAAGTGTTGCCGATTGGCGGTTTGAAAGAAAAGCTGCTTGCGGCCCATCGTGGCGGGATCAAAACCGTGTTAATCCCTAAAGATAATGAGCGTGATCTAGAAGAGATTCCAGATAACGTGATTGCAGATTTGCAAGTTATCCCAGTCCAGTGGATTGATGAAGTATTGCAAGTTGCATTAGAAAAAGATCCGAATGGGGTCAGTTTTTCAGCGGTCAAATAGTGATATGCAGCAAAAATAAGTAAAAGATTACGCTGATAGGTGGAAAAAGGCTTGTCAGCGTTTTTTTTGAGAGCTAACGTTATTGACTATGGCTTAAGCCCAGTTGTCACAAGGCTTTAAGCCTGTTTTTAATCTTAATGGAACGAATCGGCACCGAACAAAATAATAACTTGGTAGCCAAAGGGGAATCATAGTGAATAAAACTCAATTAGTAGAAAAAATTGCAGCTGACGCTGATATCTCAAAAGCATCAGCTGGTCGTGCCCTTGATGCATTTATTGAAGCAGTGAGCGATACTCTTCAGTCTGGTGATCAAGTGGCATTAGTGGGCTTTGGTACCTTCTCAGTTCGTACCCGTGCGGCTCGTACTGGTCGTAACCCTAAAACGGGCGAAGAGATTCAAATCGCTGAAGCAAAAGTACCTGCTTTCAAAGCGGGTAAAGCATTGAAAGATGCTTGTAACTAATTCAGTTACTTTTGTTGTTTTTACGCAAATTTAGTTCGAACCTTTTGAAATTATGCGCATCCTACTGATGCGCATTTCTTTTTCTGATATTATCGCGCTATTCAATTTTGGCTGAAGTCTGTGACTTCAAATCCGGAGAGCAGTAAAACTATGATGGATCGATTACGCGAGGGCGTGAACAGCACCGCGATAAAAATTATCCTAGGACTAATTATCCTTTCTTTTGTCTTTGCTGGGGTAGGTAATTCCCTGATTAGTGGCGGCAATAACGCTGCCGCTAAAGTCGGCGGTGTTGATATTGGCCGAGGAGAATTTGAGCAAGCTTACCAAAATGAACGTAATCGTATGCAATCTCAGTTTGGCGATTACTTTTCTAACTTGTTAGCCGATCCGGCTTACGTTTCCTTCTTGCGAAAGTCAGTGCTTGATAATTTAATTAATGATCTTTTACTTGAGCAACATGCTCAATCACTTGGGCTCAGAGTGAGCGATGAACAAGTTCGTCAATCAATTTTAACCATGCCTGAGTTTCAATCGGAAGGTCAGTTTGATCAAACGCTTTACCAATCGGCTTTGCGTCGTGCTGGGTTTACCCCAGACGGGTTTGCACAATATCTACGTCGTAATTTAGTACGTAATCAGTTAATGACTGCGCTACAAGGTAGTGAATTTACCCTAAATGGTGAAATTGATGCCCAGAGTGCTTTAATTACTCAGCAACGTCAAATTCGTACCATCTCTTTACCGACCGCATCTTTTACTCAGTCAGTCCAAGTTACCGCTGAGGAAATCGAGCAATACTACCAAGCAAATGATGAGCGCTATACTCGTCCAGAACAGATGAAAATTTCTTATATTGAACTGGCAGCGCAACAATTGAAAGCTGCGGTATTGGTGAGTGATGAGCAAGCACAAGCTTATTATCAAGAGCATCAAGATAAATATACGTCAGATGAACAGCGTAAAGTGAGCCATATCCTTGTGAAAGGTGATGACAGGGCAATGGCTCAAGCTATTCTTGATGAACTTGATGCAGGGGCTGATTTTGCCACCCTAGCCAAAGAAAAGTCACAAGATACTGGGAGTGTACAAGAAGGCGGTAATCTGGGCTGGATTGAACGTGGTACGATGGATGCAGCGTTTGAAGATGCAGCGTTTGCGCTACAGCATGTTGGTGATGTAACGGGCTTAGTTAAATCGGAATCTGGTTACCACATTATCAAACTTGATGAGCTTAACGCCCCCATGGTTCGACCTTTTGAGCAAGTTGTTACGCAAATTAAAACTGAGCTGCAAGATCAACAAGCGGTTGATCAGTTCTACCAACTGCAAACTGAGCTTGAAAAAGTAGCGTTTGAATCTCCAGATTCATTGGATGATGCAGCGCAAGTGGTTCATGCACAGATTCAGCGTACTGACTTTATTTCAATTGATGAACTTCCCCAACGTTTACGTAATACGGATGTGTTACAGGCATTGCAGTCACCAGAAGTCAAAGAAGATGGTTTGAACTCAGAGGTGATTGAAATTGCTCCAGAACACATTGTGGTGGTGCGTGTTGAAGAGTCTCGACCTGAAACTATTTTGCCATTAGCCGAGGTCAAGTCATCCATTGAGGCGGAACTGGTGCAGCTAAAAGGTGCTCAACAAGCACAGCAGTTAGCGACTCAGCTAGTGAGTGGATTGCAAGCAGGGGATGATCACTTACTGGCCGAGCATAAGCTTACTTTTAGCCAACCACAAACGATTGATCGGGGTGCAGCTTTGGCTAAGATTGTCTTTTCAATGCCCAAGCCGGAACAAGATAAATCGGTTTATGCGCAAGGAAAAGATCAGGATGGAAACGTGGTTGTGATTGCGTTAGATAAAGTTGATACTCAGGTCGATGCGCAATATCGTGAGCAAATTGCTGCTCAATTATCTCGTCTTGGTACTCAGCAGGATTTAGATAGTGTACTGAATGTATTGCGTAAAAATACAGAAATTGAGTATTTCTCTGTGAATCAATAATACACATCATGTAATTGATATGTTTGTTAAAATGGGCTGCCTTTGCAGCTCATTTTATTTTACGGTTTTGTTTGATTTGTTGTGTCTTTATTTCCCCTAGTATCAATACGCGTTGTCGCATAGGTAATCACAAGGAGAGTTATGATGCTAAAAAAATACTTAATCATTTTACTGCTAGGAGCTTGCTGGCCAATGAGTTATGCCTCTGGTGAAGAACTTACTGAGGTCAGTCAAGGGTTTGAGATCACCGTTAATATTAATACCGCTTCTGCAGAAGAAATGGCGACGTTATTGCAAGGAATTGGCTTGCAAAAAGCACAGGCGATTGTTGAGTATCGGGAACAAAACGGTGCTTTTACTAATAAGGATGATTTAATTAAGGTAAAAGGCATTGGCCGAGCGACGGTCAATAAAAATGACAAGCGAATTTTGCTTTAATCTCATTTCCATCCTATATGAGTATTTGGGTTGATTATCAAAACTCAGGAAAAATTCCTGAGTTTTTGTTTATACACCCCTGTCCTTTCTCTTCTTTAGTCTCTGCGTTACTGTTATTTTTTGCTCTTTCTCGATATAGACAACCAGCAATTCCAAGTTGTTTGGGTGTAGATAGTATAAGGCGTTGTCTTATTGTAACGGGTTGGGAAACTCGCATCTTAGTTGCACTTCGGTATATAATTCCATGCTATCCCTTTCCTACTTGATCTGCAGGGGGGTTGGCTACGTTCGTTCACCTCAATCACATAGCCTGTCTATGTTCATCGGGGTTATGAGAGCCATTCGTGGCTCTCACCAAAGGCCAGCCTATGGCTGTTCAAATTTGTTCCAGACAAATTTGTCACTCACTTGCCGCCAACCTGCAACTCCAAGTTGTTTGGGTATAGTCAAATGCGCCGTCAGTCGCGAAATAAGTCATACGAAAAATAAACAATAAATGGAGTAAAGCATGTCCTTGCAAACAGCGGTCATTACCGTGGATGGACCTAGTGGTGCTGGTAAAGGCACTCTTTGTATGTTGTTGGCGAAAAAACTCGGGTTTCAGCTGTTAGATTCAGGAGCGATTTATCGGGTATTAGCTCTTGCCGCTCTTCATCATGGTGTTGATATTGATTCAGAAGACGCTTTAGTTCCATTGGCAACGCATCTGGATGTACAATTTGTTGCTGAAGGTGATTTGGTGAAAGTCATTCTTGAAGGAGAAGATGTTTCCAGAGAACTGAGAAAAGAAGAAACGGGGATGGCTGCCTCAAAAATTGCCGCATTACCTCGCGTCAGAGAAGCTTTGCTACGTCGACAACGAGCTTTTGATCAAGGCCATGGCTTGGTGGCGGATGGACGAGATATGGGAACGGTTGTTTTTCCCCAAGCTGCTGTGAAAATTTTCCTAGATGCGAGCGCACAAGAACGAGCTCAGCGTCGTTATAAGCAGTTGCAACTGAAAGGCCTTAATGTTAGATTTGACGACCTTTTAAGCGAAATTCAAGAGCGAGATGAACGAGATCGTAATCGTTCCGTGGCACCACTGCGCCCAGCCGAGGATGCGCTATTACTTGATTCCACCACATTATCTATAGATCAAGTGGTGGAACAAGCGTTACAATATATAGAATCGAAACTGGTGGAATAAATCACGCCAGTTAAGAACGTTGGTCGCAAGGATGATGACTGGCGATTTTAATAACCCCATGCGGTAGGATACCCATGGACGTTTAATTATTGAAGATTAAATACATGACTGAATCTTTTGCTCAACTCTTTGAAGAGTTTCTAAATGAAACCCAATTCCAACAAGGTACTATCGTTAAAGGTACTGTTGTTGCGATTGAAAATGGCTACGTTCTTGTTGACGCTGGCCTTAAGTCTGAATCTGCTATTCCAGCAGAACAGTTCAAAAACGCTGCGGGTGAACTAGAAGTAGAAGTTGGTTCAGAAGTTGACGTAGCACTTGACGCTGTTGAAGACGGTTTCGGTGAAACTCAACTTTCTCGTGAGAAAGCGAAACGTCACGAAGCGTGGATCGTTCTTGAGAAAGCTTACGAAGAAGCTGAAACGGTTATTGGTATCATCAATGGTAAAGTTAAAGGTGGCTTCACTGTTGAATTGAACGGTATCCGTGCATTCCTTCCAGGCTCTCTAGTTGACGTTCGTCCAATCCGTGACACTGCTCACTTAGAAAACAAAGAGCTAGAGTTCAAAGTCATCAAGCTTGATCAGAAACGCAACAACGTTGTTGTTTCTCGTCGTGCTGTTATCGAATCTGAAAGCAGTGTTGAGCGTGACGAACTTCTTGAAACTCTACAAGAAGGTACTGAAGTTAAAGGTATCGTTAAGAACCTTACTGACTACGGTGCATTCGTTGATCTTGGCGGTGTTGATGGTCTTCTACATATCACAGATATGGCTTGGAAACGCGTTAAGCATCCATCAGAAATCGTTAACGTTGGTGACGAAATCCTAGTTAAAGTTCTTAAGTTTGACCGTGAACGTACCCGTGTTTCTCTAGGTCTGAAACAGCTTGGCGAAGATCCATGGGTAGCAATCGCTAAACGTTACCCAGAAGGTCACAAACTAACTGGTCGCGTAACAAACCTAACTGATTACGGCTGCTTTGTTGAAATCGAAGAAGGCGTTGAAGGTCTGGTTCACGTTTCAGAAATGGACTGGACTAACAAGAACATTCACCCATCTAAAGTTGTTAATGTTGGCGACGAAGTTGAGGTTATGGTTCTTGATATCGACGAAGAACGTCGTCGTATCTCTCTAGGCTTGAAACAGTGTAAAGCTAACCCTTGGCAGTCATTCGCTGAAGCACAAGCTAAAGGCGATAAAGTGACTGGTAAGATCAAGTCTATCACTGATTTCGGTATCTTTATCGGTCTTGATGGCGGTATCGATGGTCTGGTTCACCTTTCTGACATCTCTTGGAATGTTCCTGGAGAAGAAGCAGTACGTGAGTACAAAAAAGGTGACGAGATCTCTGCAGTTGTTCTAGCTGTAGATGCAGAGCGTGAGCGTATTTCTCTAGGCGTTAAGCAAATGGAAAATGACCCATTCAATGCTTATGTTGCTGATAATAAGAAAGGCACTCTAGTTAACGGTACGGTAACCGCTGTTGACGCTAAAGGCGCAACGATCGAGTTAGAAGATGGTGTAGAAGGTTACCTTCGTGCCTCTGAAATTACTCGTGATCGCGTAGAAGATGCATCTCTACTTCTCAGTGTTGGTGATAAAGTTGAAGCGAAATTTACTGGTGTTGACCGTAAAAACCGCGTCATCAATTTATCTATCAAAGCGAAAGACGAAGCTGAAGAGCAAGAAGCAATGGCATCTATCAATAAACAAGATGATGTTGCTTTCGGTAATGCAATGGCAGACGCTTTCAAAGCTGCTAAAGGCGAGTAATCTAACTTGTTGATTAAAAAGGGGCCGCATGGCCCCTTTTTTTATTCATCAGCGAGATAACGTGATGATCTATTACATTTACTTATGCTAGTATTGCTGGACCTCAGAGAGCCCGGTTTATCCCTTTGAGGTATAAAAGCTAAGCTAAGTTTTTCTAAGAGACATGTTCTCCGCTTTCTTTGATGCAACTTAGCCATACTCTTTTTATACAATATGAAGCAAGTGTTTGTTGGAATTGATATTACTGACTATAATCAGGGTAAAAACTCAAAGAGGGAAACTATGACGAAGTCTGAATTAATAGAAAGGCTGTGTACCGAGCAACCCCATCTGTCGGCAAAAGAAATTGAAGATGCGGTAAAAGAGATTCTGGAACACATGTCGAAAACATTAGAAGCTGGAGATCGCATTGAAATTCGAGGATTTGGTAGTTTCTCTTTGCACTATCGTGATCCCCGTGTTGGACGCAATCCTAAAACTGGTGAAAAAGTCGAATTGGATGGTAAATATGTTCCGCACTTTAAACCGGGTAAAGAGTTGCGTGAGCGAGTTAATCAATAGTTTTAATGGTAGAATAGCCTTATAAGCGGCATACTGTCTTGGTGTGCCGTTTTTTTATATTTTGATTCGGAATGCTATCGCAACTTTATTTGCTCTCTTCTTATCGGGCGGAGGCTCTTTCTATCTGGGGCGTCCACTGCTTGCTGTGGATTTCGAGTAACCTTAAGCTGATTTGACGATAAAATTGCGCATGGTTTGTCTGAGCGTTTTCCTGCATAATCGGTTAATAGATTTGTGGATGGGTAATCAATTATGAAAATGATAAAAATCCTTGTGCTACTCGCTCTTTTCTTACTGGCTTTAGCGTTAGGATCACAGAATCAAGCGTTAGTCACATTTAACTATTTATTCGCTCAAGGTGAGTTTCATCTATCCACCTTGCTTGGCAGTGTCTTTGTCGTTGGCTTTCTTATTGCGTGGATCATTTTTGGCAGTTTTTATCTGAAATCTCAATTAGAAATTCGTAAATTGACTCGAAAGCTAAAACAACACACAAAATCGCAAGAGCAGACAAATGCTAAAGCGACTCTCGAGTAAGGCTATTACTTAGATGTTAGAACTTCTTTTCTTGCTCTTGCCTATTGCTGCCGCCTATGGCTGGTATATGGGTAATCGTAGTGCTCAGCAAGACAAGCAGAAGCATTCCCACCAAATATCTCGACAGTATGTAACGGGACTAAATTTATTACTTTCAGATCAGTCTGATAAAGCCGTTGATCACTTTATCGAGCTGTTGCAAGTGGATAACGAAACGATAGATACCCATCTTGCATTGGGAAATTTATTTCGTTCTCGTGGTGAGGTTGATCGTGCAATTCGTATCCATCAAAACCTGATTTCTCGTTCAGGCTTAACCATTGATCAAAAAAACCTCGCCTTACAGCAGTTAGCGAAAGATTATATGGTTGCTGGATTTTTGGATCGTGCAGAGAAAATCTTTGAGCAATTAATTGATGAACCAGAACATCGTGAGTCTGCGCTTCAACAATTAACCGCAATTTATCAGCAAACACGTGAATGGCATAAGGCGATTTCATGTGCGCAAGCCTTAGTCAAGCTCGGGCGTAAGCGAATGAAGCAAACCATTGCTCATTTTTGGTGTGAACTGGCAATGCAGGAAAAAGCAGAAGGGAAAGATCATAAAGCGATCCAGTTGCTAAAACGAGCTTTACATGAAGACCCTAAATGCGTGCGTGCCAGTATTTCCTTAGGAAAACTCTATTTAGCCAACCAAGATTATAAACAGACGCTGATTTATCTTGAAATGGTTTTTGAGCAAGATATTGATTTTATTGGAGAAGTTCTACCATCCTTAGCCGAATGTTATCATCATCTTGGCCAAGAGCCACAATTGATTGAATTATTGCGTCAGTGTATTAACAATAATGCAGGAGTGTCTGCTGAGTTAATGCTAGCACAATTAGTCGCGCAGCATGATGGTACCGCCAGTGCTCAAGAATTATTAACTCGCCAATTAGTCAAAAATCCAACCATGAAAGGTTTTTATCGTCTGATTGATTACCATATTGCTGAGGCAGAAGAAGGGCGCGCTAAAGCTAGTTTGTTAACTTTGCAACGGTTAGTGGGTGAGCAGTTAAAAACAAAACCACATTACCGATGCCGCCGCTGTGGTTTCTCAACGCACTCGCTATATTGGCACTGTCCATCCTGCAAAGGGTGGGGATCGATTAAGCCCATCCGTGGATTGGATGGCGAATGATTTTTCAAGATTTGCAGCTCTATAAGCTGCATTTTTTTAGGCTCAATGTATATCTTAGGAGTAGAAATGAACGACCCAAAAGTGATCGTTGCACTCGATTATGAACACAAAACCGATGCGCTTACGTTTGTCGATAAAATTGATCCGGCAAGTTGTCGGTTAAAAATTGGCAAAGAGATGTTTACACGGTTTGGTCCCCATTTCGTTACTGAGTTACATGATCGAGGGTTTGCTGTTTTTCTCGATCTTAAGTTTCATGATATTCCTAATACTTGCGCTAAGGCAGTGCGAGCAGCGGCGGATTTAGGTGTTTGGATGGTCAATGTTCATGCCAGCGGTGGAGAGCGTATGATGACGGCTGCACGAGAAATACTTGAGCCTTACGGTTGTGATCGTCCATTGTTAATTGGAGTAACCGTCTTAACGAGTATGGAACAGAGTGATTTACAAGGTATTGGTATCAACAGTGAACCAGAGCAGCAGGTGATGCGCTTAGCGAGACTGACAAAAAATTCCGGTTTAGATGGCGTCGTATGCTCGGCTCAAGAAGCCTCTAGGCTAAAACGTGAGCTTGGACAAGCCTTTCAGTTAGTTACACCGGGAATTAGGCCAATAGGGGCCGATATTGGTGACCAACGTCGGATAATGACGCCAGAGCAAGCCATCAACTCAGGAGCTGATTATCTCGTGATCGGTCGGCCAATTACCAAAGCCAGCAATCCTGCTCAAGTGTTGGCAGAGATTCATGCATCCCTACTTTAAATCGTCAATAGCAGCAAAAGAGGTGATTTGAACACCTCTTTTGCTTGGTTGAGTTTACGCTGAGTTGTGTTTACGCTGAAAATGTCGGAATACCGCTATGGAACTTAAAGTCGCTATCCGGTGAGGAAATTAATTTAGCTTCAACATTAGCGAAGTGCTCGATACGTTCTGAAATATCTTTACCTGCAATCTGTTCTGCGAGTTCCAAGTAGTCTTGATAGTGTCGTGCTTCTGAGCGTAAAAGAGAAAAATAAAATTTTCCTACATCGTGCTCTAAATAAGGTGCTAGTTTTGCGAAACGTTCACATGAACGGGCTTCAATAAATGCGCCAATAATAAGCTTATCGACGAGTGCATCGGGCTCATACGTTTTGACGTGTTTAAGCATCCCCTTAGCATATCGACTAGCGTTAATTGGCTGATATTCAAATCCCTTTTGTTGGATAAGTTCAAGTACTTGATAAAAATGATGCAGCTCTTCTTTGATCAAGAGTACCATTTTATCAATCATCGCTTGTCCATAAAGGCAGTTTGGCTTCGCTTGAATAGACTTGGAGAGCTGATTTTTTCCTTGTAACGTGTTGAGGTTACCGACGCATTTGTAAGCAAACTGCTCATAAGGTGCTGATAACTGGCTTAGTTGCCGGCTTCCTTCCTCTGTCACTACGTAGCGTTTAAGTAAAAACATAGCGCTTTGTGCGGCTTTCAGCTCACACAATAAGTGGTCACGGAGGATAATTGACAGATTTTCGGGTTTTTGAGCTTCATTAAGCCAAGCATCGGGGGTTGCACAAGCGAGAAATTGCTTAAGTGGATTGATTAGCTGTTCAATAGCGGGTGTATTGTTGATCATAAGCCATTAAAAAGTTGATATATTATGTTGCCATGAATAGGTGAGTAGTGGGAGAGATTATTACCACTTTTTCTTTTCACCAAAGAGCGCTTCCATATCACTATCTCGTTCTTTTTCTTCACGTTGTTGAACTTCAGATGCATTTTTGGTTTGGCGACGTGATTCGACTTCATCATACATGGCTTGTAACTTTTCTCGAGCTTGATGAGAATAACTGTCATTTTTGGTACTTAGCACGTCTAATCCTTTGCGAAGTAACTGTAAGGCGGTTCCGGGTTGGCCTCGAACAATTGAATCTTTAGCTCGTTTAATGACATTTTCGATATTAATGCGGATCTGTATGGTTTCTAATCGAGCATTTTCAGTGACATAAGCTTGGGTATCAAAACGGCCTTTATTATGTTCACTACGGATAGTATCACGTAACCGTTTGACTAATTTTAGCATGACGATGGCTTGCTTATCGCTAGTCGGGACTTTAAATGTAGTACTTTCTCCACCCGGGTGGTTTTCTTTTAGGTGTTGGATTTGTGTCTGCATATTTTCAACACGTTGAGCTAATTGCTTATTTTTTGGATCGAGATCTAACATATTTTGTAGGGCGTCAAGAATACGGGTATTCAAGCAAACAAGTAGATCTTTACTAAACGGAAGATGATGAGCATTGCCGATTAAGTCTTCGGTAGCATCAATAATGGTTAGGTACCTTGCTGACTCTTGTTTTTTGGTTGTTTCAATCTTGAGTCTGTATTGCAGCATGATGTTATAACCCAAGATTAAAACCAATAGAATGGCCACCAGAGCGATAATTAAACCTATATTCATAAAATCCGTATCTTTTTTAAAAGGCCCAATGCCAGAGCATACACTATCCTAGCTTCTCTCTACACCATCTACCAAGAGTCAATGTGCATTATTTGTGCTTTCCGCATAAAAAAATGCAACAGAGCGATCATTTTTAGGGTAGGCGCTCATTTTTCTTAATGATGATCGAAATGTGCCGCGTTTGTACAACTATTTATTGTAAGCTCTTTGCATTGTGTTCGTGAAGCGTTATAACTAATCATTATAAACCATAGAACGGCGATGTCGCACTTCTCAGAAGGAAATAAGATAAATTATGAAGTTGCAGCAACTTAAATATATTGTAGAAGTGGTCAATCATAACTTAAATGTGTCGGCGACAGCAGAAAGTTTGTATACCTCACAACCAGGTATCAGTAAACAAGTTCGCTTATTAGAAGATGAGCTCGGGATACAGATTTTTGAGCGCAGCGGCAAGCATTTGACCCAAGTGACCCATGCTGGTCAAGAGGTTATCCGGATTGCCACCGAAATTCTTGCGCGAACAGAAAGCATTAAGTCGGTTGCCGCAGAGCATACTCATCCAGAAATGGGCACGTTGAATATTTCAACCACCCATACCCAAGCTCGTTATGCATTACCTGATGTAATTAAAGGTTTTACTGCTCGCTATCCGAAAGTGTCTTTGCATATGCACCAAGGCACGCCGAGTCAAATGTCTGAGGCGATCGCTAAGGGTATTGCCAATTTTGCCATTGCTACTGAAGCACTCCATTTATATCAAGATGCGATCATGTTGCCTTGCTACCATTGGAATCGCTCCATTGTTGTGCCTCACGATCACCCATTGGCACAGAAAGCTTCTGTTACCATTGAAGATGTTGCGGCTTACCCTTTGGTCACTTATGTGTTTGGTTTTACTGGGCGTTCAGAACTTGATACCGCCTTTAATCGTGTTGGGTTGCATCCTCGAGTGGTGTTTACGGCCACGGATGCTGATGTGATTAAAACTTACGTTCGAATGGGGATGGGGATTGGGGTGATAGCCAGTATGGCGATTGATAAAGAGCAAGACACTGATTTAGTGGCCATTGATGCCAGCCACATTTTTGGTGCGAGTACCACGAGTATTGGTTTTCGTCGTGGTACTTTTTTGCGCACATATATGTATGATTTTATGGAACGTTTCGCTCCTCATTTAACCAGACCTGTGGTTGAGCGTGCGATTTCTTTAAAATCTAATGCTGAAATCGAAGAGATGTTTAAAGATATCGAGCTGCCGGTACGCTAATCCTTTCCTCCTCATAAGTACCACTCTAAAATAGGCCATTATTTGAGGAGGGCGCATGCGCGATTGTTTTCAATACATTGATACTTATCTTAGTCAGACGCAGCCTTTCTGGCGTTTTGAGCCTTTTCATGATAGTGGCTTAGCAACAGCGCCTTGGTCTTCAATAGCTCCTGAGTTAGAGGCGTGGTTGAGTACCCTTTCAAATGAACAGGTTGCTGAATTGAAACAGCAGCCTGAACCATTAATAGCTATGCTATCGGTCCATATCCCTAAACTTGATCATATTGTTCAATCTTTGCGTCTGTTGTTATCGAATGGGCAATCGAATGATTTTTGTGAGGCGTATAGTGAGCCTTATCCTGGGGTTCCTGGTCGTAAGTTTGCGCAGATAAAAAGTTTGGGGGCTTTTCTGGTCAGTCGACATCAAGGTGAAGCTTGGTTAGAGTGGTGTTCGGGTAAAGGATACCTTGGCCGTTGGCTTGCTTCTCACTCATCTCATCCCGTGGTGAGTTTTGAATACCAAGAGGCATTATGTGAGCAAGGCCAATTGGAGGCGGATCGTTTAGGGTTAAGGATGAATTTTGTTCAAGGTGATGCATTGGATGTGCGCAGCCAGCGTTTATTTAAAGCGCATCAGCATGCCGTTGCATTGCATGCCTGTGGTGATTTACATGTTCGCTTATTGCAGTATGCGGTGACGAATCAGTTAGCGGCCATTACCTTTTCTCCTTGTTGTTATCATTTGATTGAAGGTGAATATTATAGTCCTCTTTCTCAGCTAGCAAAACGATCTGCTTTGAATTTGACTCGGAATGAATTGAGAATCCCGTTGCAGGAAACCGTGACCGGAGGGGAGCGTGTTAAGCGCCATCGTTGGTTGGAAATGACCTACCGACTCGGATGGGATGAGTTGTTAAAAGCTGAACTCGGTTATCAAGAATACCTTCCGACCCCGAGTGTTAAAAAGTCGCAGTTAAATGAAGGCTTTGAGGCTTTTTGTTGTTGGGCGGCCGCTAAAAAGGGCATGACCTTACCTACTATTCATTTTGAATATTATCATCAAAAAGGTATTGAGCGTTTTTGGAAAATGGAGCGACTCAGTTTAGTTCAACATGGTTTTCAACGTTTACTTGAGTTGTGGCTTGTTTTGGATCGGGCGCTATTTCTACAAGAGCAAGGGTATCGAGTTGAGATCGGTGAGTTTTGTCCGCGAGCTATCACACCGAGAAACCTTGTGATTCATGCACAAAAAGATAACCGGGTATCCCCCGGCTATTGATTGGCTTTATTCACTTAATTGGTTAATGGCATCAAGTGGCGAGACATACGGTAGTTTGAAATTATCGGCAACTTCTCGACAGGTAACTTGGCCATGAATGACATTGAGGCCCTTCAAAAATCCGGGGTCACTCAGCAATGCTTGTTGATAGCCTTGGTTAGCTAATTTGATAATATAGGGAAGCGTTGCGTTATTGAGAGCAAAAGTCGATGTGCGAGCAACCGCTCCGGGCATATTCGCGACACAGTAATGGACAACGTCATCGACCACATAAGTTGGGTTGTCATGGGTAGTGGGGCGAGATGTCTCGAAACAGCCACCTTGGTCAATGGCAACATCGACAACGGCAGAACCGGGCTTCATTCGTTTAATATGCTCTTTAGTGACTAATTTGGGTGCGGTGGCCCCCGGAATGAGTACGGCTCCAATAACGAGATCGGCGGCAAGAATTTGCTGTTCAATTGCTTCGTTGGTGGAGAAAAGCAGTTTGACTCGCCCTTGAAATTCTTGGTCTAGCTTTCGGAGTACATCCACATTTCGGTCTAAAATGGTTACGTCCGCTTTTAAACCGATAGCCATTCTTGCCGCATTGGCACCAACCATCCCTCCGCCAAGGATAACGACTTTGGCCGGTGCGACACCGGGTACGCCACCTAAGAGTAAGCCCATGCCGGCTTGTGATTTTTCTAGGGTAAGCGCTCCGGCTTGTATTGCCATTCTACCTGCTACTTCAGACATAGGGGCTAATAGTGGTAAGCGTCCCATATGATCTGTTACAGTCTCATAGGCGATGCAAACCGCGTTACTCTTGATAAGTGCTTCAGTTTGTGGAAAATCTGGGGCAAGATGTAGATAGGTAAATAGAATTTGTCCTTCTTTTAGCATCGATCGTTCTACAACCTGAGGCTCTTTAACTTTTATAATCATGTCTGCTTGCGCAAATAAGTCTGCAGCAGAGTGAATAATGGATGCCCCGGCAGCGATGTAATCATCGTCTGAGAAACCGATACCTGTGCCTGCATGGGTTTCGACAATCACTTGGTGGCCATAAGTGAGAAGTTCTCTCACATTAGCAGGAATCATTCCCACTCTATACTCGTGGTTTTTGATTTCTTTTGGGATGCCAATTATCATCCTGACTCCTTAGTTGTAGGGTTAGTGAATGTAGTCACGTTGTATCGAATTTATAACTAGTTTAGTTGTGCATATATAAAGTTTGATGCTGAATATCAAAAAGTTATAGTATATTTTTTTGCAAGGAAGTAATAAGGTGGAATAAAAAATGGCAGACAACTATAAAAGGCCGTCCAAGGATCTTGACCGGATTGATCGCAATATCTTAAATGAGTTGCAAAAAGATGGTCGTATTTCAAACGTTGAATTATCCAAGCGAGTAGGGCTTTCACCGACTCCTTGTTTAGAACGTGTACGTCGTTTAGAGCGTCAAGGGTATATCACCGGATATACTGCGTTACTCAACCCTCAATATCTCGATGCTTCACTGCTCGTGTTTGTTGAGATCACGTTGAATCGTGGTGCACCAGATGTATTTGAACAATTTAACACTGCGGTACAAAAGCTGGATGATATTCAAGAGTGTCATTTAGTCTCTGGTGATTTTGATTATCTTCTCAAAACTCGAGTCTCAGACATGGGGGCGTATCGCAAGCTTTTGGGGGACACGTTGTTGCGTCTGCCTGGTGTGAATGATACTCGCACTTATGTGGTCATGGAAGAAGTCAAACAAACCAACCAACTGGTGATTAAGACCCGTTAATCTGTTTCTGTCAGTGGAATAGCGAGTTCTTGCCTCATTCTGACCGAGATAGATTGGGTTTTTTACCTTGGTATGGTTAAATCTATAAACAAACCGAGCGGCAGTAGCCGCTCGGACTGTTTTCATCGCTCCGATATGCGTATAGTGTATAACATATTGGGCATTATCATAGTCAAGTTGGTTTATGTTCAAAGAGAACAATCATAAAGTTGAAACGATCGTCAAGACCAGTGAAGAGCCTCAGTCTTTGCGCTTGAACGGTAAACAACGATTAAAAGAGTGTGGGCTAATTTTAGCGGTACTCTTTTCCATTTTATTAGCGGTAGCGCTGGTTACTTTTCATCCTGCTGATCCTTCTTGGTCTCAAACTGCTTGGGGCGCAGATATTCAAAATGCAGGAGGAATGATTGGTGCTTGGATCGCAGATACTCTATTTTTTGTCTTTGGCTCATTAGCCTATTTATTACCGATCATTTTAACGTTGAGTGCTTGGGTTTTTTTACGAGCGAGAGAGGAAGATGAACGGCTCGATTTTACCTTGTGGGGAACAAGGTTATTGGGCCTAGCCATATTGATTTTAACCAGTTGTGGCCTTGCTGATATTAATTTTGATGACATCTGGTACTTTTCTTCTGGCGGTGTGATTGGCGATGTATTGACTAGCTTGGCTTTGCCCATCTTAAATTTATTAGGCACAACGCTGGTGTTACTTTTTTTGTGGGGGGCGGGTTTTACCTTACTTACGGGTATTTCTTGGTTAACTATTGTCGAGTGGTTAGGAGAGTTTACCATCCGTGCCTTTCAGTGGTTAGTCAACCGTTGTCGTGGTGAAAAATCCGAATTAGTGGCTCCACAACTGTTAGAACCTAACGTCTCCGCATTTTCTCCTCTCTCTGAACATGATCAACAGGCTCCGGATGAGTCGGTTATGAGTTCATTATCAATCGAAGAAGACCAAAACGAGCCACAAGAGCGACGTTTTAATATTCATATCCCTGAGCCTCGTTCGGAAAAAGAGCAGCCAAATCCGGTTGAGTTTTCTGTTTCACATCGGAGGGACGAACCTTTAGCGACCACTGAGATTGAAACATTATCTCAAGAAACTGTCCGCGAGGCGCAGCTGTATACCACGATTGAAGAGCTAGAAAATGCGGCGTATCAAAACGATGATTATGCTGAAGATACAAAAGTCGACCTAGAAAAAACGCATCTTAATCCGCATGCTTCGCTGCGGCCATCAACGGAATTCATCGAACCAGAAACACAAGATGGTAGCCAGACAATGGCTTCATTGTCTCAGTCTGATTGGGATGAAGAATCTACAGAACCGATGATTTCAACCTTAGATGTGCTTGAAACGCCAGTGGTAGAGGAGCAAGCCAATATACAGCCTGAAACATCGACAAGAGAGCAGGAAAGTGATGCTGACGATCCAGACGTACAGGCTTTTCAAACCTTGGTATCTGAAGCTCAAGCCAACCTCGCGGCTAAACAGAATCCATTTTTGATGCAGCAAGAGGTTAATTTACCCAAGCCAGCAGAACCGATGCCGACTTTGGCGTTGCTGTATCATCCAGAAAAACGAGAAAACTTTATTGACCGAGCCGCTTTAGAAGAGATTGCCCGTTTAGTGGAATCGAAATTGGCTGATTATAAAATTCAAGCACAAGTTGTGGATATCTTCCCTGGGCCAGTTATTACCCGGTTTGAGTTAGATTTAGCACCTGGAGTAAAGGTAAGCCGTATTTCTAGTTTATCCATGGACTTAGCTCGTTCTCTTTCAGCTATGGCGGTTCGGGTTGTCGAGGTGATTCCAGGTAAACCGTATGTTGGCTTGGAGCTACCGAATATGAGCCGCCAGACGGTCTATTTGTCGGATGTGATCAGTAGTCACCAATTTCAAGAATCAAAATCGCCAACGACCATTGTGTTAGGGCAGGATATTGCGGGTGAAGCTGTCGTCGCCGATTTATCCAAAATGCCTCACGTTCTCGTTGCGGGAACGACAGGTTCCGGAAAATCGGTCGGTGTGAACGTCATGATTCTGAGTATGCTGTATAAATCTACGCCAGAAGATGTTCGTTTTATCATGATTGATCCGAAAATGTTGGAATTATCGATTTATGAAGGGATCCCACATTTACTTGCGGAAGTCGTCACCGATATGAAAGATGCGTCTAACGCATTACGTTGGTGTGTGGGCGAGATGGAGCGTCGTTATAAATTGATGTCCGTGTTAGGGGTCAGAAATATAAAAGGCTTTAACGATAAGCTGAAAATGGCCGCACAAGCTGGGCATCCGATTCATGATCCTCTCTGGAATGATTCGGAAAGTATGGACAGCGAACCCCCATTGTTGGAAAAACTGCCTTATATTGTCGTGGTGGTCGATGAGTTTGCCGATTTAATGATGGTGGTCGGTAAAAAGGTTGAAGAGTTAATTGCGCGTTTAGCTCAAAAAGCACGTGCAGCGGGTATTCACCTTATTCTGGCTACTCAACGACCGTCGGTCGATGTGATTACCGGATTGATTAAGGCAAATATTCCAACGCGAGTTGCCTTTACTGTTTCAACCAAAACAGACTCACGAACCATTTTGGATCAAGGTGGTGCCGAGTCGTTATTAGGGATGGGCGACATGCTTTATTTACCAGCAGGCTCTAGCCATACCATTCGTGTGCATGGTGCTTTTGCTTCAGATGACGATGTTCATGCGGTCGTGAATAACTGGAAAGCGCGTGGAAAACCGAATTATATCAGTGACATCATTAATGGCGATCAAGGGCCGGATGGATTGTTACCAGGTGAAAAAATGGAAGAGGATGAGGACATAGACCCTCTTTTTGACCAAGTTGTCGAGCATGTGGTTGAAAGTCGTCGAGGTTCTGTATCTGGTGTTCAGCGCCGTTTTAAAATTGGTTATAACCGTGCCGCTCGTATTGTTGAACAACTGGAAGCGCAAGGCATTGTCAGCGCTCCGGGGCATAATGGTAATCGAGAAGTACTCGCGCCCGCGCCTACTAGGGGCTGTTGACCTTAAAAATTAATGTCTGTTTCTTTATCTTATACTGCTTAGCGTGAGCTAGGTACTGTTGACCTTTCGAATGGAATTTAACCGTGAAAGGTCAACGCAACCTAATCTTTCTATCTCGCAATTTTCTTTATTTTTATCCTCAAGATTCAACTCGTGATACACAAAACTACTTTTTATACCCTCCTACTTGAAGTTGCAGGGGGGGCTGGCTACGTTTGTTCACGCCAATTGCATAGCCTGTCTATGCCCATGGAGATGATAAGAACCATCCGTGTCTCTCACCAAAGGCCAGCCTACGGCTGTTGAAATTGATTTCAGACCAATTTGTCACTCACTTGTCGCCTACCTGTAACGCCAAATGGTTTGAGTATCATCTCATCTTGAGTGATCTCCCGATGCTATTTATTTACATTCCGTTGCTGAATTATTTTTTTCAATAAAAAAATTAACAATAATAATCATGCCACTATTTTATTTCTTATCCAAATTAATTCCATAAGCGTGATGGAGGAAATATTCCTTATCATTCATTGAGTGGGAACGGTTCCTTGTGTGATCGGATTCATGGTTTCTATGGTTTTGGTAAATGTAGACTCTCCACCGTCGGCAGCATGCAAGGAGGCACATGTACAGTGGTTGCTGACCTCGGGAATGAAAAGGTTGCCACATTTCAACAATGTACCCCCTAATCTATGTTCATTTCTGAGTAGCGCTAAGGAAAAGCATTAAACCAATAAAATCAAGATAATGGCCTTAAGGTCAATGGAGATAATAATGAAATTTAATACCTTTGGTAAACTTTCGCTTGCTTCCGTTTTAGTTTCTACAGCACTGGCAGCACATGCTGGGATCAGCGTTGAAAATGAAAAGGGTCTATTCACGATTGGTGGTGACGTTGAGTATGATCTCAATGTGGTGGATAAAGAAAGAAAGAACCAAGATCGTCAAGATTTTAGTCAAAGTGGCCGGATTTTGGTGCAAATTGCTGCTGAGCGTGCTGTTGCCAATGATCATTATCTGAAAGTGCAAGTTCAGCCACTACTGAAATCAACGGGTGATGTGGATTTAGATGATGCCTTCTTCGCAATGGGTCGCCAAGCGGATTGGGAAGTGAAAATTGGGCGTTTTGAAGCGTTTGATATGTTCCCTGTTGGGCAAGATACCATGCTCGATTTTGCAAAAGTCGATGTGAATAATAATGTTATTGAACCTTATCGCTTAAAAGACGCTCGAGGCCGTGGTGATTATGGCCAAGTAAGCTATGCAAAATCGCTCGATAAGTTGTATTTTGAAGTAGGATCACTGTTTAAAGAAAATAGTGGTGCGGATCAAAATGCTGTGTTTGTGCGACCGGTTGTCGCTTTTCAGGCAACAGATAGTCTGCGCTTTGCCGCCGGTATGGAAGCGAATTTAACGGCGGATAAGGCAGATGCTGAGAATGATTATCTTGGCTATGGGGCAACCATTAAATATGCGGTGTCAGATTTTAGCTTAGATGTAAGTTATGCGTACCGTGATTTTGATACCACTGATCAAGAAGACTCCTCAATCGGTGCTGTTATTCAGTATAAACGATTTGGTTTAGGCCATATCTATTCAGAAACTGACACGGGCAGCAAAGAGAAAATGAATACCACTTGGGCATCTTATGAGATTGCTAATGTGATGGATGTGCAAGATTTCTCTATCTACCTTGGATCTTACTTCTCTAAAGTGGATAACGATAACGATGACCAAGATGTCGGCGTTCGTGTACGTTTCAAGTACTTCTTTTAATTGGTAATTCACACAATTTATTTGCCCACCGTTTGGTGGGCTTTTTATTGTTTATGCTGCCCGCTTAAGACACTGAGCCACTAACACAGCAGCAAGCGCTATCAAGTTACCAGCAAAAATAACCACTAACCATTGTGGCATCGTCAAGCTTATAAATTGCCAAGAAATGTCACTACAGTCCCCATAAGCCTCAAACATCCAAGGTACCCACTGGTTGAGTGGTGCCCAATCTGGAAACGTGACAAACAGATCACAGGTATTAAATGGCGACGGATTTAATTGGTAATCTACATGCTCGATAGAAAGGGTGAGTCCTTGGTAGGCGCTTATCCCCCAAACAATAAATCCTGACCAGCGAAGTCCTCGCTGTTTGGGATTGAGTAGGCCAATGAACGCTCCTACACCGATACCCAACATTGCGATTCGTTCATAAATACACATCACACATGGGGACAGCATCATTATATGTTGGAAATAGAGGGCACAAAGCTCAAAGAAGAGCACGAAAATGAATAATAGAGCCCAAGAGAGGCGATTATGAGAGAAACGTTGGAGTTGCAAAAGAGCGTTCACATCATCATCCTTGCGTAATTAAGAAAATATTCAAGCCATTGATGTTTATTGGCATCAATGGCTTGTTCTAGTATTCAGAGCTTTTTAGCGTGGAATAGTTTCTTATTCAATACAAATTTTTAATGACCAACAATAGCAGCGGCGGCTTTGAGACTATGATGAGTGATCCAACCCATCTCGTAAAAGTAGCTAGTCATGGGCTCGAGTAGGAAAATGATCCCGCCTAAACCGATTAAACTCATTACGATAGTATATGGCAAAGCCATGACCACCATTCGTCCATAAGACAGTCGGATTAATGGTGCCAGTGCTGAAGTTAACAGAAACAAGAAAGCAGCCTGTCCATTCGGTGTTGCAACAGAAGGGAGGTTTGTGCCCGTATTGATTGCCACCGCAAGGAGATCGAATTGATCGCGAGAAATCAATCCGTGCGTTAATGCAGATTGCACCTCACTGATGTATACCGTGCCGACAAAGACATTGTCGGATACCATCGACAGTAGACCATTGGCGATATAAAACAGAGCGAGCTGTACACCTTTATCTTCAATATGCAGCACACTGTCGATGATCGGAGTAAATAATTGTTGATCAATAATCACCGCAACAATGGAGAAGAAAACAGCTAACAGTGCAGTAAACGGCAAGGCTTCTTCAAATGCTTTACCTAAAGCATGTTCTTCGACGATACCTGAAAAACTGGTCGCAAGAATAATCACGGATAAACCGATGAGACCTACAGCGGCCAAATGTAGCGCTAATCCAACAATGAGCCAGACCGCGATAATCGCTTGAACCCAAAGTTTAGCGATATCTTGTTGCGTTCTATGCAGGCGAGTTTCGCTATCGAAATCCATTAAGACCTGGCGAACATTGGCTGGTAGTTCTGCTCCATAACCAAATATTTTAAAACGTTCGACCAATAGGCAGGTGAGAAGTCCGCAAATAAAAACAGGCACAGTGATGGGTGACATACGAATTAAAAACTCACCAAACAACCAGCCAGCATGGTCAGCAATAATCAGGTTTTGTGGTTCGCCAACCATCGTCATCACACCACCTAAAGCCGTTCCAACCCCAGCATGCATCAGTAGTGAGCGTAAAAATGCGCGATAGTTTTCTAAGTCATCACGAGTCAGTTCTGGTATTTGCTCATCATGAGTATGATCGTGAGACGGGGCCGACGGTTGTCCTGAGGCAACTTTGTGGTAGATGGAGTAAAACCCAACCGCGACACTAATGATGACCGCGATTACGGTCAGTGCATCTAAAAAACCAGAAAGAAAAGCCGCCGTAATACAAAAAGCCATCGATAAAATCAATTTTGAACGGATACCTAACAGAATCTTAGTGAAGATAAATAACAATAAGTTCTTCATGAAGTAGATACCTGCGACCATAAACATCAGCAGAAGTAAAACTTCAATATTTGCTACTAGCTCATGTTTGACTTGGTCTGGACTTGTCATACCAATGGCGATTGCTTCAATAGCTAACAAGCCACCAGGTTGTAGTGGGTAGCATTTTAATGCCATGGCTAGTGTGAAAATAAATTCAGCCACCAGTAACCAACCGGCCACAAAAGGATGAATAAAAAAGAAAACAATCGGATTGATGATTAAAAAGGCAATGATGGCAATTTTGTACCAGTCTGGTGCTTTGCCTAAAAAATTCTTAATAAAGGCGCTTCCGAGTGATATCGGCATGATAATTACTCTTGTGTTAGTCAGATTAGACGCTTCATTGATCCAAGGTTCATTAGCCAGTGAATCGCTCTTCATGGCTGGTGGTTAAGAACGCTGGATTTCTGGTGTGAAGAATCTAATGGAATCATTTCTCATAATGACTGAGTAAAACTATAAACGGATAAGTTCACACTTTTACTGATTCATTCCCTAAAAGAATAAGCACGGAGGGTGCTTAGGCGCGAACCGCACTAAATGAATAAATTCACAGCTCTCCTTATTGATTGAACGTTGACCAATTAATGGTTTAGTGAACCTATAAAATGGTCAAGCCCTATTTCGGATATAGAAGAGTAGTGGATGATCGAGTGTGAGTAAACCACACGAGCGTGCTTTTCACTATTACTTTTTGATAAATTAAATTGAATAAATGAGTGGATATTATCTTGATGAACGATTGAAATAGAGTTGTTACTCTAATGGTAGTGATGTGATGCGTTTAATAATGGTTTGTTTCCGCTCAATGAAAACTAGTGGTATGATGAGTGCTATTCGACCCAAATAAATTAGAAACTGGATGAGTAGTTAATGGTCATCAAAGCAAAAAGCCCAGCAGGTTTTGCAGAAAAATACATTATTGAAAGCATTTGGAATGGTCGTTTCCCTCCGGGATCTATTTTACCTGCCGAGCGAGAGCTTTCGGAGCTAATTGGTGTTACTCGAACGACATTAAGAGAAGTTCTTCAGCGTCTTGCACGAGATGGTTGGTTAACCATTCAGCATGGTAAGCCGACTAAAGTAAATCAGTTTATGGAAACCTCAGGTTTACATATTCTCGACACATTAATGACATTGGATGCTGAAAATGCCACCAGTATCGTTGAAGATTTACTTGCCGCGCGAACCAATATTAGTCCGATATTCATGCGTTACGCATTCAAGATTAATAAAGAGAGCTCAGAGCGGACAATTAGCAATGTGATTGAATCTTGCGAAGCATTATTAGCGGCTGAGTCCTGGGATGTCTTTATTACCACCTCGCCATACGCTGATAAAATTAAACAGCACATCAAAGATGAAACTGATAACGAGGAATATACCCGTGAAGAAATGCTCATAGCGAAGACATTTAATTTTTATGATTATATGTTATTTCAGCGTTTAGCCTTTCATTCCGGCAATCAAATCTACGGTTTGATCTTTAATGGTTTGAAAAAATTGTATGACAGAGTGGGTAGTTATTACTTTTCTAACGCTGAAGCTCGTCAGTTAGCATTATCTTTTTATCGTGACTTGCTAGACGTGTGTTGTTCTGGTGATCGGGATCAATTACCGATAGTCATTCGCCACTATGGTCTTGAAAGTGCGCAAATATGGAATCAAATGAAAACGACGTTACCATCAAACTTTACTGAAGATGATGGCTAGTTTTCCATCAGTGCCATATAAGATTCAGCAGAAAAAGCCCATTGGGCTTTTTCTTTGGTTGAACCTGCGCTTAGAGTTCGCCACCTCCTGCAGCTTGAAACCAACGCGTTAGATGTGTTTTTAGATCTTTCAATTCATCAGGCCCAATCAGAGCAAGCCCTAAATCCTCTGCACGTGTAATATCGTTATGTCTTAATGGACGAAAACTCACTAACATCGCACGGGCTTGCAGCCCGCCAAGTAAGTCGCGTAATGACTCTAACTTGTATAAAGTATCGTCACCATCATCACGCATCCCTTTTGTTTTACACTCTATAATGTGTAGTTTATTGTTGACGACCGTTGCGACATCTAATTCATTACGCACTTCTCGCTCACCGAGTTGACGGTAAACTTGGACGTTAAGTGACCGATCTTGTATGGTTGGCATAATATCTTGTATCTGTTTAACCGTACTGTGTACCAGCGTTTCTAACCACTCGCCGTTGGCAAATCGGCGCGCATCTTCATCGGCAAAAGTGAGTAAACCTTGCTGATATGTCGCAATATTGGCTTCTACCAGATCCGTGATCAATAAATTGAGTTCACGGTAACCTTGTTGTTTATCGGAGAGCACAACATCTAACCGCTGTTCTTTACGACAGGTCGTCGCTAAGTAATTTAGGGTAGCAAGGCCTGGCCCCAGCTCTAACGCATGGCTAGCCCACCGCTCACCGAGCTGGTACAACTTTTGATCTAACAGAGGAGGGCGGTTATATTGGCTAAATTCTCCTCGTGCGCCAAAAATAGTCAAATAATCGGCAATCGTAATATTGTCTTGTACTTGAGTATCTTGGCTGCCGTCTGGATAGAGCCAGCACAGTCGATCGCTCCGGGGCTCTACGACAAAAATAGGCCAGTGATGAGTTCGAAATACTTCATAAACAGATAATAACCGATGGCGTAGGCCACAGCTGGCATTCAGTTTTACTTCGACTTGGCGATTTTTTAGCTCATCGGCGAGCCGACGGATGGCTAACTTGGTTTCGTTAATATTAGCTTCGTAAGGAATTTCAAAGAACTCAGAAGTGATATCACGTTGTTCTAATACGGTATGTAGACGAGCATACATCACTTTTTGCGTTTGATCACCGATGAAGACAATGTGTCGACTAACGGTTCGATTATCTAATAAGGGGGTGATCAAACGTACTGGATCTTGATCAATAATGCCAACATGAACAGCCATATTCTATCCTCATGTTTGGCTTGCAAAATGGGGGAAAAAGAAAAGAATGAAGCAAGCCCTGCTCATCATATAACGGTGAGCGAGCAAAAAAACAAGGGTGACCGGATAGAAAAGTCACCCTGATGAGCAGTTTTGACGTTAGGCTAACAATCGATACCGAGAACCGCATTCTCGTTGCTTGAAAAATCAGCCATATTGGTATCTTATAACTTAAACCTATGGACGAGTTGACCTTGCTGATTGGCCAGTTGGGTTAGGCTCTCACTCGTCTGTGCGATTTGATTCATGGCTTGGTAGCTTTCGTCCGCGATATGGTTAATATCTTCTATACTCCGTGCGATTGAGCTGGTGGTTTCACTTTGTTCTGCTGCGGCCTGAGAAATATGGGTACTCATTTGGCTAATTTCTATAATCAGCGCTTGGATTTCTTCCATTGCGCTGTTAGCACTAGAGGCTTGCTCAACCGATTGCTCCATATCTTGCATGCAAGTTTCAATCACTTTACTTGCGGTACCAGAGCTGTTTTGAAGGTTACTGATCATCGTTTCAATTTCTGATGTTGACTCGGTCGTTCGTTGTGCTAAGACGCGAACTTCATCGGCCACCACGGCAAAACCTCGACCTTGTTCTCCTGCTCGAGCGGCTTCAATGGCTGCATTCAGCGCGAGTAAGTTAGTTTGTTCGGCTATGTTACGGATGACGTCTAAAATAGAACCAATTTGGCTACTCATTTTATGCAATTCACCGACAGCATGAACCGAGTCGTTAAGACGAGACTCTAATTGATTGATGGTAGAAATATTATTGCTCATCACTTGTCGGCCGGATTCAGAAGCACTTTCAACTTGCTGAACCATGTGCAGCGAACTTTGCGCGCTATGCGCGACTTCCTGAACGGAATGTGCCATTTCTGTCATCGCTGTGGCCACATTCGCGGTTTGTTCTCGTTGACCATTCAGTTTGTTTTGTGCACTTTGTGAGGTCGACTGATTGCTATTTGCCGTGGCAGTTAAATTATCTGAAGCTTCATTTAACTTGACCAAAATATCATGTAGGTTGTTTGCGAGTGAGTTGATGTGGGTACTGACTCGAGCAAATTCGTTATTGTAGCGGACTTCAATACGCTTGGTCATATCACCTTGTGTGAGGCTTTCGAGAGTAGCAAGAATACGATTGAGTGGGCTACGTACACTATGTGCGATATGATAGCCAATACCGGTAGCAAGTAAGACCACTAAAATCCCAATACCAATCGCTCGATATACGCCTAAATCATAAACTTCGGCTGCTTCTGTTAAGGCTGCATTGAGTTCTTGCGTAGCGGTTTGGTTGAATGAATCAAGAATGACCATCGCATGATCGACTTCAGCCGCTAAGTTGGCAATATTATCATACAAGGCAGTACGAGCTTTTAAGTACTCATTATGTTGATCCAGCACCCCACCTTTTTGTCCAATATCTTGAGTAAATTGGGCTACCGAGTCATCAAACACCTTCTTGAGTTCAGGGAGCTGAGCGGTGAGTCCTCGGTAAGAGTAATTGAGGTGAGCCACAGCTTTACGGTTATTTGCCACCGCCTCTTCAACGAAAACCACATCAGAGCTAGCAAGCGCATCAGAGGTAATTACTTCAGCATCACGAAGTTTGATGAAGTAACTTTTTGCCATAACTTTAACTGAAATACTACTTTGGTCATCCACATACTCTTTCATGCCCACGCTAAGCTCAGAGTGCAGACGCTGAAATTTACGCGTTGACTGTTGTACTTTCTCTTGTGACGTAAACATCGCTTGGTAGTTGCTCATTGCATCATAAGCTTCGGTAAAGTAGCGTTGTTCTAGCTTTCGTAACTCGTCAATGCGTTCTTCAAGATCGGGGTGAGCAGTGCTTGCTTGTGCTAATTGTTGTAATACGGTGCGAAATTCGGTTTGTGCTTGAGCGAATTCTGCGCGTCTTTCTGCCATTCGCTCACTATCTTGAGTGGTTAAAAAATCCTTAAATGATTTGTCCGCAGATAGAAGTTGTACGCTGGTTTGGTTAGACAATGACACGAGTGGTAATGCAGATTTTGAAACCCCTTGAAAGTTGGAGTGGATTTGCTTCATACCATCCATCATGATCATGACGGTGATGGCAAACATAATAATAATTAGTGTAAATCCGGCATACATACGCCTAATAACGGAACCTTGCATGCATCTCTCCCTTGAACATTCTCTCATTAAAAATATGACGCATCTAATATAAAACCGTGTTAAATGCACTTGTTTTTATATAAAACATGTGGTCTACAACACTTACCTTTGATGGTCTTAATCGTTATGACAAACGGTCATAAAAAATTAACAAATTAATTAGTATTGTATGGAGATTAAAAAACGCATTTTATGACGAGAGCTGCAAAAACACTTTTTGCCATTCCATTTATGAATGCAATTGTTGATTTTGATAACTGGATTGTGCTTTTTATTGAGGTTTAATGCCCCTTGTCGCATACTCAGATAAACCTAATAATCTCATTATTCTATTGATGGAGAACTTCATGGCTGAAGAAACCATTTTCAGTAAAATTATCCGTAAAGACATTCCTGCGGATATCCTTTATCAAGATGACCTTGTGACTGCTTTTCGAGATATTAATCCAAGAGCTCCGAGTCATATCTTAATTATCCCTAACAAATTGATTCCCACCGTTAATGATGTACAAGCAGAGGATGAGCTAGCACTCGGGCGATTATTTACGGTGGCAAAGATAATTGCTCAACAAGAAGGCATCGCCGAAGATGGTTACCGTTTATTGGTGAATTGTAATGCTCATGGAGGGCAAGAGGTTTACCATATTCATATGCATCTAGTTGGTGGTCGACCGCTCGGGCCATTATTGATTGGTTAACTTGATATGGCCCAGCGTTGGGCCATTGCTTAACGGTTTCACTTTTGTTTGAGGCGGACAATCGCGTGAGCTTATATTTACGACCTCTATTCCTATTACTCGTCTGTTTATTACTTAATGCCTGTGCCCAGTTCAGCGCTGGTAACCTATTTAGTCACTATAGCGCCCAAAATAAAGCGCTTTATCAAGCGGTAAAAGCGGGCGATTATTCAAGTGCAACGGAATATGTATCCAAACCCGTAGCGGGCGATATTCTTGATAATTTAGAAAAGGGGCGTGTTTATTTCCTCGCTCAGCAATATGTGCAAAGTAAAGCCGCACTAGACATGTCCGTTGCCGCGGTCACTCAGCAGCAAGAAAAAGCAGTCATCTCGCTCAGTTCAACGGCGACGAGTGTGAGCTCATTGGCACTCAATGATAATTTAAGTGAGTATACTCCCGCTGATTATGAATTAGGATTCTTGCACCTTTATTTGGGGTTGAACTATCTTCAACGTAATCAGTTAGAAAGTGCACTTGTGGAAATGCGGCGTGCGAACTTGGTTCAAGAACAAGCGCGAAAAAATCGTCAGGCCGAATTAGAACGGGTACAAAAAGAGCTGCGTAGTACAGGCGTTTCTCCTAATTTAGGTGCGATATTAGCTCAATATCCAGATGCGGGTACAAGGCTACAAGCGGTGCAGAATGGCTATTTATTCTATCTTTCCGCTCTTCTATACGAAGCAGCGAATGATTTAAACAGTGCTTATGTCGATTATCGGCGTGCTTTAGCTGTAGCGGAAAATAACCCAGTGGTGATTGATGGAGTACGACGAGTGGCCCAACGGTTGGGGATGAGAGACGACTTGCGTCAGCTAAATGAGCGTTATGGCCCACCAACTTCACGACAAGCGCAGCAGGGACGAGTGATTATTATTGAAGAATTGGGTGTGGTTGATCCAAGGCAAGAGTGGCGATTATCTTTACCTTTATCTGACAGCCGAGGCAATACCGCATTGTATTCTTTAGCATTACCTTATTATGCATCGAGTCAGCAAGAGGTTTTTGCGCCGTTAATTCTGAATCAGTTACCGTTAAAGGGTGACGTGGTCGTGGACGTTAATGCAATGGCGCACAACGATTTATCTGAGCGAATGCCTACGATGGTGATTCGACAAGTGTTGCGAGTGGTAGTAAAAGATCAAATTCGCAAAGAAAGCACACAAAGTGATGGGTTTGGAAACTTGCTTCTTAATGTGTTTAATACATTAACCGAGCAACCAGACACTCGTAGCTGGTTAACCTTGCCCGAACGAGTAGTGACCAGCAGTGCAATTGTCGCGGCAGGTGAACAAGTGTTACAAGTTGGTACGCAACATTATCGATTCACCGTGCCTGAAGGTGGAACGACCTTGGTTTGGTTATCTCGTCAGGGGCGTCATTCCACGCTTTGGCATAAACAGTTGGGAAGGTTATGATGAAAAAAATAGTCGTTACACTGTTAGCGGTGTGGTTAATGAGTGCTTGTACAAGCCATACTACGGGGCTAAGTATTGATGGCGCGAGTCAGCAAGTCCTATTTGGGGATCGCGTTCTGGCGAGTCGCATACAGATTGATGATATTTCAACTCAAAATGTGTATGGAAAAACTCGAGGCATTGTACGTCTTTCAAGTCAATATCGTGGGGATCAACATCTACAATACCGCTTCTATTGGTATGATGCAGATGGGTTGGAAGTGAATATTCAGCCAGGGCCTTGGACATCAGTCATTTTACGTGGTGATGAAACACGATCACTGTCAGAAGTATCGGTTAATCCACAAGGTAAGCAGTTTCGTGTTCAGATTCGCGAACTGGATAATTAGTGGATAGGATAAGTAGAGGGTAAAAATGAATAAAAGTATTGTAGCGCTTCTTGGTCTTGTGGTGTTGCTCGGTGGCTGTTCTAACCGCGTTAGCTATGGCGATGCTCAAGCTGTTGAAACGGTCACCGTTGATTTTGGGTCTACCGATTTACAAAAAATAGCGGCTGATATGGTTGATAGCATGATGATGTCCGGTTCGGTCGCTGCTATTACACGTGATGCACGTCCCATCGTCTTTGTTGAGCGGATCAAAAATAAGACCAGTGAACACATTGATACCGAATCGATCACCGACACCATCAGTACCAAAATGTTGAATTCTGGTAAGTTCCGTTTTGTTGATATGGACCGAGTGGATGCGGTGCGTGCACAGCTTAATTTCCAAAATAATGATGAGCTTGTTGATCAAAGTACAGCCATTCAATTTGGTAAAATGGTTGGGGCGCAGTATATGTTGTATGGCAATTTATCTAGCATTGTAAAAAATGCCGGTAGTGATAAAGATGTCTACTATAAAATGACGATGCGTCTAATGGACTTAAAGACAGGGTTAATCGAATGGGCTGATGAAACAGAAATTCGTAAACAACAGTCGAAAAGTTTCTTAGGTTGGTAAACATTGATGTTTGCTTATTAACGAGGTGAGAAATGGCAAGGATGTCATGGCGTGAGGCCTGTCAACTCGATCCGACATTACAGTCGTTAACTCATTTCTTTACCTCAACGCCTGAATATGCGCAAACACTGACTGGAGGGCTAACCAATCGATGTTGGAAAATTACCCTGTCAGCCGAGCTTGCGTTTGTTTGGCGTCCTAATACCCTTTTGACAAAAGGATTTTCTATTTCTCGCTTTCAAGAATATCAGATTCTGAAAGCAATTGAGAACAGCCGCCTTGGCCCTAAAGCGATCACTATTAATGATCAAGGTTTGTTAGTGGAATGGATCGCTGGAAACGTGCTAACCGAAGAGGGGGCATGGGAGCATATTCTCAAAGTACTGGCACAGGTCCATCAATTAGAGAGCGCTCGAATTCCGGCTCCTCCTTTTAATTATACTGCTCGCGTTGATCATTACTGGTTACAACTTAAATCAGAGCTTAAAACGCCATCTTTTGAGCAGTTATATTTAAAGTGGCGAACGTTGCCTCACTGTGAATCATTGCCACTAACCTTGTGTCATTTTGACTTAGCGGGCTATAACTTAATAAAAACAGAAACAGGTTACCGGATCATTGATTGGGAATATGCCAGTATGGCTGACCCCCGTTTGGATCTGGCCATCAGTATTGATGTGGCTGGGGAAAAATTACTGGACGCAGTGTTTCGTTATTGTCAGCTACGGAATATTCAGCAGGTTGATCGGTGGGTTGAAGGCGTAAAAGCATGGCAACCTAAGGTTAAAATGATGGCGATGCTTTGGTATTTAGTGGCTTATCAGTTATGGGGCGACGAAGAGTATTATCAGCAAGCTGTGCATTTTAAAGATCAACTGCTGGCTGAGTCTTCGTCACCAGACAATCGGGGGAAGTGAGCATTTAGCGCTTTAAAACCATCCCTTTCATGTGTAAATTAAAATCTTCAGTAAGCGGGGGGTAGGGTTGTATGATTATTTATTTACATGGATTTGATTCAACAAGTCCTGGAAATCACGAAAAAGTGCTGCAATTACAGTTTATCGATGATGATGTTCGTTTTATCAGTTATAGCACTCAACATCCAAAGCATGATATGCAGCACTTATTAAAAGAAGTTCATAAAGCGATTGAATTATCCAATGATCCGGATCCTGTCATTTGTGGTGTCGGTCTTGGCGGGTATTGGTCTGAGCGAATTGGTTTTTTATGTGGGATAAAACAGGTGATGTTTAACCCTAATTTGCATCCAGAAAACACCATGACAGGGAAAATTGACCGGCCGGAAGAGTATGAAGATATTGCGACAAAATGTGTCGAACAGTATCGTATGAAAAATAAGGGCCGCTGTCTGGTTTTTCTTTCTCGCCATGATGAAGTCTTAGACAATCAAAAGGCCGCTCAGGAGCTACAAGACTATTATCAAATTATCTGGGATGATGAGCAGCCGCATAAATTTAAGAAAATATCGCAACATCTACAGTCGATTAAGGCCTTTAAAGGGGCTTAATTTAAATCAATACGCAGCTTCGATAGTGGAGCTGCTTTAATACCCAATATTGTTGATCCCTTCATTCTCACTCCCTCTCGCTTTTGTGTTTATTCAGGTGTTTACCAATTGTTAACCGTTAATCAACATATGGCGGCCTTATTTTACTCTATATAATTAATCAAGAATAAAAAACTTGATGGGTGTCAAAAAATAGGTAGAGTATGAAAAATTAGCAAATGAGAAAATTTGCGCTACCCCGTGCTTAGTACGAAAAGGATAAAAATTAATATTTGCTCGGTAAGCATTGGGCGGCAAAACATTTAAATAACATAATAAAAAGAACAAGATTCATTGATGAGCACTCTGATTTCTACAGACCTACGACTCTAATTTTAAAATTTCAGCATAGTGATTAATGCTGAAGCTGATTATTAAAACTTTTAAAGGTGATAATTGTGACACGTATTATTGTAGTCGGTGGCGGAGCTGGAGGGCTTGAGCTAGCAACGAAACTGGGACGAACTTTGGGACGTAAGAATCGTGCTAGCGTGACCTTAGTTGATCGAAATTCTAGCCATTTGTGGAAACCTTTGCTGCATGAAGTAGCAACAGGTTCGTTGGATGAGGGCGTTGACGCTTTAAGTTATCGGGCACATGCTAAAAACCACAGTTTTGATTTTCAACTCGGTAGTTTGGAAGCGATTGATCGAGACAGCAAAAAAATTGTCTTGAGTGAGCTGACCGATGAGCATGGTGAGCTGTTGATGCCTAAGCGTGAACTGCACTATGATCTACTGGTGCTAGCGATTGGTTCAACGTCTAATGATTTCAATACTCCTGGGGTTCGTGAGCACTGTATTTTCTTGGATAGCCCTGAACAAGCTCATCGTTTTCGCACCGAAATGAATAATGAGTTTCTAAAACTTCATGCAAAAAATGGCAACGGTACCGTTGATATTGCGATTGTGGGAGCGGGAGCGACGGGCGTTGAACTCTCGGCTGAATTACATAATGCAGTGAAAGAATTGCGTACTTATGGCTTTGGCGATCTTGACTCAAGTAAGCTAAATGTCAACTTAGTAGAAGCGGGAGAGCGTATTTTACCCGCCTTACCTCCAAGAATTTCAGCCGCCGCTCATAGCGAACTGACCAAGCTTGGTGTGAATGTTCGAACATCAACCATGGTGACACAGGCTGAAAAAGATGGTTTAACCACGAAAGACGGTGAAAAAATTACCGCGACGATTATGGTGTGGGCGGCAGGAATTAAAGCGCCTGATTTTATGAAAGATATTGCGGGCCTAGAAACGAACCGAATTAATCAGTTAGTGGTTAAAGAGACACTACAAACTACGCGAGACGATGATATTTTTGTGATCGGCGACTTAGCGCAATGCACCCAAGCTGATGGTTCTTTTGTCCCACCAAGAGCACAAGCTGCGCACCAGATGGCCAGTTTAGCCTTCAAAAATATCGTTGCTAAACTCAATGGTCGTGAACTGAAACCTTACCTTTATAAAGATCATGGTTCGCTCGTTTCATTAAGCCGTTTTTCTACCGTTGGAAGCTTGATGGGGAATTTAACCAAAGGTTCAATGATGGTTGAAGGCCGTATTGCACGCGTTGTATACATTTCACTTTATCGCATGCACCAAATGGCTTTACATGGTGTGATAAAAACGGGACTGATGATGTTGGTGGGAAGGATTAACCGAGTACTGAGACCGAATCTCAAACTTCATTAATCTGTCAGAGTGGCTACAACTCAGTGGGTCGCATAATCCAAACAAGTTTGAGTGATCGGCTTCAACTAGGCTAAACAGCAAGCGCAGGGTTTTCTGCGCTTGCTGATTTTTGTATTTCTCACGTGATCTCTGCTCTTACGATGGTTTTGATGCCATTTCCCCTGTTCGTTGATGCTGTTTCGGTGAAGTTTGGCTATAAAGTGCTCGTAAACTTTTCTTGTCCACCTTACCTACCGACGTTTTGGGCAGGGTATCAATAAACTGTATTTGATCGGGGATTTTGAAATCGGCCACGCCGAGATCACGTAAAAAGCGTTTTAGTTCCAGTGCTTTTATTGTGTGCTCTGAGCGTGTTACCACCACTGCGCAGCTGCGCTCGCCAAGATAATCGTCAGGTACGGCGATCAGAGCAACATCGTGTATGGCAGGATGACGTAACAGATAGTTTTCTACTTCTTCTGCGGCTATTTTTTCACCTCCGCGGTTAATCTGATCTTTCTCTCGTCCCGTGACAATGATGTGACCTTCAGCGGTACGCTTCACCAGATCGCCAGTACGATAAAAACCATCAGCAGTAAATGAGTGCTCATTATGTGCAGGGGCACGGTAGTAACCACGAATGGTATATGGTCCTTGAGTAAGTAGAAAACCTTCTTCACCGATTGCTACATCGTTTCCTTCGTCATCGACCACTCGAACTTGATCATGGGGTGACATAGGCCGGCCTTGAGTACTGGCAATGATTGGTTCGCTATCTTCAAATCGAGTGTAGTTGACTAGCCCTTCCGCCATACCAAACACTTGCTGTAAGCGGCAATGAAGCTTTTTCGGTAATGCTCGTGCGGCAGTTTCACTGAATTTAGCGCCGCCAACTAACAGTAACTCAAGGCTAGAAATGTCCTGTGTGGCTTTTTCTGCATAGTCCATCCATAGTAGAGCCAAAGGGGGCACTAAGGCAGAGACGGTGACACGATGGCGCTCAATCATTTCAAATGCACTTTGTGGTGCGGGATCTTGGGTGAGAATCACACAGCCTCCAGACCAAAACACCCCTAATGCTCCCGGTGAGCTGAGCGGAAAGTTGTGCGCAACGGGCAGAACACACAGAAACCGCGTCGTGTGATCAAAATGGCAGATCTGAACGCTACCAGTAACACTGTAAGCATAGTCATTATGGGTACGTGGGATCAGCTTGGGAGTCCCTGTGGTTCCTCCTGAGAGTTGGAAAAAGGCCACGTCATTGGCGTGAGCATACTGTTCTTGTATTGGTGGTTGAAAGCATTCGTTCAAAGAAATAAAGCGGGGGTCGCAGGCCTTACCTCGGACAATGATGTGTTTAACACTTGGGCATTGTTGGAGGATCTCTGCGGCTAACGCTTGATAATCGAAGGTCGTCGCTTGGCCATCAATAAAATAGGCCTTAACATCGGCATGTTGGCAGAAATAGCGTATTTCCATCTGACGATGGGCTGGCAGTGCGAGTATTGGGCGAACCCCAATTTGTAGTAGTGCAAAAAAACACTGATAAAATTCAGCGATGTTGGTCATTTGCAACACCACATTATCGCCACGTTGTAAGCCAATCCGATGAAATCCCGCGGCTAACTGTGCAGCACTATCGACAAGTTCTCGGTAAGTGATGGTACGTTGTTCGCAAATAATCGCGTCATATTCAGCGTATTTTTGTTTACTTTCCCGTAAATAATCCAGCAGGGTTTTATCTTGCCAATAGCCAAGGGCTCGGTATTGATCGGCTAATGCTTGTGGCCATGGTGTGTAGTCAAGTTCTGGTGGTTTTTTCATCGGACTTCCTAGGCGGTCAGTTGTTCATTGAGTTGAATGCCTGCGGCAGACAAAATCGTGCTCATCTTGGCTCCCGTTTCATCTAATTCGCGCTGTGGTTCTGATTCATTAACAATGCCAGCTCCGGCGTATACCTTCATCTGTCTTTTTTGCACTTCTGCGCACCGGATAGTCACCACCCATTCTCCATTGCCACGCGAGTCACACCAGCCAACCATGCCAGTGAAGTAGCCTCGATCAAATGGTTCAATCGCACGAATGGCTTCATAAGCATGAGCGCGAGGATAGCCGCACACTGCTGGGGTAGGGTGAAGCTGGGAGGCAATACTAAGCACGTTGAGGTTGGTGTCGATGGTTTGACCCTCTAGCAAGGTAGAAAGATGTAACATGGTCTGTGTTTCGATAACCGATGGTGTCATCGGGGTATAGAGATTGTGGCAATACTGGCTCAAAATACGTTCCACTTCCTCTACCACTACGCTGTGCTCATAGAGATCTTTTTGTGTGTTGAGTAACGATAAACGTGCCGCTTCATTATGCGCTTCATTTGAAGTGCGCGGGCGTGATCCAGCAAGGGGATTGGAGGTCACAGAGTTGCCTTTTTTGGCGATCAACAATTCAGGGCTGGCTCCCATTAATTTGATACCGGGAGTAATATCTGCGGCGAAGGTATAGCCTTTCGTGTTGATGGATAAGAGGTTGCGAAGTAGGTTTGGTAGATGAATATCTGCATCCGTTTCAACTTCTATGGCTCTTGATAACACGGCTTTAGCCAGCTCTGTGTTCGCAAATAGATTGAGCAGATCGGTGACCCCTTGGCGGTAATGTTGACCGGAAGGCGAGGAAATCACTTTCGCGTTTGACGGCAGATTATTCATTCTATTAGTAGAACACCGGGTACTGCTCGAGACCCATAGTTGTTTGGGAATAACAAAGCGTGTTGGGTACTGTTCATGAAATGGCACGATCCCAAACAGGACGGGGTTATCCGTTTCATGACACTTTGCCGCTTGTAACATGGTATACGCTTGCTCCGCTAATTGAGCAAAACGGATCGGTTGGTGAATGTCCTGTTCGATGCCTAGGCCCATCATGGTATGGGTCGGAGAAGCAAAGAAAAATGGGGCTGATTCGAGTTGTTCGCTCAGCACTTCATTTTCCATTTTTGTATAGCCAATGACTTGACGTTGCATTTGGAACCCTTCTTTTCCTTTCTGATGATATCGGCAGCCTGATGTTCCTGTTTCATGACGTTGAAGCCGCGCCAATTGCCAATGCATCAGGAACTCGATATAGTTATATTGCCATAAATGATAAGTATTATCATTGCTATTTAATAATAAGTATCATTATTATTTTGAGGTTAAGATCTCATTTTGTTGGTAAAAAATGGATTGTTAAATCAATCAGTAATGGTGAGAGACAAATTCTATAAAGGGTTATAAAAATGGATGTATCGTTAAACAATCAAACCGTATTGGTTACTGGAGCGGCAAGAGGAATTGGCTTGAGTGTGGTCGAGCAATTGCTCAAGCAGAACGCTAAGGTGGTAGCAACGGATGTGCGAATGCAAACCTTACTAAGTAATACGGAATTATTACGCGTAAGTTACGGGCAACAACTGCAATGTGCAGAATTAGATGTGGCTCAAATTGATAGGGTTGCCGATATGATGGCCGACCTTCAGCAGCAATATGGCCCTATCGATCATCTGGTAAGCTGTGCTGGAATTTTACATTTAGGTGCGATTCACGAGATGCCATTTGAGCAGATACATGAGACATTCATGGTCAATACATTCGGTATTCTCAATCTAATGCAGGCGTTAAGTCATTCAATGAAAGAGGCAAAGCGTGGCTCAATGGTGATTGTTGGCTCCAACGCTGCCAATACCCCACGTCCTAATATGGGCGCTTATGGCGCTTCGAAATCAGCATTGCATATGCTGGTGAAATGCATTGGAATTGAGCTGGCCTCTTATGGCGTGCGGTGTAATATTGTTAGCCCGGGCTCAACGCGTACCGATATGCAGATGCAATTATGGACCGAGAGCTATGGTGAAGCGCAGGCTATTTCTGGCGATGCCGTCACTTATCGCCTTGGTATTCCGCTGCAAAAAATAGCCGAACCTGTTGATATTGCACGCACCATCTTGTTTTTACTCTCGGATGCCGCCAATCACATCACCATGCATGATTTGCGAGTGGATGGTGGTGCGACATTAGATAACTAACACCAATACCACTTGAAGCGTCGGTGATATTCGCATCAGTACTCTGGCAATATTGATTGGCCCCAATCGCATCGTCTATCTATCATATTGTCTATCTATGCGCATGGGGTTTCAATGACTGGCTTACTACCTGCTATACCAAGTTGTTTGGGATGGATAGATACTCATTGAGATTAAGCAACCGTCGAGTAGCGCTGGCTCTTTACGTCATTCATTGCCTGAGCGAGAGTCTCTAACAAGGATAAGGTGTTTTCCCAGCTTAGGCATTCGTCAGTGATTGATAGGCCCGGTATCAGGGGATTTTTTCCTAATGTCTGATGACCTTGTTTGAGAAAACTTTCACACATTACTCCTGCGATACAGGTTTCTCCTGCCCGCAACTGTGTGGCGATATCGTTAGCAACTACTTGTTGATTGTGCGCTTTTTTCAGACTATTTCCGTGGCTGCAATCAATAATAAGGCGTGGATTAAGTGCATTCTCTTCCAGTTGTTTGGCAACGGAAATTACCGCATGGCTATGATAGTTCGGGACTTTCCCACCACGCAGGATCAGGTGTCCGTGTGGGTTACCATGAGACATGACTAAGTTTGGTACACCTTGAGTTCCGGGGATTGCCATCACATGTTCTGTTTGCGCGGAATAAATGGCATCAATCGCAATAGTGACGTTGCCGTCGGTACCATTCTTAAATCCAACTGGACACGGAAGTGCTGATGCCATTTGACGATGAATTTGAGATTCGGTGGTGCGGGCTCCAATGGCTCCCCAGCAGATCAGATCGCACAAATAGGGATAGAGATGGGTATCGAGAAATTCGGTAGCGGTTGCTAATTCAAGGCTGATCACCTCACGTAGAAAAGTTCGCGCCATCGTAAGGCCTTTAACCATGTTGTGTGTGCCATTTAAATCAGGGTCAACAATGAAACCTTTCCAGCCAGTACGGGTACGTGGCTTTTCAAAATAGGTCCGCATCACAATCAACAGTTGGTCGGCATACTGGGCTTGCACCGCTGCAAGTTTATGAGCGTATTCTAAACCTTGCTGAGGATCGTGGATAGAGCAAGGGCCGACAATCACTAACAGCCTTGGATCTTGACCTTCTAGAATAGCGGCAATCTGGTGACGTTGTCGTTTGATAAACGCTCTTTGCTTCTCGTTCGTTGGGATATCGCTAAGTAGTGCTTCCACAAAGGGCAATTGGCCGATGGTAGTAGAGCGTATGACATTGTCGAAAATTGGCATGAATATTCCTCAACCTGACTCTGTATCCTGGAGGGATGGTGGTTTATAGGTGTGTAAATGATAATTATTATCAAAAGTTGATTGGGTGATTATCAGCACTGCTTGATTTTGTTGTCAAGCATTTAATGTAAATGCAAATGATAACCATTGTCATTTTTGTGTTTTGTCTGTAACAATAATAGCCAGTCAATAAAATACAACTGAGGCGTAGAAAAATGACCATGCATGACATGACAACGTTACAGGCAGCCTATTGGATTGGTCGGCAACCTACTAGCTCATTAACTGGTGATGCCGCTCATCTTTATATTGAATTTGAAGGTCGTGAAATCGACACTGTTCGTTTAACACAGGCGGTACACACCGTGTTTTGCCAACATGAGATGTTAAGGCTTACGGTTTCTGAACAGGGCCAGTGGCGAGTTAGCGATCTGTCTGATTGGCATCAATTGTTTTTAATCGATTGGCGAGAAAAAAATGCGGCCGAATGTGAAAGAGATGGCGCTGCACTACGTAAGCAAAAAATGCATCAGAAACTCGCGCTTAATCAAGGACAAGGGGCCGAATTTACCTTAACACTTCTGCCTGACAACGGTTTTCGTTTGCATGTGGATATCGACATGATTGCTGCAGATGCGCCCAGTTTTCGTATTATTATTGAAGATTTAGTTCGTGCGTATCATGGATCATCCCCGCAAGAGAAGCCCCCCTCATTTTCAGGCTATCTGACTCAGTCTGTGACGGATGATCAGCAAGCACTCATTGCCCGTGATCGACGATATTGGCAAGGAATATTAGATGACATTGCGCCCGTGCCTCAGCTACCTGAGCACAAAGCGGCTGGCTCTCAGCCATTTCTGCATACCGAGCGGTTAGCCGCACAGTTAGATGCCTCGCAACGGAAAAAATTAACCGCGTTGGCAACTCACCACCATATCAGTTTAACGGATCTATCATTAAGCCTGTTTAACCTAGTGTTAGCCAATGCACTGAATCAGCCTTTATTGCGTATCAATGTGCCGCTTTTTGTACGCCCACAAGCGTTTAGTCATACCGTTGGTGATTTTGCCAACCTAACATTATTCAGTGCCCATTGTTCGTCAACAGCGTCGATTTTGACACACTGTCAACAAACGCAGCATCAACTCATCGCCTGTCTTGAACATCGACATTATAGTGGTGTGAACGTGATGCGCGACCTTTCTCGTCGGCAAGGTTGTCTACAAACTTCACCGGTGGTGTTTACTTCGGGTTGGAATCTCGATGGTGATCTGTATTCCGATCAAGTGCATGACACCTTAGGTGACATGATATGGGCTAGCTCTCAGGGGGCGCATGTTTTGCTTGATGCGCAAATTGTACCCTACAACAGTGGTGTGCTGATTAATTGGGATGTTCGCGTTGATAGCGTTCCGTTAGCGTTTTATCGTGCTCTGTTCGAGCGTTATGTTGACTTACTAAGCGATATTGCAGAGCATCCAGAGACGTTGTTACAACCTTATGCCGCTAAGCCAACCATCTCTCCTGCCAAAGAAAAACGTCATAGTGAGCAACCACTGACTCGATTACAACAGGCTTATTTAGTTGGCCGTAGTGAACACTTAGCATTAGGCGGGGTCGCTATGCAGGATTTTAGAGTTTATCGTGGTGAGGTCGATCTTGCACTGCTGCAAACCCGTCTGGCTTCGATGGTGCAGACCCTTCCAGTGCTTCGAACACGTATCGATGAGAGTGCTTTAACTCAGTGGGTGAGTGACGAGGCGTTGGTGAATTTAACCCACTGTGATTGGCGAGATCTAAGCCGAACACAGGCTCGACAGAAGGCGGATCAACTGATCGAACAGGTGTCGCATTATCGACATGATTTATCCTTATCACCGTGGAAAGTCTGGGTTGTGTCACTACCAAAAGAGGCGGAGGATGTTGAGGATTGTACCGCTTTTAGCCATATGGTGTTGACGAGTTTTGATGCACTGATTTCGGATGGACACTCCATTTCTTATATACTTGCTCGTATGTTCGAGGTCACACCTCAACCTCTCATCATGCCTAGCGTTTTGATGGCGAGAAATCCCAGTGATGAGCAACGCGGTATTGCTCAAGATTACTGGCAAAAGAAACTCTCTCATGTCACAGAGCCTATGGCATTACCTTGGCGTCAGCCCCTTAATACCATTTATCAGCCCAGCTATGCGAGAGAAACGATCACCCTAAGTCGAGAAGAGGCGCGGGCTCTGTTTAAACTGGCCGCTGAGGCTCGGCTGTTTCCAAATAGTTTATTGACCACACTGGTGATGCAGACGGTCGCGGTTTGGTGCCCGCAGAGCGCATTGTGTATCGGTTTGCCCGTTTCGCCATTTCAAACCGGTCAATTGAGTAACCAATCCAGCTTTTTAGTGCTTAACTACTCTCTTGAATCACAAGATTTCCAACATCAAGCGCTGGGCGTGCAGCGAGATATTGCTGAAGGGATGGCGCATCTTGCGTTCTCTGGCGTTGACCTTAACCGTTTGTTGTTGAGCCAACTGCCATCCCAAACGATTCCTCTGCCTATTGTGGTCACCAATGGGCTGGGATGGGAAACGTTACCTAAACATCATTCTATCCAAGAATATGACGGCTTAACGCAAACACCACAGATAGCGATCGATTTTCGTTTCACTTACGATGCACAGAAAAATCTGCACATGAGTGCCGATTATGTCACACAGGCGCTGGGAGTGGAGCAAGTTCGGGCTTGGCTTGAAAGCTGGAAACGTGCAGCTCTGGGGATGATCGCTCGCCAGAGCTTACAGTGGTATAGCCGTGAAGCGCTGGATTTAAGCCACTATCGTTTCAATGATACGCCGCCGACGGCTGCGCCGTTTCCTTTTCTTGTGACGTTAGCTGAACGCTTGTTTGGGCAGCCACAAGATCGTACCGCGCTGATTTGTAAAGAGCGGTGTTGGAGTTATCGACAGCTCGGACAACAGGTGTCGGGCATCATCGCTCAGTTACACGCCAGAGGGATGACATCCGGTGATGTTGTAGCGATTTGTTTGCCACGTAGTGCAGAACACGTGATGGTTACATTAAGTTGCGCATTAGCAGGCCTCGTTTGGGTACCGATTGATGCCGCGAGCCCACCGGAGCGTAAAGCTTATCTATTGGCTCACTGCCAACCTTCTTTGGTGGTGACGATAGATAAAACACTCGAATTTAAGGGGCGGAATCATAGCGTCACACTGAATGAACTGATGCAACCGGCGCAACAAAGAGCAAACTTGCCAGATGAACAGACCTTGAGCAGACGCAGTGATAGTGAGGAGCCTGCCTATTATCTCTACACCTCGGGTACGACAGGTCAGCCTAAATGTGTGGTGCTCACCAATAAAGCGACATCCAATGTGTTGTATCAAACGCTGGCTAAATGGCAGGTGAATGAGAGTGATGTATTAATGTCAGTGACACCGTTTCATCATGATATGTCTGTTTTTGATGTGCTGGGTTCATTATGCGCCGGAGCATCGCTGGTCATTCCTCCGCCTCAAGCAGAAAAAGATGCTTTGCAATGGAATGAGTTAGTCGATCGTCACCGGGTCACGCTCTGGTGCTCGGTTCCTGCTATTTTGGAAATGTTATTGGCGTGTCAGTCTGAGTCTCAAGGGAAATCGCTGCGCTTGATAGCGCAGGGCGGTGATTACATCAAACCGCAGACCATTAAAACACTGCGTGAACGCTTACCCTTAGCGCGACTATTCTCACTGGGTGGGCCGACCGAAACCACGATTTGGAGCATTTGGCATGAACTGGTTGATGAGGATATCAATCTGATTCCCTATGGTGAGCCGCTACCCGGGAATCAGTACTACCTCATTAATCAAGCACATCAACATTGCCCTCAGGGCGTGATCGGTCGAATGGTGATTTGCGGTGTTAACTTATCGCTTGGTTATCTAATGGATGGCGAGCTTGCTCAGCATGATTTTATAGAGATAACGACCCCCGAAGGAGAGCGGGTTCGAGCCTTTAAAACCGGGGATTTGGGTTACTATCGAGACGATGGTTGCCTTATTTTTTCAGGAAGAGTCAATGGGTATGTCAAAGTAAGAGGAATACGAATTTCACTGCCAGATGTGGAAAAAGTGTTGCTCAATGCCACCAAAGTTCGCGATTTAGCGGTCATTGATTATGTGGATTCATTCACGGGGGATACGGAGTTAGCACTGTTTTATGTCAGTGAGAGAGAGCCTTTCAGTGTCACTCAGTGGCGAGAAATGATTCATCACTGTTTGCCTGCATCCCATATGCCACAGCGTTTTATTGCGCTTGAGCATTTCCCCTTGTCGGCAAATGGGAAAAAAGACAAACGAGCTTTACTTGCCCAGTTGACATCAATAAAGGATCAACACTTGGAAGAGGTTGTAGAAGAAGAACGGTATCAGAGGAGCCGAGACGCACGCTTAGCCAGTCAAACGCAACCGTGGCAAGTGATCCTGGGTGTTTATCAGCAGGTGTTGGGGGAGCGGGCAACGACATTAACCGAACATTCTGCATTTATTCAAGCAGGGCTGCGGCCTTCACATATCAAAAGCATTGCGACACAACTCAGTCAGATGTTTAACAAGCCCGTCGATGCTCGCTTACTACTCACCTGTAAAAATGTAGAGCAAGTGTCAAAATTACTTGAGAGTAGTTAAACCGGGCATACTCGGTGTACGAGTTAGCAGGGCGTCAGTATTTTGATTTCAAATATCATCTTGAGCGTTTTTTTGGTAAAGTGCGCGGCGGGTGTTGCTGAGTTGGGAAAGTGAAATGAAGTTACTGTACTGGTTGAATGAATGGGGCTCTCTTTCTCAACCAGAGCAGCAAGACCGCCTACCAGTATCTGGACATAGCCTTATTGACGATATGTTTGTTCGGTATGAGTTGGTGGATGTTACTAAGCCACTATTGTTTACTTTCTCCCCTTCTGGTACCAATGTGCAGGAGCAAGACCTACACCCGCATTTTGCCCCTTGGGGTTATCATTTCGCTCAACAACAAAACATCAATATTATTGCCTTTCAACATCTTGGGGTAACCAATTGGTTTCGTAGCCCGGCTTTGATCGCTTTTCTTGAGCCGTTATCGACGTTGTTATCTCCTTTCCAATGCCGTTTGGGTTATGGCTGGAGCCGAGGCGGTTTTGCTATTAGCGCATTTGCTCGCTTGCTTCAACTTGATCATGTTCTGCTATTTTTCCCCGTCAGTACTAAAAATAAAAAACGAGTGCCGTGGGATACTCGTTCGAGTACCGATATTGCTCAACAGTTTGATTGGGAAGGGAGCTATCATGATAAGGATCTTGGTCATGCTCAAGGTTATATTGTTTATGATCCCACCGATGATATCGATAGGCTGCATGCCAAACGTTACCCAGAGTTGATCCATTTTCAGGTGGTTGGAATGGGGCATGGCCTATATTCCCACGATTTTAATCAGTTAGATTTTTATAACCAAATGGCAGAACAATTTATCCATCATCAAAAGATAGATATTGCTTACTTTCAAGAGCAAGCCAAACAGTGGTTTTTAAAAGAGGATTGATAGCGCTCCGTTTGGGGAGACGACACACCAAAAACGAGATTTTTAATACAATTGCTTAATGCAATTTAGATGGAGGATAAATGAAGTTACTGTATTGGCTGGATGAATGGTTGTCTCTTTCCAAAGACGATCAACAGGCCAAGTTACCGATGTCTGGTGAGGATTTACTTGACGATATTTTCGTTAAATATCAATTTGTGGATCTTAATAAACCCCTGTTATTTACTTTCTCACCCGCGGGCACCAACTTACAGGAACAAGACTTACATTCAAATTTTACGCCTTGGGGTTATCGTCTTGCCCAAAAACAGAACGTGAATATTATCGCTTTTCAGCATTTAGGAAAAAGTAACTGGTTTCGTAGCCGTAACTTAATTTTCTTTCTCGAGCAGCTATCGACCTTGCTGACACCTTTTGAATGCCGTTTGGGATACGGACTGAGCCGAGGCGGTTTTGCCGTTAGCGCTTTTGCTAATTTGCTGAAATTGAACCAAGTATTGCTATTTTATCCCGTGAGCACTAAAAACAAAAGGTTAGTACCATGGGATACTCGTTCGAGTACGGAAATTGCTCAACAGTTTGATTGGGAAGGAGATTACCACGACTTAGATCTGGGAAACGCCAAAGGCTATATCATTTATGACCCGACCAATAAAATCGATCAACGCCATGCGAAGCGTTATCCTGAGCTGACCCATCTAAGAGTTTTTGGCATGGGCCATGGTACTCACGCCACCTATCTTAATAAATTCGGTTTTTATAAACAGGTAGCGATCGATTTTATTTGCCATCAGCATATCGATATTGCCCACTTTCGCCATCAAACTAAAACCCTGCGCTTTAAAGAGGACTATTACCAGCGCCTTAACAAAGCGAACGCCAATTCCTCTCATCGTCTGGGGTTGCTGAGTAAAGCTCACAATGTGCTTATTGCTGAGAAAAAAGAGCATGTGAAGGAACATCAGACAAGCATTGATATTCAACCATTAGTGGATATTGCGGTGAAGCATCAGCAAGACAACCCTGAAGATGCCGTACAACTATTGGAAATTGCGCAACAGATTGTGCCTGACAATCCCTTTATTGAGTACAAGCTACAGCAATTGCTATAAGCAAAAGGTAACTGAAGCGCCTGATAGCGCTTCTAATACTTTACTCATGTGGCTCTTCGATAGCTTGGTAGAGTTTTGCGATTGGCTGATCGAGAGCATCTTCATCCAGTACTAAATTCATAAAGATCATCACACGTTGTCTATGCTGTTCAAATTCTTCTGCTGGATGCGCTTGTGAATCAGCATCTAAGCTGAGTACCAAGCCATCCGCATTCGTCTGTCCTCGAAAAGTGAGGTTAAAACCGTCTGCTGGACCACTGGTGATGACATGGTGTTTTACCTGACAGCCGATGAATTTGGGTGGATCAAAGGGTAACACGTTGATAAATGGTGAAAAGAAGTAGCGGCTATTCTCTGTTACACCTTGATCGCGGGCTATCTGTTCGACACGATAGCGTCCATGTGCGTAGAGCTGGCGTAATGTTGCGCAGGTTTGGGTCAGATACTCTCGTAACGTGATGCGAGAGTCTACTTCAATAAATAACGGCAAAATATTAACCAACAGTGCTGGCATATAGGCTCCAATGCTACCCCAGCGGCTCATAAATGGAATCCAAAGTGGCATAGTATTGTGAGCGCCCATATACGTTTTAGCGAGATAGCGGTGCAAGTAAAGGCCGGATAAAGTGACCAACAAATCAGGCCAGCCGATGCCAACGTGCTGTGCAAGTCGACGGATATGATCGCTCATGGTCGTGGTTAATTCATGTGCAGCATGGAGTGTTTCACCCTCACTATCCTCTTCTTTATTGAGGATGGTGAGCTGGGTTGACTGAGTAAGGTATGCTTGCCAGAAGATTTTATCTTGCTGGCAGCGTTGGCTTGATTGGTAGTGTTGTTCTTCGTTCAGAAAATCCGCAAAGGCGTTGAAAGGTTTACCGAGTTCGGTTCGTTCAACATAGTGTTGATAGAGCGTAGCGCAGCGCTGTTCAAACAACGTCATGCCAAAGCCATCCATAATGATGTGATGCGCCCGAATGTACCATAGATAGTGATCATCGCTGAGTTTCAGTAACCACTGAACGGAGAGTGGATCTTGAAGTAAATTTAAGCGCGCATGCACATCGTCTTCCATCCATTTTTTGGCTTGCTCGAAAGGCTTGTCGTAGCGGCGTAAATCTTTCACTTCAACTTGTGGGATTCGGTTTGGATCATAAGCCTGACGTGGTGTTTTCCCATCCTCATTCAGTTTAAACCGCAGCGCGAGTACATCCGTTTCTTTGGCGGTTTGTGTTATGGCCTGACATAGCGCGATTTCATTGATAGTTCCTTTCAGTTCGATAAAGTGTGCGACGGTAGAAAGAGGTTGGTCGGGATGAAGTGAAAACTCTTCCCAAAAATCGAGCTGGGGCAGAGTAAGCGGCATCCAACGTGGAGTTAACCCATTAACTGACATGTAAAAACCTTGACTTATAGCGGTGATAAGGGAGGTGGTTGCGACAAAGCAAGTACCGATTCAAGTGCTACTGTTACGGTGTCTCTTTTTTCAGGAGTGCGAAACCGAAGTAAGAGGTCACAGCGAAACAAGTTTAGCTTTATTTTTGCTAATGGCAATCATTATCATTTGCATAAATATCAAAATTTGACACAATCAGACGTAAGAGGTTTATGCAGCTTGGCTTCATACCATAAGGAACTTAATGATCATTAATGCGATTAAAACGTTAGTATTCATCACCTTGCTGATGAGTTACCCCACTCAGGCACAGGATTGGCCGCGGGTATTTCATAATGCCGATGGTTCGACGACAACGTTGATGGCACCTGCAAAACGTATTCTTTCTACGTCGGTGTCTATCACAGGGACGCTACTTGCCGTGGATGCCCCGGTAGTGGCGAGTGCCACCACTAGCAATGGCCACTATTTTGCCCAGTGGCAAGCGGTGGCAGAGAAAAAAGGGGTAGAGCCTCTTTGGCCAGCAGGCAGTGTGGATCTTGAGATGGTTTACGCCTATGAACCGGATTTGATTATTGTATCGCTCAGTGGTGCTGACTCAGCATTGGGGCAGTTGGCGGTGTTGCACCAAGTTGCCCCGACGGTGGTGCTCGATTACGGCGGTCAGAACTGGCAGCAACTAGCAGAAAAAATCGGTGAAGTGGCGGGTATTGAACAGAAAGTTGCGGCTAAAATTAGCCAGTTTGATGATTTCATTGACAATACTCGTTCGACGCTTACCCTGCCCAAAGGACAGGTCAACATCATTAGCTACCATGGCCCCGGGGTGACGAATCCGATTGCGACAGCGAATGGTTCACATGGAATGTTACTTAAATCATTGGGGTTTGATGTTGAAGAGCCGAATCCTGCTTGGCAGACAGGCTCGGTTCAGTTGAATGATTTTGTACGCTCACACTATGAACACCTGATAGAAATGACCGCTTCGACCACGTTTTTACTCAATGCGACTGATGCCCAAGTACCGCCATTTTTGCATGATCCTGTGCTGGCGAATTTACCGTCAGTCAAAGCCAATCAAGTCTATGGACTTGGGGCTAATTCCTTTCGGATTGATTATTTCAGTGCTCATGAAATTATCGATCAAATTCGGGCTCGTTTTGGGAACTAAGACGACACAATGACAAGATCAATAGTTGAGCATCGGGTGATGGTTAGAAAAAACCAGAGTAAGAGATGGTGCATCGTGGGGTTACTTTTTTTGTTACTCAGTTGTGCTTGCCTTAGTGTGTTTATTGGTACGCGTTTTGTTGCACCATCGGTGACTTGGCAAGCCATCACGGCATTTGATCCTACTAGTAGTGAACACCTATTGGTGCACTATCTTAGAATTCCACGCACTCTGTTGGCTATAGTCGTTGGCGGTGCACTCGGTGTGGCGGGGGCTATGATGCAGGCGCTGACAAGAAATCCGTTGGCCGATCCGGGTATTCTTGGCGTTAATGCTGGAGCAACTGTTGCGATTGTCAGTGCGATTGCACTGTTTGGTATTACCGATGTGTTTGGTTATATGTGGTTTGGTTTGATGGGAGCGACCATGGCGGGGGGCGCGGTGTATTTGCTAGCAGGGCTGCGCCGCGGCATTAATCCTGTGCGAGTGGTACTGGCGGGTTCGGCTTTATCCGTGGTCTTGCTCGCTTTAACTCATATCATGACGGTCAATAGCGATCAGGAAGTGTTTAATCAGTTTCGCCATTGGGCGGTCGGCTCACTGCAAGGGCGAGGATACGATGTGCTGTGGCCGGTGTCATTGCTGGTGGCCGTGGGGCTCGCACTTTCCATGGCGCTTCGCCAAGCGCTCAATACCGTTTCTTTGGGGCAAGATTTGGGTGAAGCCTTGGGGGTTAATCCTCAGCGAATTTGGTTATTGGCATCCAGCGTGATTGTGGTGCTATCGGGTGCGGCAACCTCTGCCGCTGGGCCACTCAGTTTTGTCGGGTTGACAGCACCGCATTTAGCTCGTTTTTGGGTCGGCCCAGATCATCGCTGGCTGCTGCCGTATTCGATGTTGATTGCATCGTTATTGACGGTCATCGCTGATATTCTCGGTCGTGTGATTGGTTATCCGGATGAAATCAGCGTCGGTATCATGGTGGCGCTAATTGGCGGGCCATTTTTTGTGGTTTTGGTTCGCAAATGGAAGATAGCACAGTTATGAGTCGTTTCTCTCAACCGGTTTCTCAAGTTTGGCGCTGCGGTGAATTATCCGTGCGTTATTCGGTCAGTTCTATACGTTGGTTATTGCTGTTAACACTCTTGGTCGTGCTGCTGGCGGCGTATGCATTGACAATAGGACGTTATACCATCTCGATGCCGGACTTATGGCAGGTTATGGGTGGGCAGGGTAGCTCGGTTCAAGAACGTATTGTTTGGAATATTCGCTTGCCGCGCATTGTGACTGCGGTATTTGTTGGCGCGGCACTGGGCGTCTCGGGTGGGATTTTTCAGTCTGTATCACGTAATGCGCTCGGCTCGCCCGATGTGATTGGTTTTACTACCGGAGCTGCGACCGGAGCGATTGCACAAATCGTGCTGTTTGAACAAGGACCAATGCAGGTCGTGCTGGCGGCGATGGTTGGCGGTATGGTGACTGCCGTTGCGGTGTATCTTCTCTCACGCAAAGCGGGAGTGGTCGGCGGTTATCGCTTGATTCTCACCGGAATAGGTATTGGCTCGGTATTGAGCGCGCTCAATGGGCTGATGTTAGTAAAAGGCAATATTGATAATGCGGTCACCGCCAATTTATGGTTGGCAGGGTCGTTACACGCTCGTACATGGCTACATGCGATTCCCGTGATGGTCGGAACGCTGCTATTGGTTCCGATGGTGATGTTGTTGGCTAAGCCATTGGCAATGCTTGAAATGGGCGACGATTTAGCCATTCAGTTAGGGATTCGGGTCGAGCATATCCGTCTTGTTATGTTATTGATCGCGGTGGTATTGGCTGCGACTGCGACTGGTGCTGCTGGGCCCATTGCATTTATTGCGTTGGCAGCACCACAACTGATCAGCCGCTTGTTACGAGCCTCACAGTTACCTGTGTATGGTTGCGCGGTGATGGGCGCTTTGTTGATGGTGGTAGCGGATCTGATCACCCAACTGCAACCGCTCAATCTGACGCTGCCGATTGGTCGCATGACAGGTATTGTGGGTGGTTTTTATCTGCTTTGGCTGCTGACGCGTACACCGCGTTTGTGAAAATTGCTCGGTAAAGATGATATCCATTTCGTTTGATGCTCGACGAACATAGAGCGCTTTTTTCTCTGAATAAAAATAAAATGCAAATCATTACCAAATGTAAATGATAATTCTTTACATTTAAGTTTCTCAGTTCTAAAGTAGTTCATCCATTTAATTTGGAATGTGACTAAACCGATCCATTCACGTCGTCGATTTGCTGTATGCCGTGGGTTAGCTCAGCCGTGCAAATTCAACGTGAGCGTATGACGTTTATACTGATGAAAGGAGAAAAAAATGACAGGATCCTCGCGAGTTAGACAAAGCATCCCACCCACCACAATCAAGACAAAGATCTGCATTTTGTCGGGCATAATAATGACGTTATGCCATACCCCATTAGTGATGGCTCAAACAGAAGAGAACTCTAGTCGTTCAGCCGTTGCGATGTCGACCATTACTGTGTATGGAGAAAAAACGACGCGTTCAATGCAAGAAACCAGTGCGAGTGTCACTGTATTTGATGAGAGCAAAATAGATTCAATGCCCAATGCGACCAATGTGACGGATCTGCTACAAAGTACACCCAATATTGTCGATGTCGGTATTGGTAACGATGTGCCAGCGATTCGTGGTATTGACGGCTCTGGCGCGGCTCGTGGTGCGAACGCTTTTCTTAACGGGACTCGTCCACGTTTGAACGTATCACTTGATGGCCGTTCGCTGACTTACAATGAACTGGCCTTTGGCCCACAATCTCTGTGGGATTTGAAGCAGGTTGAGGTGTATCGCGGCCCACAAAGCTATATTCAGGGGCGTAATGCGATGGCTGGTGCGGTCGTTTTACAATCGAAAGATCCTACTTATCATTGGGAAAGTTCGGTTCGTGGCTCTGTCGGTGAGCAAGGCTATGCGCAGACTGCTGCCGTTGTATCTGGCCCTATTATTGAGAATGAACTCGCTTTTCGTCTGTCGATAGATAGGCAAACCAGAGAAAGCTTTGTTGATATGCCATCTTACGATCCGATTGGCGATCCGCGTGATGTCGAAACCATTAATGCTCGGGGTAAATTGCTATATGAACCTTCTGCGTTGCCAGGATTGTCTACCAAACTGACGGTTAATCACTTTGACAGTAAAGCCCCACAAAACGAAGCGCTGATTCCTTCGCCTGAGCATCAGAGCGCTCGATATGATGAACGTCGCCCTGTATTTGAAACAAAAAATACCAGCGCTATTTGGGATTTAGAGTATCAAACCGTGGGTAATGTGCGCGTTGAGAACCAAGTTGCCTACACCGACTTTACCATTGATCGCCGAACAGCGATTAATTTGCCCTATGCCAATATTGATGGTGCGGAGTTTCATATTGAGCCAGTGATGCATTTTGTCAGCAGCGACGATCAATGGCGCGGTCTAGCGGGGCTACGCTACTATCACTCCTCACAAGACGAATACGTTTATCTGTTTGGTGGAAGTACATTTGACGACAAAACAGAAACCAGTTCTGCTTTTGCTGAAGTGACCTATACGGTGTTACCCACGGTGGATCTAACTTTGGCTGGGCGGCTGGAGAGGGAGCATCGTACCCGTAAAGGTGGCAGTTCAACGGTAGCGGTTGACTTTGATGAAACCTACAACGTCTTTCTGCCTAAAGCGGATGTGGCCTGGAAACTTAACCGCGATCATACGGTTGGTGTGATGGTTGCTAAGGGGTATAACGCCGGAGGAGCCGGCATGACCTTCGATACACCTTACACCGCGTACACTTATGACGAGGAATATGTTTGGAGCTATGAAATGTACACCCGTCACCGCTTAGCGGATGGTAAAGTGGAGCTAACATCGAACTTCTTCTACAACGATTATGATGATCTGCAACTGCCATTTTACATTAGTGCTCGGACGACAAAAATCATCAATGCTGAGAAAGCGCATACTTATGGGGCTGAATTCAGCACGCGCTGGCTTCCAATTTCAGATCTAGAACTGTCGGCATCGTTTGGTTTGTTGAAAACGAAGATCAACGAGTTTAGCGGCAGTGAGTACGAAGGTAATGAATTGCCGCGCGCGCCGTCTTATAGCATGAACTTTGGTGCGGATTATACCTTATTCAACGATTTCGTCTTCAGTACGACAATCAATTACACCGACAATTATTACTCGTACTATGACAATGATGAGATGGGTAAGATAGATGCAGATTGGATCACTAACGTACAGCTGGCCTACAACTTCAACATGGGGCGTGCAACGCTGTTTGCTACTAACCTATTCAACTCAACTCAACCAACCATGATCACTGATAACGACGTGCATACGGCAGTGACTCAGCAGCCACGCTTGGTCGGTGTGTCTTTGCAATTGGACTTCTGATCTCCTTTGGTGCCTGAGTACAGGCACCACAATTTTCTTGCTTGTGAGCTAACGATTGTTAGCCGTGGTTCATAAGCTGATATTAGTTAAAATTCATGGAGTTTTGTAATGGTTGATGCAAAGCAGTTGGTCGTAAGCGAAGTGAGTCAAATGCTTACACTGCCTACCGATTCTTTTTCTTTTGATACGAATCTTTATCAACTCGGCCTCCACTCTTTGCTTATTTTACGTCTTAGTGAACGTTTCAGCGCACAGTGTGGAATTTATATTGGGTATTTACCTTTGGCGTCTCATCCAACCTTAAATGAGTGGATTGCATTCGTTGACAATGCCTGGCGGTCATCGTTGATAACCGCTCATCAGCCTCAATCGTTTCCTATTCCAGGTTGTAACCACAAGGAGTGATGTATGAGCGAACCAAATGTTATCACAGCATTATGTGCGAGAGAACAGACTGTGCAAGCCAGCGATTTCGAGCAACAGGTTTGGCTACATCATCAGCAGTGTGGTGATTGTTCCCACCAACGACTGAATGCCTTCCGTTTCACTAAGGAGATCAAGCTCTCCTTACTTTTAGAGGCCCTAGAACAGGTGATTCAATCATTGCCTATGCTCGATAGCCGCTACCAACTCACGGAAGATTTTGAACTGATTAAGCACAAGACATCTAAGAGGCAGAGAGTCGAATTGATACCATTCGATGGTCGGGATGAAGCGATTCAGTATCTGCTGAATTGGCAACATGAGCGCATCAACTTATCTTCGCAAGCCCCTATGGAATTTCGCTTATTATTGGGTGAGGAGCCAATACTGGCGATACGTCACCATCGCATTCTCGAGCAAAGTTTGAATTGGCAGACGGTGTTTCGTTTACTGAGCCGTTTTTATCATGGTGAACACAATGTTCAGGCAGGGACGCAGCCTAACGAGCTGGTGTGGCCACTCGCGCATCCACTCTATTTATGCCAAGAGCCACTCAAAACTGCCTATCAATGGCTTGCCACCTGTGAAGGGGTGAGTAATCGTATCGAATTACTGGGGAGTGAACGGCTGAAAACCATTCAACGTCATGCTGAGACAGTGCGAACCTCTGTGCCTGTAAAAGTCTTCGAACAACTGACAAAACATCAAGGGAGACAGGCCAGCCTTGAACATGGCGTGATGTTGCGAGCGGCGATTACCGCGTTTGCCCAGTTCATTGCCCAACTGAGCGGAGAGGCGGTGCAAACAATTTTTGCTCCGAAGCAGGTGATGCAACGTCATCATGAATTGAACGGCCGCGTTGTGCAAAGTGGCTTACAGTGTTTTACTCTTAATACTCACCATCAATGCCGTCGTGAACTACTGGATGAAATCGAGCAGCAGTGGCAAATGGCGGAGTCTGGAACATTATCGCTCCCTCATGCTGAAGCGTTGAGTATCTTGGTCACTTGGAGTATCGATCCTGCGATACATTTGCGTGCGGAAAAAATGCCAGCAGAAACGCTGCGTCTTGCGCCTTTGCACAGTGACTTTGACCTGATTCTGGCTCTAGGAATAAGCTGTGACAACCACTTACTACTTGAACTGACCACGGGTGAACGTCTTTCACCGTATATTGGTAGCTGGTTGCTTGAGCAATTTATTGATTCTCTAGTGCAGGATATTCGTCCTGAATCCACCACGTCATCATGGGTACGCATGACACACCCAATAGATCGTCAAGTGAATGAGCGTGAGCACATCGCTCAGCGGATAGCTGAGGCATTTGGTCAGGCACTTAATGTGCCCGAGTTTTCTGTACATAACAATTTTTTCGATTTTGGTGGGCATTCTCTGATTGCTACCCGTGTGATCGGCAAGCTAAAAAGCGAACATCAAATTAAAGTGCATATCAACGACCTATTCAGCCAGCCAACGGCTTGGGGCTTGGCTAATCATGCGGTTGCGCTGAGCCATTCACTCGTTCAACCGATAAAAAATGAGGGGGCTCCGCCCATACGCACAAACGTACCGCTCTCTTTTGCACAGGCGTCACTGTGGAAAGCTTATGCTGCATTTGGTTACAACGAACTGTTTAATATTCCATTCGCGCTGCGTTTTTTAGATCGTGTTGATGAGGAGATATTCAGACAAGCTTTTGAAGATGTCATGTACCGTCATTCTGCACTGCGGACGCTTTTTATGATGGAGGGGGAAACGGTCAAACAGTCTGTGGTGCCAGAAAAAGAACTCAGTGGCTATCGCTGGTTTTGGCGCTCTGATGAAGCGGGTCAGGTTGATTGTCAGGCAGTACTCAATCAAGAGGCCGCGCACGTCTTTGATTTAAGTGCTGAATTGCCTGTTCGACTCCGTTTTGTACGAGATCAAACCTCGGGTATGCAGTACTTATCTTTCTTGTTCCACCATGTCGTACTGGATGAATGGTCGGTAAACCTGCTGATGGATGATTTGCGCGAGGCGTATCAGGCTAGGGCGAAAGGCTATGCGCCGCAATGGCAGAGCCAACCATTGGCGTTCAGTGAATACGCCGTTCAGCAGCATGACAGCGGACGGAATGAATCCCACTTAGCGTATTGGTTAGCTCAATTTGAGGGGGTTCCACTCCATGTCCCGCTGCTGCCTGAGTTGCAAAATCAACCGAATTCTGAGCCCTCGGATGCCGGTGGCTGGGTAGAATTTAAACTCAGTACCGAAGTGGTACAAGGATTGTATCAGTTGGCTCGTGAGCAAGGTGCTTCACTGTTTAATGTGGTCTATGCCGCAATTTCGCTGGCACTGAAACAGTTGGGTGCTCCAAGTAAACTGATTGTCGGAACACCAATGTCAGGACGTATTGATGGCAATTTTTTTGACACGGTAGGCTATTTCACCACCTTGGCGATGCATGTGGTGCACTTTGATCAAGCACAGTCGGTGGCGGAATTGATTACACAGATAAAAAATACTATCAATCAATCGTTAGATTATGCTGATGTACCGATTGATTGGGTAGAAGATGCCTTACTGGGTGAACGAACACGTAAACAGCACCTATTTGAAGTGATGATCCAACTGCATGCGAAGAACAAGCTGCACGGAGAGCTGGTCGGCGAGCAGACCATGGTGCGATTTGAGCAGGTTGACCCAGAGAAGAGTGAGTCGGCGTTGGGCTTGCAGTTTGAGGTCATGGAAGAGCGTGTCGGTGGTGAAGATCGTATCCGAGTTTTGATGAGCTATCGTCGTGATCGGTATGGGGATGCTCAGGTCAAAACGTTAACACATACCACTCAGCGTATGTTAGAACGTTTTGCTCAGCCACAATCCGGCAATCAATGGATCCATGAGCTGCTCAATCTTGAGGAGCTTAGGTCATGAGTATTAAGCAGAATGCGCGTTTACAGGGTAGCCATTTACGTCTTGGCTATGAAAGTCATACCGTGTTTGATGATATTGATGTCTGTATTCCTGATCATCAATTCACCGTGATTGTCGGCCCGAATGGCTGTGGTAAGTCAACGTTGCTGCGTACCTTATGTCGTTTGATTAAACCTCAAGCGGGTCAGGTTTGCCTTGATGGTCATGATATTCATCAGTTTGCTACCAAAGCGTTGGCTCGTCAGTTAGGGCTTCTCCCACAAAGTGCAATTGCACCAGATGGAATTCGTGTGCTGGATCTCGTTGCTCGTGGGCGCTATCCACATCAGCAGTTGTTTCGACAATGGAGCTTGGAGGATGAAAGGGCGGTACACCATGCCATGCAAGTGACAGGGATTGCAACGCTGGCAGAACGACAGGTGGATGAATTATCGGGTGGGCAGCGTCAGCGGGTATGGATTGCAATGGTATTAGCCCAGCAAACGCCCCTGCTATTGCTCGATGAGCCGACCACCTATCTTGATATCGCCCATCAGATTGAGCTGTTAGAGCTGTTTCGTGATCTCAATCGTAACCGTGGTCACACCTTGATTGCGGTGCTGCACGATCTCAATCAAGCCTGTCGCTATGCGGATCATATGATTGCGATGGCACACGGAAGAATTATTGCTGAAGGGAACCCCAGTGAACTGATCAGTGCGCAATTGGTTCGGGAAGTGTTTGGCTTGGAAAGTGTGATTATTGACGATCCGGTTAGCCATACGCCGTTAGTGATTCCTTTGGGTCGAGAACGACATGAATGACATTTTTCTCCACTCGGCAATGCAGATCGAATTGGGAGGGTATACGCTGCATCTGCGCCCGTTTGATGTTGCGCGCTATTCACCTCAACAGCCGCTGCCTTATTCGCTCACACAGCCAGACGACTTGCTGAGTGCGGTAACGAAACGTCAGGCGGAATTTATCGCGGGTCGAGTTGCTGCGTGTGATGCATTGCAAGCGGCGGGCGTGACGCCACAGATGTTGAGTGTGGGTAAACATCGCGCTCCACAGTGGCCAGAAGGGGTGGTGGGGTCGATTTCTCACAACAAAAACCTCGCGTTGGCGGTGGCGCAATATGTCGATAATGGGACATTACTGCTTGGAGTGGATGTGGAAAGTTGGATCGACGCCCATTCATTGGCTCTGATTCAAGCGGCCATTGCTGATGGGCAAGAAGCCGCCATTTTGGATTCACTGTCGCTCAGTGCAACTCAGCGTATTACCACCCTGTTTTCGGCCAAAGAAAGCCTCTTCAAAGCGCTGTATCCAAGGGTACGCCGATATCTTGATTTTCAAGACTCACGCCTGATTTTGTGGGATGAATCGGCGAGTTATTTACTGTTGCAGCTGACCCATACTGCGAAAAAATATATTGGTGATGGGCGTGTTTTTCGGGTTGATTATCAATTAAACGAAGAGGCTGTGGTGACTTTAGCGCAACTCAGCCTCGCGGCTTAGCATTAGGTTAATTTTATCGGTGACGTCGCTATTTCTCGGTTATCCCTTGAGCTTCTCGACAAAGTTAAAGCGTCAATCACATCAGCCATGTCTAGATCTTGTTTTGAATAAGGGATGCGATAGAGCTGTTTATTGGCAAATAAAGTTAACTGAGCGGTTCGTCCTAAGGACTCGACTCCATCACGTTGTCCATGGCTAAGTAGAGCATGAACGACAAGCTCCCCTTCTTGCCAGGTAACGAGTTGAATGTAAGCGCTGCCAAAGAGAATATAAGGGAACCCTGTTTCACAAAGGGGGGCAGGCATTTCTCCATTGAGTAACCCTTCTTGATAAGATCCACCATGCAGAGGAATCTGTACGCCACCTGTCGTTTGGTATAGGACCTCTCCCCACGCTTTATCCAACACAAAACCTAAACAATCCAGTTCACAAACGGTCTCTTCTAAGGCTTGTAAGATGATAGGGATATGTTTCGGGCTTATATCGAGTTGAGAGCCGAGTTCGGGATCGCCATTACTCGGGACGCGGAGAAGTTTTTTCTGAACAATTCGATTCCAAAATTGATGGAATAACAAGGCCCCTTTACTTTGTGAATTGTTTTTACGATCCCAGCGACGTAATACTTGACAAGCACGTTGCACGGCTTGGGATGAATGAACATTTTCTAACATCAGCAGATCATCGAGAAAGGTTTCAGCCGCATAATTACGATTGTCAAAGATCACGGGTAACACCTTTTCAGCCGTAATTGGGCCTTCTGCTAGCAGTTCTTTCATGCGCTGAGCCGACATGATGAGCCGAGGATCATAGTGCAATTTCGCGGCAATCGGTTTTCCTATTTGATAATTTTCTTTGTGCTGACCAAAAACGGAAGGATAGTCCGGCTGAGTTTTTCCATACTCGGTAAATTTGTAGCTATTGTTGGTGTTATGGATGATGCCACGCGAGAGAATGGTTGGGTAAAATGATGTCGGTGCTATTAATGGGTGGCCGTTAGTATCGCGTAATGATGCACAAGAACGTGTCCCATCAAGGACGTTAAAGGCGGCAGAATCATCATCCACATGGTATTGCTCCAGCTCTTGGTCTGAGATGGGCGGTACATTACCCGCGATGACATAAGCGATATCACCCGCCTTATCAGCCACAATCAGTTGGCATAAAATGCCACGATGATGCTCAATTGCCGTAACAAATTCTCGGGTTGAAGTGGCATGGGCCGCTGCTAAAAATTGATCAAGCCCTTTGGCATTGTGCTCACCGGGGTTGGTAATGGCATACCACCCATCTGGTTTTCCGGGACGTTGGGGAAGGTAATAGAGCGGCCCCCATTCGGATTCAAGAAATTCATAACAGTGTGATGCAACCTGACCCGAATCTTCAAGAACTTCGATGACAATCGACTTTAGGGAGAGCGCTTTCTCTTGATCGTCCATTCGGTAGCGCCATGAATCTTGAACTCGGTTTATCGCCATCTTTTGTAACACAAAAGGGGTCACGGTGGCGGCATCTAAAATGCTCCAAGCAACATGGCGATTGTATCCCGTCATGGGAAAAGGAAAGCCAAGAAACGAGGTTCCTGCCACATCCAACTCTCCCGGAATGGTTAAATGGTATTGATGCATATAAATGCGTTGCTGATGGGGGGTTCGTTTCCATGCTGAATGTGGATTACCAAGTAAAATAGCGTGTTTCCCCTCAACCACATCACCGCCATAAGCCCAAGCATTACTGCCAAAACCCCCTTCCACTTCGATGGGCCTCGCATGAGGCGAATCATCAGCATGGTGGGGTGGGGTTTCGCGCCATTGAGTAGCAGAAGAAACGAGATATGGGCCGATTTCGACCAGCTCTTTCATAATGCCAAAACGCATTGCAGCACGAACCACATCCTCTTCTTCAAAATGCACAAGCACCTCGTCAGGGCTTATTGTTGCACGTTCTTCTTCTGTCATCTGGCTGACATAGTGGTTAAGACCAGCGACATACCCACGGATATATGCTCGGGTATTTTTGCTCAATTTATTCAGCTCATTCGCTACCCACGGTTTAGGCAGCCTTAGGCGGAACATTAAATCAGAGTTCAGATTGGTCGTTTTCAAAAATCCAATGGTGGAGAATTGTTCGGCTCCGTAGTGCTTAGAACGCTCACCACGTAGGGTAATAGCCTGCCCTGAGACTTCACATAAACGGTCTCGGGCATGGACATAACCGTATCCAAAGCCAAGACTTTCATAATCATTAGCGGTGATGTGGGGAACTTCATTCTCTGTCCAACGGATAGTGACCTGTTTGCATAGTGAGTTGTGCATGTCGTTTTAAGCCTATGATTGGGTAGCAACGCTCTGTCGTTGAGGGATGTAGGGTTATGCCGAGGTGGATTCTATGGATTGCTGAGGCGTTTGATCATGAATAAGCTCCCACCACTCCTTGAGCGTGACCTTTTCGATTAATTGAGCAAAGGTGAGATGAACGCCAAATGGACGCCATTTTTCTAACAGTACCATGGCCCTAATGGAATCGAGCCCGAGGAAAAGGAGATTCTCATTTACATCAACTTCATCCAGTTCAAGACATAAGGTATTGGCGACATCTAGGCACATCTTATCCAGTGTGAGGGCGGTTTTTTTCTCTGCCAGGCGTTGCTCAACCTCTGCCAGCGTTTGTATATTAGCCGCTCGCCCAGCAAGATAGTTTAGGGTATGAATATGATCGGCTTGGCTGAAATCAGCGATAGCATCGCCAATCACAAAAGGTTTTATATCGAGCATGAACGCATCCAGTGCTGTCGATAAAATTCCGATATGGCCATAGACACCACAGATGATCAGTTGATCTTTATTGTTTTCTTGCATGAACTGAAGTAAAGGCGTTTTTTTAAAGGCACTATAGCGCCATTTGACGTATTCAATGTCATCGTTTTCTGGTGCTAGTTCGCCAATAATTGCCGTTTCTTGCTGAAGTCCAGGGCCCCAGAAGTCGGTCAGGAGTGCGCGCTCATTCGGATCTTGATTTGCGGGCTGGGCGGTATAAATGACCGGAATTGCTAAACGTTTAGCAAGGGTTTTTAAGCGTTGAATGCGATGGATGACATCAGTCATAGGAGGGTGGTGGATGTCAAAGAAGTTTACGAAATATTCTTGCATATCATGAATGAGAAGAACGGCTTTTTCTGGATCGATTTGCCACTGAGTTTTATTGAGCGGGTAGTGTTCTGTATCTGGAAGTGTATAACTGGTAATGCGAGGAATAGCCATGAATCCAAATCCTTTGATCATTATATAAGCAGAGGCCGTGAGTCTGTGATGTTGTTGCATCAAAACGTTGAGAAACGGTTTTGATTTCAGGCACAGCAATATGACCTACCAAACTGACGGTGTTATCATTTCATGTAACGATAATACAAATGAAAACCATTATCAATTATCATTTGGTGATGGTCGTCAAATGTTGGTGTTTCGATTGGAATCATGACTAGGATCAACAGACCCTAGGGAAAAGGCTTATCTCTTGTTATTTATTTTTCAATATCTTGCGGTATAAGCGAGAAAATTACCCCAGCTTTAGGTTCACCATTAAACAAAAATCGATTTCTCGCTAACTGTTCTTGTTTGGCACCACAAGCGACAGCTAAGTGTTGGCTCGGTAAATTTTCAGGATCGCAGACGATTTCTAAGCGAGTTAACTGTAATTGGCTAAAACACCACTCCGTGATGGCATTTAGGGCTTCTAGTGCCATCCCTTGACGTTGAAAAGCATCGCCGATCCAATAACCTAGGCTTGCCATATTAAAGGTGGGATAGAATTCATTTATCGCGATCATCCCGACCAACTGTTGGGTCGATTTTTGAATAATCGCAAACCCATAAGCCCGGGCTTTTACCCAATTGAGCCGGGTCGCCAAAATAAAACGCTCGGCTTCTTCTTGAGTAAAGGTTGGATGGCACCAATCGATCCATTGATGGAGTGAAGGGGAAGTGCAAATTAACCTTGACAAGGCGGGTGCATCATCAAGTGTCATAAGGCGTAGATATAAGTGTTGAGTATTAATAAGAAATTCGCAGTGCATGGTTGGCCCAATCGGTGAGAGTAGAACGCCCCAGTAAGGGGCGTAAAAAACTATTGAACTCGGCGAACCTGAATAATGATGCCTAGCAGTGGGTGATCCAAATAGTGCGTTTCACTACTGCGCATGCGACGTTTTTGGTCTAAACGATAAGATTTAAGGAAGGATTCGGTTTCCATGGTCGGTGAAATGGCCGTGAGATGACCGACTTGAATGGTAGCAGCTGAGTCCTGTTCATTTTCAAGCGCAAGACGTTGATCATGCAACATGATTTCGCGTACGCTCGGTTTTTTTAGATCCAGTACTGCTTCGGCGTATAAAAAGTGCTGCACGTAAATCTGCAGTGTGCCATCTAGCTCATAAAGTGGTTGGCGAATCGTTTGTTCAACGACCCCATCGATGGGAGCTTCATCTTGCTCGATTGGTACTCGTTCACTACCATCTGGATTAAATTGTTGTGAGTAATCTTTCCCTGCTTGAATATGAAAAATAGGTGCACGCGTTCGACCTTGATCACCTTGTCGCCATGCGGTATGCAGCATGACTTGGAAACCGGCATGATTTCTTAAACGCTGGACTTGCTCATTAAGTTTGTAATCGGAGTAAGGGAGCATGATTACCCCTTTACTATTACGGTATTGGACATCATTAAAGCTTCCTGCTTGAGTAACCTTAATCTCAGGAAGCGTATTAGGCCACGACTCGTTAATCTGTTCTGGATTAACGGTACGTTGAAAGATGATCACTTCAATATCAAATTGCCGCTGTGCCAAACTAGGCATAGATACGAGCAAAAGTAGTAGTGGGATCAGTTGTTTCATTATGACTCCGTCATTGTGTGCCAGTTAGCACGTATTCTATTTTATCCGCAGCGCTGGCAACGGTTAGGCCGCAGGTAATAAATTCTGCTGGAATTCATTGAGCATGTCTGTAATAAATTGAATTCTTTCTCTTCTATCGACCAAAGTTCGAGTAAATTTAAACTTGGTTGGGCCATCCATTGCAAATAATTTTGGCTGAGCTTGCAATAGTTTAACCAAAAACATCGGGTTAATGTCAGCATTTGGATAGAACTCGATATAACCGCCTTTATCGTGTGCCTCAATTTTACGAATTTTTAACCTTGCTGCGGTCAGTTTAAGCTCTGCAATATTTAACAGATTTAAGGCAGCATCTGGTAATTTGCCAAATCGGTCAATCAACTCAACTTTTAATTCAGCGAGTTCATCTTGATGGAAGACGCTGGCTATTTGCTTATACATCGACAAGCGAGTATTAATATCGGGAATATAGTCATCCGGTAGCAGTGCTGGAATACGGAGTTCAATTTCTGTTTGCTCACGTAATAGCTCATCCAATGACGGCTCTTTACCCGATTTTAGTGCTTCAACCGCTTGTTCTAACATTTCCATGTACAAAGTGAATCCAATCGATTGAATTTGCCCGCTTTGCTCGTCACCTAATAACTCACCTGCACCACGAATCTCTAAGTCATGTGTGGCTAAAGTAAAGCCTGCACCGAGATCTTCCAACGAAGCAATCGCCTCTAATCGTTTGAGTGCGTCTTTAGTCATCGCTTTCGGGTGTGGGGTGAGTAAATAGGCATAGGCTTGGTGATGAGAGCGACCTACTCGCCCCCGTAGTTGATGTAACTGAGCCAGCCCTAATGAATCAGCACGGTTAATGATAATGGTATTCGCGGTTGGAACGTCAATCCCCGTTTCAATAATGGTGGTGCAGACCAATAAATTATATTTTTGGTGGTAAAAATCATTCATGATGCGTTCTAGCTCACGTTCTCGCATCTGACCATGTGCCACCGTAATTCGCGCTTCAGGAATGAGTTTTTCTAAATCGGCCGCCACTTTATCGATTGTTTCCACTTGATTATGTAAGAAGTAGACTTGACCACCGCGCATGATTTCCCGTAGTACGGATTCTCGAATGATACTCTCTTCACTTTGTCGCACAAAGGTCTTAATGGCTAAGCGACGGGCAGGAGGGGTAGCAATAATGGAGAGATCTCGCATACCACTCATCGCCATATTCAGTGTGCGAGGAATCGGGGTCGCGGTCAGTGTGAGAATATCGACATCGGCCCGCATGGCTTTGACTTTTTCTTTTTGGCGCACGCCAAAACGATGCTCTTCATCGACAATCAACAAACCTAAATCGGCAAATTTTAATTCGCTGGAAAGCAATTTATGGGTGCCGACGACAATATCAACTTTACCATCCGCCACATCCTGCATGATCGCTTTTTGCTCTTTGGCTGACTTAAAACGCGAGAGCACTTCTACCCGTACAGGAAGGTTGGCAAAACGATCGCGAAAATTTTCAAAATGCTGCTGCGCTAATAGTGTGGTGGGGACTAACACCGCAACTTGTTTACTATTGTCGGTACAGACGAAAGCGGCTCGCATTGCTACCTCCGTTTTACCAAACCCGACATCACCACACACCAAACGATCCATTGCTTTGGGTTGGCACATGTCTGAAAGCACGGCATTGATGGCCATTCTTTGGTCATCTGTTTCTTCAAATGGGAAGGTGGCTTTAAAAGTCGCGTATTGCTCTCGGTCAAGATGAAATTGATAGCCAGGTTTTAATTCCCGTTTAGCATACACATCCAATAATTCGGCGGCGACATCACGAACTTTTTCTGCGGCTTTTTTCCGAGCTTTAACCCAAGCTTCTCCACCCAGTTTATGCAAGGGGGCCGATTCCTCAGCCCCCCCAGAGTAACGGCTGATCAAATTCAAAGAAGACACGGGGACATAAAGCTTGGCTTCGTTTTGGTATTCGAGTGTGACGTATTCGGTGGTGATACCACCCGCTTCCAATGTTTGTAAACCAAGGTAACGACCAATTCCATGATCAAGGTGAACCACTGGCTGTCCGGGCTTAAGTTCTGCCAAGTTACGGATAACGGCATCACTATTGACATGTTTGCGATCTTTTTTGCGCCGCTGTACCACTCTTGCCCCGAATAAATCGCTTTCACAAATAAAGGCAACATCTTGGTCACGAAAGATAACGCCTTTTTCTGCTAAACCTTGTACGAGGGAAAACTTCTCTTGACTGTGCCAAGCTTGAGCAAAAGACGGATAAGCTTGTGGGCGAAGTTTTATCCGCTGTAACAGTTCTAATAGCGCTTCTCTACGTCCTTCCGATTCCACCGAAAAAATAATTTTTCCGTTAAATTGTTCACTAAATTGGCGCAGGGCACTTAGTGGTTCTTTTTGTTGATGCTGTACGGCCAGATCGGGCAATGGCGAAATATTGAGATTGCTGCGGCCAGATTTTTCATCAATCGACTCGCTAGAGAGTTGTAATTGAGGTAAGCGTTTGAGTTGAGTAAATAGCTCCTCTTTTTTTAACCATAATTCTTCAGGAGGCAGCAGGGGACGCAGAGGGTCAATATTACGCTGATCATAACGATAAGCCACGTCTGTTAAGAATTGAACAATGGAAGCCTCGAGATGCCCCAAGGTAATCAGTTGGCTATTTTCTGGCAAATAATCAAATAGGGTTTCTGTGTGTTCGAAAAAAAGGGGTTGCCAGTATTCAATACCTGCAGGCCAAGTGCCTTTAGAGACTTGCATATAAATAGACTCAGGCTCTCGACGCGCTTCAAACCGTTGTCGCCAGCGAGAGCGGAAAGCTTCTATTGCATTCTCTGTGGTTGGGAATTCATGGGCTGGTAGTAGCCTAATTTGCGAAATTTCTTCGATTGAGCGTTGATTTTCAGGATCGAAAGTTCGAATGGTATCAATTTCATCATCAAAGAAATCGATTCGATAGGGGGCTTGGCTACCCATTGGGAACAGGTCGAGAATCGAACCTCGGTTGGCATATTCTCCGGGGCCAAATACTTGATCAACATGGCGATAACCTGAATTTTCTAATTGGAGACGTAACTTTTCTAACGAATAGTGATCGCCTTTTGTCACCATGAGTGTGTGCTGGAGTAAAAAATCACGAGGGCTTTGGCGTTGTAATAGTGTGCTGATCGGCACAATCGTGATGCCACTACCTAATGAAGGTAACTGATACAGCCGAGCAATGCGATCGGAAATAATCTCTTGATGTGGTGAAAAGTTGTCGTAAGGGAGCGTTTCCCAATCAGGAAAAAGCGCAACAGGAACTTGGCTAAACTGCTCGATTTCTTGCACCAACCTTAAGGCGGTTTGTGGATCGGGCACCGCAAGTAAGGTGTGACTTGTATGGCGCTGTGCCACTTGGGCAATGGTGAGCGCTAAACTAGCGCCTGGTAAGTTACCTAGATATTTTTTGTCGCCCGGACCGCGAAGTTCTGGGAGGTCAAATAGAGTATTTGTCATCATGGGTCGTGTGGTTCGTTATGATTTATTTCGATCTAAAGAGCGCTGGCGTAGTAATTTTTGCTGGCAATAAAGTGCGGCTTTAATCAGTAAGTCTTGGTCATTATCACGCAATAAGGTGTATTTGACGGTAATGATGGCCGGGCTTTGCTCATCGTCACAACCAATGACTTGCCCATAACAGTATATTGCTGCCGCGGGATGCTCTATGAACAGTTTGAGCCGAAGCTGAGCGCCTAAGGCTAAGCGAGTGTTTGAGCGGTAAGTCAATTGGCTCGCGCCAAATGTGGTCGTGGTTGTACGTAGCGTAGGATCATCTTGCTGAGACAGCATAAAACTCAGCAGTAAATTCAATTTACTATTTTGAGTTTCCAATAACTGAATCACGTGTTTAAAGTCACTGTGTTTTAACTCTAAGCGAGCGGCGTCATTTAATTGATCTAATTGACTAAATTCACTGGCAACCACAAATGGAGTGGGAATCTCTGCTTCAAAATCCATTTGAGAAGGTAAAGTAAATTCAGCGGGTAGAGGCTCGACATTAATATTGAGTGCGTGGTGTACAGTAAAAAATTCTTGGTCAGTCATAGTTGGTTCCTTCTCACCTGTGTTGATTATCGTCATTAACGGCTAGGAATCAAGCTATGTCCTTGTTATGTGTGTCAATCAAACGATGACTTGCACAGATTTAGCAAAGAAAAACTACAACCTTAGCGGGAATATCGTTACAGTAACGGCACTCTATTTATTTGGTTTTTATTATGTTTCACCCTATTTCGATTTTTATTGGGTTACGCTATTTACGTGGCCGCTCAGGTGACCGGTTTAGCCGTTTTGTCTCTTATATGTCTACCGCCGGGATCATGATTGGTGTGATGGCATTAGTGACTGTTCTTTCTGTGATGAATGGTTTTGAAGCGCAATTAAAAAATCGTGTCCTTGGAGTATTACCACAAGCGGTAATTAGTCAAGCACAAGAGAAAACGCCTTGGCAGCAACAAGCGCCAGAGTTTGTGCGCCAATTATCACCACAAAAAGAGCCAGAGCCAATCGTCCGCAGTGAAGCAATCATACAAAGTGCATCACAGCTTTCTGCTGGGTTAATGGTGGGTATCGAACCTAACGTTGATGATCCTATCCGGAATTATTTGATTGCTGGGCGAGTCAACGATTTACAGTCTGGAGCTTATCAGATTTTTTTAGGGCATACCTTAGCGCGTAATTTAAATGTGTCGGTCGGGGATACGGTGCGACTCATGGTGACACAGGCGAGTCAATTTACCCCATTAGGGCGAATACCGAGCCAGCGTAACTTTACCGTTGCTGGGATGTTTAATACCGGCTCTGATCTTGATGGGCTACTGATGGTGACACATCTCCGAGATGCGGGACGATTACTTCGTTTTGATGATCAAACGATTTCTGGTTGGCGCATTTTTTTGCAGGATCCGTTCGATGTGACCGAGTTATCTCAAACGACATTACCTACCGGTTGGTACTGGCGTGATTGGCGAGAGCAGCGAGGCGAATTATTTCAAGCCGTGAGGATGGAAAAGAATATTATGGGGCTGATGCTTGGACTGATTGTCGGCGTGGCAGCCTTTAATATTATTTCAGCCTTGATCATGGTGGTGATGGAAAAACAAGCGGAAGTGGCTATTTTAAAAACCCAAGGTATGAGCGCCCGCCAAATATTGATGATTTTTATAGTTCAAGGAGCGAGCAGTGGTGTGATTGGAGCTGTGGTTGGTGGTGCGTTAGGGATTATTGTTGCCATGAATTTGAATGCTCTGTTGGCATTGGCTGGCGTGGCTCTTTTTTCTGTTGGTGGTTCTCTGCCTGTTGTGATCAATCCATTGCAAATCATCGCTGTGGTTTTATTGGCGATTGTATTGAGTTTTATGGCTACACTGTTTCCTTCTTACCGCGCATCTGCGGTTAAACCCGCTGAGGCTTTACGTTATGAATAACCTTTTACGCTGTCACCAAATTTGTAAAACTTACCAAGAAGGTGAATTAGAAACCCAAGTACTTAAAGGCGTTAGTTTTGACATGCAACGTGGAGAGCTGGTGTCGATCATTGGTTCTTCAGGATCAGGTAAGAGTACTTTACTGCATATTTTAGGTGCATTAGATGAAGCCAATAGTGGCAATATCGAGTTTCTTGGCCATCATCTCAACGCATTGAGTTCAAATAAACAAGCCAAAATCCGTAACCAACATTTGGGATTTGTTTATCAATTTCATCATTTATTAGCCGATTTTACTGCACTAGAAAATGTGGCCATGCCTTTATTGATTGGGGGACAATCGGTAACAAAAGCAAAGCAAGCTGCTCAGCAGTTACTCACTCGCGTTGGGCTTGCGCATCGGTTACAGCATCGTCCTTCTGAATTATCTGGAGGCGAACGTCAACGTGTGGCCATAGCGCGCGCGTTAGTCAATCGACCAGATTTAGTCCTAGCTGATGAACCGACAGGGAATTTAGATCATCAAACTGCATTAGCTATTTACGATTTGATGCGTGAGTTGAACCGTGAATTTGCGACGGCTTTTCTCGTGGTAACCCATGATGGCCAGTTAGCGGCCAAGATGGATAGACAACTGCATATGCAAGATGGTCTTTTACTCACGGTCTCGGAGGCATAATGTTTGTCAGTTTGTCTTTATTGATTGGGGCACGTTTTAGTCGAGCAAAACAACGTAATAAGCTGGTGTCCTTTATCTCTTTAGCTTCAACGCTTGGGATAGCGGTGGGGGTCGCGGTTATTATTATTGGCTTATCTGCGATGAATGGCTTTGAAAGAGAGTTGCAACAGCGTGTTTTATCCGTGATTCCCCATGGTGAATTAGAAGGCGTTCGAGGCCCGATTGAAGATTGGCCGAGGATCGTGCAGCAAGCGACCTCTCATCCGAGAGTCAAAGCTGCCGCGCCATACGTTAAGTTTACTGCGTTGGCGGAAAAAGGTATCCAATTGAAAGCGATCGAAGTTCGCGGTGTTGATCCCGATAGAGAGCGCGCTGTTTCCCAACTGGCTCAGTTTGTGACACCGGAAGTTTGGGAGAGGTTTATTTCAGGTGAGCAGCAAGTCATTCTCGGACAAGGTGTGGCAAAACAATTAGCCGTGAATATCGGAGATTGGATCACGTTAATGATCCCAACGCAACAACATGATAGGCGGGTCCAAGCGCCCAAGAGAATCCGGGTGAAAATTGTTGGTTTATTGAATCTTAATGGACAAATTGACCATAACCTCGCACTGTTACCTTTGCAAGATGCCCAACTATACAGTCAGTTAGGTAATAAGGTGACCGGCGTTGCTCTTAATGTGACAGAGGTTTTGAATGCCAACCAAATAGTACGTGAAGTGGGTAATACTCTACATGAATATGTTTATTTACGCAGTTGGCAGCAAAAATATGGTTTTTTGTATCGAGATATTCAATTAGTTAGAACGATTATGTATTTGGTGATGGTCTTAGTGATTGGCGTCGCTAGCTTTAATATTGTATCGACCTTAATGATGGCGGTGAAAGATCGAGCCGCTGATATTGCGATTTTACGCACTATGGGAGCCAGCGATGGTTTAGTGAAACGTATTTTTGTTTGGCAAGGTGTTTTTTCTGGTGTGCTCGGCAGCTTAGTGGGCAGTGCTGTGGGAACGGTGATCGCATCGAATTTAACTTTTTTAATGAAAGGGCTTGAGTCGCTCGTTGGTCATTCGTTTTTATCTGGAGACATCTATTTTGTTGATTTTCTACCTTCACAACTGATGATGAGTGATGTGTTTTTGGTGTCAGGCACGGCGATTATGCTTAGTTTATTGGCAACTTGGTATCCTGCTGCTCGAGCCAGTCGTCTGCACCCGGCATCAGTGCTTCGCAGTAAATAGTCTTAGTACTCCCCCTAGCTAGTGCAAAGGGGGTTTTTCTCATGATGAGTCCACAACTAATTGCAAACGAAGTTGCGATTGGTCCGCAATTTTCTACCTCAAGTGTGTTTTCTTGTTATTGAATCATCAGTGAATCGATTACAGTTTTTTTATGTGACGTTTTTGCCAACTGCGGACGACCGAATATCGCCATAACCAGCGAATGCCAAAATATCCCAAAAGAGCGGCAATGGTGCCACAGATTATACTGCCTAATAGGAATGGGGGGCCAATAGCGTGCATCTGATGGTGAAGAAATTCCCAGCTCAGTTCGAAATGAAAATCTTGCGGCGGAGCTTTCATCACCCAAGCCCCGACTTTATAAGAAAAATAAAAGATAAAAGGCATGGTAATGGGATTAGTAATCCAGACTAAAGCTACCGATAACGGTAGGTTAACCCCACATAAAATGGCGATACCTGCTGACATGATCATTTGGCTAGGTAGCGGAATGAAAGCCATAAATAAGCCAACAGCAAAAGCACCAGCGGCAGAGCGTCGATTTAAACACCATAAATTGGGGTTATATAGGAGCGAGCCAAAAATTTTTAATGCCTTTTGACGCTTAATTACCGAGTGATCTGGCATAAAACGCTTAATAAATTTTCTTGGCATAGGGGATCATGACTCTCTTATCGAATTACTGGACACTGGCTTCATTCTCATTAACGGTGATCTCTGCCCCATATTGGCCTTGGATGCCTAACTGGTTTATAGCATTAGGTCTACTTATTGCTTTGAGTCTGAGTTTACTGGTTAACCGGTGCAGAGGATGCATCGGGATTGCTCTGGCTTTATTGGTAATAATAACACAGGGTAATTTAGTGAGAGCGCAGTCCAATATTATCTTACAATTTGATAGTGATATTACCATAAAAGGAGAAGTAAACAGCTTTTTTAACGCAACTTCGCACGGTTTTTCTGGTTCAGCTGTGGTTCGATCAATAAATCATCGTGCTTTACCATTTTTTTTGACCCCTAAAATACGCTTATCTGCGCCCATCGAATTACAACCGGGGGATCAATTTGAATTTCTGGTACAAGTAAAGCCAATTTATGGACGACTAAATGAAGTTGGATTTGATCTTGAGTCGTATTATCTCAGTCAACGTTGGGTCGCGCGTGCTAATGTCAAAGCTAATTCAACCTACCAAGTGATCTCGAATAACCATTTACGTTCAAAACTCTACTCAACGGTGAAGCAATTAACGGAGTTTAGTGCTGTACAAGGCATTATTCTTGCGCTGACTTTTGGCGAGCGCAGTTTGATTACTGAACAACAGTGGTTAGGGCTACGTAATAGTGGGTTGATTCATCTTACTGCGATATCAGGGCTACATATTGGTATGGCGTTTGGAGTGGGTTATGGCCTTGGCCTACTACTGAGCAGAATAGTCAAGCGTGGATTGTGGCTACCTTTTTTATTGGGTGGCGTTGTTGCGCTAGGGTACGCTTGGCTTGCTGGGTTTACATTACCGACGCAGCGCGCTTTAATTATGTGCTGGCTAACGATTTTATTGCTGATGTTGCACATCAAAGTGACCGCAACGCAGCGAATCCTCCTTACTTTAGCCGCGGTTTTATTATGGGATCCATTTACGGCTCTCACGGCCAGTTTTTGGTTATCTTTTCTCGCTGTTAGTCTGGTGATTTATCAAATATCAACTCTTAATTCACAGTTAATTTGGTGGAAAAAAGCACTTTGGGGACAATGCCGACTGGCGATACTGATGATTCCAATGAGCGCCTACTTTTTTGCTGGGGTTAGTCTTTCTTCCGTTCTTTATAACATATTGTTTATTCCTTGGTTTAGTGTGGTGGTCATCCCAGTGCTGTTTCTGGCCTTACTTGGCTATAGCATGTTCCAGAGTGAGGTATCTTGGTGGTGGCAGTGGGTGGATTGGGCATTATGGCCGCTTCATTCTTCATTGAACTTCTCAGAACAGAGTTGGCTTGATCTTAGCTTATCAATTCAGTATTTCTTGTTACTGCTACTGATCCTATGGTTTTTCAGGCCAATATTGACATTAAGAGCTTGGGTGGCGATCGGTTGTATTATGGGGGCGATGTGGATCTGCCTTCCGGATAAAAAAAGTTGGCGGGTTGATGTGTTAGATGTCGGCCATGGCTTAGCGGTATTGATCGAACGAAATAATGCCTTTGTTTTGTATGATACAGGAAGCAGTTGGCAAGGGGGAAGTTATGCTCAATCACTGGTGGCTCCTTTGCTTTTACATCGTGGTGCGACAGCACTTGATGGCGTGATTATTAGCCACTTAGATAATGATCATGCGGGAGGGCTGAATGATATTCAGCGGTTGCTGTCGCCGAGTTGGATTCGTGCTAGTCAAAAAAGAGAGGGGTTTCGCGCTTGTATTCAAGGTGAATCTTGGCAATGGCAAGGGTTAACGTTTACTGCGCTTTGGCCTCCTCGATTAGTGCAACGTGCTGAAAATCCTCACTCATGTGTGGTACGGGTTGAAGAGCCAGAGTATGGCCACTCTCTATTGTTAACCGGAGATGTGACAGCGATAGGCGAATGGTTACTAAGTCGAGAGCCAGCCATATTAGCCAGTGATGTGATGCTAGTGCCTCACCATGGTAGCCAAACTTCTTCAACGCTTAACTTTATTCAGCGGGTGAGTCCACAACTGGCATTGGCGTCTCTGGCGAAAGGCCACCGCTGGCAGTTACCCCATCCTGAGGTGTTGGCCCGGTATCAAGCCCTTGGCATTGACTGGCAAGATACCGGTGAGTCTGGGCAACTTTCGTTATTATATCATCAAGGCCATCGCCAATTGCTGGCCTTACGTAAAAGAGGAATCATCCCTTGGTATAGGCAGATGCTACGTAACGAGGTAGAATAAGAACAATATTGTCATATTTATTAAGCATCTCTATGTCTCTCAATTCTGATGAAACAACCTGGCAAACCTTCAAGCGCCTTTGGACCTACATCCGTCTTTACAAAGCGGGGTTAGTTTTAGCGGTTATCGCGCTGGTGATGAACGCGCTGTCTGATACTTACATGATCTCTTTGCTCAAACCATTATTGGATGAAGGGTTTGGCAGCAGCGATTCCAGTTTCTTACAAATATTGCCTTTTATTATTTTAGGTTTGATGTTTATTCGCGGTTGTAGCAGCTTTGTTTCTGCTTACTGTTTGAGTTGGGTCTCGGGGAATGTTGTGATGCAGATGCGTCGGCGCATTTTTCATCAATTCATGCATATGCCAGTGAGTTTCTTTGACCGAGAATCTACCGGTGGCTTGCTCTCTCGAATTACATACGATTCAGAACAAGTTGCCGGAGCAACTAGCCGGGCACTGGTAAGTATTGTTCGCGAAGGGGCCAGTATTATTGGCCTATTAACCTTAATGTTTTGGAACAGTTGGCAATTATCGCTGGTGCTGATTGTCGTAGCGCCTATTGTTGCATTAGGTATCCGTGTTGTTTCGAAGCGGTTTCGCAAAATATCGAAAAATATGCAAACGACCATGGGGCATGTCACTTCTTCTGCGGAGCAGATGCTAAAAGGCCATAAAGTCGTCTTGAGCTATGGAGGACAAGAGGTCGAGCGCAAACGTTTTGATAATGTTAGCAATCGGATGCGTCAGCAAACCATGAAGCTGGTATCAGCGCAAGCCGTTGCTGACCCTGTTATTCAGATGATTGCCTCATTAGCCTTGGTGACTGTACTTTTCTTAGCCAGTGTCGACTCCATTCGCGCCGATTTAACTCCAGGAACCTTTACGGTGGTTTTTTCTGCAATGTTTGGCTTAATGCGTCCGTTAAAAGCATTAACCAATGTCACGTCGGATTTTCAGCGTGGTATGGCGGCAACGCAAACCTTGTTTGCGTTAATGGATCTGGAAACAGAACGTGATCACGGTAAATTTGAAACCGATAAAGTTCGTGGTGATATTGTCGTGAAAGATGTGACTTTTACCTACCAAGGTAAGGAGAAACCAGCGTTATCTCATATCAGTTTTGCTATTCCACAAGGTAAAACTGTTGCTTTAGTTGGGCGCTCAGGCTCAGGGAAGTCAACCATTGCTAACTTATTTACCCGTTTCTATGATGTCGATTCAGGCTCTATTTGTCTTGATGAGCATGATATTCGTGATTATACCTTAGCGAATTTACGTCAACATTTTGCTCTTGTTTCACAAAACGTTCACCTCTTTAATGACACGATTGCGAATAATATTGCTTATGCAGCAGAGGGGCAGTACACCAGAGAGCAAATAGAAGAGGCAGCACGACTCGCGCATGCGATGGACTTTATTCAACATATGCCGGATGGATTAGATACCATGATCGGTGAAAACGGTGCCAGCCTCTCCGGTGGTCAACGACAACGAGTGGCGATCGCTCGAGCTTTACTCAGAGATGCGCCAGTTCTCATCTTAGATGAAGCAACATCGGCCTTGGATACTGAGTCTGAACGAGCGATTCAAGCGGCATTAGATGAGCTACAGAAAAATAAAACAGTCTTAGTGATTGCTCACCGTCTTTCAACGATAGAAAAAGCGGATGAAATTTTAGTGGTCGATGATGGTGAAATCATTGAACGCGGAAAACATGCGGAATTGATTGCTAAAAATGGCGCGTATGCCCAGCTTCATCGTATCCAGTTCGGTGATTAATCCGTGATTGAAAAACTTTGGTTTGAGCGTCATCTAAGCTACTTTCTTTTGTGGCCACTGTTGTGGCCGCTGAGTTTAGTGTTCAAGCTCATCAGTTCAGCGCGGCGGCGTGCTTTTCAACAAGGAAAAAAAGCAAGTTATAAGGCACCTGTTCCCGTTTTTGTGGTCGGAAACATTACCGCTGGTGGCAATGGTAAAACACCTTTCGTCATTTGGTTGGTGGAAACATTACAGCGACAGGGTTATCGAGCGGGAGTTGTTTCTCGGGGTTATGGTGGAAAAGCACCGGTCTATCCATTATTAGTGACGGAGTCGACTCCTACGTCACATTGTGGTGATGAGCCGAAGCTGATTTATCAGCGCACTCACGCTCCTGTTGCTGTGGATCCGGTACGAGTAAATGCCGTTAAAGCGCTTTTAGCGCTCGGGGTTGAGGTAATTGTAACCGATGATGGTTTACAACACTATGCACTAGAGAGAGAGATCGAGTTTGCTGTTGTTGATGGGGTACGGCGCTTTGGAAATCAGCAATTGATACCGCTTGGCCCTCTCCGAGAGCCAGTTTCACGTTTGCAAGAGGTAGATTTTATTATTACCAATGGTGGGCAAGCCAAAACTGGGGAGATCGGAATGACTTTATCGCCCAGCTTGGCGGTCAATCTTGTGACTGGGGAGCGAGTAGACGTGAGTCAACTGACCGATTTAGTCGCGTGGGCGGGGATTGGTCATCCTGAACGTTTTTTTAAAACGCTACAAACATTAGGTGCCAAACCTATCGTGACACATGGATTTGCTGATCATCAGGCTTTTGATGAGTCGCAACTGAAAGTGTTAGCGAAGAAAGGCGACAACGTAATAATGACGGAAAAAGATGCCGTTAAATGTACTGAGTTTGCAGAGGCTAACTGGTGGTATTTACCGGTTTCTGCCCAGATAGTTTCTGAACATGAACAGTGCATTTTGAAAACAATTAAAGAGGTTATGGAACTGTATGGATCATCGTCTGCTTGAAATCGTAGCTTGTCCGGTTTGTAAAGGGAAACTAACTTACGATAAAGAGAATCAAGAGTTAATTTGTAAATTTGATCGTCTTGCTTATCCTATCAAAGAAGGGATTCCGGTGTTACTGGAACCCGAAGCGCGCACAATGAAGATGGAAGAGGGGCGCTAATGTCATTTACAGTGGTGATCCCAGCGCGATATCAATCCACCCGCTTACCGGGTAAGCCGTTGGCTGATATTGGTGGTAAGCCAATGATTCAATGGGTTTATGAACAAGCGCAGCAAGCAGGGGCCGAGCGAGTCATTGTTGCTACCGATGATCATCGAGTTGAGCAAGCGGTGCAAAACTTCGGTGGAACGGTTTGTATGACATCGGCTGAACACCAGTCTGGTACCGAACGTCTCGCTGAAGTGGTGGCCTTAATGGGGATTGATCATGATCATATCATTGTCAATGTGCAAGGGGATGAACCTTTGATCCCCCCTTGTATTATTCGCCAAGTGGCGGATAACTTATCAGCAAGCCAAGCCCCGATGGCAACGCTCGCTGTTGAGATTGATAGCCAAGATGAAATCTTTAACCCCAATGCGGTTAAGGTCGTCACGGATCAAGACGGATACGCACTTTATTTTAGTCGAGCCGCGATCCCTTGGGATCGGGATAATTTCGCTTTACCAGATAAACGGGTTATTCAACCTTTGATGCGGCACATTGGTATTTATGCGTATCGGGCCGGGTTTATTAATACTTATATCCGTTGGCAGCCGAGTATGTTAGAAAAGATTGAAAGCTTGGAACAACTCAGAGTGCTTTGGTATGGTGAAAAAATCCACGTCGCAGTGGCTTTTGAGGCACCACCAGCTGGGGTTGATACAGCAGAAGATCTCGCAGCAGTTCGCCGAATTATTGCTGTGAGCTAAAATTGAACGCTAAGGTATCCCTACCTTACTGAAATTGCATAACGCTATTCCCGTTCACGACGCTTTGGTGTGATTGGGAACAGCGTTATTTTGTTACCTCGGTCATCATATCGGCTGATGAGCCGCACATTAGTGTTTACTTTCGTGGTCATTTTTCTTCGGGCAAGTTGCTAATAATTCATATCGACCACTTTCTTTCAACTCCTCGAGCTTAACATCAAATCCCCATAGGCGGTGCATATGTTTGAGTACTTCATGATAGCTTGGATCCAAAGGAATCCGCTCATGAGGAATGTATAACAAGGTGATAGAACGATCTCCTCGTACATCGACATTATAAACTTGAATGTTGGGTTCTAAATGACTCAAGTTGTATTGTGCGGCGAGTTTTTCACGAATTTTTTTGTAACCTAATTCATCATGAATCGCACTAATTTCAATAAAATTTTTATGGTCATCATCACAAATAGCAAACAGCTTAAAATCGCGGATTAACTTCGGTGATAGATACTGGCTAATAAAGCTTTCGTCTTTATAGTTACGCATTGCAAAGTGAACGGCGTCTAACCAATCACTTCCCGCTAGTTCAGGAAACCAGTATTTATCTTCTTCGGTTGGTTCTTCACAAATGCGTTTGATATCTCGAAACATCGCAAACCCTAAAGCGTAAGGGTTAATGCCACTATAATAAGGGCTATTGTAAGCTGGTTGTGCCACAACGCTGGTATGGCTATGTAAAAATTCAAGAATAAATTTATCAGAGACGATACCTTCATCATAGAGATGGTTGAGAATAGTGTAATGCCAGAATGTCGCCCAGCCTTCATTCATGACTTGAGTTTGTTTCTGTGGGTAAAAGTATTGGCTGATTTTACGGACAATCCGTACAATTTCTCGCTGCCAAGGCTCAAGTAGTGGCGCATGTTTTTCAATAAAGTAAAGAATATTTTCTTGAGGCTCACTTGGGAAGCGGGCCTGAGATTCGGTTTCCTTGACTTTTTGCGGTACCGTACGCCAGAGTGCGTTCACCTGAGATTGCAAGTACGCCTCACGCTCTTCTTGGCGTGCTTTTTCTTCCGCAATGGATATTTTTTCTGGGCGTTTATACCGATCAACGCCATAGTTCATGAGCGCATGACAAGAATCGAGCAGTTGTTCAACTTCATGAATACCATATTTTTCTTCACATTCGGCTAGATAGTTTTTAGCAAATAAAAGGTAGTCAATGATCGAATTGGCATCTGTCCATGTTTGAAATAGGTAGTTACCTTTAAAGAAAGAGTTATGTCCGTAGCAAGCATGAGCCATGACTAATGCTTGCATCGTAACCGTATTTTCTTCCATCAAGTAGGCAATACAAGGATCGGAGTTAATCACAATCTCATACGCTAGCCCCATCTGGCCATGTTTGTAGTTTTGCTCCGTTTGGATAAACTTTTTACCAAATGACCAATGATTATAATTGATCGGCATTCCAATACTAGAATAGGCATCCATCATCTGTTCCGAGGTGATGACTTCTATCTGATTAGGATAGGTATCTAGCCGATAATATTGGGCAACTCGTTTGATTTCTTGATGATACTGTTCAAGTAGTTCAAAGGTCCAATCAGGCCCATCGGGTAAGCGCTTTTTATTGGCGCTGATTGTGGATTTTTTATGATTCATATCGGTTTCCCCTATGCCGTTTCCTGATGGAATAGCTCCCTAAACACAGGGAATATATCTTCAACATTGCGAATGTTTTTCATCGCAAAGTGGTCATGGGTATCGATCAGCTTTTCGTACTCATACCATAAAGTTTGGTGAGAGCGTCGGGTTATCTCTATGTAAGCAAAGTACTGACATTCGGGAAGTAATTGATTGGCGAGTAGTTCTTTACAACGAGGTGAATCATCTGCCCAGTTATCGCCATCTGAGGCTTGTGCGGCGTAAATATTCCATTCTCCTTGTGGATAACGCTCTTTAACAATGTCATGCATCAATTTTAGCGCGCTGGAAACAATGGTTCCTCCCGTCTCTTGTGAATAGAAAAATTCATGTTCATCCACCTCTTTGGCTTGGGTATGATGGCGGATAAAAACAACCTCGACATTTTCATAAGTCCGAGTAAGAAATAGATAAAGCAGCACATAAAAACGTTTGGCGATGTCTTTGGTCGCTTGATCCATTGAACCAGAAACATCCATTAAGCAAAACATTACAGCTTGGCTAGAAGGAACTGGGCGTTTTTCATAGTTTTTAAAACGTAAATCAAAGGTATCAATAAAGGGTACACTGTCAATTTTACGTCTTAATTCGGCTATCTCTTCTTTAAGCTGTTTTTCGACTAATAATTGCGCTGGCTCCGAGAGCTGGATCTTTTCCAGTTCGTCTTCTAACTCTTGCATTAAGCGGCGTTTTCCGGCGGTCATGGCCGTTCGACGAGCTAAAGATTGTTGTAACGAACGGACAATAGCAATATTGGCCGGAACGCCTGCGGTTTGAAAGCCTGAGCGATGTGTTTTCCACTCTTTAATTTTATTGAGCTGCGTTTTTTCAAGGTTAGGGAGCGCTAAGTCTTCAAATAGAATATCCAAATATTCATCTTTTGAAATTTGGAACACGAAATCATCTTCGCCTTCACCATCTTTACTTGCATCTCCTTCACCAGAACCGTCACCTTGGCCACCACCTTTAGGTCGTTCTATTTTATCGCCACGAATAAACTGATCATTGCCCGGATGCACTCGTTCTTTTAAACCGCCTTTCCCTTGATGGAAAATCGGCTCTTTAATATCGCGTTGTGGAATCGAAATATCTTCGCCAGACTCAGTATTGGTGATCGATCGTTGATTGACAGCATCCGCGACGGACTCTTTAATTTGATCCTTATAACGGCGTAAAAAACGCTGCCGATTGACGGCACTTTTATTTTTACCGTTCAACCTTCTGTCAATAAATTGCGCCATGAAATTCTCCCTGTAAACGTCAAACCTATAAGCTTGCATTGCTTATACGCTTTGCGGGGTGGCTCATCGGTCAGTGACTTGATAGGACAACACGGATTGATGAGCCACTTGCACAATTAAGAGGATTTGCGAACCCGTAAATACCACTCGGAGAGTAGTCTAACTTGCTTCTCGGTATAGCCTTTTTCCATCATCCGAGCGACAAAGTTGTCGTGTTTCTTCTGATCTTCAGAAGAAGTTTTTGCATTAAATGAGATAACGGGTAGCAGCTCCTCTGTATTGGAGAACATTTTTTTCTCGATTACGGTGCGTAGTTTTTCATAACTTGTCCAAACAGGATTTTGGCCATTATTGTTAGCTCGTGCACGCAAGACAAAGTTAACAATTTCATTACGGAAATCTTTAGGATTACTGATTCCTGCGGTTTTTTCGATTTTCTCCAATTCATCATTGAGTGCTGAGCGATCAAACAGTTGACCGGTTTCTGGGTCGCGATACTCTTGATCTTGAATCCAGAAGTCGGCATAAGTGACGTAACGATCAAAAATATTCTGTCCATATTCAGAATAAGATTCTAGGTAGGCGGTTTGAATCTCTTTACCAATAAATTCGACATAGCGAGGTACCAGATACCCCTTGATAAATTCAAGGTAACGATCGGCCGTTTCTTGTGGAAATTGTTCTCGTTCAACTTGCTGCTCAATCACGTAGAATAAATGAACGGGATTTGCGGCGACCTCTGCTTGATCGAAGTTAAATACGCGCGATAAAATTTTAAATGCAAAACGTGTTGAAAGGCCTGACATGCCTTCATCAACTCCAGCGTAGTCTCGGTATTCTTGGTAACTTTTGGCTTTCGGATCAGTATCTTTTAGCGTTTCACCATCGTAGACACGCATTTTTGAGAAGATCGATGAATTTTCTGGCACTTTTAGCCGCGATAGCACACTAAATTGTGCAAGTAACTCTAACGTACTTGGTGCACGAGGTGCTTGGCATAGTTCACTGTGTTCAAGTAGTTTTTCATAAATTTTAATTTCTTCTGAAACTCGTAAACAATAAGGCACTTTAACGATATAAACTCGATCTAAGAAAGCTTCATTATTTTTATTATTACGAAAGGTTTGCCACTCTGACTCATTGGAGTGAGCGAGGATCATGCCATCAAAGGGCAGGGCTGATAAGCCCTCTGTACCGTTGTAGTTTCCTTCTTGAGTTGCGGTGAGCAGTGGGTGTAACACTTTGATGGGCGCTTTAAACATTTCGACGAATTCCATCAACCCTTGGTTTGCCCGACATAAAGCACCAGAATAGCTATAAGCATCTGGATCATCTTGGGAATAGTGCTCCAGTTTACGAATGTCGACTTTTCCTACCAGAGAGGAAATGTCTTGATTATTTTCATCACCAGGTTCGGTTTTTGCGATCGCGATTTGGTCTAGAATAGAAGGACGCACCTTCACCACTTTAAATTGGGTAATATCGCCTCCAAATTCATGTAATCGCTTGGCGGCCCACGGAGACATAATCGAGCGTAAATAACGTTTTTCTATGCCATATTCACGTTTAAGAAGATCGCCGTCTTCAGTCACATCAAACAGGCAAAATGGGTGATCATTGACTGGGCTACGTTGGCCATTAGCAGAAAGAACATAAATAGGCATTTGTTGCATCAAGGCTTTGAGCTTTTCAGCTAACGACGATTTTCCCCCACCAACAGGGCCAAGTAGATATAGAATCTGTTTACGTTCTTCTAGCCCTTGAGCGGCGTGTTTTAGATAAGAAACTATCTGTTCAATCGCTTCTTCCATGCCATAAAACTCGGCAAAGGGCTGATAGCGAGATATTACTCGATTAGAAAAAAGCCGACTCAACCGAGGATCCTTAGAGGTGTCGATGAGTTCAGGTTTGCCGATCGCCAGTAGTAGACGCTCAGCGGCATTTGCATAAGCACTTTTGTCATCTTTGCATAGATCTAAAAAGGCTTGTATGGACAGTTCTTCATCCTTGGCTGCTTCATAGCGGGCCTGAAAGTGGTCAAAAATACTCATTGTGCATCCCCTCTTTAAATGTCTTATCGGACATATAACCGCTGAAAAACATAACTCCCTAACATGTTAAGCCTAGATCGAGTTTAGCGATTTTGCTTAAAGATTATGTGTTTATTTAAAATTGGGGATGAAATTTGGCTGGTGTATTTCCCATTAAAAAAACTGAAATATGAATTTTGTAGTGAAAATGATGGGCGATGCTCAGGGGGCATTCATTTAATGACGACTAACTTGAACCGGTAAGTTGTTTGGGTGTAACAAAGATTGTATCAATAGATTTCAGGCTCTATGATTATCCTATTGTTTGTTATCGATACAGAATGTAGGGTGAATATGCGTTATTTAAGGATGAAACGACGATGTTTTTTTTCTTTTCTGCTCATTTCTTCGGCAGTGAATGCAGAAGTGTCTCAGTGGTCATTAGGATTAGCGGCGGCTTATTCTCCTGCCGTTTATAAAGATACGCCATCGAATCGAACCGTGATCCCAGTCATTGGCTATGAAGGTGAGCATATTTTTCTTCGCGGTTTTGATGCTGGGTATCGTTTATTTCCGCGGGGAGCATCGCAAAATATTGTCTTTCGCGTTGCTTTTGATCCTAGAACGCTTAAGCCTTCTGATTCCGATGATCCGCAAATACGTTTACTCGATAAACGTAAAGCGACGGTTTTAGGTGGAGTAAGCTACCAGCTATACACGATGCTCGGGATGTGGGAAGCGAGTATTGGCTCAGATATTGCCGGCAGGCACAACGGTGTTTATGGTGAGTTAGCTTGGCGTTTTCCGCTGCGTTTTAAAGGTTGGAGGATTACCCCTGCTATTGGGTATGCTTATAACTCTGACAACCTCAATAACCATTTATATGGTGTATCAGCACAAGAAGCTGTTCGCAGTGGATTAGAGAAATACGATGCCAATTGGGAAGGGCAATACTTTGTTGGCGCGAGCGCTTATTGGGCGGTAGCGCATAATATACGTATTTCTGGCGGCGTTCGTTACACCAACTTAGCGGGGGGGATTTCCGAAAGCCCCGTTGTAGGACGTGATGCCGGCACGATGGGCACAATCGGTATCGTTTACTTATTTTAGAACTCAAAACGAAAGGGAAGCGAAGCGATGATCGCTTCCCTGTTCTGTTGGTGATGCATTAAGCTTTGATGATTTGCATTAGTTCATTGGCCGATAAATGGTATTGTCTTGGGCAATTTCTCCATGTTACTAGCATGCGACGATATTTATCTTGCATAGGAATTTGGCTGTTAAATTGGTGCTCATTCGGCTCAAATTGCGGGTAAAGTTTTTCTGTGCTCACTAGAAAACGGACATAGTTGACTAATTGTGCTTCAGAAGCAATATCATAACCAAGAAAATTTAAGCGGCGAGCATCAAGATGTTGGCGATGGCTGTCATCAAGCATTTTATAAGATTCTTGCATCGCATGATACATCTCCATTACGTCGATCACTTCGCGACATTCGGCTTCAGATAAGCATCCAAACTCTTTGTTTAACTCACACATCTGTAGTTCGTAACCACGCTCAATGATCGTTTGTAAACGCTTATATTTATCGGCATTGGTCGGGTCGAGTTGAGACATTAAAACATATTGGTTTGATAGAATTAGACGCTGTGCATTAGTCATTTCCATGGCTGGCCTCATTATACTTAATATTGGTCAATTTGCTTAAGATAAGGTTAACAGCAATCGATGTTTTTGAAACATGATCTCAACACAGATTTAATGTTAAAAGAATAAAATATCGACGTTATTAGAATAGAGTGCCAAGAACCGTTTGGATTGACCTGTAGAGATGGTCATTTTCGGGTTGGTAAGACGATGAGAGTGAACAAAAAAACACCAGGAATATCCCGGTGTTTTTATGGTTAAAGCTTAGTATTTGACGTTTGAATGGTACTGCTTCAATACCGAAACAATCTTATCCATGGTTTCTTTACTGGGTGGGTTTACCCCTTCTAGGGGATAGGTTTCTCCCATCGCTTCCCATTTATGGGCACCTAATTTGTGATAAGGAAGAAGCTCTATTTTTTCAATATTATCCATTCCTTGAATAAACTGACCAAGTAGATGAGCGGATTCTTCATCATCAGTATAACCGGGAACCACGACGTAGCGGATCCAAGTAGCCTTGCCTATTTTATGCAGATAACGTGCAAAATCTAAGGTGCGTTTGTTGGAAACGCCAATAAGATCTTGATGAACATCATCTTTTATTTGTTTGATATCTAACATAACGAGATCGGTCACATCCAAAACTTCATCAATGACAGGTGTATATTTACGAATATAGCCATTGGTATCTAAACAGGTATGAATACCTTCTGCTTTTGCTGCTCTAAAAAAGTCACGGACAAACTCTGGTTGTAACATGGATTCACCACCGGAGCAGGTGACACCTCCTCCAGAAGCATTCATAAAATGTCGGTAAGATTTGGCTTCAGCAATAATTTCTTCTACGGAGACTTCCTTACCAGAATGGGTATCCCATGTATCTCTATTATGGCAATACTTACAACGAAATAAGCAACCTTGTAAAAATATAATGAATCGAATACCTGGGCCATCGACAGTACCGCAAGACTCAAATGAATGGATACGACCAATAGTAGACATAAGCTGCTCTCATTTACTGTATTTAATCGTTATTTTATTACAAAAGGTGAGGATTAAATAGGGGTTTGTAGTGGTACAGTTGCTTCGTCAAACCTTTCGTTGTGCTTAAAACTCGTTTCACGGGAACAAGATCTCACCGCTCAAGATAAAAGTAACGCATCTATTTTACCTTGTTCACAAGTAAAAAAACCTCGCTCAAAGAGCGAGGTTTGATGTCAATAATAACGACTAAGTGATTATAGTGATTCAGTGAACGTACGTGCGATAACGTCTTGTTGCTGCTCAGCAGTTAAAGAGTTAAAACGAACGGCATAACCTGATACACGAATAGTCAATTGTGGATATTTCTCTGGGTGTTTAACCGCATCCAATAGCGTTTCACGATTAAGCACGTTCACGTTTAAGTGCTGACCGCCTTCAATGCCTGATTCATGGTGGAAGTAACCATCCATTAGACCAGCCAAGTTAGCACGTTGTGAACCTTCATCTTTACCAAGTGCATTCGGTACGATAGAGAAAGTATAAGAAATACCATCTTTAGCATGAGCAAATGGAAGTTTACCGACAGAGGTCAATGAAGCCACTGCACCTTTTTCATCACGGCCATGCATTGGGTTTGCACCAGGAGCAAATGGGGCACCAGCGCGACGTCCATCTGGTGTATTACCAGTTTTCTTACCATAAACAACGTTTGAAGTAATGGTTAGAATTGACTGGGTTGGAATCGCATCGCGGTAAGTTTTCAGTGAACGGATTTTGTTCATGAAGACTTCAACTAATTCACAAGCGATGTCATCCACGCGAGGATCGTTGTTACCAAATTTAGGATAATCACCTTCGATTTCAAAGTCGACAGCAATACCATCTTCATCACGAATTGGTTTTACTTTGGCATATTTAATGGCAGACAGAGAGTCAGCAGCAACAGATAGACCTGCGATACCGCACGCCATAGTACGTTTTACGTCACGATCATGCAGAGCCATCAATGCCGCTTCATAGCTATATTTATCATGCATGTAGTGGATAGAGTTCAATGCTGTGACGTATTGTTTTGCTAACCAATCCATGAAGTGATCCATCTTGTCCCACACATCAGCGTAGTCAAGCACTTCATCAGTGATCTTAGGCATTTTAGGGCCAACTTGCATTTTTAGCTTCTCATCCATACCACCGTTGATGGTGTAAAGCATGGTTTTTGCTAAGTTTGCACGAGCGCCAAAGAACTGCATTTGTTTACCCACAATCATTGGGGATACACAACATGCGATGGCATAGTCGTCAGACTCAAAGTCAGGACGCATGAGGTCATCGTTTTCATACTGAATAGATGAAGTATCGATAGACACTTTAGCACAGAATTTTTTGAAGCCAGCAGGTAGCTGTTCAGACCATAGAACTGTGATGTTTGGCTCTGGAGATGGCCCCATAGTGTATAAACTATTGAGGAAGCGGAAGTTGGTACGTGTAACTAAAGTACGACCGTCAAGACCCATACCACCCATAGATTCAGTTGCCCAAATTGGGTCGCCAGAGAACAGTTCATCATATTCTGGTGTACGTAAGAAGCGAACCATACGTAGTTTCATGACGAAATGGTCGATCATCTCTTGCGCTTCTTCTTCTGTGATTTTGCCCGCTTTCATATCGCGTTCAATATACACATCAAGGAAAGTAGAAGTACGGCCAAGAGACATTGCAGCACCGTTTTGAGACTTAACGGCAGCTAGGTAGCCAAAGTAAGTCCATTGGATAGCTTCTTGAGCTGTTTCTGCTGGACGACCGATGTCACAACCATATTTTTCAGCCATTTTTTTCATTTGGCCTAGAGCACGATGTTGCTCGGCAATTTCTTCACGAAGTTGCATGGTCATGTGAAGATCTTCGCCATTTTCAAATTTCTCTTGTAGAGAAGTGAATTGAGCGAATTTATCTTTCATTAGGTAGTCAATACCGTATAGAGCGATACGACGGTAATCACCAATGATACGGCCACGGCCATATGCATCAGGAAGACCAGTCAGAACACCTGATTTACGACAAGCCAAAATTTCTGGTGTATAAATATCAAATACACCTTGGTTGTGTGTTTTACGGTATTCGGTGTAGATTTTTTTTACTTCAGGATCGAGTTCACGATCATAAGCCTTGCACGAACTCTCGATCATACGGATACCACCGTTAGGGATAAGAGCACGTTTTAAAGGTTTTTCAGTTTGAAGACCGACGATTTTTTCTAGGTCTTTTTCGATGTAGCCCGCATCGTGAGCAGTGATGGTAGAAATAACAGAAGTGTCGAAATCAACAGGAGCATGTGTTGAGTTCTCTTGTTTGATTCCTTCCATTACTTTTTCCCAAAGCTTTTTGGTTGCTTCAGTACCTTCAGAAACTAGGAAAGATTCGTCACCTTCATACGGTGTGTAGTTCTTTTGAATAAAATCACGAACATTGACTTCGTTTTGCCAGTCACCTGCAACAAAACCTTCCCAAGCTTTAGCAAATTGCTCTGCCATGACATACCTACCTTTTTAGTAGAAAAAACACGTACTGTTTCGCCGTTGAGCCAGCTATCTTGCATCACACAAGAGGCAGTACACTCTATGAATAACAATATCTATAGTCGAATCGACATACACATTAGTTTGAATATAAATATTGTCATTGGTTCCTGTTGATAGCCAATTTAAGCTAAAAAAAAATCGTAAACCTTAAACTAAATCAATAAAACTTAAAAAATATAGATAAAGTTTGGGTAGTGTCTTCACACTACCCAAATTGCTATCCTTTATATTTAGTGAGTATAGACAGGTTTCCCGATCTTGTTCACTCTGTCAATGCGATGGCTTAATGTAGCCAAGCTTTAATCCCGTACTGACCATCCAGCATGCCGACCGCTAACATGGCGATTAAACAAATAATCAGTACACCACCTGGGATGATTATCTTATCGACGAAGGAAAGTTTCTCTGCGCGTGATTTATCGCCAATCAGACCGTTATTGTCCAGCAACATCGTTAATGCCCAAGCTAATACAGGGTTGACAACCGCAGAACCAAAGATACAAATCCCCGCTGCTTGCGAATCTTTTGTGTCTCTGACCATTTGCATCCCCGCTTCTAGTAAAGGAAGGAATACCCCAACAAGTAGAGCAACACGCATAACTGGAGGCCACACCGCAACATCCATTGGGAAGCCTAAGATAGCGATAGTCATCACTAAACAACCAAGAATGATCGCGCCACCAGGAATAGGACGTTTTGCAATCGCAGCTGGGATCATATAGGTACCCCAAGATGAAGTGATATTACCGCCGCCTAAGGCAGTGCCAACCATTTGTCGGATTGAACACATCGTCATTGTGTCATCCACATCCATCAATACTTTTTCCGTTTTACGAGGGTAGTTGAGTTCTTGGAAAATACGATGGCCTAAGAAATCAGGTGACCACATAGCTACGGCAAGAATAGCGAAAGGTAAAGAGGCGATGAAGTGCTCAAGGGTAGGCAAACCAAGCATCCATCCTTGTTCAGTGCTTCCCCACCAGTAGATAGGGTTAAGATTCGGCAAACCTGTTTGTGTTTCAAATTTTAGATCAAAACCCGCACCAAAAATTAATGCCAGCAGTAATCCAGTAAAGGCACAAACGGGAATGGCCAGCCAGCGCATATTAATTTTGGCAAGGAAGGCATAAAGCACAATGTTGACGCCCAGTACAATGAGCCCGATATAGCCCATATCACCGGCGGCAATATTTGCAGACTGTAAACTGGTTGCCCATTCTTGTATAGAGGTGATTTGGCTCATGGTTCCGGTAAAACCGAGGAAAATAAGCAAACCACCGGCTGTTCCCTCCGAGGTCAGGTTGACCAATTTGGAGCCACCTTTAAAATAGCTCAATATTAACCCGAAGATACCCAGTAAAATGGCAAGTGCAAGAGGGTGGGCACCGGCAAGCGCGATGGTACCGATGAGTGGAATCATTGGGCCATGGTTACCTGCTAGGTTAGCTCGTGGATTAAAAAAACCTGAGGCAAGAACACAGAAGAGTAAAGCTGGGAATAACATTTCCACCCGCGCCACTTCGATAGCGAAGTCTTTCCCCAGATTAATGTGATCCCAAGTTTGAGTTAACCCTTCCGCCCACGACATACTGACGGCAGAGTACATGGCAATAATGCCAATCGTTCCTGCAAGTGCAGGAACAAAGTCTTCCAACTCAAAACGGAAGTCTCGCCCGGGAAGGTTTAACCCGAAGCGGCGTGGCTTCATGATTTGCAACTCATGATCTAAGTAATCGGAGCGGCTGGTAAACTCAGATGCTGGACGATGCAGTTCTTGATAACTTTTCGTCTCGATGTCTGAGCGCTCTTGATTGACTACGTCTGACATAGATTCCTCATATTGATAAAAGTTAGTAAATTTTTATTGAATTTTATTTAACTTGCTAACACAACAATGTATTCGTTGCATAATCATTAGTCTTATGCATTTTCTAGCGACCAACATTATGAATATAGAGCATTATTTACTCTTTTATTGGTTAGCGAGTTTAACGTGCTCATTCTATAGGGTGATTGATCTTGATCACTTTAATTATGAATATGAAATAAAACTACAGAAACATAGAAAAATCAGCCACATAGAAAGATATTTCATGAAATTTTCTTTCATATATTACAATTTGTAACTAAATAGATAACTGTCGATGATGTTTTTTGAGTGTAACAATTGTTACTTAAGAAACGCGTTGCAATATAAATTCTATGTGTGTTGTTGTTAAAGTGTTGCATATCTTGTCGTTTATTTGTGTGTTGCAAGACCAGAAATATGATCTTTAGTGGGCTTTTGTTGAATTAATATTCATGTGTAATGATTATATATTTTTATTTAGAGGGTTAATAACATGTTGCACGTGTTAGGGTTGAGTGCTAATTTGTAGAAAAATCAAGCTGGATTGCTTGACGTGAATCAATACAGGGAGTTAAAGCGCATGACCGATCTACCCGCGCTGGACATCAAAAACTTGCATAAAACATTTGCTCAAAATGAAGTGCTCAAAGGGATTTCACTACAGGCAAATAAAGGGGATGTTATTTCGATCATTGGCTCTTCCGGCTCAGGGAAAAGTACCTTCCTACGTTGTATTAATCTACTCGAAACGCCAACATCTGGTGAAATTTGGGTCAACAATGAATTGATTGAAATGAAAATGACTCGCCAAGGTGACATTAGGCCAGTGAGCGATAAACAGGTTCAGCGTATTCGTTCACGTTTAGCGATGGTTTTTCAGGGGTTTAATCTTTGGTCCCATATGACAGTGCTAGAAAATGTGATTGAAGCACCTGTGCATGTTCTCAATATTGCTAAGGATCAAGCCATCGCGAATGCTGAAGCTTTGTTAAAAAAAGTGGGGCTTTATGAACGCCGAGATTATTACCCCGGACACCTATCAGGAGGGCAGCAGCAACGAGCTGCGATTGCTCGTGCATTAGCGGTTGAACCTGAGGTTTTATTGTTTGATGAACCTACGTCTGCGCTCGACCCTGAATTAGTGGGTGAGGTCTTAGGTGTGATGAAAGATCTTGCTCAAGAGGGAAGAACCATGTTGGTTGTCACCCATGAAATGGCATTCGCTCGTGATGTTTCTAGCCATGTCATGTTTTTACACCAAGGGATCGTTGAAGAGCAAGGGGAGCCTGAAAAATTATTCATCTACCCTGAGTCAGAGCGGCTGAAGCAGTTTATTTCATCAATTTATTAGGGTCAACAAACCCTAGTTACCTACCGAGTTAATACGAGTGTCACTTCAAGTGACACGGGCATAAACACCCATCTATTTCGACGATATTTATGGATAATAAAGACAGTAAAACAATCACAGGAGTATGGATATGAAAAAGTGGTTATTAATGGCGGCAGTGGCAGCAACGGCTGTTTCTGGGCTGGCCCAAGCAAAAGAGTGGAAAGTTGTGCGCTTTGGCATCGAAGGCGCTTATCCTCCTTTTAGTTGGACAGAAGCGGATGGATCATTACGTGGTTTTGATGTGGATATGGCTAATGCTCTCTGTCAAGAAATGCAAGTGGAATGTCGCATCGTTCCACAAGATTGGGATGGCATTATCCCTTCGCTACTGGCACGGAAATATGATGCGATTATTGCTGCGATGTCGATTACCGAAGAGCGTAAAAAACGAATTGATTTTACGCACAAATATGCACTGATCCCTAATCGATTTATTGCTAAAAAAGGAGCCGAATTGGATTTTAGCCCGCAAGGTTTGAAAGACGTAAAAATAGGTGTGCAGCGAGCAACAACCCACGATAAATATTTGACCGATAACTATGGTAAGTCGATCAATATTGTACGTTATGGTTCGTTTGACGAGGCCTATCTTGACTTAGCGAATGGGCGTATTTCCGCTGTGTTAGGTGATGCGTCTGCGTTAGAAGAAGGGGTCTTGAATAAAGTGGGAGGAGAGGCTTATGAATTTGTTGGCCCTTCATTAACGGATCCACAGTGGTTTGGAGAAGGATTTGGCATTGCGGTTCGTAAACAGGATAAAGATTTAACGAAGCGACTCAATCAAGCCATTGTATCTTTACGTGAGCAAGGCATTTATCAAAAAATAGCAGCGCAGTATTTTAGCTATGATGTTTATGGTGATTGAGTGATATTGCTGGCTATCTACTACGGGAATGTTTTGGCTAGAGGCTAAGCTAGGAGGTTGGTTACTCGTTGAACACGGTATCCAACCTCCCAGGGCCTAGAAAGAGGGTTTATGCTTGCTTAATCTACAGGGATACGAAGTAGCGATTTTAAAAGGCGCGCTGCTGACGATTGAAGTGGCTTTATTATCGCTGCTATTTGCCATACTACTCGGGATGTTAGGGGCTCTGGCTAAATTGGCTCCTTTTCGCTGGGCAAGGGCCATTGCGACCCTCTATACCACCATCATTCGTGGTATCCCTGATTTAGTCCTGATGATGTTGATCTTTTTTGGGGGGCAAATTCTCCTGAATCACAGTTTATATTCGCTCAATGAATGGCTAAATAGCGGTTTGGCTTATTTTTATCCTAACCACCAATGGACTTTTTATCTCCCTGATTACATTGATGTTAGCCCATTTATTGCCGGGGTGTTAACCATCGGCTTCATATTTGGTGCTTATATGGCTGAAACGTTCCGCGGCGCGATTATGGCAGTCGATAAAGGGGAGTTAGAAGCAGCAAAAGCTTATGGAATGAGCGGATTTTTAGTGTTTCGACGAATATTGCTGCCTCAGATGATTCGTCATGCCCTGCCAGGGTTTGGCAACAATTGGTTAGTCTTATTAAAAACGACAGCCTTAGTTTCTATTATTGGATTAGAAGACATGGTTCGGGTGAGTGCGATGGCTGCCGGTTCAACCAAAATGCCTTTTACTTTTTATCTCACCGTTGCTTTGATTTTCTTATTTTTTACCAGCGTATCGACTGGTTTACTGAAATTAGTTGAACGTAAATTCAGCATGCATACGAGGTCGTGATGGATTTTTCAGTGATCGTTGCCAGTTTGCCACTTTATTTTAGTGGATTATGGATCACAACGTGGTTGGTTGGGTTAGCTCTGATCATTGGCTTAGCGGTGGCAATTCCTCTTGCGATTGCTCGTAATCATCAACACCCACTGGTTTGGATTCCGGCTTGGGGATATATCTATTTTTTCCGAGGGACACCGTTACTCGTTCAGCTGTACCTAATTTATTATGGGATGGATCAATTTTTTCCAGTGAAAGATACATGGTGGGAGCATGCATGGTTTTGTGCACTCGTTGTTTTTATCTTCAATACATCAGCCTATACCGCAGAGATTGTTCGTGGGGCGATTAACGGTTTGGATAAAGGAGAGTTAGAAGCGGCCAAGGCTTATGGAATGACACCGTGGTTAACCTATCGGCGGATTATTTTACCTAGCGCTATGCGTCGTGCTTTGCCTGCGTACAGTAACGAAGTGATTTTTATGATACACGGTAGTGCGGTAGCAGGGATCGTAACCATTATGGATTTAACGGGAGTGGCGAGATTGGTGAACTCTCGGCACTATGCGCCATTTGAATCGTTTTTAACTGCGGGGTTATTTTATATGGGGTTAACCTTCATCGTGATTGCTTGCTTTAAACAAGCGGAAAAACGTTATTTGGCTTATTTAGCACCACGGCAATAACACCTTGTGCCCTGCTTGGTCTCAGCTTTGGGCACAAGTTTAGGGTCTGTTTATTTCGAACAAAATTTAACCGCGAAAGATAAACAGACCCTAGTTATATTCGATTAATTGTTTGATGCAAACGTCGCCCAAATAGGCGCATGATCGGAAGGTTTTTCTATCGCCCTTAAAGGATAATCAATTCCCGCATCAACACATTTAGCCGCTAGGCTGGGCGTGGCTAAAATGACATCAATTCTTAGCCCGCGGTTATCATCAAACCCTCGTGAACGATAGTCAAACCAAGAAAATTGATTTTCAACGGTAGGATGCAGCTGACGAAACGTGTCTTCAAACCCCCAGTTGAGCAAGCGTGCTAACCATTCGCGTTCCTCGGGTTGGAAAGAGCACTTACCCGTTTTCAACCAGCGTTTACGGTTGGCTTCACCGATACCGATATCTAAGTCGAGAGGGCTGATGTTGATATCTCCCATCACAATAAGCTGTTCATCTGGAGTATGAGATTCGGTTAAATAATGCATTAAATCGCGGTAAAACTGACGCTTATAAGGAAACTTGGTCTCATGGGCGATATTATCTCCTTGGGGGAAATAACCATTTAATACGGTGAATGGCTTTTCTTGGTCATCCAAAAAAGTGGCCATAATCATCCGTTTTTGATGGTCATCAGTATCGGTTGGGAAACCTTTCATCACTTTGATCGGCTGATGTTTACAGAGCAGAGCAACGCCATAGTGGGCTTTTTGCCCATGAAAATAAACGTGATAACCCATAGCTTTAACATCCTCAATCGGAAAGGCCTCATCATGGACTTTGATTTCCTGTAGGCCGATGATATCGGGTTGATGTTTATCAATTATGGCTTGAAGTTGATGGAGTCTTGCTCTTAATCCATTGATATTAAAGCTAATTACTTTCATTTCTTATTCCTTTGGGCGCGTTGTTATTCACCGGCTGTATTTTTTTATGTTGTCTATAGTACGTATTTAACTGCTTGAGACAACCTGTGATGGGGTCGAGTTATGACTGAGGAGGGGACATCGATTGTGCCAACTGAGTTTCCAAATCTTGTTTAACTAGCTCAATCGCCTTAAGAGCAACCGTTAAGTCAACTTGATTCGATTCGAGTAGATAAATAAGATCAACCGCTAATTTCACTTCATCAGGGGCATCACTGAGTGGAGGATGGTTCATGGATCAAATACTCTTAGTTACGGGGATCAATAAGAAGCTGGGCTTCGATAGCCGCTTTTGCTTGCTGACAGCGGATCAATCGCTGTTTTGCAACCGTTAAGGCTTGTAATCTTGAAGTATGATAACGAGCTGGCGCATGGTCAAATTCATACTGTTTATTCAGGACTAATTGTCGCAGTCGTTGCTCCCATTCTTGGTGCTTGACGAATTGGTGCTGGAGCGCTTCCTTGGAGAGCGGATCAGTGAAATCATCACCCATTTTAAATCTCTTCGACTCAGCATATAGCGTATCTAACCCATGAGTGATGACCCGATGTAGCGCTTCTATTTGAGCAAATAAATGCTCGGTAAGGTGCGCTATCTGGTTGGTGTTGGGGGTCGACATTTTGGTTTGAGTCAAGTGCTGCAGTCTGGTTAAGTTTTGTTGTGTTTCTTGAACGCAAGCGGCAAGTTGACGACGATCTGCGTTAAATAAGTGAGGGTCAAACCAAGCTTGGCTGTCGATGTTTTCCTGTTGATCGATGATCTGAGCTTGCTGATTCCACTGCTCAAGTTGTGCCATCAGTTGAGACAAACGTTGCTTCATAGTCCAATAAACCAAGCGTCATAGGCTAACTTAACCGCTAACACACTAACAACGAACACAAAGACAGGGCGAATGAATTTCCCACCAAAGCGGATCGCTGAATGAGCACCGACAAAAGCGCCGACCATGAGACACATCCCCATGGTTAGTCCCAGTATCCAGTCGATATGACCCAAAATAGCAAAGGTTATCAATGAGGTAAAATTACTGGTAAAGTTCATGGCCTTACCTAAGCCAGAAGCAAGTAAAATATTGAGACGATATAACGCCATTGAGCTGACGGTCCAAAATGCGCCCGTTCCTGGGCCGGCTAAGCCATCATAAAATCCAAGGATAAAGCCTTGCGTATACTGTTTTCGGTGCGTTCGCGTACAGGTGTCAGGCAAATGAGTGTCGCTAGTGTGGGGTGTTTTGTGCCATATGGTATAAATAGCCGCGGCCAAGATGATCAGCGGTAAGACCTTTTGTAACCACTCGGTACTGATGGCATCCACAGCATAGGTGCCGATCACCGCACCAATAAAAGTCGCAATAAACGTTCTTTTCCAAAAACGGGGTGTAAATAGAGCTTTACGATAGTAAGTCACCGCCGCCGTAGAAGAGGCAAAGGTTGCGGCTAGCTTATTAGTGCCAAGCGCAATATGAGGTGGTAACCCTAAGGAGAGAAGTGTTGGTACGGTCAGCATTCCGCCTCCGCCAGCAACAGCATCAATAAATCCAGCGACAAAGGCAACGATCGCAAGAATAAAAAACGTGGTTGGTTCAACAAGTTCCATGAATGGTTCGGTCCTAATCATAACGGTAAAACGGATCGCAACGCATCACGGTCGCTAGCCACTTAAGTGGTTTTCAGCCTCTATGGTACTCCGATGATAGAAAGATTAACCAATCAACAGGCGAGTCACCGAGAAAATAAGCGGTAATCCTAAAAGCTAGCGGCGTATAATAGCAATATTTAATAATCAAGCCTATTCAATGCAACGTTTAAACGGTGGAAGAGAGTCGAGTAACGATTTGCCATAGCGCTTAGAGACTATCCGACGATCAAGCATCACGACTCTACCAGAGTCTTGTTCTTGACGCAGTAAACGTCCAACCGATTGAATCAATTTTTTGCTGGCTTCCGGTACACTAATTTGTAAAAACGGATTACCGCCTCGTTGCTGAATATATTCTGCATGAGCTTGCTCGACCGGTGAGCTTGGCACGGCAAAGGGGATTTTGGTAATAATTAAATTTTCTAATAATTTACCGGGCAAATCTAACCCTTCCGAAAAGCTACCTGTACCAAAAAGAATGCTGGTTTTTCCACATTGAATCAGCATCTTATGCTGGTTTAAAATCTCTTTTCTCGACTTTTCGCCTTGTCGCTGTAAAGACCAACCGTTTTTAATGCATTGAGTATGCACTTTCTCTGCGACTTCTTTCATTTGCCAGTAAGAAGCAAATAGAACTAAATTCGCTTTATTGGGTTGAATATATTCGATCACTTTCTCAGCAAGATATCCGGTATATTGCGGTGCTTGTGGTTCATACTCCATTTTGGGAATCAGCAACTCAGCTTGATTGTGATAGTCAAAAGGTGAAGCAAGTGCTAAAAATCGGACACCATCCTCATCTTTTTCACTGATCCCAGCTTGGCGACAAAAAAACTGAAATGAATTGAGTGCTCGGAGTGTTGCGGAGACGAGGACAGCGCCGACACAGCGGCTCCATATTTGTTGATCAAGTTGCCAACCGATTTCCAGCGGTGAAATATTAACGAAATAATCGTTTTCTCGTTCAGTGCTCACTTGCAGCCAGCGCGCCAGCGGAGCGCCTTTTTCTCGGTTTGGTTGCGCCATCAAGTGCCACACATGTGCAAGGTTTTCTAGTCTCTGTAAATAAAAGCCTAGCTCTGATAATGCCGGATCACCTAATCTTGCTGCTATCGTGCCATCTTTAACGGCTTCGGCAATTAAATCGGCAGTTTTGCCGACCGCTTGATTCAGTTTTTGGCTGGCTTTTTTTAGTTCTTGTGCTTGGGTTGCTAACCACTCCGGCAATTCCCCATGTTCAAAACGATAAACCCCTTCGTCAAAGGCGGAGGCTTCAAATTGATTTGGGAGTCGATTCAGAGCAGGGATCAATTGTTGTAGCGCATCTTGAGCCTCACGATGAAAGCGAGACGCACGCTTTTCGTCGCTCAAAGCGATAAATTTTGCTAACGATTGGTTGAGTTTTTCTAACCAAGTTACAGAGCCCTTCATGGCCGCAGAAGCCGCAGCATGATCGCGTGCGACCTGCGGAAGGTGGTGAGCTTCATCAAAAACATAGATGGTATTTTCTGGCTCAGGAAGAATAACGCCACCACCGAGATCGGCATCTGCCATGACCAGACTGTGATTGGCAATGATGACATCTGCTTTGTCGAGTTCTGCCCGCGCGTTTTGAAATGGGCAGTTTCGATGAGCGGTAAAACTTCCGTTACAGCTATGTTTATCACTAACAATCATATGCCAAATTGAATCACTGATAGGCGTTGGCCAAGCATCTCGATCGCCATCCCATTTCCCACTTAGTAATTGTTGATAAAGTGCTTGTAGCAGTTCAATATCCTGAATATCAGGCTTGTCAGTAAACATCGCGAGTTGGCCACCATCAACGCCACTGGCTGAGGCAAGCTTTTCGGTGCAGCAATAACGTTGGCGTCCTTTGGCTAAGAGAAAAGAAAAATTTTGGTCGGTGATCCGTCGATAAAGCGGGAGATCTTTTTGTACCAATTGCTCTTGTAGTGCAACGGTTGCGGTAGAAATGACCACTTTACGTTGGTTGAGTATCGCGACGGGAATACTGGCCATCAAATAAGAAAGTGATTTACCGATCCCTGTGCCTGCTTCTGCCACAATCATGCGTGTGGAGGGGTGATAGCGACCACAGAGGGTGTGGGTTATTTCAGCCACGAGGTAGTTCTGTGCCCGGCGTGGAATAAAGTTATCTAACTGACTTTGTAAATTGTGATAACTCGTACGGATGGATTGTTGGATTTTTGTTGTGAGCATAGCGAGACCTAAACAGCAGAGCCGCGATAGTAACATAATTTGTGACGACAGCCAGTTGCTGTTCATTGATCTTCACTCGGCTACGTGCCTTTACCTGTTAAACACTTTTACCGGTTAAACGATGGCGGGATAACTGACTTTCGATCCCCAGTTGCTCAAAATAGTATGCTTTTGAATCAATTCTAGATCTTGCTCACAAAAAAAAACTGAACCTTTATGCGCATGCCATTAAAGTGATATCCATCGAATATAAATTCTTAATTTTGTTTTAAAACAGAAATTATATTCTACATCAATGTCTTATTTTTAATAGTATTGGTGTTTAATATTAAAATGTTAATTTTGTTTACATTTATTAATCATGACCTTTTTGGTTAGAAGTTGCTCGAAAGAAAGTGAAATTTATATGTAAGTTTTTGTTTATTAAGTTTTTGTGTTGTTTTTATAAATATTTTTTTGCACATTTGACATGTAGCATATTCTTTTGCAATCTTAAGTGCGAATTTAGTGGCGATGGTAACTAGCCGCAGAGCTAGCCAACCATCATCTAAAACAAAGGGAACCGAAATGGAATTCCCATCTAAGAAAAGGCAGTGGATTAATATGAAAAAGACTCTAGTAGCACTACTGGTTGCTTCAGCAGCAACATCAGTCAATGCAGCAGAAGTATTTAAAGCGGATGACGTATCCGTTGATTTTTATGGTCAACTTCGTCAAAGCGTTAAGTTTACTGATGAAAGCAATACTGATGCAAAAATTGATCAAGGTTCTTCACGTGTTGGTGTTAACGTTGTCTACAACGCAGTTGAAGAAGGCTTAGATGTCATTGGTAAAGTAGAATATCGTGTCGATGAAAACTGGGAACTTCGTCAGCATTATATTGGCATGAGTACAGAATACGGCGTGATGACCTATGGTAAACATTCACCGCTTTATGATGATGTTTATGGCGCAATTTACGCTTATGAATATGACTTGGCACCATATCTCGTGGTGGGCTAGATAACAATTTCTGGCAAAGCAGTGCGATCAAATACCAATTGGAACTTGGTAAAAGCTGGGTAAAAGCTCAGTACAACCTAGCTGAGAATAACGAGAATGCTGAGTTGTTCGAACTGTACGTTGGTAGTTCTTATGATGCTCTTTCTTTACACATTGGTGGTGCATCAATGTCTGATAAAACAGCCGGTGATATCGACTCAACTTATTTTGAAGCCACGGCGGAATATGCGCTGACTGATAAAGGCGTGGTTGGTATTACTTACGCATACAATAAAGATAAAAATAAAGTCAACAGCACAAAAGAGGAATCTGATGGTTTCCACCTTGGTGCAAAATACAAAGTGGCGAGCAAAACGTCAGTGTACGGCGGTGCTCAGTTTATCAATGGTAAAAAAGAAGCAGCTGACATCACTAACTTATACCTAGGTGCAGAGTATATGTTTGCTAAGTGGGCACGTACTTACGTTGAATACAACTTCAATGATACTGACGGTCAAGATGATGTTAACAATCTTGCTATCGGTGCTCGTGTATACTGGTAATCTAGCGATTTATCGTTAAAGATAAGCTCGGCGCTGCCGAGCTTTTTTTATGGGAGATGGATGAGGTGGAGGTCATGATGAAACATATCATAAAGGGATTATTGGTCGGAGTCGTTCTCACGGCAACAGTACAAGCTAAAGTGCAACTGACGGTACCAGAGGAGATCAGTTTAGCGGTGGTAAATTTAGAAAAACCGCAGATGAAAGGCAGTTTTCTAAGCAGTCACAAAACGGTTGAGCTGCCGGATGGGGTCAATCAAATCGCGTTTCGCTATGCAAAACCTTTTGTAAATCGCGATACGGTGGATAATGTGTATAGTGATTTGGTGGTGCTACGTTTTAATGCGACTGATCAAACCTTAACTTTTCAAATGCCCAACTATCGTAACGCCCAGCAAGCCAAGAAAGAGATCGCTCATTTTGAATGGCAGTTGATTGACCTTGATAATCAAAAACCGGTTGAGCAGGTGAGTGACGTTGTTCCTCTTAGCGGTTTTGTACTTGGACAAAATTTTGTTGATGATATTGTGACATACAATAAACAAGCGGGAAAAGCAGCCATTACGATGAGCTATTTAACCATCGATAACTCATTAGAGAAGCCTTCAGTAAACTCCCATAACCCCGCTCCCGCTTCCTCCGATGCGTTATTAGATGATCTGCAAGCTCTCTATTTAAAAGCGGATAAAGAACAACGCAAAGCCTTCCGTAAGTGGATGATCGATCAAGAATAATCATTCTGCTCTTGGCGAGTTAGCGATGGATGATTTAGCCGCAACATTTTTTAAATTTCTTACCGCTACCACAGCGACAAGGATCGTTGCGGCCAATTTTATTTTGTTGAGGAAATGTACCATCAATATAGAACCATTGATGGTTGTCGCGCACAAAGCGAGATTGTTCTTCAAGACAGTATGTCTGTTGTCCTGCACGATAAAAAGCTTTGAAATGCACAAAGCCTTCATGTTCGTCGCGTCCTGGCCAAGTCTTTAGAATCTCTAACTTTTGCCACTGGCTATTCATTGAATCTTCAAGCTCCTTGCGCTGTTGATCAGCCAGACACGATGGGTGGTAAGTATTAATAATAAAATCAATGAGTCCCAATACATGGGCACTATATCGAGCTCGCATTAGCTGCTCTGGTTTGTGTGCTTGAGCGGGCTCACTATGAATAGGCTGGCAACAATCGTCATATTCTTTATCGCTGCCACAGTAACAAGTTGTCATAGCTGTCATCCAATAAAAAAAGAGTTAGCGAGTGTAAGTGGATGTTGTGATGGCGTCTAGGGGGTAATATTTAATAAATCCGCAGTCCAGCTGATCGCTTCGTCATAACTATAAGCGACATCGGACTCCGTCAGCTTGAGCTGCTTGGTCAGTTGAGCAACCTGAGACCATTCGGCTTTTTCATGCGCTTTGGCGAGTTTGAGAAGTTGTCCTAGTAGCCCATCGCCGTTTAATAATGCTTGCTTAACCGTATCTTCGATGGGCATGTCGTTAATGATCTCGTCAAGCGGTTGATCGAGTAGGCTGTCCAATAATGAGAACATCCCGGTTAAAAACGCATTGCCTGACGTCTGTGTTCCGTTGATTTTTTGATAAAGTTGCTCACAATACCGAGCGCGTTGAATAGATAAACCATATAACGAATCAGGTTTATCTCGATGAGTCGATGCGATCGCTACCAAAGAGATAAAACGACGTAATCGTTCTTCCCCTAGGTAGACTAATGCTTGTTTAAACGATTGTATTTTTGTGCTGACCAGGGCAGAGGCGTTGACAAAGGTGAGTAATTTATAAGAAAGCGTAAGATCTTTTGCCACCAGCTGTTCTAACACCTGATAATCAATCTCTTCTTTTGCTATTTCTTTGCATAATTGAATAATGGTTATAAAAGAAGGTTCTAGTGCTTTACGCTGGATTAATTCAGGTTTACTAAAAAAATAACCTTGAAAATAAACGAATCCGGCTTGCTTTGCTTGTTCAAACTCCTCATACGTTTCTACTTTTTCAGCGAGAAATTGAATATGAGAACGCGGAGTTTGTGCATGAAAAGTCGCGCTTTTTCTATCGGGAACAGGCGAATATCGAATTTAATGATGGAAACATAAGGAAGGAAAGCTTGCCAAGCTCGGTTTGGAATAAAATCATCAAGGGCAATTTTATAACCAAGTTGGGATAATTGTTTTATCGCATCAAGTAACGCTTCCGTTGGTGGGCAGTCTTCAAGGATTTCAACCACCAAATTGTCACATGGAAACAGGGTTGGAACAAGGTTGAGTAGGCTTTGATAAGGAAAATTAACAAATCCCAAATAGGGCCCTAATACATTGTAATGCGTCGACCAGCAGTGATCGGAAAGTAGTCGACTGGTAGCAAGTTCAGGGTCAATATCGGGGAAGCGATTTTGTGGACCATCTCTGAACAATAATTCGTAGCCGATCGTTTTTTTATCGCGATCTAAAATAGGTTGCCGTGCAATGTAGGAGTTTTTCATAAACCCGCTCTTCTTGGAGTGATTGTTATTCTTAACACCATGCATGTACCACTATGAATGATTTTTAAGCCGATTGCTGTGAGTACATTCAAAGAAAGTTTAGCGCATTTATTCGAATGGTCGCGACTCCAATGCATACCCTTGTGGAGCATAACGCAAGATCGAGCCTTGACTGTACCAATCACCGAGTACAATACGTGTTTTATGGCCTAGCTGAGGCAAATGATGGATGGCAGGGCGGTGCGTGTGTCCATGAATCATGATATCGACATGATGATGATTAAGTACCTGAATCACTTCGCTGGGGGTTACATCCATTATTTCCATCGCTTTTTGTTGCTTATCGTGACGGATATCTGACTGAACGCGTTGCACAATACGTTTTTTAATCGCATAAGGTAAACGATTAAATACCCATTGTAGCCAAGGTTTATGAACTTTTTCACGAAATGCTAAATAACGCACATCTTCAGTACACAGGGTATCACCATGCAGTATCACAACAGGAGTACCATAAAGGTGGATGACGGTTTCTTGAGCTAATAAAACAATACCGGTTTCCTTCGCAAAACGCTGACCAATAAGAAAATCTCGATTGCCATGAACAAAAAAACAAGCGACTCCGGCGGCAGTGAGTTGCTGAAATTCCGCTTTGATCTGTTGGGCAAAAGGCGTCGGGTCATCATCACCAATCCAAAAATCAAACAAATCTCCGAGGACATAAAGTGCGTCGGCATCTCGAGCTTCAGTGCGCATAAAATGAGTAAAGCATTGAGTGATATCAGGACGAGCCGGTGACAGGTGAAGATCTGAAATAAATAAAGTATGCATAAAAATTAGTGGAGTGCTCAATGCACTCCATCCGTCGGTAATTTGATTGGCGAGCTTAGTCTTCGATGGTGGTACTGGTAATGATCACTTCATCAAGGGGAACGTCTTGATGCATGCCATAAGATCCAGTACTAACGCCTTTGATTTTATTGACCACATCCATGCCTTCAACGACTTCTGCAAATACACAGTATCCCCAGCCGTCACGACTTTCGGATTTAAAATCAAGGAAAGTATTGTCATTCACATTAATAAAAAACTGTGAGCTAGCAGAATGAGGATCCATCGTTCTTGCCATAGCAAGAGTACCTGTTTTATTGCTTAACCCATTATTGGCTTCATTACGAATAGGCGCACGAGTCGCTTTTTCACGTAGACCCGAAGTCATACCACCACCTTGGATCATAAAACCGTCGATAACACGATGGAATAAGGTATTGTCGTAAAAACCATCACGGCAGTATTGTAAAAAGTTTGCGCTGGTTTCTGGTGCTTGCTCTTCGTTAAGCTGAATTTTGATGTCACCAAAATTAGTATGCAGCGTGATCATGTGTATTACCTTTGCTTGTTTTGTGTGAATGACAGATTTTAGCTTAACTTTTTGTGCATTCAAAACACCAAATGGATGACCTAGCGATAATAGAGTTGTTATACTCTAAAACTATTTTGGGATTAACGGTAAATTAGATAGAGATCATGTTGAAAATTTATAACTCACTCACAAGACAAAAAGAGGAATTTAAACCCATTACAGCCGGAAAAGTCGGCATGTATGTCTGTGGCGTCACCATATACGATCTCTGTCATATCGGTCATGGTCGTACGTTTGTTTCTTTCGATGTGGTGGCTCGTTACTTACGTTATTTAGGGTATGACCTTACCTTTGTACGTAATATCACCGACATTGACGACAAAATTATTAAACGTGCCGCTGAAAACCAGGAATCCTGTGAAGCGTTAACGGAGCGCTTAATTCAAGAAATGTATACTGATTTTGATGCATTAAACATCCAACGCCCTGATGTTGAGCCTCGAGCTACCGGATACATCGATGAGATTATCGCCCTTGTCGAGCGTCTGATTGAGCGCGGATTTGCTTATGTTGCAGACAATGGCGATGTGATGTTTGAAGTGAGTAAATTTGCACAGTATGGTCAACTTTCTAAGCAAGATCTCGCTCAACTTCAAGCAGGAGCTCGAGTTGATATCGAGATCGCCAAACGCAGTCCTTTAGATTTTGTATTATGGAAGATGTCCAAACCGGGTGAACCGACCTGGGAGTCTCCATGGGGAGCTGGACGTCCTGGGTGGCATATCGAGTGCTCGGCAATGAATTCTGCTATTTTGGGTGAACATTTTGACATTCATGGGGGGGGCTCAGATCTTCAATTCCCTCACCATGAAAATGAAATTGCACAATCTTGCTGTGCTCATGAGACTCAATACGTGAATACGTGGATGCATAGCGGCATGGTGATGGTAGATAAAGAAAAAATGTCTAAATCACTGGGTAATTTCTTTACCATTCGAGATGTATTACAGCACTATGATCCAGAAACCGTACGGTATTTTTTGATGTCGGGTCATTACCGTAGCCAGCTTAACTACAGTGAAGAGAATCTTACTCAAGCTCGTGCTTCTTTAGAACGTCTATATACTGCGCTTCGTGGCTTAGATAAGACGGTTCCTGCAGCAGGTGGTGAAGAGTACGTTAGCCGTTTTACCTCGGCGATGAACGACGACTTTAATACACCAGAAGCGTACTCTGTGTTATTTGATATGGCCCGTGAAATTAACCGATTGAAAAATGAAGATCATCTCAAAGCGAGTGCGCTAGGATCATTAATGCGTGAGTTAGCGGATGTGATCGGTATCTTATATCAAGATCCAGAGCACTTTATGCAAGGAGAAGCCGAAAGCCAAGAGCAGGTCGAACAGATTGAAGCCTTAATCAAGTTACGCAATGATTCTCGTGCGACCAAAGATTGGGCCAATGCCGATCTGGCACGAGATAAACTGAATGAATTAGGTATTATCTTGGAAGACGGCCCTAACGGTACCACTTGGCGACGTAAGTAATTGGTTCTCCGGGACGTTATTATAAACAGCGAGGTGAATGCCTCGCTGTTATCTTTCTAATCATCAAAAAGATAACGAGACGCTGTAACTAGGAATCAACGATGTCAATTATTTTGGGGATTGATCCAGGATCGCGAATTACCGGCTATGGGGTGATCCGACAACAAGGGAGGCATCTCATCTACTTAGGCAGTGGTTGTATCCGAACGTCTGATCAGGCGTTACCGCTACGATTAAAACAGATTTATGCGGGGGTGAGCGAGATCATTACTCAGTTTCAACCGGATGTCTTTGCTATTGAACAAGTGTTTATGGCGAGAAATGCTGATTCAGCATTAAAGCTCGGACAAGCACGAGGCAGTGCCATTGTGGCTGCGGTCAATGCCGAGTTACCGGTTCATGAATATGCGGCAAGGTTAATTAAGCAAGCGGTGGTTGGAACTGGGGGAGCGGATAAATCTCAGGTTCAGCATATGGTACAGCAGATCTTAAAATTACCTGCGAGGCCTCAGGCTGATGCAGCAGATGCTTTAGGCGTCGCGATTTGCCACGCCAATACCAACAAAACCTTGATTGCATTGGCAGGGCAAGCAACCAGTGCTCGTCGTGGTCGTTATCGGTAACGCTGATATTGTTGGTATGACGCACAGAGTTTTACTGGCTATCCATCCAGTTCTTTATTATCATCCTTGCCATTAAGTTTGACATACAGACAAAGGAATTCACTGTGATTGGCCGTCTGCGCGGAATATTGATTGAAAAACAACCTCCTCAAGTGTTAATCGAAATAGGGGGGATCGGTTATGAAGTACAAATGCCAATGAGCTGCTTCTACGAGCTACCCGATGTGGGAGAAGAGGCGATTATCTATACCCATTTTATTGTACGTGAAGATGCACAGTTACTTTACGGTTTTAATAGCGTAAGCGAGCGCGCTCTATTTCGAGAAGTCATTAAAGCGAACGGTGTCGGACCTAAAATGGGCCTAGGTATACTTTCTGGCATGACGGCCAGTCAGTTTGTCGCATGTGTTGAACGGGAAGACATATCAACCTTGATCAAGTTACCAGGCGTTGGGAAAAAGACAGCAGAACGTCTGTTGGTCGAAATGAAAGACCGCTTAAAAGGGTGGGGAACGGGAGATTTACTGACCCCAGCAACAGATGCAGCCCCATTGGATCATCAAGTCATATTCGCTGAACAAAATGCAGAGGAAGAAGCGGTTAGTGCCTTGTTGGCATTAGGGTATAAACCCGCTCAAGCCTCAAAAGCAGTTGCTCAGTTCGCGAAAGCCGGCATGAGTAGTGAGCAGTTAATTCGTGATGCTTTAAAATCAATGGTTTAATGCCAGATAAGCCTATGTATTTCACCTTGCTTTTCGCCAGGCGTGACATATCGACCTTACGTGATCTTCTATACTGTGCCAAATGGATGATGACGTTAAGGGTTGCCTTTCACATAGCCCCTAACTCTATGGATACCTTGTTATGATTGAAGCCGATCGCCTTATTGCGCCGATAAACCCTTCGTTTAAGGACGAAGAAGTGATTGATCGTGCTATCCGACCGAAGAAACTTGCTGACTATCAAGGACAAGATCACGTTCGAGATCAAATGGAAATCTTCATTCAAGCGGCCCAAAAACGTCGTGAAGCGCTCGATCATCTGTTGATTTTTGGCCCTCCTGGGTTAGGGAAAACGACTCTAGCCAATATTGTTGCTAATGAAATGGATGTCAATATTCGGACCACCTCTGGCCCAGTTTTGGAAAAAGCAGGCGATCTTGCCGCGTTATTGACCAACTTAGAAGAGAATGATGTTTTATTTATTGACGAAATTCACCGACTCAGCCCTATGGTCGAAGAAGTTCTCTACCCAGCAATGGAAGATTATCAGTTAGATATCATGATCGGTGAAGGCCCAGCCGCTCGCTCGATCAAAATTGATCTCCCTCCTTTTACACTGATTGGTGCGACCACTCGGGCAGGCTCATTGACTTCCCCCTTACGAGATCGATTTGGCATTGTGCAGCGTTTGGAGTATTACAACGTGGCCGATTTACAACATATTGTACAGCGCAGTGCTCACCATTTGGGGTTGTCGATGGACTCGGATGGTGCATTGGAGATAGCGCGCCGTGCTCGAGGAACTCCACGTATTGCTAACCGTTTACTACGTCGCGTGCGAGACTATGCTGAAGTGAAAGGCAACGGACATATTTGCGCTCAAACAGCAGATAAAGCGCTAGATATGCTTGATGTTGATCATCAAGGCTTTGATTATATGGATAGAAAGCTTTTACTCGCCATTATGGAGAAATTTTCAGGTGGCCCGGTTGGGCTGGATAACTTGGCGGCAGCCATTGGCGAAGAGAAAGATACAATTGAAGATGTTCTTGAACCATTTTTGATTCAACAAGGCTATTTACAGCGCACACCTCGAGGTCGGATTGCAACGGATCGTGCTTATTTACATTTTGGTTTAACAAAATCATAAAATTACCGACCTAGGGTCTGTTGACCTTTCGAGCTGATTTTTGCAGCCGTTTGTGGCTTCTTTATACAAGGCAGAGGCTTTGAAATGTAGTTACTCTACCTGAGAAGCCGATAACGCCGTAGAAAGGAGCCACAAACGCTGCCCGAAGGGTTCGGCTAAAAGCGTTTTACTCTTTGTTGAGCGGTGTTTTGCTTAGAATAACTAGGCGACAAACCTCTCGCCGCGATTAAAACGCTTTTATCTCGAACAAAATTTAACCGCGAAAGATCAACAGACCCTAGAGTTCGATAAGAGAAATATTTATCAATATATGTCACATTTTGACATATTTCTAAAATGCATGATTCGTAATCAATTTTAGGTTGGTGTTAACCATCTGTGTTTAATTTGTGCTCTGTTATGATTCATTTTGCCCTCGTTTATAGGATAAATATCCACATTTCTTGATTTATATCATTTTGTTGTTTTTTTAACCGCTTTCTCGTAAGGGAAATTGATCCAAATCAAAGCGTTTTGTATGAATAAACCTTTTGAAACTCAAGGGGTTTGGCATTAGTATTAGTCACAGCTATATTAGCTGAAGCTTAACAATTAACTAACCACAATGGTACATAAAAGCAACAAAGTATTGCAAAAAGTTAACAGTTGGATATGGTTCGTTAACTTATGCGTGTTGTTGCGTTATGTCAAAAGTGTCATTCAGCCGACACAAAGGAGTTACCATGATTGATGTCGTTGATCTATCGCGGTTGCAGTTTGCACTGACAGCGATGTATCACTTCTTGTTCGTTCCACTGACTTTAGGTATGGCATTTTTACTTGCCATTATGGAGTCACTTTATGTAATGACTGATAAGCAAATCTATAAGGACATGACCAAGTTCTGGGGTAAGCTTTTCGGTATTAACTTTGCGCTTGGTGTTGCTACCGGCCTAACGATGGAGTTCCAGTTCGGTACTAACTGGTCTTACTATTCACACTATGTTGGTGATATCTTTGGGGCTCCGCTCGCCATTGAAGCACTGGTCGCTTTCTTTTTAGAATCAACCTTTGTCGGTTTGTTCTTCTTTGGCTGGGATCGCCTCTCCAAACGTCAGCATCTAACGGTAACTTGGCTGGTCGCTTTAGGTTCCAACTTCTCTGCGTTGTGGATTTTGGTGGCAAACGGCTGGATGCAAAACCCAGTTGGCTCAGCATTTAACTTTGAAACCATGCGCATGGAAATGGTCAGTTTCGCTGAGGTTGTGCTTAACCCAGTTGCGCAAGTTAAGTTTGTTCATACTGTGGCTTCTGGCTATACCACAGGGGCAATGTTTATTTTGGGCATTAGTGCTTACTACCTATTAAAAGGTCGAGATGTTGCGTTTGCTCGCCGCTCATTTGCTATTGCCGCTTCATTTGGTATGGCAGCAATTATTTCCGTTATCATTCTAGGTGATGAGTCCGGCTATGAGCTTGGCGATGTGCAAAAAGTTAAGCTGGCCGCCATCGAATCTGAATGGCATACCGAACCAGCTCCTGCTGCCTTCACCCTATTTGGCTTACCAAATCAAGAAACCATGCAGACTGATTACGCGATTAAGATTCCTTATGTGATGGGGATTATTGCCACTCGCTCTTTAGATAAAGAGGTGACAGGTCTACGTGATTTACGTGAAGAGCATATCGATCGCATTCGTAATGGTATGTACGCTTATGAATTGCTACAAGCACTTCGAGCGGGTGACAAATCCGAAGACAATATTCAAGCATTTAATGAAGTGAAAAATGATCTTGGCTATGGTCTGCTACTTAAGCGTTATACTGAGAATGTTTCTGATGCAACAGAAGCGCAGATCCAAGCGGCTGCCGATGACTCGATTCCAACGGTGTGGCCATTGTTCTGGTCTTTCCGCATCATGGTTGCCTGTGGGTTCATCATGCTGTTTGTCTTTGGTGCGGCCTTTATTCAAACCTGTCGTCAAAAAATTGAACAAAAACCGTGGATACTTAAAGCGGCGCTTTGGAGCATTCCTTTACCTTGGATTGCAGTAGAAGCTGGGTGGTTTGTGGCTGAATACGGTCGTCAACCATGGGCGGTAGGTGAAATTTTACCTGTAAATATCGCCGCCTCTGCATTGTCAGCAAGTCAAATCTGGACATCGTTGTTTGCGATTTTGGCGCTGTACACTGTGTTCCTCATTGCTGAAGTTTATTTAATGGTGAAGTTTGCTCGTAAAGGACCAAGCAGCTTGAAAACAGGTCGCTATCATTTCGAACAAAATGGCAGCTCGGTTGAAGATCAAGTCAATCGTCAAGTAGAAGCCTAGCCAAGGAGAAAGCAATATGTTTGATTACGAAATCTTACGACTTATTTGGTGGGTGCTGATCGGCGTACTACTAGTAGGTTTTGCCATTACAGATGGCTTTGATATGGGAGTAGGAGCGCTGGTTCCTGTTCTTGGTAAAAATGACGCAGAGCGCCGAGTCATGATTAACTCGATCGCTCCGCACTGGGATGGAAACCAAGTTTGGCTAATTACTGCAGGTGGTGCTTTATTTGCTGCTTGGCCACTGGTTTACGCAACATCGTTCTCAGGTTTTTACCTCGCGATGATTGTTACATTGGCTGCATTATGGCTACGCCCAATCGGTTTGGATTATCGTTCAAAAATTGAAGATCCAAAGTGGCGAAACACATGGGATATCTGTATTTCGATCAGTGGATTCGTGCCACCAATTATCTTTGGTGTGGCGTTTGGTAACCTGCTGCAAGGTGTTCCATTCCAATTAAATGAGCTAATTATGCCGAGTTATCACGGCTCATTCTTTGGGTTATTGAATCCATTTGCACTTGTGTGTGGTTTGGTGAGTTTGTTTATGATTTTGATGCAAGGTTCTGCTTGGCTACAAATGAAAACAACGGGTGAATTGCATACTCGTGCACGTGCGACAGCCCAATTTTCGGGTCTATTAACCTGTCTATTATTTGTTGCCGCCGGCTTTTGGATTCAAAATATCGACGGTTATGTTGTAGTGAGTGCCATTGACGGTGCGGCGGCGTCAAACCCATTAAATAAAGAAGTCGTTCGTGAAGCGGGTGCTTGGATGCATAATTTTGAAACGTATCCAATTTTGTGGCTAGCGCCCGCATTAGGGGTATTTATGCCGCTATTGGCGGTCTTGGCTTCTCGTTTTGAAAAATGTGCATTGGCTTTCCTTACCTCTAGTCTAGGAAATGCTGGGGTCATCTTTACTGCAGGCTTCGCTATGTTCCCGTTTGTGATGCCATCAAGCTTAGAGCCAAGTCATAGTTTAACCATGTGGGACGCAACGTCGAGTGAGCTAACGTTGAATGTAATGACATTTATCGCGTTTGTGATGGTGCCTATTATCCTCGCGTATACCGCGTGGTCTTACTATAAAATGTTCGGTCGCTTGGATAACAAGTATATCGAAGATAATAAAAACTCACTTTACTAAGGAGCGAAACGATGTGGTATTTTGCATGGATTCTTGGTGTATTGCTGGCATGTGCTTTTGGCATCATCAATGCTCTTTGGTTAGAGCACAGTGAAATGATGGATAAAGACAGTGAATAACGGCTTTGTCTTGTTGACAAAACTGCACCAGTGGGTCGATAAGGCCTTATTTAGGGCCTTGTCGATCATACTCGGATTTTATCATGTTGCGATGGTCATGTGGGATCCTGAAGCGTATGCGGCGAGTATCGGTGGATTTAATGTACTGGTTGCACCATTACTGATCTGGGGAATATGTTCTAGTATGGTATTTGGTGTTGGTTTTAAACCACGTAGCTGGATTTGGCAGATTTTTTTTAGTCCATACTTTTCGTTGCCGATCATGGCGGGCTTTTTTTTAGTTCGGCTGTTCGGTTAACCGTTACGGATTATTAGTCAACTCGTTAAAACTGAGTAAAAAATAGCGTTGTCTCTTTGAGGTAACGCTATTTTTTTATCATATTAGCATAAAATCTTACGCTTCAGTTTGTACTTACCATCAAGAGATACGGTATAGTACCTAGTCTAACTGCTTCATTTTTGACGTGGAAACTGTGAGACGATGCAAGTATTCGATTGGCCTATCACTATTTATTATGAAGATACCGATGCAGGAGGCGTGGTTTATCATGCTAACTACCTCAAGTTCTTTGAGCGAGCAAGAACCGAGATGCTGCGCTCGATTGGGATCTCACAACATACTTTGCTGGAACAAAACCTAGGTTTTGTGGTTCGACACGCGGACGTCGATTTTGTACGCGCAGCTCGGTTGGATGAGCAACTTAAAGTAAAAAGTATGCTGATTGAATTGAAAAAAGCCTCCTTGACTTTCTGTCAAGAGCTGGTCAATCCTGACGGGCAACTATTGTGTAAAGCATTAGTTAAGGTAGCATGTATTGACAATCAAAAGATGAAACCCCGAGCCATACCTCAATCAATTATTTTGGAGTTAACAAAGAGTGACCGCTGATATTTCCATGTTCGATCTGTTCTTGCAGGCCAGTCTATTAGTTAAATTAGTCATGCTGATTTTACTTGGTATGTCTATTGCGTCTTGGGCAATGATCATTTCCCGTAGCAAAGTGCTCTCTCAAGCACAAAAAAATGCAGAAAAATTTGAAGATAAATTCTGGTCAGGTAACGATTTATCAATTTTATATCAAGACATAAAAAAGCGTAAAGACAGCATCGAAGGGGTAGAAGAGATCTTTTATTCTGGATTTACTGAGTTTGCTCGCTTACATAAATTGCACGCAGCTTCGCCCGACTATGTGATGGAAGGGACTGGGCGTTCTATGCGGGTCGCAGTTTCTCGTGAAGTTGATGAACTAGAAACGCATTTGCCCTTTTTGGCAACGGTGGGATCAATTAGCCCTTATATCGGCTTATTTGGTACGGTATGGGGTATTATGCATGCCTTCATCGCACTGGGGGAAGTAAAGCAAGCCACGTTAGCTATGGTGGCTCCTGGGATTGCTGAAGCGTTAGTTGCTACCGCTATGGGGTTGTTTGCCGCAATTCCTGCAGTAATGGCTTATAATAGATTTAGCAGTAAAGTCAGCAAGTTAGAGCATACTTATGCGACTTTTTCCGAAGAGTTTTATAGTATATTACACCGCCAAGCGATGGCGGGTAAGGAATAATCGATGGCAGGTTATCAACCGAAAAAGCGGAAGATGACAGCTGAAATCAACGTGGTTCCTTACATTGATGTCATGCTGGTTTTGCTGATCATTTTCATGGTGACGTCACCGTTTATTACCCAAGGTGTAGAGGTTGAGCTACCCAAAACGTCAACCGCGAAATCGACGGCAGATTTGGCCGAAAACAGTGATGCAAGCTATATCATTATTGAAATTGATAAAGCGGGAAATTTAGGGTTAAGTGTCAATGACGAAGACGTTCAACGAGGACTGTCGTTACAAGATGTTATTGTGCGCGTGAAAGCTGAATTATCCCTAAAACCTGATTCACCGGTTGCAGTTGGGGGGGATGCTGCCACACCTTATGCTGATATTGTTTTAGTGCTAGATGAATTAAGTCGAGCTGGTATAGCGAAAGTAGGCTTACTCACGGATATCAAAGAATAGGCTGATAAGCGTTGATGAAAGCAAATAAATCGAACAAAGCATCAGATAAAACCCCTTTATTGGTATCGCTGGTATTGCATATAGCCTTGCTGGTTATTCTTGCGTGGCAAGCCGATTTTACTTTTTCTCCCACAACGCCCTCTGCGGGAGGTGTTGCGGTACAAGCGGTCGTTATTGACCCTAACCTCGTCAAACAACAAGCTCAGCATATTCGTAGCCAGCGTGAAGCCGCTGCGAGAAAAGAACAAGAACGGTTAGATAAATTGCGCCGAGAAAGTGAACGGTTGGAACGAAATCGTAAAGAAGCCGAAGAGCGAGTGCGTCAGTTAAAAGAGCAACAAGCCAGAGAAGCTAAAGCTGCACGTGAAGCGGAAAAAGCGCGACAACAGAAAGAACAAGAGCAAAAAGTGGCTGCTGAAAAAGCCCGTCAAGCGCAAGACCGAGCAGCGAAAGCGGAAGCGGAGCGTCAGTTGAAAGAAGAGGCCGCCAAAAAGGCGGAAGCTGAACGCGCGGCCAAAGCGGCTGCAGCGGCCAAAGCTGAACAAGAACGAATTGCTCGCGAAAAAGCGGCTCAGCAAGCTAAAGAGAAAGCACAACGTGAACGCGAAGCCGCAGAGCGAGCCGAAAAAGAACGGATTGCCAAAGAAAAAGCGGCGAAAGCTGCCGCTGAAAAAGCGCGTATTGAAAAAGAGCGCGCCCAACAAGCTGAACGGGAGCGTAAAGAACAAGAAGCGGCCCTAAACAGCATTTTTTCTGGGCTGGAAAGTGAAGCGCAAAATATTTCAGCCGCTCGCGCTCAGTATATCGCAACAGAAGCTGAGCGCTGGGGGGCGATTTATACTCAACTTATTCAGCAAAATTTATTATTAGAAGACAGTTTTCGAGGTAAACAATGCCGGGTTAACCTTCGCTTGATTCCGGCAGGCGCTGATGCAATTGTTGGCGATTTGCAAATCGTAGAAGGGGATTCTCGTCTTTGTGCTGCGACTAAACGTGCCGTTGCGCAGGTAGGGAATTTCCCACTACCGAAAACTGGCGAGTCGGACGTCATTGAGAAGCTTAAAAATATTAACTTAACCGTAGTTCCAGATTAAAAGGAAAAGCTCGTGTTAAAGCGATTATTAGTAGGATGGCTATTGGTTATTTCCAGTAGCGTACAACTGGCCCATGGGGCGCTTGAATTGGTAATAACGGATGGCGTCAACTCAGCTCGTCCCATTGCGATAGTGCCTTTTAAATGGGCGGGGAATCAACCCCTCCCTCAAGATATTTCTGCAGTGATCGCCTCAGATTTACAACGCAGTGGTAAATTTAGCCCGATTGCAACAAACCGCATGCCACAAACGCCGTATCATGAAGCGGACGTCAAATTTGATGCATGGACTCAAATTGGCGTTGATGCCTTGTTGACTGGATCAATTACTCAAAATGATCAAGGCAATTATGTAATTAATTATCAACTGGTTGATGTTGTCCGTGGTCAATTGACCCAAGGTCAAAGTCGTGCACTCAGTGCCGATGGGCAGTTAGTTTTATCGAAAGATCACGTGCTATTTAATAAAGTGGCGACGGTGCCTGAAAAACGGATGCGTGAGTATGCTCACCGTATTGCCGATTTAGTCTATGAAGAACTAACCGGAGAAAAAGGAGCCTTCCTTACTCGAATCGCTTATGTTGTTGTGAATGATAAAGATAGCTACCCTTACCAGTTAAGAGTTGCCGACTACGATGGCTATAATGAGCGTCTCGTTTTACGTTCTAAACAACCGCTGATGTCACCTGCTTGGTCACCCGATGGCCGCCAGTTAGCCTATGTTAGTTTCCAGAATGGGCAAGCTGAAATTTTCTTGATGAATATTTATACTGGCGAACGTGAGAAACTGACCTCTTTTCCTCGTCATAATGGTGCGCCGCGTTTTTCACCTGATGGACAAAGCATGGCTTTAGTGCTATCAAAAACAGGTAGCTTGCAGGTGTATACGCTTGATCTTGCCACTCGAAAATTGACCCAAATTACGCGAGGTCGCTCAAATAATACCGAACCTTTCTGGAGTCCAGATGGCAAATCCTTGATATTTACGTCTGATAGGGGTGGTAACCCACAGATATATCAAGTAAATTTAAGCGATAACGTCACGAAGCGTTTAACATGGCAGGGAAGTCAGAATCTTGGTGGGCAAATCACCCCTGATGGGCGATTCCTTATCATGGTAAACCGTAATAATTCAGGTTTTAACTTAGCAAAACAAGATTTGGAAACCGGAGCAGTACAAATTCTAACAAAAACATTGTTGGATGAATCTCCAAGTATTGCCCCAAATGGTGGCATGGTTATTTACAGTTCAATGTATAATCAGGCTAATGTCTTGTCTATGGTTTCTATAGATGGGCGATTTAAAGCAAGGTTACCAGCAACCAATGGGCGCGTTAGGGCTCCAGCATGGTCTCCGTTTTTATAGCAAACTCACAATTGAGCAACTAATTATTTCATAGTAAGGAAAATAAGATGCAACTAAACAAGGTTCTTAAAGGGCTACTCATTGCACTACCTGTTCTTGCGGTTACAGCATGTAGTTCAAGTGATGAAGCAGCAAACGCTTCTTCTCAGTCACAAACTAACCAATCCACATCTGGTGAAGCAAACAGTGTAGATACAACGGTTGTGTCACCCATTGATGAGAATGCACAACTTTCTGAGCAAGAGCTTAAGGAACAAGCATTACGCGAAACTCAAACCATTTATTTTGCGTTCGATAATGCAACAATTGCGCGTGATTATGAAGAAATGCTTTCAGCTCACGCCACTTATTTAAGTAAAAACCCAAGTTTAAAAGTGACGATTGAAGGCCATGCTGATGAGCGTGGAACACCAGAGTACAACATTGCTCTGGGTGAGCGTCGTGCACAAGCTGTGGCGAAATACTTAGAAGCAATGGGCGTACAAGCCAACCAAATTGCGATTGTAAGTTATGGTGAAGAAAAACCACTATTACTTGGCCAAACTGAAGAAGTTTATGCTAAGAACCGCCGTGCTGTTCTTGTCTACTAATTGAGGTATCCCTCATGTTCAGTAACCTTAAGCGCGTATTTACGCTTACGTTACTGGCAAGTGCGGCGAACATCGTGTTCGCTGCACCAGCTCCAGTATCTGATCTAGGAAGTAGCACCCAACGAGCTTCATTGTCTTCCAATGCACCGGCAGAAACTGAGGTTGCTCGCTTGGAACGTTTGCTTGAAAATCGTAATCGAATGCAACTGCGAATGCAAAAGCAGTTGGATGATATGGCCCTCGAAATCAACGAATTACGTGGGCAAATAGAAAGAAGTAATTATGACATGCAGCAGATGTTGCAGCGTCAGCGAGAATTGTTTGTTGAATTAGATAATTTGCGTCGTGAGGCAGCCAAACGTCCGGCTACAGAAAACATTGCTAATGATAGTCAAGATGAAGTACCACTCGGTACTTTTAGCAGTGATGCGGATGAACAAGCCGCTTACCAAAATGCGGTTGATCTTATCTTGAAAAAACGGGATTACGCTGGTGCCATTGCCGCGTTCCAGCAATTTCAGCAAGACTATCCGAACTCAAGTTTTGCACCGAATGCTCATTACTGGCTAGGTCAGCTCTATTTTGCGCAGAAAAAAGACCAAGAAGCGGTAAAAAGTTTTGCTGCGGTTATCAGTTATTCAAACTCAAATAAACGTGCAGATGCGTTAGTCAAATTAGGTGATTTGGCTGCGCGAAATAACAATTCAGCGCAAGCCGAAAAATATTATCAGCAAGTCGTTAATGAATATCCTAATAGTGCATCGGCAAAAGTTGCCAAAGAGCACTTAAAGCGATAGCTTTTTGAGTTTACGATTATCGGTCGCTTTTTAGCGGCCTTTGTTTTACCAAGCCCCGTGATCGAATCACTTTTGCCTATTTTTGTTGATACAGTGTACAATGCGCGTATTACATAACGTTGCACAGAGCAAGATCAATGAGTCACATACTGGATAAAATCGACACGGTATACCCGTTTCCTGCTAAACCTGTCCGATTAACGGAAGAGGAACAGCAAGCCTATGTAGCCAATATCAAGCAGTTGTTAAAAGAAAAAGATGCCGTCTTGATTGCTCACTACTATACTGACCCAGAGATTCAAGCCTTGGCCGAAGAAACCGGTGGCTTTGTCGGTGATTCGCTGGAAATGGCCAAATTTGGTCATCGACATCCAGCACAGACCTTATTGATTGCTGGCGTGCGATTTATGGGCGAATCGGCAAAAATACTCACTCCGGAAAAACGAATTTTGATGCCAACACTCGAAGCGGAATGTTCATTAGATCTTGGTTGTCCCGTGGATGAGTTTACGGCATTTTGTGATGCTCATCCTGAGCATACGGTGGTCGTTTATGCGAATACTTCCGCCGCAGTTAAAGCACGAGCCGATTGGGTGGTAACCTCGAGTATCGCATTAGACATTGTCGAGCATCTAGATTCTGAAGATAAAAAAATCATATGGGCCCCCGATCGACATCTTGGTTCCTATATCGCTAATAAAACCGGCGCTGATATGCTATTGTGGCAAGGAGAATGTGTTGTTCATGATGAATTCTCTGCTGATGCGTTGCGTAAAATGAAAGCGTTGTATCCCGATGCGGCAGTATTGGTACACCCTGAGTCTCCAGCCAGTGTGGTTGAACTTGCGGATGCGGTTGGTTCCACCAGTCAACTTATTACCGCTGCGAAAACGCTACCTCAGCAACAGATGATTGTTGCAACAGATAAAGGTATTTTCTTTAAGATGCAACAAATGGTGCCAGATAAAGAGCTTATCGAAGCGCCAACCGCTGGAGCTGGAGCTACTTGTCGTAGCTGTGCCCATTGTCCGTGGATGGCAATGAATGGCTTAAAAGCAATAGAAAAAGCCCTGCTTGAAGGCGGGCAAGCACACGAAATTTTTGTCGATGAGGCGATTCGAGTAAAATCATTAATTCCGTTGAATCGAATGTTAGATTTTGCCGAGCAAATCAAAAAAGAAGTGAAAGGCAATGCCTAATACGGCTTTTATAGATCACCACAGCCCGCACTGAAAAAGCGGGCTTTTTACTCGTTAAAATGCCTGTGTCGATGTTTAATTATTGTGCCTGCGCAAGTTGTCCGCCACGCTTTGCTAGCCCACAGAGCATGACAGGAATTGCATTATAAATTTCCTCAAACTGATCTAAATCGTCAATCCCCTGTTGGCTTAACGTTGCAAGTGACGTTTCAGGATCGTAAAGCATGCTTAGTGAGAGCAAAACTCCCCCGAGTAGTGCATTATCTTGGCTCTCTTCTGGCATTAGGACTTCCCAATCATCTCGGGTCAGTTGCCAGCCTTGCAATACCCCCTCACAAAAGTCTCGCGTTGTTTGATTGACAAGATCGTTATCATCTAGCTCACATCCTTCGGGCCAAGCCCAAACGCCATCAAGCAAAGCCGGGCGATATACATTCCATAAGTGGATGATTTGCTCTAAATAACGTTCTAGCATCTCACCATCTTGAAAGGGAGCAACATCATCTCCTCCCCACAAAAAAGGCAACCACTCTTCAGGTGGGAGTTCATTGGGTGCTAGGGCCATAGCGGTAATAAAACCATGTGTTTTAGCTTCATTAAGTAATTTATCTTTGAATTCAGGTAACGTTAGAATGTCGTGTAAGGTCAAAGTGAGATTCCATATAAACAGCGAAAAGTTTGCGCTTATATTAACCTTAAATAGGCTGAGAATGCGAGCCATGATGACATGGTGGCATTTTCCTCATAAAACCTAACGGTTATTTCTTGGCGATTGGACGTGAGAACAGTGTTTATCGTAATATTACCCATGACTATTCTCCCGAACAGACGTTTATCGTTTTGATTTTAGGCAAATTAATCAATAAGTGAGCAAATGAAGCGCAAGCTAAGCTTTTTTCCTGATTTCTGCTTGACCATTGATTCGATAATCATTAAATTAGCGCTTCGTTAGCACGAGATGTTAACCAGTACGGTGAGTTGTCCGAGTGGCTGAAGGAGCACGCCTGGAAAGTGTGTATACGGCAACGTATCGAGAGTTCGAATCTCTCACTCACCGCCACATTCTAAAAAAAGACGTCCTAGGGCGTCTTTTTTTACGCCTTAAGGTTATTAAAATCAATGAGTTACCGTTTCGTAGCGTTCCATAAAGTGTCGTAAAAGCGCTTGTTTAGAGTAATACCTAGATTTTTCGAAAATTGAGCTTTGTTCAGGTATTACTTAGGGATTAAATGGCGAATAATCTCACGGCTAGGGAAATCCAAACGGCAAAGCCCAAAGATAAGCTCTATCGCTTATCTGATGGCGGCAATCTTTACTTCTGTGTGCGTAGAAGCAATTCACGTTCATGATCTGAAACAGCAAATAAGGCATTGGGTCGAATGGCTTTTAAAGTGTGACTAAAAATTATAAGGTGGTGAGTAATCGATCGCCGGCATTTACATAAGTCTCATTTGTACTCAGCACCTCAAAATAATCATGGCTATTAGTAATTAAAATAGGGGTTGTGGAATCGAATCCCAACTGAGTGATTTTGTTTAAATCAAACTGGATAAGAGGCATCCCTTCGGTAATTTTCTCTCCTGTATGAACCAGTAAAGAAAAGCCATCACCTTGTAATTTTACAGTATCTAGGCCGATGTGTATAAGAAGCTCTATACCTTGTTCGCTTTTTAAGCCAATTGCGTGATGAGGGTTAAAGATGGAAGTGACATAGCCATCAAAAGGGGCAAATAAGGTGCCGTTATCTGGGCGAATAGCAATGCCTTTTCCCATGATTTCACTGGAAAATGTTGGGTCATCAACCATAGATAAGGGGATCACCTCGCCACTTAATGGGCTAGCTATTTGTAGATGGTTTTTTGGGTAAGAAGAGGGTAGTGAAGATATCGAAGGTGAGTTTTGCTCTATGATTTTGGCATCATCATGACTATGAGGCGAAAAAAAATAAGTTAATATGAACGATAAAATTAGGGTTAATAATGCTGCTAAAATACACACGATAACCGTGTTATCTACCCCTTGTGGTGAAATGACCTGAATAAAAGAGAAAAGGCTTAATAAACCCATTGAATAAGATTTCACATGGAATGAGGCAATGATACTGGATCCTATTGCTGCAGAAAGGCAGGCGAAAATAAATGGCCATTTTCTAGAGAGAGTAATACCATAAATTGCCGGTTCTGTTACACCAAATAATGCGGTAATGGCAGCAGACCCCGCATAGCCACGAGTATTTCTATTTTGAGTTTTAAAAAACACACCTAAACAAGCTCCAACTTGACCAAAAATAGCCGGAATAAGAAGAGGTATGATTAAACTGTAGCCGTCTACAGCAATATTATTCATCATGATGGGGACTAAGCACCAATGAATACCAAATACAACCAGTATCTGCCAGGTTGCACCAATTACGCCCCCCGCTAGTTCAGGACTAGCATGGTAGAGATATAGTATTCCATTCGAAATCATATTTGCAATCAAAGTACTTAATGGGCCAATGACTAAAAATGTTATAGGTATTGTTAGGATTAAGCATAAGAAAGGTGTTAACCAATTATACAGGAAGGTCGATAAATTTTTTGGCAGAGCTTGCTCTAGACGAACATTAAACCAAGTCGCAAATAAAATAGGTATCACGGATGTAGAATAATTCAAATAAAGAATAGGTAATCCCATAAAATTTTCTGACGGGACTTCTTGACCTGTTATTTGCTGAGAAAATAACCAGTTAACATGGGTGATAATTTCTGGGTGCACCAGAGCTCCAGCAATAGTCATACTGAATAAAGGATTACTATTGAAATATTTGGCTGCGGTATAACCGAGAAAGATAGGAAGAAAGAAAAAAATCGTATCTGCAGCAGAAAAGAGAATTCGATATGTGCCGCTGTCTGTGGTTATCCAGCCAAGGTTAGATAATAGAACAACAAAACCTTTTAAAATTCCACCAGCACTTAATAGCCACAGCAAAGGATGAAAAATCCCTGTGATGGTATTGATGATAGCTCCCATCCAATGAGAAACGCTAGTGTGCTTTTGTGGTTTGAGTAGTGGCAGAATGGATTGATAAAGTTTTTCTACGTGTGTACCAATAACGATCTGAAACAGTCCTCCAGTATGAATGACGGAAATGACATCTGGCAGAATTTTTATTTCTTTAATGTTCTCGATCGGAGTTTGTTTTAGCTGAAATCTTAGCCGAGTTGTACAGTGGGAGACTCGGACAATATTACTTGAGCCACCAAGTAGTTTAACTATCTGATTAGCAAGGTTATCATGGTAAGCTGTCATTAGACTATCTCTCTCCTTGCCTAGAAGATGTAGCTCGTCTGACTCTTTCTACATGAATAGTCAAAAACATCATTTCTTCTGAAGTCATGTCATGTTGGAATTTTTTGTTTACATACTGACTGATTTTTTCAACACAGGAAAAAGCAGTGGGGTATTTCTCTCTAACAGAAAGGAATAAGGAATCATCTTGATCGGAGATCGTTGTCTGATGGAGTAGTCGATGAACAAAAAACTTTAGATGGGTCACTAAGCGCCTGAATTCGACACTGTCTTCATTGAGATCCAGACTGAGATTGTATTTAATCATATGAATAATATCACGGATTAGGTTGGTTACACTGATCGTGTTATTCATATCTTCATGCAGTTGTGCATTCACTAAATGCAGAGTAATAAAGCCTGCTTCATCTTCATCAAATTGAACGCCGGATGCTTTTTTGATTAATTGCAATGCTTGTAATCCAACCTCATATTCCACAGGATATAATTGCTTGATCTCCCACAACATTCCATTTTTAACTTTCTGACCAGTTTGTAGTCTTTGAATAGCAAAGTGTAGATGATCCGCTAAAGCTATTCGGAGGCTAGAATGCAGGTTTCCTGTGAGTGAGGAGTTTGCAAGTTCCAAGATTTGTTCTACCGTAGCAAGAAGTTCAAGCGGTATTTCTTCTAGCAGTTCGTGATAACGAGCATCAATAGCTGTATCGCTAGAGGCGAGAGTAAACACCTTCTCTATTTTTTTTGCATCAATTTCCATTCCAATTTTCATTTGAAATCCGATTCCTCGCCCCATAACAACGACTTCTCGTTGATTGGCATCGGTAGAAATGAGTACATTATTATTTAATACTTTTGATACACGCATGATTTATAAACTACTTGGCTAAATTTGTGTATAAAAAAACCTAAGCTGGGTAAGGTATAATTATATCTTACCCAGCTTAGGTTTTGCCTGCTTTATCAGTAACAATCCTTATTTAAATCTAGTTTATAGGGATTATTGGGTGTTCTCAAATTGATAGCAGATAATGTGTGAATGAGTACACATTTATCATTGAGTTTGTTTAATGAGGGGGATTTCGAGGCAACGTGTTATGATCTGATCATTAGACTTATGTTGTATGTGATTTGTCTCTAATTTTTTGTTGCTAGTACGCGCCTTTTTAGCGATCTAAATCACGGTTGATGCTTTATGGCGTTGACCGAATAAACCGGTGAGAATAACGTCACTGACATCAAAACGGATTGTTATCGCAATAGCGAGCAAAACCTGACTTTACTTCTCTTTTCACAGTGTTGACGGAGTAAGAAGTCAGGTTTTTTTATACATAAATTTTAGTATTTGGGATTGTTACCTTTGGCTGGGCAAAACCCGAGAATATCCACTTTTAGTTTGGATATTCTCGGGTTTTTTTATTCCTTTTTGTCACTGGGTAACCTGATTTATTGAATAGGGCATTTTATGGAATACGAGCAACTTGCGGCAAAGATCATACACAATGTTGGTGGGGCCGATAACGTAACGAGTGTTGTACATTGTGCAACCCGTCTTAGATTCAAACTTAATGACAACAGTAAGGCTGACAAAGAGCAAGTTAAGGCTTTGGACGGAGTTATTGCTGCGGTAGAAAGTGGTGGACAATTTCAGGTGGTGATCGGTAACCAGGTAAATCAAGTTTTTCGTGCGGTAATGGCGACAATGGGCAGTGAAGAGGTTATAAAACCGACCGAGAAAAAAGCCAAGGATGGCGTATTGAGTGTTTTTATCGATATTATTTCGGGCATTTTTACTCCCTTACTTGGAATTATGGCTGCATCCGGAATTTTGAAAGGTGGCCTAGCATTGGCTATAGCGGCTGGCTGGACAACGACGGACAGTGGTACCTATCAACTGTTATTTGCCGGAAGCGATGCATTGTTCTTTTTCTTCCCACTAGCTTTGGGATACACCTCAGGCGTGAAATTTGGTGGCAGTCCATTTGTCACTATGGCGATAGGGGGAGCTTTAGTACACCCGACGATGATAGCAGCCTTTGACGCGTCGCAAGTGCCTGGGTACGAAGAACTAACATTCTTGGGTATGCCTATTACCTTTATGAACTACGCTTCTTCAGTCATCCCTATTATTTTTGCCGCTTGGATCTCGTGCAAGCTTGAGCCTATATTTAATCAAATATTACCAAGTGCAATCAAAAACTTCTTCACACCCCTACTGTGTATTATTGTTACGGTCCCTCTGACGTTTTTGGTCATTGGTCCCGCAGCGACTCATTCAAGCCAGTTTTTAGCACACGGTTATGAGCACATTTATGCTGCCAGCCCCGTTATCGCAGGACTTATCATGGGAGGCTGTTGGCAGATTTTTGTTATTTTCGGTTTACATTGGGGCTTTGTACCGATTCTGCTTAACAACATGGCCGTCATTGGTTCAGATAGTATGATGCCGTTACTGGTTCCTGCTGTACTTGCACAAGCGGGGGCCGCATTTGGTGTGTTCCTAATGACTAAAGATGTCAAACTGAAAGCTATTGCAGGCTCTGCTTCTACTGCCGGTCTTTTCGGTATTACGGAACCTGCCATATACGGTGTTAATTTACCGAAAAAACGTCCCTTCGTTATCGGATGTATTTCAGGTGCTATCGGCGCAGCCATTATCGGTTACTTCAATGCACGTGTTTATTCATTCGCGATGCCAAGTCTATTGATTTTCCCACAAGTGATTCCACCGACAGGCGTTGATATGACGCTATGGGTCACTGTTTTTGCCTCAATTTTATCGATTGTGTTAGCCATTATTCTGACGATTATATTTGGTCAGGTAAATGGCGAAACTAGAGTCACCGCTCACGACGCTGTTAAAACCAAAGTAAGTTAACTAAGGAGATTAATTCAATGAGTTTTTGTTTTCCCGATTCATTTCTCTGGGGGGGGGCAACTGCCGCTAACCAGATTGAAGGTTCACACGTTACCGATGGTAAAGGTCTGTCAACGTCTGATGTCCAACCATTTGGTGCTTTCGGAGAGTTAGTTTACCGAGAAGCCGGTGACTTCAATATCAAAGATGTGGCGATTGATTTCTATCATCGTTACGCCGAAGACATTGCATTATTCGCAGAAATGGGATTTACCTGCTTACGTGTATCGATTGCTTGGAGTCGCATTTTCCCAAATGGTGATGATGCCGAACCAAATGAAGCGGGCCTTGCATACTACGACCGTGTGTTTGATGAAATGGCTAAGCACGATATTACCCCACTGGTAACCCTTTCTCATTACGAGATTCCGCTTAATTTAGCCGATAAATATCAGGGCTGGGCTAGCCGCGAAGTAATAGGTTTTTTTGAAAATTACGCGAAAGTGGTGTTTAACCGTTATAAAGATAAAGTCAAACTATGGCTGACTTTTAACGAAATCAATGTGACCTTGCACGAACCATTTACTGGCGCAGGTTTGCCGCGTAATTGTAGTGAGCAAACCCGTTTTCAGGCCATTCACCACCAACTCGTGGGTAGTGCCAAAGCGGTAAAATTGTGCCATGACATCATTCCAGATGCAAAAATTGGTAATATGATTTTAGGCGCAATGCAGTACCCGCTGACTTGTAAACCCGATGATGTCATGAAAACATTGCTGCTGAACCGTGAATGGCTCATGTTTGGGGATATTCAGGCGCGAGGTTACTACCCCAGCTACATGACTCGTAAATTCAAAGAATTAGGGGTTGAGCTCAATATTACAGAAGATGATAAAGCGTCTTTAAAAGAAACCATCGACTTTATTTCATTCAGTTACTACATGACGGGTTGCGCCAGTGCGGATCCGGTAGAGAATGAGAAGGCTTGTAGCAATATGGTTAATATGATTCCCAACCCACATCTCAAAGCTTCTGAGTGGGGGTGGCAAATCGATCCCGTAGGCTTGCGTTACCTGCTGAACATCTTATACGACCGCTATCAGTTACCGTTATTCATTGTAGAAAATGGTTTGGGCGCTAAGGACCAGTTGGATGATAACGGAGAAATCCAAGATGACTACCGTATTCAATACTTGAATGATCATCTGTATCAAGTGGGTGAGGCGATTCAAGATGGCGTTGAAGTGATGGGGTATACCTCTTGGGGGCCGATTGATTTAGTGAGTGCTTCAACCGCACAGATGTCAAAACGTTATGGCTTTATTTATGTTGATCGTGATGATGAAGGTCGCGGTACTTTAGAGCGTAAGCGGAAGAAGAGCTTTTGGTGGTATAAAAATATTATCGAATCAAAAGGCTCTCTGCTTAAATAAATTTTTAAATTAAAACATTAACCATTTTATAGATGGCTATTTTAAATAGCTGTCTATGGATTTTTATTTCAGAAAATAAGAAAATTAATATGAAAAAGACACTAACTTCTGCATGTCTCATTTTATCTTCATTGTTTAGTATTCCTTGTTTTGCTAAAAATAATGATGGTAACTGGATTGAAAATTATTTAGATCCAAATAATGGCAGTGAACTATCACGATTTACGGATTATGAAAATAATACGCGATGGTATTATAATTTAAGGCTTCAAGGTACAACGAATATGGGAAATAGTAGTGATAATAGATCCAGTTCGTTAGAAGCAAGCCTAAGGCTCAGAGGAAAAACGATGTTTACCGATGACTTAGGTTTTACTGGTGATTTTTGGTTAAAAGCGAAGGAGATTTATAGTACTTTTGATGGAGAAAGAACCAATAGCTACGATGATCTTGATGAAAGTGCGACATGGGAAAATTTAATCATTGGTATTGAATCTGATAAATATGGTGCGTTGGTCTATGCTAAGCATACGGCGACATGGGCTGTATTTTCTGCCGACATTGGTATGCTTGGTCAAAATAATATACAAGCGGATGCCGGTGGTAAAAATGCAGGGAAAATTATATATAAGAATAATTTTGATAATAACCTATTTATTCATGCGAGTTACGATTATAATTCAAAAATTTCTGGTTTAGATATTGGTTATCAAACAGAAAATATTTATCCTTTCATTGCAGATGCTTACGGAATTTATTTTTCTATTCATAATGGACAGCCTTTCTTAAATACAGGATATAATAGTTCAATTATTGGTAACGTTGATATCAATAGTGACATTAAATCAGATACTGCGCTCAATAGACATAGTGATGACTTATTGACCTATTCTTTGAGTGGTTACAAACAATTTGGCTTTAATGGTCGTTTGGGTACCGTTATTTCTTATTCAGAACGAGAACACGGAGAAACGAAAGCGGAGGTTAGAGAAAGGGGCTATACGACAGGTGGTTTGGGCTTTTCTGCTTCGGCCACTTATCAATATTTTCCTGAGGGGCTTAAGGGGTGGGGGCCTGTTGTGACCGTCTCTCATGATGAATTCACGGATAAGTTTGTCCCTCAAATTCAATATTGGTTTGAACCACAAGTTCGTCTGTGGGTTGGACATGTACTAACTTCTCATGGGGAAAATACCACACAAGCTGAATTCCAGGTTGATTTTTAAGGATTTAATATTAAAAGCTTTTTAAATTGGTGTTTACACTCTATTCTTTTTGATTCTTGATCACAAAGTGAGTAAATAATATTACTGCTTAGCATCTGGGATAAATCGTTAAAATGACATTCTTTGAATATTATGACGCAGTGAGTTTGGTCAGAAATAGTGATAGTCTTTATTATTTTTTAGTTGATTAGTCCTAGTAATCGGGAGGCTGCCTTTAGCCTGTCTTTCATGCATAAATCCCTCGATGAAAATCTGGGGGATTTTTTAATTTAGCTGATAAATCTCGAACTGATCTATTTTGATATAACTACAAGGTCAGTTACGATGTTTTCAACAAGTTTAAAACAATGGGCATCAGAAATATTTTCTGGGCCTACATCAATTTGGAGACCATTTAAGGGAAGCAAGTTTGATGCTGGGTTATTTGCTTCTCCGCACCTAGCTAATTGTCGAGATTATTTCATGTACTCATCAGGTAATGGTGAAATTAGCCCGAACCTAGCACAGCCAGCAGGTGAGCAACAAAAAGCACAATACTGAGGAATCCCCTGATGATTTTTCTTAAAATCATCAGGGGATTCCTCAGTACTTTACCTAAATACTTAATCAACACGCTACTGGTGAACGCTTACAGCTCAACGGCTTGTCTATAAATCGTTTATTTACCCGTTTCGTTAGCTTAATTACTAATTCATAGGCGATGGTGCCAATATGATTGGCGACATGCTCTATTGGCAAATTTTCGCCCCAAAATTCTGCATTATCGCCGATATTATCTTGTAACTCTGGACCGAGATCAACCGTGATCATGTCCATAGACACGCGTCCGACAATTGGCACAAAACGGCCATTAATATAAACCGGTGTTCCTGTGGGCGCGGAGCAAGGGTAACCATCTCCGTAACCCATGGCTATCACTCCTATATGCGTATCTCGTGGTGATGTCCAAGATTGATTGTAGCCAACCGGATGTTGGCTCTTGTGTTCGCGAATAGCGATAAGCTTAGAGCATAGCGTCATGACACAGCGTAAGCCGTGATCTTGACCGGTATCATTTTGATTTGGGCTAATACCGTAAAGCGCAATACCACTACGCATATAGTCAAGGTGGGACTGTGGCCAGTAAAGAATACCTGCGGAGTTAGCAATACTTTTTGCCCCTGCATAATGGGCCGTTTGTGCTAAAAATAGTTCAACTTGCACTGAAGTTTCTGGTAAGGTGAGGTTATCTGCACAACTCAAGTGGCTAATAAATCTGACAGGGCCGCTCAGTTTTTGAGTGGCTTCGAGCTGCGTTATGTAATCGTGCAGTTCACAGGGATGAATACCAAGGCGGTGCATCCCCGTATCCAGTTTTAACCAAACGTTCAAAGGGGCTGATATATGGGTTGATTGAAGATGTGCTAGCTGCTCTTTACAATGAATCACCGTATCCAATTCTAGTGCCGATGCTTGTTGTAAATCTGTTGGGCAGAAGCAGCCTTCGAGCAACAGTATAGGGTGAGCAATTCCTTTTTTTCTCAATTCAAGGGCTTCTTCTATACGAGAAACAGCAAACATATCTGCTTGGGGTAGAGCTTGCGCTGTTTTAAGAGCATCGTGCCCATAGGCATCTCCCTTAAGTACGGCGATGATGGGTTTATTTCCGCATTTTTGCTTAAGCTGCTCATAGTTGTGACGAAGAGCAGCCAAATTGATAACGGCTTCTGCTGTGATCATACATCATTCCTAATTATTTTTTTGCGTACGCCTCCTACTTTAGTTAGAAGGCGTTGATATGATTAATATTCAGCTTTGGCCGGATCTTGTACTGTCTGGCGAGCAAAATAGTGCTTGGTTGCTTGGTAAACGACTGGGCTTAATACACCAAGAGCGATCAAGTTTGGAATGGCCATCATGGCGTTTAACGTGTCACTTAATAGCCAAATCAAGTTGAGTTCCATTATGGCCCCAACGGGAATCACCAAGACGAAAATCACACGAAAGGGGATTATGGCTTTGGTGCCAAAGAGGTAACTGATACAGCGTTCGCCATATATAGACCAGCCAACAATGGTGGTAAAGGCGAAAATAGCTAAACTAATAGTAACTAAATAGCGACCAAACCCAGGAATTACTTGATCAAATGCGGCTGACGTGAGCTCAGCTCCTGTCATTCCCGAGGTCCATTCTCCAGAGATAATAATGACAAAGCCAGTGATGGAGCAGATTATGATCGTATCAATAAACGTTCCCAGCATCGCAATTAAACCTTGCCGTACTGGGTCATCGGTTTGTGCACTGGCATGAGCAATGGGGGCTGAACCTAAGCCTGCTTCATTAGAAAAAATACCTCGTGCGACACCAAAACGAATCGCCATCCATATCGTCGCTCCCGCAAATCCACCTTGAGCAGAAGTTGGAGTGAAGGCTTGTTCTAGCACGAGGGCAACTACGCCTCCGATTTTATCGATATTAAGCAGTAAAATAATTAAGCCGCAAGCAACGTAAGCCATTCCCATTAATGGCACAAGGGCACCGGCAAAAGCCCCGATGCGCTTAATTCCCCCTAAAAGGACGGCTCCTGAAAGTATCATGACAACGAGCCCAACAATCAAAGGAGAAAAGTCAAAGGTTGAGTGCATAACCTGAGCAATCGAGTTAATTTGAACGCCATTACCAATCCCAAAACAGGCAAAGGTACCAAATAAAGCGAATGCGGTTCCGAGCCAAGCCCACTTCTTACCCATCCCATTTTTGATGTAGTACATGGGGCCGCCAACATGGTTCCCATTGCTGTCGGTTTCTCGGTATTTAACGGCTAATACGGCTTCAGAATACTTGGTGGCCATACCCAGTAACGCAGTCATCCACATCCAAAATAGTGCTCCGGGCCCTCCAATAAAAAGGGCAGTAGCAACACCTGCAATATTACCGGTTCCAATCGTGGCTGAGAGGGCGGTCATTAATGCTTGAAAGGGGGGGATTTCACCGTCCTGATTCTGAGCATTTTTTCTGCCTTTCCATAATAGTTTAAAGGCGCGACCAATATTAAAAAAGGGCATGAATTTCAAGCCAATATTTAGATAAATACCAATACCTAATATAATAACGAGCATGGGGAGGCCCCATACAACGCCATTGACTTGGCTAATGAGTTGTTGAATCAGTTCCATCTGTTTTCACCATAAAAAGTTAATTAAATAAGTTATTGCTCACCTTTAGACTGACTAAGCAATTTGCAGACCAGTACGGCGCTTAATCAATTTTTTTCTCGCTGATGAATCCTCTTTATACGTTAAATTTCCATACAAAATAGGTGGATAATCTATCCATGTTTATTTAATGGAGCGGTGCTTTTATAATGTTCTTATTATTTATTTATTTTTGAACGATAATGTTGTTATGGAGTGAGTGGTGTATTGACGGGTTGATGTGAGGATGGAATTTGTTTCTATAAGTTATGGGCTAATAATGCACAACCATGCACTAGAATTAGTCAGAAGTGCACCAAAATGGTTATTTTTAGCTTGTTATTCATCTTTTTATGAAGATGAAAATGAAGAGAGTGATAAATGTAATCAGGGAATGAGAGGGTTATCACGATTTATTAAAATTTATAGAATGAAATATTATTGGTTTAAATCACTGGTTTTATTTTCAGGAGGACTGTTTACATAAAACTCTAGGGGAATAGAATGAAATTGTATTATTAGTATTTATGTTTTCAATTTGGAGTTTTGTGTTGATATCGTGTTTATTGTTGGTGTTTAATGAATTTTAGGGTTTTTCGTATTGATTTCTCTTTGTGAGTAATTATTCTGTATTTTTGAGTTTTTATTCTTTATTTTGCATTTTTAATGCATTTCTTCTTGATTTTTCTTTACGGATTTTCATTTTTGTCACAAATTTTGCACTGTAATGTTTAGTGAGGGATGAAATTAATCACTATTCTAATTTAATGACTCTTTGTGGAGAAAATCGAGATGGAACTTAAACAACCTTATTTACTCTTTTTAGGTGATGCTGCCGATGCGCTGGCCGCGAAAGTGGCGCAAGGAATTAAAACCTGGCGTCCAGAGTATTGTATTGGTCAATATCGTTTGGCGGGATGCAATGCTGATGTCGGTTTAGAAGAGATGGATATTACGCAAGCCGTTAATCGAGGTGCAAAAACTTTGATTATTGGTGTGGCTAACCGAGGGGGGCTGATTTCTCAAGAGTGGATCTCGGTGTTGTTGACGGCTATCGAAGCTGGAATGGATATCGCGGCGGGATTGCATAACAAATTGGCGGATATTCCTGAATTGGTAAGTGCGGCTGAGAAAAAAGGCACTCGGTTATCGGATGTGCGTTATCCGACTCAGGTTTACCCCGTTGCAAATGGTAAAAAACGTCAAGGTAAGCGCGTGTTGACGGTGGGAACCGATTGCTCTGTGGGTAAAATGTATACGGCTTTAGCGTTAGAAAAAGAGATGAAAGCTCGTGGTATGGAGGCGGATTTTCGTGCGACGGGGCAAACGGGCATTCTTATTACCGGTGGGGGTGTGAGTGTGGACTGCGTGGTCGCCGATTTTATTGCAGGTGCTATTGAGACCATTACGCCGGAGTCGACAGAAGAGCATTGGGATGTGGTTGAAGGTCAAGGATCTATCTTCCACGCCTCTTATGCTGGCGTGACAACCGGCCTTATTCATGGTTCACAACCCGATGCCTTAGTGCTTTGCCATGAGCCAACCCGTACGCATATGCGAGGCCTTCCTGAGTATCTTCTTCCTGATCTAAAACAATGTATGGAAGCGAATTTAGCCACCGCTCGTGTGACAAATCCGGCGGTAAAATTTGTGGGGGTTTCTATTAATACATCTGCAATGCAAGAAGAGGAAGCCTTGGCCTATATGGACAAAGTGGAATCGGAGCTTGGGCTACCGGTTGTGGATCCTTTTCGTCAAGGAGTCGCTCGGGTTGTTGATAAGTTAGCGGAGGTCTAATGGAGGTTTATCTGCATACCCACAGTTGGCCGATCCAAGGCAGTTTTACCATTGCCCGTGGCAGTAAAACCTGCGTCAATACGATAATGGTTGAAATGAAAAGTCAAGGAGGAGTGGGGCGTGGTGAATGCGTTCCCTATGGTCGGTATGGTGAATCTATAGAGAGCGTATTAGCGCAAATCGCGTCGGTAATTCCAGAGATAAAAGCAGGGTTAACACGGGGTCAGTTGCAGGAGAGGCTGCCCTCGGGGGCCGCGCGTAACGCGATTGACTGTGCGATGTGGGACTTAGAGTGTAAGTTATCGAATCGGTCGATTTGGGATATAACGGGTATTCAAGCGAGTCCATTAACAACCGCTTATACCTTGTCGCTTGATACACCGTTAAACATGGAACAGGCAGCGAAAGATAATGCACATCGCCCCCTGTTAAAATTGAAACTGGGTGGTCCGGAAGATCTTGCCCGAGTGCAAGCCGTTCGCCGTGGAGCGCCGAGTGCGAGGATCGTGCTTGATGCTAACGAAGCTTGGACGTCTGACATTTATTTAGCCTTGATCCCTGAGTTGGAAACATTGGGGGTTGCGATGATTGAGCAGCCGTTTCCTGCTCATCAAGATCAAATACTTGCGCATTTACCACGTCCTATTCCTCTCTGTGCGGATGAATCTTGTCATGATCGAGCGAGTTTACCCGACATTATCGGACGGTACGACATGATCAATATTAAGACGGATAAAACAGGTGGATTAACCGAAGCGCAGGCTTTAAAAGCGGAAGCAAGCGCCGCCGGTTTAAGTGTCATGATTGGCTGTATGCTTTCCTCTTCATTGAGTATGGCCCCTGCATTTGTTGTGGCGCAAGGGGTGGATATGGTGGATTTAGATGGGCCTCTGCTGCTGGCTCAAGATATTGAATCTGGTTTTGAATTTGAGCGCAATGTGATGTTGCCTTTCAAGTCTGAATTATGGGGTTAAAGGAAAAGTGATGGAACGGATAGTTTATTTAAATGGTGAGTACGTGAAAGAGTCGGCGGCAACCATTTCAGTGTTTGATCGCGGCTTTTTATTTGCAGATGCCGTCTATGAAGTCACCGCGGTGTTAAAGGGAAAATTGATCGATCACTCTGGGCACTTAGCCAGACTCGAACGTTCTGCCAGAGAGCTTGGGATAAGGCTGCCAGTGACAGGAGACGAGTTAACGAAAATTCAGCGTACACTGATTGAAAAAAATGGCTTGGTCGAAGGGGGCGTTTATCTTCAGTTAACGCGTGGCTCAGAAGGTGATCGAGATTTCTCTTATAGTGAAGAGATTCAGCCGACTCTTGTGTTATTCACACAAGCACGCCAGTTGATTGAAAGTCCGAAAGTTAAAACGGGTATTGAAGTGATTTCTATCGACGATATCCGCTGGCGTCGTCGTGACATTAAAACCACCAGTTTACTCCCCGCTTGCATGGCAAAGCATGCTGCACATTTGGCAGGTGCTGAAGATGTATGGATGATCGAAGAGGGGTTTGTGACCGAAGGGGGATCGAGTAACGCTTACATTGTTACTAAAGAAGGAACCTTGGTCACGCGTCCTCTGAGTCATAATATTCTTCATGGAATAACACGAGCTTCACTCATGGCTCTCGTCAAAGAATATTCGATGTTGGTTGAAGAACGGTTTTTCACTATCGAAGAAGCGTATGCCGCCCAAGAAGCTTTTATCAGTTCGGCTACCACGTTCATTTGGCCCGTGGTAGCGATTGATGGTAAGCCGATTGGTGAGGGTAAACCCGGTGAGATTTCACTGATATTACGCGACATCTATATCAAGACTGCTCTTGAGTTCGCTCAATAAATTTATGAGCTATGCTCTTTCGTGATTTCACCCAGCTTTGCGCTGGGTGCGTTGCGTCGAGTTTAATATTGGCATGGCGAAGCTGAATCAAGGTTTGTTTCCCAACATGGATTTCTTCAATTATTTCAGATCAGCAACAGTTAAATAAACTGGCCGAAATGCTATTGTTTGTCATTAGATTTATAGCCTTTTCTACACATTGACCAAAGCGCATAGTAGGCTATCCAATTGGAACAACTCATCAGGAATTAGCAGAGCTAACTTGCTGTCAGATGTGGTGAAAAACACGGTGATGATTGCCAAAACAGTCGAAAAAATCCGCTGAGCTGTAGTGTGAATCGCATGTAGAAACTGACTTAGCACTACGTTTAGTGGTCAGTCAGATTCAAAATAGAAGCGAATAAAAAGGCACAAAACACCAATGAAATCCTGATCATCATTGAGAAAAATTGCCATGGTTAAACAGCTTCGCGATTACATTCATGCTTGCTTGTTAACTTAATTCTTATTCGCTATCAGCTGGCGGATCTCATTCAGTCCACCTGCATTATGGATACGAGTAAAACCTTGTTTAATCAATTGTTGTTTAGCGATATTAGAACGGTTGCCTGTTCGGCAATAGAGTACGATTGGTTGATCTTTGGTAAATTGTATTCGGCCAGAACTAATAATTTCATTTAGTGGGATATTCAGCGCTGACTCTAGATGTTCTTGTTTAAATTCCTGCTCGGTGCGAACATCAATCAATACAGCACCTTCGGTAATCATCAACCAAGCTATTTCCGCGCGAGGTGAGGAAAATGCTGTTGTTGGCAGCAAGATTAAGCTTAAGATAGGGCCAATCCAAGCCAATAAATAATTTCGCATGTTTATCCTTAATCGTTAGCAATCCATAAAGAAAAATAAATAAAATGGGGTTGATATGATATATTCTAGTTGAAGTTACTGTATGGAACCCTTTAGTTCTGATTGATTTTATATTAGTGATGGTGGGTTTCAATAATACAGAATTGATTTTCACTGATGGTTGTATTTTTTACCGTTAATCAACAATCCGTTAATTAGTTTAGTTTATTTTATTCTCACCGCCAGAACTTGACTCAATTGTAAGGTCATGAAAATGTTATTTAAACTCAAGGGAAGAGAAAGTGCCAAAGAACTTAAATAGCGCCTCAAGCTCTTCAAAATTATCGTTATTTCGAGAGACTTTTTGTACAAGAAACAGCAGTAATTCGACAAACAAGAAGCCGATCGTGCGGCTGTGAAAGATGGAGTCAACATCACTAGGCAAAACAAACTGTACGTTACTGTAGATACCATAAGGATTTGAGTATGTGTTAGTTACCATGGCGACGAAGGCGTGTTTGCTATTGAAATATTTAGTGATATCCAAGACTACTGGATTGAATCGGTAATAAGAAAAAGCCACTAAGACATCATTGTCGCTAATGCCCAGCATTGCCTTGGGTAATTCACTTTTGTCTAAAGGTAACAAAACCACATTAGAGCGGCTGTATTTAAGCAAGGTTGAAAAATGCAAAGCTAAAGAATGTGAGGAAGCGGGGCCAACCACATAAATTATACGCTTTTTATCAGCAATTTTTTGTGAAAGCTTATCGAGATCCTCGATATTCAATTCCTGATAGAACTGATCAATAAGTTGGGTGATATTACCAATATAGCGTTGAGCTTCTGTCTCGACATCAATTTCTTGATTGAAAAGCTTCGATTTATTAGCCTCGATTGGAGCAATCATATTATGGGTTATCAGCTCTTTTTTGAGTGCATTCTTAAATGCTGCATAACCAGTAAAGCCCAGCTTATTTAAATAGCGTCCTATGGTTGCTTTGCTGACTTGTGCTTTTTGAGCCAGATCGATGATGCCATAGTAAGAAAGTTCTTCAAAATGGCCAACAATAAAAGCGTGTAAATTGGCTTCTGACTCTGTTAGGACTTGAACCTGCTCTGCTAGCAGTTTGTAGGTGTTTAAATTGAGGTTATCTCTCATATACGCCGTTAAGGATGTTCACTATTGAAAAAGAAGCTTATCACAAGAATGGGTTCTGTTTGATTTTTCTGTTTTGAAATTTGAGCCTAGTAAAAGAAGTGGGCTTAACTTTTTAGGTCAGAAGAGTTAAGCCTCATATTGTCTAGTGATTCATTTGATAGTCTTGGACGACATCCCAAGCAACCGTTTGTAGCTTCTGTGCTGTTTCTGTTGGCATATCCGTGTCAGTTGGAGCTGCACCGCCAACGGGAGATTGATTGTACAAGGTGGCAAAAAATACGCATGCCGCTAAGTAAGTTCCCGCGAGCGATGGATGTTTACCATCACTATGATAAAGGACGATCTCAGGATGGCGCTTCATGCTTTGCTCAAAGGCTAAACCCACCGGCGCAACATATCCGCCGGTTTTTTTTGCGATATCTTGATAAGCCTTGGCAAGTGCGTGTGTTTGCTCAGGGTGTGATTCTTGAGCCCACGTCATGAAATAAACTACTTTAGAACCAGCATCATGCGCGATTTTCGCCATGGTTTTTGCCGATTGCTCAAAGTATTCTCGTGAAGAGGCTTTTTTAGTAATAGGCTCCATTGAATTACCTTGAAATATGACCACGTCCCACTGTTTTAACGTATTTTGAAAACGAAGGTTTTGCTCATGCCAACCTAAGCGGCCACTTGAAATTGTGATACCTCGATAACTGTAGCCTTTTGCATTATTGGGTAACAAAGACCGCGTTAAATCACGTAGTCGAGTATTTAAGTTATTGTTGTAGTGGGTATAGGAGTTTCCGTATATCGCAATGACTTTGTTATCACCGTCCATTTTTGCTGTTGGTGATGGTGCGATAAGTGTATCGGCATGAGCAGCAAAGCTACTTATTGCTAATGCCGTACTGAGTAGATTGGTTTTAAATAGTTTGTTCATCACAAGTCCTTAGAAGTCGTAACGCAATCCAAGCGTGATTGAATCGTCATCACTGTCTTTATTTTTAGAGGCAAGTTCTCGGTCATAGGTTAAAGATAGGTAAGTGCGTCGGGCAAGAGTCCATTGACCTTCAATACGCCAATCTTCTTTTTCATAAACGTCTTGGTCTTTTTCATCCAAGAAGCTGTATCCGGCAAGAACGGTGAAGCGATCCCATTTGTAAGAAATGATTGAATCCATACCAAAGTATTTGTCGTGATTACCGCTATTTTGCTTGATGTCAACATAGTCAGCCGTTACACCAAATTTGAAATCATTCCATCCTAGTTCGATACCGGCCATGATTTGATCGTGCTGCTTGCGTGATGTTCCAGTCGCTTCATCCTTGCGCTTATACCGACTAACGGCAAGAGCAGGGGACAGTTTGAAACCATTGCCTTTATAGTTCATTCGATAACTCGCCATTATCCCGTTATCAAGGCGATCATTCTCGCCATTTCCCATCACATAAGCGACTTGAACTTCATGAATGCCAAAGTAGCCGTTGTATTGTAAAGTTGCGTCTTGGCGGTTGTACTTGTAAGAAGTATCAATGGACGAGATACCATAGTTGTAGATACCGGGAGTGTAGTTTTTGTATTTATCGGTCATCTTCATCACTTGATACATTGGGTTTTTAGTTCGGCCAAAGATCACCATGCCCCAATCGTCATTTTCGATGCCTAGATAATTGTAACGAGCCTCTAAATCTTCCCCCTCATCAAGGCGAGTATCATTGGTTTCTGTACGAATTTGCCATTCAAATTTACCGATGACACGGCTATTTTCAATTGCACTTAGCTCTCGACTCATAGCAAAACCAAGGCGACCACTCATTCTTCCTGATCTATCATCTTCACCAGCGAAACTTCCGTCCCCCTGAGCGATTTGGCCTTCTAATCGACCATAGATATCTAGTGTATTGGTTTCATCATCATAAACAGTTTGTGCCTGAGCGAACGACGCGAGGCAGAGGGTAGGTAAAAGGGTTAAGAGAAGTTTATTTCTAATCATTATGCTCATTCCATGCTTGTTATTGGAAACCGTTGCATCGTAATGAGTGGTTCTGTGAAAAAATAGGGGAATTACCGCTTCCCTGCTTAAATATTGATAGATCTCTTATTTCCATTTGATTTTGTTATGTGAGTCATTCGTTTGGTGTATTTCCTGCTGATAAATACGCGAAAAGCTAAGGTGAGAGGGCGAATGATTTGGTGAGATTGTGAGCTAGTTAAAATGATGGCTACAATTTGTTGACCAGATGCGTGTGTGATGAGAAATGAAAATTCCCACAGCTTTACGTGATGTTAAGTATGTAAGGTAAAAATAGAAAAACTAATATAATTCATAGTGTTATTAGATTATTTAAGGGTGGGAATTATGGGAAACTCAACTTCTCATGACAGGCTAATCAATACGATTAAAGCAACATTATACAATGAGTCTTTATTTAAATTGTGATCGAGGTTGCCTAAAGAATGGCGATATAACGGTGAATGATGATAGTCATTTGAACAAGCAATGATTTAACGAGTTATCGAGAAGGAGAGTTTTAATTGCTTCACATTTTTTCTAGAGAAAGAGCACTTCCCATGTTGCTTTTCACACCTAAGAAACAAGATAGCGGTGACTTAATACTTAAATAAAGGTGAATCATATGGTTGCTCTGCTCGCTCTGCCGGTTGTTTTTGGGGCAGGATTTCTAATCATCAAGAAGTACAATACACAAGCGGTATTGTTTGGTTCTGGTATTTTAATGATGCTGATTGGGGTCACTGCTGGTGGGCCTGAGTTCTTACCCAAAGGGGTGAACTCTTCAGGTGCTACTGTGGTTGATTTCTTTTTGGTCATCAAATCGATTTCTTCTTCAACACTGGCCAAGCTTGGTTTAATTATCATGGCGGTTGGTGGTTTCTCAAAATATATGGGGTACATCGGTGCAGCCAATGCGCTGGTTAAAGTGACGACTAAACCACTCTCTGCAATTAACAACCCATACATCATTCTCGCTCTTGCTTACATTTTGGGGCAGTTTTTGAATGTCTTTATTCCAAGTGCTGTTGGTCTGGCGATGTTGTTATTGGTTGCCCTATATCCAGTCTTGGTGGGAATTGGCTGTACCCCAGCATCAGTAGCCGCTGTGCTTGCAACAACCGCTTGTTTGGATTTGGGGCCTGCTTCTGGAGCCTCAAATAAAGCGGCGGAAGTCATTGGTATTGATGCCGCTTCTTACTTTGTAGAGCATCAACTGTTTGTCGGGGTGTGTACGGCACTTGTGATTGCGGTTCTACATTTTGTTTGTCAAAAATGGTTTGATAAGCGTGACGAAGTCAATGGCGTTTCATACGAACTGCAAGCAAAAGAAGACTCGTCTCGCGAGGCTCCAATATGGTTTGCTGTATTGCCTGTTCTCCCTCTTGTACTGCTTTTGACCTTCAGTAAGTTCGCGATCACCTCTATCAAGATTGATGTTGTCACGGCCATGTTTATCAGCCTGACGTTTGCGATGGTGTGCGATTACCTTTATTCAAAAGATGGCAAGGCAGTTGCGGCTTCACTTAAAGTTTACTTACAAGGCATGGGCGATGTATTTGCCGGTGTTGTATCACTCATTATCGCTGCGCAAACTTTCGTCGTGGGCCTTAAAGCCATTGGCTTTATTTCTGGCATGCTGGGTGTTGCTACGCATCTTGGCTTTGGTTACACCATGATGGTTATCATGTTAGTCGCTATCATCGGTGTGACAGCATTGATGTCGGGTTCTGGTAATGCGGCTTTCTTCAGCTTTTCCAACTTAGCACCAGATGTGGCGGCCCACGTTGGTGTTTCAACAGCGGCTCTTGCATTACCTATGCAGCTTTCCGCTGGGATCTTCCGCTCATTTTCACCCGTTTCAGGAGTTGTGATTGCTTGTGCAGGAGTTGCTGGTATTCCTCCCATTGAACTGGTCAAACGAACTGCCATTCCAATGCTTGGCGGTTTAGTGAGCGTGTTAGCCATCACTTTTATTGGAGCATAAGGCATCATTTATGCAAGGTTCAAACATATCTGTATTTGATTCAATCCTTTATTCTCCGCTGTTTACTCAAAAGCAGATGAAACAAGTTTGGTCGGATGAAAATTTAATCCGAACTTGGCTGACTTTTGAAAGCAACATTGCAGAGGTACAAGCTGAGTTGGGAATAATTCCCCACTCTGCCGCAAGCGCTATCAAACAGGTGTGCGATATTCGCCACTTAGATTGGGAGCGTTTAGCACAAGACACACTTACCGTAGGCATGGCTATCAAACCGCTGGTCGATCAGCTTTCAGAACAAGGAAATGATGAAGTAAAACAATATCTGCACTGGGGGTGTACCACCCAAGACTTGCTCGATACCAGTCTTGCGATGCGCTTAAAGCAGACGCTGCACATCGTTCGTCAACAACTGGTTGCGTTAGGGGGGCAGCTTGAGTTGATGGCATTAAAACATAAAGGTACGGTGATGGTCGCAAGAACCAATGCAATGGATGCTTTGCCGACCACATGGGGGCTTCAAGTCAGTGGTTATCTTCAAGAGATCACTCGGCATCTGACACGCCTTGATGAGCTATATCCTCGTGTGACGACCGGTCTTTATGGTGGTGCCGTTGGTAATTTATCTTCAATCGGTTCCCACGGGTTAGCGGTTCGACAGCGACTATTTGCCAAGCTCGAATTGACTGAACCGAAAGGATTGGGCAATGCCAGCTTAGACAATATTGTCGAGTTAATTCAGTTCTTTGCTTTAATTCACGGTACCTTATGTCGCATCGCGAATGATACGGAACTCATGGGACGAGCAGCTCTTGGTGAGGTGTGCGAAGGTGAATCGGGTGGGGGGTCAAGTACCATGCCCCATAAAGCCAACCCAAGAGCCGCCAATATGATCCAGACCTTATCTCGAATGGGGTGGATGTATGCCAGTGGCGCGCCCAATCTGATGGATCAACAAGATGTTCGTGCAGCGTCAATGCGCGTGTTGAATTGGAGCTTAGTCCCTGAGGCATCATTGGCCGTTTCCACGGCGCTCGAGCGTGCGGAGCGACTCATTGCGAAGCTGATCGTCCATCAAGACAAAATGCGCAGCAATTTTTCGGCGTCTCGGCATTTCATTATGTCAGAGGCGGTAATGATGAAAGCAGCAGAAAAAGTGGGGCGCAGTATCGGTTACAACAGCATCAAAAAGGCCATTGCTCAAGCCCCAAAACAAGGCGATTTAGCGCAAATATTGAAACAAAACCCAGAGGTATTAGCGATATTAACGGACCAAGAAATTGATGCGGCTTGCGATCCTCAACACTATCTCGGCTGTAATGATGCGTTGATTGATGAAACGATAGAATTCTATCGAAAGGTGGCTTACTAATGTCGAAGAAAATGTTTATCCGCCAAGCAGGGAATACCTTGTTAAATACCCCGCTATTAAATAAAGGTAGTGCTTCCACATTGGAAGAGCGTAAAAACTTCAATTTGATTGGATTATTACCAGCCACTCAATTTTTTCCGAATGACGTCTATCTGACTTTAGATTCGTTATAATAGGAATAAATATAAACACCTTATTTCAGTTTATATTCTTGTCGTATTTCGCTTTATTAGTTTTGTAGGAACCATCATCTTGATCAAGTTACGATTATGGTTGCTTATTTGTTCGACAATAATTTTAACGCTTTCCCTTGCTAGACGGGGAAAATCTTGGCGGAAAGTGGTTAATTGGTAACTCAACCATTCGGTTTGTGGAATGTTGTCAAATCCGATGACTTGTAAATCTTGTGGGATGGCCAAACCGCACTGAATGCGAGCGACATCCATCACTGCCATAGCTAGATTATCGGTGGCACAGAATATGGCTTCAGGACGATTTTTTTCGGTCAAGATCTCGCGTATTTTTTGTAGTGAACTAAGGTAATCGTAGGTAGCCTCAACAATACGAGGCTCTTTTCCTGAGAGTTCCTTAAATTCCGATATAAATCCGTTTTGCCGCTCGTCATTGGTTAGTGTTGGAACGTCTCCTGTTAGATATAGGGCATTTTTTACACCGTTTCTATGTAGAAGCTGAGCTGCCTGTTGACCCGCTTCATAGTTGTCACTGATGACGTAGCTACTTTGGGTGCCTTCCACTACACGTGCGTATTGAACGATAGGGATATTGAATTCCTCACACTCTTCATACAGCGATTTATTTAAGGTTGCGGAAGCGGCAATCACACCATCGACTCGGTACTGAAAGATATTCGGAATTGAGTGATTATCTTCGTCATCTATTTGCCAAGGTATTAATACGGCAGAATAGCCTTTTTTCTGTAGTTCACTGGAAATTAATTGAAGTGTTTTCATATGAATAGGGTAGTCTGCATCAGGAAATACCAAACCTATCAATTTTGACTCGTTGGTGGTTAAGCTACGTGCAAAAGCATTTGGACGGTAGTTTAGAGCTTTCGCTGCCTCGAAAACCTTTTGTTTAGTTTTCTCAGACACTGAACTGCCTGGTACAAATACTCGTGATACAGTGGATTGAGAAACGCCAGCTAATTTCGCCACGTCTTTCGATGTTATGGTTTGTTTTGCAGAATTCATGTGAGCGGATTCGTCAGGCAGTTTTACTGTGATTATATTAACACAATAGATACGTAGTCATAAAATAAATTGAGTAAGACTAAAGTAAATAAAGGCTTAGATTATATTTGACTAGTTGAGTTTGGGTATGACCCAAGTAAATTGTCTTACTTTGAATATAAAAAGCCTCACCAGTAAAAGGTAAGGCTTACCAATTAATAAATCAACCGAAAGAACTGCTCTCGTTGTGCTCAGAAATAGTAGCGAACGCCTGCTGCGAATTGGTCGTCACGATTTTCGAATGTGCTACCGTTGTATTGATCTTTACCTAAATCGAACTGGTATTCAGCCCACACTAGGAATTTGTTCTTCTGAAAGTGGTATTCAAGACCAGGAATCAGCAGGTTGCGCTTGTAACCTTCTGTCTCGTCACCGCGATCTTCCATGTAGTTATAGTTCAACGTTGGGCGTAGGCCATTGTCGAAGTGGTAGTACGTGTAGATTTCACCACCTAGTGTATCGAACATCACGTCCGTACCGCCTTGGCTTACGGCTTCCCAGTTTTCGCCTACATGGAAAGTCGCACCAGCGTAGAAACCGCCGTTGCTGTAGTTCGCCCCAAAAAGTATGATGCGCATGTTGTCGCCGTTTTCTACGCCAACGATGCTTATGTCTAGATCTGCAACTTCATTTTGATGGTAAGCCGCCCCTAGTGATACGCCATTAAAGGGTTTGTAAGTGATTGACGCACCCATGCCGTTTTTCAATGATGCTGTCGCATTGTTTGCTAGAGCTACATCTTCACGTGTGGTTTGGTAAGTAAAACCATAGCTGACTTTGTCGTTGATTGCGTTGCGGTAGGTAATGGCGTTCTCTGCACGACCAGTACCAGATGCAATACCCCAGTCAGCAAGGTTGTAAACACCTGAGCCGCGAGTACCAAATACACGACCTAGGTCGGTGTACCACGCTACGTCGTAGAAGGTAGACCACTGCTTTGTACCCGCAGCAATTTTGCCGTATTTTTCGTGGTCAATACCAGTGTATAGCAAGCGGTTATAAATATTGTCGCCGTTTGCGCCAGAGTTGTAGCCCCACTCGGCTTGGCCAAACCCAGTCCAGCCATTATCTAAATCCATTAGACCTTTTAGACCAAAGCGAGAGCTGCCGCTGTTCCATTCGCCTTTATCATCACCACCACGATCTTGGTAGCGAAGATCAAAGCGGCCATCAAGAGTTAAGCTGTCACCAGCATCATTGACAAAAGTGTGTGCAGCAAAAGCTGAGCTAGAGGTAAGCACTGCTAGAATCACTGCTGAAAGAGTCGATTTTTTCATTATCAATCTCATTATTTAGGTCGTAGAAAGCCACCGTGCTTTTACGCCCGTTTCATAGATTACTATCCAGATATACCTCTTCCTTGAGGTACGCTTGAGAGCATGCCACCTTAGTTGATAGGAGGCAGGCGACATAAAGGCGGTTGGAACATTCGCCCTTGAGATTTTTATAGAGTAGGGTTTAGGATCTGTTGAGTACGTTTGAAAACGTCTAAACCTTGCTGCTTAAGCCAGTATGGTAGATCGATCAATACCCAGTTTTCGGAGAGTTTATCGCCGTCGCGATAGTAAACATCAACGACTTGCATATCAGCACGCACTTCGCCTCCAGTCATGCCGAGGAATCCGCCGATCGGTGTATTTGATAAGTTTGGCCAACCGAAGAAGCAAGCAAAATTACCTTCAGCAAAGCGGCATACGTGGCCATTAAATTTCTTATCTTTGAGGTTATTGCGAAATGGGAGTTGGTGCTGCTGTTGATAACGAGGAATCGTGTAGGAGGCACCAATACCACTCGGACCATACCAGATCATATTTTTCGACCAGCTTTTCTCTAATACTTCAGGTGGACAACCCATCGCACCGCTATCGTTAAGTGCTGATAGATCATCCACCATTTTGTTGACGAGAGCTAGTGTTGCTATACCTTTTTCAGGATCCGCATCTTCAAATAGTAGCCCATCATGGTTACGGGGACCAGGATAGACAAAATACTTGCCCGTTGATGGTGGCAGTGGGTAGCAGCCCGCTTGTTCCATTGCTCCAAGAAGATCTAGGAACAGACCCGTTTTAGTGATCTTGCCGTTTTCAACACAATTAAACTCAGCGTAACGGATATTCATGATTTTGCCTGTTGGACGCATACCGAGATATTCATTATCGAATAGGCCCATAAAGTGTCCCATACTCATTATCCAGATTTCGCCCGCCGTGACTTCATTTTCACCCCCGATAAAGATATCTTGACGGCGTTGCATACGTGTCATTGATTTCATCAAGGGAGCCCAGAAAACATCAGCTGCGGCTTGAGCACCTTCTTGCTCACGGAATGGGTATACACCACGCCATAGATAATCTTCCGATGTATGTGATTTTAGTACTTCGGCAACGTTCTCGTAAGTCGCATTTTCCATAGCATTAAAGTAATCACGAACAACACGCTTCGCTTCTTGATATTTAGACATAATAAACCTTCTTATTTACTGTGAGTCGGCTGTGTAAGCTGACTTGAAATTAGGAAATTCAGTTAAGCTCTTGCAGCTTCAGTTTTTTTGCTTTTATCGAATACACCGCCTTTAAGTGTTTCTGGTAGTGATAACCATAATAAACCAGCAGCGATCCATACAATTGGGGAGCCCCACATTGCTGTCTGTAAGTCGGTACGTTGTTGAATGAAGACCAAAACCATAGGAGCAAACATGCCGATAATCCGTCCACCGTGGAACAGGGCTGCTCCAAAGCTGCGTAGGTGTGGTGGGAAAAGCTCGGAGAAGTATCCTCCCCATACCGCTGAAGAAGACAGGCCAAAGTTATAGATAAGGCCAAGCAGCGCGAGCATGTTAAGGCTGCCGATCATCACATCACTTGGAGCGATGAAGAAGATTGAGACCATGATACCCGCAAGAATAAAGCCAAAGGCATTCACTTTACGGCCAAACTTATCCGCAATCGCCCCCCATACCCATGCGCCAAATAATGAACCAAATGCTGAGATTGAGAAGATCAGACCGATGGTTGCACCATCAAACTGACGTACTTCTTTGAGATAGGTGGTAACAAAGCCTGAGAAAAATTGATAGCCATAAAAGTTAAGGCCAGCCAGCAGTAAGCAAGTAATGGTGAGCATACGGTAAGGTTTGGTTAGCATTTCGCCCCAAGAGCCTTTTTTTACTTTGTTTTCATTACTGCCATTTTGTGTTTGTTGTTCCTCACCGTAAGCAATCACTTTTTTATCACTCGGTAGAATAAATACCATAGCGACTGCTGCAGCTAAGGGAGGTATACCACCTACCCACATCAGACTTTGCCATGGTGCATCAATACTCGATATAAATGCGGCATATGCACCCATGGCCATAAGTGCAACTGAAAACATTGATGAAGCAAAAGCGGTCAGTTTGCCTCGAACGGATGGTTTGAATAAACCGATCATCAAACTAACGGCAACGGTAAAGTAGCCCCCAAGCGAAATGCCTACGATGAATCTCATCGCGGCCCACATGGCATAATCAGAGAACATCATATTGATGATGGTAGCCCCACCATTCAATGCAGTGATGACGATGAGGGTATTTTTTTTACCAAATGTAGTGGCAAACCATGCACAAGACAGAGCCCCTATAAGTGCACCTAATGATTGCCAAGTGTAGAATTGGGCTGTGTCAGATAAGCTAATGCCAGTATACGCCTCAACAATATATGGGCGTACGTAGTCAATTATTACAAAGTTATAACAATAAAAAAAGTATCCAACCAATATGGCAAGATAGGCTGCTACTCTTTGAATTATAGGAACTTCGCTCATGTTTTTTTTTGCGTTCATGGCCTATAAACCTCTATTTATATTGAATTTTTTCACTTTTAAACGAGTTGGTTTTATATTTTTATTACCATAATCTCGTATTCCATTAGTCTCTATCATAGTTTTTTTTCTAATTTTTTATCTGTGATTAAAATCAATTTTAAAATGAATGCGTACCCATTTGTTGATTTTTAGTGATAGAGATCCCAATAATCTTCTCGATGGACGATTTTGAATACGTTTTCGCCTATTCTGGGGATGTCTATTGTACTTTTAGCAGCTTCTTTACTTCAGTTATACCTTTGAAAGTTATGTCTAGGTAATCAAGTTAACGTTTCTAAATTGGATAAAATTTAAGAATGGTTGCGTATTCAGCATTTGTGGTGATTGTGTTTTATGTGATTACTACATTATTAATCAGCTACTTAGTAAATTATCGCTCCAGTAATAGTGGCGATTTTTCTACTGGTGGAAAGCAATTTGGTTGGTTTACGGCGGGTGTATCAATACTGGCCACTTATATTAGTGCAATGACTTTTATAGGGATGCCGGGGTGGGTATACAGCCATGGTATGGAAGCGATGATTATTCATCTCAACTATCCCATCGTGATCTTTTTTACTGTTATTTTTTTTGTCCCTGTCTTCTATCGGTTGGGATTAACCTCCATTTATGAGTATTTAGAATATCGTTTTGGCGTGGTGGCAAGAACAATCAATTCGGTCGTGTTTCTTGTCGTTCAATGTATTTCAGCTGGTGTTATTTTGTATGCGGTGGCGCTGATAGTCGTTCAGGTTCTGCCAGTGAGTATTGCTGAGGCGATTATTTACATCAGCATTTTTACCGCTTGTTATAGCTATGCTGGCGGTATCTCGACGGTGATTTGGACGGATATGTTGCAATCGGCGGTTCTGGTCGTTGGCAGTATCACTATTTTTGTTATTCTGCTTACCCAGATTAATTCTGTTGATCTTATATCTCGTGAATCTTTGAATATAATTAATTTAGAATTTGATTTGGGAGTAGATACAACGCTTTGGGCGGGAGTTTTGGCTGTAAGTTTTTTGCATTTGAGTGTGTACGGTACAAATCAGTTGATTATTCAGCGTACTCTTGCCACAAAATGTGAAAAAACCGCGCAAAAGTCGATGCTACTGTGTGGATATGGCGCTTTTTTTATTTATCTCTTTTTTGCCGTGCTTGGTGTTCTACTAAGTGTCTTTTATCAAGATCAGGTCTTTGAAAATAGTAACGAAGTGATCCTAGATTTTATCTTTAATCACACGACTCCAATTGTTATCGGATTAGTCATTTCTGCTCTGGCCGCTGCTGCTATGTCAACGCTTGATTCAACGTATAACTCAATGGCAACGGTAGCAACGTTTGATATCTATAAACGTTTTATTCGTCGGCAGGCTACTGATGCTCACTACGAAAAAGTGGCGAGAACAATGAGTTTACTTGCCGCGGCACTCGTTGTTGTGCCAGCGTTATTAGCGATCTCGAATGAGTCGGTACTTAAAACCATTGCCAGTTTAACCTCGATCTTTGTCGGTATTCGTCTGGGCTCCTTTGTGCTTGGTTTGTTTTGGGTTAAAACCAATGAAAAAGGCGTGATAATTGGTAGTGTTATGAGCATGTTTGCGGTCATTACTGCCAGAGGTTTTGATATCGCGTGGCCTTGGTTTGCGCCGATTGGCACGCTTATTTTCCTTTTGTTTGGGGTGTTAGTTAGTCGTCGTTGGGGAAAATTGACAGCCAAACAGCATCTTTTTATTCGTAATCAAAAACATCTTTTTTCTAGACCAACAGCAAGCCATTATGGGTTGTTGGTCTTTGCGGTTGCAACCATTATTGCTTGTATGGTTCTTCCTGATTGGCTTTATGCTGCATTATATTAATAGGTTAGTTTATGCTTTCTATCTTTGATATTTATAAAATTGGTGTTGGCCCTTCCAGCTCTCATACCAATGGCCCAATGATCGCGGGTTACCACTTTACTCGTTTGATTGAACCAATTTTGGTAAACGTGGTTCGTATTCAAGTTGACTTATATGGTTCACTTTCATTAACAGGGATCGGTCATCACACCGATCGAGCGACAATTTTAGGTCTATTGGGTAACAAGCCAGATACCATCAAAATCACTTCGGCCAATAAGGCTATGTATAGAGCAATTGAAGAGGGTATTTTGCTCGTTGATGGTCGGTATGAAATCCCATTTAACTATAAAACTGACATGTTATTTCATGCAGGCAATTTACCGCTTCATGAAAATGGTATGACGATTACCGCGCTTGATATACAAGACAATATCATCGGTTTCGAAACTTATTATTCAATAGGCGGTGGCTTTATTGCGACCGCCGATGAGCTACAAAGTTGTTCTACTACTTCACTGGTTGAAGTTCCTTTTCCGTTCTCAAATGCGGTTGAATTGCTGGCGCAAGCTGAAAAAAATGGCATGAGCCTTGGTAGTATGATCCTAAAAAATGAACAATTGTTTCATGATATTGAAACAATTGATCAACGAGCAGAACAAATTTGGCAGGTGATGAAACGTTGTATGGAGCGAGGCTTCGAGACAGAAGGCATATTAGATGGTGGTTTGAATGTGGTTCGCCGAGCGCCAAGTTTGTTAAAAAAACTCGAAGCGAACGTAGCGGTTGAATGTGATCCACTGGAAGTGATGGATTGGATTAACTTGTTTGCTTTCGCAGTCAGTGAAGAGAATGCTGCTGGTGGTCAGGTAGTAACATCACCCACTAACGGTGCTGCGGGTGTAATTCCAGCTGTGTTGATGTACTACCATCGATTTATCAAAGCGCTAGACATGAAACAATTGAAAGACTTTCTCGCTGTATCAGGTGCGATTGGTATCTTATACAAAACTAATGCATCGATTTCAGGAGCTGAAGTCGGATGCCAAGGTGAAGTTGGTGTATCTTCTTCAATGGCGGCAGCAGGTTTGACGGCTCTGCGTGGCGGGACTAATGAGCAAATCTGCGTTGCAGCTGAGATTGCTATGGAACACTCATTGGGCATGACTTGTGACCCAATTGGTGGCTTGGTGCAAGTTCCGTGTATTGAAAGAAATGCGATGGGAGCGATGAAAGCGATCAACGCTTCGCGCATGGCATTAAAACGCAATAGTAAATGTTTGATCTCGTTAGACAATGTAATTGAAACCATGTACCAAACTGGTAAAGATATGAATAAGAAGTATCGTGAAACCTCACAGGGTGGCTTGGCACTTATTCACCTTGCTCCGCCTTGCGAATAACGCCGTTACATTGATTTTTATAGCTTCTTCGACGGTCAGGTTAGATAGTGGGTTGAGGTGACTAAATTCACCGTACCACTACAGTTTGAGGAGGAGGATTCTGTAAAATCCATCAAACACATACCATTCCGCAATATCCAACAAGTGGCATTGAAGCGCTAGACGCCCGGAAAATGCAGGTCGATGGGGCTAACCAGGCCACGTAATTTAAATGGGGGGTTATTCTTTAGAAATAGTGCCAGCGACATCCGTTTAATTTTTTCGCGATAATGCGCTCACAATGTGCATCCCAAAGTGAGTCGGGAACACACGCACGAGCATTGTTATTGCGGCAGAGTGCTTCGTAACACATGGGTTTATCAATCAGTTCATTAGGAACATATTTAAGCAAGGTCCCATCACTAGAAAGTGCATCAAAGCACAGATCATAATTCTTCATGTCCTGCGGTATCCACTTTAAGAAAACGCCGTTTAACTTAATGAGCTTTTCGTAATGCCACTGATTGAGTAAGCATTTCGGTAATATCCTGTACACCTGTTTATATTTTTCTTCGCAGAAGGACCAAAGTGATGTTCTTTCCAGTGATGAAAATATGAAATCGATGAAATCTTGGTCGAGATGTTTTTCGGGTGCATAAATCAGGCTTGCAAACTCACTACTAGCCGCGAGTAAACAGAGTTCTCGTGTTCTTAGGTGTTCAGGAACATGCTCCAGTTGCATTCCGCATTGGTATACCGCTCTAAATATGATTTCCAACGTCATTTTTTCAGGTTTTAAGAGTTCGAATGAACAAATGTTATCCTCCAAACGTCGGAAGATTTCGATGGTTTGATTCTTCGAATCCATTGATGATGGTGTGGCGGTTGGGGCGATGGAATTGTTCATGGTGTTTTACTCCTTTGGTGTGTTAGGCGTATTTTTGATCATCTCCTTGCTTGAAAATACACTGAAACGCTCATAAGCGTCATATCATGGCGCTTATGATTTGCTGAGGGTAAAATGCCGTGTATATTGTCCACTTTATTTATAATAAATGGCGTTATTTCAATGGGCTCGGTGAGTAATCCTTGCACGGTGAGAAAACTGGCAATTCTTGCCAAGATGAGTCGTCAGCCTGTCACGGCTCCACAATTAAAAGAACAACTTGCAGCAGAGAATATCAATGCATCTTTGAGAACGATTCAGCGTGATTTGGTTGATTTGGCAGAGCAATTCAACCTTGTTGATGATGGAAGCAAACCGAAAGGTTGGTATAGCGATCTGAAACAAAGTACCTCGTTTGCGACTTTCGATCTAACGACAGCTATCACGTTCATCATGGTTGAAAAATACCTCTACTCAATGCTGCCAAGCCCCATGCAAGAATCACTTAAAGGGTATATTCAAAGAGCCAAGGCGTATTTAGTCGAGAATAATCTTCGCAATCAGCGTCTTTGGGATCAGAAGATCATCGCAATGGCTAAAGGATTTCAATTACTCCCTTCGCCACATGTCATCCAACAAAATATGGAAGTGCTCTATCAGGCAGTATTACAAGAAAAATGCTTGAGATTAGATCACCAGACCATTCATCAAGAGAAGCCGACTCGCTACGATTTTCATCCTTATGGCGTTGTCATTCGGGGGGAGAGAAGTTATTTGGTAGGACGTTTTGATGGTCAACGACAAACGGTGAAACTACTGACACAGCGTATTTCCAATCCGACTATCTCTAAATTGAATGCGCAAGTCCCATCTGATTTTAATCTTGAGCACTATATAAACTCTGGTCAGCTTGATGAACCGCGACAACCGCAAGAGAGAGGCTTGACTAAACCAATTGCGGTTAAATTGTGGATTGATGGTGTTCTGAAGAAACTACTTGAAGAAACGCCGCTTAGCGCCGATCAAAAATTTAAAGACTACCACGGTGATTATCTGGTCATGGCAAAGGTTTACGACACCCTAGAGTTTCGCAGTTGGTTATTATCAATGTGTAACCGAGCGGTTTTACTTGAGCCGTTGCAACTCAAACAAGAGATAAGAGATATTTTGCACAATGCAGTTTGTGATTACGATACGTCATCTCATCGTGATGCGATAAAAGATGCTCATCAGAACTACTGAGCATCAAGTTGTCATCAAGGATATACACAGTTTTTTAGCGTTGTACCCTAACCAATTTGTATTAAGTAGGAGATTTCCATAATGTGTGAGAATCATTCATTGCTTAGAGTGATTAAGGACACTGCTGTTCGTCTAGAAGCGCACTTAAATATCTACAATCCGGCAATTAACAATGAGAGGAATGGTATTCCCGAAGCAAATCTGACTGTTCATTTTGCTCATCAGTGTTTACGAAGAGATTGGCTCGTTTACCCAGAAGCAAGTAATGTCTCGCATAATGCCGATAGCCAAAATCCGATTCGAGTTGACTTACATGTTATATGTGAAGCTCAGTTTATTCTCACCGTTGAATCCAAGAAGTTTCATTCTGTGGAGAAGGCAAAAGAAATAATCTCAGATTATCAAAGAGCCCAGTCTCTTCATTACCCACACCAGTACAAAGACCTACCGCACTATGTTTTGCTCTTAGCAATAACAGAAGATCCTAACTATGAAAACTGGTGGTGTAATAGCGAAAATTGGTACAACAACGCGGCGGTCTGGAAAGAACTTGCCAATATTTTGCAAAACGGTGATATGGCCCTATCGTCTTTTCCGATGCACACAGACGAAAAAACACATCATTTGTTGTACGCGATTTCAAAAGTCGCTGAGTGAGATTGCGATTTAGAATACGGCTAAGTTTTGTATATCAACGCCAAAGACGGTGAGCAAGTAAGCATCTTTTTCCACCAAGCCATCTCGACAATACAGTCGAGTAGATGGGGGGATAAACGATAAGTGATTAGGTGTGGAGCCTTGGTTTTAACCTTATTGTTTATTCCTTTTAAATAGCCTATAAATACAATGAGTTACAATAGGCGTTTTTTAACAAGATAAAAATTTGATTGTTAACCTAACTAACGGTTGTCACTTGTTTTTATTGATTTATTCTATGTTCACTGCCGCACAGGCAGCTTAGCAAAAGAGAGCCACCGATCATGCAAAACTGATCCATTTGGTATCATTCCTTTGTTTTTTATCCGAATAAATTGGAACCATGTTTTATCTTAAGGGCAATGGGTTACTAATTGTGTGATAAAACACCAAAATGTTTTGACCTTGGTCACAATTTGGTGCAAAGTTAGTCTTGTTTTACATTGAGATGAGAGTAAAGGGCATGAATACTGCAACAATTAGCAATCAAAGCCACCAGATAGCACGGAAACCTTCTTTTTTAAATGAAGTCTTTTTCTTTGCTAAAGCCAGTGTTGTTATGACGGCTATCGTCTTACTTGTGGCGTCTGCTTGGGTTTAATATTAATGGACTTCGGTCTATCGCGACTATCTACTACTTGCTTTACTTATATCATCGATATGCTCGGGGAAGCGCGCCCCTGCAGCGTGAAGTCGGAAGGATATCGAGAGGTTTATGGTGGCTTAAGATTCACCCTGTTTCTTTAAGCTCGACCAATATAAAATAGTCATGATTAGATAGACTATAACGGGCGTAATATAGCTAGTGCTTAACGAAAAAATGTCAATCAAGCTTGCCTGTAAGAAGGGTAATATCACACCTCCGATTGAACACATAATCAAGATAGCGGCACCTTGTGAGCTATATTTACCTGATGCATGTAGCGCTTGTGCGTATATGATAGGGTAAAGAGTGGCATTGCATAGTCCTACCAATAACAATAGAAAACCTACCCATTTTGCTTGTGCAAACAACGCAATAACACTAATCAGTACAGCGATAAGACATGCAAGCGTGAAAAGGACATGTCGGTTAATTAAATAGCCGAATTTCGCAAATAGCAAACGGCCTACAAACATACAGATCCAATAAGCACTAATAAATTGTGTCGCTTTAATCAGGCCCAAACCTCCGTAGTATTCGTCGGCGAGGTAGATAATGGTAAAAGTGCCAAAGCTGACTTCGACACCAATATAAAATAATAGCACCGCCGCGAGCGTCATAAACTCTCGGTTGCGTACTAAACATGCAAGGCCTTGCCAAAAGCCGGAGAGCTGTTTAGGTTTTATGTCAGGCAAATCAATGTTATTGAAAAGTACCAGTAGCCCGGCAAAAAAGCCTGCAATAAGCAAAAACAGGGTGGAAACATGAAGTGAAGTTTGTTGGATTCCGATGGCCGTTGCTGCAACCATCACTCCAGTTAGTAGTAGTGGGCCAAGAACGGTTCCAACGGAATTTGCCGCCGTCGCAATACTTTGCCTAATGACACTTTTATCTGGTGTAGATAGTAGCGATACGTAAGGTGAGCTGACTACTTGAATGGCTGAGATTCCTGATGCCATCAGTAAGATTCCCAATAAGGTTGGATACAGCGACTCCGTTCTGACAAGATAAGCCATGACCAAGCAGCCCGCAAAGCACCAGCAAAGACAATATTTCATGGTGGTTCGATAACCGAACTTCGCCATAACGAAAGAAGTAGGGAGCGAAACGGTTACTCGTGTAATAAAAAAAGCCATTGGAAACAGCATGGACATTTTATAATCGAGTAAAAAGGCATCTTTATAGTAAGGAATAAGGGAGTTACTTGAAACCGTAATCACCCCCCAAATAAAAAAGATCAGTGACAGCAAGACAAGCGGAGCATCTTTTAAATGAAGAGGTAGCATTGTCTCTCCTTTACTTATAAAAAAGCAGAAGATAGCCTTCTGCTTTTTTTGGCTTTATTTAAGCTAGTCACGTACAAAGTTGATGTGGTGAACATGAATATTGTATTTTTCTACAATAATTTCGGTTGCGAGCATGCTACTTATTCGAGCATCTGAATCTAAAGCTTGGCGCATTGAAGCTTCGTCTTCGTACTCGTGTTGCATCATAAACAGTAAGTTCTTATGACTGTTTGCTTCAATGGCTTTGGGTTTGTTAAGCACGACCCCTAGATTATTTGGAAAAGTACGAATGATTGGAGCCACTTCCTTCTCCATATATTGGTAGAAGTCTTGTTTTTGTTCTTCGGTTAAATCTGCTTCAAAGAACGCGGTGCGAATAATAGTCATCAATGTGTCCTTATAACTCAAAACCAGATTGGTTGGCGATAGATTTGAGTGTTGCTTTCGCTTGAGTGATATCTTCGAACCAGTTGTCGTTTTTTGCCCACATTTCGATAACAAGAGGTGCGCGGTAGTCGATATCGGCTAATGTTTTGAAAATGGCAGCGAAGTCTACTTGGCCTTCGCCAATAACTAAATCTCGGAACTGACCATCGCTGGTTTCTGAAACGCGTAGTGTGTCTTTTAAATGGACTTGTACAAGATGATCGCGACTTAATTTCAGCTCGGTGCACACATCGTAATTCCAACCGGAGATGTTGCCTACATCTGGGTAAGCCATAAAATAAGGTGATGGAATTTCTCGCTTAAGGACTTCAAATTTACTTAACGAGTTGAGGTATGGGGTATCCATTATCTCCACGCCGAGCATGATACCGGCTCTTTCCGCTAGCTTGGTTGCTTGTTTCATTCCTTCAATAAAGCGGTGATGGGTTTCTTCTGATTGCGGTTCGTAATAAACGTCATAGCCGGCCATCTGAATACAGCGGATACCTAGTTTGTATGCCAAAGTAATCGCTTTTTCCATGATACGCTGGGACTCAGCACGAATATTCTCATCCATTGAACCAAATGGAAACTTTCGGTGTGCACTTAAGCACATCGATTGCAATGGCATTTGGTATTTTTCGCATAAGCGTCGAAGTTGGTATATCTCTTCATCTGACCAATCAAGACGGGCGCGACGCTTATCGGTTTCATCCACTGAAATTTCGATAAAATCAAATCCCGCTTCTTTCGCTTTAATTAATCGATCTTGCCAAGAAAGATCGTCTGGTAGCGCCTTTTCGTAAATACCTAATCTAAATTTGTTGTGAGAGTTGAACATGCTTTGTCCTTAAAAAAGTTGTTTCTCTATACGCGTGGTGATGTCTTGAATCTTACTTGCAATTTTTTCATACCCTAGAGCTTTCATTTTGGGTGTTAATGAAGAAACGCTGACCGCGTATACAGGAGTATTGTTTTTGTCAAAAATAGGGACGGCAACACAAGAAATACCAGCTTCGTTTTCTTCATCATCCAGGGCGTAACCGCGCGCTTTAATTTTCTCTAACGCGCTAAAAAACTGAGATTTATCGAGTATGGTATTCTCAGTTAACGGTTTAATGGTGCTGACATTACGTTGCCAATAAGTTTCTCGCACCGCATCAGTACTAAATGCTAGGTAACATTTCCCTGCGGCTGAACAGTACATGGGAGAATGCAACCCCACATAGGTTCGGGTTCGAAAGGCGGCGTTGACGGGTTCGAGTTTGTCCCTAAAGATGATATTGTCGGCATCAAATGACAGAAAATTCACGGTTTCATTGACATCATCAAGTAGCTCTAAAAGGAAGGGTTTTACGCTACCGGTGACATCTGAGTTGATCGCGGCATGACCAAGCTGTACTAACTTCATCGTGAGGCGATATTCTTTGCCAGAACCTATTTGAGCAACGTATCCTGAATCTTCAAACGTTGCCAATATGCGGTGAACGGAAGACTTATTAAAGCCAGTGCCTTCTGACACTTTTTGTAGAGCAACACCATTGGGGTATTTCCCTAAAAATTCCAGAACACTCAATGCCTTAGACAACGACTTAATTTGCTCACTCATATATGTGCTACCAATGTTTTCCTATTTCATTGTGAAAACTTTCAGCCACTTCACAACCATGACTGTCAGCTAAAGCTCGACCAGCAATAAATGACTTAACCGAAAGATTCTTAAACAAATGCAGTTCGTCAGGCACGATACCACCAGTAATGGATAGTTCAATTCCTAAATTCGATAATTCCTGCATTTTATTTAAATCTTGTTGGGTCCAACTGATACCAGCAAGCTCAGCGTCACGCGAGCGATGGTAAATGGCTTGGGTAATTCCCATTTCAATCCACGCTTTGGCATCTTCCATTGTCCAGTGGCCGTAAAGTTCAATTTGCACTTCTCCATTGAATTCATCGGTGACGCGTTTTGCTGAGCGAATGGTCTCAATATGAGCCGCAGCGCTGACGGTAACCCAGTTGGCACCAGCTTCCATTGCTAAGCGGGCCAAAATAGCACTAGCATCCGTGATTTTCATGTCACAGACGAGGGTATGATTTGGGTATTTTTTGCGGAGGATTTTTATACAGTCCACGCCATGTGCGAAAGCTAAAATAGTGCCGATTTCGATGACATCAAGTTTATCAGCAACGTGCTCGATAGCGGCGAGAGCGGTATCCAGATCGGTTGCATCCAGAGCCATTTGTAATAGTGGTTTAGACATCCATTTCATCCTCAAATTGTTTAAATAACTGAACGAGTTTTTGATAGTTGTGGTATTTTTTTTGATAAATTCTGTAGTGATTAGGGTTAGGCTCGATGCGTGATACTGATCTTGTCATGCTATGAATGCAGTCACGAAGTGAATCAAACTCGCCAGAGCCGACCATGGCTATCATCGCCGCACCTAATGCGCCTGTTTCATCAACATCTGAGATCTCGACCGTCATCCCAGTTAGATCAGCTAACATTTGCATCCATACCGGGCTCATTGCTGGGCCGCCGGTTACTTTAAGCACTTTTGCTTTCGGAAAACGTTGACGCATTCGTTCAAGGTGAAGATTGTGACAGAACAGGATCCCCTCCCAGATAGCTTGAATTAGGTGAGCTTTAGAGTGGTGTGATTGAAGACCATAGAAGCCCGATTTCAGACCTAACCCTTGATTAGAGCCATAAAGGAAAGGGACAAAATAGACAGTGCTTGCTGCTGGTTCTAATGCGGCCACTAAGGCTTGATTTTGGATGTGATCGAGCTGTCCGTTTTCACCCAAATAATCTGCAAACCATTCGTAATTTCCTGCTGAGGTCGGACTGGCTTCATGGATAATGTACTCATCGTCAATGGCGTAGTGACCGTAGACAAAAGGATAGTTATCTTTGGTCACTTGTTTTGCAATGCCTGAGGTTACCGACCAGGTACCCATTACGTAATTGAGCGCTTCTTCCGACGAATTGATTCCTGAGCAGATAGCGGTAGAGACGACATCAAATAGGCCGCCAAACACGGGAGTACCTACCGCAAGGCCCGTTTCCAAAGCGACTTCCGCGGTAATTTTCCCAGCTTGTTGTTGCGGTTTAATGATCGGAGGTAGCGCCTCCCAGATCTCTTCAATACCGAAGGTTGCCAATAATGCTTGATCGTATTGACCAGTGATGGAATTGAATAAGTTACTTTCAGAAATGTTAGTAAGTTCGGCTGCGACTTCTCCGGTTAGGCGATATCTTAAATAGTCATGAGCCATCAGTACCGCACCGATATCGTTGTATCGCCGAGCGTCATTGTCTTTAATCCAGCGAAGAATAGAAACCGGGTGTCCTGTCCAAAGCGTTTGTAACGTGCTTGGATAGGTCGACTCGGCAATACCTTGTTTCAGCCATTGTTTAACAATAGGCAAAGAGCGTGCATCGGAAGACATAATGCCATAGCCTAGGTTTTCCCCTTGTTTATCGAGTAGGTAAACCCCTTTTCCTTGAGCGGAAATACTCAACCCCTTGATGCAGTTTGGATCAACTTTCGTGGTTATTAATAATTGCCTAATAACATCAACCGCATTGTTCCAAAGGGCATCCAAATCACGTTCAACCCAGCCCTGCTGATTGTTGATAACAGTCGCTGAAACGCGAGCTAGTCCTCGTTGCGTCCCTTTAGCGTCGAATAGTGCCGCTTTCATAAAGGTGCCGCCAGAATCAATCCCGATGTAGTAGTTCATTATTTAGCTTCCAGTAATTCGTTATGAATTTTAACCACCAGTTTTCGGACGGGTTGGGTGTCATCATTTTGAATATTGGTGATATGCACGATATTGGGCGTGAACAAATAAAACTGGTTCGGAGTCGCGTGAATGAAGTTGAGTGTGATACCTTCATTTTTATAGAATTGCAGATCTCGCTGTTCTAGATAGGGTTCTGAAGCTTCGTGCTCACCGGTATCGATAGACCATGCCATGGTTTCATTGCCTTCAAGTACGATTTGTAAATCAGCATAGTATTTATGAACTTCAGGTTTGAAATTTTCCACAGGCTGTTTATCGTATTCCAGCACTACAAACCATGCTTTATTAGAATCCAAGTGAGGGAATTCGTGGCGGCCCAATGCGAGAGAAGCTTGATCAAGACTATTTAAATAGTCCAGCACATTCTGAATAACGACAGGATAAGACTGGGTTATTGAAGTAGGTTGAGTATTTCCAACTAACATGGCGTCCTCTGTTTTAGTGGGTGGGATTGAGAAATATCTGACTTAATCACTCAGCCAAGCTCTGTTTATCATCATTAGATTTCATAGAACCCCCTTACTTTTGCCCGTAGTATGCGTTTTTACCATGCTTGCGGTGATAGTGTTTGTCGAGCAATTCTGGTTGTATAATGGCTTCTGGACTGATAGCACGTGTTGCCGTTGCCATCGCTGCAATTTCTTCCATCACGACCGCATTGTGCACCGCATCTGATCCGTTTTTGCCCCAAGTAAATGGTGCGTGACCAGCGATAATGACTCCTGGCATCGCTTGCGGGTCAATCGCTCGTCTATTAAATTCTTCAATAATGACTAACCCTGTGTTCTTTTCATAATCGGTCTCAATCTCTTCTTTACTCAGTAAACGTGTGCAAGGAACATCCCCATAGAAGTAGTCAGCATGAGTTGTACCTAAGGCAGGGATATCTCGCCCAGCTTGCGCCCATATCGTGGCATTGCGTGAATGGGTATGAACAATACCGCCGATGGTTGGAAAAGCTTTATAAAGCTCAATATGGGTAGCGGTATCGCTTGACGGATTTAGCGCGCCTTCGAGACGCTTTCCGTCCAGATCGATAACAACAATATCATCGACCGTCATCACATCGTATTCTACGCCTGACGGTTTGATAGCAATCACGCCAAGTTCACGATCAATTTCCGATACGTTGCCCCATGTAAAGGTAACCAGACCATATTTGGGTAACTGTAAGTTTGCTGTGAGAACGCGTTGCTTTAATTGTTTGTACATAAGTAAACTGCCATTATTTTTTGTTATAGGAAGAAAATGAAAAACGAGATTGCCCAAATGAGCGGTTTAGGCAATCGTGACAAAAGTTACTTAGCCGCAGCCTTGATCTTATTGATCATGGTGTCGCCATGTTTTTCGATGTATGCATTCCAAACCGGTTGGATTGTTTCTTGGAATGCTGCGCCGTCGACATCACGGTTTACTTGCATACCTTGAGCTTCAAGTAATGCGATCATCTCGTCTTCTTTTTCAATGCTAAGTTTGCGCTGCATCGCTATCGCTTCTGCTGAAACTTCTTCGATAATCTTTTGCTGTTCCGGACTTAACCCATTGAACTTGCGTAAGTTCATGGTAAGAACTAAAGGAGAATAAGCATGTTGTGTAAGGCTTAGGTACTTTTGTACTTCATTGAATTTAAATGAAAGTGTTACAGAAATCGGATGATCTTGAGAGTCAACCACACCAGTTTCAAGCGCGGTATAAAGCTCTGATACTGGAAGCTGTTGTGGGTTAGCACCTAGTTCGTTGAACATATCATTAAGCGCTTTAGAGTTATTGACGCGCATCTGCAGCCCTTTTACGTCTGCTGGTGTGCGAATGGGTTTTTTATTATTAGTCATATTACGGTAGCCGTTCTCGGGATATCCAAGGCCTTTAAGGCCAAATTTCTCGAAATTCGCGAGCACTTCTTGGCCAGGCTCTCCATCTAGAACTTTGTATGCAGTTTCACGATTGGGGAATATGAATGGTAGGGTAAAGGCTGCTGATTCAGGCATTAAACCGTTATAGTTATTTAAACCAACCATGGCTAGATCGACAATGCCCGCACGAGAGCCGTCGATCATCTGCTTATCGCTGCCTAGCTGGCCTTGTGGATAGATATTGACTTTAATATCGCCATTAGAACGAATTTCCACTTCTTTCTTGAAGAACAACGATAAATCTTGTTGTAAATCAGATTCCGGTGCCGCATGTGCTAGTTTCAAGGTTGTTACAGCAAGTACGTTAGCACTCATTGCGATGGTTGAAGCTAGTAACGTGATGTTTAGTAGAGTTTTCATTATGATTTTCTCCGTCTAAGGTTGACCAATGACAAATGACATTGGCACAGTAATAATGCTTGGAAATATGACAAACAATGCAAGTAGAACCATGTATCCACCAATGAATGGCAATACACCTTTCACAGCAGTAGACATTGGAACTCTAGCGACACCACACACGACGTTTAGTACGGTGCCTACTGGAGGCGTAATCAAACCTATCGAACAGTTAATAACGAATAACAGGCCAAAATAAGTTGGGTCGATGCCTGCCATTTTGATGACTGGCATTAATAGAGGTACAAGAATTAGAATCGTTGGGCTTAAATCCATCACCATGCCAATGCACAATACAAGTAGCATAATGACGGCCATTAGAAGACGAGGGCTATCTACCAGTGGGCCCAACAGTTCAGCGAGCTGCTGAGGAAGTTGTGCCACCGTAATTAGCCATGCTGCGACCATGGCACAGCCGACTAAGAACATTACCATAGCGGTTGAACGGCCTGCGTTGATAACGATGTGGTAGAACTTTTTAAGAGTTAGTTCTTTGTAAACAAAGGTTGAGATAAAAATGGCGTAAGTTGCTGCGACAACTGCCGCTTCAGTTGGCGTAAAAATGCCGAAACGAATGCCTACAATGATGATAACGGGTAATAACAGTGCCCAAACGCCGTCTTTCAGCGCTGCACGTTTGTCTGCGGTGGTTGCTTTCTCTGACGTGGCTAGATTCTCTTTACGAACAGTCATGCGCCAAATAAACATTAAAGTCAGCCCCATTAATAGACCGGGAACAATACCTCCTAGGAATAAATTTTTGATTGAGATACCTCCTGCCACGCCGACTAATATCAGAGGAATTGAAGGAGGAATCACTGGGGCGATAATCCCGCCAGAAGCAAGCAGGCCCATTGACGGTGCTTCAGGATATTTCGCGGCTTTCATCATTGGATAAAGAATACTGACTAGGGCGGCTGCATCTGCGACTGCTGAACCTGATAGCCCTGCAAGCAGAACCGACGTCATAATGGCTACGTAACCTAAACCTCCTTGACGATGCCCGACATAAGTTGTTGCTAAGCGCACGATACGCTGTGATAAACCACCTGATGCCATCACTTCACCGGCAATGAGGAAGAATGGAATCGCAAGCAACGTGAAGCTATCTACACCATTAATTAACGATTGCGCCAGAATATCTGGGCTAAAGAAGTCGATGTGTAGCATCAGTGCTATTGAAGACAATAGCAGTGCAAAAGCAACCGGAAGACCAAGCAAGATTGAGACAAGCAATACCGATAAGAAAATGGCGAGAGTCATGATTGTTTTTCCTCTTCTAAGCTATCTAGTTGCCAGTCTGGCTTGAAGATTCGCACCAAAGCGATGACTCCCATAAGCACACTTGACACCACGCCAGCTAAGTAAAATAACGCGGAAGGAAGCCCTGTAAGTTGAGAAATATCTGACCAGTTAGCCATCATTTGGCGATATGAACCAATGTAAAGCATGCCTACTGACATGAGCACGACGACCCAACAAAGTCGCCTTAACATGGGGACAGCCTTTGGAAATAACCGTTCTGAAAATTCCGACACAGCTAGATGTTCACCTCGGCGCAGCACAACAGCAGCGCCAAGCATGACAACCCATACAAGACCAAGGCGAGATAGTTCAACAGAGGGACGAAGACCTGATGAAAAGCCGTAACGTAATACCACGTTGGTAAACACGAGGACGATCATACACGTGAGTATGACCGCCATGATGACGTCGATGCTTTTCCAAATATTCTTAAATAAACTTTGCATAAAGCTTTCCCTACCTTAGGAGAATTACAGAGAGGTAATTTGATCCCATATGCCATCGTTAATTTCGATGCCACCGGCCGCTTTGTGTTTATCGATAAAGTGTTGAATTTCAGATCCTGCAATCATGACGGAGCCTGTTTCTGCAGGTTCAGAAGCCAGTACGTAGTCACGAATCCGTTTCATTTCTGCGTTGTAACGGCTTTCGTCCATTGTTTTACTTAGGTCGATAGCGATTAGGAATTGAGATACACCAAATTCACCGCCCATATCTTCCGTCAGTGCTGGCACCGAGTTACCACCAGTGATTGCCGTTAGCATCATGTCCAGGACAATCGCCATTGAAGAGCCTTTCCAAAAGCCCATAGGAAGGAGGCGTTTATTTTCCCAAAGTACATGTGGGTCTTTGGTGAGTTCACCGTTATTGTCAAAACCGCCAACGACAGGCAGCTCTTTATCTGCCAATACGAAGTTTTGTAATTGTCCATAGGAAAATTGAGTCATGGAGCAGTCGACAACAACAGGAGGATCGCCAGCAATCGCCATAATCAGTGGATTGGAACCGACACGATGGTCTTTTCCTCCCCAAGCTGGCATCACCGCAATAGAGTTAGTTGATGCGATACCAGCAAACCCTTCGCGTGCCATTTTTAGAACGTAAGCTCCGCCACGCATCCAGTGGTTAGAGTTACGCATGCCAACCATGCCAATACCGTAGTGACGAGCCAGTTCCATTGCGCGTTCTGCACAAATTAATCCGTTCAGCACCCCTGGGCCAAAATGACAGTCCCATTGCTCTAACGCTCCCATACTATTAACGCATTCTGGTTCAGCATTAAGCTTGATTTGTCCTTTATCTACTTGCTCGATGAACACCGGAAAACGGTTAATACCATGTGAATAAGTTCCTTCGTTCGCCATCTCAACAAAACCTGCCGCTAATTTAGTTGCCATATCAGGTTTCATGCCGCGAGCTAAGAGGATGCGTTCATATTCTTGTTGTAATTTTTCTATAGATACTAATGGCATTTGCGCTCTCCGTTTAATTAAGTTCCATAATACGGAATTTATTATCACTAATATTCCAAAATTAAACTGTGCGTTAAGTTGAGAAAATGTTTTCTTAGTAAGTCTTTTGTTAATATTTGCTAGCTGGTTAAAAAAAGGAATAAAAAGATCCTTTTATTCCGTATTGCGGAACAATTGATGTGCTCTGGATCAAAGTTGTGTGGGTTATTCTGATGAAAAAACGTGTTTTAGAGAAAGGTTGACAGAAGGTATCGGCTCAATGAGATGCAGCTCTATCTATTTGGAGGAGATTTGTGTTGTTGAGATCTGGTAAGGCTCATGCAAGATTAGCTCTGTTTAAGTTTTGTAACGATCAATGCCAACATTTAGCATTAAGTGATTGGTGGCAAAAATAACAATCTCAATTATCCGGTATCGAAACAGCCGATCCCAACGTATTGGCACGCATGCATTTTAAGATCTTTGTCTAGTTATTCGACATGCTTATGTATTCACTATTTACCTGTTGCCATTAAGTGGACATTATGAGTTTAAAATCAAAGCGGTCTGTTATGTGGACGAGGCGTTGGCATTGGATACTAAGAACCAAGCCAACTTAATCGAGAGAGTCGATCAGTTTGGCTTCGCGTAACCGATCAGCCCCATTTTACTAGGCACCTGATAATATTGACGGCTTCTGGTGTGAGAGGGGAGCCGTCATCTCACTCAGCGAACAATGATTTTTCGATATCGCAGATCCGTGCCATGAGTACGAAAGGGTCAAACGTCGACTCCTTGAAGCCAAATTTCCTGTAGAACGTTTGCGCTGTGCTATCAATAGCATGGACTAAGATTCCTGCGCCACCGACAGCGTTCATTGCTTGTACTGAGCGAATGATACAATCTTTTAAAAGACCCGCCGCGATGCCTTGACCTTGATAGGCGTTATCCACCCCAAGCCTGGCTAGAATCACCATGGGAATGGGATCTGGGCTATTTCGTCTTAATGAACTGAATGCTTGCTCTCTGGAAACTGAACCCATGGCAATGGCATAGTACCCAGCCACTTGATGTGCGTCAGTGTCATTGACCACATACACTCTCGCGGTTCCGCGCTTTTGACTCTTTAACGCCTGTTTTCTTAACCAAATATCGAGTTCTTCGATGCCACATCGAAAGGTGTTAATCTGGTGCTCATCAGTGAGTAGGGTTGGTGCACTTATTCCCAAGGCGCTTTCCTTTTAAACAGATCTTTCATACCCTCAAGGGTCTGTGGTTCAGCACGAAGCTCGTTATCAAACGCTTCAAAAGCCTTTGCTTCAACAACAAAATCTCGCTGTTCGGCCAGTATGCTGTGTGCTTCATTGAGTGCTGCTTGCTGGATGAACACGGTTCTATCGACTTTTTTTAAATTTGCTGCGGCATCGATAATGTCTCTTACCGATGGTAATACTCGCATGTTGATTGGCGCTGTTTTGGTAGCCATGACACCATCCTCTGTATATCTATTTAATATACAGTTTAAATGGTTTTTACGTGTAGTCAACAGACACACAAAGTGGTGTTCGTGAAACTTTGAGAGTACGTGAGTCCACATAGGACAACTGCATAGACTGGAGCCTCGATTTATATTAACGAGGACTCCTCATGCGAAAACTATCTGCAATTATTCTGTGTCTCCTTGGGTTCAAGCTGAACCTGTGTCTGAAGTGTCGCCCATTGGCAAAATTGACGGCACGCATCTATGATGCCTAGTTCAAAAAGCCACTTACCCGCCTTAAATGCGATTGACGAACGTTATTCACCAATGTGCTTGAAGAGGTAGATCCAATGATAGTTAAAGCAAGTCGTTACCACGGTAACTTGCTTTGCCACTCGGGATCGGCATGACATTTATTGGCGATATCTTCATAGTCCCGTGCGATGGCGTTGAGCAAATTAGCTGGCACTTGGCTGAGCAGTAACTCTTGATAATGGTGACCTGAGCCAACGCGTTGTTTGAAAACCTTAATATCATAAATGGCTGCTACTTCGCGTTCTTCTGGTACACAGTTACCACTGAAGCTAAATTCTACCTTTAATCCCAAACGACCAAACAGCTTGAAGTAGTGATCAAAAAAGCCACCATCTTCTACTTCACCACGTTTATAACCTTTTTTGCTGAGTAAACCGCGTAGAGTAAAAGTATCGGTCAGCAAGCCATGGTGATGAGCTAGTGCGATCTGCTCTGGTGTTGGTGTTACTTCAACCTGTTTGAGTTGCTCAAGCAACAGCTTAATATTGTCGTTTTTCAGATGCGCTTGCCAAGCTTTGGCTTCGGCTTTATCTAACTGATTGCTGCTGAGTAAGCGCAGGTTAGCTGTAGCGGGTAGTTGCAACGGCTGATGATCGAGCCCAATCAATGTGCCGTCTTCGGCTGGCCGGAAACTATGCCAACCATCGGCCAGTTCAACTTGCCACAGTGTGCGTTGTAGTAGGTGAAACATCACAGGGTGTTGATGCAGATACTTTTGCCAATCACTAACTGTCCAAAGGCGTCCGGTGATCATGGCTTCATCAAGGCGCGCCGTTTGTTGTTCGATGATTTGCTTAAGCTCTTTTTTACAGTTGCTGATCCATTTTTTAATTTCATTAATCGCAGCGTCGTCATCATCTTTACGAGGCTGTGGTAGCGCTTTGAGCGCTTTGCCTTCTTCATTGAGTAACTGGAATTTCAGATCATGGCTCAGCTTTAGTGACAAGGTGCGTTTACCATAGCTAAATGGGGTTGGCGCTTGAGTATGCTCAAAGCCAGCAGTTTGAATCGTGCGATCGGCTAGTTCTTCCTGACTCCAGCCGTTACGCGCGGCTATCTGTTCTACGAGTTTAACCGCTAGCTCTTGCACGGATTTAGTTCGATAACGACGTGCAATGGATAATATAAATTGGATCACCGCAGGCTGGTTAATATGGACAATCGCACTTAGCATGGCTTCAATTTGATGATGTCGCAGATAGTGTTGTTTCATATAGGGTTGGATCTGTGCCACTAACGTCGACCCTGTACCGCCAGCAATCAGTGCTAATAAGCCTTTTTCTTTAATAGCGCTACCGATCAACTGATTTTTGTGTTCTGTAAAGCACGCGTGATAAGCATCTTCTAGCGTACACTTTTGATAGTCGGATCCCCAATCATACTGTGCCCATTGTTGATAGTTGGACAACTCATAATGCTGGTTCACTTCCGCGTATTCGTGTGCTTCTTGATCGCTTGGGCGACGAGTATCTTGGGCGATAAACGCTGATAAAATGAAGTGGGCGAGTTTGGCTTGGCTATCACTATCCAATTGAGAGAGATACAGGCGTAGTAGATTGTTGCCTTCGGGTTGTTTTATTTTTACTGCCATGACACACCACCAATAAATGATGTCTCGTTCAACGGGGGTGCCATCGACAAGTCGGCACTCAGGCAAATGTTGTGGCAGTAACCAATCCATCTGTTTGGGTGCCGCTTTACTTAACCCTTCGGCAGCTTCCGCCGCTAGTGCTGCGGGTGAAACAAACTCGCTGATATCACCACCACATTGCTGCAGTGCATCCAATAATTGATTACGCGTGGTATTGTCATTTTCTTTATTGATCGCTTGTTGCAAGGCCGTTGTTGCCGCTGCAAGCTTTAGTTTGCTCAGCCATTGCGCGGTGATACTACGTATCTCTTTGCTGGAAGAGGTCAGCCCAGCGAGTATTTTATCCTTGATGAGTGGATGTTGCTCAGCCACTTTTTGCGCCTGTTGCTGCAGTTGTTTACGATGATCCAATGCCAATTCATATACTCGATCCAGCCAGTCTGGTGGCAGTTGAGGAAAATCGATAAGCAGTGTTAAGGCTTGTGCCATGATATTGTTGGCACTGTAATTATCACGCACTAGAGCTGAGAAATGCCATTGTTGTGTCGTGCTATCAAAGGTTGATTTCGCCAACTGACCTTCTAACGCAAGCATCATCATTTGCGGGTATTGCGCAAATAATGGCCATACGGGGAGTTGCTCAAATGCGAGAGGTAGAAAACCAATAGGCTCGTATCGAATATTGAGAATTTCATTACCAATATCCGCAGGCGTAATAGCGAAGGGTTGTAGTAACGGTAGCAATTGGCGAATATCACTGATATCACGCTGGATGAGCTGACAGGGATGTCGACTATGAAACAGTGTATACAGCCCAGAAAACTGACCGGTGGCTAGTAAAAAATAGTGCGCTAACTGTGCATCTGGCTGTTGTGGTAAATCCGATGTATTGATAATACGACATGCCAATCTATCATCCAGTCGTTTGAATATAATATCGTTGTTCGATTGTGGTAAATTTTGCTGTAGCTTTTGCAAGCCTGTCGCGATCTGTGAGCGAGTAATCGATTGTAATTCCTTTAAATCTTGTTGTTTTTCAAGACAATGGTTTTGCCAATATTCTACTTCTTTATCTTGTTTGATGTAGCTCTTGGCTTCAGCAATACTGTCTTCTGTTTCAGCAATAGCGTTTGACAAGGTTTGCATGCATACAGATAACCAGCGTTCAGGAAATTCATGGCTTATGGTGAGTATTGGATAACTCGGTAATTGCCAAACAAAGTTTTTAGCTTCTTGCTTGTGTTGGTGTCTGGTGAGTGCTTTGGTCAGTTGTTGACGTACGATGGTGTTTGTTTCTTTCGTTAACCATTGCTTCATTAACGGTTGAGCAGAGGTAACATCCGGTACAGCAGAGATCCAATAGCCACGTGTCTTGCTATCGGCATCTTCGAAGTGTTGTTTTAGATAATATAGACAATCAAGAGGGTTACACAGTGTCAACGCGGCCGCCGCAGCTTTGCGGACTTTTTGGCTATTGTCTTGCACCAACTGCATCATTAATGGAATATGGGTGCTTGGCAATGAGGTGTGCTGACATAATTGCTGGCAGAATATATAGCGGCCTTCGGCATACAGTTGTTGCAGTTGTTCGGCAAAATCAGGAGTCAAACTGACATCGAGCCAGTTAGTATGATGACGTAAGTATTCCGCGTAACCTTCCACTATCAGACCGGGGGTCTGTTCCAAGATAAAAGCGTCAGCGTACCAAATAGGCTGTTGATACCGTGCTAACAAAGCTTGTAAGGTCTGTCGATTGGGTAAGCGGTCACTTGGTAGTCCCCAGTTATTGATGTCGCAGAAAAAGGAGACTAGATGGGCAAAATAACCATCGAATTCTCTTTCTGTCAGTTGATGGTTAAAACTGAGATCATGTGTCTTGCCCATTTGAGTGACAACAACGCCTAAGCGACAGAGAAAATCAAGCTGCTGCCCTTGTTCAGAGCGTAAGACTTGATGCATCGCATTTAACACTTGCTCATCATAATCATAGTGATCATTGGGAGAATAAAAGCCGGGAAATAGCTTGCTGTTTTTTTCTGGTTGTTGAGATAACCGTGTTAAACAATTCGCCTCTTCACCAGTGATTAGATAGCGTACCACTTTGTGCGAGAGACCCGGTTCAAACTCATCATAACCTTTGCAGGCTGTGGTCAGTCGTTTCTCGAAATCGTTAGTTGTGGTGTGGCTGAATAGTTTTTTAGAAAAAGAAGAAAACACAAAACAATCCTTATTGAGCTAATTTATTTTTATTCCTTGCGCAGGGCTAGTGATCAAAGGGAACAATTGATCAAAAGGAACATTGATCAAAGAGAACATTGATCAAAAGGAACAATGAACAAAATCGATCCCCACAGAATCACCAATGGCCGCGACTGTGTGGATTGGGCAGAAAAGCCCACCGCTTACCGCACAGGCAGTTATCGTTAGGAGTAACATGTGGCGCTATAGGGTGTAGACCTCGACGTTTTGATTTTTTAGATATTCAATATCACTAGCCGGTGCTTTACCATCGGTCAACAAAATCGAGATGCTGGGTGTTGCACCGATGGTTGATGGGAAGATTTTTCCGAATTTACTGGAATCCGTTAAAATAATATTTCGCCTTTTTTTCGCTAAAATGGCTGAAGCGATATCAGCTCGCATCATATCACAACTAGTAAAACCGGTATCTTGATGGAATCCATCAATACCTAAAAAAGCCGTACTGAAATGAATATGTTCGATACATATTTTGGTGAGTGGGCCGACGAGACTTTCTGCTTGATGCTGATAGACCCCCCCTAATAAAATGATATTGGCGGAGGTGTTGCGCAAAAGGTGTGCAATATAGGCAGAGGGGGTAATAATGGTTACATCGCCTCGGTCCGCAAGAACACGCGCAAGCAAAGCATTGGCACTACCGCCTTCAATTAATACGGTCTCATGCGGGGATACAAGTTCAGAGGCTTTTTCGGCTAACGTTTGTTTGATGTCAAAGGAAACTTCTAAACGGGAATCAATATTATCGTTTTGCAGTGATATTGCCGCGCCATGAACACGCTTCAAGTATCCACTTTGTTCTAAGAAATTAAGATCTTGGCGAATGGTGACGCCGGACACCCCGATGATTTCAATCAGCTCTGATACTTGAATGCGATTCGCTTTATTGACTAAATGTAAAATTTCACTCTGTCTAGAATTCATGACGTTTGCTCGAATAGAGAAGAGGCACCATTATAGTGCCTCTTTGTTTCATTTGAAACACAATTGAAGTTTCAATTATAACTCATGCTCTGTACGGGCGATGATGTCGTCTTGCGCATCTGGCGAGAGCGCAGTGAAGAAGGCTGAGTAGCCTGCGACACGTACGACTAAGTCACGATATTGTTCTGGATTCTTCTTGGCAGCCAATAAGGTATCGCGTGAGACGATATTGTACTGTACATGCCATCCTTTGTGATGGTTGAAGAAGGTACGGATCAACATTGAAAGCTTGTGTTTATCCCCTTCAGACGCGACCGCTGATGGGCTTAACTTCTGGTTAAGCAGTACACCACCAAGAATCTTGTTTGCTGGGATCTTACCCACCGAGTTGTAGACAGCCGTTGGCCCTAAGCGATCTGAGCCAGATGCTGGGCTTGCCCCCTCTGCCAGTGGCGTTTTCGCTTTGCGACCGTCTGGCGTTGCCATGGTTGATGCACCAAATGGCACGTTCGCGGAAATACTTGATGTACCGGCGTAGTAGCCGCCACCAATTGGGCCGCGACCATGACGTGTGTTGACGAACTGTTCTAGCTCATCAATGTAAACTTGGTAGGCATGGGTGAGTAGTTGGTCTACCGTGTCATCATCATTGCCGTATTTGGGCGCGAAATTGATTAAACGTTGGCGAAGCTGTTCGTTCTCAATACCTTCGAAATTTTCTTCTAAGGCTTTGGCCAGCTCTGGCTGGGTGATTTGCGCCTCATCGAAAACAAGGTGTTTGATTGCCGCTAGGCTGTTTCCCAAGTTTGCGATTCCCACTTGTAAACCAGATACCCAATCGTATTTTGCGCCGCCTTCTTTCACGGTTTTACCACGAGCTAAACAATCGTCTACCAGCGTTGAACAGAAGATGTCTTGCGCTTGTTGTTCAAGCACACTATCGACTACGGTATCGATCTCAATCGATTTACGCGTGTAGTAACGGATTTGTTCAGCCCAAGAGGCGGTCACTTGTTCAAAGTTCTCGAAATTGCCTTTTGCCAAAGACTTATCGTGTGGTAAGAAAGCGTGACCGGTTGTCGCATCTATACCTTCGTTCAGCGCGGCCAGCAGGATACGCACAAAGTTAATAAAGCTCATACCGGTACAACGGTAACCCCATTTGCCCGGAACCGCCGTTTCGATACAGCCGATAGATGCGTAGTTATAAGCGTCTTGTTTCTCTACGCCCAGCTTGATGAATTCAGGAATCACAATTTCATCGTTGTTAAAGGCAGGCATACCAAAGCCACATTTAATCACGTCAATGCAGCCCATCAAGAACGCTTGGTTCAAACCTTCATGATAACGCACACTCAAGTTAGGTTGCGTCGAACGAAGCTGACCACAAGATTCCAAAATCGCCCAAGACAGAGGATTGACAGCATCTTCTGGCTCACCATTTTCATTTAACTTCTGACCGCCGATACAGACGTTTTGATAAAGCGGCGATCCTGCTGAGGCTTTGGAGTGCGCGCCGGAGCGAATTTTGTTCACTTCAAGCAGCTTTAACCAGCAGCTTTGCAATAGTTCAAGGGCGAAAGCTTTGCTCATTAGGCCATGTTCAAGATCACGTACGTAGTAGTCGTTGAGGTATTGATCTATCCGACCAAATGACACCGAGTGGCCGTTCGACTCAATTTGCAACATCAACTGCACAAAATAGCTCAATTGCAGGGCTTGCCAAAAGTTGGTTGGGGCATGGTAGGCAACATGACGACAGATGTGTGCGATTGTCTCTAGTTCCTTTGCTCTCTCTGGTCGTGTTTCGCTTATTGCCATTTTTTGCGCAAGATCAGCGTAACTTACCATGTGCTCTTGAATCGCCAGCAACACGATTTCGACAGATTTATAGAACTGCTCTTTTTTTAACCCTTCAAAGGTCGAGACATCATTATTGGCGCGATGCTGACGAACCTCGTCTAATAGCCCATTCATCCCGAGTTTAAGGATTTTCTCATTATCAACGGCTAGGTGAGCGTCACCAGATGTCATATTCCCTTCGGCTTTGATGATGCTGCTGGCTAAGATCTTTTGCTGCTCATCGGTAAATAACCCATAGCAACGGTCTTGAACCGTTTTACCGCGCCAGTACGGTGTCATCGTATGGATGCGTTGTTTGTCTTGTTCGGTGACAGCAAAACCCGCGCCTGGGCGATCGGCCAGTTCATCGATTTCTGCTTCAATCCAACGTACGGTGTATTCAGGGAAGATAGGTGCTGCACGGACTTTGCTTGCTTGGTTACCGACAATCAGTTCATCATGTTTAATCCAAATGGTACGAGTCCGTAAGTGCTCTTGGAGTGCTAATGCACGCTGGACAATCACAGGTTTATCCTCATTGGCCTGATAAGCACGAGTGTAGGCCTCAGCACGCTCGGTACAGATAGGTGGTGTGACGATATTGATCAGGGCCGATTTGTGCGCTTTGATACGCTCAGGAAGGGTATTCAGATTCATGGTTAACCTCTTACAATCACGTTGAGTTGAGTATGATCGCTTGCGTATTGCATGGCGCTTTCTAGCAGTTCTGGCTTGTTTAATGGTTTGTCAGAACACAGGTACGGCATATCGAGCAAACGGTATTTATTGATGCCGAGTGTGTGGTACGGCAGCAAATGAAGTTCTTGGCAGCTTGTTAGTGAAGCGGCAAAATCGATGATGTTGTGTAACTCTTCGAGGGTGTCGTTAAAACCCGGCACAACGGGCACGCGAATCACAATCCGCTTGGCGATGGGAGCCAGTTTTCGGAAATTGTCTTTGATGCGTTTTAGTGAACCTTTGGCCCAGCTAAGAAATTTTTCTTCATCGGTATGCTTTAGATCTGCGAGCCAGCAATCGATGTGTGGGGCCACTTTTGCCACATTCTTCCATGGTACATGCATGCACGATTCAATCGCGGTAGCGACTTGATTGCTCTGTAAACGTTGTGCGAGTTCGGCGACTAAATCGGCTTGCATTAATGGCTCACCTCCCGAGAATGTCACACCGCCTTGGCTTTGGTCATAGAAAGGCTTGTCTTTCATTAATAGCTTAAACAGTTCGTCTGATTGTGTTTCTTCTCCACATACACTGAGTGCTTGAGTCGGACAAACATTTTGCAGCGCAATCAGTTGATCGTCTGTGATTGCTTGACGATTGATGGTGATCTGGTTATTAAGACGTCGAATGCCATCATTCAGCTCGTCATCGTTTACTGTCGCTTGATAAGCGGAGACACACAGTTGGCAATCTGCCATACAGCTTCGTGGATCAAAAAATAACGAGCGTTTTTCGCTGCGGCTTTCTGGATTTTGGCACCAAGGGCAAGACAAACTGCACCCTTTAAGAAAAAGAATGGAACGAATGCCGTCACCATCATGGGTAGAGAATCTCTGAATATTAAAATACATTTCTGCTTACCTCTTGGATTACGCTTCGCGGTTGACACTTATGGGCCACTTTTCGTTGGTTAATCGCTTTATTTACGTGTGTATCCACTGCATCAATCTTTCATATTGTGAAATTAGATTGTTTCAAATGAAATTTCAATTGATCCAAATCAACATCTTGTTCGATTGTCGGATCTATAGTGATCCCATCATCAAAACGAAGAGATTGTTTTAAGGTGGGAACCATGATTGAACTTTATTTAGATACGGCTGATGTGGCAGAAGTGAAACGTTTTAACCAGTGCTTACCGCTAAAAGGTGTGACAACTAACCCAAGCATTTTGGCAAAGTCAAAACAGGGGCTCAATGACACCCTCGCCGGCATGCAAGAAGCCCTTGGCAGTCATGCTCGCTTTCATGCTCAGGTGGTCAGTTCTACGGTTGAAGGTATGGTTGCAGAAGCGCGCCAACTCCATGAATTGCCTTATGATATGGTGGTAAAAGTGCCTGCAACAGAAACGGGATTAGCTGCAATTAAGTTGATGAAAAAAGAAGGAATTCAGGTTCTTGCGACGGCGATTTACTCGGCTCAACAAGGTTTCCTTGCGGCACTGTGTGGTGCTGACTACTTAGCCCCTTATGTCAACCGTATTGATGCGATGAACGGTAATGGTGTTGAAGTGGTTGCAGACCTTCAATTGCTGTTGGATCAAAACCAACTACCGGCGAAGATTTTGGCTGCTAGCTTTAAGAATACTCAGCAAGCGATGGCAGTGATGAAACTGGGTATTGAAGCGATTACGCTACCGACCGATGTGGCAGAGCAAATGTTCGCTCATCCAGCAGTAAAACCAGCGGTTGAGCAGTTCGATAAAGACTGGAAAGATACGTTCGGCGACAAACTTTCATTTGAAAGTTAGTCGGTCTATTAACTTGTGTCTATTGAATGTCTGAGCTTGATCCGGCTCGATGGACACTCGACTATTTTGCATGACCTTTTTGTTTGCCGAGTGAGGCTGGCCAGCCATGAGATAGAAACCTGAATCATTCTGATGGCGGGGAAAGTGGCCAGATAAACAGCGAGGGAAATGCCTGACGCAAAAGCGCGTGATCCAAAGAGAGCGTTTGAGGGATTATGCCCGAAATTTCTGGTTGTAGTTTGCCAAAATTCTGAGGTCGATAGAGTTTCAGGCAACTCTGCGCCTCAATCAAGCGATAGGGACAGAAGCCTCCTGTCGTTATTTTGTGTCCTGGAATGCCATATTTAAGACGGACATTTTCCCCTAACCGCTCAGTCAGTAAGGCCGGCTCCAACCGATTTGCCAAATTGACTTGCTGCTCTTTTGAGATCAGGTAAGCGCAGCAATCTGGGTTATCCAGCAGTAAGCGAGCCAAACGTTTCAGCCAAGGGGTCAGAGCTTGGGGCGTTTCTGGTGGCATCAGCAGTAAGATTTGTTGCTGGTGAAGTTCGTTCGCATGATGATTACGTAATAACCATAATGGACTACCAAGCTGAGTCGATAACTCAGCAAGCCTTGTCCGTTCTGCTTGGATTTGAGCGTGCAGCTTTGCCAATGCCTGTGAGAAACGGTCAGCCGATATCTCTTGACGTTTTAACCAGTATAAATTGAGGTGTTCACCCCAAGTCTGGTGGTAAAGCCGCAAGGTGTAGTACCCCTTGCGGGGTACTAGCTCGCCACCGACGCAAGCGGTGTGGCAGTTAGTTACTTTGAGGTTGGCAGCAAAATGGCGTCGACAAATCCTAGCGGCTTTGAACCCTGCTAATTTGGCCGGTACATAGTAGCGTGCAGCGACTAGCCAGAAAAGCGAAATTACTAAGGCATAAAGCAGACGGGTGATCACTCGCATATCAGGCGTCAGCCAGCAAATGTTGGCGTATTGTCATCACCTGTTCTACGAAGCTCTGCTCGGTATGGAACAGTTGCTGTAGCATCTGACGGAAGTTTTTTACCAGTTCATGTTTGACTCCAGGTTCATCTTCAAGTACTACTCGAAAGTGGTTGCCGATGGCTTCAAAGGAGATGTATTTAGTCAAATCACCCAATTGGCTGTAACAGAGGGCTTGGATAATTTTTTTCCAGTCTTCAGCATCCATTTTGAGAGGTAACACACTCTGTATGCGGTTGGCCAGCTGTTGCATACTGGTTGAATCTAATTTGAAAATGACGTTAACAAAACCGAAGTTGGCCATGATCTGGTACATCTCGCGCAGATCCAAGGGGACGACGTCATCTGGAGTGGTTATTGGTGTTTCTGTGGCCTGGTTGAGAGTTGAAGAAGTCGCGCTAACGGTTTGCCACTCAATCTCATGTTGCACTTGTTCAAGAGCATTGAGCACCGCTCTTGGGCTAGCAAACAGCTCACGGAATAACTGCTCCAAAGCCTGAATTTGGGGCAGGCTTGCGATTTTATTGGGATCGACCTCGAAGATACACTGCGTCTCCTCGTCATTGGTTTGTAATGCTTGTGCTAGCTCTGGCGACGTTTGATTGAATACGGCGCTGATAAAGCGTTGCCAGTTGACGGCATTATCCATATTGGCATCAGGACACTGAGCCTCGATAGCCGCACCGAGGGCTCGGGTTTCGGAAAATTCCAGATCCAAGCGAAAGCTGACTCCTAGTAAGGTCACCGATTGACGGACAATACGGCGGAATTGAAGTCGCGTTTCGTGATCTTTAAAGCCGACACTGGCTTGGGGCATCGCGCTTTGCGTTTGTGGCGCTTGGGACTTCGGTTTGTTGAATTCGGCCAGCTTTGTTGCCGCATCTGCTGGGCACACCGGTGGTCGCATGGCTTCAAGGTCGGCTATTCCAGAGGCGATCACCGCATCACCATAGTAACCAGCGATGAGCTGTACATAATGACTGGCTTGTTCACCATGCATCAACAGGAAGCCCAACGGATTCATCCCATTAGCATCGGGGGTCTGGGGTTTGGCAAATCCGATATTCGATGAGGATTCTGACTTGAGGTTGGGATCGATCATCCAAGGATCGGCTCCAAGTTCGAGCAAGCATTCAAAGATTCCAGGCCGATTGGCGAAGGAGGCCTCTAACAAGGGGTGGTGGCGTCCAGGGGTCAGACTATTGATTTTGGCTCCTCGCTTCACCAGTTGAGTGACTAATCCCTTTTTGTTGGCTTCGATAGAAGAGTGAGCATCGTAGCAGTATTGACTGGTGATAGCCGCTAGCAGTGGGGTGTCACCCAAAGGTGACACGGCATTGATATCTGCTCCACGCTTGAGTAATAGGTCAATGCAAGACTGGATACCAAAGGTACAAGCTGTCATCAGCGGCGTCGCTCTGGAATCTGGATCAGGATCTAGAACCTCAAGATCCACCCCCAGCTCCAATAGGGCTAATACGGTATTAGCACGATCGATTGGGTTGACGTCTGAATAGTTGGACAAACATTTATGCATCGCATTGGAATGATCGAATCCGCCGACATGATGGATGTCAGCACCATGCTCAGCAAACCAACGTAAGAGTTCAGCACGCCCTGGCATGGCGGCAGCAAAGATCAGGTTATTCCCAAGCTGATTGACTTCATGGATATTGAATCCTGTTCTTTGCCACAGATAGCGAACGAATTTTAGGCTGGTTTCTTCATTGATCGAAGAAGGATATCGTTGTACTGAACTCATGATTCCAGATTCTTGGAACTGTCCCACCGGGCGAGTCGGGTCGACACCATAATCGATAAGTAGATCAAACATGGGACGGCAGTATTCAAAGTCATTGTCCGCATCACTGAGGATACAAGAGAAAAGGTGGGTGATATCGGGATTGGTGGGCGTATGTTCAACATGGATGGCATAAGGTTGATCGACAGCTGCACCAGCTTCGAGCAAAATCTCCACCGCATTAAGATAGAGTTGTTTGTTTTGTTTGCATCTCGCATAGCGGAAACAGAGCAGATACAATAAACTCCACCGGCAGCTGTCGTCACCATCAAAACAGAGACGATCGAGATCTTGTTCGCGCTCTATGAGTACCCGGAACAGCTCCAAGCCGTCCTCTTTAAGCTCCCAGAGAACATCTTCAGCAAGCCAACGCACCTCGGTCCATGCGCGCATCGTGGGGAAGCGTTGCAGTAGATATTGGGCTAAAGACCAGCATTTTTTGTGCAGTGCTAGAGTAATCGCGGTTGCTGGGGCTTTGTGATTGCCGGAAAAGCTTTGATGCACATCGGCCAGTTGGTAATCGGGATACAGAGCAACGATATCGCCCACAAGTTGTGGATCTCGCAGAAAGTGTATCGCTGAAGCGACGGCATCTGCTGGAAACGGGAATGGCTGTTTGAGTTGCAGCAGTCGCCGTATTATTGGCTCGTTGCGGGTGTGAATGGCCAATTCGAGTAGTGAACCTTCATCATATTGTTGTTGCAGATCTAACCCTAGATTGAGTAACAGTTCAAAAATCGCTGCGCGATCTTGAGCGGTTTCCTCAGGTTTGTTGGCAAAATAATGGAAATAACCAGAGACCATTTCGGGAGTAATTTCAACCGGACTCTCACTTAAGGCGATTAAGGCCTCCAGTGTGGGCAGATCGCAGCAGTATTCGAACGCCCAGTTCAAGGTGTGGGCACTCAATGGTGGTTGAAAACCGTGAGTTAGCATTTGTTGTACAAACTCAGCGTCTTTATGAAGTAAGGCAATATCCAGAGCTGTCCAGCCGGAATCGGTTTGCAGTAGGCTGCTTAATCCAGCCTCTAACAGCATGTTGAACATGGCTGACTTTTGTGCCAAGTTGGGTTTTACCCTGAGATGACTTGGATAGAAATGGCTTATCCACAATTCATCATTCATACGGCAGTTTTCATTGACAGGTTTGCCGCGTAGGGCAAAGTTAGGGGTAATTCCGCCTTGCAACAGTACGTTGAGTTGGTCAAGCTGAGCGCGTTCGATGGTTAGAAATAGGGCACTTCGATGATCATGGGGATCCTCTGCACCATGGCGTAGTAACAGGGCAACTTCATCCAACCTATTCTGCTCCATAGAACATAAAGCATAGAGCGGAGTACAGAAGAGTTCAGTGCCACCAGCGGTGGTGAAAGCGAACGCTTGGTTAACCTCAGCGCCTTTGGCTATCGCTAACTCAGCAAGTTGACAGCGCTGGCTAGATGATAAGTTGGAGTGACACAAAATTGGGCCGACCACAGGCTTGCCACTGAAATCGGCTTGGATGGTAAGATAGCGCTCAACCTCGTTCGCATCGGCAGAAAACAGATCCAGACTCTCATCAAGTATCAAACGGGACAGCAACTGATCTTTGGTTAGTAGCATACGCGCGACCTCTGGTTGATAGTGGTCGATATCTGCTCCTAGCTCTACGAGTCGAGTCAAGATTAGGCGTTGGCCATTTTTTATCGCCATTGCCAGTAAAGTCTCACCAGAAGCCGAGTAACCTCGCTCTAAGTCGTAGTGGTATTTCTGCTCGATTAGCATATTGAATATGGCGAGTATTTTCTGCTCTGGCATCGGAGCATTGAATAATTGAAATAGGAGTGAGTCACAATATTCTCGTTCTTCACTGCCTTGATATGCGATGCCGTGAGAGAGCAGCAATTGCACGGTTTGTGGTTCCAGAGCAGGGTTGCGACTGAAGCAATGCCAGAAGAAACATTCATCATCTAACAGTGGCAGTTGCTGTTCCAACACGGCCTTGACCATTCGATAGTCACCACGGCAGGTGGCTAGTGACAAGAGATTAAACTCTCTTTGCCAAATAATGTTGAGATTGACCCCCTGCTCGCTAAGCATACGCACCATCTCGCCCGAGCGCAGTGCGCGCTGTAATACATGATTGGGCTTACGCTGCTTGTCGAGTAAGTGATTAATGCTGGCACCCAGTTTGAGTAGGTGCTGAACAACTCTATCGAGTTCGGGATTGGCCTGTTCTAGGGCAAAATCGAGTGGTCGGCTATGGTGAATTCCGTCCTGAACAAGCTTGTTATTGACATTGTTAGGGTTGACCACTTGGCTGATAGCAACCAGATCCCGATTGAGAATATGATCCTTGAGCGTGCCACCTAAGCTGTGGTTATCTTCAGTAAAATGTCCCATTAATTGATCTCTTGAGGTTGTCGTGACATGAGTGTCTTGCGGGCGTGATTGGATTGCGATGTATTTTGTTTATTGGATGAGCATCTTGGTGCGATACAATGATTTGCATATTTTGTGATTGTAATGAAGGCCTTAAGATCTGTCTAGTGTTTTATCTTGCTCGATTTTCCTCGTCAGGAGCTGCTTATTCGATTGGCTGATTATTAGATGGTAGTCTTCAAATCTTCAGAGGTTTTGCTCTTCAGATCTTTTCCTATTGTGCAGGACAAAATCGGTCAGCTCTTGCTTGTGCAGCTCAATCTTTTCCACGCCATCATGATCGGCTCCATCAATTTCCAGAAAGCGTATTTGTTGCGAGATTCCTTTTTTTGCTTGCTGATAAATAAGATAGCCGTCTTCAATCGGTACGGTCTTATCCGCATTGCCGTGTACAATCATTAACGCAGACGTTACTTTTTGAATGGTATTCATCGGAGCAATTTGCTCGAATTTGTAGCCGATGATCCACTCAACGTAAGCAAGAATCAAAGGTATCAGTGCAGGGACATTGGTTAATTTATGCAAAAAACGCCGCATCGCGAGTTCTGGGTGGGCAAATGCCGCAATACTTATCACGCCATTAAGCGGTAGTTTTCTTGATGCGGCCAACAGCACTGCTCCTGCACCCACAGAATGGCCAAGAAGAAAGACCGAACGCATCTGGTGTGGATGGTGTTGTGAAAGATACCGGTGAACCGATTCAATATCGCTAGCGAATTTCGGCATGGAAGAAAAACTATCCGATTCACTATTGCCGTGGTTGCGAGAATCAAACAAACAGACGTTGACGCCGAGATCATAAAAAGGTTTAGCCAGAGGTAGCATAAGACTTTTATTCGCTCCCCAGCCATGCACGATGATTACGGTTGTATCAGACAGGACAGAGGATTTCGGCTCGAGTAACCATGTTGCTAAATATTTGCCGTTTTCAGCTGGAACTGAACACGCGGTTGAATGTAAACCGAGTGACTCAGGAGTCACTTGTTGGCAAGATTTAGGCACACGAAAAGCCAGATGCAGCCAAAAGGCGAACCCGGCAACAATAACAACGATAGCTAAAAAAACGGTCAGATTACTCATCGATCCGATCCCAAGTGTGATCGTTTCTCTATGTAACGAAAATAGAGTGAGAGACTCAAACAAATAAGCAAGTAGGTGAAGCCAACAATAAGCCAAATTTCGAAAATGTAGCCAGATGAGTTTGCCATTTCGGTACCCACGAAGGTCATTTCCTGAATCGAAATCAACGAAACAATCGATGTGTCTTTGACTAGCGAAATAGTTTGACCTGCAAGTGCCGGAGTGATGGCTTTAATGACTTGAGGCGCGATGACAAATCGATAGGTTACCCAACGAGACAGGCCGAGTGAATCGGCGGCTTCCCATTGACCATTGTCGATACTTTGCAAACCACCACGCACGACCTCGGCAATATAAGCGGAGGAGAGTAAGCCGACACAAATGACTCCAGAGGCTAGATTTTCCCAGAGGTTGGCTGGGCCAAACAAGACATATTGAATCATGTTGGGCTGTCCGCGATAGTGGCGCAGCAGATTTTCTAAACCCAACAGAGGAATTAATTGGTTGGAGATAAAAAAATAGAAAATGAAGACAAAGACCAATGGTGGAATATTGCGCACTAATTGAATAAACGCATTGGCGGGGGTACGTAGCCATCCCGATGATGAAAAGCGAGCCAAGCCCAAAAGCGTACCTAATATTAAGGCAAAAACGATGCCCCATACACTTAAACGCAATGTCGAAATTAAGCCTTGAAAAAAGTACGGTAAGCTGCCATCGGCTCTTGGTGTAAACAATAGTTCAATGGTTTCTTGCCAGTGCCAAAGATAATTGACTCCGGCGCTTGAACGATGATAGAGCCATATACCAATACCACTGCAGATCAGCAGCAACACCCAATCGAGTCGCTGAAAACGTGGAAAGAAAGAGCCCGTTTGGGTTCTATTGGATAAAAGACGAAAAGTGGTATGTTCGCTCAAGGTTTGTCTCCATGATAAGAAGTACACCAACCCGTTCAACGAGTTGGTGTTGAGCCTACTGACCTTGCGCGATTTGGTCTTGCCAGTCTAGAGTTGAAAACCAATATTGGTAGCGTTCATCTAACCAACCGTCTTGGGTTCGTGCATCAATCCACTGGTTGAAGAATGCTCGCTTATCTTCTTCTCCCAAACGTACAGCGAAGGCTTCATTACCCTGTGATAAACGCTGAGTAAAGGGAAGGAAGAGCTTGTCCGCATGTTTGATCGTTTCGTGTTCAGGCTTAGGGCTGGATGCAATAACGGCATGAGCGTTACCGTTCAGTACTTCTTGAAATGCTTGTGCGTCATCATCAAATTGCAAGATTTTTGCTTTAGGGAAGGTTTCACGCGCCACTTGGACGGTAAAAGCACCCCGGCGGGCCGCGATTTTTATCCGACGGGAATTAAAGTCTGAAAATTCACTAAAGCCAGAAGCCAAGGTTTTATTGGCGGCGATTTGTACGCCAGAGTGAGAATAAGGCGCGCTGAACAATACGCTCTTTGAACGTTCTGGGGTAATAGACATACCGCCGATAATAACATCAAACTTTTTAGCCAGTAGCGCGGGGATAATGCCATCCCAAGCGGTCGGGACAAATTCGACGTTTAATCCCGAATCTGCCGCCAGACGTTTGGCGACGTCGATTTCAAAACCGATTAATTCCCCCTGTTTGTTACGCATAGCCCAAGGCACGAATGTTGACATACCGACACGTAACGTTCCCCGTTCTTTGATTTGATCCAGATTCGGCGTTGTTGTACTTGGGTTCGCCAGTGAGGGGAGGGCAATGGTGATCCCTAGTAATGCGGTGATGGTTGCTCTGAATAACCTCATGTTATCTCCTTATAATTTGCGCCAACTGGCTCCTAGTTTGTGTTCTAGCCAAGCGGATAAGCCAGACAGTGATAATGTGAAGGCAAGGTAGATTGCCGCCACAGTAAACCAGATTTCAAACGGCATGGCCGTTTCAGAGACAATGTTTCTTGCCTCGGTAGTTAGATCGAAAATGGCCATCACACTGACTATAGAAGAATTTTTGATCAGTGATACCAGTTCGTTGGTCAATGGTGGTAATGTGCGTTGTAATACTTGCGGTAAAATAACGTCTTTATAGGTAAAGAAAGGTGATAACCCTAACGTTTTGGCCGCTTCAAATTGACTGGTGGGAATGCTATTTAATCCGCCACGAAAGATCTCCGTGGTGTAAGCGCCTTGAAAAAGTGAAAGTGCCAAGATGGCGGTACTAAATCGGTCTAAGCCAATGACTGGTCCAAAAATAAAGTAGAGTAAATAAATTTGTACCAATAGTGGTGTGTTCCGAATTAATTCTACGTACACACTACCAATGGTATTACCGACTACAGATTGACTGAGCCTTAATAGCGCGGCCACGAAACCAATCACCAGAGTGAACAATAGACTTAGCGCGGAAATTTTGACCGTAATAATAAGGCCATCAATCAATTGAGCGGGCCACCATTGACCATCTTCATAGAAGGCGAGGTAATCAGGTACTCGTTCCCACTGCCATTGATACCCTATCGCTTGAGCTCCTGAATCAAGAATCCAAGCCATGAGCATCAGTAGTATTATTATTTGAGCCACTGCTTGAAGAACGGGTTTAAAGACTCGATAGAGCATCTAGTGACTCAGAATTTGGTTTAAGAACGCTTGAGTGCGCGGATGTTTGGGCTGTTCAAATAAAGTCATTGGGGCATTCATTTCGATAATTTCACCTTCATCCATAAAAACGACGCGGTTGGCCACTTTTTTTGCAAAGCCCATTTCGTGAGTGACACAAATCATCGTCATACCGCTTTGTGCTAGCTTGACCATGACATCAAGTACTTCGTTTATCATCTCAGGATCGAGCGCCGAGGTGGGCTCATCAAATAATAGCAGATCAGGTTCCATACAAAGTGAACGAGCGATGGCAACACGTTGCTGCTGACCTCCTGATAATTGAATGGGGTATTTATTGGCTTGTTCTTCAATATTCACTCGTTTTAGGTAATGCAGGGCTCTTTGTTTGGCTGCTGACACACTGAGTTTTAGGGTACGGATTGGAGCGAGAGTAAGATTTTCTAAAACAGTAAGGTGGGGGAAAAGATGAAAATGTTGGAACACCATACCGACTTTACCGGGTTTGAGTGTGTCAGCATCAGCCGGTTGTCCGAACACAGTGAGTTGTCCAGCCTGGATGGATTCTAGATGGTTAATACAACGGATTAGCGTGGATTTTCCTGATCCGGATGGCCCGCAAATGACCAAGATTTCGCCAGAATGCACTGACAAATTAATATTCTTTAGGGCGTGATATTCGCCATACCACTTGTTTACGCCGTTGAATTCAACAACAATATTTTTCTCTTTCAAAAGGGATAACTGCTAGAGTAAATTTCTCGTTACCATAACAAGTTATTAACGATATTGCACCTGTTAATCAAGAGCAATCAGTATCCCACCGTCACGCTTATGGTTTGCTCATGATTTCACTGGTGGGATAGATAACCAATGAACCTCTTAAGTGATCAATCTAGAGGTCAATGTTTCCCTTCAAGCCATCAACGTATTACTTGAAGGGAAAGGGCACATTAACGGTTAATACGACGTCGCCACGCTAAGGCGAATAAGAGAACGCCCGTACCGAATCCAATGCTACCACCACTGCGACTATATTTAATTTGGGAACGGTACCATGTTGGATTTGAGGAGGAATGCATTTTTTATTCGTAGCTTGATTTATCAGCATTGTGTCGGTTCGCTTCTAATGCTATTAATAAGCGCCTTTTGTTAACGTCGGGCTTGTCGTGGCTTTTTTGAGCACAATCCTATAGGAACAAGAAAGACAGACACAGTGGCTAACATCATCGATTGAAGGTAATAATTTGTATGTTGATGACAACTTTGCATGAAGGAGAGATGTGTGAGTAGTGATAATGGTGGAATTCCTCGCCCTAGTGGCAAGGTAAACCCAATTGATACAGATTATACTGTTGGGCAAGATAACGTTGTGGTCTCTGTAGGTCCCTTCGGATTAGATATCCATAACCGAGTGTTTGCTGTATCAGGGTTAGCAATTGTTATCTTTGTGTTTGCTACTCTGATTTTTCGTGAGCAAGTGGAGCCGTTATTTGTTCATATGAGAGGTTGGTTAACCTCGCATCTGGATTGGTTTTTCTTACTCTCAGGTAATATTTTTGTCTTAATCTGTTTAGGTTTGGTGGTGTCACCGCTGGGTCGAGTCCGTATTGGTGGTACCGATGCAGTACCTGACTACTCCTATGCAGGCTGGCTTGCTATGTTGTTTGCCGCCGGAATGGGAATTGGTTTGGTATTCTTTGGCGTGTCTGAGCCAATGTCTCATTTTAGTAGTGCACTATCTGGCCCTGTATTTGAAAATGGCGTGCGAACGGACTGGGCACCACTAGGTGGCGCGGTTGGTGACAGTGAAGCGGCTCGTCGTCTTGGTATGGCCGCCACCATTTATCACTGGGCACTTCATCCTTGGGCGATTTACGCATTACTGGCTTTGGGGTTAGCGATTTTTTCTTTTAATAAAGGCTTACCGCTGACCATGCGTTCGGTATTTTATCCTCTGTTTGGTGAACGGGTTTGGGGTTGGACAGGGCACATCATTGATATTCTAGCGGTTGTGGCTACGGTCTTTGGCCTTGCGACTTCACTGGGTTATGGGGCTTCTCAAGCCGCTACCGGTTTGAACTTCCTCTTTGGAGTACCATTAACGGATACCACCCAAGTAGTGTTGATTGTGGTAATCACCGGTTTTGCGTTAATTTCAGTGGTGGCGGGTTTAGATAGTGGCGTGAAACGCTTATCTGAAATCAATATGGGGCTTGCTGCTTTATTGTTGTTATTCATTGTGATCGCAGGACCAACTCTCGCCATTTTGACTGGGTTCTTTGACAATATCTTTGCCTATATCACGACATTACCTGAGCTTTCAATGCCGTTTGCGCGAGAAGATGTCAATTACTCACAAGGTTGGACTGCCTTTTATTGGGCATGGTGGATCTCTTGGTCTCCTTTTGTTGGGATGTTTATTGCCCGAGTTTCTCGTGGACGAACCGTGCGTGAGTTTATTGTCTGTGTACTCTTAATTCCGTCGACCGTTTGTGTTTTCTGGATGACCGCGTTTGGTGGCACCGCGATTAGCCAATACGTCAATGATGGTTATCAAGCCGTTATTGGGGCCGATTTACCGGTGAAATTGTTTGCTATGTTAGATGCGATGCCGTTGGCTAGCATAACCTCGGTTGTGGGGATTATCTTAGTGGTGGTGTTTTTTGTAACCTCCTCTGATTCTGGTTCTTTAGTTATCGATACGATTGCTGCAGGTGGTAAAGTGGACGCACCGACACCGCAACGTATTTTCTGGTGTACGTTTGAGGGGTTAGTGGCGATTTCTCTGATGTTAGGTGGCGGTCTTGCCGCAGCACAAGCGATGGCGGTGACTACTGGCCTTCCGTTTACTATCGTACTGTTAGTGGCTGCCGTCTCCTTAATTAAAGGGCTGATGAGCGAGCCAAGAAAAGCTAAGTAACCAAGTAGCAACGGTATAAAATGCCATTAAAAAAGCCCTAACGGTGGTTAGGGCTTTTTATTGGCTGATGATAATGGGTAAAAGTTAGGTTCGTTAGCGAATCAACAATAACGGAACGCTAGACTCAACAATAATTTTTGTGGTGTTGCTACCGACAAAAAACTGACGGAGCTTGGAATGTCCGTAAGCGCCCATAACGATTAGGCCTAGTGCATTGCTCTCTTGATAATTTAAAATCGCACGATGAACTTCACCCGTTAAGCTGGCTTCAACCACCTCAATGCCATTTTCTCTCAGTTTTTGTGCTGCTTTAGTAAAAGCTTCCGCTTTATCATTAGCATCTTCCACCATAACGAGGTGGCACGTCATCCCTTTCAAAAGTGGAGTATTGATGGCTTTTTCAACTAATTTGTGGCTAATTTCACTGCCATCAAAAGCTAATAGATAACTTTCTGGTGGCGTAAAGTCGCCCGTTGCCACAAGAATATGGCTTTTAATGGTACGAACGACACTCTCTAACTGAGAGCCCACCGCTTTGGTGTTACTTTGGTTCATTTCACCTGATTTACCGACCACAAGAACACGAATGTTTTGTTCCATATCAAGCAGTGTTTCTAGTAAGTCACCATGTTTTTGCAACTTAGTTAGATCAGCAAAACCAGACTCTAATGCTTTTGCTTCCAACTCATTGAGCAGTGCCTTTCCGTGCCTTAATGCGACTTTGGCTCGTTTTTCATCTAACTCAATCAATTCTTGTAGTAGATGTTCACGGCTGCCCAGCCCGATATTTCCTGAAAGCTCTGGCTCGGTTTCTCGCTCTGATTTATCAAGCACATGCAAAAGTGTTAATGGTGCAGACAGAGTTTGCGCAGTCCAAATGCTTAAGTCCGCTACTGATTGTGAGTAGCTAGAACCATCGATACAGGCAATAATATTTGTCATGACTTGCTCCTTAATGTCCGCCCATAAGTTTTTCTACTTCTTCAGGCTTATCGTGTATCCCAAATTTATCCACAATGGTGGCGGTTGCTTCATTCATCCCCACCAGATTCACTTCAGTTCCCTCACGGCGAAATTTTATCACCACTTTATCTAATGAGGATACAGCGGTGATATCCCAAAAATGTGCCGCAGAAAGGTCGATAGTGACACGCTCAAGGACTTCTTTGAAGTCGAACGATTTAATAAATTGATCGGACGAGGCAAAAAAGACTTGCCCAACAACATGATAAGTACGTTCGGTATCATTTTGAGTCAGATTACTTTTCACCACCATAAAGCGGCCAATTTTATTGGCAAAGAATAGTGAGGCAAGCAATACACCGATCCCCACTCCAATCGCGAGGTTATGGGTAAACACCACCACAACCACAGTGGTAATCATGACGATATTGGTTGAAATCGGATGGGATTTAAGATCTCGAATCGAGCCCCAAGCAAATGTACCGATGGAAACCATGATCATCACCGCAACTAACGCAGCCATTGGGATGAGTTTTAACCAGTCACTTAAAAACACCACCATGATCAACAAAAAGAGCCCAGCGCAGAAAGTGGATAAGCGTCCTCGTCCACCTGATTTCACGTTAATGATTGATTGACCAATCATTGCACAGCCCGCCATGCCACCGATAAAGCCGGTAGCTATGTTAGCTAGGCCTTGGCCTTTACATTCGCGGTTTTTATCACTATGGGTATCCGTGAGGTCATCGACAATGGTCGCGGTCATCATGGATTCCAGTAAACCAACCACGGCAAGTCCCGCCGAATAAGGCAGAATAATGAATAAGGTTTCAAGGTTGAACGGCACGTCAGGCCATAAAAAGATAGGGAGTGTATCCGGTAAGTCGCCCATATCGCCGACAGTGCGAATGTCGATACCAAAGCTGATGGCGATCAGAGTCAGTGTGATGATGCAAACGAGTGGTGAAGGCAACATCTTACCAATCACCGGGAGATAAGGGAAAAGATAGATAATAGCTAACCCCCCCAGCGTCATGGCATAGACATGCCAGGTGACATGAGTTAACTCAGGTAACTGAGCCATAAAAATTAAAATCGCCAGTGCATTGACAAAGCCGGTCACCACTGAACGCGATACAAAACGCATCAAGTTACCTAATTTTAAGTAACCTGCCGCAATTTGAAAAATACCGGTCAATACTGTGGCGGCTAATAGATATTGTAAGCCATGCTCTTTAACCAAAGTGACCATTAATAATGCCATGGCCCCCGTTGCTGCGGAGATCATCCCCGGGCGGCCACCGACAAAGGCGATAATCACCGCAATACTAAAAGAAGCGTATAGACCCACTTTCGGATCAACGCCGGCAATAATAGAAAAAGCGATCGCTTCAGGAATCAGTGCTAACGCAACCACAAGACCAGCTAAAACATCCCCTCGCACATTGGAAAACCAATCGCGCTTAATATTTTGTAACATGTTTGTTCTCTATAAAAATGAAATAAAAAGGTGTGAAGTGAGAGGTGAAGGTCGCGCTAGGGCGGCGTAAGTGGCATGCACGGTATCTCCTGACTGATATTGGGGGCGAGATCTTAGCCATTCAGACCCTAAAGGTCAATCAAGCATTTCTCCAAGTCAGGTGAATGAATTGATGTCGAGCTGGAGTTAATCATTCACTCAGCTATACCTTTCCTACTTCAATCTGCAGGAGTGTTGGCTACGTTCTTTGTCCCCAATCACATCGTCTGTCTATGCTCATGGGGATGATGAGAGCCATCTGTGGCTCTCATCAAAGGCCAGCCTACGGCTGTTCAAATTTGTTTCAGACAAATTTGTCACCCACTTGCCGCTTACCTGCAACGCCAAGTGGTTTGGGTATATTTTGATATGGTGAATTAACGTTTGCATATGCGATGTTCAGTGAACAAAACAATCGTCTTTTAATTTGTTGATTATAGTGATTATTTGACCAACTTTACCTAATCTATCATTATCTGATGGTTAATCGTCGGTTGCGCGCTTTTTGATAAATTAAGCTGGAACCCTAAGTACAGGTACTTAAAAAATGAAACCTGATTCCATCCATAATGAGAGACCAAGTATGAATGATCTACCAAATGATAGCGACTTTTCCTGCAAGCAATGTATGGAAGGGCGTGATCTTAGCTTCGATTTTACCATGGCCTTTCAACCCATCATTCAATGTTCATCTAAGCAGGTATTCGGCTACGAGGCTTTGGTCAGAGGGTTACAAAATGAATCTGCATTGTCTGTTATTTCACAGGTAACGGAGGATAATCGGTATCGCTTTGACCAACTGTGTCGGATAAAAGCGATCGCTTTAGCCTCAAAGCTGAATATTACCTCGATGGTCAGTATTAATTTTTTACCTAATGCGGTTTATCGCCCAGAACGTTGTATAAGAACAACGCTAGAGGCGGCGAATCAATATAATTTCCCGTTGCGGCAAATCATGTTTGAGTTTACAGAAGGTGAACAAGTTCAGGATCACCAGCACATACAACATATTATCCAATATTATAGAAATTTAGGCTTCAAAACGGCAATTGATGACTTTGGCGCGGGATATTCTGGATTAAACCGGCTCGCTGATTTTCAGACCGATATTGCTAAATTAGACATGAGTTTGATTCGTAATATTGATAAAGATGCTGTTCGACAAGTGATCGTTAAACATTGCGTTAGCATGCTTCGTCAACTGAACATATCGCCATTAGCCGAAGGAATTGAAACCCGAGAAGAAATGCAATTCTTACGCGATATCGGTGTTGACCTCATGCAGGGGTACTATTTTGCTAAGCCAGGTTTTGAATCATTACCAGAGGTTGATTTTAGCCTGCTATAACAATTTGTCCGTGATAACAATCTGTCCGTTATAACAATTCGCCCGTTATAACAATTAGCCCGTTATAACAATTAGCCAGCTTTAGCAACCAGCAAAGCCGGTGCTACAGGTGACAAGGGGACTTGCTATCTTATTGCTCATTAATGTTGCAGCAATATTGGCTGTACTGGTGGATGTTAATCGTGTAATCATATTTTTATTGATAGGGCTTTACTCTTATGCCACCGTTATTTTGTAACTATTCACCCACAAGCTTTTGATAAGGTATTAACGTGAGCCAGTTAACTTGATCGCACAGTCCATTTGATTGATCGTTTTCAAGTGACATGATTGAGACATGAATATAAAGCATTACCTCCACCGTCTGATTTCGACTCGCCTGAAGAGGCGAAAGATATCATCCATTTTCTATGGCATAAATTGGCAGAAAACTCGCTTTACTCGCGCACAGCGTCTTCAGGTGTCACTATTGGTATGTCGATAATAAAATAGAGATATCGCCGACTTAGACGGTTAAGGAAAAGCTGGATTCATTGGCTCAAATTAGGCCGTTATTAATGTTCGGAGCGAGATCGAGGTCGGTGCCGAAATCTTATCTGCGATAAGGCAATAATATGGCGCTTTATGGATGACTCCAAATGTCCGCTAACGAACAACGCAGTGAAACGAGTTCTTCGTAATTACATATTGATGAGAAAGTGCTGTTACGTAACCCGTTCATATCGAGGAGACTTGTTCCGTGAACGGATGTTCTCACTAATCGAGACAGCTAAACTTCAACAGCTCTTTGCTTATAACTGGCTGCGTGAAATCGTCGAGTATCATATGCTCAAAATGGATTATCAGACGTCAGCGTTTTTAGCATAACCCGACGTTAATAGCTCGCGGGTGAATAGTTACTATCGATATTTCTCAAAAATTTCACTTTGCTAGCTTGATTACGACTTCAACATCTTATGCTTGACGAGCGTAAAATAAGATATATGATTTACCATATATCTGAAAAATCGAATGTGATGGTGCTCTCTTCAGAGTGAAGTTACGCCACTCATGATTCGGATCGTTTGTTGCTAATAAGGTGAATCTATCGATGAAAATTAATCGCTTAACGGCCAAAAAGAACAGCTTACATATTTATGATCCCGCTCTGTGTTGCAGTAGCGGAGTGTGTGGCGTTGATGCTGATCAAGTGTTAATCCAGTTTTCAGCTGATCTGGATTGGTTAAAACAACAAGATGTAACGATAAAACGTTTTAATTTGGCTCATGATCCGATGGCATTTGCTACCCAGCCACAAATCAAAACCTTACTTGAGCAACAAGGGGTTGAGCATTTACCCGCATTTATCCTTGATGAGCAATTAGTGCTATCAGGACGGTATCCGACCCGAGACGAGCTAGCACAATGGTTTGACTTAGTGATGCTCACCAGTCAAAGCGACTCAAGTAAAGGTTGTCAATCACCCGGCTGTTGTTAGGAGAAAGCGATGAAATTTCTAAATAATTTACCCCCTTATCTGTTTTTTACCGGTAAAGGTGGGGTCGGCAAAACATCAATTTCTTGTGCCACTGCGCTGCATTTAGTTGAGCAAGGTAAGCGGGTGTTGTTAGTGAGTACCGATCCCGCTTCTAATGTGGCTCAAGTCTTTAATCAAGTGATTGGTAATCAAATCACCGCGATCACACAAATTGAACACTTATCTGCCATTGAAATAGATCCACAGCAAGCGGCTGAGCAATATCGTCAGCGCATTGTCGGACCATTGCAAGGCCTATTGCCTAGTGATGCATTGCGCAGTATTGAAGAGCAGCTATCTGGGGCTTGTACAACAGAAATCGCCGCTTTTGATGAATTTACCGACTTGCTGACCAATCCAGAGCTTGCGGAACGTTTTGATCACATTGTGTTTGATACCGCGCCGACAGGTCATACGATCCGTTTGCTGCAATTGCCCGGCGCGTGGAGCAGTTTTATTGAAGCTAATCCCGAGGGTGCCTCCTGTTTGGGACCGATGGCGGGGTTAGAAAAACAGCGTGAGCAATATGCTCATGCGGTGAGTATGCTTGCTGATGCCAAGCAAACGCGCTTAATTTTAGTCGCCAGAGCGCAGCGCAGTGCATTACAAGAGGTTGCGCGTACCTACCAAGAGCTGTATTCGCTGGGTATTCAGCAGCAGTGTTTAGTGGTCAATGGGCTAATGCCGGAGTCCGCCGCGCGTCAGGATCCTCTGGCGGCATCCATCAGACAACGAGAGCAAGCGGCACTACACGCATTGCCTGAGATTTTACAAGGTTTGAGCACAGATACCATTGATCTTAAAGCGGATAATATGGTCGGTATTAAGGCATTAGCTTCCCTGTTACAAACGGAGTCTATTCTGGAGACGATGCCCACTCAAATCAGCCAAATCAAGCTTGAGTCGCCAACTTTGGCCAATATGATTGATGATATTGCCGAGGACAAACATGGTTTAATTATGCTGATGGGGAAAGGCGGAGTGGGTAAAACCACCTTAGCCGCGTCGATTGCGGTTGGGCTAGCCAATAAAGGTTTCGATGTGCATCTCACTACCTCGGATCCGGCCGCTCACTTACAAGCGACTCTACAAGGTGAGTTACCTAATCTACAAGTCAGTCGCATTGACCCACAAGAAGAGACAGAACGTTATCGTCAGCATGTCTTAGCGACCAAAGGTAAAAACCTATCAGCCGCAGAAAAAGCCTTATTAGAAGAAGATCTCCGTTCTCCTTGTACGGAAGAAATTGCCACATTTCAGGCTTTTTCTCGAGCGATTCGCGATTCCGCGCAGCGCTTTGTCGTGATGGATACCGCCCCGACGGGACATACGTTATTGCTTCTCGATGCGACTGGTGCGTATCATAAAGAAATTGCCAAAAAGATGGGTGATAATCAGCGTTTCACCACCCCGTTAATGCAGTTGCAAGATCCCACAAGAACCAAGGTATTGATTGCGACCTTGGCTGAAACCACCCCGGTTTTAGAAGCTAAACATTTACAAGATGATTTAGCTCGAGCCGGTATTCATCCTTGGGGATGGATAGTCAATAATGCGTTGTCGGTCGCGACCATTCAGTCTCCACTGCTTCAGCAACGTGCGCAACAAGAGTACCAGCAAATAAAACAGGTTAAGGCTTACGCCCAACGTATTGCCTTAGTGCCGATGCTGGTCAATGAACCCGTCGGTATTGAAGCGTTGAGTCAAATGGCGCACTCTGCTCACCAGTGAGAATCAATACGTATTCGGCATCATCTCAATAATGGTTAAGCCAATCATCGATGATGCGTTATTTTTATCTATTGAAATTTTATGAATCGAAAACGTCTAGGAGAGAAAATATGGGATTATTTGAGCGCTACTTATCCGTTTGGGTAGGGCTGGCGATCATTGCTGGTATTACACTTGGCTCAATAGCGCCGGATGTCTTTGCGATATTTGCTCGCTTTGAATATGCGCAGGTGAATATTGTTATCGCGGTGCTGATTTGGTTAATGATTTACCCAATGATGGTGCAAATTGATTTTTCTTCCATTAAAGATGTCGGCAAAAAGCCCAAAGGTCTGGTACTGACTTTGGTGATCAACTGGCTGATTAAACCGTTCACCATGGCATTTTTAGGTTGGTTGTTCTTTAAGGTATTTTTTGCGAACTGGGTCGATCCACAAACCGCCAATGAATACATTGCTGGGATGATTTTACTGGGTGTTGCACCCTGTACGGCAATGGTGTTTGTCTGGAGTCAATTAACCAAAGGCGATGCAAACTATACCTTAGTTCAGGTGTCGGTAAACAATGTGATCATGATCTTCGCTTTTGCGCCTATTGCAGGGCTTTTGCTGGGGATGACCGATATCACCGTCCCTTGGGATACGTTATTACTCTCGGTGGTACTCTATGTATTGATCCCATTATTGGCTGGGATTTATACGCGGAAAAAACTCGATAAAGGCAATGACCATTCCCGATTAAACGCTTTTACCGCAAAAATGAAACCTTGGTCGATAATTGGTTTGTTGGCAACCGTGGTGTTGTTGTTTGGTTTTCAAGCCGAGACCATTCTCTCTAAGCCTTTGGCGATTGTGTTAATTGCCATTCCGCTGTTGATTCAAACCTATGGCATTTTTGCGTTGGCTTACTTCGCTGCTAAGAAAATCGATTTACCGCATAATATTGCCGCGCCAGCATGCATGATCGGTACTTCTAATTTTTTTGAACTCGCGGTGGCGGTGGCGATTGCTCTGTTTGGGTTACATTCTGGTGCCGCGTTGGCAACGGTGGTTGGCGTGCTAGTGGAAGTACCCGTGATGCTAAGTTTAGTCTGGTTTGCTAATCGCACGCGTCATTGGTTTAATTAATCACCCAATCGATTGGTCGCTGCCGAATAGGGCAGCGTTATGGATTATTCCTTCAATAAAAAACAGCCATCTCGGTATAGAAATGGCTGTTTTTCTCAGAGCTCTCAACCTCGATTCGATATCCCCTTCCTACTTGAAGCTGCTAAGGTGTTGGCTACGTTCTTCACCTCAATCACATCGTTTGCCTATGCTCATGGGGATGATGAGAGCCATCCGTGGCTCTCACCAAAAGCCAGCCTACGGCTGTTCAAATTTGTTCCAGACAAATTTGTCACTCACTTGCCGCCTACTTGCAACTTCAAGTCGTTTAGGTATAGAGATTGAGTGCGTTTGTCGAGACAGAGAACTAATACTTTTTGGCTAATAACTCAGCAATTTCTTGATCTTTTTTATGTCGAACATCCAGCCCTTTGACGAAATAAATGGTATATTCGCAGATATTACGAGCATGATCGCCGATACGTTCTACCGCACGACCAATCCAAGTAATTTCTAAGATAGTCTGGTAATGTGTTCCCTGAACCAGCATATCTTTACCATTTTGCCGTAAAATTTCCCCATAGCTGTTGTCGATGTGATTGTCCAATATTGCAGCTTGTAATGCTTCTTCCGCATCCATATTATGAAAGGCATCCATCGATTTTTGTAGCATATCTATTACGTGCGCATTGATCTGCTCAAACGCATCTTCTTGCATTTCAATGCCATCAAAGTAATTTTTTTTACCCGGATGATGTTCTTTTAAACGTAATACCGCATGAGCAATGCGTTTAGATTGATCGCCGATGCGTTCAAGATCCATGATTGCTTTCATAATTGAAAACACGGCACGTAAATCCCGAGCTGCTGGTTGCCGTTTGACTAAAATATCGATACATTGTTGGTCAATCGCCAGTTCAAGTAAGTTGATATTATGATCGTTTTCAATGACTTGCTTTGCAAGGGCGGCATCACCGGTCATAAATGCACTTAAAGCATGGCGAACTTGGGTAATCACCAAATCGCCCATATTAACAACCCCATCAACAATAGAACGCAGTTCACTGTTGTAGCTGTGTGAGGTGTGCCCATCGATACGATGAGTTGGCATAAATTTCTCCTAAAATCGTCAATTAACCGAAGCGACCGGTAATATAATCTTCTGTGCGACTATCACGTGGGTTGGTGAAAAGTTCGCGGGTGTCATTGAGTTCTACCAGGTTACCCATATGGAAAAATGCGGTTTTATCTGAAACTCGTGCAGCTTGCTGCATATTGTGCGTGACCATGGCAATGGTATAGCTACCTTTGAGTTCATCAATTAAGTCTTCAATAATCGAGGTCGCGATGGGATCCAATGCGGAGCAAGGCTCATCCATCAGAATGACTTCTGGATTGACGGCGATGGCTCGTGCAATACACAAACGCTGCTGTTGTCCGCCAGATAATCCGGTACCCGGCGCGGATAAACGGTCTTTTACTTCGTTCCACAACCCTGCGCGACGCAAACTGTTTTCAACAATTTCATCCAAATCGTTTTTATTATCCACCAGACCATGTAATCGTGGGCCATAGGCGATATTTTCATAAATTGATTTAGGAAACGGGTTAGGTTTTTGAAATACCATTCCGACTTGAGCTCGTAGCTGAACGACATCTAAGCTTGGATGATAAATATCTTGTCCATCAAGCGTGACAGCGCCTTCCACACGTGCGGTATCAATGGTGTCATTCATTCGATTTAAGCAACGCAAAAAGGTGGATTTACCACAGCCAGAGGGGCCGATAAAAGCGACCACTTCATTTTCAACGATGTCCATATTGATGCCATGCAAAGCTTCGGTTTCACCATAAAACACTTTGACATCACGAGCTGCCATTTTGGGTTTTTTGACCACATTGACTTTAGATGGATGACGAACTACTTTGGGGTCAACCATGGACTGTTTTTTCATTACTGCTTCACTTATCATATTGATTACCATCGTGTTTCAAAGCGTCGACGTAACCAAATCGCCAACGCATTTAGGCTGATCATCAGTGCCAACAAGACAATGATGACGGCGGAGGTTCTTGCTTCAAAAAAGTTACGTAATTCATTGCCTTGCCAGAGGAAAATTTGTACGGGTAAGGCGGTCGATTGATCCATCGGTGTTCCCGGTATACTGGCAACAAAGGAATTCATACCGATGAGAAGGAGAGGGGCGGTTTCTCCTAATGCTTGAGCGATACCTAAAATAGCCCCCGTTAATATACCGGGTAGGGCAAGAGGCAATACGTGGTGGAACACGGCTTGTGTTTTAGATGCCCCAATACCTAATGCCGCTTGACGAATTGACGGGGGAATCGCTTTGAGCGTAGAGCGAGTGGCAATAATGACCGTAGGTAAGGTCATTAGTGTTAACACCAGCCCACCAACCAACGGGGCAGATAACGGCAGTTTAAACCACAAAATAAACACCGAAGCGCCAAGTAAACCAAACACAATTGAAGGGACGGCGGCGAGGTTATTGATATTGACTTCAATGAGGTCGGTGAGTTTATTTTTAGGCGCAAATTCTTCAAGATAAATGGCAGATGCAACGCCAATCGGCACAGCTAGCACCATGACAATTAGCATCATAAAGACAGAGCCCATAAAGGCACCTGCAAGCCCCGCAGAGGCCAGAGAACTGCGTGAGTCGACATTCATGAACAGGGCTGTGCTGAATTTATTTTCAATCACACCACGCTCAGCCAGCTCATCGGCCCAAGCACGGGTTCTTGAGCTAAGTTGCTGACGAGAGTCCGGTAAATTGCGGTCGATATTTCCTTTTAACCAGACATCGACATTGGCGTCAGCGAGAAGATTAAGGCGTACCGTTTGACCGATCAGGCTTGGATCATTGGTGACCATATCGCGTAGCGCAAAACGTTCACCGCTAGTGATTAAACGCAGAGCATCACGCTGATAACGGGTCGCTTCCGGAATTTCGCTGGCTAAACTGTTGATAATAATACGGTTGAAATTGACCATGGCAAGACTTGTTTGCCAAGCTAACATACGTTGCTGAAATTCAGCTACCGACTCTTCATTGTGTTGAACTGGTTTAGGGTCTATACGGATAACCTCAGGGTCAAAGTAGACCTCTAAGCTGATAGTGGCCTGCCAAAAAGCCGGTACGCCTTTGGAAAGAATAGAGACAAATAAGATCAACACGAAACTGAGTGCTAAACCTACCGCGCCGATACCAAACATTTTAAAGCGACGTTCACTCGCGTGACGCTTCTTAAGTGATTGCGCTATCCGATGTTTGGTTTGCTCCCGTTGACGTGTGGTATCTGCAGGAGTTGTGGTTAAATTTTGCATGATACTGTCCATGACATTACTCATATTGTTCTCGATATTTACGTACAATCATCAAGGCAATGACGTTAAGGAATAGGGTTATCACAAACAGAGTTAACCCTAATGCAAAGGCGACTAATGATTGAGGGCTGGCAAAGTCTGTGTCACCGGTTAATTGATTGACGATAGTGACCGTCATGGTGGAGACCGCTTCAAAAGGATTTCCGGTGAGGACCGGACTATTGCCTGCGGCTAAAACCACAATCATGGTTTCACCAATGGCTCGACTGGCAGCAAGTAAAACTGCGCCAGTTATTCCAGGCAATGCTGCAGGTAAGACAACTTTTCGGATGGTTTCTGATTTAGTTGCGCCCAAGCCGAGCGAACCATCACGCAGCGCTTTAGGCACTTGAGTTAAAATATCATCTGATAATGATGAGATAAATGGGATGACCATTAACCCCATGACTATCCCTGCCGTGAGTGCAGAAGTGGCACGAATATCAATATGGAGAAGATGACCTAATTCGGTTAAAAATGGGCCGACGGTGATTAAGGCAAAAAAGCCGTATACGATGGTTGGGATGCCCGCTAAAATCTCAATGATTGGTTTTGCAATCGAACGGACTCGATTTGGCGCGTATTCAGCTAAATAGATCGCACACATCAACCCGATAGGGATTGCGACCGCAAGTGCGATACAAGCGATCAGGAAGGTGCCAGCCAGTAGAGGCAGCATGCCAAAACCCGTCTGTCCGCTAGTCCCGACGGTTGAGAAGCGCGGGTTCCAGGTCGTACCGAAGAAAAAATCCATCGGATTAACAAAACTAAAGAAGCGGAAGGCTTCACCCACCATAGAAAGAACAATGCCGATGGTGGTTAAGATAGCGACAGCAGAGCAAAGAATCAGTAAGATGTGCAATGCGTTTTCAACCTGATTGCGAGCGCGTAAATCGGCTCGAATCCGGCGAGTACTAAAGACTAATCCTGTTGCGGCCAGTGTTGCCATTAAACCACTGAGTAATACATGGCTGCGGAACTGGAGGTGTTGCAGGTAGTCAGCCGCCGCAATTTCATAACGGGCAAAATCATCGGCGACCGCAAAACCGCTCACGAGATTATTCAGTCGGTTCATTAACACTCGTGCATGATCAGCTGTGGTGGGTTGAAACTCTGCAGGTAGATGATCGAGAACAAAATATTGGATCAGGCTCGGCGAAAAAATTGACCAAAGCACAAATACGATAAACGCAGGCACAATTGCCCACAAGAGAGTGAGCATACCGTGGTAAACCGGCCGGGAGTGTAGACGTTGTACTTGTCCCGTATTGGTCGATGCCACTTTTTTACTGCGGGTTAGCCCAAGCTGATATGCTAAAGCCATCACCGCGAGTAGTACAACCATTAGCATCATATTACTCATTACTGTCCTTACCTTATTAAAACAGCAACAAGAGGCTGAACCTTCAACCTCTTGCCACTTTATTGGGTATTAAAGTGTTTTACGGTTACGAATATTGTTTGCAACTTGAGCGCGTTCTTTATCATCCATTGGAATCAATCCAGCGGCTTCTAATGGGCTACCCAGGCCACCCATTTGCTCGCTGACAAAAAATTGTGCGTATTCAAGTAACCCTGGGACAACCCCAACGTGGGCATTTTTAATGTAGAAGAACAGTGGCCGAGAAACTGGGTACTCACCCGTTCCAATGGTTTCTAAGCTTGGCGTGACACCATTAACGGTAGCCACTTTGAGGCGGTCACGGTTTTGGTCATAAAAACTCAACCCAAAGACGCCAATAGCATTACGTTGTGCATCTAAACGAGCCAAGGTTTCTGTGTAGTCACCAGCAACTTCGACTACGCGTCCATCGGTGCGGATTGCATTACAGAAGTTTGTTTTGGCTTTTTTATCCAGAGCTTTCACTTCTGCAAAAGTTTCACAACCAGGATGAACCACTTTTTCTTCGTATACTTCACGAGTGCCGTGATTAGAACCAGGAATGACAAGTAAAATTTCTTGATCAGGCAGTGACGAATCAATTTGTTTCCAATTGGTGTATGGGTTGGCGACCATTTTGCCATTTTGAGGGATTTGAGCCGCACCTGCTTTAAACACATGTTCAGGTTTGAGAGCAAAGCTGCCGCTGTCTGTGCGAGAGGCAAAAACGATACCATCGTAGCCCACTTTGACTTCAATTACTTCGGTGACACCGTTAGCACGGCAGCTTTCTAGTTCACTGCTTTTAATCGCACGAGAGGCGTTAGCGATATCGATGGTGTTGACCCCGACACCTTGGCAAAATTGACGTAAACCACCACTTGAGCCACCCGAGCCGACTACCGGTGTATTAAACTGGGCGAATGTTTGACCAAATTCTTCTGCGACAATCGATGAAAACGGTAACACAGTGGAAGAGCCAGCAATTTGGATAGTTTCACGGGCCATTGCAGGTGCTGAGATAGCCGTGGCGATGGTTGAGGCAAGCAATAGCGCGTTGCGTCCAAACTTCATAATATTTCCCTCGTTAATTTCAGATCGTAAACCGCTGTGGCTGATTCGCCTTCCGTAAGCGGCTTTGTGTGGTTTAACTGAGTTGAATTTTGGGCGGCTTGTGTGACAGTAAAATGGATTTTATATGACAATCATGTGACAGAGCGGAAAATAAAAAAGGGAATGAAAGAAACAGAACCGGAGCAAGGAACGTTATCAGGAACCTTATTATAGTGCTATGACTTTATCATGACAGTATCATTTTGATATCTCTTACACCGTTGTCTTTCTTAGGATGAAATTTTTATGACAATCGTCGAGCTTGTCTTGACGTGTGACGTTTCAACTATAATATATGCGTATATTCATATAAGGTAATAACTATGCTTCCTCATCAATTTTTTAAATTACTGGCTGATGAAACCCGAGTGCGCTGTTTATTGATGATCGCCCGTGAACAGCCGCTTTGTGTTGCTGAGCTGACCGAGGCTTTACAAGAGAGTCAGCCAAAAATTTCGCGCCATTTGGCTTTATTGCGTTCAAGTGGTGTGGTGGTGGATGTACGCCAAGGGCAGTGGGTTTTTTATCGTTTATCTGAACATCTTCCAGGTTGGATGAGAAAACAGATCCAAGGGTTGGTGGATTCCAACTGCTTAAAAGAAGAATACCAGCAAGACATGGTTCGCTTAGCGGCGATGAAGTTACGCCCACAGTGCTGTGTCTAACCATACGCTTTTAAAAAGGAAAGATTATGTCGATTAAAGTAGGAATCAATGGTTTTGGCCGTATCGGTCGGTTAGCTTTACGTGCAGCGTATGATTGGGCGGACATGGAATTTGTGCAGATCAATGACGTCGCGGGTGATGCTGCTACGTTGGCGCATTTACTTGAGTTTGATTCGGTACAGGGGCGTTGGCATCATGAAGTTCGAGCAGAGGGTAAGACTCTGATCATTGATGGCAAATTGATTCACACCACGCAGCAACAAGCGATTGATGCAGTGGATTGGTCTGGGTGTGATGTGGTGATTGAGGCCACGGGAGTGCATCGTAAAAGTGAATATTTAAATCAATATCTTGCACAGGGAGTGAAGCGGGTTGTTGTGTCTGCACCCGTTAAAGAAGCGGGCATTGCCAATATTGTGGTAGGCGTCAATGACCAAAGCTTTAACCCCGAAGAACATCGCATCGTGACGGCCGCTTCTTGTACCACCAACTGCATTGCTCCGATTGTTAAAGTGATTCATGAAAAACTCGGCATTGAACACGCTTCTTTTACCACGATTCACGATTTAACCAATACTCAAACCATTTTGGATGCTCCGCATAAAGATCTTCGTCGCGCTCGTGCTTGCGGGATGAGCTTGATTCCAACGACAACCGGTTCGGCAACAGCAATCGTCGAAATTTTCCCTGATTTGGCAGGGAGAATTAACGGTCATGCGGTGCGAGTCCCGCTAGCGAACGCGTCTTTAACCGACATTATTTTTGATGTAAAACGTGATACTAGCGCAGAAGAGGTCAATGCTCTGTTAAAAGAAGCGTCAGACAATGAGCTGAAGGGCATTCTTGGCTTTGAAACACGGCCACTGGTTTCGATTGATTATAAAGGGGATCCGCGTTCAACCATCGTTGATGCACTTTCAACCATGGTGGTCGGTAAACGGATGGTGAAAATCTATGCTTGGTACGATAACGAAATGGGCTATGCCACTCGTACGGCTGAGTTAGTCCGTAAAGTGGCTTTAGCATAAGGAAGCAAATGATGACACATCCAATATGGGAATTGCCGTTAGACAACGGAGCCGGGTTGATTTTAACGCCTTGCCCCGGTACGAAAGGCACCCCGTTAGCCGACAGTATTATGCAGCTAAAAGCGGTAGGTGTAACCACGGTGGTGACGGCCATTAATGAGCAGGAGATGGAGCAACAGGGGGTGAGTGAATTAGCGCAACGAGTACAAGAGGCTCACATGGACTGGTTTCACGCCCCGATTGAAGATGATTGTGCGCCTGATGTTGTATTTGCTCATCAGTGGGCACAAATCAGCCCGGCTTTACATCGTGCGATAGAGAATGGTGAAAAAGTCGCTTTACACTGTCTTGGTGGTTCGGGGCGCACCGGATTATTAGCGGCGCACTTATTGCTGGAAAAAGGCTGGCCGCTGGCGCGTATTATCCCCCAAGTTCAGGCGTTGCGCCCGGGAGCATTTACTAAAGCAGTGCAAGTTAATTATATCGAACGGATTGCCAAAAAATAACCCTTTAATAAGAGTGGCGTGAGCCACTCTTTTGTCAGCGAGAATTCACCATGTTGTCTCAATTTAATTCTTCAATACGTCAGTATATGTTGGTGACTTTTAACTACTGGAACTTCACGATTACTGATGGTGCACTGCGGATGTTGGTCGTGTTGTACTTTTACGATTTGGGTTATTCAACCTTCGCCATTGCCTCTCTCTTTTTGTTTTATGAGTTTTTTGGTGTGGTGACAAATTTGATTGGAGGTTGGCTTGGGGCACGCTTAGGGTTGAATCGTACGATGAATATCGGCCTTGGTATGCAGATTATGGCTCTTTTAATGTTAGCGGTTCCACCCGTGTGGTTAACGGTTCCTTGGGTGATGGCGGCACAGGCATTGTCTGGTATTGCAAAAGATCTCAATAAAATGAGTGCCAAAAGCGCCATTAAAACGTTAGTGCCGAATAATGCACAAGGGGCGTTATATCAATGGATTGCTATTTTAACCGGTTCAAAAAATGCGTTAAAAGGGGCTGGTTTTTTCTTAGGCGGAGCGTTGTTAACTAGTATTGGCTTTCAATATGCGGTCTTGGCGATGGCTTTGGTTCTGAGCGCCGTTTTTGTTGGTAGCTTATTGATGCTGCAAGCTGAGATGGGGAAAGCGAAAACCAAACCTAAGTTTTCTGAAATTTTTTCTAAATCCGCCAGTGTGAATATTCTCTCCGCCGCTCGAATGTTTTTATTTGGCGCGCGGGATGTTTGGTTTGTGATTGCCTTGCCGATTTATCTAGGTTCGGTGTTTGGCTGGGGACACAGTACCGTGGGGGGCTTTCTTGCTTTATGGGTGATTGGTTACGGTATCGTGCAAGGATTGGCACCTCGGATCACCGGGAAAGCGACCGGCCAGATACCAGACGGAAAAGCAGCTATTGGCTGGGCGGCGGTACTGGCTTTAGTGACCGGTGCGATTGCTTATAGCATTCAAATGCAATGGCAACCTGAACTGGTGATTGTTTTTGGGCTTTTGATCTTTGGTGCTATTTTTGCGGTTAACTCTTCACTGCATTCTTATTTAATTGTCAGTTACGCTAAAGGAGAGGGGGTTTCTTTGGATGTTGGGTTCTATTACATGGCGAATGCGATGGGGCGGTTAATCGGGACGATTCTTTCCGGTTGGGTATTTCAAGTCTCGGGATTTGCCGCTTGCTTATGGGTTTCCTTTGTCTTCTTACTACTTACGATATTGATCTCATTTTGGTTACCGAAAGCGAGATCTGCTTGATAAAGCTAAAAATCGGAAAAATAGCAACCCTGCCAAACAGATCCTAGCATCTTGATGATAAAGGTATATGCTAGCTGCTCATTACTCTATTTACTCATAACGGAGGAGAAGTTATGCACTTATCCGACCCCAACCTATTTCAGCAAGCATGTTTTATTGATGGACAATGGGTCGCGAGCCGCGATGGGAAAACGACCTCAATTACTAATCCTTATGATAATTCGCTACTGGGAACTGTACCAGCGTTGACCGAACCGCAAGTGGCGGAGGCAATTACTTCTGCAACACGGGCGCAGCGTCAGTGGGGCAAGCAAACCGCTGCAACTCGGGCTGCAGTTTTACGCCAATGGTTTAACTTGATTGAACAACATGCCGATGATCTCGCCCTGTTAATGACCCATGAGCAAGGTAAAGCGCTCCAAGAGGCGAAAGGAGAAATCACCTACGCGGCGAGTTTTGTCGAATGGTATGCTGAAGAGGCGAAGCGTTCGTATGGTGAGATAGTGCCAACGCACAAAGCAGATGCACGTATCTTAGTCTCTCGTGAACCGATTGGCGTGGTTGCGGCGATCACTCCGTGGAATTTTCCCGCGGCGATGGTAACACGCAAATGCGCTCCCGCTTTTGCCGCTGGATGTGCTGTTGTGTTAAAGCCTGCGCCAGAGACGCCATTTACCGCCCTAGCATTAGCGGTGTTAGCAAAACGAGCTGGATTACCTGATGGGTTATTGCAAGTGGTTACCGGTGATGCCGTCATGATTGGACAACTTTTGACCGAAAGTCCTCTTATTCGCAAGCTCTCATTTACGGGCTCAACTCGGGTTGGCAAAATTTTGATGGCACAATCGGCTTCCAATGTAAAAAAACTCTCTTTGGAGTTGGGTGGCAACGCCCCTTTTATTGTCTTTGATGATGCCAATATAAATGCTGCGGTTGAGGGAGCCATGATTGCGAAATTCCGCAATGCAGGACAAACCTGTGTGTGTGCCAACCGTATTTATGTGCATGATAGTATCTATGAGCAATTTACTGCCAAATTGGTTGATCGAGTGCGTAAACTCAAAGTCGGTGATGGATTAGTCACCGGGACTCAAATCGGACCACTAATCAATGACGCTGCGGTCAATAAAGTCCGTAGTCACATTGAGGATGCCCTTGAAAAAGGCGCTAAAGTGGCTTTTGGCACCTTACCTGAAGTGGGAAGTCGCTTATTTATTCCTCATGTTTTAACTGAAATGAGTGATGATATGCTGGTGGCTCATGAAGAAACGTTTGGGCCACTTGCTGCACTATTCCGCTTTACGAGTGAAGACGAAGTGATTGAACGGGCCAATCGTAGCCATTTTGGTTTAGCGGCCTATTGCTATACTCAATCACACGCTCGGGCGTGGCGGATGAGTGAGCAATTAGAAAGTGGCATTGTTGGCATCAATGAAGGACTCATTTCGACCACCGTAGCTCCTTTTGGGGGGGTGAAAGAATCCGGTTTAGGACGAGAAGGCGCGAAACAAGGATTAGAAGAGTACCAAGAGGTGAAATATACCTTAATGGGGGGACTGTAATATAACCTCCTAGGGTACTCGTTGTTCTGTGGGATGGGTTGGCTCATTGATGGGGTGCCATTTCAATGAGCCATTAGTTTCAAACTTATTCGCTCGCTGACAAATCAGTACCGTTTGTCCAATGGGTAAAATCGCGCCTTCAGAATAAGCCTTATCTTGATAGTAACAGACGCGTTGGAAGTTATTGTGCTCAAGTAGCACGGTTTTGGTGTCTGTTTGATTTGGTTCGGCTTGTAACGTCTGGCTTACCAGTAAGGTGATGATCAGTGATATTTTCTTTAGCACAATAAACACTCCTCTTTTATCTTAGCCCCATTGTCGCTGATAGCGAGGGAGCATACTTTCGTTCCCTAATAATCCACCTTGATGAAGGTAGATTAACGATAGATCATTATGCAGCGGTAACCAATCCATTAAGCAGCGCCACATCAAAGGATCATATAAAAGCTCAAATTCGACATGAGTTTGCTGATGTAGCTGCTGCCAAATTTGATAATCGTGGTAATAAAGACGTCCAAAATGGTGTTTTCGCTCAGGTGATAGAATCGTAGGATAATCGCTTTCTCCAAGTTGTTGCCATTGCTGCTCAAGATACGTTTGTCCACCCACACATGGACAAGTGATCACCTCAATCTCGTGCCTGCTTAACGCCTTATGTAAATAGAGCGCCGTGGTACCTGTACCGGAAGGTAATGCCACAGCCCAGCGTTGTTTGGGTTGCTGCTGAATCCATGTTAGCAATTCATGAGCTAGTTGCTTTATGCCATATTCGGCAAGCGGTGTGCGTCCACCTTCTTCAATGAATAAACACTGCTCATCGGGTTTGCGTATTTGTAGAATGTATTGATGCGGATGATTAGGAGACAAAGCCTTTGTCTCTATCACATTTGCCCCGAGTTCTAATGCGGCGCGGTAGTTACCGATAGGGTATTGCTTGAGCCAGTCAGGAATATGGTGAACATAGTATTCGAGTTGCCAACCACGAATCGCGGCTAAACCAGCTAAAGAGTAAAGCGAGTTGGCTTGCACTGAGCCATAGCTGATCAATGTGTTGATTTCTGGCTGCTCCATTTGCAACAAAGAAAGAAATTTTCGTGCTTTATTACCACAAAATTGTGGATGAAGTTGATCATCACGTTTGAGATAAAAAGCGTGGCCTTGAAAACGATGTTCTGTGATCGGGCTTTGAGTTAATTTCATTGAGCTCACTAGGTGAAATATGGAAACGGCGAAGTATACCCTTTCTTTGGTGCAAGCGATATTTAGTACGAAAAAAAGCCCAGAACAAAGTCGAACTGGGCGGATAAAATATAGGAGTTAAATAAGAAAAAGCAGCATTGTGGTTGTCAGTAAAGAAGAAAGTTCGACGGCCGTAAAACTCTTAATACTCTGCCAACTACAATCAATCAGACTGGGCGAAAGCAAAAGAGTTCCTTAAAAAGAGAAAAATTAATCAAATTTTTTAGGATCACCGTAAACCGATAGGTTTTCAGGCAGTTAAGTCTGCATAAATCGAGCTGGTCTGACCATGGCTAAAAACTGTGATGTTAATCGCTTGTTAATCTTCTGTTTCATGGGTATATTTCAAACAAGCGTTTGATACGGGTGATTGAAATGGTTTCGAAGAGCAGTACCAAAGAAAAAATACTTGATGTTGCAGAAGGGTTATTTGCCGAGCATGGTTTTAATGATACCTCTCTTCGTACCATTACCAGTAAAGCGAATGTGAACTTAGCCTCTGTCAATTATCATTTCGGTGGAAAAAAGACCCTCGTTCGTGCGGTATTAAACCGTTACCTTGAAGCATTTATGCCAGCGGTGAGAGTCTCATTGATCGAACTTAATGCCAGTGATGATTATACCATGGAAGCGGTTTTTGAAGCGTTGCGGGGGCCATTAAAAGCATTGAATCAGGTACGACCGAATGGAACTAGCCGGTTTATGCTGTTGATTGGTCGTGGTTATACCGATGTTCAAGGCCATTTACGTTGGTTTATCACTACACGATACGATGAAGTACTTGATCTATTTACTCAGTCAGTCATGAGAGCGAACCCTGGGTTGACTCGGGAAGCTTTATTCTGGCGGCTACATTTCACTCTCGGGACGTGCGTCTTCACCATGGCTTCTAGCCAAGCATTAGCTGAGATTGCTGAAAACGCCTTCGGAGCTAAAGTGGATGCTAATTTAATGATTGATCAAATTATTCCTTACTTAGCTGCCGGCGTGGCAGCGAAGTAACTCAAACCAATACCATAACTATAACAATTAACCAGTGAACAAAAGGATCTGACAATGAGCTCTCTAAGAAGAAAATGGATTAGTGACCCTGCTTTTAAACTCTTTAAACAGGTTTTACCACCGTTATCGGCGACTGAGAAAGAAGCGATGGAAGCGGGAAGCGTTTGGTGGGATGGCGAATTATTCTCAGGCAAACCCGATTTCAAAAAATTGCATCATTACCCTAAACCGGCTCTGAGTGAAGAAGAGCAATCTTTTATGGATAATGAGCTAGAAACACTACTTTCCATGATTGATGAATATCAAATCACCAAGCATGATCGTGACTTGCCTAAATCCGTATGGGAATTTTTGCGTAAAGAACGCTTCTTTTCACTCATTATTTCGAAGGCTTATGGAGGACGTGAGTTTTCTGCGTTAGCAAACTCCACCATCGTTTCTAAAATTGCAACACGTAGTATCAGTGCCGCGGTTACCGTTATGGTGCCGAATTCATTGGGGCCTGGTGAGCTATTATCGCATTATGGTACACAGGAACAAAAAGATTATTGGTTACCTCGTTTAGCCGATGGCACTGAAATTCCCTGTTTTGCCTTGACCGGGCCAGAAGCAGGATCGGATGCTGGCGGTATTCCCGATCAAGGCATCGTGTGCTATGGCAAACATGAAGGGAAAGAAGTATTAGGCATCCGCTTAAATTGGAATAAACGTTATATCACCTTAGCCCCGGTGGCGACCGTGTTGGGTTTGGCGTTTAAGCTGAGCGATCCAGAAGGATTATTGGGTGATAAAAAAGAGATTGGTATTACTTGTGCACTGATCCCGGCCAGCCATAAAGGCGTCGAAATTGGTGAGCGGCACGATCCTCTTGGTTTGGCATTTATGAATGGCCCGACGCGTGGGAGCGATGTGTTTATTCCTATGGATTGGTTGATCGGTGGTGTTGACTATGCTGGAAAAGGTTGGCGAATGCTCGTTGAGTGCTTGTCTGCCGGACGTGGTATTTCGTTACCCGCTCTCGGAACCGCGATTGGTCACTTAACGTCCCGAACAACGGGAGCTTACGCGTATGTTCGTAAACAATTTGGCCTGTCGATTGGTCAATTTGAGGGGGTTGCTGAAGCGCTGGGACGTATTGGCGGTCTGACCTATTTGCTTGAAGCGACACGAACACTGACCACCACGTCACTTGATCTGAAAGAACGACCCGGGATTATTACCGCTATCGCTAAATACCATATGACGGAAATTGGTCGGATTATTTTAAATGATGCGATGGATATTCATTCAGGAAGAGCCATTCAAGATGGGCCGATGAACTATCTTTCTTCTCATTACCTTGGTGTACCGGTTGCAATTACCGTCGAAGGGGCGAATATCCTCACGCGTAACTTAATGATCTTCGGGCAAGGGGCTACGCGTTGCCACCCATATGTACTCAAAGAAATGGAGGCGGCTGCAAACCCAGATGCGAATGAAGGTGCCAAGCAATTTGACGAGTTGTTATTTAAACATATTGGTCATGCGCTTAAAAATACCTTTGGCGCGTTTGGAGCGGCGTTAACTGGCTCTCGTTTGATCAAGGCAGACATGAGTGGGCCAACCAAAGTTTATTATCAGCAAATGACTCGTTTAAGTCGTGCTTTGGCAGTCAGTGCCGATTTTGCCATGCTCACCCTGGGCGGTGACCTCAAACGCAAAGAAATGATTTCTGCCCGTTTAGGTGATGGTCTTAGCTATCTTTATATGGCTTCAGCTGTACTCAAGCGTTATGAAGACGAAGGAAGGCAACAAACCGATTTAGACTATGTCCATTATTCACTGCAATATTGCCTACATCACGCGGCAAAAGCATTGAATGATGCGTATCGTAATTATCCACAAAAAGTGGTTGGTATGGCCATGAAAGGGCTACTTTTCCCACTAGGCAACCATTACCAGGCTCCTAGTGATGATTTGACAGTGAAAATTGCGGCAAGCTTAATGACCCCAGGAGCCCACCGAGATCGTCTAACCCATTTGTGTTATGTCGGGCAAGATGAAAATGATAGTGTCGGCTTGATGGAAAAAGCATTTCTTGCCATGTACAGTGTCAAGGGCCTAGAGCGACAAATGAATAAGGCGGTAAAAGAAGGCAAGGTTGCTCGTAAAGGGCCATTGATGGAACGTTTAGCACAAGCGAAAGCGGCGGGTGTGCTCACTGATGATGAAGTCGATGCAATTTTAGCTGCCGATAAATTGCGTTATAAGGCGATTCAGGTCGACCATTTTAGCCATGATATGTCAGAAGTACGCACGAACAAGGTCAAGCCAGTCAAACTCAATCATGTTGCTTAGCGTTAGTTTGTATGCTGTCCCCCTGTTCACAAGGCCTCATATTTGAGGCCTTGTCTCATTTTTAAGCGGATTGTGGCAAAATGATGATTAACAGCTCCAACCACTTGGCAAAAAAGTACATTTTAATCGAAATAAGATGCGATTTGCCGTTGAAACTTTTATCCTAAGCAAGATTTTTGAAGGAAGTTGAATATGATCATCAAACCGAAAATTCGTGGATTTATCTGTACCACAACCCACCCTGTGGGTTGTGAAGCGAACGTAAAAGAACAAATTGCCTACACCAAAGCACAAGCGCCGATTGCGAATGCGCCAAAGCGGGTGCTCGTGGTTGGGGCTTCTAGCGGCTATGGCTTATCTTCTCGTATTGCCGCAGCTTTTGGCGGTGGTGCCGCGACGATTGGCGTCTTTTTTGAAAAACCGGGCACTGAGAAAAAAACTGGAACGGCGGGTTTTTACAATGCCGCAGCTTTTGAAAAATTGGCACATGCTGAAGGTCTGTACGCAAAAAGTCTTAACGGTGATGCGTTTTCTGATGATGCAAAGCAAAAAACGATTGAGTTGATTAAGCAAGATCTAGGTCAAATTGATTTGGTCGTTTACTCGCTCGCGTCGCCAGTGCGTAAACTGCCTGAAACCGGCGAAGTGATTCGTTCGTCACTGAAACCAATTGGTCAGACGTATACCTCAACTGCGGTAGATACCAATAAAGATGTTATTATTGAAGCAAGTGTTGAACCTGCCACAGAGCAAGAAATTCAAGATACCATTACGGTCATGGGCGGACAAGACTGGGAATTGTGGATTCAAGCGCTTGATGAAGCAGGCGTTTTGGCTCAAGGCTGTAAAACGGTTGCGTATAGCTATATCGGTACCGAGCTGACTTGGCCAATTTATTGGGATGGGGCGTTGGGTCGTGCAAAAATGGATCTCGACCGTGCCGCTAAGGCATTAAATGCACAACTCGCGACCAAAGGCGGGAGTGCTAATGTTGCTGTCTTGAAATCGGTTGTCACTCAGGCAAGTTCCGCTATTCCAGTGATGCCACTTTATATCGCTATGGTCTTTAAAAAAATGCGGGAAGAGGGTATCCATGAGGGGTGTATGGAGCAAATTTACCGTATGTTTAGTCAACGCTTGTATAAAGCGGATGGTAGTGCGCCTGAAACCGATGAACAGAACCGTTTACGTTTGGATGATTGGGAATTACGTGACGATATTCAACAACATTGCCGTGAACTATGGCCACAAATTACCACTGAAAATCTAAAAACATTGACGGATTATGAAGGGTATAAAGAAGAGTTCTTAAAGCTGTTTGGTTTTGGTGTTGATGGTGTGGACTATGATGCCGATGTCAATCCTGAAGTTACATTTGATGTAATCGATATCTAAGCTTAATGGTTTCCATCAAAAATAACAAAAAGGCGCAATTTGCGCCTTTTTGCTTTGTTAACTCATTGCTTTACTTTAGTTTAAAATAATTAAGATGGTTCCGGCTAAGGTCATTAAAATATTGGCAATAGCGTAGGTGCCAGCATAACCGAGCGCGGGAATGGTCGATTTTGCATAATCATTAACGATATCCATAGCAGGGGCGCAAGTTCGGGCTCCGATAATGGCACCAAAAAGTAAGGCACGGTTCATCTTAAGCAAATAAGCACCGACAAGATAGGCAAACACCACGGGTAACACACTGACAATAAAAGCGAGCCCGATGACTTGAGGCCCCACATCGGATAAATGATCAAACATTTTCCCCCCTGCACTTAAACCGATGCCGACCATAAAGAACATTAGGCCTAAGTCTTTAACCATATTTAGGGCACCTTGGGGCACATAGCCAAAGGTTGGGTGATTCGCGCGTAAAAAACCCAGGGTGATACCAGATAATAACAGCCCGACTGCATTACCTAAGCTAAATGAGACTTGACCAAAAGTCATGGTGATTAAACCAAACACGATACCGAGAATAAAGAAGCTACAAAACGCCATTAAATCGGCCATTTGGCTATGAATCGAGATAAAACCGATTTTTTCCGCTAACCCTTTAACGCGACTCTTCTCACCGCTGACCTGTAGAACGTCTCCTTTCGCAAGCACAATATCGAGATCCATTGGCATTTCTATTTGTGCCCGTACTACTCGGTTTAAGAAACAACCATATTCTGATAAGTTAAGATCAGAAAGTCGCTTACCCGCGATACTGTCACTTTTTACCACAATTTCTTCTTCGGTAATGCGTAAGTCGAGAAGGTTACGGTCAAAGACCTCTTTCCCATTACGGAAACTGGGGTCGAGGCGAGCATGACTATCAGGGAAGCCGACCAATGCTATTTCATCCCCTTCTTGTAATATTGCATCCCCATCTGGATGGGCGAGAATACCATTACGACGAATTCGCTCTATATAGCACCCAGTTTGACGGTAGATACCCAATTCTCGCAAATTACGGCCATCCACCCAATTGATCAATTCGGGGCCAACTCGATAAGCACGGATAATCGGAAGATAAACTTTTCGTTGTCCACCAATCCCGCGTTCTTGAGCAATCTGTTGGGCTGAATCGGACAGATTTTGTTTTTGTAATTTAGGCAAGAGTTTGGCAAACATGATCATGCTAATTAAGCCGATGAGGTAAGCCATCGCATAACCAACCGATACACTTTCTAAAATCAATGATAAATCCATATTGCGAGGAATAGCGGCTAATCCAGAGTTGAGGGCATCCTGTGCACCAACTAAAACTGGAGTAGAGGTTAGCGCTCCGGCCATCATTCCCGCAGCTAAGCCATAATCGAGATTGAAATAATGGCTTGCAAAATAAGTGATCCACATCGCCGTGATTAATACGACTAAACTGAGAATCAAATAATGTTTACCATCGCGGAGGAAAATGCTAAAAAAATTAGGGCCAGCCTCGATACCGACACAATAAATAAATAGCATAAAACCAATCGTTAGGGCTTCAGCATTAAATGAAAAGCCTAAATGGCCCATCACCAGCGCGGTAATCAGTACGCCGATCGAATTTCCTAGTTGTAAACTGCCAAAGCGTATTTTTCCGAAGGCAAGGCCTATCGCTAAGACGACAAAAATAAGAAGAATGGGGTTTTGTTCTAGCAAAAGTACAACGTCGATATTCACAATTTGGCTCAATTTAAGCGTGCAAGCAGGGGGTGGTTAAATTGTGATGATTGTATCGTAAATAGTCAAAAATATAAGTGAATTTTTTTATTTTTGTACGAGTTTTCATCGAATAGACACAGAAAACCCCGCAACAGGTGGGCGGGGTTTTCTTATCGTTGCAGACGTGGTGTTTATTCGTCAAACAGTCCTAAATGCTCTTTTGCATACGCTTCGAATTCAGTACAGCCACCAATGTGTTGTTGGTCGATAAAGATTTGCGGCACAGTTTCAACCGGTTTTCCAACCGTCTTTTCTAGGTCAGCTTTTGAGATCCCTTCTTCATGAATATCCACATAACGATAGTTGAAGTCATCACGTTTTGCTTTTAGGGTTTCTGCGTGTTCTTTTGCTCGAACACAGTAAGGACAAGCCGGGCGGCCAAAAATCACAACGAACATAACTGTCTCCTTTATTTTGTTTGCGCAACTATGCCCGATCCCAATTAGGAAATAAAGCGTGAATTAGCATTCGCTCTAATAGGCAAAAACAATGGTTGATTTTTTATTCGATTCAATGACTCATTTCTTCTCATCACCCAAGGTATCTCCTTCCTAATGGATGCTGCAGGGGTGTTGGCTGCGTTCGTTCACCCCAATCACATCGCTTGCCTACGGCTGTTCAAATTTGTTCCAGACAAATTTGTCACTCACTTGCCGCCTACCTGCAACACCAAGTTGTTTGGGTATAACAAGATGTAATTGTGCATGAAGGATGTGATGATGTGCATACTCTTTAATGATTTTTATTTTATTTCTTTGCTCATTGCACTGCATCAAAAAATGATGGCTGAATTGATCGCAAGCTTGAACTCTCTCAGGAAAGTTTGGGCGGCGTGGAGGCAGCATGTTTCAATTTATGACATCGAATCGAATTGTATTCGGTGAAGGCGTATTGCAAAATTCGTTATCCATGATTAATCAATATGGATATAGTGTACTGTTAGTTTCAGGTAAAAATCTTCAGCGTGCTCAGACGGTGACTCAGTATTTGCAGCAACAGCATATGCGCTATCAACATATTGCTATTCATGGTGAACCCAACATTACCATGGTCGAAGAAGCGGCGATGGCTGGACGGCGTTTTCAACCTCAAGTGGTGGTCGCGATAGGTGGGGGGAGTGTGCTGGATATGGGGAAAGCGTTAGCGGCCATTATTCCCAATCAAGGTAATGTGTATGATTATGTTGAAGTTGTGGGTCGTAATGTGCCGTTAAAAACCAAACCGCTACCATTTATTGCAATACCCACGACTGCCAGTACAGGCTCAGAAGTCACTAAAAATGCCGTGCTAAAATCAGGGCAAGATAAAGTGAAAGTGAGTTTACGCAGTCCGGATATGTTGGCTGCTGTCGCCATTATTGATCCGAGCTTAACTTATGGAACCGATAGTTATACCTCTGGACGTGGCGCAATGGATGCTTTTACACATTTAATGGAGGCTTACGTCTGTGGTGAACCGAATCCGTTAACGGATATGATTTGTGAAGAAGGGCTGCGTCGTTTAGCGCGTTCAACTGTCGCGGCATGTTGTCGAGATGAACCCTCGGCACGCTCTGATCTCTCTTTTGCTGCGATGCTTGGAGGGATGGCAATCACTAATGCCAAGTTAGGTGCCGCTCATGGTTTGGCTTCGGCATTAGGTGGAAAGTTAGATGCACCACATAGTGTCATTACCGCGCGTTTGGCCCCTTATGTGATGCGTGAAAATATTAACGCTGCCAAGCAAGAGAAGCGTCATGATATTATGCAGCGTTATTATCGAATTTCACAAATATTAACCAAGCGAAAAAATGTCAATATTGAGGATGGGATACTTTGGGTACAAATGATGTTAGACAAACTGAAGTTACCGACTCTCGCTCAATTTGGTGTTTGTACTACCTCATTTGAACAAGTTGCGCAAGATGCGTTACGTTCTCAAGCCATAAAAGGAAATCCGCTTCCTTTAACGCATGCACGTTTAGTCTATATTTTACGTCAGGTTTGTTCTTGTGATGAAGTAGGAAAAGCGAGAGTTGAGGTGGTTGCTGATGAGGTTAAAATGCAAGTGATAGAAGAAGATATATTGGCACAAGGAAGTGAATTAAACCCTTAATGCTTGCTGTCTCTCAAATAGGCGGCGGTTAGGATTGCCGTTGAGTGGTAAGTTAATTGCTAGCGCCATTGATAAATCAGCCTTTTGGTATCCTAAACCTTGCCAATCTCATTGCAGTTTCAAGTCAGGAGCATCGGGTAAAATAAAAACGGAGTATAAGCCTCCGTTTTTATTTGCGATGATTTAAAATTGCGATAACTTATCGTAGCGAGAATCTTTCAATACTTCTTTTACTCGTTTTAGGTTTTCACGAAACCCCGAGCCTCGTCGGAGTGTAAATCCTGTTGCCAGCACATCAATCACGGTCATTTGTACCACTCGGCTTGCCATTGGCATGTAGACATCAGTATCTTCCGGGACATCTAAACAAATTGATAATGAGCTTGCTTTATCAAGTGGTGAATCTTTGGCCGTAATCGCAATGACAGTCGCTCCATTTTCACGAGCGAGGTTTGCGATCTCCACTTGGCTTTTCGTCCGCCCGGTATGTGAAATTAAGACAATCACATCATTATCGGTGCAGTTGATACAGCTCATGCGCTGCATCACGATATCTTCAAAGCAAGTAATGGGGATATTAAACCGAATAAACTTGTTTTGTGCATCACGAGCAACGGAAGAGGAGGCTCCCAGTCCAAAGAAAGATATTCTTTTAGCTTGAGTGAGAAGATCGACTGCGCGATTAATTTGCATCGGGTCGAGACTATTTTTGGCGACATCTAAACACGCCATGGTTGATTCGAAAATCTTATGCGTATAAGCATCTGGGCCATCATCTTCTTCGACGTTTCGGTTTACATAAGGAGTACCGTTGGCCAAACTTTGGGCGAGATGAAGTTTAAAGTCAGGAAAGCCTTTTGTATCTAAACGGCGGCAAAAGCGATTTACAGTCGGTTCACTCACATCGGCCATTTTTGCCAGCGTGGCAATGCTGGAATGAATGGCGGTTTGTGGCGACGCCATAATCACTTCGGCGACTTTACGTTCCGACTTGCTAAAGTTTTCCAGATTTTTTTGGATTTTTTCTAATGTATTCATAGTGTTCACGCGGGCCTAGAGAACAACTCGTTGGTTTATTGCTTGTGTCTGTTTAGGGGAGAGAAACAAACCATTTCTAAGACGACACAGGCACCAACGCCATTGTGTGAGTATAAACCGAAGTCGTCGTAATTCAGAAACGAAACACACAATCAATTGATAAGAATATGACAAGCCTCAAACTAAATTTTATAAAAACTACAGTTTTAGTGATTAATAAGCCGAGAATAAGTACATTCATGGCTTATTATGGTGGACAAATTACAGCAAACAGAAAGAAATTTTCATTTTTTCTTTCTGTTTAGTAAATATGCCTCATCGATTGGATTGCGTTACTGTGTCGCAATTTGCTGACAATACTGATTGATTTGCTCGAGCAAGAGGGGAGCATAGGTTGTCGCAATGTCTCTTTGTTCTTGCAGTATCGATTGTAAAATATCGTGTGTCGTTAAGGGGTTTGCTAATACAACCCGAAAAACTAGGGTATCCAAATGTTCCCAACTCAGGGGATTTAGACGAGTTCTTGAAACAAAAGATTTACCCATTTCTCTTTGTTTTTTCTGAATAAATTTTGTTAACTCATTGAGTAACTGATTCAAGTGTGTTTTTTCTGGTAAAGATATCGTTGTTCGTATGTTTTTGACTGGTTTGGGTAGATAGCGATAAGTTAGCAGGCAAAGCTCGGGTTGTGAAACAAGCTCAAAGTCGGGTTGTTGTTCAATCAGTGAGCTAAAATATTTTGCCTTTTCAATGCTTTGATCGATAAGTAGTTGGTAGCCAGCGCGGCTAATTATGTGCATGCTGGCATAAACGAGCATCGCCATACCAGAGCGAGAGCCTTCTAAGGTGTGGCTACCGAGATCTTTTGATCCTTGGCGTAGAATATATTGTGCGTGATGCTCTATCGCTTTCATGGCATTGGGATTTTTAAATAATACCATGCCAGCACCCATTGGAATATACAGCTGCTTATGTGCATCAATGGTCACTGAGTCTGCTAATTCGATTCCGTCAAGCAAGTGGCGATAAGTTTTTGACATTAAAGTCGCCCCTCCCCATGCAGCATCGACATGAAAGTGGCAGTGTTCAATTCGGCAGATACGAGCAATATCATGTAGTGGATCGATATGCCCTGTTTCGGTTGTACCGGCCACGCCGATCACAGCAAAAGGATGAATTCTCTGTGCTTTTAGCATTTGAATCTTAGATTGCAGATCGATAGGGCATAAGCGGTTATTTTCATCTGTACGTACGGCTACTAGCCCATCTTGGCCGATACCTAATATGTCGGCTGCTTTTTTGAGTGAGTAGTGTCCACGTTCAGAAACCAAAATGGCTAACCCTTGATAGCCATAATGCTGCATCGCCTTATATAGGCCTTCTTTTTCAACCCCGGTAAAATGATCTCGTGCTTTTAGTGCATTATTACGGGCGACCCATAAAGCGGTAATGTTGGCAACCGTTCCTCCTGAACAAAAAGCTCCGAGTGAATGATCAGCACTGTGCATCCATTGCTGATAAAAATGGTCTGGTTGGGTGTAAATGAGTCGATGTAGCATACCTAGCACTTGCCGTTCAAGAGGGGTAAATGCTTTAGATGTTTCAATTTTAACGAGGTTTTGGTTTAAAGCGATCATGATTTTTGACAACGGCATCAAAAAATAAGGTAAAGCCGAAGTCATATGGCCGATAAAACTTGGCGAGGCAGTATGTACTGACTGGGCGACCAAGGTATCCATCAGATGTTGAGTGTGATCAGAGACAAATGTTGGAGCTTCGGGAATGTGCGGATTCGAGAAGTCCTTCTCTATTTCTTTGAGTGGTTTTTCTTCCGCGACAATATGCTCGCGCAGAAATAGGTTTAAATTACGTGACAGTTCTGCCTCAATACGAGTCAGGGTTGAATCGGGCCCTTCTGGAACTGTAAAGATGCGCAGAAGGTTATCAAAGCTTACATCCGCTGTTTTGTATTCTGGTGCCATACCGTGTCGTTATATTATTAGCTGTCGATCTCTTCAAGCGAAACAATCTAAACGAAAATGAAACCAATGTCCCGCCTTTATTCGTTTAGATTTGACGTGATACTCGAGGTAACAAAGTGAGCATGACCACAATTTATAAGCAATGAATGTTATAAGCAATGAATGCGTTCCGCTTTGGCGATTGCTTGATTATATCGATTGAGTACGGGTTCGATCTGCTTAGGGTGGCTGAGTAACTCGGCAAAAGCGGAACGTAATTGATAATTTTTTTCGTGTGGTTTGTTTTGACGATCATCGAACGTTGTTTTCGCGCTGAGACCTAACTCATCATCGCGAGTGGCGAGTTGCTTTATCTCTTGTTGCTCTAGTTTGAGCCAAGATTCTATCGGTTGTGAAGTGGCCACTTTCTCAGGTTGATGTTGAAGGTAATAGCGTACCGCCGTGCGATTTAATTCAAAATGGTGCTGGCGTCCCGTTAGAAACCATTGGCTGACGTCAGCTAGATCTGGATATTTTTCTGCTGTGATTGTGGCGAGATCTTGATACCAAGCCAAAGATGCATCAATGTAAGCATCGTACTTTTGAGCGAGGCATTGATTGTCGGCTGCCGTGGCAGTCATTGAGCTGGCCGCGGCCAGCAGCAAAGTGACAATAGAGCGTTTCATAGCAAAATGATTCCTTGTGAGACGGTATAGTTTACCCCTTAATTGGGCTTATTATGTGATATTGGTGTTGCATTGAGCTTAAATATGTTTTCTTATTGTAAATGATGCGTTGGTTTATTCCTGCGATCTAGCTTGCAAGAGAGACAAAAAACAGCATAAATACAGGCACTAATAAGCTCAAAATAAAACCACTGACGATCGCCACAGGCACGCACCTTACTCCACCTGTGGTTTGAATAATAGGGAGAGTAAAATCCATCGCAGTTGCACCCGCATAGCCGATTGAGGTACATGGTTTACGGCCAATCAGCATTGGGATTAACACGAGAGAAACAAGCTCTCGACTCAACTCAATAAGAAAAGAGGCTCCACCATAAACTGGGCCGAAGGCATCCCCCATCAGTATCCCAGATAACGAATACCAGCCAAATCCGGATGCCATGGCTAATCCGTGGTAAAGCGGAATATGGAGGATAAGGGCCGCGATCGCTCCACCAATCCAGCAAGTTATAATAACGACGGCAGCGATAATCATGCCATGTTTATTAAGGAGAATTTGTTTGAGTGTTAACCCACTGTTTCGTAGTTGAACACCAATAAAAAAAAGTAAAACGAATAGAATCCATTCGCTAGTTTTCTCTACCCAAGAAAGATCAAAATTTAGTAACACTCCTATCGCAAGGCCACCACCGACCACCAAAATGAGTTTCAATGATTCTAACGCCATACTTGATAGGGGGAGTTTGGTGTGTGTGGTTTGGGTATCGAGGGGTAACCATTTATCAACCCAAGGAAGTGCGAGTAGATTGCAGGCTGCGAGCACCACAAAAAAAGTGCCAGCAAATTGCAAAATCAGTTGTAAATGACTACCTAAATTATCTAATGCTGCAAGACTAAGCCCCATCAAAAATAAGATCAGGTAGATAAGTGAAACCGTGGCTCGATTAAGCAATAAGAGTCCATTCTTATTGGAAATAGAAAAGAGATACCCCACCACCAGTGGAGCAAAGATAAACAACATCCCTGAAAGCATATATTCCTCAGCTGTACAAATTAGAAGCCACTAGCGTTGATTACGGCCTTAAGCTGAGAGCGAAATTCTTGGTCATCAAGACTACTTAGGTGGTAAAGCACTTCCGCTCCCGTAACGTTGATTTCAACGTCATGCTCATCCAAAGCTTCATCTTGTTTTCTAAATAGGAGCAAATGATGGGCAATGCGAGCGACATCAAGGTAACTGACTTCTTGGCAATGATCCACTAATTGTTGATTACAAGCAACTTCGAGAAAATCATCGTCAAATCCCCAGTGTTTTAACACAAGCTTGCTGGTGGTTGAGCAACTTGAGTGAAATATTTGCATTGCAATATCAGGATCAAGGTAGTGCCCTTTTTCAAGATAAAGATGGTATTCATTGACTAAGCAAAATAGGCCAATATCAGCTAATAGCCCAACCAGAAGGGCTTTTTCTTGCTCAAGATATAGATAATCTTCAGGCTCTATTCGTTTGAAATTCTGTGCTACTAACACCATCGTGGCTCCGAGTTCACGGGCGACGCTTGCGCTGCGAGTGAGCATTTTATTACATTCGGCACTCAAATTAATCGAATGTTTTAGCTGCTCAATGGCTTGTGCTGTGACAATGTCACGTACTCGGTGGATCCCTAAGCGCGAAACTGCTGTGACTAAGTCGGTACACGTAATGTTACGTCGATTAAATACCACTGAGTTTGCAATACGAATCACCACGGCAGCTAAGCTAGGATCATCGGTTAAACAGGTGGCAATATCAAAAATAGAAGTCGATTCAGAACGAGATAATGCCTGTATTTTGATGACAACATCGGGGATAGGAGGTAGCGAAATCTGCCCTGTACTAATAGAGAGTTCAACTAACTGAGCAAATTCACTCTCCAATCCTTGGATAAGTTGCTGTTTATTCTCTGGAAGCCAGTAAAATGATAAATGGTTCATTGAGTATGAGTAAAATCGGAAAGTCGAGTCATTCTACCGATGGCTAATCCTGTGAAGCAACCTTTAAGCGCAGAAATTGCCATAGAGATGCTGAATTTAATGACTGACTATACATTTTGTATGAATATTATGATGATATTGACGATTCAATATCCTAAGGTTGTGAATCTGATCTCATAATTTTAATTTTAAAATTTATTTGCTGTGAGTTAAGTCCGGACTTATTTCGCTTCATTAACTATCATAGAAAGAAATAAATATGCGGGCATGTAGTACAAATAAGCTTGCGATAAACCTCTACTTTTATTTCGCTATAACTTGCTGCTTCTGGTGATCTTTGTGACTCGGGGACGACGATGAAAGGATCCATGGAGATGAGTGAGCATACATTTTTTGATTATGTTATTAAGTTTGGCGCTTATCAAAAGCGTTCTATGTTTGGTGGTATTGGCTTATTTCAGCAAGATGCCATGTATGCATTATTAACGGAAGAAGCGATTTTTATTCGTGGTAGTGAGGAGTTGGATCAACAGCTTATCAATTTAGGGTGCGAGAAGTACCGACATGTGAAGAAGCAAACAACTGCTACGGTGAATTACTATGATATTACCGAGTTATTTGAAAATCAGCATCCAGAGCTAGAGAGCATTATTCAACGTTCGATTCGTTATTCAATTATGCAGCGTAATTTTCAAAAATCTCAAGCGAGTCGTCGTTTACGTGATCTGCCCAATATGCAGTTAACGTTAGAACGGATGGTAAAAAAAGCTGGGATTGATGATGTTGATACCTTCATTAAACTAGGTGCACCAAAAGTGTTTAGTAAAGTGCGACAAGTTTATGGTAGCGATGTTGATGTAAAATTGTTATGGAAATTTGCAGGGGCGATTGAAGGCGTGCACTGGAAATTGTTACAAGAGCCGAGAAAGCGACAGCTTCTTGAGTACTGTCAGCACCATTAACATCAGCATAAAAGAAAAAACCGAGGACTTCACCTCGGTTTTTTCTTAGCCTATCTAAACCATCAGTAGGGTGATGGTTATCGTACACAAGGCGATTAATAATTAAAACGCGCAGTAAATAAAACTTGATCGCCATAAGCATCATTAAAACGGGCTTCGGCTCCCAGTGAGAAAAGTTCGGTTGAATGAAAACGGGCAAAAACGGAACCGAACCAATCGTCGTTATCATCAATCGAGACATACCCTCCTTTGCCGCCGACTTCAAACTGTGGCCCTAGCCACTGGCGTACGCCAAGATTAAGTTCCATCCCGGTATCGGCACTGCCTTGATGTTTACGATCTTGTAAGCGAAATAACATTTCCCCTGTAAAATCGGCCCAATTATTGACTGGAGCATGAAAACCGAAACCGGTTGCCAAATCAAAATCACTATCAAATTCTGAGTCAATGCGAGCGACAACATGAGCATTAGGATGAATTGATTTACTAAAGCCTGCACCATAAGTGGTTGGGCTAATACCAATTCTGGCCTCAATGTAATCATAATTAAAGTTGCTCATGACCGTCGGACTATTGGGGTCAACCTGGGCTAAAGCGTGTGCTGAAGCAAAAAGTAGTGCGGTTGCAAGGATTGTTTTGCGCATAATCTCGATAAACCTATCTGTTTATGATGAATTCCATATTAAAGCGGTGTTTCCGCCATGACAAAGTGCTACAACTTAAACATAACCTAAGCACGGTATATCAGCAGAGTTTACCTAAAACAAGGTCAATACACTCTTGACTGATTTTATTTTCATGGGGGAGTGGCTTATGTTAGGCCACTTGGCTCTTACATCATAATTCACTCACGCATGACAACTCCACCCTAAAATGTCAGGCTTTTGTCACCTTAACAAAAAATAAGCAAAAAAAATGCCACTTGTATGATTTTTGATTAACTATTCGCCATAGCTCATACGATTGGCTGCAATGGCATTTAGAATCGGTTCCGCATCCAAGATTTGTATCCAAGGCATTAAATCTTGCTCGTGTTCGATTACATACTGCGTGAGTTGTTCACGTACAATCTGACAAAGCTGTTTTGATTGCCAAGGTTTATTGATAAAAAAATCCAAACTAGAGTGGTTAATGGCTTCGACCGTATCATCCAATCCTGCTTGCCCTGTCAGTAGTATTTTGCGTGTTTTCTGGGTTTGCTCCTGTTGATTGAGTTCAATTAAGAAATGAATCCCAGTTTTTTTTGGCATAATGTGATCGCATAAAATAAGGGCTAACGGTATTTTCTGTTGTTGATAATCCTCAATAACCGCTTTAGCTTCTGCTACCGACTCTGCCGCCTCAATAATAAAATGAGTTTCAAAATCACGGAGATCCTGCAGAACACTATCGAGAACTTCTCTTTCATCATCAACACATAAAATCATTAACTTATGCATTTTATTCTCCTTAATATCTATATACGCTCTGAGGTGGTCGGTAACCAGACTTGCATCGTGGTGTATTTATTGACTTGACTATCAACGGCTATCCATCCTCGATGTTGGTGGACAATTTGTTGACAAATTGATAGACCAATACCGAGCCCAAAATGTCCTTCCCGCTTGGTGGTGTAATTTAATGCAAAAATTTGTTGTTGACGTTCTGGTGGAATACCGTTGCCATTATCGGTAAAGCTAACCACAACGTAACTTGTTTCTTGATCGTGCTGTAATTCAGTCTTAATCGTTAATGACCCATGTTCAGGAAAGGCTTCAATGGCGTTGGAAATCAGGTTAGTCCAAACTTGTTGTAACGCAATCGGTAGGCATAATACTGGTGGAATATCACCGTAATGTTTTTCAACGGTGTGTCTCTTTAAATGGTTTTCAAAGATAATCAGTGTATCCTCTAATCCTTCATGAATATCAGCGAGATGGAAGGTTTCATCGTCTGGTCGCGCATAACTTTTTAAACTTTTGACCATATCCGCAATACGTTGTGCGCACACTTGAATTGAACGTAAGTTACTGCCAACAAGATAGTAACGTTCCAGCATTTCTATGTCTTGTTCTGCCTGTTGCGGATTATTTTTTACCTGATTACGTAGTGTGTGGTCATTTTCTAAACCGAGCTTGACCATTTTTTTGGCAAGTAATCGATGATGGATGTGTTGCTCTAATGTTTTGGCTTTTTCACGTTCTTTGGCGGTTGACATTGGATTGACTTGTAACGCTTGCCCAAGGAGCTGTACTCCTTTTTGCTCTAATGGTTGTAAAGCCTTATGACAAATCAATTGATTGAGGTGGGTGCGTAATGTATCACTTCCTCGTAAGATGGCAGCAACGGGATTATTCAACTCATGTGCAACACCTGCAACTAGTTGTCCAAGTACGGCCATTTTTTCACTCTCGATAAGCTGTTGATGTGCTAACTCTAAGGATTCAATGGTTTTTTGTAATTGCAGTTTGGTATTAATACTGCGTTGTAAACGACGATTAAAATGTCGTAATAATAAGTTGGTGAAAAGTGGTAATAGCTGCGTGTCATTATGCATAACCTTGGCAAACACATCTCGATCAAGTTTGATGACCTCTGTTTTAGTTAAGGTAATTGCCGTTGAAAAAGAAGGTTCTCCTGTAACAAAAGACATCCCACCGACTAAGTTACCTTTAGTATGGCGCACGACTTCTCTTTGTTGACCCTGTTCATCTTTTTTATAGAGTGCAACTTCTCCGGCAGTAATAAACCATAAAAACTGGTTGGCTTCTCCTTCTTTGGTTAATAAATGTTCAGCGGAGTAGGTTCGACAAGCTCGAGTCTCGTCGGCTTGAGCAAAGAATTGACGTAGCGCACCAATCACTTGTTCGGCCAGTTGGTGATCGGTTAGGCGATGATAATCGCTGATGAAACCTTCTCGATAGAGGTGCATTTTATTATCAATATGAGCGCGAAGAATACGGGTTTGGTCGAGCAGGGTGCTGTAGCTAAGAATATTATCTTTATCATATTGCAGGATATAATTGGTCAATTCTTGGAAGACGGTTTTATATAACACATTGTCTTGTAGGGGTTTGGTTAAGCAGTAGTCCAGTCGACCTTCATTGACGGCATTTAGAATAGCTTGAATATCTTGCCCGCAACTGATAAGGATTTTTCTTGCATTTTTGGTATGTGCTAATTTATCCAACTGGACTAAAAAGTTAGCACCATCAAAGTGTTGATGATGGCTTGCAATCACCAAGGTGACGATCTGGTTTTGCTCTTCAATAAATTCGAGAGCTTGATCAGCTTCTTCGAATGATTCTGCGGTATAGAGGTCAAACTTCGTGATAAAGGCACTCAATTCATGACGCCACTGCTCGACGCTGACGGGATTATTGTCTAAACAAAGTAGCGCATATGAATTCACAATGTTCTCAAACCTATCTATTCATAGTTCTAACATTGTAACAAGTTTTATACAGTTTATTTGAGAGCTGGGTTTAAGAACCTTGAATCTGTACAATGAGAAATTAATTTTCTTCATGCAATCATTTTTATTGTCCATTGAGATGGTTTTTGGCCAAACTTATAGACTGAGTTGTCCAATCGATCAGCCCAGTTCCTTTTCGCTGGGTCAATGCGTCGGTGAGGTTGACTGGATATATTACAAGGAAAATCTTATTTTATGAAAACGCTGAAACGAATTGGCGCTGTGGGTGGGGCGGTTGCTCTAATTCTTTGTTGGCCTTTAGCAGTCGGGCAGGTCGGTCAAAAAATAGTCACCGATGGCTTGGCAAACTTAAGTAATGATCAAGTTAAAACCGAATTAGTCAGCTATGAGCGAGGTTATTTTTCATCCTCAGCGGTGACGCGATACACGGTTTTAGATCGAGATATCAAACGGCAGCTTGAACAACAAGGTTTACCAACCGAGTGGGTGATCAACAGCGATATTCAGCATCATGCCTTTAGCCTTTCGGCTGTTTCGACCTTTTCGGAACAAACCCATATTCCTCTACAGCTCAACACTCAGACTCGCCTCAATGGTAGTACAGATTTTCAAATGCACTTAGATAATTGGTTCTATCAATCAAAAGGAGAACAGCCGTTTACGTTATCCATGACCGCTTCAAGTTTACAAGGCACGGCATCGATTTTGGGTGAGATCAGTTATGCTTTAACGCTTCCATCTATTGCCTTGAACTTTACCAATGGTGAACAAGTACAATTAGCTAATGTTTATGGTGAGGGAAAGGGCAAACAAGAGAAGGGTTTTTGGGTTGGCCAACATAAAATAACCTTGGGAGAGATGACCATTCGTGATGTTCGACAGGCTACCAGGTTTAATCTGAATCACGCCATGTATGAGTTTCGTTCTTCGATGGATGCATCCAAGCAACGATTCACTGGCCAGCATATGGTGACTGTTCGTGCATTAAAAACTGGTGACGATGAAATTCGTGACGCAATCTTTGATTTTACCCTTGGTGATGTGGATAGAAAGGCCTTTACTCAGTTGTCTGAACTTTATCAAGGTGGCCGCACTTTATCGAATTCTTTGATAAATCAAGCACGTCCTGCGATTGAGAAACTATTTTCACAAGGCTTTAGTCTCACGCTAAATCGATTAGCGCTGACGATAGGACAAGGTGAGTTGGAGGCTAAATGGCAGCTGACAGTACCAGAGGGCACCCATGATGTTTTACACGATCCCGGCGCACTTTTTTCAGTTTTAAGCGGTTCTTTAGAGGCGTTGGTATCGCAATCATTGGTGAAGGATTATTCCTTTATCCAGCAAGGCGTGGATCAATTAGTCTTGATGGAGATGGCGACACACAATGAACAAGGTTATCAATTAAAAGTGGATATTCACAATGGGCTATTGGTTTTCGCTAGTGGTAAACAAGTTCCGTTGACCGCGTTGATGATGCCACTTCTGCTCCAGTAAACATTATACCCTTTTTACTTGAAGCTGCAGGGGTGTTGGCTACGTTCTTTCACCCCAATCACATAGCCTGTCTATGCTCATGGGGATGATGAGAGTCATCCGTGGCCCTCACCAAAGGCCAGCCTACGGCTGTTCAAATTTGTTCCAGACAAATTTGTCACTCACTTGCCGCCTACCTGCAACTCCAAGTTGCTTGGGTATAGGTTCAGAGAGGCTGGAAAAGGTTCATTTGTCGCTGTTAGGGTGATTGTGTCCATGCCTTAAATAAGCATTGTTGATAAAAGAGCAAAATGAAATTTTAAAAGACATCATCTTTGGCTCTTCTTCAATCTCTTTGATCGAGTTATAGTAAGTCCAAATCACATTTTTATAGCAGGAGTAAGCTAAACATGGAGCCGAATACGGACACTGTTTTTAATTTTAGTGCGGGCCCCGCTGCACTACCTAAAGCGGTCATGGCTAAAGCACAGGCAGAATTTGTCAATTGGCATGGTCTTGGCGCGTCAGTGATGGAAATTAGTCATCGCAGCAAGCCTTTTATCCATGTTGCGCAACAGGCTGAGCAAGATCTGCGTGATTTATTGGCGATTCCTGACAATTATAAAGTTTTATTTTGTCAAGGTGGTGCTCGAGCTCAATTTGCAGCGGTTCCGATGAATTTACTCGGCCAAGCGACTTGTGCCACTTACATTGATGCGGGATATTGGGCGGCCAGTGCGGTGCAAGAAGCAAAGAAATACTGCGAGGTCGATATTTTTGATGCGAAAACTGAGAAAGATGCAAAAATTGCAGTACTTCCCGCCAGTGAATGGCATATTGACCCTGACGCTGCTTTTGTGCACTTTTGTCCTAATGAAACTATCGATGGCATAGAAATCAATGAGTTACCCGTTACGGATAAGCCGATAGTTGCGGATATGTCTTCAACGATTTTGTCACGTGAAATCGATATTACTCGATATGGCGTTATTTATGCTGGAGCTCAGAAAAATATTGGCCCTGCCGGGCTCTGTATTGTGATTGTGCGTGATGATTTACTTGATTTAGCGAATCAAGCTTTGCCAACGACACTAAATTACCGAGTGCTTGCCGAAAAAGATTCCATGTTTAATACCCCACCGACCTTTGCTTGGTATCTTTCTGGGTTAGTTTTTCAATGGTTAAAAGAGCAAGGTGGTGTGCAAGCGATAGAGCAAGTAAACCGAGCTAAAGCTGCGCTGCTTTACGACTATATTGATGCATCAAACTTTTATCGTAATAACATTCATCCTGATAATCGTTCTCTGATGAATGTTCCTTTCCAATTAGCAAAACCAGAGTTGGATGGCACCTTTTTAGAATTGGCCGAAGCTCGTGGCTTGTTGTCATTAAAAGGACACCGCGTGGTCGGTGGTATGCGCGCTTCTATTTATAACGCTATGCCACTGGAAGGGGTGCAAGCTTTAGTTGACTTTATGCAAGCGTTTGAAAATCAATACGCTTAATGATTGATGCCCCAAATGGGTCCGACTTAAGGCTCATGCGAGTGAGCCTTTTTACTCCTGATGAACTTTTTTCACGCTTCTGTGCAGTTTATCATTATTTTTATTGATACTTTACGATCAATTATAATGAAAACTGCTTCCTATTGGTCCATACTCAATAATGAAAATAACAATAAACTGACCATGGCTTGGTGTTAATGGCTTAGCAAAAACCTTTAGGCTCTGTAAGGAAAGAAGTAAGGCCGAGAATGGCTTGCTGGTTGTCCTGATGTGGTTAAGGGAATCGCACAGTAAAACGTGCATGATAGGGATAATTTGCTTAGAGAGGTAACCCATGAAATTTAGCCATAAAGTGGTTGCAGCATCTTCGGTGATGTTGCTTTTAACACTGGCATTATTGTCGACACAACAGTATTTCACGGTACGGACAGAAATTGAAACACAAGTCAACAATAGTGCTGAAGAGATAGTACAGGGTGTGCGCAGTACGGTCAGTAAAGAACTCAATGGAAGTAAAGTACTCGCTCAGTATGTCACTCAATTAGTCGAGGATAATATTGAGCCAGACCATGTTGCCGATATATTGAGGCAGCCCGTTTTGAACGATCACTTTATTTTGGTGGGTTTTGGATATGAAAGTAATGGGGGTCACGTAGGTAGCGATCCTAATTGGGATCCAGGAGCAACATGGGATCCGAGAGCTCGCCCTTGGTATCGAGATGCTAAAAATGCCGGTCAGTTGACGATCACAGCTCCCTACGCAGATTCAGCAACCGGAGAAATTTTAATTTCTATCGCGACGCCAGTGACATATCAAGGACAATTTTCCGGTGCGATTTTCTTTGATGTGAGTTTAGTCTCGCTAGCCAAATTAGTGAACCAAGTTTCCTTATTTGATGCAGGGTATCTTTTTATTGTTGCCGATGACGGAACACTGGTTGCTCACCCTGATGAGAAATTAAATGGTAAACCCATGTCTGACTTCTTACCCAGAGTCAAAATGAGTCGAGAGATACAAGAAATAACGCTTGATGGACGAGACTATCAGTTGCGTTTTGTCGATATACCGGGTGAAAAGTGGTCAGTTGGCGTTTTACTGGATGAAAGTATTGCTTTTGCTGCTATTGATGATTTGCGGCGCAGTGCTTTGATTTATTCTGTGATTGCGTTAGTCATCAGTACCTTGATTCTTTCGCTAATACTTCGTGTTCTCATGCGGCCTTTGGACACCTTAAATGATGCAATACAGGACGTGGCGTCTGGGCAAGGCGATCTCACGAAGCGGTTAGATACCAATACAGATTTTGAATTTGCGCGGCTAGCCACCGGGTTCAATCAATTTACCGAAACCTTGCAACGGTTAATTAGTGAATCTAAGCAAATTGGTCAGCAAATTATGCATAGTACCGAATCGACAGCGCATGGCTTGCAATCTTCAACTGAGGCAATGCAAAATCAAATGCATGAAGTGGAGCAGCTCGCAACCGCGATGCATGAAATGGCGACCACATCTAATGATGTTGCCAGCAACGCACAAGGGGCCGCTTCCGCTGCCCAAGAAGCGGATAATGCAACTGTGAAGAAGGTTCACAAGTGGTTAACCATACCACTGAGGCGATCAATGCCCTTGCATTAAGAATCGATCAAGCGGTTGAAGAAGTGAAGCAGCTTGAAGTCGCGACATCCAATATCGAGACGATTTTAAAAGTCATCAATGATATTGCTGATCAAACCAACTTATTGGCGTTAAATGCGGCCATTGAAGCAGCTCGAGCAGGAGAATCCGGTCGTGGTTTTGCCGTGGTTGCTGATGAAGTTCGAACTCTGGCTCAACGAACGCAACAATCGACGACTGAAATCAGAAATATGATTGAGCAATTGCAAGTCGGATCGAGTGCCGTTGCAGGAGCGATGCAACAAAGTAAAGATACTGCGACAGAAACAGTCGCCAAAGCTTGTGAAGCAAATGATGCGTTATTGCGTATTCGTCAAGCTATCCAACAGATCACGGATATGAATATGCAAATTGCATCAGCGGCAGAGGAACAGAGCTTAGTAGCTGAAGAAATTAACGCGAATACGGTGAAAATTAAAGATTTATCGGTTCAAGTTTCTGATACTGCGAGTCAGTCAAATGATCAAATGCGAGAGCAGTTAGAGAACGTTCGTCGTCAAGATGCAGTGATGAATAAATTCATTGTGTAATCATTGATGTTGTGAGAAATCACTAACATAGATTGTAAAAAAAACCTCGGGTATTTATACCTGAGGTTTTTTTATTAAGAGGTATACTCCGCTTTATGGGCGAACGGAGTTTCCCCGTTTTTTCTTCGTGTTGACTTTTGTTTTAGGGCGGCTGTTCTGATTGGTTTTACTGCCACGAGTTTGACTTGACGCATGATCGCGAAGTGCATCAAATCCCGGTTGATGTTTAGTGTGTTTGGTTGCAAAGCGGTTAGAACCGTGACGACCTGATTTACGACGTGGATTTGCTGTTGATTGCTCATTATCTTCAGCGGGGACTAAGCAGCCAGGCTTGTCACCAATTAAATATTTTTTACCCATTGCGACTAATGCTTCACGGATAAGTGGCCAATTAAGAGGATCATGATAACGCAGCAGTGCTTTGTGCAAGCGACGCTGACGTTCTCCTTTGGCTACGGTAATATCTTCTCGTTTCTTATATTTCACGCGTTTAAGCGGATTCACTTGTGAGTGATACATGGCCGTGGCATTACACATCGGAGAGGGGTAAAAATTTTGTACTTGATCACACTGATAGTTATTATTTTTAAGCCACAATGCAAGGTTGACCATGTCTTCGTCTTCGGTTCCTGGATGAGCAGAGATAAAATAAGGTATTAAATATTGTTTTTTACCTGCTTCCGCACTGTATTTTTCAAACAGTTGTTTAAAGCGGTCATAAGTACCCATTCCTGGTTTCATCATTAAATCCAGTGGTCTTTTTTCAGTATGCTCAGGGGCAATTTTTAGATAACCCCCCACATGGTGAGTCACCAGTTCACGCACATATTCTGGAGACTCAATCGCTAAATCGTAGCGTACCCCAGAAGCGATAAGAATTTTCTTAATACCAGGAATCTTTCGGGCTTCTCGATAAAGATCGATGGTGTGTTTATGATCGGTATTGAGCTTATGACAAATTCCCGGAAACACACAAGAAGGACGGCGGCAGTTTGCTTCTGCTTTAGGATCTGAACAACCCAAGCGATACATGTTGGCGGTCGGGCCTCCTAAGTCTGAAATTGTCCCGGTAAAACCGGGGACTTTGTCTCTAATGGCTGTCAACTCACCAAGTATGGATTCTTTAGAACGGTTTTGGATTATCCGTCCTTCATGCTCGGTGATTGAACAAAAAGAGCAGCCACCGAAGCATCCACGCATAATATTGACCGAGGTTTTGATCATATCGTAAGCCGGAATCTTGGCTTTGCCATATTTAGGGTGCGGAATCCGGGCATAAGGCAGATCAAAAACATAATCCATCTCTTCGGTGGTTAATGGAATCGGCGCTGGGTTTACCCAAAGTTCACGGTTACCATGGCTTTGAATCAGGGCGCGGCCTGAATAAGGGTTGGTTTCTAAATGCAGTACACGGCTAGCATGTGCGTATAAAATACGGTCGTTGATCAACTTTTCATAAGAGGGTAAACGAACGGCTGTCGTTAGCGAATCATGGCGAGAAGCCCGGATGGTAATCGGTTTGGCTTCGATTTCTGCGGTGTCCGATTTCGTGTCGCATAGCGTTTCAACGTCGTAAGGATTGGTTGGCACAAAAGGTTTGCCCGGTTTATCAATACGCGAGGAATCGATGATGGTAAAACCGTCGGGAGCGTGTGGTAGGTTTATCGCAGTACCACGAATGTTGGTCATGGTCGCTATCGGCTCGCCATTTGCAAGTCGATGCGCAACCTCCACTAAAGCGCGTTCAGCGTTACCAAATAGGAGTATGTCCGCTTTGGCATCAAACAGTACCGAACGACGAATCTTATCGGACCAATAATCATAATGCGCGACACGTCGTAAGCTCGCTTCAATGCCACCAAGAACAATAGGAACCTCTTTATACGCTTCACGGCAGCGCTGAGAATAGACTAAGGTAGCACGATCTGGACGTTTCCCACCTTCATTATTGGGGGTGTAGGCATCATCATGGCGCAGCTTTTTATCTGCGGTATAGCGGTTGATCATGGAGTCCATATTGCCCGCAGTGATACCAAAAAATAGGTTGGGCTGACCGAGAGCCATAAACGCGCTTTTATCTTGCCATTCTGGCTGGGCAATGATCCCAACTCTAAATCCTTGAGCTTCAAGTAAGCGACCGATGATAGCCATGCCAAAACTAGGGTGATCGACATAGGCGTCTCCGGTGACGATAATAATGTCACAACTGTCCCATCCTAAAGTCTCCATCTCTTTACGTGAAGTTGGAAGGAAAGGAGCAATACCAAAGCATTCCGCCCAGTATTTTTTGTGTTCATTTATTTTCTTTACAATCATTTAGTTGACTCTTACTCTCATGGCTTTGGGCAAAGGTGGGGCACATTATTGGGTATACCGGGTCTGTCACCCTAATTTTATTTTGACCTTTGAGTGGTTGCTATTGGTGAAAAAATAGGCCACATAAAATAGCGCAGCAGTTTACCATGTTATTGGCAAAGTACACCTACTTCTGTGTGGTAAAAAGTAACTGAGTGGCTGTGCCGATTGAAAAAGCCAAGCAGGGTAAGCTTGGCTTTTTTTATCGGCTAGTTGGGTAGCATGATGCTAATTTGTTTTTTACTCCCATCACCAAAAATTTGTAATGCTCTTTGATGCATTTCCTGAGCGGTAATACTTTGAGCGGTCGCTTCAATATTCATTAAGGCTTCAAAACCATAGCCATGGGTGATATAGCGGTTGAGCATGAAGGCCATCTGTTCCGGTTTATCCTCTATAGGTTTAAGTGCCACGATTAATTGTTTAGCGACCGTCTGAGTCTCTTCTTCACTAATACTCTGCGTTAAACTGGTGATCACTTCTTGAAAAGCTTGTTCTGTTTGTGCCACATTTGCAGGGGCCACATGTGCAATCATCAGCCAATCAGAATAGGGTTCGCCATCCTTATTAATTACGTAAATCATGGGGGTATAATCCAATCCTTTACTTTCTCGGATATTAGCGAGTAATTTTTGGTTGACTAAACGGTGTAGCATGTCTTCGAGGAAGATTTTTTTAGCACTTTGGTTGGATACATCAGATGAGACATAACGATGAATGACGACGGCACTATCTTCAGTATTGATGGTCTTTTCTATTCTGTTGACCAGTGAAGGTTTAAAGTGTGGATTAATCTCGACTGGTGGTTGGGCAATGAGTGGGATATTGGCAATGTACTGACGTAACAGTGGAGTGATGTCGGATGGGGCAATATCACCAACAATAATGAGGTTGAACTTCCCTTGTTTAAACAGCTGTTGATGGACGTTAAGAACTTGTGTTCGAGTCGGTGTGGGTTGGTCTACTAAATAGCGCAGTTGCTGATAACTATCCTTACTATAAGAGGCGAGATTGATCTCATTGGTAAATTGGCCTAGTGGCGTGGTCAAAAATTGGCGCAAGTTTTCTTGCTGAGTTTGTGTTACTGCAGCCAATTGCGCATTATCAACCTTAGGTGCGGTGGAATATTGATGAATTAAGGCCAACGCGTCATCTAAATCTGGCTTATTGACGTTTATATTTAACCAATGTGTGGTCGTGTCTATAATGAATTGCATAGACATATTTTTTCTTTTCATATAACTGTCAACCTGTGACCCATCCATGCTGCCAATCCCTGAACGAGTTAAGACCATTGGCGTAATATCAACGGCTGAATAAAGTTCGCTGGGTAATGAGGCTATTCCACCGACACGGCTATAAAAAAGGTGCAGCTGATTTCTATTGTTATAGGTTCTATAGAGATAAACATTGACGTTATTTTCGAGTTGCCATTGCACGATCTCGGGATCGCTATGAATCGATTGGGATGTGATAATTTCCCCAGGCTGCGTTGGCTGGTGTAAAATGGTATCAACATCCGCTGCATTCAATTGCGTCCCGCGACGTTTTCTTAATTTTTTTAACTGGCTCAATTCATCGGTAAGTTGTTCCAGGTTCTCTTGTTTATCTGCCCCAATAATGATGGCAGCATCACCGTTCAGTAACTGTTTTAAACGTTGATTAACCTGCTCTATGGTTGCGGTATTGAGTAGTTGTTTGAGGCCATATTGAAAGTCGAGAGTACTCTGCAGGACTTGTTGGTTGGTTATCGCCCAAATGCGATGATTGGCATGTTGATTGGGTAATAAGTCATATTTATTTTGTGCTGCATACTGGAGATCATCTTTGAATGGATGCAGCTGAGCCTCTAATTCTTCTTGTGTGACACCAAAATCACGCAGTGAAGAGAGTGTTGATAAGATTAGTTCTTGTACAAGAGAGCGTTGTTGGTAGGGGAATGTACTACCAATCAAAGTATAGCGTTGATCAAGTACAGGATAGTTCATGGCATACAATTGTGAATGCAGCTGGGCGCTGTCACGAAATACCGTTTTTAGGCGCTGATCAATTAATTGTTCAGCAATATTATCTAATCGATGGTCTAATAACTGCTCGTGAGTCGTCATAGAATGACGGCCTCGACCAATCAGTAATGAGAAGCTGGCATGTTCGCCAGTTGCTACGTGTGCAACGTAGTCTTGCAGGTTTTGTTGGCGTTTTTTTACCGGTTCTGGTCGAGGCGTTGTGCCTTTCTGCCAACTGGAAAAATAGCGTTGAATCCATTCCTCGCCTTGAGCTAGTGTTAGATTACCGGTGATAACGACTTCTGCTAATTGAGGTTGATACCATTGTTGATAAAATGCTTGGAGATCTTGTGCTGTGGCTTGCTGAACCTGTACCTTCGTGCCCAGCACGTCATGTTCTGCATAATCGGTTGTTGCAATCAAATGCTCATAATATTGTTGTTCTAATGGTTTTTCTTCCCGATAGCGGTGGCGAAACTCACCCATAATTACCCCTTTCTCTTTCTCGACTTCTTGCGGAGAGAAGGTGAGTCCATCGGCAATATCTCTAAACCAAAGTAATGCTTTATCTACGGCGAGGTTGTCGGGTAAGTCGAGTGTATAAACGGTTTCTTGATAAGTGGTATAGGCATTAAGATCGGGGCCAAAGCTAGCTCCTGCTTGCTGTACCATGGTAATGACATCATTATGGGCATAATGGAGGCTGCCATTAAATGCCATGTGTTCAACAAAGTGTGCATAGCCAGCTTGTGTAGGGGATTCTTGCAATGAGCCGGTATGAAAATATAGGCGAATCGATACCGCTTGATGATGATCTGGATAGATGTGGTAGGTGAGTCCATTCTCGAGTTGCCCAGTTACCCATTGTTGATCGGCTTGTAAAGGGGGAGACGGCTCTTGTGCCATGCAGCCAAGTAAGGGGAGGCAAAGCATGCTTGCTAATAACAGTTTTTTCATCATAACCTCTTATTTTTGTCTTAACTATAAACAAATACTCAAGCTGTGTGTTCTGCGAACAGTTGATTTTCGGTACAAATAACGAATCCAAGCCATAGCAATGATAAAACAGTCAGTGGCGCATGATGTGAGCGGTAGAAGTGTTGAATTCGTGGGTAAAGCGGTAGGCAAAATCGAATGGCTTTTGGTATCATCGTCCCAAATTTTCCGTTAATGAAGAATGTATGCTTGATTCCTTACTGAGCGTTATGGCCCCCATGTTGCTTGGCACGCAATTATTACTGACATTAGTATTGGTGAAAGGTGATATCTGTCCAGGTCAACGTGGCCGGTTACATAAAGTATTACCCGCGTTAGCTATCTTATGGCTTGCTGTCGCTTCACTGAAAATCGAGGTGTGTTTAATTGTCTTTGCTTTGCTTTATTTTTATTCTCAAGTGCAAACCAAAAAGACACGCCATGAAGGGCCGCTGTGGGTTTTGTACCTTGCCGATGGGTTAGCTTTGGCATTTGTGGCTATATTGATGGGGCAGTCGCTGAATGGTTCAATGGCCATTACACTATTGAGTCTGATATTTTTACTCGGTGCGTTATTTGGCCATTTGCTATTGACGATCGCTAAAACTCGTCTACAAGCTTTTCACCGCATTTTACCTGTGGTGGGGATTTTATCGGCAATGGTGACAACGCTCTGCATTGTACCTTACGCATATCAACTTGAGGCTGAGCAGCTTTCAGCTATGATCCAGCCACTACTGGTGAGCTTTTCGTTATTGGTCGCGGGTATTTTTGCTTGGTGTTGGCATTTACTATTAGTAAAACCTGTGACCAAAGTCTCCTTATTGCTTGCGTTACTCTTGATGTTAGTTGCGGTAACCGGTTTCTATCGTCTTTATTTATAGGGTCATTGTCGGCGATATTTCGAGAGGAAAATCACGACGGATTGATAAAATTGCAGCTAAGCTTACTATCAGGGCGACGAGAAAGGAGCAAAATGATGGATTTAAGCAACATTAGCCGTCTTGATGACGCAATTTTATTAGGCATTATTAATGAAAAACTGCGTTTAGAGTGTGATAGCTTGGATGAACTCGTATCCATGTATGAGATGAATGAACAACATGTGGTTGGTAAGTTGAGTAATCTAGGCTTTAGGTATGACCCTCTCACCAACCAGTTTAAATCGTATTAATAGCTTGTTTTCCGCATAATTTAAGCCATCTTGATCCCGTCAAGGTGGCTTTTGCATTGTTGGCGAGCGATAGCAAAAAAAGCTTGTAAGTAACGCTTGTCTTTTTCGCTGTGGCGGGTTGCGGCAAATAACCGACGCCATAATCCATCGCCTAATGGTTTGCTGGTGATAAGTCCCTGGCGTGAAAATTCACTGATCGCCCAGTTGGGCAACGTGGCAACGCCTAATCCGGCAGACACCATTTGGACTAGCATTAAAGTATTGTCTGCTTGTTTCCACTTTGCTGGTTCTACGCCTGCCGGGTGTAGGAAATGTTTGACGACATCTAAGCGTTGTTTTTGTACCGGATAACACAGCATGGTTTGTTCGGCCAAATCTTGTGGTGTGATGACGGTTTTATCAGCGAGTGGATGGTTGGTTGCAGTAATAAGGCGCATTTCAAAGTCAAATAAGGGTTCATAATGCACCTCTGAGCGCGGTAAAATATCAGAGGTAATCACCAAGTCTAGCTCTCCTGCTAGTAATGCAGGTAAGGGTTCAAAACCAAACCCTGAGGAAAAATCGAGCGTTACACTGGGCCAAGCTAATTGATATTCACGCAGGGCAGGCATTAACCATTGGAAGCAAGAATGGCATTCAATTGCCATGTGTAAGCGTCCATTCACATCTTCTTTCAGGCTGGCGAGTTCGTTCTCTGCTTTGGCTAAGCGTGGCAATATTTCATCGGCAATGCGCAGCAGAATATTACCTTCTGATGTAAAACGAACCGGGCGTGTTTTGCGGAGAAAAAGTTGTCCACCAATCCGAGCTTCAAGATCTTTTATTTGATGGGATAACGCCGACTGAGTCAGGTGTAAAGCCGTGGCGGTGGCGGTTAGTGAGCCCGTTTCTCGCAGTGAAACTAAGGTTCTTAAATGTTTAAGCTCGATCATGTATCACCTTCACCTTCCCTTTTTTATTATTAATTTATCTAAACTTACGTGTTTTTTTTAACCGTGTAAACATCTAGATGGCTATTTGTTGTTAATCCTACGAATGAAATGTTTATAAACATGAAATTTTCTAATAAACAAGTTGAATAATTGGTGATTGTATTCAGTATCATGTCACGCGATAGTTTAGCCATCCAGATGTCTTTTAATGTCTGCACCTATCTATAGAAGGATAAAACACATGGCAACGACAACGCATATTCTCGGTTACCCACGTATTGGTGAAAAACGTCAGCTAAAATTTGCCCTGGAGCAGTATTGGCGTGGTGAAATTGAGCAATCTCAACTGCAACAGGTTGGACAAAGTATTCGTCAACAAAACTGGCACCAGCAGCAAGAGGCAGGGTTGAGTTTTGTGACTGCGGGTGATTTTGCTTGGTATGATCATGTATTAACGACAACACTTTTGCTTGGTCATGTTCCCGAACGCCATCGTCATGGTTTTCCTGATCTCGATACGCTGTTTCGAGTCGGGCGTGGTCAGTCACAAAATCATTGTGGATGCAGTGGCAGCGCCGCTTCTGATATGACTAAATGGTTTAACACTAACTATCATTACATTGTGCCGGAATTTAGTGCTACAGATAGTTTTGAGGTAAGTTGGCCACAATTGTTTGATGAAGTGAATGAAGCCGTCAAAGCTGGCTATCCGGTTAAACCCGTTCTTCTTGGCCCGTTAAGTTATCTTTATTTAGGTAAAGAGGTTGGGGAAGGTTTTGATCGACTGACATTACTTCCTCGTCTACTTACTGCTTATCAAGCGATTTTAGCTAAATTAGCCAAGCAGGGAGTGACTTGGGTACAAATTGATGAGCCGATCCTAGCTCTGGAACTTGAAACGCCGTGGCAAGAGGCCTTTAAACTGGCTTATCAGGTGATTCAAGGTGAGGTGAAATTACTGTTGACCACCTATTTTGATTCTGTAAGTGATACGTTAGATAAAATTGTTAAACTGCCCGTTAATGGTCTGCATATTGACCTTTCAGCAGCTCCTCAGCAACTCGATGAGGTATTAGAAAAGCTTCCTCAAGACTGGGTATTATCGGCGGGTGTGGTGAATGGACGGAATGTCTGGCGAGCCGATCTCGCTTCACAACTCAATCAACTTCAGCCAGTAAAAGCACAGTTGGGGGATCGCTTATGGGTTGCCAGCTCTTGTTCTCTACTCCATAGCCCCGTTGATCTAGAACTAGAAGCGAACCTTTCACCAGAAGTGCAGAGCTGGTTCGCTTTTGCCAAACAAAAACTGACCGAAATTTCGCTGCTCGGCCAAGCATTAGATGGCGATCATGCAGCAATATTGGCCTGTGAGACGTACAGTCAGCCTATTGTAGCGCGTCAACAAGCCATTCATGTTAATAAGCCTCAAGTTCAAGCTCGGCTTAATAGTATTACCGATTCTCTTGCTGAGCGAAGTGCACCTTATGCAGAGCGTGCTTACCATCAACAAGAAGTGCTTGGGCTTCCCCTATTACCGACGACAACCATTGGTTCTTTCCCACAAACGGGAGATATTCGTGCCGAACGTCGAGCTTACCGACAGGGCAAGTTAGCTGAAACGGATTATGTGAATGCGCTTAAAGGACATATTGCCGATGCGGTTCAACGTCAAGAAGCTCTAGGCTTGGATGTGCTGGTGCATGGCGAAGCCGAACGTAATGACATGGTGGAATATTTTGCTGAAAATCTTGCTGGTTTCCAAACCACGCAGTTTGGTTGGGTGCAGAGTTACGGTTCTCGTTGTGTGAAGCCTGCCATAGTGGTAGCCGATATTGAACGAGAGAAGCCCATGACGGTAGAGTGGTCAAGTTATGCACAATCACTTACCAGTAAAAAGATGAAAGGGATGTTGACTGGGCCGGTTACGATCCTTTGCTGGACGTTCCCACGTGAAGACATTACTCGGGAGCAAATTGCTCAGCAATTGGCATTGGCGTTGCGTGATGAAGTGTCTGACTTGCAGGATGCAGGCATCAATATTATCCAAATTGACGAACCTGCGATTCGTGAGGGCTTACCATTGAAGAAACGGGATCATCAAGCTTATTTACAATGGGCAGTGCAAGCGTTCAAAATATCGGCTGCGAGCGCTCGGCCTGAAACACAAATCCATACTCACATGTGTTATAGCGAATTTAATGAAATTATTGATTCTGTTGCCGCGCTTGATGCGGACGTGATTACCATTGAAACCTCGCGCTCGAATATGGAATTACTCAAAGCATTTGAAGCGTTTAATTACCCGAATGCCATAGGGCCGGGTGTGTATGATATCCACTCCCCTAACATTCCATCACAAGCCTGGATTGAAGGGTTGTTGCGTAAAGCTGCGGAGAAAATCCCTGTTGAACGGTTATGGGTGAACCCCGATTGCGGGCTAAAAACACGAAATTGGCCAGAGGTGGAAGCCGCATTAACCAACTTAGTGCTGGCTGCTAAAGCGTTACGTGAAGAATGGCAGAAAAAATAGAGGGGATTATATTTTCATTATAAAGGCCTCTAGTGAGGCCTTTGTTGATTGAATACGATGGCATGGAGTAACTCAGTGACATTGAGTTTTAGTGACGATTTGATCGACCATTAGTTGACCTCTTGGATTACGAACTTGTAATCGGTAACTGATACCCGCATCAAGATTGGCTCGAATATCGGTACTAGAACAAAAACGTTGAACACTGTTTTCTATCACTTGGGTAAGGGATTGTGCACCTTGCTGATCAATATTGTAGATCATCATCATTTCGATCATTGTACCTTTAGAGCTAGCACGCATGATATTCAGTGGCCCTTGTTCAATCGGCAGCTCGGCATTGAGTACACTGGCACGATTGGCGGCTAATAGTTCTAAATGCTTTTGTTGATCACCAGTAGAGCTGCATCCACTAAGCAGAATAAACATGAGGCTGGTGATACCGAGTAATGATTTTTTCATAGTTAAAAAACTTTTTTAAACGGCTTGACGATAACGTGCGCATAAGCGCCAACCTTGTGGTAAGGATCCGCATCCGCCCAAGCTTGAGCGGCTTGCAAAGAGTCAAACTCAGCGATGATGGTTGAACCAGTAAATCCGGCCTCTCCGGGATCTTCTGCATCAATCGCAGGGAGTGGCCCTGCAACCAATAGCCGACCTTCATTGCGTAAAGTTTGTAAGCGTTCTAAATGTTCTGCTCTGACACTCATTCGTTGCGCTAGCGAGTCTTCTACATCTTGGGCGAAAATAACATACCACATATTGCTATCCTTATAATGGTGAACGGGTTTAGGTCATGCACCAAATCCAATGATTTTAAAAGTGAGGTTCATTCCTTGCGGTGATCAATGTTGGTGGTTGATCACTCTTGGGCGTCCTTCTGCATCAATAGCAACATAATTAAACGTTGCTTCACAGACTTGGAAGCGGTCAAGTACGCCGTCTTCTTTAACTGGTTTAACCCATACTTCCAAGTTAATTGACATCGATGTCCGGCCAATTTTGGTACATTCACCGTAGCAGCATACCACATCACCCACCTTGACGGGCTTTTTAAAGGTAATGCTTGACACTGAAACTGTGACAATTCTTCCACTGGAAATTTCTTTAGCGAGAATGCCACCAGCCAAGTCTAATTGCGACATAATCCACCCACCAAAAATATCACCATTGGCATTGGTGTCGGCCGGCATGGCAAGTGTTCTCAGTAAAAGCTGCCCCTTGGGGGAGTTTACATTCTGGTTCATGATTGGCATCCACAGCAAACAAAACAGCGACCGCGAAGGCCGCTGAAAAAGAGGGTTAATTATAACCAGAAATGTCTTCTCGACTCAAAATAGTTAAGAATGTTTAGAGCTATTTTGTTCTTTCGGCAGGTGTTTATAGATGTAAATACCGGTCAATAGTGTGTAGGCGAAGGTTGCGAGAAGTAGACCAAATACTTTGAAGTTGACCCATACATCGAGTGATAATTGATAGGCGATATAAATATTGAGTACCGCGCACACGAGGAAAAAGACAACCCAAGCCCAGGTGATTTTTGTCCAGACCGTTTCAGGTAGAGTCAGCTCTTTACCGAGCATGCCTTTAATCGCAGATTTTCCAAGCCAATGGCTAATGGCTAAGCCTAAAGCAAAGACTAAATAGACAATGGTCACTTTCCATTTAATGAAGTTATCGTCATGTAAGAAGATCGTCATGCCACCAAAAACAGTCACTAAAGCAAAGGTGATTAACTGAATTTTTTCGACCTTTTTGAACAGAAAATAGGTCACGATGATTTGTATTGCCGTGGCTGCAATCAGCGCCCCTGTTGCGACATAAATATCGTAAAACTTAAACAGAGCGAAAAAAATAATCAGTGGAATAAAATCGAGCAGTTGTTTCATTATAAAGCAAGATCCAAGTAGTAAATTACTGACAGTCTAACCAAATTATGGCATGAGCTAAACCGATAAAGATATTTTGAAACAAAATATCGCATTGTTAGGTAAAATTTTTGTGACATTGATAAAGATTTTCTGACGCAGTGAAGCGTTAGAAAATCGATGCAACTGAGGGGCGGCTGGATAGAAAGAGCAATAGTGCCTCATCTGGTAGACAGCTATTGCTCTATGTTAGGTGGTAGGTTTACCTAAGCTTTGCGGGTTGCAGCCTTCATCGCCGAGGTAAATGTGTGCAGTTCAGCCAGCATTCTCTCGGGTTCATTGATGTGTTTCTCAATGATTTTTACCACGGCGGAACCAGAAATGGCACCGGCTGCCCCCGCTTGAATGGCTTGTTTGACTTGCTCTGGTTCTGAAATACCAAACCCTAGTAGTGCCGGTGCTGCTTGACATTGATTTAGCCGTTGTAGGAGTGTACCCACTGGCATATTGGCTTTGGTTTCCGCTCCTGTTACCCCGGATCGTGACAGTAAATAAGTATAACCTTTACCCAACTGAGCCACCGCTTGTAATGTGGCGTCATCGGCCGTGGGTGGGGCGATGAAAATCGGTTGAATACCAAATTTTTCTGCCGCGGCCACAAAGGGTTGGCTCTCATTGGTTGGAACATCGGCGACCAGCACAGAGTCAACTCCCGCTTGCTGACAACGTTGATAAAAGTTTTCAATCCCACGCGCATACACGAGGTTGGCATACATGAGTAATCCTATCGGTAAATCTGGGTTGTTGGCCCGGATCTGAGCGATTAAGCTAAAACATACCTCAGGGGTCGTCTCGGCGTTTAAAGCTCGAATATTTGCGGCTTGAATGGTTGGGCCATCGGCTAAAGGATCAGAAAAAGGAATCCCGAGCTCTAAACCATCAGCACCCGCATCAATTAAGGTTTGCATGATGCGCAGCGATTGTTCTGGCGAAGGATCACCGATAGTAACAAATGGGATAAATGCCCCTTGTTTATCGTTAGCCAGACGCTGGAAAAGTGATTGATAACGGTTCATTACAGCACTCCTTTGTCTTCTAAAATTTTATGGACGGTAAAAATGTCCTTATCGCCTCGTCCCGATAAATTCACCACTAATAATTGTTCTTTTTCGGGTTCTGCATACGCCATTTTGACCGCATGAGCTAAAGCATGAGATGACTCCAACGCTGGAATGATTCCTTCTTGGCGGGCTAACAGTTGGAAAGCGTCTAGCGCTTCATCATCGGTGGCACTTTCATATTCGGCTCGGCCTGTTGCATGTAGGTGTGCGTGTTGTGGGCCAACAGAGGGGAAGTCTAATCCAGCGGATATCGAATAAGACTCTTCAACTTGACCATCTTCATCTTGCATTAAGGGGGCTTTCATGCCAAAGAAAATTCCCGTTTTGCCATGCCGCAGAGGAGCACCATGTTGAGCGGTATCGATCCCTTTTCCTGCAGGTTCCACCCCAATCAAGCGAACCGAGGCTTCGTCAATAAAATCGGCAAACATGCCAATAGCATTTGAACCACCGCCAATGCAAGCGATCACGGCATCAGGTAATCGACCTTCACGGGCTAAAATTTGATTTTTGGTCTCCTCGCCAATAATGCGTTGGAATTCTCGCACGATGGTTGGGAAAGGGTGAGGGCCAGCGGCAGTGCCTAATAAATAGTGTGTGGTTTCGTAACTGGACGCCCAATCTCGCATTGCTTCGTTACAAGCGTCTTTTAGGGTCGCTGAGCCAGAGTTGACGGAAATCACTTGCGCTCCCATTAAACGCATCCGAAAAACGTTTGGACTTTGACGTTCGACGTCTTTGGCTCCCATGTAGATACGACATTTTAAGCCCAGCAAAGCACAGGCTAGGGCGGTTGCCACGCCATGTTGCCCAGCGCCTGTTTCTGCAATAATTTCTTTTTTGCCCATGCGCTTAGCGAGCAGCGCTTGACCCAAAACTTGGTTGGTTTTATGTGCGCCACCATGTAAGAGATCTTCACGTTTAAGATACAGTTTCGTCTTTGTTCCTTTAGTGATGTTGCGAGTGAGCGTCAGTGCCGTTGGGCGGCCGGCATACTCTTGCAGCAGCGTCATAAATTCGGAACGAAACTCAGAGTCCTGCTGAGCATCAATAAATGCCTGTTCCAGTTGATTGAGGGCTGGAACTAAAATTTGTGGTACGAACTGACCACCGTACTCGCCAAAATAGGCGTTAAGTTTTGCCATGCTCTTATTCCTTCACATCTAATGACATGATTACCATGTCTTATTCTTCAAAAGTAAAATTATTAGTATTCTCGTAGTGCGCTGAATGCTTGCTGTAACTTCGCCGCATCTTTTTTCCCCGGCTCGCTTTCAACGCCGGAATTGAGATCGACACCAAGGCAGCCAATACGTGCGGCTTGTTTCACATTGTTAGGGGTAATTCCCCCGGCGAGCATGATGCGCTGTGGCTGAGTAATGAGTTGCCAATCAAAAGCTTGCCCAGTACCGCCCATTTGATCTCCGACCTTACTATCGAATAAATGTCGTTCAACATGATCAAATAACTTAGGTAATGCGTTGGTGACGCCATAAGCCTTCCAAATTTTTATGTGCTCGGGTAAACGAGTTTTCAGCGCATTGATATAGACTTGATCTTCATCCCCATGCAGTTGCACCGCGGTTAAACTGAGGTCGAGAGCTATTTCAACCACATGATCAATAGGATGGTTTTGAAATACGCCCACATAAAGCAATGGCGCGCCGCTCATGATTAGACGTGCCGCTTCTTTATCGACATAGCGTTTTGACGGTTCAACAAAAATTAATCCGCCATAAACCGCACCTGCTTGATAGGCTTTTACCGCGTCATGGGCATGAGTTAATCCACAGACTTTATTTTCACCCAAGATCACTTTACGTACCGCTTGTTCGAGATTCTCTTCGCCCATCAGGGAGCTACCGATAAGAAAACCATTCGCAAATTGAGATAAATCACGGACTTGTTGATGGTTATAAATACCAGATTCAGAAATAACAATGCATTCTTTTGGTCGTTGTGGTGCGAGCTGTTTCGTGCGATTTAAGTCGGTGGAAAGGTCACGTAAGTTACGGTTATTAATGCCAATCACTTTGGCTTTGAGTGCAATCGCACGTTGCAATTCTTCTTCATTGCTGACTTCGGTTAATATGCCCATTCCCAGTTCATGGGCAATGCTAGCCAATTGACCATACTGTTCATCGTTAAGCACAGAAAGCATGAGTAAAATGGCATCCGCGCCGTAATGACGAGCGAGATAAACTTGGTAAGGGTCAATCATAAAGTCTTTACACAGCACCGGTTGCGAGACTTGAGCGCGAACTCGGGCAATAAAATCGAAGCTACCTTGAAAATATTTTTCATCGGTCAGCACTGAAATTGCATCGGCATATTGGTGATAAACTGAGGCGATATAATCTAAGTCAAATGAATCACGGATCAGCCCTTTTGAGGGGGAAGCCTTTTTACACTCTAAAATAAAAACGGTTTGACTCTGATCGAGAGCTTGATAAAAGTCCCGATCCGTTTTTGAAAGTAACGTTTGAAAAGTGTTTAAAGGCTGAGCGAGCTTTCTGTTCGCCACCCAGACCGCCTTATCTGTTACGATTTTTGCCAACACTTCCGCCATTTGAGTGTGTTTTAGGGAAATGTGTTCAGATAATTGCTGGGATGCATCATGCTCAGACATGTCAATTTAACCTCGTTCTGCTAGTTGTTGAACCAAGTGGTAGGCTTTACCGGAATTCATGACATCCATCGCACGCTCGGCATTGACGGTGAGATCTTCAAAGCCAAATAAGCGTAGCAAGAGGGCAACGTTAATTGCGACGGCGCTCATTTGAGCAGGCGTTCCCTTGCCAGTTAGAATGTTGGTGATGATGGCGCGATTCTCTTGTGGAGTACCGCCTTGAATTGCGTCCAGTGGGTAGGTGTTTAGGCCAAAATCGGCTGGCGTTAATGTGTACTCAATGATTTTACCATCGTTGATTTCAGCCACCTGCGTTTCGCCATGAATCGCGACTTCGTCTAGCCCTGCCCCATGAACCACAGCGGCTCGTTTCATTCCCATTTTTAGCATGGTTTCGGCAATAGGACGAACTAAATCTAAACTGTAGACTCCCATCAATTCAATATTGGGACGAGCTGGGTTAATTAGGGGGCCTAAGATATTGAAAATAGTGCGAGTTTTCATGCTTTGGCGCACAGGCATCGCATGGCGAACCCCACCGTGGTATTGCGGCGCAAATAAGAATGTTACCCCTAAATCATCCAGAGCTTGACGTGCATCATTCGCGCTCATGGTCATATTAATACCAAACGCGTCTAAGAGATCGGACGATCCTGATTGGCTGGAGACGCCACGGTTGCCATGTTTAGCTATTTTTACACCACATGTGGCAGCAACAAATGCGGCAGTGGTAGAAATATTAATGGTATTGGCTCCATCACCGCCAGTGCCGACGATATCCGCGAAATCATAATCAGGGCGTGGGAAATGTTCTGCATTAGCGAGTAAAGCTTGAATCGCTCCCACAATCTCTGCTGGTGTTTCCCCTTTGATTTTAAGGGCAGTTAACGCCGCAGCCATGAATGCAGCATCACATTCCCCGCGAATAATCGCGCTAAATAGCGTTTCGCTCTCTTGCTGATTAAGCGCCTGCTGCTGATAAAGTTTATTAATGATATGTTGCATATTGTTATTTCTCCGTATCCTTGAAGACCCACATTTAAAATGATTGATAAAGAGCGGGTAAAAATAGTACCTATCGACGGTTTATTGTCCTGCGACGGTTTATTGTCCTAAAACCCAATTAATGGCATTTTTTAATAAAGTGGCTCCTTGCGTGGTCATAATGGACTCGGGATGAAACTGGAATCCGCACACTTTGTCTTGTTCATGGACGACAGACATCACTAACCCATCGACTTGTGCGGTGACGGTTAAACACTCTGGCACTTGAGTGGCCACTAATGAATGATAACGAGCAATCGCCAATGGTGATGCTAAACCTTGATAAATAGGGTGTTGATGATGCTTCATCATGGAAACTTTACCATGGACAATCTCATCGGCTCCGCTAACGATACCGCCGTAGGCTTCTACTATCGCTTGATGACCGAGGCAGATGCCGATCATGGGTACTTTTCCTTTCAAGCGTTGAAGAATGTTGGGCATGGCTCCTGCCTGAGAGGGGGCTCCTGGGCCCGGAGATAATACCAGTACCGGATTATCAAACTGTTGGATAGCCTGCTCGATAACGGTAGCCGCGATATGATTCCGATAAATGGTCACTTGGTGCCCGAGTGAACGAAATTGGTCGACCAAGTTATAGGTAAAGGAGTCAAAGTTATCGATAAATATGATATTTGCCATGATCGCTATCCTTATTCTTGGTGCGCGGATTGAATAGCAGAAATAACGGCTTGCGCTTTTCCGCGAGTTTCATCGGCTTCCGACTGTGGGTCAGAATCATAAACAACACCGGCCCCCGCTTGAACATGAGCCATGCCGTTCTCGACATACGCTGAGCGGATGACAATGCAGGTATCTAAATCGCCTTCCCCAGTCAGGTAACCGACAGCTCCTCCGTAGCTACCTCGACGTTCTTTTTCGACGTCTCGAATCAGTTGCATTGCCCGAATTTTTGGTGCTCCGGTTAAGGTGCCCATATTCATGCAGGCTTGATAAGCGTGTAGCGCATCAAGATCATCACGCAGCTGACCGACAACACGAGAAACCAAATGCATCACATGGCTATATCGATCCACTTTTAGTAAATCGGCCACATGGCGAGTGCCTGCTTTGGCTATCCGCGCAACATCATTACGAGCCAAATCGACCAGCATCATATGTTCGGCGTTTTCTTTCTTATCGCAGCGTAGTTCCAGTTCAATTCGACTATCTAAATCATAATCGATTGAGCCATCAGCCCGCTTTCCTCGAGGTCGAGTGCCAGCAATCGGATAAATTTCAATTTGGTTAGTCTGTGTTTCATATTTGAGTGCGCTTTCAGGCGATGCACCAAACAACGTAAAATGTTCATCTTGCATATAGAACATATAAGGGCTTGGATTACTTTCTTTTAATCGTTGATAAGCAGCTAACGGTGAAGGACAGGGCAAAGTGAAACGGCGTGAAGGGACAACCTGAAAAATATCGCCTTGTACCACATACTGTTTGAGATCTTCGACTAAGTGACAAAAATCGTTATCACTGATATTGGTGGCCACCTCTATTTGTGTCAGTGTTTGTGCAACAGGTTGAGCTAACGATTGACTCGCTTGTTGTTTAATTTGGTTGAGACGCTGCTGCAGCGCAGTACACGTCTCGGTATTTGTTGTAAAGGCGGTGGCTTGCAATTGGCAGGTGGCTTGTTGGTGATCGACTACCATCAGTGTTTCTGCCACATAAAAAACGTAATCAGGGCAGTGATTGATGGCTTTCGCTTCACCTAATGGTTCAAAATTCGCCACTAAGTCATAGGCAAATAATCCACCGAGAAAGATGGCATGTTTATCTTGTTGGGTGAGGTCAAAACTATGCTGAACCAGCCGAAGGGCATCAAAGGAAGAAGCCTCACGCAATCGAGAATCTTCATCAAGCGTATTGCAAGGAGCACAAAAAGATAAAATCAGTGAATCTTCTTGCTGCTGAGCGGTGACCGACTCATTGAGGTGCTCGATCAGCACTTGAATTAAGTCACGACCATTGTCGCTCAGGGCTTTAAATGTGACTTCATGGCCAATGCACGTTATGCGTACTGCGGCATCAATCAGTAACAAACTTTTGAGATTTTGTTTGGAGTTGATCTCTGCTGATTCCAGCAGTAAGCAGTCTGTTTTCCCTTCACATAAAGCGTGAAAAAGTGCGGTGGGATCTTGTGTATAGTCCAGCGCTTGCTTGATAACGTGGATCGGTGCTGGTTTTTGTCTGCTCATGGTCTTGTTCACAAGACCTCCTTGTCTATTCAATACGGTGACGTTTTAGGGGCGATTTACCGCGTGTCGTTTGTTTTGATTGTGCGAACAAAAAGCCCGCTGTGGGAGCGGGCTTTATCAATGCGTTGTTTAACTAACAGTACACATCAGCCCGCCAGGTATGAACCCAGATACGCCATCCATTCAGTTCAGTATTGACTGATCTGAAATTAGATTTAGGGTTTGAGTTAAATTCTTGTAACATAGCAAGCCTTAGCACGGTACTCTTGTATTTGTGTACTAGTTAACTAGTGCGAGAGAGAAAAGTCAAGCCTTAATAATAGACAAAATGAAAAAATGATGAAAATTGACCTACACAGTCACACAACGGCATCGGATGGACGCTTTGAGCCTAACCAATTGATTGATCGTGCACTGGAATTCAACATTGATGTGTTGGCGATTACTGATCATGATACGGTAGATGCTTTGGCTCCCGCTCATGCGTACATTGAAGCGGGTCAATATCCGATTACCTTGATTAACGGTATTGAGTTTTCAACCGTTTGGCAAAATAAAGACATCCATATCGTTGGGCTGAATATTGACCCTGAGCATGTGGCATTAACGACATTAATTGAAAAGCAAAAGCAGCGGCGTATTTATCGAGCTGAGTTAATAGCGGAACGACTCGCCAAAGCCACTCGCCCTGGAGTATTGGAAGAAGTGCAGGCGATTGCTGGCGATGCACCGATAACGCGTGCTCATTTTGCTAAATGGTTAGTGGATGAAGGCTATGTAAAAACCATGCAGCAAGTCTTTAAAAAATATTTAACCCGTAATAACCCAGGTTATGTTCCTCCCACTTGGTGTTCGATGGCTGACGCGATAGAAGCCATTCATGCCGCTGGTGGGCAGGCGGTTTTAGCGCATCCGGGCCGATATGACTTGACGGCGAAATGGCTTAAGCGCTTAATTAATGCATTTGTTGAAGCTGGTGGCGATGCGATGGAAGTCGCTCAACCGCAACAAGCTCCACAAGAGAAGCGTACCCTCGGTGATTACGCGATACAGTATAATCTACTCGCTTCGCAAGGCAGTGATTTCCATTACCCCTCTCCGTGGATGGAGTTAGGACGAAATCTCTGGTTGCCCGCAGGCGTTGAACCGGTTTGGAAAGATTGGAAGCATCTTCCAGACCTTAGAGTCGAGAGACTCGATAATGAGGAATAAGAATGAGTCAATTTTTTTATGTTCATCCTGAAAACCCACAAGCTCGTTTGATCAATCAAGCGGTAGCCATTATTCGCAACGGTGGGGTTGTGGTTTATCCAACCGATTCTGGTTATGCACTGGGTTGTCAGTTAGAAAATAAACAGGCTTTAGAGCGTATTTGCCAAATTCGTCGTTTAGATGATAAGCACAATTTCACCCTATTATGCCGTGATTTATCTGAGCTTTCATTGTATGCCCGAGTGGATAATACGGCTTTTCGTCTGCTGAAAAATAATACTCCGGGGCCATATACCTTTATTTTTAAAGGAACCAAAGAAGTGCCGCGTCGGCTAATGAATGCAAAACGTAAAACGATTGGTATTCGAGTGCCAGACAATAAAATTGCGCTAGACTTACTGGAAGCCTTGGGTGAACCTTTGATGTCTACCTCGTTGATCTTACCCGGTAAAGAAACAACGGAAGCGGATCCTGAAGAAATTCGTGATCGTTTAGAGCATGTCGTCGACGTGATTTTAAATGGCGGTTATTTAGGGGAACAGCCCACAACAGTGATTGATTTTAGTGAAGATGAGATGCGAGTGACCCGCTTGGGTGCGGGAGATCCGACACCATTTGAGTAAAGGTGATGATGGATAAAACGGATGCTTTTCTTCTGGTTATTTGCGATAATGCGCGACCGCGATTTTAACGTCGCATATTGTCATTCGACGTCTGAGAAGACGACATCATAGGTAGATAAATGAGCGAAAAGTTACAAAAGGTTTTAGCACGTGCTGGTCATGGTTCTCGTCGAGAGCTTGAAGCTCTGATCCGAGCTGGACGTGTAAGTGTTAATGGCAAGGTAGCTGTTCTGGGCGAGCGCCTAGACGATGAAAATGCAGTTGTGCGTATCGACGGGCATGTGGTTTCAGCCAAAGCACAAGAAGAGGTTATTTGCCGAGTGCTAGCGTATTATAAACCCGAAGGAGAGCTCTGTACTCGCCATGACCCAGAAGGTCGTCGTACGGTTTTTGATCGCCTGCCAAAAATTCGCGGTTCTCGTTGGATTTCAGTAGGGCGCTTGGATGCAAACACCTCCGGCTTACTGCTATTTACGACGGATGGTGAGTTGGCGAATCGTTTAATGCATCCTAGCCGTCAGGTTGAACGTGAATACTTAGTCCGTGTGTTCGGCGAAATTAACGAAGAAAAAGTCCGCAATTTAGTTCGAGGTGTGCAGCTTGAAGACGGTTTAGCCCGTTTTGAAGATGTTGTCTATGCGGGCGGTGAAGGTATGAACCATACCTTTTACGTAGTAATTAATGAAGGACGTAACCGTGAAGTTCGCCGCTTATGGGAATCTCAAGATACCACAGTCAGCCGTTTGAAACGTGTTCGTTATGGCGATATTTTCTTGGATAAAAAACTGCCTCGTGGCGGTTGGATGGAGCTTGATCTCAAGCAAGTGAATTATTTGCGTGAATTGGTTGAATTACGCCCTGAGCGAGAAAGTATGCTTGACCAATCTAAAGACAACACTTCTCGTAAGCGTGAGCGCTCTCGTAGCCAGAAAATTCGTCGGGCGGTTCGTCGTCATGAAGAACGCGTAACAACAGGTTCAACTAAACCTAAAACCCGTATCACAAACGGAACGACAACTAGTAAAACACCTGCCAATGCTCGTCGTAAACCGGCTTCTAGTACGCGAAACCGTGGTGTCGAGCAAGGTGGCCGCTCTCAAGGTGGCAAAGCTCATCGCTAAGTGCTTTATTATTTGAATGCCAATAAAAACCCCGAGCATGCTCGGGGTTTTTATTGTGAGATAAAACAGTGACTATTTCTTCATTTTTACGTTATGGTCATAGCCTAAAACAAAACCATGATCATTTACATCAAAAGTAATTTGAGAAACGGCATTGCTATTTAACCCTGCACTAATATCTTCTGGTACTTCTTCACCTTGCATCTCTGCCACTAATTCCATTAATTCCAATACGCGTGGTGCGTTCACTGCAAATTGGAATAAGCCTTGTGCCTCTAGTGACGATGCCAACACACTTTGCGAGTTTGTTGATGACCGTTCACCTGCATAAAGCGCAAGATGCTTGTCATTTAAGCGTGCAAAGAGTGGTGTAGAAACGCCTGTTTCTGATTTGAGTAATGCAGAAAGATCAACCGGATTACCATTTGGTTGAATGGTTAACTGTGCGAGTTGAGGGATAAACATCTGAGCTGTTTGGAGCAGCGCTATAGGATTCTCCGCGGATAAGGTAAATAGAAAATCGAGTTTTTCAAACTGGGGAGAATAAGGTTTTTGCAGATCCAGAGCGACATCATTTAAGGTGAAATGCATTCCCTTCATGCCATTGACCATGCTTGAACCCATACTTAACATCGCCGCTGGGTTTTCTGAGCCCATTTCTTGTTGCATTTCAGCTAAAAAATCGCACTGATAGGTGGGTTGTTGGATATCTTGCCAAATGGTATTGATTGCTGGCGCTAATTTAGCAACATCTAACCCGAATCCGAATTCAAAGATGCTGTCTTGAGCCGACATTTTAGGCATAAATCCGCGTATCGATTGGATTGCATTAAGAATGACTTTATTGGTGCTCTCAAGCACAATCTGTCCGTCAAGATTCACTTGATCATTTTTAGCTTGATAATGAGTTAAGGCAACGGTTCTTGGCCAGTGGCTGGCGATAGTTGCAAACTCACTTTGGCAATTCGGTTCACGTAACTCTTCGATAAAAGGTTCTGGGTTGTATTCTTGCAGGATATCGACTTGTCGAGCAAGTAAGTTACTTGCTGGTTGGGTAAAACCTTTAATGATCTCTTGGTGATCTAAATATCCGTAGCTACTATATTGCTTACCGTATTTACGTTGTAGTCCAGAAAGAATATCGCTGTCAGCAAAAGCCTTTTGTGGTTTTTCAACCCCTAATGCTAACTTAAGTGGATTTGCTTCTTTAAGTAAAGGAAAATCAAGCGTAAAGGTAGCCACATTGTCATGAACCGCGATGACTAGATTAATCTCTTCGCCATTTTCATCGCTTAGTCTATAGCGACGATAATCAATATTGCCCAATTTAGTTGCTTGATGAGTTGCACCCGTGGCTTGTTCTGTTTGATCGATGGTATTCCAGAATGCGGCAGTATCTTCTAACTGTATTTTATAAACAGGGATCATACCTAACGTATAAAAAACCGGTTTTACTTTATCTGGCGTACCTGAATATGCTTTAAAGGTTTTTTTATCGACAGCACTTTGTAAATAGCCATCTAAATAAGCGACCATGAAATCTTGTTCTGCAGTCAGGTCGAAATCGGCGAATAAATCATACAAACTTTGTTGGGATTTCCCCATGGTATTGACGTATTCAAAATGGTCGTACGCTTCTGTTTGCATAACAACCAAAGGGGAATCGGCAGGGATTGACCCTAACAATGCATCAGTTGAAGTATCTGAACCTGTTGTGTAGTAATAACCACCAACCGCGGCGACAGCGACAGCTGAGGCAAGTAATAATTTTTTCACTAGCAACTCCGTTGTTTATCTCTGAGTCTGATCCTGTATTGAGTGACAGAAAAAGAGTATTTGTTGTCATTTCATAAAGAGTATACCGATTATCATCCATGTCACAATAATAGGTATAGGGCAAGTATCATATATAAATTGGCAACGAGTTCAATGTGTTATTTATATCTTTGCTGCATGCGGGAAGAGAATCGGGAGGTTCGTTCATTTTCTATTAATAAACTCTCGGCAATGTTTTCTTGCCGAGAGCTTATCGATGAAAGGATTATAAGGTTTGATATAGCTGGTAGTAACGAGCTTTTTGGGCAAGTAGCGTGGCATGATCCCCTTGTTCTACAATTTCTCCCTGATCAATTAAACAAATGGTGTCCATTGATTCTAGATCGACCAATCGATGGGTAATAAAAATCACCGTTTTATGGGCAAACTGTGTTTGTAATAGCGTCATAATCTGCTGCTCGGTTTGCTTGTCTAAACCTTCTGTGGGTTCATCAAGCAGTAAGATTGGACCATCATGCAATAATGCTCTCGCGATTCCGATACGTCGCTTTTCGCCACCAGATAACTGGCGGCCACCATCACCGAGCCAAGTGTTTAAACCCTGACCATCAAGTAATTTATTTAAACCTACATCGATAAGTGTTTGACAAAGTTCATCTTCTTGAGCATGAGGTTTCGCTAATGCTAGATTGTCGCGTAGGCTACCATTGAGAATATCAACTCGTTGGCTAACGACACTTATTGCAGAGCGTAAGTCACTTTCTTGCCACGCTTGTAGAGGGGTGCCACCAAGGGTGATTTGACCTTGTTGTACGTCCCAATAACGGCATAACAACTGAATTAAGGTCGATTTCCCAGAACCAGTTTGGCCAACAATGGCTACTTTGTTTCCTGTTGGGATCGCGAGGTTAATCTGGTTTAACACCGTTTGTGAGCTGTCTGGATAATGAAAACAAGCATGATCAAAATAAATATCAAATTGTCCCGAATGGACGGTGGGTTGTTCGGTAAAGGAGACTTCTGGCTCACTAAGGAGAATTTCGTTTAATCGTCGAGCAGAGGTTAATGTTTGTCCTAAATGTTGAAAAGCTCCGGCAATTGGCATAAGGAGTTCAACGCTAGCCATGGTGGCAAAAGCGATGAGAGCGACCATTGGATCAGGGGCTTGCCCGTTGACACCATCGGCCGCTAGCCAGAGCATGAGAACTAAAACCCAACCATTGACAAGCAGTAAAAAAGCTTGCGCTAGACCGGTAAAATGAGCATTAATTTTTTGGTTGTACAGCAACTTATCTTGCGCGATAAAAATAGCTTTTCGATAGTGAGCTTCAGCACCAAAAATGACTAACTCACTGTAACCTTGTAGCCAGTCTAACGTGGCAATTCTCAGGTGGGCCTTATGCTCGGTTAATGCTTGACCATTGCGTTTACCGAGCCAGTAAAAAAGAGGAGGCCAAGTGAGTAAGATAAGAAGTAAAATACCGCCGAGGGTTAGTCCTAAAGTGGCATCAAACCAACAGAGTAAAGCGGTTAAGCCAGCGATACCGAGTATTCCGACCGTAAGTGGACTAATAAGGCGCAAGTAAACATGATCCATGGCATCGATGTCTGCGACTAAACGGTTTAATAAGTCCGCATCTCGTAGGCTAGATAGCCGACCAGGTACGAGCGGTGCTAGTTTTTGGAAAAAAAACACCCGCAAATCGGTTAATAATTTAAAGGTTGCGTTATGGCTAACGACGCGTTCACCCCAACGTCCAGCCGTACGCCCCATCGCAAAGCCACGAACAAAGGCTCCGGGTAGCATATAGTTAAATGTCTCCCGAGCTATCGTGAGTCCAGCAACGGCTGCGGCAGATAAAAACCACCCAGATAGCGTCAACAAACCGATAGATGCAAAAAGAGTGAGAAAGGCCAACAACATCCCGAGAGATAAACTAAACCAATGTTTTTTATACAGTTTGAGGTAGGGTAGTAAATCACGCATCTAAATTCCCCTTATCCGCGGCTTTTCTGGTTTGGTTTGCGGTTAGCATTGTGGCAAACAGTCCTGGTTGTTCACTAAGTTGAGTAAAACTTCCTACTTGTACGATATGCCCATCTTGCATGACTAATATTTGATCAACTGAGCGAAGTGGTTCAAGTTGATGGGTGACGAGTAGTGCGGTCTTATTGGCAATTTGTTGATCTAAGCTGTGCATCACTAATCGTTCACTTTTGGCATCTAAACTAGCGGTTGGCTCATCAAGTAACCAGAACATGCCATTTTGTAACATAGCTCTGGCTAAAGCGAGACGTTGTGCTTGGCCAACGGACAATCCTTCAGAGCGATCATTGATTACATAATCCAACCCATGATGATCCACAAACTCACGAGCAAAAGCCTCTTCAAGTACCGTTTGCAATTGCTGGTCATCAATCTCGGTCTTTCCCAGGGTGACGTTGTCACGGATACTGCCGTGGACCAAAAGCGGATTTTGCCCAACCCAACTGATCATCGCTCGCCAGCAATGATGATCGCATTGATTTAGTTCAATCCCATTGATGGTGAGGCTTCCTTGGTAAGGCATAAAACCGAGAATCGCATTCACTAAGCTGGTTTTACCAGCGCCACTCGGCCCGACTAATGCCGTGGTTTGCCCTCTGGATAAGGTAAAAGAAACGGGGCCAACCAACGGATGCCCCTCTGGGCTAAATACGCATAGATCTTGCGCAATAATCTCAATCGACTCTTGGTGATTGAGTATCTGATGACCTGAACGTACTTTCTCAATATCAATGGCTAAAAAATCCGCAATACTTTCGGCCGCAGCCACCGCTTGTTGCTTAGCATGGTAGAAGGTACCGAGATCGCGCAGCGGCTGATAAAATTCAGGAGCGAGAATTAATATAAATAAGCCAGCAAAGAGCGTCACACCTGCGCCATAGTGACCAAAATTCAATTCACCAATAAAACTAAATCCAAAATAGACCGCGGTGATAGCAATAGAAATCGAGGTAAAAAACTCTAATACCGCAGAGGATAAGAAAGCGATGCGTAATACATCCATGGTTCGTTTACGAAAAACTTCTGATGCGCCACGCATTTTTTCCGTTTCTGCTTGAGTGCGATCAAACAGCCGGATCGTTGTCATTGATTGTAAACGGTCATAAAAGTGACCAGATAAACGTTGCAGAGCCTTAAAGTTTTTACGGCTGGCATCTGCGGCTTTAATTCCAACGAGAGCCATAAAGAGTGGCACTAAAGGGGCGGTTATCAGGAAAATTAATCCAGCCGCCCAGTTTAGCGGAAAGACGACGACTAAAATAATCAATGGGATCAACACGGCCAGTGACATTTGAGGCAGGTAACGAGCGAAAAAGTCGTGCATATCTTCAACTTGCTCTAACGTTAATGTTGCCCAAGCGCCTGCGGGCTTGCCCTTAATATAAGCTGGCCCTAAGGAGCGTAACTTCTCAAAAATAAGCTGCCGGATGTAGGTTCGAACCTCTTTCCCGGCGTGAAAACCGGCCATTTCTCTACCCCATGAGCAGATCGATCGTAACGCGATTGTTGCCATCAGTCCGATAAATTGAGGAATGAGCGTGTACTTGTCTACTTGTTCAATAATCAACTGATGAAGAATCGTGGCGATGAGGGCGGCTTGAACGAGCAAAAATAAGCTAGATATGATACCGAGCCCAATGGCAAGTATGAGCCAGCGCTTGGCGAGCTTGCTTTGCTGTTTGAGCCACATATTGAGACTGCGTTGCTTTTTCTTATCCATTTTAAAGGCTTATTGATAATTATTATTGGAACGAAAGGCCGTTAGTATACAAAAGAAAACCCAGCGGATATACCGCTGGGTTGGGGCGTTGTTGGTCAACAAGACATAATTTATTGTGCTTTATTGATTATTTAGGCTATCGAGATAGCGTTCTGCATCTAGAGCGGCCATACAGCCTGTTCCTGCTGAAGTAATCGCCTGACGATAGTTATGATCCATCACATCACCTGCAGCAAAAATACCTGCTACGCTGGTTTGAGTCGCATTACCGTCAAGGCCAGATTGCACCCAGATATAACCTTCTTGCATTTTTAATTGGCCGTTAAAAATATCGGTATTAGGTTGGTGTCCAATGGCGATAAAAACGCCCATCACGGCTAGCTCTTCACAGGTGCCAGAACGTGTATCTTTTAAGCGTACGCCAGTAACGCCCATATCATCGCCAAGTACTTCTTCTAATGTACGTTCGGTATGCAAGATAATATTGCCGCTTGCGACTTTTTCCATCAGGCGATCGATCAATATTTTTTCTGAACGAAAACTGTCACGACGATGAATTAGATGGACTTCTGCGGCAATATTGGAGAGGTAAAGCGCTTCCTCAACCGCGGTGTTACCACCGCCCACAACGGCGACTTTTTGATTACGGTAGAAGAATCCATCACAGGTAGCACAAGCAGAAACGCCTCGTCCCTTGAACGTTTCTTCTGATGCTAAACCGAGGTATTTTGCTGAAGCTCCGGTCGAAATAATTAAGGCATCACAAGTATATTGGTAGCTATCACCTTTGAGACGAAAAGGGCGCTGAGAAAAGTCGACTTGGTGAATATGGTCAAAGACAATTTCCGTCTCAAATCGCTTGGCATGTGCTTCCATACGTTCCATTAAATCGGGGCCGGTTAGTCCTTCGGCATCTCCCGGCCAGTTTTCGACTTCTGTGGTGGTTGTGAGCTGACCGCCTTGTTGCATTCCAGTAACGAGTACAGGGTTCAGATTTGCGCGTGCAGCATAGACGGCGGCAGTATAGCCAGCTGGACCTGAGCCTAAGATAAGAAGTTTACAGTGTTTCACGTCGCTCATGATGACTCCGCTATTGAATGCTGAAAAAGTTAATCGATTGTAGAAAATATTGTTGATAATGAAAAGCTATTACAGCAAGTTATTGTTCTTGAGTTGAATGGTCGAGTGCTTGCCACTGCTTAAGGAGCATATAACTGACCACCAATGAGAGGCAAATATTAGACAAGGGTACGGCGAGCCACACACCATTCAGCCCCCAAAATTTAGGTAACACCAATAAAAATGGGATTTGAATGAGCATATTACTCATGGTGATAAAAGTGGCTTTGTTACCTAATCCAAGTGACTGAAACCATGTGGCGGTTAAAATAAGGAAACCATCCAAAAACATCGCGCACAGAAAGAGCCGCATAGCCCAGGTTGTGGTCGTGAGTAAGGTTTGATCGTCTTGTGCAATAAAAAATTGCGCAAAAAATTCTGGCGACCACTGAATGGCCAACACAAATAGAATGCCACTACCTAATGTAAACAGGCAGGCAATTTTATAGGAGGCTTTGACACGGTTTTTTAAGTTGGCACCATAATAGAAACTGCTTAAAGGTTGCATGCCTCCCGCTGTCCCTTCGGCCATTAAGTAATAGAAAGTAATTAAGTATCCCGCGATACTATAGGCAGCAACATGAATGGCTTGCCCATAATGCAGCAGTAGCATGTTATGTAATACAATTGAAAAACTAATATAAAGGTACATCAACATACTCGATAATCCGGTTTTGAGAATGTCGATGATGGGTTGAATTTTCCAACTAAAGGTCGACCAAGATAATGGTAAGTGGCTACGGCGACTGAGTAAGTAGCTAAGGCAGATCATGACAGAACTCAATTCACCCAAGAGGGTTGCAAAAGCCGCTCCTTGCAGCCCTAATTGAAAATAGCCAATAAACAGCGCATCGAGTGCGATATTACCGAGAGCGCCTATGGCCATCGCGATGGTCGCTAAGCGTGGTGCGCCAGCATTACGGACTAATAGTGGCAGGGCGATGCTACCCAAGACCACGGGAGCGCCAATCATCATCCAGTAAAGATAACGAGTCCCTTGTGTATAAGCGCCACCTTCGGCTCCTTGTAAATGCAAAAAATTGGGACTCAAAAAATGTAGTAACAAGCCCAGTGGCAGTCCAATTACTAATAATAGTAGTAAAGCATGCATCAAATAACCATTAGCTTGCAGGCGCTGCCCTGCTCCCATTTTTAGTGACGCGTGAGCACCGGCCCCCATGCCTACCATCATTCCAAACGCAAGTAAAACCCCCACAAATGGCCAAGCGAGGCTAATAGCCGCAAGGCCATCGCCTCCGATAAAATGGCCAACAAAGATACCATCGACAATTTGATAGGTGCCACTGACCATGAGTGCAGCAATAGACGGTAAGGTATAATGCCAAAAAGCTTTTGCTACAGATGATTGTTGTAAATTTATCATGCTATCTCTCATTAAATTTTGTTGTATGTGAGGCCATGTGGGGCCGTTTCATCTCACTCAAAATTTAAGCATTGTTTGATGGTTAATGATCGAGCTTACCCGTTGGTTAAGCACTCACTTCTACTTCATAAGAGGTAAACTTTCGGATATTGATAACTCCAGTATCAAACATCAAATATTGACCTTTGATTCCTTGCAAACGGCCAGTGATGAGCGGCTGTTTATCAAAATTATGTGATATTATTTTCTCTGGGTGTTGCTGAACAGGATACTCAATATCCGTTATGGTGTGATAAATTTCCGTTACCGCATCCTTACCAAACTGTTGCTTAATGTTGGTAACCGTGTCAGCTAAGAGCGGTTTGAGTGTTTCTGCTTGTTCAAGTAAGGGAAGAGGTTTCCCTTCTTTTTTTAATAAAGTCCGCCAGTTGGTTTTATCGGCGATATGCTTGGCAAGTTCGATTTCAATCAATCCGGAAATATGGCGGTTTTTCACTTGGTAGATAGCCAACCCTTGTGTTGCTCCTTGGTCAATCCAACGTGTCGGAATTTGGTTGTGGCGGGTAATGCCCACTTTTAAGCTCGAAGTATTTGCAAGGTAAACATAGTGGTCAACCATGCAATGAGTCTGTGCCCATTCGGGCTCTCGGCAAGTACCTTGATCAAAATGGCACGTTTCTGGTTTCATGATGCACATGTCACAACTGGCTAGTTTTTTCATACAAAGAAAGCAATGGCCTTGTGAATAACTTTTTTTGGTTTTCTTTCCGCAGGCACAGCAATAAATATGACCTGTATGCTGTAGGGTCAGTGTTTTACCAATCAAGGGATTGAGATCGATAAGGTGTTCGCCAACCGGGAGTTGATATTGAACTTGAGGATTAAGGTGGGTGCGCATTTTATTTAATACGCCACGAACAGTGAAAGACATGACATGACTCATTAGGTTAATGGATGGTTTTTATTAGCTTGGCTCAATGGGGGTTAGGATTAAAAAAATTAATCCGGTATAGGCGCTGTAGTGGTTTTGTCTAACTTTATAGGCTCTTTAGGGCCTAAAAACTTAGGTTGAGTATCAAATAGATAAAGATCTAAAAAAGCTTTCGTTCTGGCAAAAACTTCTCGCAGACGCACTTTAAAGCCAGAATAGTGGGTTGGGCCAGGAACCGCAAGACAGGTTGCGTTAATGTGATGGTGTTTAGCAATAAATAGGGCTCGTTCGCAGTGAAAGCGCTGAGTGATGATCAAAAAATCATCCGTTTCAAAAATACGCTTAGCGCGCACAATCGAATCGAGTGTCCTAAATCCAGCATAATCAAGATAGATGGCTTCATCCGGTACACCAGCTTTGAGTAGATCTCGTTTCATTGTCCACGGTTCGTTATAAGAACGGTGTGCATTATCACCACTGAGTAAAAAATGGGTCACTTTTTGCTGTTGATACAGTGCAATCGCCGTCTCGATTCGGTGGCGATAATAATCATTAAGGGTTCGGCCAAGATATTTACTGGTGCCGAGTACTACAGCGACCTCAAAATGAGGTAATTGCTGAGTATCATTGATGATCTGAGTATCCGCTTGCCAACTGATCCAGCGATCAAGCGTCAAAATCACAATCACAAATACTAAGCTTAGTAAGGCCAGCATCGTAGCGCCGGTGCGTAATTTTGAACCGATTCTAAGTCGGCGGCACAATTGGATAAGTGCTAAATTTGACGGTTTTTTTGTGCCCATAGGCCTATCACAATAAAGCTGATGATAACAAGACTAAACATCATGCCTCGCTCTAAATGAGACAATGTCCGAGCTAAGTAAGGGCTAGCTTTTACAATGAGTAAGCCGTAACCAAATGCATTGAGTGCGATAAAGGCTAATGTTCGCACAATAAAGTGTTGGTTAAGCATCACTCGACGTAGGATTGCATTAATTTCACCTCCCAACATAACCAGAAAACAGGCAATGAATGCCATCGAGATTTCAGCAAGGTATGGGGCGATATAGTGTCCAGCTGGGGCAAAAAAACTCAGCATATTGATCCTCTAGTTACAAAAGCCCCAGAAACGGGGCTTATCGCAAACAATCTTAAGGTTGAGTGATGCGCTCTATGTCACCTCACTCAAATATTCAACCGCTCGTGAATCTGATTAAAAAGCAGTACGTTTATAGCGACGATAGGAAGGCTGCCAGAAATGTTGCTCGATGGCAATCTCTAAAGCTTCATCCGTCATTTCTAAAGCAACGCCTTGTTCAATGGCCTTTTTCGCGACGGCAACCGCGATTTTTTTCGAGACTGAATGAATTGACTCTAAAGGAGGTAGCAATGGCCCATGACCATGGATGGCGAGTGGGGAGCAGCGTGCGAGGGCGCGGCTTGATTCCATTAACATTTCATCGGTCACACGTTTTGCTCCAACAGCCAAAACACCCAAGCCTATTCCTGGAAAGATATAACTATTATTGCACTGTGCGATGGGATAGGTTTTTCCGTCATGCAATACCGGATCAAATGGGCTGCCAGTGGCAACCAATGCTTCACCATTGGTCCAGCGAATAATATCGGAAGGTGTCGCTTCTACCCGGCTGGTTGGGTTTGACAGTGGGAAGACAATCGGGCGAGGGCAATGAGCATGCATGGCTTTGATGATGTCTTCACTAAACAGGCCTGGTGCGCCGGACACGCCAACGAGGACGGTGGGTTTGGCTTGCTGAACGACATCAAGTAACGAATAGCCGTTGCCTTCCGATTTCCATTTCTTGGTATTGGATTTTTTCTGCACTAGGCGTTGTTGGAAGTCGAGTAAATTAGGCATCCCTTCTTCTAATAATCCCCAACGGTCGACCATATAAACTTGAGAGCGAGCTTGCGTATCATCAATCCCTTCAGAAACCATTTGAGCAATGATCGCTTCAGCAATACCACAGCCTGCTGAGCCTGCACCTAAGAAGGTAATGCGTTGTTCAGACAATTTACTCCCCGCCGCTTTACATGCCGCAAGAAGTGAACCGACGGTAATGGCTGCTGTTCCTTGAATATCATCATTAAAGCAGCAAATACGGTTTTTATAACGTTCGAGTAAAGGCATGGCATTTTTTTGCGCAAAGTCTTCAAATTGAACTAAGGCTTCAGGCCAACGACGTTGTACGGCTTGAATAAAGTCTTCCACAAAATTGTCGTATTCAATGCCGGTAATGCGTGGATGACGCCAGCCCATGTACATAGGATCTGCCAGACGCTGTGGATTATTTGTGCCAACATCTAATACGATGGGCAGTGTATAGGCTGGGCTGATCCCACCACACGCGGTATAAAGGGATAACTTACCGATGGGAATGCCCATGCCACCAATCCCTTGGTCACCAAGCCCTAAAATACGTTCACCGTCAGTAACCACGATCACTTTAACATTATGATTGGCTGCATTATTTAGTAGATCATCAATCCGATCACGATTGGCATAGGAAATAAACAGCCCACGCCCGCGCCGATAAATATTAGAAAAGTTTTCACATGCTGCGCCTACCGTTGGCGTATAGATAATCGGCATCATTTCTGAAATATGATTCTGGACTAAACGATAAAATAAGGTTTCGTTAGTATCTTGGATATTACGTAGATAGATGTGCTTATCCATATCGCTTTCAAAGCTGCAGTATTGTTGATAAGCACGCACCACTTGCTCTTGGATCGTTTCTGTTGATTCTGGTAATAAACCTTCCAAGTTAAAAGAAGCCCGTTCTTCTGCACTAAAAGCGCTACCTTTGTTTAATAGAGGAGTACTAAGCAGGGCTGGGCCTGCATAAGGAATATAAAGCGGACGTTTATCGTTATTCATTTTTGGCCTATGTAGGGTAGATGGGAACAAGGAACTGAAAAATGATAACGGCTGATCGACTCGCTTGTAAATAGACAAGAGCTAACCTTCGATTGATTATGTTAATTCCGGCTAATAACCACTAAGGAAGCAATAAAAAGGACGAAAAATAACGCATTTTCCGTTATTATTAGCCTCTTTTTGTGCGACATTCTTGTGACTCAGTCTGATCTCCCGATCCAACCGCTACGTGACGATTTTTTATCCGCAGAGCACAGCGAAAAAAAGCTTTAGGCAATGGCGATTTACAACTCTCAGTGGAGTACCATCTTAAGCGTAAGTGGGTTTATGTTATCTACCAAAGTGGGTTACGGAAAATGGTACTAAAACGTAGGGAATTACCGCATTGGGAACGCTACCGAGCGCAATTTAAAAAGTAAGTCGAGTGGTTGATATTGTATAAATTTCTTTCATCAACGAAAATATTAATCAACCAGACACATATTGAGGTGAATTTGTACACGGCTTGTTACTGTATTGGTTTTTATATTCCGCTTAGATTCAATTTATAAGCATAGAAGATTGTTTTTATATATCACATTGATATATAAGCAAGTCTGCATAATAGTAAGGAGGTTAGGATACTATTGAGATCGAGGCAGATATGGACCCATCACAACGCATCGCTGTCGTGTTTGATTACACCAATTTTTTAGGTGTATCTTGTCGTAAAAAATGGACCTTTTCAGAAGCTTTATTATCCTTTTCCCCAATCTTTGGTACGGTTTGGCAAGATACCGTCAAACTCAGCCAAACTCAGGAAGAGCGGCTATGGGAGATGGCGTTACGGCGTTTATCTACTCGTAGAAGTGACGAAACCAACTTAATTACGTTACTTAAATTGGCCAAATTAGAAGGGATTGAAGAGCTAAAATTGGTTATGCCCTATGCACTTGAGCCGGAGCAAATCACTTTGATTCAAGAAAAAAGTGCCGCTCAGATTCAAGCGTTAGAGAGAGATGAATTTATGATTACTTTATAAGGGTGTTGCATGTGAACCGTATTCTCGATTCAAATAAAAATCGCCAGCTTAAGCCAAACGGTATTCAATAGGGTGAAATTACTTATTACGGTCATTTCACCCAGTTTCCTTGTTTCACCTTATTGGGTGTGGCATTAGTCAATTAATCCATATTGATCGCGTAAAATATCGATAATTTCTTGCTTAGGATTTGTACTTAATTCAATAGGATGCCCTACAATTTTTTCTGCGATACCAAGATAGACATGAGAGATAGCCATGAAAGCCTCCAGTGGGAGCGCGTTATCACGAGCAAGTGCTTCTCGTTCTAGCATCCGCTCTTTGTTTAATAAAATATCGGGATCTGAAAAATAGTTGAGTAAGAATTGACGAAAGCCCTCTTTAGAGTTTTCGACAATTTTTCCAGATTGGTAGTGGTATTCATCCCAAATTCGCGATGAGTCGGGGGTTCCTACTTCATCCATGTAAATCAATTTTTCTTGTCCATGAACATCAGTGACATAGCCAAATTCAAACTTAGTATCAACAAAGATTTGTCCAATTTCTTTTAATGCATGGCTAATGGCAGTAAAGCCTTGTTTTAAAAGGTTTTCATAGAGATTAATATCAGATGCTTGGTTAAAGTTGAAGGCGGCAAAATTTGCTTCAATGTCTTGCCGTGTCACATTAACATCATCCGCTTCTGGTACGCCGGGAATGCCTTTTAAAATCCCTTTCGTGGAAGGGGTAATCAACAACTCGGGTAGCGCGGTATCTTTTTTTAACCCCTCTGGTAAAGCGATACCACAGAATTCTCGTTCTCCTTTTTCATAGGCTCGCCACATGGAGCCCGTAATATATTGACGGCAAATCGCTTCAATTTTGATCGGTTTGGCTTTTTGAACGATCCACACCAATGGATGAGGAATGTCGACAATGTGGCTATCAGCCAAACCTTGCTGCTTAAACAGGTTAAACCAATGATTTGAAATGGCATTTAGAGCTGCTCCCTTGCCGGGAACACCATGAACGTCTCCCTCCGCATGCCAAATGCAGTCAAAAGCGGATATCCGATCACTGATGACCATAATAGCTAAAGGGGCATCTTCAGCAATGGGGTAGCCCTTTTGCTGAATCAGACGTTTACTATCTTGTTCCGTTAGCCAGTAAACAGAGCGAACTTTACCGCTATGAACGGGGTGATGGGTACGAATGGGGAGGTCGTCATTGACGGCAAGAACTTGATCAGCAAGGCTCATTGAGACATTCCTATCTGGGTTAAACGTCGTAGAGAAAAGAAAGCAGTCGGCATCAGGACAACTGCCTTGGTCACAGAGCGCATCATACCAGAATTATTGATGTTCGCCAGAAAAAAGCAAACGATTGCTTTGGTTACTGTCTCTTTCCGGTATGTTGCGATTTTAATGGAAGGCGCGTGTCAATGAGGTTAGGAAAAAAACCTCACATTGATGCTCGGCTGCCATATGTGCCAGTAGTTTTTGACTGATGAGATCAATATCGCCAGAGGCAACAATAGCGCTTGCATTGTTTGATTGAATCGCTTTCATCACGATTTCAATTTCAGATCGGGTCTGAGAGGCTTTTAAGTGGATAATTTTTTCACATTGGATTTGATAAGCCGCTAATTGATGATATTGGGGACGAGGGCATTGCGCAGTATAAAAAATCCATTGTTTTTGTTGTGACAGTTTAGCCAATCGCATCATGACTCTATCGTTTATTCCACCATAAACGGCAGATGGTGTTGGGTAAGAGGCCGTTGAAGCATTTCCACCAATCATAAGAGAGGGGACGAAATTAGTGTTGAGCATAATACTGTCCTTTAATACATGCTGTATGTTTATACAGTATTATGAATTGTTATCTGGATCAAGCCATGCGTCGCTATCTTATCCATTCTAAAATGGCTTTTGGAGTAAGTATTTTTCTTTATTCTATTGATAAATAAGGCAGGTTATTTTTTGTCGTAAAGAGAGAAGAAAATCTTATTTTGTGATCAAGTAGAAATTTCTCGTGTGGGGGTATCGATCTGTCGTTATTTACATGCCAGTAAATATCGGAGCTTGCAGTACAAAAAAACGCCATGTGGCGCTTTTTATATCTGTTGTGTTGCTCGCCGTTGCTGCTGGGCAATTTCAGCTAAATTAAATAGCCGTACATCCATTCGTGCTAAATCATGACAACGGTGGCAAGCATAATGGGCTTTTCCATCAATATATTCATGTTTGGTCAGTAATCCTAGTTGCTTACACCAGTCACACATGCCTTCGCTATTAAACATTTTCCCACCTTGATCATCTTGGTTTTTATCGCGGCGTATTATCACATAAAAGCAGCATTAAGTTAACTTTTTGTTATTTTTTGCGACAAGAATCGGTAGGATTACAAAATTAATTCAAAGAAACGGGAGAGTTAAACAAGTTTAGTACCTGATCTGCATTTATTTGTTGGTTTTTTGTAGTATTAGTTTGAGTGATTCGTTAAGCCTTTGCATTTCAGCATTGCTGCCTTGTGAGTCTGGGTGATAAATTTTTGAAAGTTGCTTATAGCGTGCTTTAATCATACGTTCATTCGGGAGTTGGTCTGGATTAAAGCCAAACAAGGCACAGGCGAGTTTCCATTGTTGTTCGCCATCTTTCTGCTGACGACGAGAAAGCTCTCGATAAAGCTTATTTAATTGCTGTTTTTGTTGCTGGATCATTTGAGCTTGTCCACGTAATTGCTGATGTAATTGTTCTATTTGGTTACTCGGAAGTGTGCTAGATAAGCGCAAATCAGGTTTCAGTAAAAAAGACCATGACAGCGTCGCAGCAATAATTATCAGTAGTAAGCCAATGATCAGCGGATAAGTCTTTGATGAATTAGCAGGGCTACGTTGTGAGATATCAGGAGTTGGTAATGTTTGTAAGCCTGAATCGACGTTTGCTTGCTCTAATGCGTTAATATTGGCAATCTGTTTTGCTCGTTGCCGGTTGAATTTCTTTTGTAAAATCAAAGAATAATGACGTTCGGCTTCAGGGTCGCGATCGGCAACGCTATAGAGCCAAAGTTCCGCCATTGTTAATGCTTCAGGGAAAGGAACATCCCGTTGGTACATTTCACCAATGGTCATGGCAGCTTGAGTATTGCCTAAATTTGCTAACTTAATCAGCCAACGTAGTGCTTGCGCTGTGTGCATTGGCTGATGAGTATCAGCTAAATAGTGATCAGCTAATTGCTCCATCGCTGATGTGTCTCCTTGCTGCGCGGCTTGCTCTAGCTGATAGAGATTATCTGGTGTTGTGTGGTGCTCGACGCTGGTGTGTGAGGTGTATTGCGTAGGTTGGGTGTTACTTTGTCTTGTTTGGCTTTGCCATAATTGCACTTGGTTAGCGTGGCTGAGAGAGGGAATCAGCATCAGTAATATGAGGAGTTGTGACATCAACGGTTTCATTTGATACCCTTGCGACTTGAAGCTACAGTGATTTTGGTGACCTTAGCTGATTATAGAATTTTTTAGCCTATTATTTCCTATAGGGTAGTGAGAATAGCAAAAAGCCCAAATAGGGCTTTGTGAATGAGATTAAGTCACTTACTTGAGTGAGCTGTTTTAGTGCGTCATCGTATCAGCGGCTAATGTCTAGAACTCATAAACCCGATTACTTTAATAACTTCGGTGTTTGTGCACCGTCGATGGGGCGATTTACGGATACTTTTCGTCCTTTTTTTAATCCCACTTCATAGTCAGCCGTTAGATTTTTCATAGCCTCTTTGAGCTGCTGTTTAAAGGTTTCTCTATCAATATTTTGAAATTCTTTATCAATATAATTATTAATTTTATTGGTTGAGTCTTCATCAGGCGTGATGGTCGGTAGTTTTTCTAAAGCGCCTTCAACCCAACCTGATAGAAATGAGTTAACTCGACGCGAGACTTCACTGGTGGGAGTTCCACTGCCTGCGAAACTGTTACGAAATTGTCCCGTTTGTTCATTCATTTCACGGTAGATAATGTCAAAAGCAAAGGCGGCAAAGATGGCACGATCGGCTTCACCAATAAATTCAACCCGCTTTAAGCCTTTGTGATTAAGTAATACCGCCTCGACGCCAAATTTAGTATTGATGCCTCGAATCACACGCAGAATTCCAGCGCTAATAGAGGCGGGGAGTAAGTGGGTTGATTGTGTTTTCCCCATTTTAATAAACTCAATATCGTCTTTATCTAGACCATACTTGAGCATAAGCCGATGAGCCATCTTGATAGCATTCGCGGCTTCATTCACATTAGCTGAATTGCCTAATTCAAGGCATTTGGCAATTTTCTTTAAGGCTTTTTGTTTATCCATCGAGTTATAAAAACGGTTCCATGGCGTTGAGAAAAGTCAGACATTTTACCGTTTTTATTGCAGAAATTAAAGCACAGTAGGCCAGACATATACTGACTCAACTGTTATTTATGCAAGAAGAGGGGAGTGAGCGATAGTCATATGATGAAAAGGACAACCGCTCATGATTATCTAACGATGTTGAGCCTATTATAGGCCGAGTTCATCGAGCAAATCGGAAGCCAAGTCTGCATTAGGCGTTTCGTTTTTTTTCGGTTCGGATGACATTTTTTGCCGAGTTGCCTCTAGGATGGAATCCGGGCTTTCATCATCTTGTACCTCAAATTCTTCTAATTGAATAAATTCCGTTTTATCCATAGCAAGTTCTAAATAAAAAATATGGTTATTTTCAGTAGAGAATGTAACACGACGAGCTTGTGGTCGGTCGAGATTAGTGTCTACCGATAAGATAACTTGCTTATTTAATGACAACATTTTGGGCTGATTTTGAGTAATATTGGTTTGTAGTTCTTTACGCACCTTGTTAGTGAAATCACCCACTAACTGGTTCATTAATTCGCCTAACACATCTCCCACTTCATCGGATGTGTGTAACACAGCAAGTTCTTCCTCGGGTATGCCCATATTTCGCATATATTGAGAATAGACTTCCAAGGCGGCTTTGGCGGTAAAGTTAATCACGACTAAACCTGAAAACCCGCCATCAAATAAGACAAAACAGCCAAAATCTGGTTTGAGTGAGGTTTTGCTAATCTTCTGTACCATTGCAGAATAGGTGATATGGGTATCTGTCGCAGCTGACAGCACCGAAGAAACGGATTGGCAAAGTTTTAGTAAGATGTCTTCTGTGGTAACAATTTTATTCTTTTTCATAACTACACCCGTAGAGACTCATTTTTAGCGGAAATGGGATGATCCTTTTCCTCGTTTAGTAGGTAGTAAGCAGCCAGATAGCTGCGCACATTTTATAATCATAGCGTTTATGTCTGGTTATGGGTGGGTTGTCAACGGACATTTGCAAATGTTTGGCGATATAAACAGGTCATAACATAAGAAAATACCCTTTCAACGGATGTGTAGCAGAGATTCTGATTTGATCACCTTTTTAAATGTTGTAAAGTGATCAGATTCAAAGAATAAAATCAAACTAACCCATAAGCCAATGCTGATTGGATCAGCGTAGTACGGGCAGGAAGCAAATGTTACCAAGACTTCATCTTCAATCTGATGTTGACCCTGTTGTGTTAACGTTTTTACATGAGCTTAAAACGGCAGGTTTTAGCGGTGATATAGAAACACAGTATGCAAGCCGCTTAGCAATGTCGACCGACAACAGTGTTTATCAACAGTTACCACAAGCGGTTATTTATCCAAAGTCCACGCATGACGCCTCACTGATTGGTAAAATTAGTGTTAAGGCAGAATTTGAACGAGTAACCTTCTCCCCGCGTGGCGGTGGGACGGGTACTAATGGTCAGTCATTAACCAAAGGGGTTGTGGTTGATCTTTCTCGCTATATGAATCAAATACTTGAAATCAATCCTGAGCAGGGATGGGTGAGAGTACAAGCGGGAGTGATCAAAGATCAACTAAATGACGCAGTGCGTCCATTCGGCTTTTTTTTCTCGCCTGATCTTTCAACCAGTAATCGAGCAACTCTCGGCGGGATGATCAACACGGATGCTTCCGGACAAGGTTCACTCAAGTATGGTAAAACCTCCGATCATGTACTTTCGCTGCAAGCGGTGTTTGCCGATGGTTCTATTTGGGAAACTGATGGGTCACGGGGCGAGCCGAAAGAGGGAGAGTATGCCTTTATTGCCAAGCGGGTGACAGAAGACGTTTGTCGTCGTCATCGAGAGCAAATTCTCGCAAAATTTCCACCCTTAAACCGTTTTTTAACCGGTTATGATCTAAAAAATGCCATTAATGAACAGAACGACCAGTTTAATCTCACCCGCGTATTATGCGGGGCTGAAGGTTCTTTGGTTTTTATTACTGAAGCAAAACTGAATCTCACTCCAATTCCTAAAGCTCGTACGTTAGTTAATGTAAAATATGACAGTTTTGATTCAGCGTTGCGCAATGCGCCGTTGATGGTGGAAGCGAATGCCCTTTCAGTAGAAACGGTCGATTCTAAAGTGCTTAATTTAGCAAAAGAGGATATCGTTTGGCACAGTGTTAACGATCTCCTTACCGATGTCCCTGGCAAAGAAATGCAAGGGATTAACATGGTGGAATATGCCGATCATGATGAAAGCACGGTGAGCGCTTTGGTCACTCAATTGACTGCGCGGCTAGACGATATGATGGCGAATCAGCAAGCCGGTATTATTGGCTATCAAGTGTGCAGTGATCTCGCTAGTGTTAATCGAATTTACAATATGCGTAAAAAAGCGGTCGGCTTGTTGGGAGCAGCAAAAGGGCGAGCCAAACCTGTCGCGTTTACTGAAGATACGTGTGTTCCTCCGGAACATCTTGCCGATTTTATTGCTGAGTTTCGAGCGTTGCTTGATGGTAAAGGTCTCGCCTACGGTATGTTTGGTCATGTCGATGCCGGTGTATTACATGTACGCCCGGCATTGGATTTGTGCGATCCAAAGCAAGAGCTATTGATGCATGAAGTGTCGGATGAGGTCGTGAAATTAGTCGCTAAATATGGCGGTTTAATGTGGGGTGAGCACGGTAAAGGGTATCGTTCAGAGTATGGGCCTGAATTTTTTGGCGAAGAATTATTTACCGAACTTCGGCGGGTTAAGGCGGCTTTCGACCCACATAATAAAATGAATCCGGGTAAAATCTGTACTCCGCTCAATAGCAATTTTGAGTTGGTTAAAGTATCAGGTACTAAACGTGGTTATTTTGACCGACAAATTGATGTCAAAGTCCGTGATAGCTTTAAACAAGCGATGGAATGCAACGGCAATGGTTTGTGTTTTAACTACGACACCAGTTCCCCGATGTGCCCATCAATGAAGGTTACTGCCGATAGACGTCATTCTCCAAAAGGTCGCGCAGGATTAGTGCGTGAGTGGTTGCGTCAATTGACCGAGCAAGGCATTGATATTCTAGATTTAGAACAGCAAACATTACAGAAAACCGCGACGATAAAAACGTTGCTTGACCGCGTACGCCATGGAATACAAAAGCATCGTCAGTATGATTTCTCTCATGAAGTGTATGAAGCTATGAATGGTTGTCTAGCCTGTAAAGCGTGCGCTAGCCAGTGCCCCATTAAAGTCGATGTTCCTAGTTTTCGCTCACGTTTTCTGAATATTTATCATTCGCGCTATCCTCGTCCAGTGAAAGACTATTTAGTGGCGAATATCGAAACCCTGCTCCCTATAATGGCTAAAGCGCCTAGAGTCGTGAATGGTGTTGTCGCTCAAAAATGGGTAAGAAGTTTAACCGCCAAGACCGTTGGTTATGTGGATACACCGTTATTATCAGTGCCTACGTTAGCCGCTCGAATACGTCGCCACCCGCTGCTTGCTTTTGATATGCAACATTTGATGTCGTTGAGTCAACAAGAACGTGAGCAGCACGTTATTATCGTTCAAGATCCATTTACGAGCTATTATGATGCGGGAGTGGTTGAAGACTTTATCGCTCTGTTGGTTAAATTAGGTAAAAATCCTATTTTATTACCCTTTAAACCCAATGGTAAGGCGCAGCATATCAAAGGGTTCCTGAAGCAATTTCGTTCAACTGCTGAAAATGCAGCAGGATTTTTATCACAGGTGGCGGATCTTAATATCCCGATGGTTGGAGTTGATCCAGCGTTAGTCCTTTGCTATCGCGATGAATATGTGGAAATGTTAGGCGATGAGCGTGGTGATTTTGAGGTGCTCACTGTACATGAATGGTTGTTACCGCGTTTGAGTGAGTTTAATAGCAAAGAGATGGGCGATACTGAGCCTTGGTATTTATTAGCGCATTGTACCGAAAAAACTAAATTGCCTAATGCAGAAAAGGAGTGGATGGCAATATTTAATCATTTTGGTGCAGTGCTACAAGCTGTTGCTGTGGGGTGTTGTGGGATGGCGGGCACCTTTGGACATGAGCTGGATAAACTGCAAATGTCCAAAGATATTTATGCATTGAGCTGGCAACCAACCCTAGATAAGTTACCTAAAGATCGCTGTTTAGTGACTGGGTATTCTTGCCGTAGCCAAGTAAAACGGTTCGAAAAAATACAACCGAAACATCCACTACAGGCTTTACTGCAATTGATTTAAGAGGCCATCGGTTTGACGGTTGTTTGGCATTTAAACCTGACGTAAGTTTTGAGTATTTTCGCCCTCATCGAGGGCGTTTTTCGGGGCGGTTGACCCCTCGGCCAGCGTTCGTGGCTCCTTTTTATGGCGTTATCAGCTTATCATGTAAAGTAACCACATTTTAAAGTCTCTGCCTTGTGTAAATAAATCACAAATCGTTGTAAAACAGCTGGAAAGGTCAATAAACCTGAGGAGTCAAGATGCGATATTTAGAATTGAAAATCCCGCCAGTCGCCCTTTTTTTAGTGACTCTGGTGTTGATTAATCGACTGCCTTATTTTATTCCATATGCCAATATGAATCTTCCGTATCGAGAAGCAATTTTTGCGCTCTGTTTTGTCTTATCTGGGATTGTTGGTTTGGCCGCTGTGCTACAGTTTCGTTTAGCGAAAACAACGGTCAACCCCACTAAGCCTGAACAGGCAGTGACGATAGTCGATTCTGGTATTTTTCATATTAGCCGTAATCCGATGTATTTGGGGTTACTATTATTGATTGTTGGGAGCGCTTATTGGCATCAAAACTGGGGGGGCGGTTTTATTGTGATATGTTTTGTGCTTTATATGAATCGTTTTCAAATTCAGCCTGAGGAACGGGTGTTAGAACGGGTATTTGGCACAGCATACACGAATTATAAATCACGGGTTAGGCGTTGGATATAATTAGATTGCTCCACCGAAGTCGGTGGAGCAGAGTGGTTTACGCCGCTTGCGCTAATCCAGCCAAAAACTGCTGTTTACGATCATTAAAACGCTGAACGAGATCATCGATATCTGATTGAACATAAGGTTTGAGCCCACTAGCCACCATCCGTTTCGTGCCTTTACCGACTAATTGGCCTTGATCATTAAAGGTGAAGTTCAAGGTGACGACGCCTCGTTTACCATTCACATCAAAGGTGGCACCGCTAAACTCCACTTCCGGTTGGCTTAGATCCAGCCGCTCAAATTCCACTTCCATACTTTCATAAATGACCAGTGGCCGCTGGCAGTTGATCATCACTTGTTGCTGCTCCATGAGCGGTACCAGAATATGTGGAAAGTTCATCCCAGAAAACTGCACATAGTTTTGAATCACATGCTCAATAAATATTGGGTCATGGCACACATCACCATCGCGTTGCATCAATAGATACTCTTTACCCGATTGATCGACCAATGCACTCATTTGGCTAGATTGACTTTCGACATGCAGCGCAACGCCATCGCTGACCATTCCTGAGAAGTTAAAGCGCATTTTTTGGCTGATGCCCGTTTTTTTCAATAACACGGCAAACAACAGATCGCCTGGTACGCAGAAACGCTTGCTATCTTCGTCATGGATCGGATTAAAATCACCGGCAACTTTTTTTGCAAAGTGGCTGGCTTGTTGACGAGTAAATTGGAACTGATGTTCAGTCGATGAAAAATAAGGTTTGAGCATAATGAATACTTGTCGATAAAAACTGTTACCGATTATAGCCCCAAGAAAAGTTTTAATGGTCCAATCAGTGTTAACTGGTGTCGCTGGGGAAACTAAATCGAGTGAATTAACGCTTGGTTAGTGTAAAATCGAGGTCTATTCCTGACACTTAATCGGCCATTAATTTAGCCATTGCCTTATTGGATAGTAAAATATGTTAACGCCATCAGCGACCATTCCCACTCAAATGACCTTTTTCTCACGTTTTGAAAGCGATATTCTAGCAGGGAAAAAAGTGATTACCATCCGTGATGAAAGTGAGAAAAATTATCAACCCAATTCCATTGTTGAAGTCAGTACCTTAGAGGAAGGCCGTTGGTTTTGTCGCTTAAAAATCATTAATGTTGAACCCATCCAGTTTGATGACTTAAATGAGTTTCATGCTCAGCAGGAAAATATGACGCTAACGGAGTTGAAACAGGTGATCAGCGATATTTACCCAGGAATAAAGCAACTGTATGTGATTCATTATCAGTTAGTAGAATAACGACTCTTTTTGTTACCTGTCACGTCAAGTGGTTTGGTCACCGCATAAAAAATGCCAGCTCGTGATAAGTTGGCATTTTGACGGTTAGGTTGACATGACTAACGTTAGTCACGTTTCCAGCGAATATGGCAAGATTTATGCGTGGGATCGCGGCTTAGCAATAAGCTCGCAAAAACATCATCTAATACGTCATTGGTTTCGTTCACTAAGCCAATTCGTATTTCAGCATAGCGCTCTTTATCGACGCTAAAGCCAACTTCCGCATCCCAATCATCACTAATATCAACCACTTCAGCTGCGCCACGTTCATCAAATTGAGCGACGAAAAGTAGCACATCAGCGGGTTCAAGATTATCTTCCGCCATTTCTAAAAAAATGTCGTAAGCGGTGTCGATGGCTTCATCGTAACTGAGCAATTCAGCCATGATTATGCTCGGTTCATAAATTTGCGTTCTGCCGTATTAATAACAACACGATCACCGGTTGCAATATATTCAGGTACTTGGATAACGAGGCCTGTCGCAAAGCGAGCCGGTTTGGTTCGTGAAGATGCCGATGCTCCTTTAATGGAAGGATCGGTTTCCTCAATGACCATCTCTACCGAAGAAGGCAGTTCAATCGCAACGGGAGCACCATCAACCAAGACCACTTGCAGACCCTGAATTTCTTCAGTGATAAACAGCAGTTCATCTTCAATATCCGCTTTTTTGAAGGTGAACTGTGAATAATCTTCATTATCCATAAAGATATAATCATCACCATCGACATAAGAGAAAGAAACGTTGCGTTTGTTCATCTCTACCGTATCAAGAAAATCGTCAGATTTATAACGCTCGTCAACACGAGCCCCCGTGGTTAAGTCTGTGCAACGCAGTTTATAGATTTTAGAACCGCCTCGACCACCGGGAGTCGTCACTTCAATATCTTTGATTAACAATGTCTTGCCGTTAGAAATAATGGCAAAACCTTTTTTTAGTTCACTTGCTTTTGGCATGGAAAATACCCTTTGTGCTTGATTTCGGCGCATTATAACTAAAGCTTCACTAGAAAAGAAATACTTGCACTACGATTAACAAGCCTAATCAAATCGGTTTAGTCATGTTTTGACTATTGCTTCAAGCTAACGCATAAGAGATCATAACCTTATGTTGAGCTTATAGAGTTATTTTCCGGCATGACCTTGTCGCCTATCGACCCCCAACAACTTTTTCAAACCGCTTATCAACCCGCGATTAAAGAGTTACTCGCTTTATTACGTGCCGGATTAGGCAAACAATTACATAGTGTGTATTTGTATGGTAGCGTGGCACGCAAAACCGCCCGTCCTCATCATTCTAACTTGGATGTGATTGTGGTGACTTATGGTTCGATTGAAGAGACTCGAACAGCGTTAATTAATACCATTCGCTGGCGTTTTCAAAAACGCTTTGCGTTTATCACTGATGTCAGTTTTAAAACTGCGGAAGTAAAAGAGGTAGCAAGTTTAGACAGCCTATTCTCTTGGGGTTTCTTGTTACGCCACTGTAGCGTTTGTATTTATGGCGATAACCTTGCGGAATGTTTTGGTGATTATGAACCGAGTTGGGAAATTGCTAAACATTGGAATATGGATGTTGAAGATTGGTTATTGTTCTATCGTGAGAGTATTGTCAAAGCGAAGCGTGATGATCAGCAAGTCCAAGCACAACAGATTATTGCTAAAAAACTACTGCGCGCCAGTTATTCATTGGTGATGTATCAAGACAAAAATTGGTTTGATGATCCACGGCAGTGTGGCGAGCAGTTTTTACGTTATTACCCAGAGAAACAAACCGAGATTGACCGTTTAAAGATTCTACTGAAAGGGCGAGTGATCGCCAAGCGTTCGGTGATCGGTTTATTAGATAGCTTTGGCCCTTGGTTAGTTAAGCAATACCAAAAGACTGAATTTAAGATAGGTTAATGTTCTCGGAGTTAAAATAACCCGAGTTGCGGCGCGATAATTTGCTCAAACTGACGGTTAATAAAAGGCAAAATCGCATCGGCAACGGGTTTGAGTTGTTTATCAATGTAATGCTGATAATCGATAGGGCTCGATAAGTACTGTTTAGGTTCCGGGCCATTAAGTGTCATGCAGTATTCAATCGTGCCTTTGTTTTGATATTGTAAAGCTCTACCTAAACGCGCATTGATTTCATCTGCTAGGCGAGCGGCGCGTACTTGAGGCGGCACGTTTTTTTGGTACTCGTGCAGCTTGCGTCGCAGGCGCTTTTGGTAGGTTAGCTGCTGATCAAACTCTCCAGCCAACGTTTGCTCAACGGTCGTGCGAATATATTCATCGGGCTGCTGATCGTGAAATATCATCCAATACAGTTCAGACTGAAAATGTTGGGCAAGAGGCGTCCAATCACTGCGGGCGCTCTCTAAGCCTTTAAACACCATTTTTTCCGCACCGGGCTCACCAATCAGGCCAGCGTAGCGCTTTTTCGATCCCGTTTCTGAGCCGCGAATGGTCGGCATTAAAAATTTGCGGTAGTGAGTTTCGTACTCCAGTTCTAAAAATGAGCTAAGGGCGTAGGTTTGCTCAAGGTGAGTTGTCCACCATTGGTTAATGTGCCAGACCAAGTCACGTCCGATTTGGTCAGCTTGTGTTTGGCTCAATGCGCCACCTAATGAAACAAAAGTTGAATCGGTATCACCATAAATGACCTGATAACCTTGCGCCTCAATTAACATTTTGGTTTGTTTCATGATTTCGTGGCCGCGCATGGTAATACTTGAAGCCAGACGAGTATCAAAAAACCGACAGCCAGAGGACCCAAGTACGCCATAAAAGGAGTTCATGATGATTTTAATCGCTTGCGAAAAGGCAGGTTCTTTGTTTTTCTTAGCGATATCCCGTGCGGCCCATAGCGCTTCAATCATGGCGGGCAGAAAATGGCGCTGACGATGAAACTGCCCGCCGCGAAATCCCTCTACCGCTTGATGGGATGCCGGGCCAACGTCGAGCGTTAACCCTTCAATTAACCCCAGAGGATCAATCAAAAATGAGCGAATGATCGACGGGTAAAGACTTTTAAAATCTAACACTAATACGGAGTCATACAAGCCAGGGCGAGAGTCCATGACATAACCACCTGGGCTAGCCATCCAGTTTTCCGAGTGTAGGTTGGGCGCGATGTAACCTGCACGATGCAGTTGAGGCAGATAGAGGTTTGTAAACGCGGCGACTGAACCGCCAATTCTATCTAGCTCTAATCCGGTTAATCGAGAGCGCTGAATGACAAAGTCTAGTAAATGGGTATGTTGGAAAATCTTCTCGACTAAAATGCAATCTTGCAGATTGTAATGGGCGAGCTGAGGTTTATCTTGTTGGTAAAGGCGATTGATTTCTTCCATTCTATCGTGCGGCTGAGTAATGGCTTTACCTTCTCCTAACAGTTGACGGGATACCGCCTCTAAAGACCAAGAGCGAAATTGATAGGTCGCGGTTTTTAAGGTATCGATTCCATCCAGTACCACGCGTCCGGGAATGGTAATAAAGCCTTGGTTCGTTTGCGCTGCCGAGCGAAAGTAACTGGCCTGCTTAGCTCGGCCAAGTTTCAGCTTTAATTGATGCCATTCGGCCCGCTTATGCAGTAAGCGAAAGTCAAAATCAATCACATTCCAACCAATGATTACGTCTGGATCAAAGCGTTGAAACCAATCGACTAACGCACTCAGTAAGTGATATTCATCGGCCACCCATTGGATGGTCGTTTCAGCAGCTTGTGGTTGGCCAACCATGATCACGCGGCTGTCGAGGGGGCTATGCAAACCGATGGAGTAGAGTAAGCCTTTCTCTGAGCATTCAATATCTAATGAAACCACATGGAGTTGTGGTAAATAGTCCGCTTGTCGGCATTTTGCTTGACGGACTTGGCGATAGTCGCCGTAGTGGGTTATGGTGCCGGTAAACTCAAGGCTGCCTTGAATGAATCGCTCCATTAAATAGCGATCCGCCAGTTTAATATCGGCTTCTAAAGTGATGATATTTGCTTGGTGGAGCGCTTGAGCCAGTTTGGATGCTTGATAATGGCTGGCAAAATAACAACCTGCCAGTGACTGTTGGTTAAAGTCTTTAAGCTCAAGAGGCCGAACATCAACGGCTATTTGCTGTTGTTTGGCGATGGCTTGGCAAGCTTGAATCTGCGTTTGTTCGATAAAGAACACCGCTTGTTCGCCCTCGATAATCAACTGTGTTGGCCCTTGATCTGTCGCCAGCCACAACTCAATGTGACTTTTACCATTGATATCTTTTGCTTGGCGGGTGAGAACAAAACCTGATTCGAGAGTCACAGTCAACCTTATTGATGGCAGTATTTAGGCAGAAAATATCTTCCTTTGCTGCTAGTCGTCTACCTGCTACAGCAAGTCGTTTGGGGATACCTAAAAAATAGCAGAAGATAATATCATCTTCTGCTATTCGCGTCAGGACGCGTTGAGGTCGGTTTGGCAGTGAACCTTACCAATTTCATGATATTTCTAAACTAAAGTGAACATGATTATAATGGGTCACTACAATTTACTTTTCGCACTTAGTAATAAAAATAACCAGTGATTTTTGCACTGATTTCTTCTTGTTGCCAATGCTGATAGCGAACTTCACTGCGCAGTGCCCAATGGCGAGCAAGACTCCAGTTCCAAGTTAAATTAAGCTGGCTATGATGATCGGCATGATTATTAAATAAAGCTAAGTATTGTCCTTGTAGCCCTAAACGGTGCTTATCTGCTGCTTGCCAGAGTAGGCCAGCCTCAATTCCCGCACCAGTCGTGAAACGATAATCGGTCAGTGAACCATGATTGAATGCCAATGATGCTAATCCATAGCCATGCAGACGGTTAGGATCGCCCCACGCTTGTCCATAACCACCTTGCATAAACCATCGTCCTTGACGTTGTTGGTGATTCGGCTGACGGTCAAAGCCAATTCGCATATTCCATGATGCACTAGAGAATAGATTGTGATTTGGCGCTACCGTCATGGCATCAAGCAGATACAACTTTTCTAAACGAGTGGTGCTATTTTGGTCTTGGCTTAATTGCAGATCCAAAAAGCTAATTTGCGCGCCAGGAATAAAGCCTTGTTGAGCATCGAATAAGTCGTGATAAGCGGCGCGCCACTCAAGGTTTAATGCCGACGGTGTATGATGCCAATATTGGCTACCAATGCCGAGTCGTGCCGAACCATGCCCTTGTTCAGGAGAAAAAGCCGGTATCGGGACGGGCTCAAAAGGTGATGGGGCGTTGATTTGGCTACGCAGTCGTAACAATTTGGTCAGTCGCTGCGCCGTTGGATCGCGTTCCAAGCCTTGATCATACAATTGAAAATTGAGCCATTCATAGGCAAATTCATAAATGGTGGCCAATTCCTGATCGTTAAACTGGTTAGGATCGGGAAATTGACCTTGGGTCGCCAGTTTTGCGGCTTGAAAAAGCTCTGGAGAGACTTGTTGTGATTGATGCATTAAACGCGTGCCAAAAGACTCTCTATAACGTGGTGTGGTAATAAGTCCTTGTTTCGCTAATGCACCGACAGTATCTGAAGGGATGGCTTGTAGTGGAAAATCTGCGACTAATTGTAAGTCATCACGGGCCAATTGTAACAAAGCAAGCAGTTGATAAGAGCAGTTTTCGTCCAAGAAATAATAATCAAACTCGGCTAATTGCATTTCCCACAAATGCAGTAGCACCCACTCGACTTCTTGTTCGGTTAAATTAAGTGGGTATTCCCAAATATCACGAGACTCAATGTCATTGTATTCACGCACTTTACGATAATAAGGCATCACAGTGAATCTACCCGGATAAAAACCAAATAAACCTTTCATCGCATATAATGCAGGGTTGTCATTGCCTTCGGGTTCGGCGGCAAAATTAATCGCAAACGCAACCAATTCTTTATGACGAGTTTGATCTTTCGCATCAATTCTGAGTAGGGTATGACCAAACATGGAGGAAGGATTATTCATAAATGCTGTCGGAAAAATGAGTGTCATCCCTGCTGGGTCAATCACGGTGCGCCAATTGTCTAATTCAGGGCAGTTAAGCGTGACATCATCGTTGCCATATTGAGACTCAATCCAACGATATCGGGCTGGATAAGTACAACGTGCTTGATGTGCGATAGCAGTCTCTGAGTGATAAAGCTGCTCAAGCGTTGCTCTTAACTCTGCTTCTGGATCTTGCTTTCCATTGCGAGCGAGAAAAAACTCGCGAGAATCTATTGTACTGCGATAACCTGACAGATAAGAAGGTAAGTAATGCCCAAGTTTTAGCCAGTATGGATGCTGGGCTAGGGATGGAATATCCACTTGGGAACGAGCTAAAGCGCTCGAGTTGAATAGCAACCCATTTGCGAGTAGGCAACAGGAAAGTAAACTGCGACGAGTAATAAAAGAGAGTCTCATGCCGATAGAGTCATTATTGTGATGTGCCGAGCAATAAAAAGTGCCCTGACGGGCACTAATAACGTTTATTGAACAACGAAGTCAGCTTTACAACCGAGGGGTTGGGAGACTTCGTGTGTCAGTCACTTAGATTGAGTAAGCGGCTAACGCTGGATCTTGTGCAACTAAAGTATTTAAGTTAGCAAACACTTGTTGAGACGTTACATTTTCAGATTCGAATACGTGGGCAAAGTTTTCTTTTGCCATGTGGTTGAATGTCGCTTTATCTGCTTCTTGGATACCCCAAACTTCAGCAAGTGTCGCTAGCGTTTCACCTTCACCACGTGCGATATCACGAGCGAGATTGTCTAAGTTACCGTCAATAAAGAGTGCTAATTTTTGCGCAGAATCGATGGTGCCAGTACCATCACAACCAAGCGTACCGAAAGTGATACCAAAGGTTTGGTTGCCTGAAGTACCGTTGGTGGTTGCACCAAGCACTTTAAACACTTTACCTTGTTGACCATCAAAGATCATGGTACCCAAACCACAACCAATGTCTGAGTCTGCCATAGCCGCGTTGGAAAGAGGAAGTACCGCTAGAGCGGCCACTGCAAGTAATTTTTTCATAAGTTTCCCTTAATTATCATTTTAGTATCAATACAAATGGAATCATTCACGGATTAGTTTTGAGAAACATTTCACTAATCATAAAAGTGTCAGATATAACATTGATTGACCGCCAATATAAATATATGAAATAAGCTGCATTTTCAACTAAAAATAGTGATTTATTTCAATTTTTGTATTGATTTTGTTGCACTGGTTCCATTGCTGTGTGTTCAAATTAGATCGGTGGTTACATCAAATTGCTCAAAACTATGCTTATCAGGTTATATAAGCGTTAAATGCGCATGTCATCCCACAGATTATTAAAGAAATTCTTGCCAAAATTTAGCTTTAGGCACATATTCATTGGCAGCAGGTTAGCCATTTAGGTTAGACTAAGCAGCCAGACTGTTGTCCATCGTTGTGATAACAGAGCGAATAGATAAGCGTGGAGATACAAGTTTGATCAATGTTTTCCTTGTAGATGATCACGAGCTGGTTCGCACAGGGATACGACGTATTATTGAAGACGTCCGTGGAATGAACGTAGTAGGGGAAGCTGATAGCGGTGAAAATGCAGTAAAATGGTGCCGTAGCAACCATACTGATGTCGTATTAATGGATATGAACATGCCAGGTATTGGCGGTTTAGAAGCGACCAAGAAAATTTTGCGTCTAAATCCAGATGTTAAAATTATTGTTCTGACGATTCATACTGAGAATCCGTTTCCAACCAAAGTGATGCAAGCCGGAGCGGCGGGCTACTTAACCAAAGGTTCCGCGCCCGATGAAATGGTGAATGCTATTCGTATTGTGAATAGTGGCCAGCGATATATCTCTCCTGAAATCGCTCAGCAAATGGCATTAAGCCAATTTTCACCCGCTTCTGAAAATCCATTTGCAGGCCTGTCTGAGCGTGAACTTCAAATTATGATGATGATCACTAAAGGACAAAAAGTAACTGACATTTCAGATCAACTGAACCTGAGTCCAAAAACAGTCAATAGTTATCGTTATCGTCTTTTTGCTAAATTAGACATAAGTGGTGATGTTGAATTGACCCATTTGGCGATTCGGCATGGGATGCTCGATACCGAGAAATTATAGTGTCTGAGTTTGATGCGCACGCTTTTTTAAAAACGGTCACCCATCAGCCCGGTGTTTATCGTATGTATAATACCGACGCTGAGGTGATTTACGTTGGTAAAGCGAAAGATCTGAAAAAACGCTTGTCCAGTTACTTTCGTAGCAAAGTCGATAGCGAAAAAACTCGAGCGCTAGTCAGTCATATTGACAAAATTGATGTGACAGTGACACACACGGAAACAGAAGCGCTTATTCTCGAACATAATTATATTAAGCAGTACTTACCTAAATATAATGTATTGCTGCGTGATGATAAGTCCTACCCGTATATTTTTATCAGTGCTCATAAACACCCCCGTTTGTCTTTACATCGGGGAGCGAAGAAGCGCAAAGGGGAATATTTTGGTCCTTATCCTGATTCCGGTGCCGTCCGTGAAACGTTGCATTTAATTCAAAAGATTTTTCCTGTCCGTCAATGTGAAGATAGCGTATATAGCAACCGCATTCGTCCTTGTTTGATGTATCAGATTGGTCGATGCGTTGCTCCTTGTGTTAAGCACACCATTTCCGATACGCATTATATTGAACTCGTGAACTACGTGCGTCTATTTTTGCAAGGTAAAGATAATCAAGTGCTGGAAGTGTTGGTCGAGAAGATGGAGCAGGCGAGCAGAGCATTGCGCTTTGAAGATGCGGCAAAATATCGAGATCAAATTCAGGCTATCCGTCGAATTCAGGAACAGCAATATGTGTCTGACGATTCGATGGATGATATGGATGTGCTAGGGTTTGCTGAAGAAAAAGGGCTGGCTTGCATTCATATTTTGATGATTCGGCAAGGAAAGGTACTTGGTAGTCGTAGTCATTTCCCTAAAATACCAATCCGCACTGGGCAACAAGAAGTGTTTGAAAGCTTCTTAAGCCAATATTACCTTAGTCATAATGAAGGGCGCACTATTCCTAGCCGAATTATTCTCAATGAGGGGTTATTGCACAATACCGTGCCGTTACAAGCGGCGCTGAGTCAATTAGCTGGGCGTAAAGTGGTTTTTCATGTAAAACCTACTGGAATTCGGGGCCGCTATTTAAAATTGTCTAATACCAATGCGCTCAGTGCCATGACGGCAAAAGTGAATCATCAAATGACAATCCATCAGCGGGTTAAAGCGCTTCAATCGGTCGTTGGCTTGAGCAACATGACTCGCATGGAGTGCTTTGATATCTCGCATACCATGGGAGAAAGCACCGTCGCGTCTTGCGTGGTTTTTAACCAAGATGGGCCAGTTAAAGCTGAGTATCGTCGTTATAATATCACAGGGATAACGGGAGGTGATGATTATGCAGCGATGGGACAGGCACTAGAAAAACGTTATTCTAAACAGCTCGATATTGATAAGATCCCCGATGTTATCTTTATCGATGGTGGTAAGGGACAACTCAACCGTGCGCATGAGATCATTAGCCAGTGTTGGCAAGATTGGCCTAAGCGGCCATTGTTGATTGGTATCGCTAAAGGTATCACTCGCAAGCCAGGTTTAGAAACCTTGATCACTACGGAAGGAAAAGAGTTTAATCTTCCTAGTGATGCTCCCGCCTTGCACCTCATTCAACACATTCGAGATGAAAGCCATCACCATGCGATTGTTGGACATCGAGCCAAACGGGGAAAAACTCGCCGAACCAGTTCACTAGAAGGCATTGAAGGCGTTGGCCCTAAACGTCGTCAAGCTCTATTGAAATATATGGGAGGAATGCAGGAGCTTAAACGAGCAACTGTTGAAGAAATCGCCAAAATCCCTGGGATTAGTTATTCTTTGGCGGAAAATATCTACCAAGCATTGAAACAATAGTAAAAATGCCGCACCATAAAGCCGCAACTAATAAGAGCCTAAAAATATGCGTTTTAACATCCCCAATATCTTGTCTTTATTAAGACTTTTCCTCATTCCTGTATTTGTTGTGGCGTTTTATTTGCCATACAACTGGGCCCCCTTTGCCGCCGCGATGATTTTCTGGATCGCCGGATTTACTGATTGGCTGGATGGCATGTTAGCCAGAAAACTCGGTCAAACGTCTCGGTTTGGGGCTTTTATTGATCCGGTTGCAGATAAAGTGCTCGTTGCAACTGCGTTAATTCTTATCACGGAACATTACCATTCTATTTGGATTACTATTCCTGCGGTGACCATGATTGGTCGTGAGATTATTATTTCAGCTTTACGCGAATGGATGGCCGAAATTGGCAAACGAGCCAGTGTGGCCGTGTCTTGGATTGGGAAGGTTAAAACATTAACACAAATGTTTGCTCTGTGGGTATTGATCTGGCGTTATGACGATTGGATGGTTTGGATGGGCTATGTGGCTATCTATATTGCAACTATTCTTACTTATTGGTCAATGATGCAATATTTATCTGCAGCGAAGGGCGATCTGCTCAATGAAGAGCACCATTAACCTTGTGCTTAATCGTTGATGGAAAATTTAAGTAACCCCAATATTATATTGGGGTTTTATATGTTACTTGGTGTGAAGTATCAAAGAGGAACAATAGCCAGTTAATGGTGACGTTAATTCGATTCTTATCCATTAAATCTGCAGTGACGCTGGGGATGAGTTCATCTCTGATTGAGTTATAAAACGATCACTCCGAGTATGGCAGCGGATTTATTTTGCGTGTTGTCCTTCAATAGGAACAACACTGCTGGCGTGGAAGCCTTTGGGGCCTTGCTCAACTTCATAGGCGACTTGTTGCCCCGCTTTTAGTGTGCGGTAGCCATCCATTTTAATCGTTGAATAATGGGTGAAAATGTCTTCATTTCCACCGTCTGGACAAATGAAACCGAACCCTTTGGCATTATTGAACCACTTTACTGTACCTGTAGCCATGCTATACATCCCTCATGCATTTGTAACTGATAGTGTTGACAGAAATACTCGCTCCTCTGATTCCATAAACGAGCGTTTCTGGTGTGAATGCTGGTTTAGCCGCTGCCAAATCTTTACTCACTAATTGACCAATGTAGTCAATGATAGAGCACAGTCAATAGGGGAGCGGTATAAAGATAGTCACTTTTATAAGTAAATCACTTTAAGGGGTCAGCGCATTGAGTTTTTTGTCTAAAAGAGGTGCTGCTTGAGTGATGAAGGATGGAAAAATGCAATGAAATTTGCAAATAGCAATGCATATTGTGAATTTAAGTGCATATTTAGCTGTTTTTTTGAACGGTTACAACCGTAACCGACAAGGAATCGTCATGTTTTATTTGCAGCTGTACCATTGCTGGATTAGTCTCTAGGTAAGGGTTGTTTTTCACCTGAACAGACAGCAAGTTAAGTGAATAAACCGCGCTGATGGATAGGATGACAATGGGTAATAATTTGAGAAACACTCTGATCTATGGCCGTCATGAGTAGAAACTTTGAATGGGTAACTCCAGGCTCAGATTTACTGGAGAAAGAAAAGACCGAGGTAAGCCCCCCGGCAATGTATCACGTAGTACTCAATAATGATGATTATACCCCGATGGACTTTGTGATTGAGATTCTTGAGCGTTTTTTCTCAATGGACATCGAAAGAGCAACACAAGTCATGCTTAGGGTACATTATGAAGGAAAAGCCATTTGTGGCACATATACTGCAGAGGTTGCAGAGACAAAGGTAGCGCAAGTGACCATGTACTCAAGGGAAAATGAGCATCCACTACTGTGTACTATGGAGCAAGCTTAGGCTTGTCAGACAATGTGGTTGTTCCTTAAGGAGGCCTTATGCTTAATAAAGAACTAGAGTCTAGTCTAAATGGCGCGTTCGCTCGAGCGCGAGACAAACGACATGAATTTATGACCGTCGAGCACCTCCTACTGGCATTGTTGGAAAACGATGCAGCGAAGGATGCATTATTGGCCTGTCAAGCTGATATTGACACATTACGACAAGAGCTGGATCAATTTATTGATCAAACCACGCCTCTTATCCCTGCGAATGATGACATGCGTGAAACTCAGCCAACTCTCAGCTTCCAACGAGTGCTACAACGCGCTGTTTTTCATGTTCAGTCTTCTGGACGTAATGAAGTCACAGGCGCGAATGTTCTCGTGGCTATTTTTAGTGAACAAGAGTCCCACGCGGCGTACTTACTGAAAAAAAATGATATTAGTCGACTTGATATCGTGAACTTCATTTCTCACGGGATTACTAAAATTTCCGGCGCGAGTGATGATCCTGCTGCTGACGCTTTTAGCCCTGGGAATTTAGATGATACCAATGGCGATGAGCGATTAGAAAGCTTTGCTAGCAACCTTAATCAACTCGCGAAACAAGGACAGATTGATCCTCTTATTGGTCGAGATAAAGAGCTTGAGCGTACGATTCAAGTATTATGCCGCCGTCGTAAAAATAATCCGCTCTTAGTGGGTGAGGCTGGGGTCGGTAAAACGGCAATTGCTGAAGGTCTAGCTTGGCGGATTGTGGAGGGGCAAGTTCCTGACGTCATTCAAAACAGTGTCATCTACTCATTAGATATTGGTTCGTTACTTGCTGGAACCAAGTATCGTGGTGATTTTGAAAAACGTTTTAAAACGATTCTTAAACAATTAGAGAAAGAACAAGACGCGATTCTTTTTATTGATGAGATTCATACGATTATTGGTGCTGGTGCAGCATCGGGTGGGCAAGTGGATGCCGCGAATCTGATTAAACCATTATTAAGCAGTGGCAAATTACGTTGTATAGGTTCAACCACCTATCAAGAATACAGCACGATATTTGAAAAAGAGCGCGCGTTATCACGTCGTTTTCAGAAAATTGATGTATTAGAACCGTCATTGGATGATACCACCAAGATTTTAATGGGGTTAAAGCCTAAATATGAAGCACACCATGATGTACGCTATACCCATAAAGCATTACGGGCCGCAGTAGAGTTATCAGCAAAATATATTAATGAGCGCCATTTGCCGGATAAAGCGATTGATGTGATCGATGAAGCCGGTGCAAGAGTCCGACTGATGCCTGCTAGCCGACGTAAAAAAACCGTTGGGGTTGCTGAAATCGAAGCTATGGTAGCAAAAATGGCGCGAATTCCAGAAAAATCGGTCTCTTCATCCGATAAAGATATTTTGAAAAATCTTGATAAGAAGATGAAAATGTTAGTCTTTGGCCAAGATCAAGCGATAGAAGTGCTGAGTGAATCGATCAAACTCACTCGCGCAGGTCTCGGCTCAGATAATCGGCCGGTTGGCTCGTTCCTTTTTGCAGGGCCAACTGGGGTTGGTAAAACGGAAGTTACCGTCCAATTATCCAAGTTATTGGGGATCGAGCTGCTACGCTTTGATATGTCGGAATATGGTGAACGTCATTCGGTTAGCCGCTTAATTGGAGCGCCTCCTGGCTATGTTGGTTACGATCAAGGTGGCTTGTTGACCGATGCTGTGATTAAGCACCCTCATGCGGTCGTTTTGCTTGATGAAATTGAAAAAGCCCATCCAGATGTCTTTAACCTCCTGTTGCAAGTGATGGACAATGGCACATTAACGGATAATAACGGTCGAAAAGCGGATTTCCGTAATGTAATTTTAGTGATGACGACCAATGCGGGTGTGGCTGAAACGGTAAAACAATCGATTGGTATGATTCAACAAGATCATAGTCATGATGCAATGGCGGAGATTAAAAAAGTCTTTACTCCAGAGTTTCGTAATCGCTTAGATCATATCATTTGGTTTAATAGCTTAGATGAACGAGTCATTCATCAAGTAGTTGATAAATTTATTGTTGAGTTACAAGCTCAACTGGATGCAAGAGGCGTGTCACTTGAGGTCTCTGAAGATGCAAGGCATTGGCTTGCTATCAAAGGGTATGATCGAGATATGGGCGCTCGTCCAATGGGGCGAGTCATTCAAGATCAATTGAAAAAACCACTTGCTAATGAATTATTATTTGGCGCTTTGGTTGATGGTGGTACGGTCAAAGTTGAGCTTGCCGATGATCAACTCACCTTTAAATGCTTAGGTTCTCGGGAAGAAGTTGTGAATTAAGAAATATATACCTAACCAATGTGAAGTTGCAGGTAGGCGACAAGCGAGTGATAAATTTGTCTGGAACAAATTTGAACAGCCGTAGGCTGGCCTTATAAATAATAAACGCACCGTAAATATGGTGCGTTTTTATAATCGAGTGTTAAGTGTTAGTCTTATGCAACAAAAACGGAGCGATAGGCTCCGTTTTTGTTGCATTCGGCAATCAGAGATTAACGAGCGCGGAAGACGATGCGACCTTTAGATAGATCGTATGGAGTCATCTCTACAGTAACTTTGTCACCAGTAAGAATACGAATATAGTTTTTGCGCATTTTACCAGAGATGTGAGCCGTCACGATGTGACCATTTTCTAGCTCAACACGGAACATTGTGTTTGGAAGAGTATCAAGGACAGTACCTTGCATCTCAATTACGTCTTCTTTAGCCATTTAATCCTCTTTAGAAATTTGGCGAAAATAATCAACGGCGCATTCTGCCGTTAAAACAACAATATGTAAAGTTGGGGCGTATTCTACCCTTGCCAACGCTGTTTGACTAGCTTTTGATTCGGTTGAAAGCGTACTTTATAATTCATCGCAGGGCATTCATCAATTTGATAGCCTAAATAGAGCCACTCTTTATTCATTTGTTTGCATATTTCGATTTGGACGAGAACCGCTAAAGTGCCTAAAGAGAGTGAGTGCTCTGGTTCAAAGAAGGTATAAAAAGCGCTGGCGCTATTGGGTAAAATGTCGGTAATGGCAATCGCGACAAGGTGGCCGCAGATATAAAGATGTAAGTATTGTGTTTGTAGCCAGTTTGAGCATGCAAACTTATCAAATTCATCTTTGCGCGGAGGATACATGCTTCCTTGCTGATGACGCGCTTCAATATAACGAGCATAGAGTGGGAACCAATCTTTATCCATCGTTGGTTTCAACTGCCATTGAACCGTTTTTGCTTTATTTAATAAGCGTTTTTGACTTTTTGAGGACCGAAAATCATTGACAGAAACGCGTAATGCCTGACAAGCGGAGCAATAATCGCAATACGGTTGATAAATTACATCCCCGCTACGGCGAAAACCATTCGCAAGAAGCAACTCATAATGTTCACTCGTCCTCATTGATGGATCAAGGGCGATCGCAACCCGTTCCATCCGTTCAGGCAGATAACTGCATGAATGATTTTCGGTTAGGCCAACTCTAATCTGTTGCGGTTCTGCACTCATCCTTTTTCCTCTATCGAATTCGTTAAGGGGCAAGGTAACCATTGTGGCTGAAAACAAGAGTGAGAGACAGATACCTCTTTTAACCTTAGCAATGATTGCATAAACTCGCTCCGTGATAATTCAGCCGCCCCTAATGACCTAAGATGCGGATTCATGACTTGGCAATCAATTAATTTACCTTGGTGATGCGAAAAATGCTGACAAAAAGCCCAAAGTGCAATTTTAGAAGCATTGGTCGCAAGGCTAAACATGGATTCGCCACAAAACAGCTGTCCGACTTCAATCCCATATAGCCCTCCAACCAATGTTTCATTTTCCCAAACTTCAACGGAATGACAAGCCCCTTGTTTTGCCAAGTGCTGGTAAGCGTTGCGCATCTCATGATTTAACCATGTTTCATTTGCCGGCCGCACGGCTGCACATAACTCAATAACACGGTCAGTCGCATGATTTAGGCTCATTCGATAAGCGTGTTTTTTTTGAAATTTTTTTACACTTTTGGCGGGTTTAAATGTCTTAGGATTAAAGACCGCACGAGGGGCGGGGCTCCACCAGAGGATCGGTTCTCCTGGCCCGTACCAAGGAAATATACCATGATGGTAAGCGGACAATATACGCATAGGGCGCAAATCGCCACCGTAGGCGAGCAAACCATTTGGCTCGGTTAACGCCATATCGGGAGAGGGGAAGGTAAAATGGTCCGCAGCCAACTCGGTCAGATAAATTGTCATCACTTAGTCACTTATTTTAATCGGAGCACAAGATGAAACGATGGATTTTGATCTTATTGATTTTTCCTCTATTTGCCAATGCCACTTATCAACGGAATCAAGCTCGTCCAGTAAATGATGTTGTTTTTGGTCAGGTGGAAACCGTCCGCTATATCTCTCAGCAAGAGATTCTTCAATCAAAAACGCAAGGCTGGGAAACACTACTTGGTGCAGTGGTGGGTGGATTAGTAGGGCACCAATTGGGTGACGGAAGAGGCAAGCAAGTGGCAACTGCGGTTGGGGTATTGGCTGGCGCGAGTATTTCTCAACACCAAGGAAAACAAGCTGTTCAGGTTGATTATCATTTGGTCGAAATATTAATTCGTACTTCAACGGGTAAGCTTATTGATGTGATTCAAGATGTCGACAGCCATATGCTATTTCATCCCGGTGATCGGGTGCGTATTTTATATTTTGATGAAGGCGTGCGTGTGGATAAAGAAAGGTAGTAAACGCTATCCTTGGCAAAGGTCGATTAACACTGGCGATTTTAGGTTATTTTGGGTAGTCTGCTAGTACCAAGAATTTTACTGCGCTAGATAAAAATAGGCATAGTCGCAGTGCAAGGAAACACAACTTTAATGGAAAGCCTTACGTTAAAATCAATTACCAAAATTAATGGTGAAGTGAACCTTCCCGGTTCAAAAAGCGTGTCGAACCGAGCGCTTCTTTTAGCAGCATTAGCCCGTGGTACCACTCGCTTGACCAATTTACTCGATAGTGACGACATTCGCCATATGCTGAATGCACTAAATCAGCTAGGTGTTGTGTACCGTCTTTCGGAAGATAAAACAGAATGTGAAATAGAAGGGTTAGGACAACCGTTTGAACATTCACAACCGTTAGAGCTTTTTTTAGGTAATGCTGGCACAGCAATGCGCCCGCTAGCAGCTGCACTTTGTCTGGGGCGAGGAGCGTTTACTTTGACAGGTGAACCCAGAATGAAGGAGCGTCCGATTGGTCATTTAGTCCATGCCTTACGTCAAGCGGGGGCTCAAATTGACTATTTGGAAAATGAACAATATCCTCCCCTGCGTATTCGTGGCACCGGCTTAAATGCTGGAGCGGTATCGATTGACGGATCCATTTCTAGCCAATTTTTGACGGCATTTTTAATGTCAGCTCCCTTAGCTGACGGAGAGGTTATTATTAATATTGAAGGTGAGCTAGTTTCTAAACCTTATATTGATATTACCTTACACATCATGCAGCAATTTGGTGTCCAAGTGATCAACCACGATTACCGACAATTTGTGATCCCAGCAGGTCAATCTTATGTTTCCCCAGGGCATTTTTTGGTTGAAGGTGATGCCTCTTCGGCTTCTTATTTTTTAGCGGCTGCTGCGATTAAAGGCGGTGAAGTTAAAGTGACGGGGATTGGTAAAAATAGCATCCAAGGTGATGTTCATTTTGCTGACGCCTTAGAAAAAATGGGGGCGGAGATTGAATGGGGGGACGATTATGTGATCGCTCGCCGAAAAGAGCTCAACGGTGTTGATCTTGATTTTAACGCGATTCCCGATGCAGCGATGACCATCGCTACGACGGCGTTATTTGCCAAAGGTACAACAGCCATTCGTAATGTTTATAACTGGCGAGTGAAAGAAACGGATCGCTTAACGGCGATGGCGGCAGAGCTGCGTAAAGTCGGGGCAACTGTGGAAGAGGGTGAGGATTACATCATCATTACACCGCCTACAGCATTTCGCCATGCAATGATTGATACTTACGATGATCATCGCATCGCGATGTGTTTCTCATTAGTTGCTTTGAGTGATAGTTCAGTGACGATTAATGATCCCAAATGCACCTCGAAAACCTTCCCTGATTATTTCGAAAAATTTTCCCAGATCAGTCATTGAGTTGAAAATCAAAGCCTCGTCTGAGGCTTTGATTATTTTTGTAACGAAAACTCTTTAGAAAGATGATGAGCTAAATATTTAAACATATTAAATACCGCCGTTGTTTTCTCAGTAGGTAGTCCGTCGTCATTCAAAAAATAAGGGCCTTTAAAAACCAAAACCTGATCTTTTTCTTCCACGCTTTCTGCGCGCATTCCTTCGATATACTGTTCGTGTTCTTGAATAAGCTGATTGGCAATCAGCAATAAATCAAATTGACTAATGGATTTTTTATCGCTCATGTTTTATTCCCATGATGTTTTGGACATAGTGTATGATTGTGACACGTAAAAGCCATGATCAAAAACAGGAAAACTAAGATTCTGTAATCATACTATTTTGTGATTTGCTCCATGTTTTGCTTTTTTTCTGTCGCATCTAGATCAGACTCTGATTAGTATGTGCGGTTTTCAAGCTCGGAACGAGTTTTCGTCGATTTGTCGAGCAAATAAGTGCTTTTTTATAAAAACAAGTTGATCTTCTGCTTGTCTGGCTCGATAGTAAAAAAAGAAGCAATATTTTAGAACATCATGCGATTTATTTTTCGCATCGTGATTAAGGGCATTTGAGTCAATTATGGGTAAATCACTTGTTATAGTGGAGTCACCAGCCAAGGCTAAAACTATCAATAAATACCTTGGTAAAGACTTTATCGTAAAGTCTAGTGTCGGTCATGTACGCGATCTGCCTACTGCTGGTCAAAGTAGTACCGCGACCAAAAAGACTCCATCTACAGCGAATAAACAACTGACTGTAGAAGAAAAAGAACGCTTAAAAAAAGAGAAAGAGCGTAACGCCCTAATAAAAAAAATGGGTATTGATCCTTTTCATGGCTGGGAAGCCAATTATCAAATTCTTCCTGGCAAAGAAAAAGTGGTAAATGAACTGCAAAAGCTCGCCAAAGACGCCGATTGCGTATATCTCGCAACCGATTTGGATCGCGAGGGAGAAGCCATCGCTTGGCACCTTCGTGAGATCATCGGTGGCGATGAAAAGCGGTATAAACGGGTAGTTTTTAACGAAATCACTAAAAATGCCATTCAGCAAGCTTTCCAACAACCCGGTGAGCTGAACATGGATGGGGTTAATGCGCAACAAGCACGTCGATTTATGGATCGAGTCGTCGGTTTTATGGTTTCTCCTCTACTGTGGAAAAAAGTGGCACGAGGGCTCTCTGCTGGACGAGTTCAGTCCGTTGCGGTGAAACTGTTGGTTGAACGTGAACGAGAAATTAAGGCATTTGTGCCTGAAGAATTTTGGGATATTCACGCAGAGACAAAAACACAATCGCAAGCTGATTTTCGTTTGTTGGTCGCACAAAAAGAAGGCGTGCCCTTTAAGCCAACCAATGAGCAAGAAGCACAAGCTGCAGTTTCCATCCTGCAAAAAGCGGCTTATGAAGTCTGTAAACGTGAAGATAAACCCACCAGTAGTAAACCGAGTGCACCATTTATTACGTCCACGCTACAGCAAGCGGCCAGTACTCGTTTAGGATACGGCGTAAAAAAAACCATGATGTTAGCTCAGCGCTTATATGAAGCTGGGTACATTACCTATATGCGTACCGATTCAACAAACTTAAGTGCTGAAGCGGTAGACAATGTTCGTCAGTATATTGATCAACAGTTTGGTCATGCCTATTTGCCGGATAGCCCAAATGTGTATGGAAGCAAGCAAGGAGCACAAGAAGCGCATGAAGCAATTCGTCCTTCCAGTGTCGAAATTAAAGCGGATGATTTGGAAGGGATGGAAGCGGATGCACACAAATTGTACGCCTTGATTTGGAACCAATTTGTGGCTTGTCAAATGACGCCCGCTCAATATGATTCCACCACGATCAGTGTTAAAGCGGCAGAGTTTACCTTAAAAGCGAAAGGGCGAATTCTTAAATTTGATGGTTGGACTCGGGTTCAACGTCCATTGGGTAAAAATGAAGACCAAATCTTACCAACAGTACAAGTGGGTGATAGGTTATCGCTTGAAAAGCTAGATCCCAAGCAGCACTTTACCAAGCCGCCGGCACGTTATACCGAAGCTGCGTTGGTCAAAGAGTTGGAAAAACGGGGAATTGGTCGCCCTTCAACGTATGCTTCGATCATCTCAACGATTCAAGATCGTGGCTACGTTAAAGTAGAGCAACGCCGTTTTTATGCTGAAAAAATGGGTGAAATTGTTACGGATCGGCTTGATGGTAGTTTTGCGGATTTAATGAATTATGATTTCACCGCACGAATGGAAGAAAAACTCGATCAAATCGCAGAAGGGGATGCCAACTGGAAAAAAGTATTGGATGCTTTTTTTGCTGATTTTAGCGGTGATCTTGAGCAAGCAGAACAAGATGAGTCGGTTGGTGGAATGAAACCGAACCATATTGTGATGACTAATATTCTTTGCCCGACTTGTGATCGTCCTATGGGAATAAGAACTGCATCGACCGGCGTTTTCCTTGGCTGTTCCGGTTATGCTTTACCCCCTAAAGAGCGGTGTAAAACCACCATTAATTTGGGCGATGAAGAGGGCATTATTAATGTTCTTGAAGAGGATGTCGAAACGGCTGCATTGCGTGCCAAAAAACGCTGTCCTATCTGTGAAACGGCAATGGATGCGTACCTGATTGATGGTAAGCGTAAGTTGCATGTTTGTGGTAACAACCCGAACTGCGAAGGTTATATCGTGGAAGAGGGCGAGTTTAAGGTCAAAGGTTACGACGGCCCCGTTGTTGAATGTGATAAGTGTGGCTCTGATATGGTGCTGAAAACAGGGCGTTTCGGTAAATATATGGACTGCACGAGTGACAACTGTAAGAACACTCGAAAAATACTTAAAAATGGTGAAGTTGCGCCACCGAAGGAAGATCCGGTTCATTTCCCAGAATTACCTTGTGAAAACTCGGATGCTTACTTTGTTTTGAGAGATGGAGCTTCTGGTCTATTTTTCGCTGCCAGTAACTTCCCTAAATCACGAGAAACTCGTGCGCCTTTAGTCGAAGAATTAGTCCGTTTTAAAGAAAGGTTGTCTGAAAAATATCAATATTTAGCCTCAGCGCCAGTGGCTGATCCTGACGGCCGCCCTACGGTTGTTCGTTTTAGCCGTAAAAGTAAAGAACACTATGTTCGAACTGAAATTGATGGAAAACCGTCGGGTTGGACGGCGCTTTATCACGAAGGGCAATGGGATATTACGGACAAACGTAAGAAAACCAAATAATGAAATCATTCATTGTAAAAAAGCAGCCTATGGCTGCTTTTTTTATTGTTCTCAATATACCTTCCCTACTCGAAGCGGAAGCGGTGTTGGCTACGTTCCGTTCACCTTAATGGCGTCTATCTATGCGCATAGGAACTTATTTACTTGCCGCCTACCTGCAACTGCCAGTTGTTGGGATATAGAGCAAATTTAAAGGAAGGGAATGGCTATTAATTGTACACTATTGATAGTTAAATCGAGTTTTTAGCGATGATATTCTACCTTTGTAGCGTTTTTTCTTATTTATCTCCTTTAATATATCTATATCGACTGTCACATTTTTCTATTATTTTTGTGTGAGTATTTTTTATTTTGGGATGGAAATCGTGAAATAAATGTTAGAGTTTATGGTGTTAACCCACCTCATTTTGTGAACAAGGCGAAGTGTTGAACATATCGGACTTACTTGCTGCACAAAATCTGTATTCGGGGTTTGTATTCCAACATAAATTCGATAAAGTAATAAACAACTGATTGCATTTTATACTTCCCTGAAGTTCGGTTAACAAATGTAATCAGTGACTAAGGAAAGCGTCGTCATTCCCCCCCTAATTTGACATGACGGCAAACCAATGGAAAATGATGGAGAAGAATATGAGTGGTGTATTAGGAATGATTTTGGCCGGCGGTGAAGGTTCGCGTTTGATGCCGTTGACTGAATCCCGTACAAAACCTGCCGTTCCGTTTGGTGGAAGCTATCGATTGATAGACTTTGCGCTTAATAATTTCGTTAATGCCGATTTAATGCGAGTTTATGTGTTAACACAATTTAAATCTCAATCACTCTATTTACACATGAAAAAAGGATGGAATGTTTCCAGTATACGAGATCGTTTTATTGATTCCATTCCAGCTCAAATGCGTGATGGTAAACGTTGGTATGAAGGTACAGCGGACGCTATCTATCAAAACCTTCGTTTTGTCGAAATCTCTGAAGCTGATGATGTTTGCATTTTCGGTTCCGATCATATTTATAAGATGGATATCCGGCAAATGCTTGAGTTCCATCGCCGTGTAGAAGCAAAACTGACCGTTTCCGCCCTACGCATGCCATTGTCTCAAGCGTCACAATTTGGTGTGATTGAAGTCGATACGAATGGGAAAATGATAGGCTTTGAAGAAAAGCCTAAACAGCCCAAATCGATTCCAGGGGCTCCAGAATGGGCTCTGGTTTCAATGGGAAATTACATCTTTGAAACGGAAACGCTATGTAAAGAACTGCGTGAAGATGCGACCAATGAACAATCGAGTCATGACTTTGGCAAGGACATCATCCCCAAAATGTTTCCTCAAGGTGACGTTTATGTGTATGACTTCTCAACTAATACTATCAAAGGGGAAAAGGGAATAACCTACTGGCGTGATGTCGGTACCATAGAGTCTTACTGGTCTGCTCATATGGATTTATTACAAAAAGATGCGCCATTCTCGTTATATAACCGTAGTTGGCCATTACACACTTACTATCCTCCATTACCACCTGCCACGTTCGTTGATATGGATGAGAAAAAAGTGGAGATTACAGATAGCTTAATTTCCGGAGGAAGTTATGTACAAGGGTCGACAATCTATAAATCTGTACTTGGCTTCAGAACCAACATTGCCCATGGATCGTTGATCAGTGAATCGGTGATTTTAGGTGACGTTAAAATTGGTGCAGGGTGTACGATTAAACGCACGATTATTGATAAAAATGTAGAAATCGCCCCTGGTACCGTTATTGGTGAAGATTTAGAACTGGATAGACAACGATTCCATGTTTCTGATGAAGGAATTGTTGTGATAGCAAAAGGGACAAAATTTGGATTCTAATCATGAGAAAATGAACATTTGGTTCGCTGTTTCAGAAGCTGAAGGACTAGTGAAAAGTGGCGGCTTAGCCGATGTGGCGAAGGCACTGCCAAAGGCTTTAATGGATCTTGGTCATCAGGTAGCCATTGTGCTACCTGGTTATCGCACCATTGATGAAAAACAAAATTTACCGGTTATTCTTGAAACAGAATTATTGCATTGGCCACATACTCGTTATCAAGTTCGTTTGACTGAACTCGACAAGGTGCCTGTCTATTTGATTGATTGTGAAGAATATTTTGATCGACCAGACTTATATGCAGAGCAGAACCATGCCTATGTCGATAATGGCGAGCGTTTTGGCTTTTTTTCCGCCGCTTGTTTAGATATTTTACCTAAATTAGCCATTCACCCGGATATTATTCACGCGAATGATTGGCACACGGCATTAATCCCTTTCTTATTAAAAACGCGTTATCGTGATGATGGTTATTACAGCGGCATAAAAACCATATTAACTGTCCATAATGCTATTTTTAAAGGTATTTTTTCTTATCATCAGTTGGAAATTATCCCTGAATTGAATCTATCGGGAATGGAATTTTTACAGTATGGCCATGATCATGTGAGTACTTTAAGAGCAGGAATTGCCTTTGCTGATAAAATTAATGCGGTTAGTCCTAACTATGCTTCCGAGTTGTTAACACCATTAGGTTCACACGGTTTGGTCGACGATTTTGTTCGCCGTGCGCGCGATCTACATGGAATCATCAATGGGTGTGATTACTCTGAGTGGAGTCCAGCAACGGATCGTTATCTACCACAAACTTACCATGCAGAAGAGAATGCTTTAAAATCAGGGAAGGCAAGCAGTAAGCAAGCGCTCCAGCAAGAGCTAGCATTACCACAAGTTGCGATACCTATGTTCGGCATGGTGTGTCGATTAACCCACCAAAAAGGATTCCATTATTTACTACCGATTCTCGATCAGTTTTTGCGCAATGAAGTGCAGCTGGTGATCGTAGGGACGGGAGAATCTCAAATCGCTGAAAAATTACATAAGATTGCAGCTACCCATCCTAACAAATTTGTTTTTATTGAAGCTTATAGTAATCGTCTTGCTCACTTGGTTGAAGCCGGCTCAGACTTTTTTATTATGCCATCGGAATTTGAAGCGTGTGGGCTAAACCAAATATACAGTATGGCTTATGGAACTCTGCCTATCATTCGAGAGGTTGGTGGGCTGAAAGACACCGTTCAAGACTATGATAAGTACCCTCAGCAAGCAACAGGGTTTGGTTTTCAGGATCCAACGCCGGCAGCCTTGTTGATTACGATGCAAAGAGCCTTGTTATTTTATTTGCAAAATCCGGATGAAATGCTAAAGGTTCAATTAAGAGCGATGCAGAAAGACTTTAGTTGGCTTGATTCAGCGCAGGAATACTTAAAGATGTATCGTTCGGCAATTTTCGATTACTAATGAAGGGAGGCAGAGCGTAGTCGTGATTGATGCGCTCTGTGCTTTGTCAGTGAGCCAATATCGGCATGTTTTATACATGATTTTTTACAACTCTGAGCAAATGTACAAGGTAAATTATGCTAATCTTCTCTACTAAGTAAGTTGAGTTTATGTGGTGTTCATGCCCCAAGGTTTGTTGTTTCATAAAATTTATCCCCATCCAACCAGTAAAGACTGGGTTGTTTTTGTTCATGGTGCAGGAGGAAGCTCTTCTATCTGGTTTAAGCAGATAAAAGACTATAAACAGCATTTTAATTTGCTCTTGGTTGATTTACGTGGGCACGGTAAGTCGAATCAATTGTTAAAAGATTTATTGGCTCAGCGCTATACTTTCAAGTCTGTAACGCAGGATGTTTTGCGTGTTCTTGATCATCTCAAAATCCAGTCCGCTCACTTTGTTGGTATGTCACTGGGAACGATTATTGTTAGAAATATGGCAGAGTTGGCTGGCGAGCGTGTCAAGAGTATGGTACTCGGCGGAGCGGTTACTCGATTAAATATTCGTTCACAAGTCTTGGTGACACTTGGCCACTTGAGTAAACATATCATGCCTTATATGTGGCTTTACCGCTTATTTGCATACGTTGTCATGCCGCAATCAAGCCAAAAAGAATCTCGACACTTATTTGTCAGAGAGGCCCAGAAGCTTTGTCAAAAAGAGTTTAAACGCTGGTTTACCTTGACGGCTGAAGTGAATCCATTAATGCGTTATTTTAAAGAAAGAGCGTTACCGATTCCTACGTTATATGTAATGGGGGCGTGTGATTATATGTTTCTTCATCCCGTTAGAGAGATGGTTGCAGCACATCAGCAGAGTGAATTAGTAGAAATTCCTGATTGCGGCCATGTCTGTAACGTTGAGCAGCCGCGTTTGTTTAATCAAGTCTCTATCGATTTTATTTACCAGCAAAGCAATTAATGGTGCTTTGTCCGCTGATAGCGTAATCGTTTAATTAGCCATTTGGCCAGCAATGGAAAAAGGCCAAGTAATACAAAAGAAAATAACACAGAAGGGGATATGATCCCCGAGAGCTGATCTATTTCACTCAACTGAGTTCCCGCATTAATATACACTGCCGTTCCAGGTAGCATACCTAATTGGCTGACCCAGTAATAGCGCCAAGTCGTTATCGAGGTGAGCCCCATTAATAAGTTAATCAGAAAAAAAGGCAAAATAGGCATCAGTCTTAACGAAAATAGGTATAAGGCACCATCTTGACTGATTCCATGATTGAGTGTAATCAACTTATCAGAGAAGCGGCGGTATACCCATTCTTTGAGCAAATAGCGGCTAATCAAAAAGGCGATCGTTGCTCCCAGTGTACTGGCAAAAGACACTAAAAATAAACTGATCCAAAAACCAAATAAGGCCGCACCAAGAAGAGTAAATACAGCCGCGCCAGGAACGGAAAAGGCGGTTAATAAGACATAAAAAACAAAATAGAGCAGAGCTGCGATGGCAAAATGTTCATCAATCCATAGAGATAGTTGAGTGTGGTGCTGTTTGATTGAGCTTAGATTGAGATATTGTTGTAAATTGACAGTGAGCAAGATCACTATCGCAAGTAGTATCAATCCAACCAGCATTTTTCGGGTCATTGAGCGGCCTATACTATAGTGGAAAAATTTAATTAGTGGCAAAATTTAGCGTTATCCAATGGATACAGAATAGAACATATTTGGGTATCGTGTGATTTAGGTTAAACTATGACAATAATTAGCCCAACGCAAGTTGGTTGGGTATACAACTCGCTGATGGACTAATTACTGTTTGAGTGCTGAAAAGCACTAAGAGAGTGTTTTTAAGATAAACGCTTAATAAGTTCCTCGCGTCGCGAAAGCGGAATGACTGACCAGTGCTTTCTTTCAATTGCGCCTTCTAATGCCCACAATAGCTCTAGGCTAACTTCGCTGGAATGGCTTTGTTGTATCGCTTGATAAGCAGCCAGTGCGCCTTGTTGATGCAGTTGTTCAACGGAGTTGATGCCGGCTTTTTTCAACATGCGCTCAGTGGCTAGTCGTAAATTTGGCAAATCTTTCAGCCGTTCTGGTTTTGATTGCTCTTGGTTTTCTCGTTCAAGTTGAGCAATTTTTAAAGCGGATTGTGCCTCAGATAAAATGAATTGCGGATCTGACCAGCTCGTTTCAGGAAGAGCATAATATTTGGTCACAACGGGGAACCCTTTTTTTGTATACACATAGGGTTGATAACCTTGTTGTTTAAATTTGGCGGCTAATTTATCGTTTGCTCGTATATGCAGTTGGTTATTAACCACTAACGCAAACATCGTGTCATTAGCAAAAATGCCAAAACCGCCAAACATTGAACGCGATTTGATACGGCCAAGTGGCTCAAAAAGTCGCATTGAGTCTTTTAATACGGGTTTATCCATGTTGTAAATCTCGGTGTATTAACTAATTCGCCACCAAATCAGGTCCGAGAGACTAGCAAAAAACTGCTAAAAGATGTCAATAAGAAGTTAACTTCCTGTCTATGCAGTTTAGCCATCGGCAACCCCGCTACCTACCACATTCGGGTTTAGGCCGGAGGCTTTGCGTCCCACCCTTTCAGATGGTTTGCCCTGTGCGTGACATACTGTATTTCGAGTATTACCTCAGAATACGGATGATAAAGTCATTAAAACTGAACCGTTGTCACTTTTCATTTTTTTGAAAATGTGACTCTGGTTCGGTTTTTAGTGATTTTAATCGGTTTAGTTACGCTTATCCATCATTTTTTGGTTAAGTCTCGTACCGTATCGCGTTCAACAATTTCTGGATGCATTTCAAATGTACGGCGTTCGTGTTCTTTATCTTTAATTCGTTCCAGCAGTATTTCAAAGGCATTTTTACCGACTCGGCGTTTGGGCTGGTGAATGGTAGTTAATGGTGGCGAAAAATATTCAGCAAGTTCAATATTATCGTATCCGATAATGGACATGTCGTCAGGAACTCTAACTCCACGTTGTTGTAAACGGCTGATTAAGCCAAGTGCCATCGTATCATTAAAACAAAATACAGCGGTTGGGCGGGTATCCATGGCGAGAATTTTATCGGCCGCTAAAACGGCGGTATCACATTCAAAGTTACCTTCTAAAATCCAATCATCATTAACGGGAAGGTTCGCTTCGGCCATGGCACGACGAAATCCAGTAATCCGTTCTTGGCAAGCGGCTTTGACAAAATGACCACTAAGACAAGCGATAGCTTTATGCCCTTTCTCAATCAGATACTTCGTTGCGAGATAACCCCCTTCTTCTGAGTTATCAATGATCTTATCCGCTTGAGATGTTTCTGGCCCCCAATCCATAATGACTTTAGGAATGTCCGGGTGGCTTTCGAGCATTTCCAGTAACTCTTCTGTTAAGTCAGAGCACATGACCAACATGCCATCGACACGTTTTTCTGCCAACATGCGAATGTAGTCACGTTGTTTTTCATAAATCCCACCGGTATTACATAAAATCAATGTATACCCTTGGCGGTAGCAATAACTTTCAACCCCATCAATCACTTCAGAAAAGAAAAGATTGGTTGATTGCGTGACGAGCATACCAATTGTACGTGTTGTGTTGCATTTTAAGCTCCTTGCCACCGCGCTTGGTGCGTAGTTCAGTTGCTTAACTGCTTCGAGTACTTTTTCTTGTGTCGTTTCTGCAACAAAACGGGTTTTGTTGATCACATGAGATACGGTCGTTGTGGATACACCCGCTAAGCGCGCAACGTCTTTAATCGTAGCCATAAATTTATCCTATCAATGACTGCTGGAGCCGGCATAGGCTTTCACTTCATTGAGTGCAGCAGTAGTTATACCCAGGCTTCCCTCTGATAGGGGCATTCGGCGTTATGATGCGATAGGCGATGTTGATTTTATGATACTGGCTGAGAAAAATAGCCATTTTGCCTGTTGCTTGACGATAACGCTTCATGATTTGGGCACCGGCTTTAATTAGCCTAAAAGTAATAAAAAAACAAAAACCGCTGTTAAATAGCGGCTTGATTTTTACATTCATCTTGTCAGTAGCGAGCAAGATTTTAGACTGCAACGACTCAACCCGCAATGAAATTTAGCTTAAATATGCATTATAACCATACAAAATTGTCAGTAAACGTAGCAATTTGTGAGCAAGAGCCGTGTATCTTGATTTGCTGGTTTATTGGTTATTGAGTATTACTGAGTTCAGCGTTGTTATGCTGACTGACCCAATCTCGCATCGATTGCCACATCAGTCCCATCGTTTCAAACCAATAGCGCTCTGTTTGTTCTAGATATTTGGCTTTGGGAATGTATTTATCCCAAGCTTGACTCACTTTCGTTTGGGCTAGGTAGTTGGTCGGAGCAGGGATAGGCGTGAGTCCAACAGAGTGAAATTCATTCATCGCTCGTGCCATATGACTTGCAGAAGTGACAAGAACCAGTTTTTTATGCTGAACAAAAGCAGCAGCTTGCCGCGCTTCTTCCCAAGTATCTTGTGCGGTTTCCAGTAAAATAATATCAGATTTTGACACACCAAGCGCGAGAGCCACCTTGGCGAGCATTCTCGCATGGCTAAATTCAGTACCACCGGCATAGCCTGATAAAATCAGCTTAGCGCCAGGGTACATGTGTAAAATACGGATGCCTTCCGTTAAGCGCATCAATGCCGTTCGAGTTAACTCCGAGGTGGGTGGAATCGTACCATCCACAACATGGCCATTGCCAAGCACCATCACATAATCAACGGAACCGTCGACGGGCAGAAACGCGCTGTATTGACGCTCTAAAGGCATTAAGAGGCGGCTAGAAAGGGGTTGAAAGGCAATTAAAAACAGACCGCTCAATGCAAAGAGCACTACAAGACAGCCTGTTTTACGTTTGGCGGTAAACATGATTAACATTAAACCGACAAAACCAATGATCAGCAGTGCTGGCAAAGGCATCAGAAGCGAGGAAACGATTTTTTTCAGCTCAAACATAAACAAAATAGTCCGAAAAAACAGCACTTGATAGTAAAATCAGCGAAAGATTCTTTATTCCTGCCATTCCTATGACAGAATAGCAGCACGATTGATTATCATAGCTCAAGCCACAGTGACAGAAGACCGTAATTTCGACGATATTGCCCACAAATTTGCAAAAAACATTTATGGTTCTGACAAAGGTGAGATTCGCCAAGTAATTGTTTGGCAAGACCTCATGAGTCTACTTACCCATTTCGATGAAGCACAAGCTCCGTTGCACATTTTAGACGCGGGCGGTGGTTTGGCACAGATGTCACAAAGATTAGCGAAATTTGGTCACAATGTCACTCTATGCGATCTTTCTTCTGAAATGTTGCATTTGGCAAAACAGGCGGTTATTCAGAATGGTTTACTTGAACGGTATTGCTTTGTACATACCCCTGTCCAAGCGATCGATAAACATTTACCAGCACCTGTCGACATTGTGATGTTCCATGCGGTCATGGAATGGTTGGCAGATCCTCAACAGGCATTGCACCATTTGTTGAACCAAGTGCGAGTGGGTGGAATGGCATCGATTATGTTTTATAACCAACATGGCTTGGTGTACAAAAATGCAGTGTGTGGCAATATTCCTCATATTCTAGCGGGAATGCCCCACCGCAAACGTTTTAAACTTCAGCCTCAACAAGGTTTATTGCCGACCGACGTTTATCAGTGGATTGAACAAGCCGGATTTGAAATTTGTGGAAAATCCGGTATTCGCTGTTTTAGTGACTATATTGGTAACATGCAAAATATGGGTGAATATCAATATGAAGATCTTTTGGCTCTGGAACGACATTATTGCCGTCAAGAACCTTATCTATCATTAGGTCGCTATATCCATGTTTGGGCTAAGAAAAAAGAACAGGTATAACATGAGTGAATTAACTCAAAACGCTGCAGAGCAGCCCATTGATGAATTGGTGAGTTGGGTTAAGCAGCATGATTTCTCCTTGAACCTCAGTGCAGAGCGGTTAGCTTTTTTAATTGCCATTGCCGTGTTGAGCCATGAACGGTTTGATGAAGAGCTTGGTGAAGGCGAGTTGCATGATGCTTTTGCCATTGTAACTCGACTATTTACGGAGACGGGGGAGCCTTCGGCTTTTCGAGCAAATAATGCCATTAATGAATTAGTCAAACAGCGCTTGATCAGTCGATTTACTAGCGAAGTGACAGAAGGAATGAGTATCTATCGTCTTTCACCACTTGCAATGGGGATCACTGACTACTACCTTCGTCATCGTGAGTTTTCCAAATTAAAGCTCTCGATTCAGCTTTCGATGGTCGCCGATGAAATGGCGAAAGCGGCTGAATCTGCTCAGAAGGGCGGTACAACAGAGCACTGGAAAAAAAACGTGTATGGCGTACTGAAATACTCTGTCGGAGAAATTTTTGATCGCATTGATCTTAACCAACGCGTTTTGGATGAACAGCAGCAATCGGTAAAACAGCAAATTGCTGACCTGCTCAATCAAGATTGGCGAGACGCCATTCAACAGTGTGAACGTTTATTATCAGAAACCTCATCGACACTGCGAGAGCTGCAAGATACCTTGCAGGCTGCAGGAGATGAACTGCAAACCCAAATTCTCGATATTCAAGAAAAAATTTATGGCGATCCTGAACTTGAATTTATTGAAGAAGTGCTATTTTCACTGCAAATGAAGTTGGATCGCATCATCAATTGGGGCCAACAAGCGATTGATTTATGGATAGGTTATGATCGACATGTGCATAAATTTATCCGAACGGCCATTGATATGGATCAAAATCGAGCCTTCAGTCAACGTCTTCGTCAGTCAATGAATGATTATTTTACCCAGCCATGGTTATTAACATTTGCAGAGGCAGAACGCTTATCCGATCTGCGTGATGAAGCATTAGTGCTCCGAGATGATGAGGTGACAGGGCAGCGGCCAATGGACGTGGAATATGAAGAGTTTCAGCAAGTGCACGACGCAATTTCAGAGCGTATTGGCCATATGCTTAAAGCTCATAAAGAACAGCAGTTACCCATCGATTTAGGTATCGTGTTACGTGATTACCTCGCTTCACATCCGCGTACACAGCACTTTGATCTGGCTAGAATCGTCGTCGATCAAGCCGTGCGTCTCGGTTATTCTGAATCGGATTACCGAGCCGTTCAACCAAACTGGCAAGCCATTAACGAATTTGGGGCAAAGGTACAAGCAAATGTCATCGACCGATATTAATGAATATATGCCAGAGCAACTGGCCAAAGCGATAGTGAATCCGCTTTTCCCGGCTTTAGATAGCCAATTGCGCGCAGGGCGGCATGTGTCTAGTGATGATCTAGATAACCATGCTTTCTTATCCGATTTTGAACCTGAGTTAGCATTATTTTACCAACGTTATAATACGGAGTTAGTTCGTGCGCCAGAAGGTTTTTTCTATCTTCGGCCGCGTTCAACCTCCTTGATTAACCGCAGCGTGCTATCTGAACTGGATATGCTGGTGGGTAAAGTCCTTTGTTTTCTCTATTTAAGCCCTGAGCGGTTGGCGCACGAAGGCATTTTTACCAACCAAGAGTTGTATGAAGAACTGCTCTCATTAGTTGATGAGAAAAAACTGATGAAATTGGTCACTCACCGTGCCACGGGTTCAGATTTAGATAAAGAAAAATTGTTTGAAAAAGTTCGCTCTTCGTTACGTCGATTACGTCGTTTGGGTATGCTTATTCATATCGGCGAGACAACCAAGTTTCGTATTACCGAGGCGGTTTTCCGTTTTGGGGCCGATGTGCGAGTAGGGGATGATATGCGTCAAGCACAATTACGTTTGATCCGCGATGGTGAGGCGGTCGTCCATAACCAAGAGCCTAACCAACCAAGCTTATTAACTGATGAAGTTGAATTGCAACCACAACATGAACAAGATGAAGTATGGGAAGATGAAGCATGATTGAAAGAGGTAAATATCAATCACTCACCATGATCAACTGGAATGGCTTCTTTGCCCGAACTTTTGATATCGATAATTTAGTGACCACATTATCCGGTGGTAATGGCGCAGGCAAATCGACCACAATGGCGGCGTTTATCACCGCATTAATTCCTGACCAAAGCTTACTGCACTTTCGTAATACAACGGAAGCGGGGAGCTCACAAGCCTCTCGTGATAAAGGACTGTATGGTAAATTGCAGCCGGGAGCTTGTTATGCGGCACTTGATGTGGTGAATTCACGTCATCAACGTTTCTTGTTTGCGGTCAAACTTCAGCAAGTGGCTGGGCGAGATAAGAAAGTTGATATTAAACCCTTTGTTATTCAAGGCCTACCTAGCCATATCAAACCGACGGATATTTTGATAGAAAGTGTTTCAGATCACCATGCCCGTGTTCGTCAGCTCAATGAAGTGAAAGAAGCCCTGAGTCGTATCGAAGGGGCACATTTCAAACCATTTGCTTCGATTGTGGATTACCACAGTCAGATGTTTGAATCAGGCGTGGTGCCTAAAAAACTGCGAAATAGCAGTGACCGTTCCAAATTTTACCGCTTGATTGAAGCCTCGTTATATGGCGGTATTTCCAGCGCGATTACCCGCTCATTGCGTGATTATTTATTGCCACAAAATGGCGGAGTGAAAAAAGCGTTCCAAGATATGGAATCGGCATTGCGTGAAAATCGCATGACTTTAGAAGCCATTAAAAACACGCAAGCAGATCGAGATCTGTTCAAACATCTAATTGCTGAGTCAACCCAATATGTTGCTGCTGACTATATGCGCCACGCGAATGAGCGTCGTATTAACGTTGAGCAAACCTTGTCGCTGCGCCAAGAGCTTTTTACCGCTCGTGAAACCCTAATTGAGCAAAACCAGTTACTTAATCGTGTTCATGAAGAGTTAGAAATGCTGGCTGAACAAGAGTCTGCACTAGAGCAAGATTACCAAGGCGCTTCCGATCATTTACAACTGATGCAAAATGCCCTGCGACAGCAAGAAAAAATTGCTCGTTATCAAGAGGATTTAGAAGAGCTCAGTATTCGTCTTGAAGAGCAGTTAATGGTGGTCGAAGAAGCGCAAGAACGTGTCATGTTGGCGGAAGAACAAGCGACGATGGCCGAGGAAGAAGTCGATAGCCTGAAAACGCAATTGGCTGATTATCAACAAGCGCTTGATGTACAACAGACCCGCGCTTTGCAATACCAACAAGCGTTACAAGCCCTCGACAAAGCTCGCCAGCAGCTTAATGATCCCACTCTCTCCGCAGAAGTTGCTCATGCGCGAATCAGTGAGCTGAATGCCCAGCAAGAGCAAAAAACCAGCGAGCTATTATCAGTAAAACACAAATTGGATATGTCATCAGCGGCGGCTGAGCAGTTTGAACGAGCGCTGAGTTTAGTGAAAAGCGTGGTGGGAGACGTCGACCGTAGCCAAGCGGCTGAACATGCGAAAACTATTTTACGTCAAGCACAAGATGCTCAACAGGTAGTACAAAATGAACAGTCGTGGTTGGAGCAACAGCGAGATCTGCACCATCGAATTGAACAGCAAAACCTTGTACAGCAGCAAGTCAATGACTATTACAAGCACCATCAGGTTCTTCTGAGTGAAGAAGATAGCCTTGAGTTAGAGCGTGAACGCCACCAAGCGTTGTTAGAGAGTTTGGAGCAGAGCCAAGAAACGCTACGTGAGCAGAGAAGTCAGCAACGTCGCCTTGAGCAAGAACTACACTCTGATATTGCCCGTTGTGAAAGCATTGCTCCAGCATGGATTCAAGCCAATGATGCTTTAGCAATTTTACGCGAACAAAGTGGTGCTGAGTTAAATGACCGCCAGTCTGTCATGCGGGAGATGCAATCGCTGCTAGAGCGTGAAAAAGTACAATCGCTGGAGAAGGACAAACTGGCTCAGCGTCGAGCCTTACTTGATAGCGAAATTGAGCGGCTTGCTTCACCGGGCGGTTCAAACGATCCTCGTTTGAAAGGGTTGGCCGATACACTAGGTGGCGTTTTATTGTCTGAAATTTATGATGATATTACTCTGGAGGATGCGCCTTATTTTAGTGCGATGTATGGCCCTGCTCGGCATGCGATCGTGGTCTCTGATTTATCTGGCATAAAAGAGAAGTTGGTTGAGCTGGATGATTGTCCTGAAGATCTCTATTTAATCGAAGGGGATATCGATGCCTTTGATGACAGTTCGATTGATGTTGAAGAGTTAGCCGGGGCGGTTTGTGTTCAGTTAAATGATCGACAAATGCGCTATTCTCGTTTTCCAGAGATCCCTTTATTTGGGCGAGCTGCTCGTGAGCAACGTTTAGAGCAACTTCGTTTAGAACGAGAAGAGATCGTTGAAGCGCATGCCAAAGCGGCTTTTGATTCGCAAAAACTGCAACGTTTATACAGCAGTTTTAACCTTTTTGTGGCTGAGCATTTACAGTGCGCATTTGAAGATGATCCTGAGCAAGCATTATTGACGGCACGTGAAAAACGCAATCAGGTACTTCGTCAGCTAACTGAGCTGGAAAATCAAGAGCTGCAACAACGCAGCCAACGCCAATTGAGTAAACAAGCCTTATCGACACTCGATAGTATTGCTCCGAATTGGCGTCTGCTGGCTGAAAATACCTTGCAGGAGCGCTTAACTGTACTGAATGATAAATTGGAGCATCTGAGCCAAGCGAAGGTCTTTCTTGCTCAGCATCGTCAAACGGTTGAACAGTTACAGGCGCTGGCTTCTGCTCTAGAGGTGGATCCAGAGCAGTTTGATGCACTCGAGCAGCAATATCAACAAGCGGATCAGGTGCTGCAAAGCTTAAAAAGTCAGATCTTTGCTCTGTCTGATCTCTATGAGCGTCGCCAGCATTTTTCTTACTCTGACTCTGTTCATCTACTTAGCCAGAGTAGTGAGTTAAGTGAGCAGTTAAAAGGGAAACTCATACAAGCGGAAAGCATTCGAAACCGTCGTCGCGATGAATTAAAGCAAGCACAAACTCAGTTGAGTCAGTATCATCAAGTCTTGGCGTCTTTAAAAAGCTCTCATCAAGCCAAGCTGGAAACAGTACAGGAATTTAAGCAAGAGCTACAAGAATTTGGGGTTCAGGCCGATGAGAGCGCATTAAGTCGTGCTTTGCAACGTCGTGATGATCTGCATGAACGTTTACATAGCTCTCGTGGTCGTCGGAGTGAATATGAGCGAACGATCACCTCGACCGAAATGGAAATGAAGTCGTTAGTTAAGCGACTGAAAAAATTGGAAAAAGAATATCGAGACCTGCGTACCTTGGTGGTGAATGCAAAAGCGGGTTGGTGTTCAGTATTGCGCCTGGCGCGTGAAAATGATGTCGAACGTCGTTTACATAAGCGTGAACTGGCGTATTTATCAGCCAGTGAACTCCGCTCGATGTCTGATAAGTCACTAGGGGCTTTGCGTTTAGCGGTTGCTAATAATGAAGAATTACGCGATGCGTTACGCTTATCAGAAGATAATGCACATCCTGAACGTAAGGTGCTGTTTTATATTGCTGTTTATCAGCATCTACGGGAACGTATTCGTCAAGATATCATTCGAACAGATGATCCAGTTGAAGCGATTGAGGAAATGGAGGTTGAGCTTGCTCGTCTAACAGAAGAACTGACTCAGCGAGAAAATCGCTTGGCGATCAGCTCTGATTCTGTTGCTAGTATTATCCGTAAGACGATTCAACGTGAGCAAAATCGTATTCGTATGCTTAACCAAGGGCTATCGAATATTGCCTTTGGTCAAGTGAAAGGCGTTCGTCTTAACGTCAAAGTGCGTGAAAGTCATGAAATTTTGCTCAGTGGGCTAGCTGAGCAACAAACGCAGCATAAAGACCTGTTTGAAAGCACTCGTTATACTTTCTCTGAAGCAATGGCGAAACTGTTCCAACGAGTCAACCCACACATTGATATGGGACAGCGTTCACCTCAGGTGCTGGGGGAGGAGCTGCTGGATTATCGTAATTATCTTGAGCTAAGTGTTGAAGTGAACCGTGGCTCCGATGGTTGGCTACAAGCCGAGTCTGGCGCATTGTCTACTGGTGAAGCTATTGGTACGGGGCAATCGATCCTGCTGATGGTGATACAAAGCTGGGAAGAAGAATCTCGTCGTTTACGCAGTAAAGATATTGTTCCCTGTCGCTTGCTTTTCTTAGATGAAGCAGCACGTTTGGATGCAAAGTCAATCGCTACCTTATTTGAGCTTTGTGAGCGTTTGGATATGCAATTGTTGATCGCCGCGCCGGAAAATATTAGCCCAGAGAAGGGCACAACTTACAAGCTTGTTCGTAAAGTCTTTAAAGATCACGAACATGTCCATGTGGTAGGTTTACGTGGTTTTGCAAATCAAGAGCAAGTAAAAAGTGAAGCGCAACAATTGGCTGAAGCGTTAAATTAACGGTTCGCTTTGATCATAAAACGCCTTCGATATGAAGGCGTTTTTGTATCGGCAGAAATAGATTAGCGGTTTGGTCACTTATTTTTCTGGGTTACCAAACTGTTTTGCCGCATAAGCTACCCGTTCAGCTGGGGTCGGATAAATCAATGATGAACCTAAATTTTCAATATGTTGGAGACGAGGAAGCAAACCAGCACCATTGGCGGTTTGAATGGCTAGCCCCGGACGAGCATTGAGTTCGAGCACCATGGGGCCTTCTTCTTTGTCGAGTACCATATCTGTCCCTAAGTAACCAAGCCCGGTCATTTCCCATGCACTGGACGCTAAGGTTAAAAGCCGTTCCCAATGTGGTACGGTCAGGGTTGAAAGATCTTTGCCGGTATCCGGATGATGGGTGACTGGACGGTTAAACTGAACGGCACGCACAGCCTTACCGGTAGCGATATCCATTCCAACCCCGACCGCTCCTTGGTGCAGGTTTGCTTTTCCATCGGAGGCTGAAGTCGATAAACGCATCATCGCCATAACGGGATAACCTTTAAAAACGATAATTCGTACATCAGGTACGCCTTCATAGCTAAAGCCATCAAAGCAATCATCAAACTTGATTAGGTTTTCTATCACGGCAACGTCATTTTTACCGCCTAATGAAAATAATCCAGCTAAAGCGTTGCTGATGTGCCTTTCAACATCTTCCTTAGTAATGGTTGAACCGGATGGTTTGGTATATAGCCCATTTTGATGAGAACTAATGACTAAAATTCCCTTTCCCCCACTACCACGAGCTGGCTTAATAACAAAACCAGGCCAGTGCTCAACCATGCTATGAATTCGTTTTACATCACCTTGGTTGCTGATCACACCAATTAATTTAGGCACCGTACAGCCTGCTCGTTGAGCAATTAATTTTGTTTGCAGTTTATCGTCAACCAAGGGGTATTTAGAGCGGTCATTATAACGGCCGATATAACTGTGGTTACGTTTGTTCATCCCCATGATCCCTTTGCGGCGCAATTTGAAAGGGGAGGTGTACTCAGAAAGAGAGAGAAACATCTTAATCTCCATCCACCAAAGGTTTAAAGCGACGCAACTCAGTGATACGGTAACCGGTATAGGTTCCGAGCAATAAGATAGCGGCTAACACAACCAGCTGTAAGCCAATAAAGTTGAAGGTAAGATGCTGGACATAACTATTTGTCATCGCTAAATAGATCAGCACGGCAGTTAATAGTGAACCGCCACCTTGTAGAATGACTTCTTTTGCTCCTTCTTCTTCCCAGAGAATGGACATACGTTCAATGGTCCATGACAAGATGATCATCGGGAAGAATGTGATGGTTAAACCTTCGGTTAACCCAATTTTGAACGCCACCACGGTAAAGACAGAAATAATTAAAATAACCGAGATAATGACGGCCGATATACGAGCAACTAGTAATAAATTGAGTTTCGATAAATAACTGCGGATAATCAGACCGGTACCGACAATCAGTAGGAAACCCACAATGCCAGTGGTCAGTTGTGTTTGTACAAAGGCCACGGCAATCAGTACTGGCATAAAAGTACCAGAGGTTTTCAAACCGATGATGATACGTAAAAATACCACGATCAGAGCACCAATAGGAATAAGCATAATCGTTTTAAACATTGCTTGCTCTTCCAAAGGCAAGCTATGAATCGAGAGATTGAGTAAACCATCTGCTTCCACTTTACTGGTCGTGGCTTGCTGGGGAGAAACCTCTTGCGCAATCATGGTAAAATGAACTTGGCTATTTTGGCCGCCGATCACATCCAGTAGCGAAATATTCGATTCGTCCCATACTAAAAGGTTAGGTTGAGTGGGTTGAATCCCCGTTTCTGGATTGAATAAAACCCATTTCCCCCCATCCCAGACTTGATTCATATGTTGAATGGACTGACGACGACGACCATCTTCTAGCTTAATCACGCCGACTACTTTATTAGCAATATGCTGGTAAGAGAGTAATTTTTGTGCCGCGTCGACTTTACTCATTTTATTCAAAAGTAAAGCGGCATTTTGGTTTTCGCTGTCATTGAGCGTTTTTATTAGCTCACGAGTAAAAGTAACTTCATCGGCAGAATGACGATTTGCCTGCTCAATGAGCGCAATCGCTGCGATTTCTTCTGGCCCATCAAAGGTGGGTTTGTTGAGCGTTTGAACCGGAGGAATCGGCGTACTTTTCGCTTGCGGGTCGACTAAAAATTGCGCCTTATAGTAAATGGTTTGTGGCCCACTGGCTTGACGGATAGACCACTCGGCACGTCGCCCGCTATCGGTGCTAATGTAAGAAATACCATAACCGGGCGAGGAAGCATTTTCGCCCACTAAGGTAAAACCATCTTGTGTATGAGGCGCGGCTAGGGAAACTTTAACTTCTTTTCCTTGGGCATTAAACTCAATACGCGCTTCAATATCCCATACTTGGCGGGTTTCTCCCGGTGTCCAAGGTACGCCATAACTTTGGTGGCGTATCATACTTAAGGTAATACCGACCGCAACCAGCAAGAAAATGGATAAATAGAATGGAATTCGTGATGTCATAACTGACCTTATGTATTTTATTTTGTTTCTGTCTGAATGTATTTCCGACTCACATCCACGACTGCAATGTCACGGATAAACTCTCTACCGAGTAGAATCGGATGGCTCATTTGCGAACGGTCAGCCAGTGTAAATTGTGCTTTTTCATGAATTGCACCCAGTTTTACCCATAATTCAACGACGGGACGACGCTCCGTTTGTTCGGCGGTTGATTGACGGATACGCACAAACCGTACGATAGGCGCTTCTATCCAATTTGTTTCATCTTTGACACTGTCATCACCACCGAGGTGGAAACGTACCCAGTTTTTCCCGTTACGCTCAAATTCTTCAACATCAATGGCATTTAAAGAGGACGTTGCAGCGCCTGTATCGACTCTGGCATCAAAGGTTTGTTCGATAGCATCAAGGGTCACTTTCTCAATTTCACCCAAAACCACATCATGACGCGGCACGCTTGGTGTGGTGTTACTGGCGACCGACGAGTTTGGAGTTTGAGAGACTTCTTTGGTCACAATGACAGGACGATCGGCTAAGGTTTTTAGTGTTTTGAGCTGGTCTTTGAGTTCGACAAGCTGGGTTTCGAGGCTGTCGATATAATCCATTTGGTTACTAATATGCAGCTCTAAATTTGTCATTTTGTTGGAGATATTGGATTCGGAGCGATGAATGGCAGCCAGCGTCGTTTGATGGTATTCGTCGCCTTTTAAAAGTGTGCAACCAGAGAGCAGGCTAAGTGCGACAAGAGGGACTATTCGCTTAAACATTTGCGACCTTATTTTTATTGGTAGTTTGTTTCATTAGTTATAGCAAAAGATGCGCAGCACATCCTTTGCTAGGGTAGACTTATACGCCAATGAGCGGGTTAAAACTGTGTCAATTATGGTTTTTTGGCAATTAAAATTGCCCGTCTTGGCGCTGGGTATCCTTCAACCGTTTTACTTGCATCATCAGCATCAATGTAGTCGGGGAGAGAATTATGCGTCATCCATTCTGTGGTTCTTTGCTCCTCGAATGAAGTGGTATTTTCATCAACGATACGGACATCGACAAACCCGACTTTTTCTAACCAACCTTTGAGCGCTTTGGCGGAAGGAAAAAAGTAAACGTTACGCATTTGAGCATAGCGATCAAACGGCACTAATACTGCATTTTCATCCCCTTCAATCACTAAGGTTTCTAGAACCAATTCTCCGCCTTCGACCAATTGACTTTTTAGTTGCATCAGGTGATCTAGCGGCGAGCGTCGGTGATATAAGACGCCCATACTAAATACCGTATCAAAGGCTTGTAACATCGGGAGTTGTTCAATGCCTAATGGAACGAGATGGACGCGCTGATCGTTCCCCATTAACTTGCGAACCGCTTCAAATTGAATGAGAAACAGTTCTGATGGGTCAATGCCGATCACTTGGTATGCGCCTTCACCGAGCATACGCCACATATGGTAGCCGTTGCCACAACCGACATCCAATACTGAGCGACCTTTTAACGGTGAAATATGTGGCAGAAGGCGATCCCATTTCCAATCACTTCGCCACTCGGTATCAATATGAATACCATGAAGAAAATAGGGGCCCTTGCGCCATGGATGAAACGTTTTTAGCAAGTTTTCTAACTTCTTCTGCTCTCCGGTCGCCAGTGGCTGGTGGTTGTAGACATTCACTGCTGTTTTTAAATCAACGGTATCTGGTGGAGTATCAGAAATTTTATGTAAAGCACGTAACCAGCGATCCAGATCGCCATGAGGTTTTTCTTGCCAATCAGACAGTTGCTTAGGCAGAACGTCTAACCAAGGCTGTAGACGAGTATCTTGAGCAAGGCGTTGATAAAGTGGACCAAAATTAAACATGGAATGTGTTCCTAAATCGTGCACAAACCCGATGTCCAAACAAAAGTGATGTGTGATTGGCCATGGGGTCGATAGAATTATTTTATGGCGAACATAGAGCCGAAATTAAAGCATTGAAACCAGACTTCGTAGCTTGAAAAACCCAACTGTTTAAAGCGTTTTTTATGGCTCTCTACCGAATCAGGACGCATGACGTTTTCGATAGCACTGCGTTTTTGACTAATTTCTAACTCGCTATAGCCATTAGCGCGTTTAAAGTCATGGTGTAAATCGATCAATAGCTCATGAGCGCTCTCATCAGGGAAGATAAATTTCTCTGAGATAATTAAAATTCCGCCCGGACGCAAGCCTGCATAGACTTTTTCAAGCAGTGTATAGCGATCGTTAGGCGATAAAAACTGTAAAGTAAAATTAAGTACCACTACCGATGCATTCTCAATCGTCACATCACGAATGTCGGCTTCAATGATTTCGACCGGGGTATCAGAACGGTAAGCATTCACGTGTAGTTTACAGCGTTCAACCATCGCCGATGAATTGTCTACCCCAATGATTTTACAGCCTTCTTGCTTAATGTGGCGACGCATAGAAAGTGTGGCCGCCCCTAAGGAGCAACCTAAGTCATATAAATGGCTATGCGGTTTTGCAAAGCGTTCAGCAAGCATGCCAATCGCCGATATAATATTACTGTAGCCTGGCACTGAGCGCTGAATCATATCGGGGAAGACTTCGACCACCCGTTCATCGAAGGTAAAATCACCGATTTTTTCTATTGGGGCTGAGAATATAGTGTCTTTTGAGCTCATAGGAGCACCTTATGCCGGTATCAATTGAACTAAATGTATCGCTCAAAGATGGAAAAGGGGCACATTTTATGAAAATTTTCAGTTTCTGTCATTAGGGTCTGTGGTGGGAACGTGGTTCGTTCGGTTACTTCTATGGGGAGCACCCAACATGCCTACTCAATAAAACGAGGACGCGTTTCTTTGAAGAAGACGCTATTTTAGCGCTATAATCAGCGCCAATTTTTCCATTGCTGGTGCTTTAATCAAAATCTGCTTGATTATTAAGCAAAGTAAAGCGTGCGGAATAAAACACAGTAAAATTATATTCTGGAAGGTCGATCTTCACCCGCTTTCAGCGTATAAATGGAACCATGTGTCGTAGGGATAATCGTAGTATCTGCGGCTTGAAAATTAGATGATAAATATAGAGGTTGGGAATTTCATTATGCGTAGCCATTATTGTGGTCACCTGAACAAGTCCCTTGCAGGACAAACCGTAGAATTATGCGGTTGGGTTAATCGCCGTCGTGACTTAGGCGGTCTTATTTTTATTGATATGCGAGATCGTGAAGGTATCGTTCAGGTTGTGGTTGATCCCGATATGGCCGATGTATTTTCTGTCGCCAACCAACTTCGTAATGAATTTTGCATTCAACTCACCGGTGAAGTCCGCGCTCGTCCAGATAGCCAAGTTAACCATAGTATGGCAACCGGTGAAGTGGAAGTTTTGGCCTCAGCATTACAGATTATTAACCGTTCTGATGTATTACCACTCGACTTTAACCAGAAAAACTCAGAAGAACAGCGTTTAAAATATCGTTACCTTGATTTACGTCGTCCAGAAATGAGTGACCGTATTAAGTTACGCGCTAAGGCCTCAAGTTTTGTTCGTCGCTTCCTTGATAATCAAGGTTTTTTAGATATTGAAACCCCAGTACTGACCAAAGCAACACCAGAAGGTGCTCGTGATTATCTTGTGCCTAGCCGAGTTCATAAAGGGAGTTTTTACGCGCTGCCTCAGTCTCCTCAGTTGTTTAAACAACTATTAATGATGTCTGGTTTTGATCGCTACTACCAAATCGTAAAATGTTTCCGTGATGAAGATTTACGTGCCGATCGTCAACCAGAATTTACCCAGATCGATATTGAAACTTCATTTATGACAGCGGATCAGGTGCGTGAGGTGACCGAGCAAATGATTCGTGAGATGTGGCATGAGTTACTCGATGTTGATTTGGGGCCGTTCCCTGTCATGTCATACAGTGAAGCCATGCGCCGCTTTGGTAGCGATAAGCCCGATTTACGTAACCCGATGGAGCTTATCGACGTCGCAGATTTACTCAAGGCGGTTGACTTCAAAGTGTTCTCAGCACCTGCCAATGATGAGAAAGGTCGAGTTGCCGCACTTCGCGTGCCGGGTGGCGCAGCGTTATCTCGTAAACAGCTTGATGAATATACGACATTTGTTGCTATTTATGGTGCGAAAGGCTTGGCATGGTTAAAAGTTAATGATGTGAATGCCGGTATCGATGGCATCCAGTCACCTGTGGCTAAGTTTCTCAATGAAGCCATCGTAAATGCTATTATTGAGCGTACTCAAGCCCAAGATGGCGATATTATTTTGTTTGGTGCAGATAAAGCCAATGTTGTAGCGGAAGCGATGGGAGCTTTGCGTCTTAAAGTTGGCAAAGATCTTAACATTACCAATGGAATGGCTTGGGCTCCTCTTTGGGTGATCGATTTCCCCATGTTTGAAGCGGATGAAGAAGGCAATATTGCCGCCATGCACCATCCATTTACTTCACCATTGAATATGACCGCCGAACAACTAAAAGCAAACCCAAGCGAAGCACTATCAAATGCTTATGATATGGTACTCAATGGGTATGAAGTCGGCGGTGGCTCGGTTCGTATTCATGATGCAACCATGCAAGCGGCGGTGTTTGATATTTTAGGAATTGATGAGCACGAACAACGCTTGAAATTTGGTTTCTTACTTGACGCGCTTAAATTTGGCACACCACCACATGCTGGATTAGCCTTTGGCTTAGACCGCCTTGTGATGTTGTTGTGTGGTACAGAAAACATTCGTGATGTGATTGCGTTCCCGAAAACGACGGCAGCCGCATGTCTATTGACCGATGCGCCTAGCATGGCTAATCCTGCCGCTTTGGACGAGTTAGCTATTGCGGTTAATCTGGCTCAAGCAAAAGCAGAATAACCAAGATTCTTTTACTTTCAAGACTCTTTTACTTTAGGGTGGCAATGCCACCCTTTTTTATCGCCATATTGTCAGTCAGATAAATCCACAGCTTATAAATATTTGCTACAATAATGCGCTTTTTATGTTTTTAAAGGAAAACTTTCCGTTGGCTCAGATGTATTTTTATTACTCAGCAATGAATGCGGGTAAATCGACCACTTTATTGCAATCTTCCTTCAATTATCAAGAACGGGGAATGACTCCGGTTATCTTTACCGCCGCGATAGACGATCGTTTCGGGGTCGGTAAAGTGTGTTCTCGTATCGGTCTGGAAGCGGATGCTCACCTTTTTCAACAAGAAACTGATTTACTCGAAGCCATCACGGTTCTCAACCGTGAGCAAAAACGCCATTGTGTTTTAGTCGATGAATGCCAGTTTCTGACTCGTCAACAAGTCTACCAGTTAACAGAAGTGGTCGATAGACTAGGTATTCCGGTCTTATGTTATGGGTTACGGACTGATTTTTTAGGTGAACTGTTTGAAGGTAGTAAATATTTGCTGTCGTGGGCAGATAAATTGATCGAGTTGAAGACCATTTGCCACTGCGGACGAAAAGCCAACATGGTAATTCGTACCGATAAAAATGGTCAAGCAATCTCTGAAGGTGATCAAGTCGATATTGGTGGTAATGATCGATATGTTTCAGTGTGTCGTCAGCACTATAAAGAAGCATTAGGACGATAAAGTTTGAGATTAAATCAGGATGGGAAACCCATCCTGATCGAGTCAAATCGTAAGTGGTTTGAGGGCTTGGTGAGCAAGCAACACATCATCTGGAATCATTTGTTCTATTTGAAAACCTTGCGCAGGATAATGCTGAATACGTTCAAAATCTTCGACTAAAGCTTGAATGATAAAATCTAAGGTTAAGTCTTCAGTGAGGTAATCAAATAGTGTGTCCGAAGAAGAAGTCACTTGGAGTAATTTTAGTTGTTCAGGCCACTGTTTCATAAACGTCGCATAAGCTCTGCGTTCCATATACGGCTTATGAGCAACCAAAATACGCTCTGTTTTTATTCCCTTTTCTTTTAGTAATTGATAACTCAACAAGACATTTTCACCACTATGGGTGGCCTGAGGCTCAATTAAAATAGCGTCACTTGGTAAACCGCATTCTTTTGCGATCTGTGCAAAGGTTTCTGCTTCACTTTGATCAAATAACCCTTGGGTAAATCGTCCAACATTACCAGAAAAAAGCACCCATGGTGCTAACCCTTGTTGATAGAGATGGCAGGCCACTTCGGCGACCCGAGTGTCATTACTCCCAGGCACAATAATAACATCGGCAGGCTGAAGCACATGACCCATTTGCATAAATTGCCACAGTGTTTCTAAATGTTGATAAAGATGGTTACTCATGGTGATCTAATGCCTTTAGCGTATCAGAATAATGAAAAGAAAAACCGGCATCGAGCAGCTTGTTGCAAAGGATACGTTTATCGGCAAGATGCACGATAGGGGGCAGTGGGGTCTCAGCGTTGACTGACTCAAGTGCCGCTTGATAAAACACAGCTTTACTCACGGTATTAGGCGTCGTGACGTTGACCACTTGGTGGCTTAGGTGTTGGAGAGAAAAATCAATGGCACGAATGGCATCGATTAAATGCAGCATGTTCGCGGGCGCTAAATCACTGACTTGAGAAAGTCGTGCGGCAAATCGGGCTGGATGTCGATTGGGGCCGATAAGCCCACTACATCGTAGTAAGGTATAATCAATCCCACTGTCAATCACAGATTGCTCAGCGGCTAATAAAATGTTGGCTTTTTCTGAAAAAAGATCATTATGCTTAGTAAGCGACAATGAGGCATCTGATTCCAACATCTCTTTTGCTTGGTTTGGATAGACGCTGGTTGAGCTGATCATAATGATTTTTTTTACTTGTGCGCGTTTAGCTTGGGCGACCAACGTTTGCCAGCTTGCCATGTACTGTGTCCCTTGCTGCACGCGAAAGCCAGGAGGAAAGCAACCGATCAACGTGTCACAGCGATTATGGATTAATGTCTCCGCTAATGCCTCAGCTTGGGGTAATTGGCAAACAAAACCAGTAATGCCTTTTGCTTCTAATTCTATCAGCCTTTGTTGGCTGGTACGGCTAGCACAAACCCAATGACCGGCTTGCTGTAAATGCAGTGCAAGAGGTAGGCCCAACCAGCCTGCTCCTATGATGGCGATCCGTTGCATGTGATGACTTCTGTGAGTAAACGTACTGTCTATACTAAGGGGTGCTGATTAGAAATACCAGAACCCTAAGTCATGGTCGGTGACTTAGGGAGCCGTCATTAAGGGTGGGAGAGAACTTGTAAAATGCGATCCGCTTGCTCAGCCATGACAATGCCTTCATGAGTAAGGTACCCACCGTCTGGTAAAGTACATAGCCCTTTATCATACAGGCGTTGAACGGCATTTTTGATTGTTTCTGCCGCATCAGTGTGGACTTTGATTCCGGTTGCTGCACTGCTGACATCAAACTGAAGTAGCAGGTTTAATTCATCAAGGTGATGGGGTGAAAACTTCATCGCAAACCCTCTATGGTTAATTTCTTTTTACCATAAAGGGCGACGCTGGAAGACGCAATTATTATGCGGTAGAACTGTTATCTTGAACCATTATGTGTTTTTTTTGCGCATTTATCTGGTCAGGGAAAGTGCTATCTTTGTGCTAAGAATCACGTTTAAAACATTTTTAGTAAACCTGAACAATAACCCTTGAATAATCGTAGAAATAGAGCGATTATCCGCCATTCTTTTGTGTGTATCAAAATGTAACATTATTTATGGATCTGAACCAATTTGACTCTCTTCTTCCACCACAAATGGCTGAACGTGCGGCGGTAACAGGGGAAAGTAAAGCAACCAAGCCTATCTACAAATCATTTTTATTAGCCATTTCTGCGGGTATACATATCGGCATTGCTTTTATTTTTTATACGGTGGTCACGACCGGAGCCCAAGATATTCCTTATGGTATTACTAAATTAATCGGTGGCTTAGCTTTTAGTTTAGGCCTTATTCTAGTTGTGATTACTGGTGGTGAATTATTTACCAGTTCAGTATTAACTTTGGTAGCCAAAGCCAGTGGAAAAATCTCGTGGCCTCAATTAGTAAAAAACTGGATCGTGGTTTACTTTGGTAATTTATGCGGTTCTGTTTTGCTTGTGGCTATTATGCTTTCGACTCGGCAATTTATGGAGGATGGCGGTCAGTTGGGGTTGAATGCGATGGCTATTGCTGAACATAAGCTGCACCATGGATTCTTCCAAGCTTTTTCGCTCGGGTTAATGTGTAATATCTTGGTCTGTCTGGCCGTATGGATGACATTCAGTGCGCGTTCATTAACGGATAAAGTTATGGTATTGATCTTACCGGTGGCGATGTTTGTTTCGTCAGGCTTTGAACACTGTATTGCGAATATGTACCAAGTTCCGATGGCTATTGGCATTAAGTATGTCGCGCCTGAAAGCTTTTGGCAGGTGACAGGGGCAGATATAACTCAATATGCAGATCTAACCATGGTTAACTTTATCATGAATAATCTGATTCCTGTAACATTAGGTAATATTGTCGGCGGTGGTGTGTTCGTTGGTATATGGTATTGGTTGATATACCTTAAAGATTAATCAATTTGGGATAAAATCGTCATAAGTGGGCGATTTTATCGCTTTGTTATCCACATTTTCTGTGGATAAGTTGCTTTAAAGCCCGTGAGTAACCTTAACTCTCTGATTTGCTAAATTAATATTTCATTTATTTTGTTTCATTAGGCGTTTATTGCTGGTGATGATTTGAGCAGTGTTACAGCCTTTTATCGTATTACAAGCAATAAAAACCTTATTTTTCTTTTTAAAATACCTTCTATTGATAATAAAAAGATACAAATGCTTATTTTGTTAACTTTTCGTCTATTCTCTGCTTTTCACTTATCAGTAATGTTGTTTTAACATCAATAAATAACTGCCATGGCTAAATAATCACCATATATCAGTGTGCTTATCTTTTGCTTGTGTTAAAGAGATGAAAGCGGGCAACAAATAGTGGAGAAATTGCATTTTTCTTGATGTAGCACCAAGTATGTATCATGAAATTTTGTACATTGAGTTTCCGGATAGATAACCCATTTTTAAGACAAATTCAGTAGGAAAAGCAATGATTTTAGTGGTAGGTCATAAAAATCCAGACAGTGATAGTATTTGTAGTGCGTTAGTTGCAGCAGAACTACTCAATGCTCGTGGTGTAAAAGCCAAAGCCATCCGTCAGGGTGAAATAAGCCGAGAAACTCAGCATATTTTAAATCAAGCAGGAGTGGCTGCTCCTGAACTTCGCACCTCGGTGGCGGGTGAGAAAGTCTGGTTGGTGGATTATAGCGATATGGCACAAGCGCCGGATGATCTGAGCCAAGCTGAAATTCTGGGCATTGTCGATCACCATCGTTTAGGTGATGTGATGACAATTAATCCGCTTGAAGCCTGGATTTGGCCTGTGGGGTGTACTTGCACCATCTTATTTAACTTATGCAAGATGGAAGGGCTTCCTATCACTCGGCCATTAGCAATTTTAATGATGTCTGCTATTTTGTCTGATACGGTCGGTTTTGCTTCTCCAACCTGTACTGAAAAAGATAAACAAGCGGTAACTGAATTGGCCAGCTTAGCTCAAGTAGAGGATTTAGGTGCATTTACACAACAGTTATTAATTGCAAAAACGGATATTGAAGGCTTAAGTGCTGCTCAGTTAGTAGAAAAAGATCTGAAAGCTTATCCTCTTGATGGACGCAATGTGATTGTGGGACAAGTCGAGTTAGCGACCTTAGAGCAGGTCGGCGATCTGATTGACGACTTAGAAATGGATTTACAACGTCGTTGTGAGGAAGATAATTTAGCGTTAGCCGCTTTGATGTTAACGGATATTACCACCGCTCAAACGCGTTTGCTCTTTAAAGGTGAATGGTCAACTAAATTAGAGAAACATGCGCAAGATGGTGTACTAATGATGCATAATACCCTCAGTCGTAAGAAACAAGGTTGGCCTTGGTTACAAACGGAACTAGCGTAATCATTCAATTAAGGTATTATCTCAGCACGAAAAACGGTGGGAGTAAACCATGGTAGATTCACTGAACGCAGAGCAAATTTCAGCGCTTAATCAGTATGATTCAGATCAGCGGATGAAATACTCGCTCAAGCAGATCATTGAGCATCAACAGGTGTGGATTTTAACGGATCAACACGGATGTGTAATGCTAAATACAGAAGATGACGACTGTGTTCCGGTCTGGCCTCACCAAGAGTTGGCTCAGGCTTGGGCGACGGGTGAGTGGGCTGATTGCCAGGCCCAAGCCATTCCTCTTCATCAATGGCGTAGCCGTTGGACTCCTGGGTTAAGTGACGATCAATTGTCGGTTGTTGTTTTTCCAAATGATAAAGAAGAGGGCGTGGTTTTATTTCCTGATGAGTTCGACTTCGAGCTGAATAAACAACAAAAAGCGCGCTAGAAGCGCATTTGTGTTCTTGTATAACAAAAGGCCCACATTAGTATGTGGGCCTTTTGTTATGTTGCACGGATATTATTTGAAACTCGGTGCTTTTTGAAAATGGCTTTCGATCATCCGCTGGGTGATTGGATGCTGAGGTTCAGAGAGCACTTGCAAGGTATCTCCGAATTCAACCACTTCACCTTCATGCATGACCATCACTTTATCAGTGATATGTTTGACGATACCAATATGTTGGGAAACATAAATAAACGAGACGCCCATCTCTTCTTGTAGTTCAAGAAAAAGATTGATGATCTGTGAACGCATGGCCATGTCTAAACCATTTAAAGCTTCATCAGCAATAATGATTGAAGGTTGCAAAATGAGCGCACGAGCTAAACAGACCCGTTGCTTTTGCCCCGTTGCTAGCATTTGTGGATAGAAATAAGCATGCTCAGGCAGTAACCCCACCCGAAGTAAGGTGTCTTTGACTCGCTTTAGTCGTGCTTCAGGCGTCATATTGGTATTACGCTTGAGTGGACCTTCTAAAATTCGACCAATTTGCAGTCGAGGGTTGAGTGATGTGTTAGGATCTTGAAAAATCATCCGGATTAACTTACAACGTGTTGAGTAATCTTGGTGTTCAAGTCGCTCGCCATTCACTAAAATTTCGCCACAGGTTGGCTCGACCATACCTGCTAGCATCCGAGCTAAAGTTGACTTTCCTGAGCCATTTTGGCCAATAAAACCGATAGTTTGCCCAGCTTCTAAACAAAAACTAACGGGTTTTACCGCCTGTTGAATTTTTTTACGGAATAAGCCAGAGCGAGTGATAAAGTCTTTAGATAGCTGGTTGACTTCTAATAATGATGCACTCATGGCTAGGGCTCCATGTTGAGTGGGAAATGACAGGCAAATTTATGATTTTTAACCCAACGAGTCGCAGGCACTTCAACGCATTGGCGTTGTGCGTAAGGGCAGCGAGGGCCGAGCCGACAACCGATAGGCAAGTGCTGAAGTGGAGGAATAGATCCCGGTAAAGATTGTAATTTTTGTTTATGAGGAATCCAGTCGCTAAAATCAGGCATGGCTTTAAGTAGTGCAACCGTATAAGGGTGCTTTGGTTCGGTCATGATTTTTTGTGTATCAGCAGATTCAACAGATTGGCCGCAATACATAACGGTGATTCGGTTTGCCCACTGGGTAATGGTCGTTAAGTCATGTCCAATCAGTAAAATAGAGGTGTTATTGACCTGATTCATTCTGCTGAGTAAGCGCAAAATTTGCGATTGAGTGATCGGGTCTAAGTCATTGGTTGGCTCATCTGCAATTAATAACTTAGGTTTTGCTGCAATCGCCATGGCGATCATTACTTTTTGGCATTCGCCATCCGTCATTTCGTAAGGATAGCTGCTCATAATACGTCGATGATCTTTAATACCGACTTTATGCAATAAAGCAATTGCTTGTTTTTTTCGCCAAGTAAAGCGTTGCCACCAACGGCCCTCAAAGGTTCGGGAAGGAATCGATTCGATTAATTGTTCACCGATTTTTTCAGAAGGATCGAGACAGGTAGATGGCTCTTGAAAAATCATCGCAATGTCACGAGCGATCACTCGCCGACGCTCACGAGGGGTAAGTTGTAATAAGTCTACATTTCCCAGTCTTAATCGATCAGCGCTGATGCGCCAGTTTTCTTTACTCACCCCAACAATTGCTTTCGCAACTAAACTTTTTCCTGAGCCAGACTCACCAACCAAACCACGAATTTCACCTTCATTCATGGTTAAACTCATCCGATCAACGGCTTTAACAATACCTTGTGGGGTATCAATTTCAATCGTGAGATGACGGATATCAAGTAATGGCATTATTCAACTCCCGCATTGAGCGCTTGGCGAACCCCTTCACCAACGAGGTTGATCATAACAACAGTAAACATAATGGCGATACCCGGTAATGTGACCGTCCAGGGGGCAAGGTAAATTAGTTCAACGGCATCACCTAACATGGCTCCCCACTCAGTACTTGGTGATTGCGCCCCCAGACCTAAAAAGCCTAATGCTGAAATATCTAAAATTGCAATCGATAATGCCATGGTTACTTCTGCGGTTATCACGGGTAAAATATTAGGTAAGATGGAATACCAAAGTAAATAGACATCGCTAGCTCCATCTAAGCGAGCGGCTAGAATGTAGTCTTTTTCTACTTCACTATGCACAGTAATATAGACGGAACGAATAAACCGAGGGATCAATGCTAAACAGATAGCGAGCATAATATTGAACTCTCCGACCCCTAAAAATGCCACGAAAATAATCGCTAGAAGTAGCGAGGGGATCGACATGACGGTATCAAGTAAATGATTCAAGATGCTAGATAGTAGCCCTTTAGTCATGCCCGCCAATGTTCCGATCACACAACCAATCAGCGTGGCAATTAGTGTGATCAATAACGCAGCACCAAAGGTAATTCGTGAGCCATCTATTAAGCGAGATAAAATATCGCGTCCAAAATCATCAGTACCCAAAAAAAATTGCACGGTTCCTGAAGGATCCCACGACGGTGGCATTAATAATTCCCCAGAAGCGATATGAGGATCATGAGGTATGATCCAATGTGAAGATAATGTAAAAATGAAGATAATTCCTAGACACCATAAACCAAACATCGCCAGCTTATTCGCTTTGTAACTACGCCAAAAACGTTCAAATTGGCTTGGAATATGCTCTTCTTGGTAAACATTATTGGTTAGCATACCATTCCTTCCTTACTAAAGGATTCACCAGAGTGCCGATTAAATCAGAGAGAATACTGGCGGTTAACACCAGAGTGCCTACCACAATGACCCCGGCTTGAATGGAAACATAATCTTTACTGGCCAGCGCATCGAGTAACCAGCGGCCAATTCCTGGCCAATTAAAGATCGATTCGGTAATAATCGCCAGTGTCAACATACTTGAGAGCTGCACACCAAACTTAGGAATAATAGGCGGGATTGCGTTTCGTAACACATGTTGAGTGACAATCCGATAATAGGAGAGTCCCTTGATGCGAGCGGCACGAATATAATTTTCACTCATCACATTAGCAACGGAGGCGCGCATTAATCCAGTGATCTGAGTCGTCGGTGCCAAAGCTAGCACCAAGCAAGGCAGCACCATATGCTCAATGACGCTTGCTAGAGCATGGCTACGATAAGGCCCTTGGGCAAGAAAAGCATCAATCAAGGCAAATCCGGTTACGGGCTTAATTTGATAGAGTAGGTCATAGCGTCCCGCCACGGGAAAAATTTCATACTGAAGCGAGAAAATCATGATCATCATTAAAGCGACCCAGAAAATCGGAGCTGAATAACCTGACATCGAGGTAAATGAAATAATCGTATCCAGCCATTTGCCTTGTTTCATACCAGCTAATGTGCCTAGTGGAATGCCAATCAATAAGGATAATATGAAGGCGACGAAACAAAGCTCTAGTGTGGCAGGAAAAACAAAAAGTAGTTCTTCAAAAATAGCCACCCCGCCTTTACTGATCCCGAAGTTTAAGTTGACGAGTTGCTTAAGATAAACCCACCAACCGAACCAAAACTCTTGATGAGCCATAGGCGATGTGGGTTCAAGGCGTAGGAGTGAATAACCGACCATGGTTAAAATCAGCAAGGTAATAACAAAGAGGTTTAATCGGCGCAGTGTGTAACTAAACATTATTCACTTATTCTCTCAATGGTATGAAAAGGCTGAGTACTAAATGGGCTCAGATAAAATCCGGTAAGTGATTTGTGGTAAGCTTTAAACTGTTTACCATGTGTTAATGAGATCACGGGAAAGGCTTGATTTAAGATATTCTGTGCCTGAGTATAGAGGTTTAATCGATAGCGTGGTCGGTTAGTTTCTAACGCTAAATCCAATAGGAAATCAAACTCACGATCACACCATTGAGCAACATTTACGCCTGCCTGATTGGCATTACATGAGAGTAATGAGCGTAGAAAATGATCTGGGTTACTGGTTGCGCCTGCCCAGCCAGTTAAAGATAAATCAACCTCGTCACGTGCTGAGAACTCATTTCGTTCTGAACGCTCTTCCCAGATTAGATGTAAATCTATCCCAACATCTGCCAAGTTGGCTTGAATTAATTCTGCGGTCTTTCTTGGACTAGGATTATACGCTCTAGGTTCAATCGGGACAGACATTGTCAGTTTAAGTCCAGAGCTAAATCCAGCCTCTTTGAGTAGGGCGAGGGCATAGTGTCGGTCATAACGGACTTGAACGCTATCTTGTTGATAAGCCCAAGAGGAAGGCGGAAGAATGCTATAAGCAACACTGCCGGTGTCGTAATAAACTGAATCTAAAATTTTATTTCGATTAATAGCAAAATTCAGTGCTTGACGGACGCGCACATCTTGCAAAATAGGACGTTGGGTATTTACCGCAATAAAGGCGACATTCATGGCTGACGTCGTATCAAGAACGAGATCTGATTGCGCTTTGATGGTCGGAATCTGACTGGCTATCGGAGAAACCAATACATCACATTCATGGCGCAATAATTTGGCTAATGTGCCAGTACCTCGTTGCGAAATATCAAACACCACTTGGCTCATCTGTGCTGGGCCATTCCAATAGTTAGAGTGACGCCGTAATCGAATAAAGTCACTTGGCTGATACTGCTCCAAATAAAAAGGCCCAGTACCAACGGGATGGCTATCTAACATTGCGCGTTGATGGTTTAATTCCAACTGTTGAGCATATTCGGCAGAAAGGATAACCGCATAAGTTGTTGCAATATTAGTAAGAAAAGTATTGTCTGGGTGATTGAGAGTAAATTTTACCGTTTGCGGATCAATCGCTTTGATGTCTTGGACCAGTCCCGCAAAGTCTAAGCTGCTAAACCAAGGATAAGTCGCGTGGTTTATGGCATGAAAAGGATGAGAGGTATCAATGATTCGGCGGAAGCTGAAAACAACATCTTCGGCGTTCAGTGGACGACTTGGAGTAAACCAAGCGGTTGATTGAAACTGAACGTCTTGACGCAGGGTAAAAAAGTACTCTAGCCCTTGATTTTTAACGACCCACTGGGTTGCTAAACTGGGCTGTGGAAGGTGTGTTTCTGGATTTAAGGTTAATAGCGTATCATATATTTGCGGGCTTAGCGTTTCAGAGGTAATACCACTATCTACCAATTGTGGATTAAAGGTAGTCGGGGTACTTTGACCGCAATACACAAAGCCAGACTGGCGAATATTGTTATGATCAATACTTTCGCCGCAGCCTGTAAGTACGGTGAGAGCGCATAATCCGAGAGTCAGTCTTAATAAAGAGTTCATAGTGAAGTATTTCTGTGAGCAACAAGGCTAAGCGAGATAGCTTGTGCCTCAAAATCCAGTTAATTTACCATTCTTTACTGAACAAGGCCAAATGAAAAGGTCAGCTTATCGATCATTTGTCGGTTCTCCAAAGGTTAATGATGATTTTCTGATGAAAGTAACTGAAATTATCGCACCATGCCACGAAATGAAGCATAGCTCAATCTTAATCTCCATCATAATGCGGCGTGATGCTGGATAAATGGAGCACGGTTAACAACCAGCTTCAGCAATGATTTACTGTGTTCGGTTTGTCATTATTTATGGTTAAGGGGTAGTCTGTCATTGGTGTTAACTATCCGTGGTCTTGCTTGTTAAACGAATCGAGTTTAATCGATAAAAATAGAGTATTTATTATGAATGAACCGATAGTCTGTGCGTGGGAAATGACACACCCTCTCGAGCGATATTATCACGCCACCGAGTGGGGGAAACCGATTTATGATGATCAGGTTTTATTTGAATTTTTAACGCTGGAAGGCGCACAAGCCGGACTCAGTTGGCTGACTATCCTTAAGAAACGAGAAGGATATCGGCAAGCATTTTCGAATTATGATCTTACGGTTTTGGCCAGTCATGATGACTCTAAGATTGATGCTATTATTGCTCAGTTTGATGTGGTCAAGCACCGAGGGAAAATTGGCTCGGTTTTTTCTAATGCGAGAGCTGCGTTGGTATTACAAGCAGAATATGGCTCTTTAAGTCAGCTGCTTTGGTCGTTTGTGGGGGGAATACCCATCCTCAATCAGTGGCAGGATAGGAAACAAATTCCGAGTACTAGCCGCGAGTCTCATGCGATGAGCCAATGCTTAAAACAACATGGGTTTAAGTTCGTCGGCCCAACGATTTGCTATGCGTTTATGCAGGCGGTGGGGATGGTCAATGATCACTTGCTGCATTGCCCACACCGCTAGATAAATTAGAGCGCCATGACGCTCTAATCGAGTAAAAACCGCTTGTGATTTTCGATAGCATTCAAAACGCATTATCAACCGATTGATTTGCTGCTTGATTGAACAACGCTCAGTGATCCATTTTTTCGGCTAACATTGTTTGATAACGAACGAACCCTTGTGCCAGATCCGCGATCAAGTCATCGACGTCTTCTAACCCAATATGCAAACGAATCAGTGTGCCAGTAAAATGGGGGTTAGCCACGGTACGTAAACTGTCAAAGCTGTTTGGTTCATTCGCTAAAATCAGGCTTTCAAAGCCACCCCATGAATAACCCATACTAAAGTGCTGCATGCCATCGAGCAAAGCGGTGGTTGCTTGTGGATAGCTAGTTTTTAACACCACAGAAAATAAACCATTACCTCCGGTAAAATCTCGCTGAAAAACCGGATGGCCAGGACAACTCTCTAGTGCAGGGTGACGAACATGATCAACCAACGGATGCTGCGCTAACCACTGTGCCACTTTTAGACTACTTTGGGCATGTTGGCGTAATCGGACATCTAACGTTCTTAATCCGCGTAGGCCAAGATAGGCATCATCAGGCGAAATGCATTGACCCATTAAATAACTCTGTTCGCGCAGTTGATCCCAAAATGGTGCTTTAGCCACTGCGGTACCCAACATCACATCGGAGTGTCCGACGATGTATTTTGTCGCAGCTTGAATAGAAATATCCACCCCATAGTCTAACGCTGAAAAGTTGACTCCAGCAGACCAAGTGTTGTCCATCATAACAATAATGCCATGGTCATGAGCGATTCGTGCTAGGGTTGGAATGTCTTGCACTTCCATTGTGATTGAACCGGGAGATTCGGTAAATAACACCTTAGTGTTGGGCTGGATTAGGGTATGAATCTCTTCGCCAATCATGGGGTCATAATAGGTGGTTTCTACCCCAAATCTCTTCAAGACGGTATTGCAGAAATCTCGAGTTGGTTCATAACAGGTGTCGACCATTAATAGGTGATCGCCAGACTGAACAAACGCAAGAATGGTATTACTGATGGCGGCGGCCCCACAAGGATAAAGTGCACAACCAGCACCGCCCTCAATATTGCTCATCGCTTCTTGAAACGCGAAGTGGGTCGTGGTTCCACGACGACCGTAAAATAACGTTTTATTGGCTCGGTTAATGGTCGCGTGACGCTTTTCGGTTACACTATCAAATATAATGGTTGAAGCGCGTTGTACGGGCGGGTTAACGGCACCTTGCGTCCATTTTTTATTGCGTCCAGCGGTCACAAGCTGAGTCTTTTTGCCTTCTGACATGAATTGTCCTTTTCTCAATGGTGAATAGGGTATTTAAAACATGAAGGCGCGGTTGAATGCAAGCCCGAAGGCCTGTTTTATGTAAGCAGGCCTTCGGGTGCTAGAAGTTTAAAGCAAGGGATTGAAGAGATAAAATAACCGTTCTAAAAAACGATGGCCTAGTGAGCGCTCTTCCCATAGTGAATCGCTAACGGCTTGGGACTGGTTAATATAGTTTTCTTGTTGCCAATAGAGTTGCTGGGTAAATTCTTCATCATCAACCGCTAACGTCACCTCAAAGTTAAGCCATAAGCTACGCATATCTAAATTTACGGTGCCGACTAAGCAGAACTGCCGATCGATGACCACCGATTTAGTGTGTAATAAACCGCCATAAAACTCGTGGATAATAACTCCAGCTTGGAGCAATTCGCCATAAAAAGCCCGTGAAGCCCACTGCACCATAAATGAATCATTTTTTTGAGGAATGATTAATTCAACCTTTACACCACGTTGTGCGGTCATTTTTAAGGTTGCTAGTAGATCGGCACTAGGGACAAAGTAGGGAGTGGTAATCCGAACCGACTCATTCGCCTGATTGATCGCCAATGTCAATACTTGAGAAATCAAATTTTCAGGCATTCCAGGTCCCGAGGGAACAACCTGTATCGGATGCTGTGGAATATTTACATCAAGTTGGCATTCTGGAATCTTAGGTAGCATACGAGAGCCAGTTTCTACCTCCCAATCCCAACAATGAATGGCTGATAAGACATTTACGGTCGGGCCGGTAATTCGAACCATAATATCAACCCACTGACCCACTCCAGAATCTTGTTTAAAAAAAGCAGGATCCACCATATTCATTGAGCCAGTATAAGCAATGCTGTCGTCTATCACGATGATTTTTCTATGCTGGCGTAAGTCGAGTCGACGTAAAAATATCCGCCAAGGGCTGACTTCTAAAGCTTGTACCACATGGATACCCGCTGTACGCATCATTTTATACCAGTGACTACGGAAAAACCGTGGGCTACCAGCAGAGTCAAGTAACAGTTTTACATCCACGCCTCGTTTAGCGGCTTGAATTAATGCGGATCCAACAGCATCGGCTAAACCTCCCGGATGCCAAATGTAAAACTCCATACGGATATTGTGCTGAGCTTGTTCGATGTCTTCAATAATTGAATGCAAGATCTCGTTTGGTGAGTTTTGCAACGATAAGCTATTACCACTTAAGGCGGGAATGCCCATTCGATGGTTACAGAGTTTATCGATTTTATAGATAGGGGCTCCCATGGTTTCTGGTAAATGAGCTTGACAGTCATTTAGGTTTAAAAACCATTCGCCAAAAGGTTTAAACATTTCTTTGGCCCGTTCGGCACGTTTACGCCCTAGATTTAGCTCACCAAACAGGAAATAGCATATAATTCCAACAATAGGGAGTATATAAATCACCATTAACCAAGCAAGAGAGACACTGACAGCTCTACGTTTTAGTACGACACGCAGAGTAATACCGGCAATTAATAGCCAATAGATTGCGATGCCAGCAAGCATTAAAAAGTGATAAATCTTATCCATACTGATTTGATACCTATAATTACCAATCTGGATAGTAAAGGGAAAGTATCAGATAAGGAAGAGGGAGAATGGGATATGAAATAGAAACCGCATAAAAGGAGTATGATTTTTACAATAGGCACAGAGTATAAATTAAATGCGTCGAAAAAATCATCAAATATTAAATAAAAAATGCGGTTTAACTAGAATTTATAAAGTTCGCACTTCCAATTTTATGCTTAAACTGTTCTACTTACTACCCTTCTGGGTGTGACTTAATTTTTTATTGCTGTACACATATGTGTACACTTAAGTTGGCATCGTAAGTATCAATACAATCTAGTGGTATAAAGATAATGGCGAGTAGTTCTCGAGGCCAATTCTCTTCACGATTTGGTTTTATCATGGCGGCTGCGGGCTCCGCAGTTGGACTTGGCAATGTATGGGGGTTCCCCACTCAAGCGGCCAGTAATGGTGGCGCGGTATTTTTGATTGTCTACTTGCTGATGGTCTTCTTACTGGCTTTTCCTATGCTCGTTGCTGAGCTGACGATTGGTCGCTATGGTCAATCTAATCCTATTCGTTCGTTCCGAGCGGCTTGGCCACAAGGTAAAGCAGGGGCGATACTTTTGGGTATCGTCGGTATGATTGTAGTGTCATTAATTTTGAGTTTTTACGCTATTGTTGCGGGTTGGTTAGTGGGTTCATTGTTTGGAAGTGGTTTTGATTTAATTGGGATGCCAACCATGAGCCACTGGTTAATTAGTTTTACCACCGAGCGTAATTTAGTTTTGATGGTGGCCTTTATGATCTTGACCATGGTCGTCGTCCGGAATGGGGTGGCTAATGGTATTGAAAAGTGGTCAACGCGTTTAATGCCACTGTTATTTGCCTTATTTGCTTTATTAACGGTCTATATCTTTACTCAGGATGGAGCATGGGAAGGTTTGAAAATGTACTTGGTTCCTGATATTTCTCACCTCACTCCTAAGTTAGTGGTTAGCGCCATGGGGCAAGCTTTCTTTTCACTTTCGTTAGGTGTGTGTGTCATGACCACCTATGGCTCTTATCTTAAAAAAGAAGCGAACTTACCAAAAACAGCGGCACAAGTGGCGCTGTTGGATACTGGGGTGGCATTTATTGCTGGACTGATGGTTTTACCTGCGATGTTTGTTGCTAAACATAACGGCGTTGAAATTTTCTCGTCATCGGGTGAACTACTGAATTCTGATACCTTAGTTTTTACGGTATTGCCCGCCATGTTTGAAACCATGGGAACCGTTGGTGCATTAATTGGTTTGGTCTTCTTTTTATTAATGATTATTGCAGCATTGACCTCTTCTATCTCGATGCTGGAGGTTCCTGTGGCTTGTGCTATCGAAGAATTACAACAAAAACGGACAACGGCAGTGTTGTGGATAGGCGGGCTAGTAACATTAATTTCTAGTATTGTTGTGTTTAATTTCTCCCGTCTATTTGGATTAGTGATTGAAATTACCACGGTTTATTCTCAACCGATTATCGCTTTATTAATCACGCTGATTGTAGGGTGGATCTGGAATCGTAATCAGATTCTAACGGAGTTAAAACAAGGTTATCCAGAAATTGAACATAGCTGGTTTTGGAAAATCTGGCCGTTGTATGTTCGTATTGTGTGCCCGATTTTAATGTTGATGGTCTTTTTCGCGTAACTTGAACTATTGCCGTAAAAAACAGTAAAACCGCCTTTGAGGGCGGTTTTACTGTTTTTTGCCACTCTTTAGTAACGACGGAGCGTCAGGTTTCTGTATAATGCGGCGTATTTGAGAGCGGTGCTATGTTTGACATTCTCTATACTCATCAGGATTTTTTAGTAATTATTAAGCATCCTAATGTCTCAGTTCATAAAGATGATGGTGAAGTCATGTTGTTGCAAGAAATTGCAAAAAAAACCGGTGATCACCAACTCTATTTAGTTCATCGGCTTGATAAAATGACATCAGGGCTTTTGTTATTGGCTCGCAGCTCTGGGGCGGCTCGATTACTCTCGCTTGCTTTTGCACAGCGAGCCGTTGAAAAGTTTTATTTAGCAATTGGTAACCGTAAACCGAAAAAAAAACAGGGATTGATCAGCGGTGATATGCAACGCTCACGCCGGGCGAGTTGGAAGTTATTAACTTCACAGGAAAATCCAGCTCGTACACAGTTTTTTTCTTTGCCAGCTGAACCCGGTGAGCGACTATTTTTATGTAAGCCGCATACGGGAAAAACTCACCAAATACGAGTGGCTCTAAAGTCGATTGGATCAGCGATTATTGGTGATCCGATTTATAACTCAAGCAGTGTGTCAGATAGAGGTTATCTGCATGCATTCGGCTTGTGTTTTGTTTATCAAAATCAGCGTTTTGAATTTATCAGTGATCCCAGAAAAAATGCTCATCTTGGTGATAAATGGAATCACCCTACCGTCAGTCAAGGAATTGATACTTGGCTGACTCCTTGGTTATTAAGTTGGCCCTCACTCTCTAATGAATAATTTATGAATATCACAGCATTAAACCAATTTTTTACAGAATTACATCAACAGCTTGAAAAAGCGCCTAATGAAGTTCGTCGCTTATTTCATGGTCGTGGTCGAAAATGGCTAGGATTGGAACAGCTGACCGCAGACTGGTTACAAGGCCAATTGGTCGTGACGTTATACAAAGAGGTCGATCCCAAATATCTGCAAGTTTTAACACAAGGTTTAATGGCATTAGCCAATTCAACCTTGTGGCAAACGAAAGCGGGACAGTGCATTTTATTACAGTATCGGTATGCTAATGGTGCCCCTTCACAGGTGATCGTCGGGGAGTTAAATACCCATCCTATCGTGCAAGAAAACGGTTTATCCTATCAGTTAACCGTTGGCACGAATCAAAATATGGGGTTGTTTTTAGATATGCGTTTGGGCCGAGAGTGGGTGCGTTCCCAATCTGAGCATAAAACGGTACTCAATCTTTTTGCTTATACGTGTGGTTTTTCAGTCGCGGCAATTGCTGGCGGGGCGGATAAAGTTGTCAATGTTGATATGGCAAGAGGTTCGTTAGCCAAAGGTCGGGAAAATCATAACTTAAATGGGCACTCTCTCAATCAAGTCAATTTCTTGGGGTACGATATTTTTAAATCATGGCGGAAAATTACCCATTCAGGCCCTTATGATTTGATCATTATCGACCCACCTTCGTTTCAAAAGGGCAGTTTTGCGCTAACAAAAGATTATCAGCGTATATTACGTCGTTTGCCTGAGCTGTTGGCGGAGCAAGGGCAAGTTCTTGCATGTGTTAATTCACCAATGGTCAGTAGTGATTTTTTAATTGATGGCATGAAACAAGAAGCGCCACAACTGAATTTTCAATATCGATTAGAGAACCCGCCAGAGTTTGCAGATATTGATCATGAGGCCTCATTAAAAGCCCTTGTCTTTCGTTGATCTTTTACTCCTGTTGATGGCTGGAGGGGTGACGCAGAGTATGGTAGCCCGAATACAGTCGAGTCAAGGTAGTTAGCCAACAAGCAGCGCCAAATAAATAGGCAATTAAAGAAAAACTGTTAGGAAACAAGCAAAACAGTACAAAGCAGGCGATGGTTTCCGTTCCTTCGGTTAGTCCCCCCATATAATAGAGAGATTTATGGGGGTAGCTTGGGTTGATAATATCTCGTTTGCTAGCCATGATGGCAAAAGAAAGGAAGCTACTGCCTGTACCAATAAATGAAAAAATCAAAAATGCTCCAGCAACCGCATTCGCTTCTGGGTTTGCGAGGACGAATCCAAAAGGAATTAATGCATAAAAGAGGAAGTCGAGGCTAATATCGAGAAATCCTCCCGCATCCGTTAAGCCTTGTATACGAGCAACGGCACCATCTAGTCCATCACAAATACGATTGATTAAAATTAATAATAATGCCAACAAATACTGTTCAAATAATAATGCAGGTAAGCTTAAACTCCCCAATAGAAAACCAAATACGGTGATTTGATTCGCAGTAATATTCACCGAGTCAAGAATGTGTGCGAGTTTAGAGAGAGGCCACCGAACGGCAGGAACGGTATAGCGATCAAGCATGAGTTATCTCCTTTGGCCAGTGAATGATGCGATCACAATGAAGCACATCTTCAGCATCATGTGTCACCACTAAGGTTGGAATTTGCCAGTGACGCAGTTGCTCGAATACCCAGTCACGAAATTGATCGCGGAGGGCTTTATCTAGCTTGCTAAATGGTTCATCAAGTAAAGCGAGTTTAGGTTTTGCTAGTAGCATACGCAGTAAACTGATCCTCGCTTTTTGGCCGCCCGAGATCTGTTGAGGGAAAGCGTCGGCTAAAGAGATTAACGAAACGTCTGTTAATGTATACAATGCCATTTCTTTTCTTTGTTGGCCTTTTATCGTGTTAGGGAGTGCAAAAGCCAAATTTTCCCATACACGTAGATGAGGAAATAGTAAGTCGTCTTGAAATAATAGACCAACGTTGCGTTGATAAGGCGGTTGTGAATTTAATTGGCATCCATCAAGTATGATCACCCCTGAAAAAGTGAAGGCCGGATCAATGTGACCTGCAATGAGGCTGAGTAAGGTCGATTTTCCACAACCACTTGGCCCCATTAAGCTGACTATTTCACCAGTGATTATGCTGAGATTAAATGATTCTAACAGGATTCTGCCAGCACGATGTTGGAGGGATAAATCATGCAAATAAAAACTCATAACATTTTACTTCTGTGATGCTTTATATGTCGTTGGTATGAATAACCCCGGCTGACTATAATGGCAAGTAAGAAAAAGAAGAAGGGTAGTAGCGTTTGCCATAATGCGTAAATGGCTATCACGCGGCGATCAAAACCACTGGAGAGCGTAACGGCTTCAGTTGTAATGGTTGTAATTCGCCCAGCACCTAACATTAATGTTGGTAAATATTGAGCCAAACTGACACTCACACCAACAGCCCAAGCATAACCGATGGCAGGAATGAGAAGTGGAATTTTGATGCGCCAAAAGATATGCCAAGGTGTTTTACCCAAGCTTGCGGCTATTTTGTTGTAGTTGAGTGGATAGCTTTTCCAAGGCCCAGCTAACGCAAGATAGACAAAGGGAAAAGCAAAAAATAGATGCCCCCAGATGACCCATAGCCGATAACTGTGTGCGGAAAAGAGCAAGGTGATGATTTGTAAACCAAATAATAATGAAATGGGGGGGATTAATAATGATAATACCAAGATATAGGTCGGTATTGAAGACTTGGCCTTTAAGTGATATTCATGAGTAATAAGCGCAAAAACAAGCGCTAAACTACCACTGATAAAAGCTATTTCAATACTGTTATAAAGGATAGGCACTAGAGTAGACCATTCTAATTGCCAAAATTGTAAACTCAGTTGCTGTGGCCAGAGTGCTGGGAATGGCCAGCGTTGGGTCAAGCTCCAGATCAGCATGATGGGAATCATTAGCAAGAAGGTATTCGCTAATATAATCAGTAGTGGTTGACCAGCAATCCAGTGTTTATGCCGTCCTGACCACATCCATCGTCGGTAACGCTTTAAAAGAAAGTACTCGATTAGCGTAACGACACCTAGCATTGCTATCGCAGTAAACATCAACAGCATGGCACCGGCAGCGGCGCGTGGTAGTCTTTGTAAATCAGGATCAGAAAACCACTGCCATACTAATACGGCGAATGTTGGTGGCGTATTAGGCCCCAAAATTAAGCTCATATCGACGACAGATATGCCATAGCAAATCACCGCAAAAAGAGGAAAACGCATTTTGCTTAGCCATAGAGGGAAGATGAGCTTTTGCCAAGTTTGAGGTGGTGAATAGCCTAAAGAGGCTCCCGTCGAAAGTAAAGATGATACGTTGAGTTGCTGTAAAATGGGTAGGCTCATGAAAAGCAAAAACGGCACTTCTTTAAAAGTTAACGCAAGCGTTAGCCCTAATGCATGAGGATCATGCACTAACCATGTGCTATTTTGTGTACTCATTAAATCATCTGTTATTAAGTGCAGAAGTCGTGCAACCATCCCGGTGGGTGAAAACAGAAAAGCAAAACCAATCGCGAATGCGACATGAGGAAACGCGAGTAAAATCGAGAGTAAGTTTTCAATTCGGTACCAACGTTTTTGATTCCAGAAGGTTGATAAAATAGCAAAGCTAACGGCTAATGCGAGGTAGGTGCTTATTAATGCAGAGCTGATCGATAATCCTAATGAGTGGGAAAGACCAGCCCACTGTGTTAGTTCAATAAACCCGGTAAGATTGATTTGATTAAGTCCTAATGCAGGAATGAAAGAAAACGCCGAACTCACCAGCCCCAGAACTCCCGGAACAATAGGCGCAATGCAAATAAAAATCGCTGAACAATAACCAAATCGTAACATCATGAATAATGGCTACTTGGCTTGGCCATAGCGTTTTTGCCACGCTTGAGCGAGTGTGGTTTGCCAACTGGGATGAGGCTCAGCGATAGATGGATAACGAATTGAATTGTATGGTGTTGTCTTTAAGTACTGAGCTTGAATAACACTGGGATCGCCCCAGATCGTTAAGTCGCCTTTATGAGATTGTGCTTCGGCACTGAGTAAAAAATTGATCGTGACCAGTGCGCCAGGTTTAGCCGTGGCATTCCAAGGTATCGCTAAAAAATGGATATTGGTCAGTGCTCCCATATCCATCGCATAACTGGCCGTGTTTTTTGATAATTTTCCAGATGCCTGTGCGGCATAAACTGCATTCGGATTAAATGTGACAGCGAGATCAATCTGTTTATCATCTAAGAGTTGAATCATTTCTGCAGAACCTGAGGGAAATTGTTTACCACTTCGCCATGCGACAGCGTGAAGCTTATCTAGGTAATTCCATAATGGAGCGGTAATAAGAGGAAATGAAGCATCATCGACCGGCAGAGCCAGCGATGGATCATGATGGGTTAATTCAATCAGTAATGCTTTTAGAAAGCTGACACCGTGGAATTCAGGAGGGCGAGGGTAAGTGATGCGATAAGGGAAGGCTTGTGCATAACTTAACAACTCTGCAAAACTTTGTGGTGGATTATTCAATCTGTGACGATCGTAAATAAAAACTAGCTGCCCAACGCCCCATGGCGCTTCTAAACCTTCGGTCGGTTCTGAAAAATCTTCATTAACGGGTAGTGACTGATCAACCAACTGCCAGTTTGGAAGCTGTTGAACAAAAGGGCCGTATAATAGGTGGTTAGATTTCATCGACTTAAAATTAGCCCCATTAATCCAGACTAAATCGACACTTCCTAACTTATTTTGTCCTGCGGTTTTTTCTGCGATTAATCGACTAGTCGTTTCTGCAATATCGGTGACTTTAACGTGGACAAGCTTTACCCCATATTGAGTTTTGAGTTGTTGAGCCGCCCAGCGAAGGTATTGATTGACTTCTTGGCTTCCACCCCAAGCATGAAAATAGACGGTTTGTCCTTTTGCGTCTTCAACCACCTCAGACCAAGATTGTGCTTGAGCAAAAAAAGAGAGCAGGCAAGCGAGGCAAAATGAAAGCAGCTTTCTCATAGTTATCCTAATTAACGTAATGATTTATCACTTATTATGGATGAAAAATGAGAAAAAATCTTATCGATGATGCATCTGATACTTAAAAACTGAATCATGCAGCGATCGATAAGGTAGAGCTTATGAAGATGGCAGCATGGAGCTGCCATCCTTTATGCTATTGAACCCAATTATGTTATTGAACCCAATCGCGTAGAGTAAACGTTAAGGTATGAGCATCATTTTTTAGAATTAATGTATTATCAGAAAGGGTAACATGGTTCCAATCTGAGAGTGATTGAGAAACGGTTTGTTCCGTATCCATCGCGTCACCAATACACATTTTCATGGTCATGCCCATTTTTTCAATACGGAACTGATTGTTTTTTAACTCAGCTTGGCCAAAGAAATTATTGCAACCTGCATTTCCACTTGCCATCATGTTTTCGCCAATTTCAAGACGTGGTATCTCATTATGCTCATTCTTAACCCACTGCTGGCCATCAATATGGGTTAGTTGCCAATTATGATGCTGTAGATCATCTACGGTTATTTGTGCTTGGTCAACATTACTTACGCACGCAGTAACCAAAACAGGCAGAGCCATTGCAACCAATAAAGTTTTTGCGCTAAGCTTCATTTATCAACACTCCCAATATGAAAAACTTGGTTAGTATAGTTAATCAAACGTGGTTTCTGTCAAAATAAAGTCATTGGTTGGTCAATAGGAAATGATAAAGGAGCCTCTATGGAGCAATTAGAGTTTTTCCAAATTCCTAGTCCGTGTATTGGCGTATGTGTTGTTGATGATAAGGGATATTGTCAAGGGTGTATGCGTAAGAGAGAAGAACGCTTTACTTGGTTAGAGATGACCCCAGCTCAACAACTACACATTATCCATCTTTGTCGTCAGCGTTATCAGCGGAAAAAACGTGCCAGTGATGTTAAACATTCACTTCAGGTTGAAATGGATAACCCACAGCATGAATTGTTTTGAATGAGTCATTAAACGCTATGACATTCATGCTCATAAACCGCTAGATAGCAACTATTTCGTTACCCAACGGTCACTGACCCAACCGCCTGCATGTTCGTCAAAATGAAGACCAGAAAAAATCCGTTTTTTTTCTGGCTTTTGGGTTGGATGGGCATTTTTTTTATTAAGAAGGGTTTGAATATAGTCGGCCATTGGATCAGTGGTAGTTGATTGATGACGATTAGCGACTTCTTTTATCATTTGAAGACGATAACTTGGGCTGGTGCGTTTCATTGGTGGACCTCCGAATGTGATCAAGACTACATAATAAGGTAGAACTTGGTTAATTCTTAGTCAACACAGTCTATGCCATATATTTTCTAATCCAATTCAAATAACTTATCTTTCCTTCTATTTTCATTGATAAATCTGTTCTTTAGTGTGGGGAAATTAATTGAGCCATCGAAAGAGCAGGGCGGAAACGGCCAATACGCCACTGACAAAAATAAAATAAGTACTGAAGCTTTTTTTATAAGCCTGTAAAAATGGCACTTTGTACACAGCAACCATTGGCATAATAAAGAGAATAATAGCAATGACTGGGCCAGATAATGCTTCCATCATGCCCAAAATGCTCGGATTCAGAATGGCGGTTATCCAAATGGTGAGAAAGAGAAAAATAATACCGACCTTATCGGCAATCGAATAAGAAAGACGGGTATGTTTGGTTATGAGTCCATTGAGGCTTTCTCTTGCACCAAGAAAATGTCCTAAGAAGGAAGACGTAATGGCAATAAAAGCAATAAATGGCCCAAATGCTCCAATCAGTGGGTTATGCGTTACGTTAGCAAGGTAGGAAAGTATAGAGAGGTTTTGTTTTTTAGCTTCTAACAATTGATCGGGTGAAAGGGTTAAAATACAAGAGAATACAAACACTAAGACAAAAGCAATCAGTAATAAACTGGTACGTTTGAGGATTTGCTCTGATTTGGGTAATGCGTTTTGTTGATAATGGCGACGCTGGATATGAGCAAAACTTGATATGGCTGCTGCATGGCTAAAGGAAAAAATCACCACAGGAATTGCTAACCATAAAGTTTGGGTAAATTCAGTGAGATTAGGAAGCGTGAGTGAAGGCATATTCCAACGTGGTATGAGATACAGTGATAACGTGAGTAATATTGCGGCTAAGGGGTAAACCATCACAGCAAACGCACGTAGCATCACTTTTTCTCCACCTAACATAATTGAAAAGAGGATCAACACTAGAAAGCCGGAAAGTAATGCTCGAGGTGGCGGAGTGACGGCTGCTTGGTGAACAAGAAAGCTCTCAACGGTATTCGTTAAGCCAACCCCATAAATTAGTAAAATAGGAAAAATAGATAAAAAATAGAGCCAAGAAATAGTACGACCAACTTTCACGCCAAAATGTTCTTGAATTACATCAGTAAAATCTCCCTGATTTTGTTGGGAAGAAAGTACAAAGCGAGCTAAGCCACGATGAGACAAATAAGTCATAGGGTAAGCGAGCAAGGCTAAGATCACTAAAGGCCAAAATCCTCCCAATCCTAAATTGATCGGTAAGAATAAAATTCCAGCGCCGACAGCGGTACCAAATAGGCTCAGTAACCAATACGTATCGTGTGTATTCCATTCGGGATTATTATTTGTAGTGCTGAAATTTAGAGTTTTGGCAGATTCTTTCACTGAATGTAAAACCATATTCAAATCTTAATTCTAATTACGTTACCATAAATAGATAATATGGTCATTTTGGCTTGGTAGTTAAATACACTGTTTTATTGCTGATTTTAAATTCAATGAAACCGGGTTAATGTCTTTTTCATAGTTTTTTGTCTTGTTTTTATGGTTTGTTGTTGGTTTTATATTCTTATTTTGGTTGTTTTTTTAGATGGACGTAATGTGTTATGCGGTTGTGAGTTATTTAATTGGCTTGAGAGGAACGTTAAAATATCGCACAATCGATTTCTTTCACTCCGAAAGGCTCAGACCCTAAATTATGTTTGCTAACTTCCGCTCTGAACTGATTTTGATCATCACAACCATGCTTGCTGCTGCTGGGTGGGTGTTTTCCAAGCAGGCAATCGAAGGTTTACCGCCATTTGGCTTTATTGGATTACGCTTTGTGACCGCGGCGTGTATTTTAGCCCCTTTTTGCTTTTCTGCATTTAAACAGGCAACCCGTCAGGATTGTTTTAAAGCAATGGGGGTGGGGCTGTTTTTGGGCGGCTCAATTTTTTGCTGGATATATGCGATTTCAATCAGTCCCACACTGGGTGAAGGCGCATTTATTATGAGCTTATCCATGTTATTTGTACCACTCCTAGCATGGCCTTTGTTTGGCCTTAAACCAAACCGAGCGTTTTGGCTTTCATTACCGGTTGCTGTACTTGGACTTTTTTTGCTTTCTTGGAACGGCGCATGGCACATAGCACCTAACCAACTATGGTTTCTTATCGCTGCATTTGGCTTGGCTTTGCATTTTAATTTTAATAGCCAATGCTCAGCGAAGTTACCTCCCATGCTATTGACCACATTACAGTTGTTTACTGCCGGTATGGTGGGTTTATTATTATCGTTTTTCTTGGAAGCTTGGCCGCAGACGATAAGCTTAGGAACTTGGAAATGGTTTACACTAAGCGTGTTGTTAGCGACCAGTTTACGTTATTTAATGCAGACAATCGGACAAAAAAAAGCACATCCCGCGAATGCAGCGTTGTTGATGCTGTTAGAGCCCGTGTGGACCTTATTACTCAGCGTTTGGTTTTATCATGAAAGCCTGCCGTTTAATAAAATTGTTGGATGCAGTTTATTACTTGCCGCGCTACTGCTTTACCGGATACCTTGGATACAACGCTAATTAGCTTACTACTTTGCACGGAGTGAGTAGAGGACGGGCTAGATAGGGGATTTTTTAGTGTGTAAGATACGACTTATCGATAAAAACGTTTAATTATGCTATTTGGCGCGGATACAGACTTTTTGATGTTTTATCGATTTATTTAGAAGTAAGGACGACCTTACCGCTCTATTGTCATTCAAGGGACGGCCCTATTGATAACAGAGGTCGAATTATGGCTTGGTTGATACTTTTTATTGCAGGTTTGAGTGAAGTGGCTTGGGCTGCAGGCCTTAAATATACCGAAGGGTTTAGTAAGCCTGTCGCTTCAATACTTACTTTGGCTTGTTTAGTGTTAAGTTTTGTTTTGTTGGGTTTATCATTAAAAACCTTACCGTTAGGGGTAGCCTACAGTGTGTGGGTTGGTATCGGTGTTGTAGGAACGGCTATCGTAGGTCTGGTCTTTTGGGGAGAGCCCGTTAGCATGGTAAAAATTGCAAGCTTAGGATTGATTGTGCTAGGTATTATTGGAATGAAATTTGCGTCTTAACGTTTTGTTGAACCAAATAAAACGCAGTGCCGAGGCACTGCGTTTTGCAATTATAATAGCAATATAGACTTACAGAGCGGTTACTTGAGTCGCTTGTGGGCCCTTTTTGCCTTCTTCAACGTTGAAGCTCACTTTTTGGCCTTCAGCTAAAGTTTTGAAGCCATCAGAAACGATAGAATTAAAGTGTACGAATACATCTTTACCGCCGTTATCTTGAGAAATAAAACCAAAACCTTTAGTTTCGTTGAACCATTTTACTGTACCAGTCGTATTACCAGACATAGTCACCTCTATATATCTTAAGTGTTAATTGAATTAGTTTTTGGCTGAGACAAGCTATTGAATGGTCGATCTAGGTGCAGTTGACACAGGTATAACGAAAGGTTTCGCGACTTGTATAACACTAAACTTACACTGAATTTACATTAACAACTCTTCTTTAAGAGCCGAGTGATACTATACACGGAGTAATTTAAATAGCTAGCACTATTTTTTTATTATTTGAATTTATACATCTCAATGATTATGGATGAGAGCGAAATATGGTACGCATTAGAAGTAGCAATAGACAGTGAATGTTACAGGACGAGATCTTCTCGTCCTGCTCAATTGTTAATCCGCTTTTTTTACCCGAATTTTACTTTTAGCGAATAACGTTAAGTTAAGTGCGCTGATGGCTGATTTTGCTTCATCATCATTTGGCATCGTTACAAAGGCAAAACCTTTTGATAGACCAGTTTCTTGGTCAAGGACTAAAGTACACTCGGTCACTTGTCCAAAATCGGTGAAGAGTACTCTTAACTCATGCTCAGTCGTGGTACGAGCAAGGTTTCTAACTAACAGTTTCATGATAATTGATCTTGTATGGATTGACATACCATTGTCGCAGCTAATGGTTCAGAAACCAAGACAATCCCAGTAAATGTTATTTGGCACGTTCTGCTTTTTACTTTAAGTTTCTGCTTTATTACTTTAAATAGTGTTCAACATCAGGGCAAGAACAGATAAGGTTACGGTCACCATAGACATTATCAACCCGGTTAACGGTTGGCCAATATTTGTTGGCTTTAACATGGGAAGATGGAAAACACGCTTGTGTTCTTGAGTAAGGATGTGACCATTTGTCTTGTGCTAAATCAATCAATGTGTGTGGGGCATTGACCAATGGATTATCTGTGATCGACCAATGGCCGAGTTCGATCTGCTTAATTTCTTCGCGAATCGCTATCATCGCCTCACAAAAGCGGTCCAGTTCGGCAAGACTTTCTGATTCTGTTGGTTCAACCATGAGAGTGCCTGCGACGGGAAAAGACATCGTTGGTGCGTGAAATCCGTAGTCCATCAGGCGTTTCGCAATATCTTCCTCGCTAATCCCAGTTTGCTCTTTAATGGGGCGGATATCAATAATACATTCATGAGCGACTCGTCCATGTACCCCTCGATAAAGAATAAGGTAATAAGGACGTAAACGTTCCATGATGTAATTTGCATTCAATATCGCCAATCGAGTCGCTTGTTCAAGGCCTTGTGCTCCCATCATGGTAATATAAGCCCAAGAGATAGGGAGCAGGGAGGCACTGCCTAAATGTGCAGCCGATACTGAAAAATGCTCGCCATCCCCGCCTTGTTGAATATGACCCGGAAGGAAAGGCGCTAAGTGGGATTTTACCCCAATCGGTCCAACACCGGGGCCGCCACCGCCATGAGGAATGCAGAACGTTTTGTGCAAGTTCAGATGAGAAACATCAGAGCCAATAAAACCCGGCGACGTTAAGCCAACTTGCGCATTCATATTCGCCCCATCCAGATAGACTTGCCCACCGGCAGCATGAACCTGTTCACAGACTTGGCGGACCTGTTCTTCATAGACGCCATGTGTAGACGGGTAAGTAATCATAATGGCAGAAAGGTGGTCGCGGTATATGTTAATCTTTTCTGAAAGATCGCTCAGATCAATGTTACCAAGACGGTCACAGCGCACGACAACAACCTTCATAGATAGCATGGATGCTGTCGCAGGGTTTGTACCGTGAGCTGAACTGGGAATTAAACAAACATTGCGATGTCCCTCGCCACGGCTTTGATGATAACGTTGGATCGCAATTAGCCCCGTATATTCACCCGATGCGCCTGAATTGGGCTGTAAAGAAAAGGCATCATAACCGGTGATTTCACACAATTTATGTTTTAGGTCATCAGCTAACGCAGCATATCCAGCAGCTTGTTCTTTAGGTGCAAATGGATGTAACGACGCGAATTCGGGCCAAGAGATAGGGATCATTTCTGCTGCCGCGTTTAATTTCATGGTGCAGCTACCCAGTGGAATCATGCCATGTGTCAAAGAAAAATCTTTGTTTTCTAATTGTTTTAGATAGCGCATCATCTGCGTTTCAGTATGGTAGGTATTAAATACTGGATGCATGAGATAGTTGGATCGTCTCTGACATGAGTGAGGAATGGCGGCGAATTCATTTTCGGCAATTTTAGTCGATAGGTCATCAATCGATGCTTCGACCTCAAAAAGAGCAAATAAGGTTTTAATGTCGGCTAAGGTCGTTGTTTCATCAAAACTGATCCCTAACTGATGCGGCCATTTTCGCAAATTGATATTGGCCTCCAAAGCTAATTGGTAGTATTTTTCTGTTGCATCGCCGGTCTGGAGCGTCAAGGTGTCAAAAAAAGTATGCTGAGCCAATTCGTATCCGGCTTTTGTCAGTCCTGCCGCAAGGATGGCAGTATAATGATGAGTTCGACGAGCAATTTTTTTAAGCCCATCTGGACCATGATAGACCGCATATAACCCAGCCATATTGGCTAATAGAGCTTGTGCGGTACAAATGTTGGAGGTGGCTTTTTCTCGTCGAATATGTTGCTCTCGGGTTTGCATCGCCATGCGCAGTGCTTGATTGCCTTTGCTATCAATAGAGACTCCAATTACTCGCCCAGGCATGGTACGTTTATAGGTTTCACGTGTAGCCATAAAAGCTGCATGAGGGCCGCCATAACCGATGGGGACACCGAATCGTTGCGCGGAGCCAATTACCACATCAGCCCCCATTTCTCCGGCCGGTTTAATCACGGTGCAAGCAAGTAAATCGGTGACGACGGTGACTAGGGTATTTTGAGCGTGGGCTTTGTTGATAATTGCAGTTAAATCACGCACTTCTCCTGTCGTGCTGGGGTTTTGTAACAGAGCGGCAAAAGCTGGTTGCTGGGTCAAGCTATCAAGCGGGCCGATTTGCACATGAAATCCAAGAAAAGCGGCTCGTGTTTTTACTACCTCAATGGTTTGAGGATGGACATCATCGGCGACAAAAAAAGTGTTGTGTTTACTTTTCCCAGCTCGGTGACAAAGCGTCATCGCCTCTGCTGCTGCTGTTGCTTCATCGAGTAACGAAGCATTAGCAATCTCCATCCCTGTTAAATCAATGATCATTTGTTGGAAGTTAAGCAGCGAGGCTAATCGACCCTGAGATATTTCTGGTTGATAGGGGGTGTAAGCGGTATACCAGCCAGGATTTTCCAAAACATTGCGTAAAATGACACTGGGTGTGAAGGTATTGTAATACCCTTGACCAATAAAAGTTCGCTTAAGCTGGTTTTGTTGAGCAAAACGTTGGAGATGGGCGAGCATTTCTGCTTCACTTTCTGGCTCTGAAAGTGTGAGTGGTGCCGTTAAGCGAATATTTTTAGGAATGGTTTGCGCTATTAATTCTTCAAGGTTTTTCGCTTGAACCACATCGAGCATGCTGGCTTGTTCTGCTGTATTCGGCCCGTTATGACGAGCGATGAATTCATTCTTGGGTTGTAAGCTGTCAAGCAGTGTGGTCATTTTTCTTTACCTTTTAAAATCGCAACAAGTGAAGTTCGTTGAATCAGCGCCGATACCTCAAGTCCACAATCAACAAAGCCACCCATGGACAAAGGTCGCTTTATCGTTGATCTATCATAAGTTAATTATTCTTCTTTATTCTTCTTCGATGGTGAGGAGATATTGATCCGCATCTTTAAGATCGTCGAGTTCTGCGGGGTCTGATAGCTTAATTTTAGCAATCCAGCCTGTATCATAAGGAGATTCATTGATGAGCTCCGGGCTATCAGAAAGTTCATCATTGACTTCAATAACGATACCAGAGACCGGAGCGTATATATCGGAAGCGGCTTTGACTGATTCAACTAAAGAAAAGCCATCACCTGCATCACATTCACTGTCTATGTCAGGTAATTCAACAAAAACTACATCACCGAGCATCTCTTGCGCATGTTCAGAAATACCGACCGTTACTGTCCCATCACCGTTATCACGAACCCACTCGTGGCTATCGGTAAATTTAAGCGTTTTATCCATTTGTGTTGTCTCCTGTATACGGTTAAATACTCAACGGATAGAGAGTCATAACGTTCTCTATTTTCTTGCGTGATTGGCTGTTAAACCAACCCCAAGTTTGCAACAGCTAGGTGAGAACTTTTGCGCTATCGATCACCGAATCGATAGGAACTTTATCTACTAACAAATTAATAACATACTATTTCACAAATAGGCGTTCAATTTAAAAATTTTTTATAAGAAATCTCAGGCTGTTTTTTGTTACAGAAAGCACATTTTAACGACATAACAAGGCGTTATTTGAATTCCGGATGCCCCATGTACAACCAGTTCCCTTGTTTAATGTTGTTTTGTTTGATGTTGTTATCAACGGGTGAGTAAAATGTGTTGAGTGTCTAATCATAAATATTTTATGGTGTTTAAGTTGGTTATCGATTGAAAAATAAGGCTTCTTAGTTCAGTGAATTCAGTTAAATGTGATCTTGGTGTTAAATGTAATGCATATTTATGAGTAAAGGTTGTTGGCCATGAACAATCAGCGCATTCTATTTATGATTGAAAATGTTGACTTGATCGCGCTTTTTGCGCGTTGGTTTTTGAATTAAACGTCATGGAGATAGCAATGGCTCTACAGACTTTTCACGATCTTTGCGTGACTCCTTTACACGCTATGCATTTAGCAATGGGCGCTAAAATGGTTCCTTTTGCCGGTTACGCTATGCCCGTTCAGTATGCTTTAGGCGTTAAGAAAGAGCATTTACATACACGACAAGCGGCTGGATTATTTGATGTTTCTCACATGGGGCAATTACGCCTATCTGGCTCAAATGCTGCAAAAGCGTTAGAAGCATTAGTTCCGGTTGATGTGATAGATCTCTCCATCGGCAAGCAGCGTTATGCTTTATTCACCAATGAACAAGGAGGCGTTTTAGATGACTTTATGATTGCCAACTTAGGTGATCATCTGTTTTTAGTGGTTAATGCTGCCTGCAAACAACAAGACATTGATCATATACGCACTCATTTACCCAGTGATGTCATCGTTGATGTCGTCGATGATCGTGCATTATTGGCACTGCAAGGCCCGGCTGCGGCAAATGTATTGGCTCGTTGGCAACCTAAAGTACATGAATTACATTTTATGGATATTCAGCAAATGGAAATCAACGGCATTGATTGCATTGTTAGCCGTAGTGGTTATACCGGAGAAGACGGCTTTGAAATTTCTTTACCTGCTGAACAAGCGGTTACCTTTGCCTCAACATTAATGAATGCCGATGAGGTTGAATGGATAGGGCTTGGCGCTCGAGACTCACTTCGTCTCGAGTGTGGATTGTGTTTATACGGGCATGATTTGGATCAAACGACCACCCCGGTTGAAGCCGGTTTAATGTGGGCGATTTCTCCAGCACGCCGTCATGGTGGAGCAAGGGAAGGTGGTTTCCCTGGCGCAGAGGTGATTTTGCATCAAATTGAAAGCCAAAGGGTGACTCGTAAACGGGTCGGATTAGTGGGAGTAACGAAAGTCCCCGTTCGAGAAGGCACGGAATTATTTGACGAAAAAGGAAATAAAATTGGTGTCGTTACCAGCGGAACGGTTGGGCCGAGTGCAGAAAAACCGATTGCCATGGCTTATGTACGCAGCGATTGGGCCGTTATTGATCAAACGATTTTTGCAGAGGTTCGTGGAAAGCGGATCGCGATGCGGGTGGTTAAAATGCCTTTTATACCACAGCGTTATTTTCGCGGTTAAGGATACCAAGCAAGGTATAACGGCTTGCTGTGACAAACGATAAAGGTTTAGCAAACCAATAGCCTTGCAGGTAATCAACTCCCATCGTTTCGAATGCTTGCTGCATGTTTGCGTTTTCTATCCCTTCAATCACGACAGCCATGCCTTTGGAATGGCACAATTGGATAATAAAACTAAGGTACTGTTCTGAGACTGGATTGATCAGCGTTTTTAAAGCCATCGTACGATCAATTTTAATTTGGTCGAGTGGCAAATCGAAAAAGCTATAGATTGAACTTAAACCAGCACCAAAATCGTCTAATGAGAGTTGAAATCCCATCTCATTCAGTGTGTTTAACTGGCGGATTGCATGACGATTACCATCTAAAATGACAGTTTCGGTCAGTTCTAACACAATTAACGACGGAGCAACACCGGCCGCATCAGCCATCATTTTGATATTGACAGGGAAGTTACTGTTTAATAACTGTAAAACAGAGACGTTAATATTGATCCGAGTGCTGACGCCATGGACAGCATGATACTGGCTGATAAATCGACAAGCTTGTTCAAACACTTGGTAACCTAACTCGGTAATCAACCCTTTTTTTTCAGCTAAAGGGATAAACTCATCAGGATAAATTTCACCGAACGCCGGAGAACGCCAGCGAACTAACGCTTCAAAGCTGGCTACCTTGCCGGTCTTGGCCTCAATGATCGGTTGAAATTTCACCGAAAGCGAATGTTGGAATAATGCTTCTTTTAGCCCTCGCTCAATATAAAAAAATCGATCAACGGCTTGTTGCGTTTGACCGCTATAAATTTCAATTCGAGAATCACTCTTTTCTTCCGCATATTGGCAGGTTCGAGAGGCAATATTAAGAATTTGTGCGGCATCGTGTTCAAGAGAGAAATTGGGATAAACCCCAATATTCATTTTATCTCCCAAAAGGTGCCCTTGTTCTTGAGCAGACTGAGCATAGCGTTCAAGAATGGTATGGCATAGCGCTTGAAGCTGGGTTTGATTCTTTGATGAGCGGAGCAAAATAGCAAAATCATCAGTGCGCACTCGATAAAGAGTCGCGTCGTAATGCATTAACGTGCTGAGCGCTCGATTCATATGGTGAAGTATATGTTGGATAACATCGGAACCATAGTGGTTAAGGTAGGATTTGATATCTTCAACTTGAATATAAATCAAGGTTGCTTGAGGTGAGGTGGCATGGCATTTAATGTCATTAATATCACGCAGTAGTTTGGTTGTGTTGGCCATTCCAGATGCTGAATCATAAAAGGCGGCTTGATGTAAAAAAGAGTTCAGCTTTTTTTGATCAGAAATATCACGGTGGCTACCGACCATAAATCGCTCCCCTTGATCGGTCTTGGTGACTGCAGTACCGAGAATCCAGCAATATTGGCCATTTTTTCGCTTGACTCGATACTCTGTGGTAACTCGTGATTCTTGTTCTAAATGCTGCTTTACGCGTTGTTCAAGTTTTGTTCGGTCAATTGGATGAACGATGGATAGCCAATCCTGATAAGAAATTGTGGAATGATAAAACCCAAATTGGTCATAAAATTGGGGGTTATAAACGGTCATGCTTCCATCAACCCCCATGTGAAAAACTCCTTCACTGAATAGGTCAAAAATATGAATTAGACGATGTTGTTGATACTTAAGAAAGGTGTGCTGGTTTTTGGTTGAAGAGCCTTCTGTTAACAACATATTAATACACCGAGGGGTTTGACCATTGTAGGTAACCTACTATAACGCCAAGTAAAATTAGGCTCAACGAATCAATTTTAAACAATATCCTCGTTTATGGCATGCGTTACTTTAGCTTTGAGGTACAGTGGTTTCATTGCGATAAGCTTGTGTTCCCCAGAGTGGCACGGTTGATAAACTATGCTTGAAGCTCCCTGATGTTTCTTTGGTTGAATAGGATAGATAAAGCAGCGTTTGATTTTCTGAGTCATAGATACGGCGGACTTTCATTGATTTAAAGAAAATGCTTTTGGATTGCTTAAAGACCACGTCACCGGATTTACTTTTATCAATTTTGGCGATCATCTCAGGCGTGATTTCGCCGGTTTGACGACATGAGATAGAACTGTCACTCGGGTCTGCAAGGCTTAAGTTAGCTTCAATCGAGGCAATATGGCAGGTAACCCCAGTCACAATTGGATCATCTAACGATGCAATTTTAATATCTTTCATTGTGAATAAACCAAGCGACACATCGCCCACTTCGTTATTATCACATCCTACAAGTAATACAGATAAGCCAAGGGTTAATGCTATTTTTTTCATATTGATACTCGCTAAGAGGCTGTTCTTCGAATGGAGTGATGATAGCAGTAATGAACAAGAAAGGTAGGGGAGAATTATGCTAATATAGCCACAATACCGCGGTTGATGTTGATAGTGAAGGGCTCATTATCGATGTCTCGCTTTCATAATAAGAAGTATCACCTTATGACCCACGTTTTTGTCGATCTTGCTATGCAAGCCATTGTGGATAAAAAAAACAACTGGCTTTGTCAGCATGTCAATGTGTTATATCCAACCCCAGAGAGTATTCAAGGACGAGATCTTTATCTATTGCTCAATAGACAGCAGCAGGTTACTCCACTGGCATTCAATACTCAGCATGGTATTCATCTAAATAATATTTATTTAGTTGATTTTCATCGCTTGACGATTATGTTTGCATTACTTCAGGCATCACGTTGTCCACAAGAAGAGCAACGGGCATTGCTGGTGGAATTTTTTACGCAAATCATTTATTCGTCACCTTGTTCTCTATTTTTAGGATTTGTGGATACACAACCAGTAGCGGCTGCCTTATTAACCGAATGCGAACAAAGTGTATTGATCTCCGATATCGTCATTCATAATCAGAAGGTTTTGGGAACACCGAATGATTTTGCTTGTGCCGTGTTCGAAAAATGGCTCGAAGGTCGTCCATTTAGTGGCCGTCTATATATTGAATCAGAGTTGCCAACGAGCGGGCAAGAAGAGTGACATAGCTTGAAGATATAAGCATCGGTTGGGTCATCTTACTTGATTCTGTTAACTGTATCATTTTGTTATGCATCTATCCGTATACACTTTTGAGTAACAGGAGGTGTAATATGGAAAAAGCAAAGTTTCGCTGCGTGATATTTGATTGCGAAGGAACCTTAGTTGATAGTGAACGTTTATGCTGCATGGCTTTAGTTAAAGTGTTTAATGCATTAGGTGCGCAATTAACGTTCCAGGATGTGGCTCAGCATTTTTCTGGAGGGAAAATTGCCGATATTTTATCAGATACACTAGAATTAGCAGGAATGAGTGCCGATCTCGATCTGTTAGAATCCCGCTACCGACAAGAACTTGAGTCTATTTTTATGACACAACTTAAAGCGATGCCTGGTAGTGAATTTTTATTGCAACAGCTTGACAAGTATCAGATTGAATATTGTGTGGCTTCCAATGCCCCTTATGAAAAAATGGTCAGTTGTCTCTCTCGGGCCGGATTGGCAGAGCGCTTTGATGGTAAAATCTTTTCAGCTTTCGAGGCAAACAGTTGGAAACCTGAGCCCGATCTTATTCGCTATTGCGCCATGAATATGGGGTTTTCTCTTGATGAGTGCGTTTATGTGGATGATACAGCAAAAGGCGTGAAAGCGGGAGTCAGTGCAGGTGTTGCCACATTTCAGCTTCAGCCACTCAGCTCATTGAACCATTTTCATCATCCTAATGTTCAATTAATAAGCCAATTGGATGAGCTGATAGAGTATCTATTCTAAGTCAAATAATGCTGAGGATGTCATGAGTAATGAAAGCTTTTGTATAGTATTAACGACCACCAACCGGCCAGAAAATGCTCAGTTGATGGTTCAATCTTTGCTCTCTAAGCACTTATCTGCTTGTATACAGACCTTACCTATTCAGAGCCATTATCGCTGGAATAATGAAATTTGTTGTGACGATGAAATTTTATTGATTATAAAAACGCGTATAGCCTGTTATCCAGCGCTAGAGGAGGAAATCATTCGTTTACACTGCTATCAAATTCCTGAAATTATACAGCTTCCAATTAGCGAAGGATTTGATCCTTATTTATCTTGGTTAAATCAACATACTCAGATCAATGAACAGTAGCATCTGCATTGTATCGACCGTTACTGGGTAAATCGATGTGGGTTTTTGTGGCACTGCCAATTCAGGATGATCAGTGCTGTGATGCCACCTAATGTATCGCAAAGCATATCTTTTTGCGCATCCCAAATATCACCTTGTGAACCTAAAAACGCTAAACCTTCCTCGCCACCCGCAAGCTCTGCATACCACCATTCAATAATTTCATATCCTGCAGCGACGCTCATAACAGAAAAAAGTGCAAATAAAGTGGCGATCATCCGGTTAGCTAACTGTCGGCGCAATAACCATTCGGCGATGGGGTAGGCATATAAACCAATCGCAAAATGTGCGACTCGATCAAACTGATTGCGAGAAGAATGAACAAGCTGATTAAACCAATCAAAAGGAACCTCAGCAAAGGTGTATTTAGCACCAATTGTATGCAATGCCAACCAGATAAAAGCAAGTAAGTAAGCTGTTTTACTTAACGTATGGTAGTACGAGAGCCACCATAAAGCCGATAGGATTAATATTGCTGGTAAAATTTCAGCAATCCATACCGCATGGGAAGTAGGAGCTATTGCCGAAAACAGGAAAATAGGTAAATAAGCTAGAGTAAATAAAGCGATGGGTTTGGATAGTATCATAACGATTTGTATTCCCTCATCAACATCAGTAATTTCCTTGTGAACAGTGTTCAATTGGTATTTTACTTCGAATAAGTGTTAGACAGCAAGAAGGGTTTTACCTCGTTTTATTCGATAAGCGGCTAAGAAACAGAGCCGAGTTCAAAAACTGACAATCTAGATAGGATGGTACTCGACAAATCCTTTACTTTAGCTTTGAATATATAGCATACAGGCAAGGATGGGGATCGCATGTCACATACACAAGCATTGAGCACAACCTTTCAATCGTATATGGAAAATCCATTATTATGGCCCATTTTGGAAGTGCTAAAGCGCCAACCTTCGGGCTGGAAGGTGCACACCTTGGCGGCACATTTAAGCGAACAAGGGTTAATGCCAGTTTTGGATGCGACTGGAGAGAAAGATCTTTTTAAGCGCAATTTTTTGATTATGAATGCTCTGTACCAGTTACAAGAGATGCTCTACCCCAAAAGTTGGCTTCAGGTTGAAGCGATGGACATTGCTTTACGCCCGATGTTTCGTCATGCGCAATACGTGATTGATGATCATGATCCACTACGAGACTATTACACCCACTGGGAGCACTACGAAGCAAGTGAAGGGGAAGTTAGACGTTTATTGAATGAGTTTTGGACTCGCTACCAACGTTTTGTGGGCGGGGAGAGTATTAAAACCTTAGATCGTGCTAAAGCATTGCGTTTGTTTGAATTAACAGAAGAGGCTTCCTCTTTTGAAATTCGAAAAACTTGGCGAAAACTGGCACTGCGCTGGCATCCAGATCGGGATAACGGTAACGCAGAGCGCTTTCGAATCTTATGTGCTGCATGGAACGTTTTACGCCAAGAACCAGAAGCTTAGTATTGAGCCGTCACGCATCTTTATGGTCTTATTGCCTTATTCAGAGTAGAGCTTGGCAGAATAAAGCAATAAAGATCGATGCAATAAAGAGCGGATGTTTTAGCCCTTAAATTGGGCTTTGCGTAAACGGTTTAAAGCGGCCATTGCATCAAGAATACGCGGCTTAGCGAGATCGCCTTGATTTGGCATGTTTGCATACCACTGCCCATCAAGTAGCTTTTCCATCTCCAATGCCGGGTTAGTTGACCATCCTGGCTGTTGAGCCAACTGAAACCATAACCAGCCAATGGCATTAATTTCAGAGGTGGATTCCAATTGCTCGAGTGCAGAAATATCAGTCAACTCTTTGCCAAAACGGAGTGAGCCTTTTCCTTTTGCAGAAACGCGGAATTTACCCTCAGCCAATAACTTTTGTAGTCCGCTGCGATTCAGTTGGCGCGGAGTTAATATCGTGAGTGGCGCGTCACATTCGTTACGACGTAACGTTGGGTGTTGTTCTATAACCACTTTGGCTTTTTTTGTCACATCAAGCGCTTGATAGTCATGCATTTGAATAACAGTATCTGCTACATCGAGGTAATCCCCAGACCCTCCCATAACGATCAAGGTAGAAATGCCTAATGTGTCACGCAATTGACCAATACGATCAACGAGAGGCGTGATCGGTTCATCGCCTTTGCTGACGAGGGCCTGCATTCTTTCATCACGGATCATAAAGTTAGTGGCAGAGGTATCTTCGTCAATCAACAAGGTTTTTGCGCCTGCTTCTATTGATTCTTGTAACCAAGCGGCTTGAGAGGTCGACCCAGAAGCATCTTGTGTGCTGAAGTCATGGGTATGTTTGCCCATCGGAAGGTGGTTGATATAATTAGACAAGTTAAGATGATGAACACAACGTCCTTCTTCAGCCCGAATTTTCATTGCGTGAGTATCCATGACAACACGTTCACGACCATCGCCGGGAATATGATTGTAGATAGAACGTTCTAATGCGGTTAATAAGGTCGATTTACCATGGAACCCACCACCCACAATTAACGTGATGCCTTTGGGAATCCCCATTCCGGTTATTAAGCCTTGGTTGGGCGTTGATAAGGTAACTTGTAAGCTAGAGGGGGCCTGAAAAGGAACCGCTTCTGTCATTGGAAGATCACTATCACCAGCGAGGCGAGGTAAAATACTGCCATTGGCAACAAATGCCACCAAACCCTGTTCAGTGAGCTGGTTACGCATAGCGTCTTGATCTTCAATCAGTTGGCAATGCTGAATGAAAGCTTGTTTATCTAATTCTCGCTCAAGGGTAGCACGGCGAACAAATTTAGGCAGATGAAAGGTTAAAATGTTAAGTGCTTTTTTAGCTAAAATATCGCGCCCTTCAGCTGGCAAGTTGATACGAAAGCGCAGTTCAATACCCTCATCATTAAAAATAACGGCGGTACTATCGAGCACGGTTTGTCCAGTTAAGGCGATAGATAAGCTGTTTTCTTGTTTTGCCAGTTCAGCAAAGCGCCGAGCGATAAAGTCACGTGCCGCTTGTTGATAGGCTGGCGATTGCTGTTTAACCCACTCTAAACCAGTGAGTGACCATGCACGCGTCGCACGTAATCGGGAGGCGGAAGCATAAGGATCAGGCTGAACGTGATCGATAAACAGAGTAAAGTCAGTAAAATCATACTGTCCTTTGATTTTTTGATAAAGACGGTAATTCTGTTTTTCGAGTTTTTTCAGTGTCGCTATTAGTAAATCCATCTCGAGTATCACTTATTAGGGCAAGAAAGGAGGGGGATTATAGGGAGCACCCCGCACAGAGTAAAGCATGATAAATAATCCCACCGGTTAGGAAAAGATTTATCTCGTTTGTGGCTGATAATTGATTAATGCTGAACGCACGGTATCAATATTTTTTATCTAATGCTTATGGCAATGATGAAAGCCAACGATGACTTTCATCCATATCCCTCAATTTTCTGTTGTAGCGCAGGCGAATAACAGCAACAACCAAATTCAGACTAGCGTGATGGAATAAATGAGGATAAATCAACCTCGGTTTGGTAGTCTACTTCTTGCATGCCAAACCCATTGAGTCGCAAGAAATCTTGTTTAAATCCATCATAATCGCCAATTTGTGCAAAATTATTTGCCGTCATGTGTTGTACGATCTCTTGAACACGGGTTTGAGTCTCTGGGTTTAATTCCCAGTCATCCATACGTAATAGCCTTTCACTATCTACTGGTACTGGAACGTTGGCATACAATTTATCACTAAAGAGTCGTTGCATTTGTTCAATACAGCCTTCATGAGTTCCTTTCTCTTTCATCACCCGATAAAGCGCTAGCAGATAAGGGGTAAACGCCGGAATAAAAACACTGGCTTTGGTGACTAAGGCCTTGCATACAGTCGCATAAGCGTTACCGTCAAAGTTTGCTAGTTTTAAATTCAATGAATGGCTGGTTTGGTGAAGGTCGATTTTGGCTCTGCCTAATGTTCCATCTAGGTAAATAGGGTGAGTCATTTTGGGGCCAACATAAGAAAAAGCGATGGTTTTACAACCTTGGGCGAGTGAGTCATTATTAATTAATGTGTCGATCCAGCTTTCCCAATCTTCGCCACCCATCACCTTTAAGGTATGATCAATTTCTTCTTCTGTGGCGGGCGGAAGGGTTGTTTCTAGCCACGTATCATTTTCTAGCAAAATGGTCGCACCAGAGACGGACTCTCCGATGGGTTTAATGACGGAGTGCCAAAACTGATCCGATTCAGGCTTGGGACGCTTACCACTAGCGATACTGTAGATGATTAAATCAACTTCACCTTCAAAATAAGTTTCAATGGCTTCAATAACTTGTCCTTTGATTTCTTTTGAAAATACATCGCCATTAATATTGATAGCAGTGCGTCCGGCTTTTTCTGCTTGCTGCTTAAAAAAAATATTATTGTAGAAACCCGCGCTGCCGATACGATTTTCAGAGGGGGCTCGCTCAAAGGAAACGCCTATCGTATCTGCATCAGATCCCCCAAAAGTAAGCGCAATTCGCGCAGCCAGCCCAAACCCCGAGGAAGACCCAAGGATTAAAACTCGTTTCGGCCCGTGAGAAATAGCCTTTGCTGATTTGACGTAACGAATTTGTTCGAGTACAGCTTGTTTGCATCCCAAAGGGTGGGCGGTGCGAGCAACCACACCTTGGATAATCGGCTCTATGCGCATAAAAAATTACCTATTGCTACTTGGGGAGGCTTCAACATAACGTAAAGCTAGGTAAAGTTTATTGAGCTAGACCATTAAAAAAGAGACTTTTAACCATCATTAGATGCTTGTGAAGCATGGTTCTGTCATTGGGATGACTCAACATAGAGCCAAGGAGTGAGCTGCTCTGTCATGTAGTTTGCTATCCAAGGTTGGGCATCTGAGGTTGGGTGTAGGCCATCTGCCATCATCCATTCGGGATTTATGATCACCTGTTCGAGAAAAAAAGGGATTAAAGGGAGAGAGAAGTCCTCGCTTAAGCGAGGATAAATGTTTGCAAAGGCATCACTGTAGCGACGACCATAATTCGGAGGTGTCAAGATTTGCATGATAATCGCTTGTGCATTCTTAGCTTGGATCTGTGTGATCATGGCTCGTAAATTATGTTCAATAATGTGAGGCGGAAAACCACGTAATCCATCATTAGCACCTAGCGCAATCAAAACCCATTCTGGGTGATGTTGTTCTAATAATGCCGGTAGCCGCTCTAGCCCATTTCCGGTGGTGTCACCGGAAATGCTGCCATTGACCACCGTGACGCCAGCAGAGTGTTGGGCAAGTTTATTCCCTAATAAATTGGGCCAAGCTTGTTGCAAAGGCATTTGATATCCTGCGCTTAGACTATCACCTAAGATTAATAGTGTGCTACTACTAACATTGGTAGCGAACATGATAGCGCTCGCAGGAATAAACCATATTAATAACAAGGAAAACCATTTCGCCATGCAAAGCTCCGTTATTATCTCTGTACAATCATTATCTAAACTAGTCTCCACCAAACAGGAGTCATTGACAATCCTCCGTGACATTAATCTGACGATTTATGCTGGAGAAAGTGTGGCTATTGTAGGCAGTTCTGGGGCTGGAAAGTCAACGTTGATGACACTGCTGGCGGGGTTAGATGTACCTAGTCATGGTGAAATTCATCTGCTTGGTCATCCACTATCTACATTAGATGATGAAGCGCGAGCGGCAATTCGAAGTCGTTCAGTGGGGTTTGTGTTCCAAAGCTTCTTACTGATTCCAAGCTTGTCAGCACTTGAAAATGTGACTTTACCTTGTTTATTAAAAGGAGAGTCAGAAAATAAACCACGCGCAGAAGCACTGCTCACGTCAGTAGGCTTAGCGCATCGAATGCATCACTTACCGGCGCAGCTTTCTGGAGGTGAGCAACAACGCGTAGCGATAGCTCGAGCGTTTATGGTGGAGCCACAAATCTTATTTGCAGATGAGCCAACTGGGAATCTCGATCAAGAAACCGCAAGCAAAATTATTGATCTTTTATTTGATCTGAACCAACAACATGGAACAACCCTAGTGTTAGTGACCCATGATACTCAGTTAGCTGCGCGTTGCGATCGCTGTTTTTATATGCATTCAGGGTTATTGGAGGAGCAAAAATGAACCCTCTGTCTTCTTTGACGCTTAATTGGCGTCTTATGCGGTGGAGTTTAAATGAGATTCGCCATGGTCAGTTATGGCCGATTTCAATAGCTTTAACCTTGATTATTGCCTGTGTTTTTGCATTAACAGCGTTAGCACAACGTATGGAACAAGTTGTTGTTAAGCAAGGGAAAGAAGCCTTAACTGCTGATAGCGTTTTTGTTTCTGCCAATCCAATACCGACCACGTTATTACAGATGACGGAGCAACGTGGTTTGGCCACGTCACAAATGACTCGTTTCACGACCATGGCATTTAGTGAGCATGCTATGCAACTGGTGACGGTTAAAGCGGTTGATAGCCAATACCCTTTACGTGGCTCGCTGATATTGTCTGATGGGCAGCGTACCTTGCAACATGTATCCATCAATGAACTATGGCTTGATGAGCGTTTGTTTTCCCAGTTAGAGGTAGAGGTGGGGGATGCCATGAGCGTTGGAGACGCTGATTTTATCGTGACTGGGAAAATCATGACCCAACCCGGATTAAGCTTTAATCCATTTCAGCAAATGCCAACGGTATTGATTCATCAAACGGATATTGAAAAAACAGGCGCGATACAATTGGGTAGTCGAGTTCAGTATCGCTTATTTATTAATGCGACTGAACATGAACGATTGGCACTGCAAGACACGGTTGAATTAACCCCTAGCGACGAATGGCGAGAGACAGCAACCGCCAATCGAACCAATGAAGTGTTTGAGCGTACTCAGCAATATCTATCATTGACCTTGGCATTGGTCATTATTATGGCCGCGGCAACGTTAGTGTTAACGTGTCAGCATTACGTAGCAAGCCGACAACGTACCATTGCGATGCTAAAAAGCCTTGGTGCAAACAAAAAATGGATTGCACGCTGGCTAACTATTCAGGTGCTTCTGTTGTTTGCCATGGCGGCCGTGGCGGGCAGTGTGATTGGGGTTATATTGGAATACGCATTAAGGATTCCATTAGCGGGTCTATTGCCTGATCCATTACCAGCTTATGGCACCAGGCCAATTTTAGTGGCGTTATTCTCTAGTGGCTTAATTGCCGTCCCTGCGTTAGGCATACCACTTGGAAATCTATTAAATATCAGAGCCATCAGTGTGATGCAAAGCACCAGAACATCGCCCCGTCTACTCTGGAATAGTGCACTACTGCTGGCCCCCGTATTATCGATGATTGTTGTTTACTGGCACAACTCATTGGTATGGATGGTGATTGCTGGCATACTGGGGCTGTTTGTTATTTTAGCGTTAGTGAGCTTGGCGATCACACGAGCATTACATCGATTACCGCTTACCACCTCGATGAGGTTAGCTTTGAGCCGAATGAGTCGTTCTAGTTTAGTGACAGGGCTTCAGTTTGGGGCATTATCTCTCTCTTTAATGTTGTTAGCGGTGATGTGGTTAGTTCGAACAGATTTACTGGCCGACTGGCAAAGAATATTGCCAGAGAATGCCCCTAATGCCTTTGCAATCAATATTGCGGGTTATGAGAAGGCCGCTTATTTAGCCGAACTCGATAATGCGGGGATTGAACGCTCAACTGCTTTTCCGATTATTCGAGGTCGTCTCACCGAAATCAATGGTCAGCCAGCTCAAATGCGTGTCGAAAATGGAGAGGGGCCGAATGCTTTACGACGGGAACTTAATTTAACGTGGTCAGAGGCATTGCCAAGCTATAACCCGATTGTGGCTGGGCAATGGAACCATAAAAGCGGCGTCTCGGTTGAACAAGCGCTGGCTAATGAACTTGGCATTCATCTTGGCGATAGACTCACCTTTTTGATCAGCAGTCAGCCTGTTGAAGCCGTGGTTAACTCCATTCGTGCAGTTGAATGGCGTGAGATGAAACCCAACTTCTTTTTTATTTTTACTCCTGATGTGATGGCAAATTTTTCTGGCAGCTGGATGGTCAGCTTTCGTATTAATGCCGATCATCAGTCTGTGCTGACCGTCTTATCAAGGCAGTTTCCAACCGTCACCTTGATGGACATTCGCCAGATGGGGGAAAAAATACAAATCCTGTTAACCCAAATTGTTTGGGCAATGACCATCTTAGCCGCTTTAGGTATGCTTGCTGGACTCTTGCTCATCTTTACTTTATTACGGCTAAGCTTGAGTCAAAGGCAGCAAGAACTACAACTTTACCGGACGCTGGGAGCCAGTCGTCGTCGCGTTAACAGCACGATTTGGGCAGAATTTGGTGTAATGGCATTGGTGGCTGGGTTGATCGCCAGTATGAGTGCTGAGGCAGTCGTGGCTGGTATTATGCATTGGGGATTTTCCCTGCCACCTCAAATGCATTGGGAGATGTGGTTATTGCTACCATTACTGACATGTTTTACGTTAGCCCTAGTTGTCGGAAGCTTGCTAAACAAATTATTAACACCAATAAACAAAGCCTTTGATTAGCGATTCATTGAGTAAGTTAATCACTTATCCACAAAAACGGTGGATAAAGTTTGGGATAACTTAGCATATGAATCCGCTACATTTTGCTGTTAAGCCAATAGCAATCAAGCTTACCGGAATTGGATTATTCACATGATGAAAAAAGGCAAAATTTGCCAATAATGAGTCAAGTGTTTTTTTATCTTTTCCGGCGAATTTATCCATTGTTTTATTTAATAAACCGTGAGTGAGCTGGTTTCTGTTTGCTGATGAAACTGACCCTAGCAATAACCTTGTGAAAAATGTGATTTTCATAACGCTTGACTCGTTTTACACTAGATAACGAGTCAATCACCAGCGGCAGTAAAATGATATCAATGAAATCAACACAATCGGTTCCTAGCGTGGCGATCATTGGCGGAGGCATCGCGGGGAGTACCGCAGCCATCCATCTCGGTGAACGAGGAGTGAATGTTACCTTGCTGGAAAAAAATGCGGGCTTAGTGGATGGCCCGCCGATATGCCACCTTCATGCTGGAGGTAATCTGTATCGAGAAATCTCTTTAACACAATGTATCGAGCTATTGCGTCAATCGATAGAAACCATTCGGCTTTATCCTCATACCTTAAACAAAAGACCGACCGTGATTGCCGTTCCACACTCTGATCCCGGACACCCACAAGATCTGTTGCCACGGCTTGAGGTCATTCGTACCGCTTATCAGCAGCTAGTTGCCGAGGATCCTCGTAATCAAATTCTTGGTCAACCCAAGCACTACTATCGTCTCTACCAGCAAGAAGAATTAGCACAGTTAGCCAAACTGACCCAGCCTCATTGCCCTCAAACACTCGATGAGTGGCTGATTCCATTTGCTCAACATGCGGATTTAGCGCAACTGAAATATCCGGTTATTGCGGTACAAGAGTACGGTTGGAGTGTTTTTCGTCTTGCTGCTAGTGCCACATTAACCCTAGAGCATTTAGATAACTGCCAAGTATTTACCCACAGTACGCTCATTAATTCAGCCTTCATCGATAATCAATGGCATCTTACTTATCGAGATAGTAGCGGCGAAACACATGCGTTGACCTGTGACTATTTGATTAATGCTTGCGGTTATGAAACTGGAACTGTCGATGATTTAACGGCCAATCCTCGTCAGCGGTTGGTTGAATTTAAAGCCGCTTATGTTTCTCATTGGCCGCGTTGTTACCAAGCATGGCCAGAAGTGATTTTCCATGGGCCAAGAGGCACTGCGCAAGGGATGGCTCAATTGACGCCTTACGCGGATGGTGTGTTTCAATTGCATGGTATGACTCAAGATATTACCTTGTTTAAGGATGGATTAGTTGCCTCCAGTATAGAATCATCACAACCACGCTTACCCGATTATTTGCAGCAGAAAATGACTCAAGGTTGGTCAGCAGAAGCAGTGGCTAAGCGAACACGTCGTGCGATTGATCATATGAGTCAATTCGTTCCCGAGTTCACCTTTGCTGAGGTGGCTGGAACTCCATTGTTTGGGGCGCAGCAGATTCCAGGACAAGATGCATCTTTACGTGCAGCAGACGTGACGTTTGAACCGAACCATTATGCTCGAATAGAAATAGTCAAAGGATCTTCGGCATTAGAAGCGGCGAGAAAAATTGTGACAACCTGGCAACTCGTGGCAAATTCCGCACCATGCTCGATTGAGCAGCAACATCCGATGAGTATGCGTTTAACAGAACAAGAAGTAGAGCAAAAAGCAATTCAGCTCGCGGAAAAACGCGGTTATCTGGCGGCATTAGCGAAAGTGGTCGGGCCGACATAAGTCATGTGCCGGATATACTCACCAACGCGATATAGAGATAGGCGAGTAGCTACGCTAATTGGTTGGCTACTCGCTTGATGTTCAGGGGACAGACGCTAGTTGGTTTGATAGCGGCTGAGTATTTGGCTCAAGTTTTGTGTCGCTTGAGCAATTTCCTGAATGCCTGAAGATGACTGTTCTGCCACGCGGCGGATGGTATTGGATTGGTTACGAATATCACTCAACTCAGAGGCAATATCATTAGCAACCGCACTTTGTTCTTCTGCTGACGTTGAAATTTGCACACTCATATCGTTAATCATGCGTGATGACTCTGCGATATGTTCAATATCATGACCAATTTCCGTTACCAATTGACTGCTGGTATCGGCTTGGCTAACCGTCTGATCGGTAATTTTGGCAATGTGCTGACTTTCTGTTTGGAGCTTTTCAATCATGGCTTGAATTTCGACGGTTGCAGACTGAGTTCGGCTTGCCAAGGTACGAACTTCATCCGCGACAACTGCGAATCCTCGACCTTGTTCACCGGCCCGCGCAGCTTCAATGGCGGCATTGAGTGCCAATAAATTAGTCTGTTCAGAAATGGCGTTGATCGTGGTTATCACTTCATTTATTTGAATCGCATTTTCATTTAATGTTGTCACCGATGAAGAGGTTTGAGCAATAAAGCGTGATAGTTGTTCAATTTCATTAATCGCTTGGTTGACACGTTGTTGACTGGTAGCCACTTGCTGAGAATCTTGAACCGCTTGTTGATTGGCCTGTAACGAAATAGTAGAGACTTCTTGTGCTGAGGCGGTCATTTGTTCCATCGCCGTTGCCACGGAATCAAGCGATGCATACTGATGGGAAATTTGTGTTTCACTCTCTTTCATCTCGCTAGCAAAAGAGCGTGAAGTCTCAGTGAGTGTGGTTGAGTTATCTTTTACGGTCACCACCAGATCGGTGAGAGTATCCATCGCATTATCTAATGCACAACCAATTGTACCAAATTCATCGCGCCCAGGATGGAATCCTAGCCGAGACGTTAGATCGCCTTGAGCAATTTTTTGTGTTGTGGTGTATAACACCCAAAGTGCGCCGCCAATAAAGGTTGCGACCCAATATGTAAATATTGCAAAAGGGATTAGCCACAAAGAACTGAGCAATAGCGTCGTTAAAGCTCTTGTTCGCATCGCTTGCTCTTGCTGGGTAAAATCTTCAGTCAAACGATAGACTTGCCCATTACTGGCACGCCCAGTTGCCACGGCTTGACCTTGTTGATATTGAGTATCCGATAAAGTGGGGCGAGTCTCTAAACCAGGAATGCTACTGATCTCTTTTTGGCTAAGAATACCCTGTAATTTATACTCGACCGCCAATTTAGCTTGCGCTTCAAAGTCTTGAACGGTTTGCCAGTATCGGGATCCTGCCAAGGCAGTAAGTGTTAAAATAAAGAGCGCCAAAATGGCCCACATTTTATCGTTGATCGACATTTTAATAAACACACGGTCAATCATCCTGAATTGAACTTCTTTCATAGTCTCTCCGGTGCAGCTGATTTTTAGCTCAGCAAGTGTACGGCTGATAGGGATGCAAAGTTGTGTAATATCTCATAAATTGATGAAATGAATATGTATGAAAGTATTAAAAATGAGAGATAGATCGATATATAGGGGTAAAGCTTAATAGAACGAAAACGTACGCTAGGCTTCTTATCCCGCTGAACGCTCACTTGCCCACTTTTTAGCAACTCGTATTACTGTACGATCTGAGACATTGGTAATTTGATGGATTATGAGTGTCCGGAAATTGCCGAAGGGCTTCGCCGCCACGATCATCATAAACATGCAATTTTTTATCGTGCACAGTCTCATGGTGCTCACATAATCCGTATTCTTCATCAGCAAACGGAACCATGGCAGTATTGCCATTCAGATCTTTCGGCAAGTTCACTCCCCATATAAGACAAAAGAACCCAGCTGAAGTGCCACAACACTTCAGCTGGGTTGGTTAAGTCAGAGATGATTAACCTAAGGCAGGCAGAATGCCCGCCGTGATCAAAAGCTGTGCTGTCACAATGATGAAACCAACAGCACCGGTAAAGAGTAAAGCAGGTTTACCTCCAACCACTTGGTAATAGTGCACACTGGTATTTTGTTGACGGACTTTCGTTACCATAGCAATCGGTAAAAAAATGGCTAATACAGCCAGTGCAATGGCGGCGTAGCCAAGTGCCATAATGAAACCTTGCGGATAAAATAGTGCGAACACTAAAGGTGGTGTATAGGTAACAATGGAAGCGCGAAGGCGACTTTTCGGGGCACCAGGTTTACGTAGCGTATCTCCCATAAATTCAAACAGCCCTAAGCTGACGCCAAGAAAAGAGGTTAACAGCGCTAAATCTGCAAAGATACCAATCATATTACTTAAACCTGATTGATGAGCGGTTTGTGCGAGTGTTCGAATCAGTGCCGATAGCCCACTGTTTTGCACTAAATTAGCTTGGCTGACAACACCTAGCGTCGCCAGTTGCCAAAGAATATAAATAATCAAAGGAATGGCTGAGCCAATAACAATCGCTTTACGAAGCGATGGGGTATGCCCATCAAGATAATTAACAATCGCTGGAATACTGCCATGAAAACCAAAAGAGGTAAAAATAACGGGAATAGAGGCAACGACTAACCCTTGTTCTAACGGCATACTTAATAAATAAGACTCTGTGACATTGGGAGCAAGGAATGTGAGCACCATAATCATGGCAATAATTTTCCCTGCAAATAGCACACGATTTACTTTATCGACCGTGGCAGTACCAATCGTAACAACCGTTGCAACAATAAAGGTAAACAGCAAGGTTCCCATCGAGCCAGAAACGTCAATTCCTGTTAACTCCGCTAAGCGATGAGTAAATTGAGCTCCGCCGCCTGCGATATAAGCGGCACATAGCGAATAAAAGAGGAAAAGCATCGCAAAAGTCGCAATCCATTTACCTTTATCGCCAAGAATTTCTTTCGCTAACGTGTGTAAGGTGGCGTCCTTACTGGCGTATTGGTGAATTTCAACCATCAACAAAGCCGTAAAAGCCATAAGAGCCCATAATGTGAGCATAATGATCAACGAAGTGGAAAAACCGATACCTGCGGATGCTAAAGGAAGCGCCAGCATTCCGGCTCCAATCGTGGTTCCAGCAATAATCAAACTGCTGCCTAAGAGTTTGGATTTTTTCATAATGTAAATATAAATATACGTTTGTTGTGGTTGCAAGAGGATAACAGTTGAAATGAAACGAATGTTATCCGGTCTTTTTGCTTGTTTTGGTCTATTTTGAACAAAGAATAGTAATGGGTCAATGGGGTTGTAAAAATTTAAAACCACAAATGTAAATTTAAGTGTACACATTGACTATTTGCAATGGTTAGCTTGTCATCATTTATTGATGAATATAGCCAAACAACTTGGTGTTGCTGGTAGGCCGCCAGTGAGTGAGAAATTTAAACAGCCGTAGGCTGTCTTTTGGTCTGAGCCAAAAATACCTCTCACCATGAGCATAGACCGGCGAGGTTAACTAAAGCCAAGGTTTAACAAATTTGCTATCATCCGCTCCCATTATCGGTTGGCGATCCTCAGAGCGCCTATTCGTTTTTAGGTAAATAAATATGTCTTCACATTCGGTAACTTTCCTGCAATTAGGTATTGCTCCTACTTTGGTTGAACGTTTAGCTGCACTAAACATTCATACCCCGACTGAAATTCAAAAGCAGGCCATTCCTCATATTCTAGCGGGAAAAGATTTATTGGCAGGTGCACAGACGGGAACGGGGAAAACGGCCGCATTTGGCTTACCCTTGTTACAGCGGTTAGCGCAAGAGCCAGTAACGTCCATAGCAGGGAGTAAGAATATTCGGGCGTTAGTTTTGGTTCCTACTCGAGAGTTAGCCCAGCAAGTTTTTGATCATCTACAAGCTTATGCTAAGGGAAGCAATTTAAAAATTGTTGTAGCCTATGGCGGCACCAGCATGAATACGCAAAAGCAAAATTTGCAAGGCGGGGCCGATATTTTAGTGGCAACACCGGGACGCCTTCTTGATCATGTTCATGTAAAAAGTGTATACCTTGGGCAGACGCAAACACTGGTTTTGGATGAAGCCGACAGAATGCTCGACATGGGCTTTATGCCTGATATTCAACGTGTGTTAAGAAAGCTTAATCGAGCAAGACAAACGCTGTTCTTTTCTGCAACCTTTGATAATAAAGTCAAAAGTTTAGCTTATCGTTTATTACATGATCCCAAAGAAGTCCAAGTCACACCAGAGAACTCAACGGCAGAAACGGTGACACAAATGGTGTACCCCGTTGATAAAAAGCGTAAGCGTGAGTTATTAGCCTATTTGATTGGCTCACGCAATTGGCAACAAGTCTTAGTGTTTACGAAAACCAAGCAGGGCAGTGATGCCTTAGCGCAAGAATTAAAACTCGATGGTATTAAAGCCGCGTCGATCAATGGTGATAAAAGTCAGGGTGCTCGTCAGAAAGCACTTGACGATTTTAAAGCAGGAAAAATTCGAGCATTGATTGCCACCGATGTTGCGGCAAGAGGAATTGATATTTGCCAATTAGAACAAGTCATCAATTATGATATGCCTTATAAGGCAGAGGATTACGTGCACCGTATTGGGCGAACTGGGCGAGCGGGTCAAGCCGGAATGGCCATCTCTTTTATGAGCCCAGATGAAGAACCGATGCTACAAGCCATTGAACAGTTACTTGATCAACGGCTACCTCAAGAATGGCTAAAAGGGTTTGAACCATCATTGGAATACGAGGCCGCAGAGGCCCCCTCCCTCCGTCGTTTGAGTCGTTCAGCGGAAAAACGTAAACTGAAAGCTAAGTTAAAAATTCACGCTAAACGAGGAAAAAAATAACAGATCATCCTTGATAAAAATAAACAGCAATGGTTGGGACATCAGTCAGACAGGTTTTCTTCTTGCATTTTTGCACATTGCTGCTCCCAGCTATAGCCTACGTCATAAACTAACTCTTCTACACTGTTAGGACTGAGAACGTATTGGGGGGTAATTCGATATTTATGAATCATTAACTCATTAAACAGTTGCCAGTGCTTGAGTAGGCATTGCGCTAAATCTGCATTTTCGTCACGCCAGGTTTCCCTTAAAAATGGGGTTAAACTAGCGGCACTGTGGGTGTACATGATCATCTGCCATTTCACTTCCCATATTTTGATCGGATACTCTGGACATTGCTGATTATATTGCTCAGCGAAACTTTCAATAATATGTTCGATTTCACCCGATGTGTCGATAAAGTAATCAAACAAAGCGTCTTCTTGCCGTACCGCATCAGCAATCAATTGGATGGGTTGTTTAATGATTAACCCATGAGCGAGTAAACGCATCGTAAAAAGGTACAGTTTGACATTTGCGGGAGTGGTGCTGGGAATCTCATCAATGACTCGACGTAAATAATGCTCCATGTAGTCATGAATACCATCACTGATACTGTGCCAGATTTTTTCTTTACTGCCGAAGTGATGACGAATTAAGCTATGTGAAACCCCGGCTTTTTCACTGATCTGACGTAACGAAACGCGTGCATAGCCGAGTTCACAAAATAGTTTGGCCGCAATTTTAAGAATATGGCATCGAGTTTGATGGGCATCTTGAGCGCTGCGTCGCCCTTGTCTTTTTTCGTTCATTACTCTTCTTCATCAACCAAGATCACCGCTGTTTTACCAGATACCGGGGCAACTTTCACCAACAACGGCTCGCTTGAGCGATTGACTGCACAATTCATCATCTTGTGTTGCTGTTTTTCAAGAAATGGGCAGCGTTTTGTGCCGATTGAGCAATAAAAAATACCTCTTATCACATCGTTTATTTGGGCAGATAGCCACATAATTTTGCTTTACTTAGGCAAGCAATGGTTTTGGCATCACTGATTTCACCGTTTATAATTTTCTGCTCAAGTTCAGCCATTGATAAAGCCAATACTTCAATCACTTCATCATCATCGCAAACTAAACGAGTGGTCAACTTGAGTTGCTTGGCAACGAATAAGTGTTGAATTTCATCACAAAACCCGGCCATAGGGGTGACTTGCCCCAATTGAATCCATTCTTGAGCGCTGTAACCCGTTTCTTCTTCTAATTCACGTTGAGCACAGTCGAGAGTGAGTTCGTTCTCCTCAATGGTTCCGGCAGGAAGTTCTAGCAACCATTTATTTAACGAGGGTCGAAACTGATTAATCAGAATAATTTTATTATCACGGGTAAGCGGCAAAATAACTGCAGCGCCAGGATGCTTTATCGTGGTATGGGTGATCACTTTTCCGGTCGGTAAGGTCACCGACTCTTCCACTAAGCTAATTGATTTCCATTGATGTACGGTTTTACTCATGAAACGGTCTTCGTTGCAATCTGAAAGGGGCACCTTACCCTAATTACTGAGCCTATCCCAACGGCGATGGCGTTATTTTGTGGTTTACTTTAACAAATGAGGGATATTTAAATGAGAGGCAAAGCATATGGGGGGACAATCTATCATCAACAATATGGTCGTAATGGTGTATTCGATGAAATGGATTAGTGAAAACATTGATTGCACTCGCGTTCAATTGAAAGAGATCTGCTATAAAAATACGTTGAAATGAATTAGTTCATGTAACAAAATTATAACCAATGTATAAACTGATTGATAACCACTCATTTTCCCCTCAGCGGAGCCATTCATGATCAATTCTCCTTCTTATGCTCAAAAAGCATTACTGGCAGAGCGAATCAATAAATTAACTCAAGCCCTTTCAGATGGCGTCTATGAACGAGAAAGTACTATTAAACTTTGTTTGCTAGCTGCGTTGACCGGCGAAAGTGTCTTTTTGCTTGGCCCCCCCGGAATTGCCAAAAGTTTAATTGCCAAAAGATTGATTCAAGCGTTTGATAATAGTAGCTATTTTGAATACCTGATGACTCGTTTCTCAACGCCAGAAGAAGTGTTTGGCCCTTTGAGTATTCAAGAACTGAAAGATAACGGACGCTATGTGCGTTTGACAGAGGGGTATCTACCAACTGCTCAAGTGGTTTTTCTCGATGAAATTTGGAAAGCAGGCCCTGCGATTTTAAATACGCTCCTTACCGTGGTTAATGAAAAAACGTTTAAAAATGGGAGTGATATTGAACGAGTCCCTATGCGGGTGTTGATTTCTGCATCGAATGAACTCCCAGATGAAGAGAGTGGGTTAGACGCATTGTATGACCGGATTTTAGTGCGTATTTTTGTCAATCGAATCCAGAATAAACAAAACTTTAAATCGATGCTGACAGTAGGAACGGAACAAGAAGCCCAAATACCTGCAGGCTTAGCAATAACCGATGCCGAATATCATCAATGGCAGTCTCAATTAAATAAATTAACGTTAACCAATGATGTCTTTGAAAAACTGTACCAATTGAAAAGTATGTTAGAACAAGCAGCGGCAGAGAGCGGCTTGCCAATTGAAGACGTGTATGTGTCAGATCGGCGCTGGAAAAAAGCAGTAAAGCTACTTAAAGCCAGTGCATTTTTTAATGGTCGTGACCACATTAGCCCGCTGGACTTGTTATTACTGCAAGATTGCCTATGGAATAGTCCCGAATCAAGAGAGTTGGTGTATCGTATCATTCGTGAATTTGCGCTGCGAGAAGCTTTTGATCAATCTCAAGTAGAGCAGCAATGTGATACTTGTCGAATTACAATTGCCACGGTTCAAGAAGAAATCGAAGCTGATTTATCGATTACGTTATCGCTGGAAACTTCAAATGGATTAAGAAAAAAACAGATTTATCAGTATGATTTTAGCCAAGCGAAAACGTACCAAATTGGACAGGCAAAAAATTTGATTAAATTGGTCTTATTGCAAAGTAATATGTCTGTTGCTGAAGGGGAAAAAGGAGATAGCCGTTGGGTATATGTCACACAGGCAGATATGGAGCGCTTGATCAAAGAAGGACAAGGCGATATTTATGGCTACGTCAATCACAACCCTAATTTATGTCGTTTATGCTTTGAACGCGATGCAAATAATCACTTGGTGGTGAAGGATATTGCCAACCGTTCGATACGATTAGCCCTTGCCAGTCAAAAGGGCTTAGAACAAGGAATGTATCAAGACTGGTTAGAAAAAACGGAACAATCCTTGAGTCAATTGAAACAGGCAGAGCACCATTTATTGAAAGTTCGTTCTGATTTTCATGGCTCACTTCCCCATAGTTTTATCGATCCTGAATTGCCCACCGCGATGGAAGCAAGCTTACACCATATACAGCAACAGTTAGAATCCGCACAGCAAGAGTGTACCAAGCGTGTTCAACGTATCAAATCCTTACCAGAGTATTTTGCATGATTAGGATAAATAATGCTTGGGCCAGATAGTGTCAACATCGTTTTAGCCATTGCTGAATCCGGTATCATCGAAACAGCGGTGAACGATCTACTCGCTCGTTCACAACTTATCATGGTCGAAAATGAGGTGCTTCGTTCCTCAGTCAAAAACCATTTGGCCAGATGGCATAACCGTGTAAAACATCGTATTACTCGAGTGGGAGAGCAAGAGCATTTTCAAACCGAAATCGCGCTTTATCAGCAAACGGTTCAGCTAAGCGAGCGCGCTTTTATGAAACAGCTACCGGATTTATTGCAACAATTGGAGTGGCACTCCTCTTTTTATACCAAAGCACGTCAGTTAGTTGATGATAAAAAAACGTTTAATAACCCAATGTTTGCGCATTTCTTTTGTGATTGTTGGTATAAAGCGTTATGCCACGACATAAAACAAGCGCAGTTGATTGAGATCGAAAGCAGTAAAGAAAAGGAGTACCTTGAACTCTATCAGCGGATTGAAACGTTACGTAACATGCAACAGATAACCGATCAGGGCGGTGAAGGTAATGTTGGTCGCTTATGGGATATGGCTTCAGCCAAATTGAGTCGCATGGATTTATCGATCATTAAACGTCATGCGGAATTCCTTAAAAAACATCAAGAATTACAAAACATTGCCCAGCAACTTGGCAGAATGGCCAGTCAAATTGATGATCCTGACTTTAATTCTACTCAAGAAGAGCAAGCGACGATGAGCGAAGAAAAGTCTGATCAAGCGACGGATGATATTGTCGGAATTCATCCTAGCGATGATTTAAATCGACTTCTTCCAAATGAAACTTTATTTTTGGTTTATCCAGAGCTGGAGGTTGTTTTCTATAAACATTTGATTGATAAGCGATTAATGAATTATCGCATGCAAGGGAAGCAACGAACATTACGTAAAGTTCATGCTCAATCTGCTGCGCATGCACCTACGGAGATAGAAAAAGGGCCATTTATTATTTGTGTTGACGCTTCAGGTTCGATGAAAGGTTTTCCTGAACAATGTGCCAAAGCGCTGGCTTATGCCTTGATGCAAATTGCGCTCGCTGAAGAGCGTGATTGCTATGTGGTGTTATTTTCAACGCAATCGATCGTCTATGAGCTGACTCGTCAAGATGGGCTCAGAGAAGCGAGTGATTTTCTCAGCTATACCTTCCATGGTGGAACCGATTTAGATTTGGCTATAGCAAAATCGATTGAGCAAATGAATGAAGCACGTTATAACAACGCTGACCTGATCATTCTTTCCGACTTTATTGCACCAAAACAGAATGAAACGATTTTACAGCAAGTCCAAGCCTTAAAAGCGAGCAAGAATCGCTTTCATGCGGTGACATTGTCACGTTATGGCAACCCAGAAGTCATGAGTATGTTTGACCACTGTTGGCATTATCACCCGAATGTGTTCGGCCGTTTCATTAAAAAATGGTAGGCGCAGCGCTGCGCCTAAAGGGGTGTTTTTTTGCTATTTAAAATGGCTTGTATGCGTGGGTTAAGTTGTTTTCCGTGCTGTAGTTCGTACTCTTCTCGTTTGATATCATTGACATTTTTTATCGAGTGGGCGGGCAGCAAGTTATCAGGCAACTCAGTAATGAGCTTGCCCTTTTCTTCCAACCGTTTCGCCTCTAAATAATATTTTTTAAACAGTTGATCCAGTTTATTTTCCGCCACCCGTTTTAAATCATACAATTTATTTTGCACTAACCACTTTTCAATTTGATTTTCAGGCTCACGCGAAAGGACACGAATGCGGCTGTCTAACAGCTCTTCTGCGGTTAAAGCATCGCGTAGCACCCATAGCTCGCCCATTTGTGGCGGCCAGCTATTACCCAATTGAATCCGTTCATGGCAATGCTTTAGCACTCGGTTCAGGCTATTGGCATCGATTGATTCGGCAAAATCGATAAACTTGCCGGTAGGCTGGCTGCCGTACTGGTATTCCCACTGCGTTTCATAAACGCTTAGAAAAGAACCAAAGACATGCAGACACCAGTCAGAGGGTTCTTCATCTCCAACCACTTGTGGGGTGGTTGGTTCAGAAGGTGGGTTTTTTTCCTCTTTGGATAAGCTGCTGTCGGAAGCGCTCAGATGGGCTAAGCTTCGGTTTATACCCATTTCCCGCAGTTTGCTCTCGATTTCCTGAATGTTCAGAGGTTTTCGCTTGCTGTCTTTCATTGAGTTTCTCGTTCGTCAGCCAATACTGAAGTTTGTTTTCTAGGCGAGAGATGGTTAATAACTCACTCGCTTTTGATTTATGCCATAAAACGAACTTTTTCCAAACCAGAATATGATCATTGCTAATCCCAGAAAATTTGAAAGCTCGTTCAGCCCACATTGGAATTTCATTTTCATCTAAATCATGTGTCGCAATCGCATTACCTTGCATCAGATTAGAGGCGTTATTACGGTAATGTAACGCTTGCTTCGGTACATTAGGAAAGCTTTCCTGAGGTGTAGGTGCAGGTGCAGGAGTAGTCAGGGCTACCTCGGTATCTTTTTGATCAATCCGCATTTTAAAAATATGCAGCTCCATACCTTGGCGATATTCAACATTGATTTTCTCTAGTTTTTTTTGCTCACATAATGCCCGTAAGCATTCGGCTAATCCAAAAGTAGACATACAGCACAACGGGCCCATATGCTTTAAGTTCACCGTTACGTATCCCATATCATCGGTACTATCTGCGAGCATCAGTAAAGCCAGTTTTTCTGCTGGATTTGCACAATTGAGTTGCCAGGCTAGATGGGTATATTTTGCGCTCACTTATCTTGGCTCCGATTAGGATAATATCAAATCAATCGCTATTGTATGCCACTGAAGAAGGGAGTTGTAGAGTTAGCCACAATTAAATCGAATAAGGCAAACAGAAAGCCGTGATTGTTTGATGCTAAGCTGACTTGATAAAATAAAACTCAGCAGAGCTTTGCAAATTTAGCGTTGAGGTAGGTTGTGTTGTTCGAAAGGTCAACAAACTCTAGTCATGCCAAACTCTGGTCATGCTGCATTGCAAGTACCATGATAATAAGGAGAAGTACCATGCTAACAATACATGGATTGGATCACGTAGTTTTACGAACAACAAAATTGGAAAAGATGCTGGATTTTTATTGCACAGTATTAGGCTGTCAGATTGAACGCGTCTTACCTGAAGAACTTGGATTGACACAACTTCGAGCCGGTAGTGCTTTGATTGACTTAGTGACCGTCAATAGTGAGCTCGGTCAGGAGGGAGGAAAACCACCACAGCAAGATGGGCGTAATGTCGATCATCTTTGTTTACAGATTTCACCGCTTGCTGAAGCTGCGCTTATTCACTATCTCGATCACCACCAGATCCCACATTCAGGCTTTGCCAAACGTTATGGTGCACAAGGATTTGGCCGCTCTATTTACATTGAAGACCCTGAAGGTAATGTGATTGAACTCAAACCGTTGAATCCGGAGTAACGAAATACCGGCGATCCATGGCGGCCTATTTTCACGTTAAATCGGTGTTTATCATAGAGTGATAACTCTTACTTTACATTTGGTTACATAGCGTTATAGTCAAATGCGGTGAGTGTCGCAAAAGATAAGGATGGTTATGCTGGCTCTTTTTTTCAAATGTTTGCTCGGTGCATTGGCTGTTTTGCTGATAGCTCTGCTTTCGAAAAGTAAAAGTTTTTTTATTTCTGGCTTGGTTCCTCTTTTTCCTACTTTTGCCCTCATCGCTCACTACATTGTTGGTACTGAACGTACTATGGAAGAGCTAAGAATAACCGTGCTCTTTGGGTTGTATTCATTGATTCCTTATGCCGCTTATTTATTGGCCGTTTATTACTTCAGTTATCAATTTAATCTCCTGTGGACTCTCAGTTTTGCTACTTTGGTGTGGATTGCTTTTGCGGGTCTACTTTTGGTGAGCTGGAGTCGTTTTCATCCGAGTGTGGCATAAGCTTTGCTGTTAACGTGTATTGCTGTCTGTATGGCTTTTAAAGCCGAGTGAGGCTTCTTTGTGTTCAAGAGAAATTCTTTGTCTAATCTATTAAAAATTACCATGATAGCTTTGCTTTCGATGTCGATTGGCGTGTGTTTCTCACTGCCATTAGCCGAACTGTTTATCGCCGCAATTTTGGTTGTTCTTCTGCGAAAAAAAGCCAATATTAGCTTAACGTTGCCTAAAACTTTGTTGATGTTTATTCAAGTGGTATTAGGGATCAGCGTTGGAGCCACTATTTCGATAGGGGAACTGGCCCAAACCTTAAGTTTCCCGATGGTGATTGGTTTAATTATTTGCCTGATGTTACAAACCAGTGGCGGTTTTTATTGGCTCTATAAACGTGAAGGGTGGCATCCCTTTGAGTCGCTATTGGGGGCGGTGCCTGGTGCAATGGCAGCCATATTGGTGATCAGTGAATCGGGCAGTAAACCGTCATCCAAAGTAGTATATGCGCATTCGGTTCGTTTGATCATTTTGATCTTGATGGCAGGGGTTATCTCCACTAGTGCGACGGAAACGGCAATTAATAGTATCACTATGACGATTCAGCACTGGACGATATTATTGATATTGGTCGCTATCAGTATGTTATGTGGGAAACTCTCGATTAAATTTGGTATTCCAGCTCCTTATATGATTGCCTCGCTATTAATTACAGCAAGCGTGAATAGCGTGATGCCTGACGATGCATTATTGGTTCCCGTTTCTCTGGTGTTATTTGCCACCGCGCTACTGGGAGTATTGATTGGCATACGCTTAGCGGAAACGACGTTACGAGAAGCCTTTTGTTACTCAAAAGCCGGCATGATGGTGACGCTTATCGGATTAACGGTTGCGGTTGGTGTTTCTTTTTTAGCCGCACACTGGTTGGGAATGAGCTGGTTAGTTTTGCTGCTCTCTTGGGTGCCCGGAAGTGTTGAAGCGATGACCGCGGTGGCCCTTTTACTAGGATTAGAGCCTGCGTTTGTGATGGTTAATCACGCGATTCGATTATTGTTGCTGTATACCATGCCTGCATTATTTAAACAGCAGTTAGAACAGTTGCGTAATAAACATTAACAGGGGTGGCAGGTTAAATCGAACCGCTCTCGATTGGGAATCCATATTTTATGATCTGATGGATTCCCGAGCGCTTTTGAACCAACAAACACACCAGCCGATCAACTAACGGCGAGCGTTTGATGTGACGCTTCAGCAACGGGTTCCAAATAGTGAGCGACTTGTGCGATACAGTCTGCATCATGGTCAATGCCTAATTTGCTCCGTCGCCAAAAAATATCTTCCGCTCGATAGGCATATTCGTTCTCAATCAAATAATCAATTTCTCGTTGAAAAAGCGTCTCACTAAAGGCTATGCCTAAGTCATCGATCGTTTTGACATCATGCAGTAGCGCTTGAGTACGTGAACCATATTGTTTCAGCCAGCGTGTTAAAGTTTGATCACTGACAAATGGAACTTGTTGCTTGAATTGAGTCAACAAAGCCTTGAGTTGGTAATTTTCGCCACCCGGTAAGGCGGATTGATCTGTCCAGCTTGACTTCATTTGTGGTAGGAATGCAGAGAGCTGTTTCATGGCTGCTTCTGCCAACTTACGATAGGTGGTGAGTTTGCCTCCGAAAATGGAAAGTAAGGGGGCTTCTTCTCCTTGTTGATCAAGCGAGAGAGTATAGTCGCGAGTGATAGCCTGTGGTGAGTCTGATTCGTCATCACACAGTGGTCGAACCCCACTAAATTCGGAAATAATGTCATCAATACTGATTTCACGCATAAAATGTTGATTAACGACATTGATTAAATATTGACGTTCTTCGCTTGAAATCTCGACCTCTCTAGGGTTGCCTTTATATTCAACGTCAGTAGTGCCTATCATTGAATATTGATCCAGATAAGGAATAACAAAAACAATACGTTTGTCTTCATTTTGCAGAATATACGCTTGCGGTTCATCGTGAATTTTAGGAACGATGATGTGTGAACCTTTGATTAATCGGATGCCATAAGGTGAGCGAATTTGAATATGACTGTCTAAAAATTGTTTTACCCATGGGCCTGTTGCATTCACCAATGCGCGACTTTTACGCACAAAGTGACTTTGCGTGCGTTCATCAAATAAAGTCACATTCCAGAGCGATCCCTCTCGCACGGCTTTCTCAACCCGGCAGTAATTCATGACTTCAGAGCCAAGCTCTTTGGCTTGCATCGCATTGAGAATGACTAGTCGTGCATCATCCACCCAGCAGTCTGAATATTCAAAACCGACCTTCATTTCTGGTTTAGTAACGGTTCCTGCTTTGAGTGGCACTTTTTGACTGGCAGGCAAAGAGGTTCGTTTACCCAAGTGATCGTATAAAAATAGCCCAATACGAATCATCCATGCAGGACGAAGAAAAGGGCGGTGAGGAAGACGAAAGCGCATAGGCGTCACGAGGTGAGGGGCTTTTTTAAGCAGCACTTCGCGTTCAGCAAGTGCTTCACTGACGAGACGAAACTCGTAATGCTCAAGGTAGCGCAAGCCGCCATGGATTAATTTAGAACTAGCTGATGAGGTGGCACTGGCAAAATCTTGTGCTTCATATAGCCCAATTTTTAATCCTCTCCCTGCCGCATCTGCGGCAATGCCAGCGCCATTAATACCACCACCAACCACAATGATATCTAACACTTCATGTTCGTTAAATTGCGTTAAGCTCTGTTTTTTTTCCATATCGATGGCCTTTTTGATTCTTTTTTTGTTTGTTTATGTTCGTATGAAAGCATTAAACAGTAAAAAATGGCAGTTTTCACTCGTTTATTTTTGATCTTGATCATGTTTTGCTGTAGTTTCTATCTTATGGCAAACATGAAGTGGGATCGAAAACCATCATGATTGGCTGAAGTGACGATAAAGGATAAATCAGTGCCAAAAAGGATAGACAGGTTGCCGTAGGAAAAAAGCAGGCGCAATAAAAAAGCCCGCTTATCGCGAGCTTCTATATTAGGATTTGTTTAGCCGTTATTTATTTTTGAAAAACGTCTTTAAAGTCGCGTTTTAAAATCGGATCGCGACGAGCTTTTTTAACTTGCTTAACCATATCTTTAACACAGCTATGCAACACTTGATCAAGCAATTGAGCACGATATTCTTCTTTATCTTGCTCCGTCATCTCTTGAGGTAAGTTTAGCGTTGGAAATTCTTCCATTACCTCAATACCAGCAAAAGCCTGACTAACAGAAATAAGTGCATGGAACTGTTCAAAATTATCCAGGATATTTTGTGCACTAGCAGGCAGGCTATTCCAAGCCTCTCGAACGACTTCCTCTGAGACCTCATGGATGGAAGTCACCATGCTGTACATCTGCTCTGGCACTTGATCAAACTCGATCACTTGGCGTAGTTCAGGTGAAATAGTATCTAAAGTAATGGTCGGTGCTTCAGTTTGAGTCGTTTCTGACATGAAAAATTTCTCATCAAGGAAAAACCTCATGCTAAAAAGTTACGCTGAAATGTCAACCTAAACGTATCAATAAAGCGCTAAGCGCGGCGATTTTGTGCGTATCATCAGCATGGCTAGCAGTGGATAAAGGTTGATGCTGAGCTTTTCTACTAAAAATCAGACCAAAAGCCAGAGCGCGATTGAATTCATGAAAAAAAGACTCCTACGATAGCGGCCTAGAAAAGGAGTCCGCCGCATCGCAAGAGTCATCGTCTTTAGATAAGGTTAGTTCTGTTGACGGATAAGGTAGTCAAACGCGCCAAGGCTGGCTTTGGCTCCTTCGCCCATCGCTATAATGATTTGTTTATAAGGAACCGTTGTCGCATCACCAGCAGCAAAGACACCCGGCATACTGGTTTCACCACGGCTACCAATTTCAATTTCACCACGATCAGAAAGCTCAACGTCTGAATCTTTTAACCACTCGGTATTAGGAACCAGTCCAATTTGAACAAAAATGCCTGAGAGTTCGAGCTGCTTGATTTCATCGGTGTTACGGTCTTTATACTTCAGCCCAGTAACTCGTTTTCCATCGCCAATCACTTCTGTGGTTTGTGCCATCGTGATGATTTCGATATTCGGTGTTGAGTTGGCTTTATTGATCAATACTTGATCTGCCCGTAGCGTATCAGCAAACTCTAGTACGGTGACATGTTCGACAATTCCTGCCAGATCAATCGCCGCTTCAATCCCTGAGTTTCCGCCACCGATCACGGCTGTCTTTTTCCCTTTAAATAAAGGGCCATCACAGTGAGGGCAGTAGGCAACCCCTTTATTGCGGTATTCTTGCTCACCCGGTACGTTCATTTCACGCCAGCGAGCTCCCGGACTTAAAATCACACTTTTACTTTTTAACTGAGCACCGCTTTCAAGGCTGAGGTGAATATTACCATCGTTGGTAAAATCAGCGCCCATCAGTTTATTGGCTTGCTGCTCAGTAATAATATCCACGCCATACTCTTTGAGGTGTTCGCCTAAATCTGCCGCCAATTTGGGGCCTTCGGTATGCTTAACGGAAATAAAATTTTCAATCGACATGGTGTCCATCACTTGACCGCCAAGGCGTTGGGCGACAATTCCGGTACGAATGCCTTTACGCGCTGCGTAAATTGCTGCTGCCGCTCCCGCAGGGCCACCACCGACAACCAGTACATCGTAGGGGGCTTTGTCATTTAAGCTTGCTGCGGCTTTTTGAGCGGCCCCATCATCGAGTTTATGGAGAATTTCAGTAAGGCTCATTCTGCCTTGACCAAATAATTCGCCATTAATAAAGACACTCGGTACTGCCATGATGTCGCGCTGTTTGACTTCATCTTGGAATAGAGCACCGTCAATCATAGTGGCACGAATATTAGGATTGATCGCTGCCATCATATTGAAGGCTTGCACCACATCCGGACAGTTTTGGCAAGATAGAGAAATAAAGATTTCCACATCCAGCTTTTTATCCAATTGTGCAATTTGTTCAATAACCGCAGGTTCAAGTTTCATGGGATGCCCACCGGAGTGGAGCAGAGCCAAAACTAAAGAGGTAAATTCATGCCCCATAGGTACGCCAGCAAAGCGTAGTTGAGTCTGTTTGGTTGGGTTAGTCACCGTCATCACGGGTTTACGTGCACTGGCTTGATCATCTTGGATTACGGATACTAAAGCACTGAGGTCTGCAATTTCATTCGCGAGTGAAAGAATGTCTTGTGAAGCTTTGCTTTCATCGAGACTAACCACTAAACGGACTTCTTCTTTCAGATTACTGAGATATTGTTGTAATTGTTGCTTGATCGCTTGGTCTAGCATGGTTATCTAATCCTGTCGAATAATGTGATAAAGAGAATGGCTACTCTGGATAAATGCGAAATGCCCTTTGGTCGCTGTTAAGTTTTTATCTATGTTAGAGATTGAACGAAAAGGGAGAGCAAACCGGGCATTTAGGTCGTCAAAGTAAAACACCCGGCTTGCTCTTAATTAGCGGTAAAGGTTAGATTTTACCGACTAGGTCTAGCGAAGGAGCAAGCGTGGCTTCACCTTCTTTCCATTTTGCTGGGCATACTTCACCTGGGTGTGCCGCAACGTATTGCGCCGCTTTAATTTTACGCATCAGATCTTCTGCATCACGACCAATCCCTTCAGCGGTAATTTCCATCGCTTGAATCACCCCTTGTGGGTCAATAAGGAAGGTCGCACGGTCTGCTAGGCCTTGACCTTCACGCATCACGCCAAAGTTGTTAGTGATGTTGCCCGTTTGATCACCGACCATGTAGTAGTTGATTTTGCCAATCGTGTCAGAGCTGTCGTGCCATGCTTTGTGAGTGAAGTGGGTGTCTGTTGAGACAGAGAACACTTCTACGCCACGTTTTTGTAGTTCTTCGTAATGGTCTGCAAGGTCACCAAGCTCAGTTGGGCAGACAAACGTAAAGTCTGCTGGGTAGAAGAAGAACACGGCCCATTTGCCAAGAACATCTTGTTCTGTGATCTCTACGAATTCACCGTTTTTATATGCTGTTGCGCTAAATGGTTTGATATGAGTGTTAATCATTCTTTACTTTCCTTTCTTGTAAGTTTTTGATTTCGCAATGTCTTGCGTTCGGTAAGTATATTCCCACTTTGAGTTGATAAAGGAAAATTGCTTATATCTATTCTTTTGATAGGCAAAACCTATTTTTAAGCGATGTTGTTGCGCTCGACATTGATTGATTGACTAAATCAAGCTATTAATAGTTTAAGATAAAATTGGTTTGGTAAACAAAATGTATAAAAGTATATGGGTTGGTGTATTGGCGAGTGTATTTGCATCACAGATCAGTGCAAATACTCACAATCAGCAATGGTCTTTGGATCAATGGATGCCTAGAATCATCGGAGGAAAAGAGTCAGACGTAAACGCTTGGCCTTTTATGACTGCATTAGTCAAAAATAATGCAATTAATACTTATAAAGGACAGTTTTGTGGCGCGAGTTACCTGGGTGATGGGTGGGTGTTGACCGCAGCCCACTGTATCGAGAGAATCAACGTTAACGATTTTCATGTGCATATTGGCGTGCATAATTTACGTCAAGCGAGTAGTGAAGGCGAACGTGCCGAAATTAAAGCAGTTTATGTGAATCAAAACTATGCGGCTGCTAGTGATTACAGCAATGATATTGCTTTGATTGAGTTAAGGTCGAAACCTAATGCTGACGCAGTAGTGCTAAAAACAACGGGAGAAGGGCTTTCGGAAGGGCAAAATTTAACAGTCATGGGCTGGGGAAATAAGGTATCAGATCGTAATCAAACACCCGACTATCCATCAGTGCTGAGACAAGTCGATGTGCCTTATGTGCCGAGAACAACCTGTCAAAATCTTAATGGTGCCTATGCCAAGATTGGTAAGGATGCCATTTGTGCTGGCTTTCCAGAGGGGGGATACGATTCTTGCCAAGGCGATAGTGGCGGGCCTTTAGTGGTTAAAGAAGGTGATAACGTGCAGCAAGTTGGTATCGTTAGTTGGGGGAATGGCTGCGCTCAGCCAAACGCCTATGGGGTTTATGCTAATGTTGCTTATTTTCAAGATTGGATCGCCAAGATAAAAGAATTGGGTATCAGTTATTCCCAATATACTTATCGTAAAGTGACTCAACCAACCGTAGAGGAAAAGCTGACAATAGAAAATACTTCTGAAGCCGCATTCTCTATTATCAAGATAGAACTTGAGCCTGATTCCAAGCTCACCATAACAACCAATACTTGTCTTGGTGCGACTTTAGAGCCTTCTACTAGCTGTAGCATTCATCTCACCTCAACCTCAAAAAAACTGTTTCCTCGTTCGACTGATGCCCGTGAAGTTTAACAGCTAACCGTTACGACTAACCGAGAAAATAATGAAAAATTATCGTTTGCCTTGATGTTTGAGCGTGACCAAGAAAATAAAGAGGTTACTACTTCTAGCTCAGGTGGCAGTATCAGTTGGTCTTTATTGGGGTTAGGCTTACTCGGTTGGTTCCGTTTTCGTCAAGGAGTGAAATGGTGATAAGAGTCGTATTCAGCATCGTATTGGCCTTTATGTTGAGTGCTTGTAGTGGCGCAGAGACTGCTGTAACCAATACCACTGTAGCAGGGGATAAAGTCCCTCTATTGAGCTATCAAATAAACTCACACCATATCGTTTTTGAAGCGCTGGGGAATGGATGCAGCCAAGCGGATCATTTTGCGTTACAGATAGACTCAATCCATCAACAAGCAGCAACCGTATCGGTGATACGCGTTAAACAAGATATGTGTCGTCGGATGCCAATGTGGGAATCGTTCACGCTTGCTTTACCTAAAGCACTCCAAGGGAAAACGCTTTCGGTGACCAATGCCCAAGGGCAGGCAAATCTCAAAGGGTAATTGTACTAGGGTCTGTTTTCAATCAGCAAAAGCCAGTGGTAATCCACTGGCTGAGAACTAAATGTGTGCTAGGCGTGAGCAAAATAGTAAGTGCGATACCCACCGATCAAATTACGTGCTTTAAAGCCGTGGTTCACCAACTGGCGATAGGCGACGTTACCGCGTAACCCAACTTGGCAGTAGATAATGATCTCTTTGTTTTTCGGTAACTCATGCAGCCGCTGACGTAATTGATCGACCGGAATATTGATGTCGCCTTTGAGATAACAACCATTTTGCCGTTCATCCGGGTTGCGGACATCTAACAGAATCTGATCGTCGGTTAGGGTGTCAAGTTGCTCAAAATGAATCGCTTTAGCGTCACCTTTCATCAGGTTGGTGGCAACAAATGCAGCTTGGTTAATGACATCTTTTGCGCTGCCGTACGGTGGTGCATAAGTCAACTCTAAGTGCTGCAGTTGTTCAACGGTCATACCGGCACGTTGCGCAACCGCCATCACGTCAATCCGTTTATCAATACCGTCTTTACCGACTGCTTGTGCGCCGAAAATTTTACCGTTATTCGGATCAAACAACATTTTAAATGAGACAATTTCTGCCCCTGGGTAGTAACTGGCATGACTTGCGGTATGTACATAAACTTTTTCGTATTCAATGCCTTCACGTTTAAGTTGCTTCTCATTTTTACCGGTTGAAGCTACCGCCAAGTCGAAAATCTTACAAATTGCGGTACCCTGTGTACCTTGGTAAGTTTCAGTGCGGCCAAGCATGTTGTCGGCAGCCATTCGACCTTGACGGTTCGCTGGCCCTGCCAGTGGCACTAGTGTTGGTCTTCCTGTGACAAAATCTTTCTCTTCGATGGCGTCTCCCACGGCATAGATAGACGGATCACTGGTCTGCATTGACTCATTGGTCCAGATGCCACCAAGCTCACCAATTTGTAAACCAGCGTCTTTCGCCAGTTGAGTTTCAGGACGCACGCCTATCGCCATGATCAGCAATTCAGTCGATAAGGTATCACCGTTATTAAGTGTTAGCATTAATTGACCACATAAGTGCTGCTGTCTGACGGTTTCACCAGCATCAGCATTAGCAATTGAGGTCGTTGGCACAAACTCAACCGACTGAAGTGCAACCCCTAAACGTAGGTCGATGCCTTTATCTCGGATTTCGGCATGAGCAAAACCAGCCATTTCTCGATCGACCGGGGTCATCACTTGATCGGCCATTTCGATCAAAGTGGTTTTGATGCCTAATTGATGAAAGGCTTCCATCATTTCTAATCCGATAAATCCACCGCCGACCACCGTTGTATGGCTAGGCTGATTCATCTGAATCGCCTTCATGATGTTATCCATATCTGGAATATTACGCAGTGAATAGGTGAGTGGATTGTCTAAGCCTGAAATCGGGGGGATAACAGGGCCAGCACCAGGGCTCAGTAGAAGAAAATCATAACTTTCTTCATATTCCGTGTGATCAATGAGATTGCGGATTGTGACGGTTTTGGTATCACGATTGATGCGCAACACTTCATTCATCACCCGTACATCAACATTAAAACGGGCTAAAAAGCTTTCAGGGGTTTGCAGGAGTAAGTTGCTACGTTCTTTAATGTCACCGCCGATATGATAAGGCAATCCACAATTAGCAAATGAAACAAAAGGGCCTCGCTCAAACATAATAATTTGAGCCTCTTCACTTAAACGACGAGCCCGGGCAGCGGCAGAAGCGCCACCGGCAACTCCGCCCACAATAACGATTTTTGTCATAACGACTCCAAAAAATACATGCCCTACACTGGTTAAGTGGTAGGGCAAAGGATGAATCTTTTTTATACCCACTCAGCAATAGGTTGGGCAACGGCAATAGACTCGAATTTACTTAGCTAGTATGCCTATTTTTTTTAGGACAAATACACCAGGGCAGGTACCGGTAAATGCGCTTTGTAGCAAGTTGGCACCAATAAACACTGTCAGCCATATAAAATTAGCATGGATAAACACGGTTAATAGTACTGAGAGAAGAATCATACTTCCTGCGATGACTCTGATGCCATTTTCGATTGTCATAGTTTTAGCCTCCGTTGCAAAATTGGTTCTACTATAAAACCTTATTTTAGCTATGTCTAATTTTAATTTATCTAAATTTGATAGTTCTAAATAAGGTTTGACTAATTTAGTTGTCTTTACGTATGATTAACACTCAATGACAACGCGAGGGATAAGGTATGGATGGAATAAATGTCAATCAGATGCACACCCGAGCGGTTGAGGTCGCCGAATTGTTAAGCATCATGGCTCACCCAGAGCGACTCATGGTAGTTTGTCAATTAACGCAAGGAGAAGTTGGTGTGACGCAATTGATGAAGAGTTCATCATTGAGTCAGTCAGCATTTTCTCAACATTTAGCAGTATTAAGAAAACACGGATTGATTCAAGCTCGCAAATCTTCTCAGCAGGTTTTTTATTCATTAACCGATAGTCGATTAAGTCAATTTATCCACCATTTACAAGCGGTATTCTGTTCTTAGTTTAGCGTGAACCAACAAAGGGGCAATTATGACATTTTCCATTCCTTGGGCGTCGCTGCTTGGCGGCATATTATTGGGGATTTCAGCGACCTTGATGCTACTACTTAATGGAAAAGTAGCCGGAATTAGCGGCATTTTAAATGGTATTCTCTCTCCTAAAGCACAAGATTTCATGTGGCGATTATTATTTGTGGTAGGCATGATTGCTGGTGGGGTCGCCGGGGTTAATCTGTTCACCAGCGATGTTCCCATGACTTATGGCACTCAAACTAGCCTGTTAATTGGTGCGGGATTACTGGTCGGATTAGGAACACGTTTAGGTAACGGTTGTACCAGTGGCCATGGCATTTGTGGTATCGGGCGTTTATCCATTCGTTCTATCGTTGCAACGGGGATATTTATGTTGGTTGCCGGTATTACCGTCTATCTTCGTCTTCACCTACTTTAATGCAATAAAAGTAAGGATAACCTTATGAGAAAAATATTCTTTCAGCTGACTTCTCTCGTTTCTGGGGTGTTATTTGGCGTGGGAATGGCCATATCAGGAATGGCTAACCCAACAAAAGTGATTGGGTTTTTAGACATTGCAGGGACTTGGGATCCCAGTTTGATCTTTGTCATGGGCGGTGCTCTGTTGGTGTTTCTGCCAGCTTATTTTTTACTAATCAAGCCCCAGCAAAAACCATGGAATGCCTCAGAGTTCTGTTTAACTACAAACCGGACGATTGATGCCAAGTTACTTCTAGGTGCGGCACTGTTTGGCATTGGCTGGGGAATCGCAGGCATTTGTCCGGGGCCCGCTGTATCGAGTTTAGCGTTGGGTAATCCGGATGTTTGGATCTTTTTTATTTCGATGATCGTTGGATTAAGTGTGATGAACTTTTGGCTGAAAATGCAAAATCATTAAATCGTATTTTATCACCCACCTCATCTATTGCCTCAGGGCTTGTTGACCTCTCACCGCGGTGAATACGTTTTTGTTTCGCATACAATTTAACCGCTAAAGATCAACACGCCCTAATTGGGGCTTTTTTTGTTTGTCATTGTGAATAACTTTTCGGAACCATAATCACTCGCTAGGGGATAAAAATTCGTGCCATTACGGTATTATTTTGGTTATTTTTTTCTTGCATTGCTCTCAGCCCTTTACTTGATTGGAGTACAAAAAAAGCAACATAAATTTTTATGAAAACCTCATTTTTTACTTTCATAGTAGATTGAGATCTTATTCTATAAGATTGATTCCTTCTTACTCATTGTCCGTTTTTTATTGATCTATATCAATACGCAACCCACTGGCTTTTCGTTAAATACAGCACAACATATAGTGCTCAACGTGCAATATAATAACCATATGGTGTATTTGTGGATAATTCTGTGAATATGCAGGGTAAGGAGAAATGGTGAAACCAATAGTAATCAAACGAGATGGATCAAAAGCCCCATTTAGTCGAGATCGTATTCAATCTGCTGTGGAAAGTGCAGCGGATCAGGTCACTAATGAAATCGCAATTTATGCATTGAATGTTGCGTTGGCAGTCGAGCTTAAACTCAAAGAGTATGAACAAGTTCATATTGCTGAGATCCAAACTCTGGTAGAGAACGAACTCATGCAAGGTCCGTATAAAGCATTGGCTCGTTCATACATTGAATATCGCCATGATCGTGACATCGCTCGAGAGAAGCAGAGTACGTTAACTAAGGAAATTGAAGGATTAATTCAAGAAAGCAATGCCGATCTTCTCAATGAGAATGCCAATAAAGACGGTAAAGTGATTCCAACTCAACGTGATTTGCTAGCGGGTATAGTGGCAAAACATTATGCCAAAACACGTATTTTGCCACGTGACATTGTACAAGCGCATGAAGAAGGGGATATCCATTATCACGATCTGGATTACGCACCATTTTTTCCCATGTTTAACTGCATGTTGATTGATTTAAATGGCATGTTAACCCATGGATTTAAAATGGGTAATGCTGAAATTGAGACACCGAAGTCAATTTCTACCGCAACGGCAGTAACGGCCCAAATTATCGCGCAAGTGGCTAGCCATATTTATGGTGGCACAACCATTAACCGTATTGATGAAGTTCTTTCTCCTTATGTGACTTCTAGCTATAACAAACATTTGGCCATCGCCCAAGAATGGGAGATTGCAGAGCCTCAGGCTTTCGCAATGGCTCGTACTGAAAAAGAATGTTACGACGCATTCCAATCATTAGAGTATGAAGTCAATACCCTACATACAGCGAATGGGCAAACGCCATTTGTTACCTTTGGCTTTGGTTTAGGAACCAGTTGGGAAGCTCGGTTAATTCAGCAGTCTATCTTAAAAAATCGCATTGCAGGGCTTGGAAAAAATCGTAAAACGGCAGTCTTTCCTAAGCTGGTCTTTGCCATCAAAGATGGCCTAAACCATAAAACGGATGATCCTAACTATGATATTAAACAGTTAGCGTTAGAGTGTGCCTCTAAACGTATGTACCCTGATATTCTTAACTATGACAAAGTCGTCGAAGTCACAGGCTCATTTAAAACCCCAATGGGCTGCCGTAGTTTTTTAAACCCATATGAGGAAAATGGCGAATTAGTCCATGAAGGTCGTAATAATTTAGGTGTAGTGAGCTTAAACCTACCGCGTATTGCGCTCAAGGCGAAAGGTGATCTTGATACTTTTTACCACTTATTAGATAAAAAATTGAAGCTTGCACGTCGAGCGTTAGAAACACGTATCCATCGATTAGAGAATGTGAAAGCACGTGTTGCGCCTATCTTATATATGGAAGGGGCATGTGGCGTCCGTTTAAAAGCGGATGATTCTGTCGCGCAAATATTTAAACATGGTCGAGCTTCGATTTCATTAGGCTATATCGGGGTGCATGAAACTATGAATGCGCTATTTGGTCAACAGCAACACGTTTATGATAGCGCAGAGCTACGTGAGCATGCCTTAAATATTATTGGAAAACTTCGTGCTGCAGTTGACCAATGGAAAGCAGAAACGGGTTATGCCTTTAGCCTTTATGGCACCCCTAGCGAAAACCTATGCAGTCGTTTTTGTCGTATTGACACTAAAGAATTTGGTGTCATTGATGGGGTAACCGATAAAGGCTATTACACCAATAGCTTTCATTTAGATGTTGAAAAGAAAGTGAATCCTTACGATAAAATTGATTTTGAGATGCCATATCCTTCCCTCTCGAGTGGTGGTTTTATTTGCTATGGTGAATTCCCCAATATGCAACGTAACATTGAAGCATTAGAGAACGTTTGGGATTACAGTTATACCCGAGTGCCATACTATGGTACGAACACGCCCATTGATGAATGTTATGAATGTGGATTTACGGGAGAATTTGAATGCACCAGTAAAGGGTTTGTGTGTCCTAAATGTGGCAACCACGATTCTTCAAAAGTGTCGGTGACTCGGCGTGTATGCGGTTATTTAGGTAGTCCTGATGCCCGTCCATTTAACTTCGGCAAACAAGAAGAAGTTAAACGTCGTGTGAAACATCTGTGATTTTATGAATTATCATCAATACTATCCAATTGATGTGGTTAATGGGCCGGGCACGCGCTGTACTTTGTTCGTTTCCGGCTGTCTCCATCAATGTCGAGGGTGCTACAATAAAAGCACTTGGCCACTAGATTCTGGACGTCCTTTTACCACTGCAATGGAAGATCAAATTATTGCAGATCTTAATGATTCTCGGATACCGAAGCGGGGGCTTTCTCTTTCCGGCGGTGATCCACTGCATCCAGACAATGTCGCAGCGGTATTGCATTTGGTTGAGCGAGTAAAGAAAGAGTGTGTTGGAAAAGATATTTGGTTATGGACCGGATATTGTTTACACGAACTAGATGAAAAGCAGCGGCAAGTGTTAGATTACCTTGATGTCTTGATCGATGGTAAATTTGAGCAATCATTGGCTGACCCGAGTTTAGACTGGCGAGGGAGCAGTAATCAGATCATTCATTACTTAAAGTTGTAAAAATCACTTTCGATTTTTCCTTATCTGGTGTTTACTTGAAAGTCATTACTTGAATTTCAAAGGGTTGTGACTTTCATGCTTTCACATTTACCAACACCAACATTAGATCCCATTCTTTCGCTTTCCGTCGCATTTCGCCAAGATCCACGTCCTCAAAAAGTAGATCTCGGGATTGGTGTGTATAAAAATAGCCAAGGCGAAACACCAATAATGCAAGCGGTGCAGCAGGCACAAGCCATGGTTGTAAATACACAAACCACCAAGTCATATGTTGGATTAGCGGGTTGTGAAGAGTTTAATCAGCACATCGCTAAGCTAGTATTAGGGGAGACGCCGGTATTTGATCGTCTGACTTCAATTCAAACCCCAGGAGCTAGTGGCGCTTTACGCATGCTTGGTGATTTAATGCGGGTCGCTCAACCAGAAACCACCGTTTGGCTAACCAATCCTAGTTATATTAACCATAAACCAGTGATGGAAGCCGCAGGATTAAAGGTTAAATACTATGCTTATTTCAATCCACAGACTAAGTTAGTTGATGTGGCACGCATGTTGGATGATTTATCTCATGCAGGGCCAAAAGATGTCGTGCTATTGCATGGGTGTTGCCATAATCCAACAGGAGCCGATATTGATCTCTCTGCTTGGCAGGCAATTACAGAGTTAGCTCTTAAACAAGGCTTTACTCCTTTTGTTGATATTGCCTACCAGGGCTTCGGTGGTGGGCTCGAAGAAGATGCCAGCGGTTTACGCTATATGGCAGCAAAAGTTGAGGAAATGTTGATCACCACATCCTGCTCTAAAAATTTTGGTTTATACCGAGAAAGAACAGGGGCTGCTATAGTATTAGGAAAAAACGGGCAGGAGATTGCGAACGCTCGGGGCAAAATGTTGACCTTAGCACGCTCGACTTACACCATGCCACCGGATCACGGTGCCGCATTGGTGAAAACCATATTACAAAGTGAGGCATTAACCTCCCTTTGGAAACAAGAACTCAATACCATGCAACACCGCTTGTTAAACCTGCGTCAAACCTTATGTAATGAGTTGAGAAATCAACATAATACGTCACAATTTGATTTTATTGAAAGTCATCAAGGGATGTTTACCGTGCTTGGATTTAGTGCCGCGCAGATGCATCGATTGCGAGAAGAGTTTGCAATATATGGTGTGGCTGATGGTCGAATTAATATCGCAGGGTTAACCGAACAAGATATTCCTTATGTGGCAGAGGCGATAGTTAAGGTATCTTAACTGATGTTTGATTAGGTGAATGAATGAAATCACACTGGAAAATTTTTATCCTAGGTATACTTTCTGGCACATTGAGTGCTTGCTCCTTTCTACCCGCACCACACAGTACGCCGGAACAGCAGCAAGAACTGACGCCCATTGAACATGTGCCACCAGAAAGTAACCAAGTGGCTATCGAGGAGGAAACCCATTTAGCCCCTCACTCAATAGAGCCTGCGGTATTAGTTTTATCTTCGACTAAAACATCGGATGGAAAATTAATTCTTGGTGATCAAGAGTGGGTATATGTACCTGCATTACAGGAACATTTCCGGGCAAGAATTGATACTGGAGCAGCGACGTCTTCCATCAGTGCTGTAGACATTGTGCCATTTGATCGAGGGGGCAAAGACTGGGTTAAATTTCGAATTGAACATGATGGTATTAAAAGCAACGAAATGAATCTTCCGGTTGAACGTTGGGTTCGCATTCGTCAATCAGCTAGTGAAGCGGCACATCGCCGTCCAGTGGTTGTCACGTGGATTCAAATTGGTGATCTAAAAGAAAAAACAGAATTTACATTAGCCAATAGAACTCATTTAACTTTTCCACTTTTGTTGGGAAGAAGTTTCTTTAAACATGTAGCAATTGTTGATGTCAGTCGTCAGTACGTACAAGAAAAACAACAAAATTAAATCGCCTTTTCTTCATGTAATCCTCCTTTATTTAGGGGGATTACTGTTTAATACGCCGTCGATGTAGTAAGCGAGGCTTGTTTAATACAGTTTCTGCCCGATTTTTTTGCCTTATATAAAGCTTCATCTGCTAGCTTTAAGGCTCGTTTCGGATCGCTTTCAATACGGCTATCACAAATTCCCATACTCACCGTGATGTTGACCGAGTTTTTCCCCCCTTCATGGCGTTTTTTCACGCCAGCCCGCTGACTTTTAGGGCGTTCTTCTATATTACGGATGAAGAGATCATACTGCTCAATATCGTTGCGTAACCACTCAAGAGACTCCTCGGCCTGAGAGGCATATTTTCCTTTAAATAAAAGGGTAAATTCTTCACCACCATAACGGTAAACATGAGCTTTACCTGGTATCTGCCGTAATCGACTGGCTACTAATCTGAGTACATCATCGCCCGTATCATGGCCAAATTGGTCATTAAAGGTTTTGAAATGGTCAATATCTAGCATAGCGATAGTAAACTTTTTACCTAATCGTGGTAAATCGAGATCTAAAGCATAGCGCCCTGGTAACTGGGTAAGGCGATCTTTAAATGCCAATTCATGGCCAATCGAGAGTAAGTATAGAAGCAGAAAAATACCCGCTAATGAAAACATCGTACTGGAAATATAGGGGACATGAAAAAAAACAAAAGTCACAGTCATAAATAGTATCGACGTATACATGACAGCATCCATCAGACGATTTCGGGTCAAGAGCACGATGGCACAAATACCTAACATCAAAGCAAGATATAGGACAACGATAACAGGTAAGCGAGACAGTCTTGGTTCGACATAAAGCAGCCCATTGAGCCCATTAAGCGGCTCAGAGTCGAAGTGAACCACGATCAATGTACTCCACAAAGCAAAAAATATTAATAGAACCAGATACAATACAAAGCCTTTACTAAAAAGTCCTTCATTACGTAACGTGTAACTGATGAGACTTGCAACGGGCAGCAATACCGCTAATAAAGATAATTCAAGTAAGGTTGACCCCGTCGTCAGTGGGGTTTGTAAACGATAATGAATCACCCAATAGCTAATCATAAGGGTACAAGCGATCATCGCGATACGACTTTGCTTAAATAGATGAGCGACAGCAATGGCGGCGAAAAAAAGCACATACGGGAGCGTACCAGCAAAACCACTATTGGTTTGGCTGACGAAAATAACGTTATTCATCCCTGCCCATACCGCGAGCAGCAAGAGAAGAGGAAAAGCAAAACGAAACCAAGACGAGGAGGTAAAGCCCGTAAACATGTTTTATTTTTAAACCATTTGCTGTAATTATGAGGTAAAGAACAAACCAGACATTATGAAAAAAAGAGCGATGACTTATCTCTCGGGAGAGTCTGTTGACTTTTCGCCGTTAAAATTTGCAAAAATCAGCCAGAAAGGTGAACAGACCCTAGTGATCAGAATACGTTGATTTCATCAATTGCCAACCTTTTGCTAAACTAGACGTGAACATAACGATATCGTTTTCGCTGAAAATGCTAATTTTAGCTTTCATTGCCAACCATCTTGCTGAAGTGTAACAGGCTTTTTGTATTATAAGTGAGATAGAATTGTTTTGTCTGCTATGAAATGATAAGGAATTCAACGATGCAACTGAACATGGAAGTCCATAATTATATGGAAACATTAGTTGGACAAGTCCTAGCCCAAAGTTACTATGTTTCACAATATGATACAGATCAATTAGCCGATTTAGCCTGTTTAGCATTAAATCAAATTCGGCCTGTGTATATTCGCTTTGATATTGATTTTTTATCCTCACTGCCAGAAGAACGCTTAGTGATATTAAAACAGCGAGCTGTCGCGGCAGTTGAAGCCGCAGAGCCGATGATCATCAATGATAGGCGAACCGATCGAGAGCTTATCATTCCCGTCTTGTTTGGGACACGTACGGTGGATGACGAAATGCCTTTAGAATGGTATGAAACCCCCATTATGGGAGAGAAATTAATCGATAAGGAGTAGTTGTGGGCTTATTTTCTCGTTGGTTTAGTCGTCACTTAAAAAATGACATTATTGATGAAAAACCCTATGAATATAAAGGTTTTTTAATTTATCAGGAGCCGATTAATGAACACGGTCAATATCGTGTTGCCGGGCGAATTACTCAGGAGGTGAATGGCGAATGGAAAGAACATCGTTTCATCCGCTCTGATTTACTGTCCAGTGAAGCACAAGCAAAAGAACTCATGTTAAAGAAAGCACAGCTCTACATTGATCAGATGAGTGGTCAGATCTTTCAGTAATTAACCAAGTCATTGACAGAAATCATAAATAAAAGAACGCTAAGTCGATATGCTTATCGTTCTTTTATTTATTTGTGTGCTTTGCAAAGCCCTATTTTTCTCAGCTGTGGCTTGAGTCTATTTGCTATTTGCTATTTGCTCTGACTTCATGCAAGTTAGATAGCTAACATTACGTCACTCTAGTCTGATATACCCTTATATGCGGAGTCGATTGCGATGATCGGTTTTTAAAGGTAAACAGAGAAAAATAGAATAATCATTGTGCCAATAGTCAAGGAACTGCTATGCAAATTGGTGTACCAAAAGAAATTCTCGCAGGAGAAACGCGAGTTGCTGCTTCCCCCTCATCGGTTGAACAGTTAATAAAATTAGGTTTTGATGTCGTCATTGAATCCCAAGCGGGGATTTTAGCCAGTTTTGAAGATTCTGCTTTTCAAACGGCAGGAGCCACGATTGTAGATAAAGAGCAGGTGTGGAATTCAGAACTGATTTTAAAAGTGAACGCGCCTGTTAGTCATGATGAAATTGACGAAATTGCTTTGCTCAAGGATGGAGCCACACTAATTAGCTTTATCTGGCCAGCACAACAAGCGGAACTGATGGAAAAGCTTTCGAGCAAAAATATTAATGTACTGGCGATGGATTGTGTGCCACGTATTTCACGAGCGCAAGCGCTAGATGCGCTATCATCCATGGCGAATATTGCGGGTTATCGAGCCGTTGTTGAAGCAGCCCATGAGTTTGGACGGTTCTTTACTGGCCAAATTACCGCGGCAGGAAAAGTTCCCCCTGCAAAAGTTTTTATTGCCGGTGCCGGTGTGGCTGGTCTTGCAGCTATTGGGGCAGCAGGAAGTTTAGGCGCGATTGTTCGTGCATTTGATGTACGTCCAGAAGTCAAAGAACAAGTGCAATCTATGGGCGCTGACTTTTTAGAAGTTAACTCCCAAGAAGCTGCGGGCTCTGGGGATGGTTACGCCAAAGAGATGTCTGATGAGTTTAATCGAAAAGCAGCAGAGCTTTATGCTGAACAAGCAAAAGATGTCGATATCATCATTACAACAGCACTGATCCCAGGTAAGCCAGCTCCTAAATTGATCACCAAAGAGATGGTTGATAGCATGAAAGCGGGAAGTGTCATTGTTGACTTAGCAGCAGCCAATGGCGGAAACTGCGAATATACTGTCAAAGATCAAGTAGTTGTGACCGAAAATGGTGTCAAGGTCATTGGTTATACCGATATGGTTGGACGCTTACCTACGCAATCGTCACAGCTTTATGCAACCAACTTAGTTAACTTACTTAAATTACTTTGTAAAGAGAAAGACGGCACAATCAATATCGATTTTGACGATGTGGTCTTACGCGGCGTGACTGTGGTTAAACAGGGCGAAGTTACTTGGCCTGCGCCGCCAATTCAAGTGTCTGCGCAACCTCAACCCACACCAGCTAAACCTGTCGTTGAAAAAGTACAAGCTGAACCGACATCACCGATTAAAAAATTGCTCGGCCTTGCGGTTGGGGTTAGTGCTTTTGCATGGGTTGCTTCTGTCGCTCCTGCTGCATTCCTCGGTCACTTCACGGTTTTTGTTTTGGCTTGTGTGGTTGGATATTACGTTGTTTGGAACGTGACACATGCTTTACATACCCCTTTAATGTCAGTGACGAATGCTATCTCCGGTATTATTGTTGTTGGGGCATTATTACAAATTGGGCAAGGAAATGGCGTGGTTACCGCTTTGGCATTTATTGCTGTTTTAATTGCAAGTATTAATATATTTGGTGGCTTTACGGTAACCAAACGTATGCTTGAAATGTTCCGTAAAGACTAAGGGAGTTCACAATGTCTGCAGGATTAGTACACGCGGCTTATATTGTGGCTGCTCTATTTTTTATTTTAAGTTTGGCTGGTCTATCAAAGCAAGAGTCGGCAAGGGCAGGGAACTATTATGGGATTGCAGGGATGGCGATTGCCTTATTTGCAACTATTTTTAGCCCAGATGCTCAAGGGCTCAGTTGGATTTTACTGGCGATGGTTATCGGTGCGGGGATTGGTATCCACTTAGCAAAAAAAGTGGAAATGACCCAAATGCCTGAGTTGGTCGCTATGTTACATAGTTTTGTTGGTATGGCGGCAGTCTTGGTCGGCTACAATAGCTTATTAGATGCCCCTTCGGTTACCACTCATGCTGAACATGTGATCCACCTAGTCGAAGTTTTCCTTGGAGTATTCATTGGCGCGGTGACCTTCACTGGCTCTATCGTTGCTTTTGGTAAATTACGTGGCACGATTAATTCATCACCACTTAATTTGCCACATAAACACAAGTTAAATCTTGCCGCGCTGGTTGTATCTGGACTATTAATGATTAATTTTGTTAATACTGATGGAGGGTTATTTCCCTTAATCGTTATGACAATGATTGCTTTAGTCTTTGGCTACCATTTAGTGGCTTCGATCGGTGGTGCCGATATGCCAGTGGTTGTGTCAATGCTGAATTCTTACTCTGGTTGGGCAGCCGCCGCCGCTGGGTTTATGTTAGCTAATGATCTCTTAATTGTGACCGGTGCATTGGTTGGTTCTTCAGGTGCCATTCTGTCTTATATCATGTGTAAAGCAATGAACCGCTCATTTATTAGTGTCATAGCTGGTGGCTTTGGTCAAGAAATCGTGATTAATTCCGATCAAGAGCAAGGTGAATACCGTGAAATGAACGCAGAAGATGTTGCCGATCTACTCAAAAATTCAAGTTCCGTAATCATCACTCCTGGATATGGTATGGCGGTTGCTCAGGCTCAATACCCAGTTTATGAGATCACCGAAAAACTGCGAGCGCAGGGAATCAAGGTTCGTTTTGGAATTCACCCGGTTGCTGGTCGGTTACCTGGACACATGAATGTTCTATTAGCAGAAGCTAAAGTACCTTATGATATCGTACTAGAAATGGACGAAATCAACGATGACTTTGCTGAGACCGATACCGTTTTAGTTATCGGAGCCAATGATACGGTTAACCCAGCCGCGTTAGAAGATCCCAACAGCCCAATTGCAGGTATGCCCGTTTTGGAAGTTTGGCATGCTAAAAATGTCATCGTCTTTAAACGCTCCATGAATACGGGCTATGCCGGTGTGCAAAACCCACTATTCTTTAAAGACAATACTTATATGTTATTTGGTGATGCCAAAGAGAGTGTAGACTCTATATCTAAAGCGTTGTAATCTTATCTCTAGGTTTAATAATGAAAGCCAGCAAATGCTGGCTTTCATTATTTTGGCTAATAGCCAGTCTTCTTTTTGACATTAGCCCTGTTTATTATTGACAGGGAAATAACAACAACATTTTATATCTATTAGATAATTAATCTCCATTTTTGGGGTTTTATGATCAAACGAACATTAATATTGGTGGCTACGATTATACGAACTCTCATTGGTTTATGGGCAGTTGCATCGGCTTTTTCAGTTTATGCCGATTCACTACCGGAGCGAATCGATCAGTTTGTTTCATCGTTTGATTATCAAAGCTCTGTAGTGAATTACGATATTCGTAGCATACAAAAAGAATATCCGACTCGTTTATTAATTCACGAAACCATGCTACCTCAGACTGCTGCATATCCGTTAAAGGATATCCAATTGCTGTATCGGTTAGCTGAAACGTGTTCTGGTAATTTACCTTTAAATCCTTTAATGACCGAGCCGTTGGTGTTTACTCGTGCACTCTGTAAAGGAACTCAGTTACCAACACGTTGGTTTGCTCGAAGTGCATTGATTCATCCTGGTGGTGGAAGTTATGCCGCTCGCTATGCAAACGCTTATCCAGATAGGTTTGCCGAACTTGAACCATTTATGCACATTCAAGAACGCCCCAAAGCGCCTGAAGATGATCTTCTTGGTCGTCTACAACAGATGGATGAGTACACCATGAGTGCATTGATTTCAGGTGCACTTATGTTTAGTGATGGTAAATTATTTTGGCTGAGAAAAGGGGATAAGTACTATCTGTTTGAAGAGGGGATCTGGCAGGAAAATGCCGCTAATGCGGGATTATCATTTAGCTTAGCGGGTCATGAGAGTACTTGTTTTGTACAACGTGGTAATTTGTGTTGGGATGTAAAAGATCATTCTGATCTACTACGAATAAGTATGGTGATATTGGTGATTGCCAATATCCTATTAGTGATCGGCTGGTTAATCTATCGCTGGAATTCTAAACGAAAAGAAATGAAAAGCCGCATGCTTATTTTACAGATTTTGACGCATGAGCTTAGAACCCCGATTGCAAGCTTATCATTAACGGTTGAAGGTTTTCGCCGTGAATTTGAACATTTACCCGAATCTGTATACGATGAGTTTCGTCGTCTCTGTGAAGACTCAAGGCGACTAAGGCAATTAGCTGAAGCAAGTAAAGATTATCTGCAATCGGATAATAAGCCACTGGCAACCGATTGGGTTCCCTCGGTTGCGGAATGGCTAGAATATAAGGTTGAAGAAGAATTTATAGAACCGATTGAGTTCATTATTAATCAAGATATTGCCGCAAAACTTAACGTTTATTGGCTTGGAACTTGTGTGGATAATTTAATTCGCAATGCGGTCAAATATGGCGTTGCCCCCGTGACGTTGGAAGTTGTTACACAACCGAATGTTGTGACGATCAAGGTGACAGACCAAGGGGCACTAACACATAAAGATTGGCGTCATTTACGCAAGCCATTTGTAAGCAAAAGTGGCTTAGGACTTGGCTTAACTATAGTAGAATCGATGGTTGGCAGAATGGGGGGAACAATGACCCTTATTGGACCACCAACCACTTTTATATTGGAGATACCCTGTGAAACAGACATTGCTTCTCGTTGAAGATGATAAAAACCTCGCTGACGGTCTATTAGTTAGCTTGGAGCAAGCAGGATATGACTGTTTACATGCAGAAACCATTGCCGCTGTACAACAATATTGGGAAAAAGCCGATTTAGTTATTTTGGACCGCCAATTACCCGATGGTGACTCAGTACAACATATGACGGAATGGAAAAAAATCAAGGATGTTCCCGTGATCTTGTTAACCGCACTGGTTACAGTCAAAGATAAAGTGACCGGGCTTGATGCAGGAGCAAATGACTATTTAACAAAACCTTTTGCAGAAGCAGAACTATTTGCCAGAATTAGAGCACAACTTCGTTCCCCCGATAGTGATGAACAAGATGATAGCAAAGTTATTACCCCGAACTTGGTGATTGACAAAGCGACAAGAGAGGTATTCTTTCATGATCGGTCTATTACCTTAACTCGAACCGAATTTGATCTATTGCTATTTTTAGCCAGTAATTTAGGTCGTGTTTTTACTCGTGATGAGTTGCTTGATCACGTATGGGGATATAACCATTTCCCAACAACCCGAACTGTCGATACACATGTTCTACAACTGCGCCAAAAGCTTCCCGGATTAGAAATTGAAACTTTGCGTGGTGTAGGATATAAAATGAAAGCTTAATTTCATGCCAAAAAAAGTATTGATTCTGGGCACGTTGCTAAGCGTGCCTTTTCAACTACATAGTAGCGATTGGTTTGAGACAAACACTCCTTTGACTCAAGCCCATCAAAACTTGTTAACCAATGATCTTGAAGGAATGTTTACTTCCTTAGTTGAAGTGTGGCAACTAAAACAGAACAAAAATATTCAATCCCACCTCAATGATTTATTCGTGCAATCACTTTCCATCGATTGTGGAAAAAGCTTAAATAATCAACCTTTTCCTGAATGGATAAAATCGATAACTATTACCAATATCGACATTCAAAGCCCGGGGAGAGATGCTTATCAAGTCTTAGTTGAAGCACAAACAAGTAAAGAACTCACCGACGTAAAATTAACAAAATGGGTCAAAAAACCACTCTCTTCCGATATTTTATTTAGTAGAAAAGGTGACGATGTCACTAATGGTTGGCGAACCTATCTTAAACGTTATAATTTGAATAACAAATTATCGATAGGCTTATATCGATTAGATATTACCGCGAGTGATCAAACCTCTTGGAGTTCCTGGATTATTTTAAGCGATTTTAAAGCCAAACAAACAGTGCATTGGTCATCAAAAGATCAGTGGATCGTAGATAAAAACGCACTACTGAATAGATACTGCCCATTACCCAAATTGGATGTTTCCGTTTTTGACTATGTAGATAACGAATACAAAGAAATATGGACAAAAAGTTATGAGTCTGACTATCCAACACAACTTGAATTGACCAATCTTGCCTCCGATCGCTATGTACTCGCCGTCTCGATGACCCATCAACGTTGGCAAGGTGCTATCACCATAGAACAAGCTCAAGTTATTAGTAAAACATACAACGTTTCACTAGAGGAATAACTCAAGTTAATAGACAATAAGCCGTTAATAGAAAAAAGAAACGAACGGTTTATCTGGTATGAAGTATAAAATTAACCTTTTAGCGTTATCGGTTACGCTAGCAGCGGGAAATACGTTCGCTGCAAACTATGCCGTTGAAGCCCGTGGCGATGCTATGGGTGGGGTTGGAGTCGTGGCAGCAAACTATCTAACTGCGCCATTTTATAATCCGGCCATTGTTGCGATTTATCGGCGTAGTGATGATGCTGGTATGATTTTACCGAGTATCGGCCTTACCTATAATGATCCCAATAAGCTCGTAAAAGGCATTGATAATATTGCTGATTTAATCAACAGCGGCGATCCATCAAAAGCCAGTGAGCTAGAAACCGCACTGAACGATATAGATGGTAGTGTCCTTAACGCGAATGTTGGGGGAGTCGTTGCTTTTGGCATACCGAATCGTTATATCTCTGCCAATATTTTTGGCAAAGCTTATGTTGAAGCCTTCGCCGCTCCCGCCATTTCCGATACATGTTCAGACCCAGGAAATACAGATCTTTGTACGCTGGAAAAAGCACAAAATAGTACCGTCAATGCTGTTTCAGTCGCGGTAACAGAGGTTGGAATATCATTAGCAAAATATCAAACTGTATTAGGGCAGCACATGTCGTTTGGCATCAGCCCAAAGTTACAACGTATCTATACCTACGTTTATCAAGCCAGTTTTACCAACTATGAGTTTAAAGACTTTTTAGATGAAGGGACCGGTGAAACCACCTTTAATATTGATGCGGGGGCATTATGGTTTCATGGCCCTTATCGATTAGGTGTTTCGGTCAATAATTTAGTCAGCCGAGATATACAGACCCGTAGTATTGGCAATACACAATATGAATATCAAATTCGTCCTCAAGTCACCTTTGGAGCAGGAATTGTTGCTGATTATTTTTCCCTCAGCGTCGATTATGATTTGAATACCGATAAGCGATATAAAAATTTTGCTGATGATACGCAAATGATTCGAGTCGGAACTGAGATCGATATTATGCGACAACTAAAACTAAGAGCAGGTTACAATAAAAACTTAGCTTATCGTCATTCAGAAGATACGGTGACCGCCGGAATAGGGCTTTCGCCACTCGGATTATTTCAACTAGACGTGGGTGCTAGCTATACGAACGAAAATGCAATGGGCGCTTATGTAAACTTCCTTGCGAGTTACTAAATGAAGCTCTATAGTTTGGCTCCTTTATAGGAGCCTTTTTTATGTTAGATGATTTCCCAACGTTAACCCATGCCGAGCAACAAACCGCCGTGGAACAAATTCAACACTTAATGGCACAAGGTATGAGTACGGCACAAGCCATTAAAGTCGTTGCCGAAGCTATACGAACGGAGCAAGCAACAACCTCTCAAAGCAAAGAATAAATTACAGTAAAGGTCGAAGAATAGGGCGCTAAAAGCGCTCTTTTTTTGTTTCAAATAAACACAAAAAACATAAAATGAATAAATTTCAATGCATTACATCAAAATAAAACACTGCCACCTTTCTCATTAGTTTAGTCAAAAAACATGCCTTGTAATTTTATTACAAAAACAAATAGCACCAATATCTTTACTAGTAGGATATGCTAAAAGGCAACAGTGTCACTTTCTTATTAAGGACAATATACCCAAACAACTAACTTGGAGTTGCAGGTAGGCGGCAAGTGAGTGAATCCCCATGAGCATAGACTGGCTATGTGATTGGGGTGAAAGAACGTAGCCAACACCCCTGCAGCTTCAAGTAGGAAGGGTATAACAACGATGTGGGATGGATCTTAGTTGCGGAGGCAAAAAGGTTTGATTGAGATAAATAAAAAGCTCACCAAGGAGGTGACAATGTCACGTTTGATGAGCTTTAAATGATAAGAGCCTAAAATATTAAAATAGGAGGCTAATCAGCAGTGTATATTATTGTGAGGCTTGTAAAGCTTGATCAAGATCTGAAAGTAAATCATCAATGTGTTCAATCCCAATAGAGAGCCGAACCATGTCAGCTGAAACACCGGCTGCTTTTAACTCTTCGTCATTCAGTTGACGGTGGGTTGTTGCTGCGGGAATAGCCGCACAACTTTTAGCATCACCAATATTAACCAAGCGAAGAATTAACTTTAGTGCATCATAAAATCGAGTGCCAGCATCACGCCCGCCGACAATACCAAAACTTAAAATACCCGATGCTTGTCCTTGCATATATTTTTCAGCTAAGTGATGATCTTTATGAGTCGGTAATCCAGCATAGTTCACCCAACTCACTTGAGGATGCTGAGTAAGCCACTGAGCAATGGCTAAACTATTTTGGTTAATGCGTTCGATGCGTAGTGCGAGTGTTTCTAATCCTTGCAAAAGATTCCAAGCGGATTGAGCGCTTAATGCAGCTCCCATATTACGTAAGGGGACAACTCGTGCGCGTGCAATAAAGGCTGCCGCCCCGATATCCTGAGTATAATTAACGCCGTGATAAGAGACATCAGGCTGATTAAGTAATGGAAATCGTTCGGCATGATCGGCCCATGGAAAGTTTCCAGAATCGACAATGACTCCACCGATTGTTGTGCCATGCCCACCAATATATTTAGTGGCAGAATGCACAACAATATCGGCACCATGTTCAAAAGGACGCCATAGAAATGGCGTCGCAACAGTATTATCAACAATCAAAGGAACGCCATGTTGATGAGCAATATCAGCTAGAACTTGGATATCGACCAAACTACCAGAAGGGTTACCGATACTTTCACAAAAAATTGCGCGTGTATTTTGATCGATAAGTTGCTCAATTTGATTGAAGTTATCTTTATCTACAAAACGAACCTCAATACCTTGTCTTGGTAGCGTATGAGCAAATAAATTATAAGTTCCACCATAAAGTTCACTTAATGAGATGATATTATCGCCAGTTTCAGCGATGGTTTGAATGGCGTAAGTAATTGCGGCCATTCCGGAAGCAACGGCTAAGCCGCCAACACCACCTTCAAGGGCTGTAATCCGCTGTTCAAGCACATCACAGGTAGGGTTCATAATTCGAGAATAAATATTACCTTGAACTTTTAAATCAAACAAATCAGCGGCATGCTGAGCATTGTCAAAGCTAAATGAGGTTGTTTGATGGACAGGAATAGCGACAGCATGTTGGCTATCGGGTTGATAACCATAGTGCAAGGCAAGAGTTTCACGTTTCATTACATATCCTTATTGATTAACGTTTGCCCATAAAAACATGAGGTAATTCGCATGTCAATCTTATTGAGCCTTGTTATACTTAAGTGCGCATTAGGTATATTATGTTAAATATGATAACGTGGTTATAATCAATAAATGACTATTCCTTTCAGGCTTAGATGACTTCTATTCACTCGCGCTATTTTCCATTAAACATAACCTATTTACCATAAAGTATATAATTAGCTTTATTGTGTCATGGCTGACCAATAAAGCTAATTATGCGATACAGAGCAAAGATTAATTTCTTTGTAAATAAAGCTGAGTAAGACGTTGCAGTTCTTGGCTACGTATCGGTTTTAAAATGACATCATTCATGCCTGCCTCTAGAAATACTTTATGATCACTTTGCATCGCATGAGCGGTGAGCGCAATGATAGGCGTTTGAATGTGATTGGCTCGTAACTGCTGGGTTGCTTGAATACCATCCATAATCGGCATAGAAATATCCATAAAAATTAGGTCAAAAGAGTCGTTGCTCTTTACCAGTTCAATCGCTTGATAACCATGCTCTGCAATTGTTACATTGTAACCCATCTGAGATAGGATTAACTGAATGACCACTTGGTTTGTTTTTGTATCTTCAACTACCAAGATATTTTGGCTACTTACATTTTGTGCGGGTTTGCGCAACGTCATATTAGTCGTTGAAGAAACAGTGGCTTTTTGATTTAAACGAGACTCAACAGGTAACTTAATGGTGAACTGACTGCCCTCACCAAGTTGGCTTTGAACGGTGATTTCCCCTCCCATTAACTTCACCAGATGTTTTGTGATTGCTAACCCTAAGCCAGTACCACCATAGTTACGAGTAATTGAGCTATCAGCTTGGATAAAAGGTGAAAATAAATGTTCAATTCGTTGCTGTTCTATGCCAATGCCGCTATCTCTAACTTCAATAACCAACTGATCTCGTGCGGTTATCAATGAAACATCGACACTGCCAATGTGAGTAAACTTTATAGCATTACCAATAATGTTGAACAGAATTTGCATCAATCTAACTGGGTCAACCCAGTATTCATAGTGATCACAGATGGATGTTCGGACATTAAAACGGATCCCTTTCGTTTCTGCGGCTTTATGATGATACCCAAGCGCATGCATTAAACGTTTATGGAGCTGAACCCAGTGACAATGTAACTTAAAATACCCTGATTCAATACGGCTTAAATCTAAAATATCATTGATAATGACCAGTAAAAGCTCAGCTGAGCCTTCCATTTGTTCAAGCAGATTTTGTTGATAACGATTGGAGTCTTTACGTAAAATTTCAATCAATCCTAATACAGCGTTGAGCGGCGTTCTCAGCTCATGACTCATCATGGCTAAAAACTGAGATTTGGATTGATTCGCTTGCTCTGCTTGTTGTTGTGCTATTGTTAATTCGCGCGTTTTCAATTCAACGAGACGCTGTAACTCTTCTTTATGTTCAATATCATTGATCGCTCGTTCGAGTAATGGACGAAAACGTTGCAATGTTGCTTTCGTTTCTAGACTAAACTGCCCTTTTCTACTGCCTAACAATAATAAAATAGAGTCGCTTGTTTCGGTTCGAATACCCGTAAAAAGCGCCGATTTTATCTGGTTTTTAAGAAAGGGATTCAGATTATCAAACTCTTCTAGCTTGATAGGCTCGAAAAGAATAATGCACTCACCTTCTAATACACGTCGAAATTTATCACCATTTAACCAAGACTTATCTTTAAACGCTTGATTAGAGGCAAGAAAAGTAGCAAACGTAGTTTTATCTTTAAGTTTAGAGATAACAACAAAGTCATCAAATTTAATGTATCGATGTAGTACATTCTTTAATTCATCAAATATCTGATGCTTATTATCGGCATGACTTAAGGTAGAAATCGCGGTTAATATAACTCGGTTCTCTTCAGCGAGTTTGAGCTCGCGCTCTTTACTCCGCTCAAGCTCAAGTAACATCTCATTAAACTGTTCAATTTTGTCTTGTTCCATCATTAATTGTTATTCTGATTCATAAAAAATAACCGAAGCTATCATAAGGTTACCGTGCGCATTTTCACCACCAGTAAACCGTCCTTGTTCTCCAAACGTAAAGGGGCAGATAAAAGGATGTCCACGCATCTGTTTGGATAATTGCTGGTAAACGGTTGAAATTTCACTCCCTAATCGTAACATTGAACCTGCACAGTAAATGATGATCGCCCCAAGCATAAGCGATTCATGATAATTTTGAGTATTAACCTCTTTAATTACTTTGGACGCTCGATTAATTAATTGCTCTTTCGAGCCGGTCATCAGGGTGATCCGCTCACCTTCTTTAATGGTGGAAAATTGTTCTAATGCTCCATTTTTTGTCATTCGAATTGGGTGAGATAATTTATAGTAGGGCTGTTGGTGTACATAACCGGCAACTCGTCCTAACGGGAAGCGAGTGACATGTTGAAAAAGATAATCATCGTTGATTTGCATCCCAGAATGATCACTGACCCATTCCGTATAAATATCAGCCGCTCTTTCTCCATCAATCTGTTCAATTAGTCGTCCAGCCGATTTTGTGACTCTTCCTTCAAATTCGGTCGGTGAATAACCCGCGCTTAGTCCAGTGAGTAATGGCTGCGAAGGGAAAAACAGTTGAATAGCAATGCCGTTTTGGCTCCAGCCATCTTGAGTGATGATAGACCACTTCTCTTGAATATCATTATCAGCTGAACTTCCTCCAATCATAGGAACTTGAGTACCAAATGTTTCATCAATGGCATCAATTAAAAGTTCCTCATTACCGGGGGTTGAATGTAAAACAACTAAGCTTGGAACTTCACCCACTCGGTCGGCTGACACTAATGCTTGCTGAAGGGCGATTTGGGTATTTTTTTTATAGTCACAGCCGAGTGTAAAATTGATAAGCCCAGTGCCATAGGCACTATAAAACGAGTCATAAATCGCCATTAACGCAATCACGGGACCCGCATGGTAACCTTGATCGGTCATGACCCCACAGCAGGAAGAACAGCCAATGAAAGGCGTTGAAGGAAAGGCTTGGGTGAGCGCATGTTGAATTTCATGACCAGCATATTCTTCTGAATAATAACAAATAAGACTCGCGATCCCCTCTTTTTCGAGCTCTTCTTGCAGTTGGTCTATCGCTTTTTGGGGCGTTAATATATGAGTGTAAGCGGTAATTAATCGCATCTGTATATATACTTAAAAAGTTCTTTGCTTGTTATACATGATCTGAAAGGTAGAGTATAATTTTTATCCTGATTTGCTTGATAAAAGACGAATTTTGATACCCAACTCAACAATGTATATTTCTGATGTCGCTTCACTGACCAACCATCTATTCCTCTCTTGTTTAATCACATTTTCTTTGGGCGTGATCGTCCACGGTTCCTCAATAGGATAATAAAGGCTGTACCCAACTTCATCGTTTTCTTTTCTTGTTATCGTAAGCACTTTTTCATTCACAATTAACGAACATTTAGGTTGAATGACACAGTCAAGAGTGACAACGTCATCATGCGTTATGGTGCGCCATATAAACGCAACCAGTAAAATAGTTAAAGTGATGGTAATTTGAACAAGTCTGTGTTTTGTAAGTCTTTCTGATGGCATTGATTTGTGTTCCCTATGTAACAAACTTCAAACTTTTTAAATAAAAAAGCAAGCCCAGAACAATACTAAGGTTACATCCCTGTCATTAAATTGTTAAATGCAGTATAGTTGCGTTTGGAAAATGCCACTTTTTTATAAAGTCAGCAACAACTCTCAAGCATTTGATAACCATTATTTTTATGGTGGCGATTGCTTGTTGTTGTCAACTTGGTGGCATTACGACATGAGTCGTGTTGAAAGTAAAGTGTAGTTAATTAGACATTGGAAGCATGCAAATGAGCCAAGAACAGCAGCTTAGACAAAACTACAACTACACAGTCGTTCGTCAATTTACCCTTGTGACTATTTTATGGGGTATTGTCGGTATGGCTGTGGGCGTTTTGATAGCCGCTCAATTAGTATGGCCACAGCTCAACTTTGATACGCCGTGGTTGACGTATAGTCGTTTACGTCCTCTGCATACAAATGCGGTAATTTTCGCGTTTGGTACTAGTGCCCTATTCGCAACCTCTTATTATGTTGTACAGCGCACCTGTCAAACTCGTCTTTTTGGTGGCCGACTTGCGGCCTTTACCTTTTGGGGATGGCAGGCGGTCATTGTTGCCGCTGCTATATCTTTGCCCTTAGGTTACACCACCAGTAAAGAGTACGCTGAGTTAGAGTGGCCGATCGATATCTTAATCGCTATCGTTTGGGTTGCTTATGCTGTGGTCTTTTTTGGGACGATAGTCAAACGTAAAACCTCACATATTTATGTCGCGAACTGGTTTTTTGGTGCTTTCATTATCACTGTGGCTGTTCTACACATAGTCAATAGCATGGCGATTCCTGTCTCAATGATGAAATCATACAGTATTTATTCAGGTGCTGTTGATGCCATGGTGCAATGGTGGTATGGCCATAATGCGGTTGGTTTTTTATTGACGGCTGGTTTTTTAGGCATGATGTATTATTTTGTTCCCAAGCAAGCTGAACGTCCAGTTTACTCATATCGGCTCTCTATCGTTCACTTTTGGGCTTTGATTTCTTTATATATCTGGGCTGGCCCGCACCACCTTCATTATACCGCACTCCCCGATTGGACACAGTCTCTCGGTATGGTGATGTCATTGGTTCTTTTTGCACCATCTTGGGGAGGTATGATCAATGGTATTATGACGCTGTCGGGTGCATGGCATAAATTACGCGATGATCCCATTTTACGTTTTTTGATCGTTTCGCTTTCCTTCTATGGTATGTCAACTTTTGAAGGGCCGATGATGTCGATTAAAACCGTCAATGCCCTCTCTCATTATACTGATTGGACGGTAGGCCATGTGCATTCTGGAGCTTTAGGTTGGGTCGCTATGGTATCTATCGGATCCGTTTACCACCTTATCCCGCGCTTATTTGGACAAGAACGTATGTATTCTGTTGGTTTAATCACCATGCACTTCTGGCTCGCAACGATTGGTACAGTGTTATACATCGTCGCAATGTGGATCTCAGGCGTAATGCAAGGACTAATGTGGCGTGCAGTGAACTCTGATGGCACACTCACTTATAGTTTTGTTGAGTCTGTTCAAGCCTCTTATCCTTTTTATACCGTTCGTTTTATTGGTGGCTTTATTTTCTTATCAGGTATGTTTGTCATGGCTTATAACACCTATAAAACCATTTCAGCCCCGAAAGATAGCTTAAAAGCTATTCCTCAGCCGGTATAAGGAGATTGAGAGCATGAGTCATAACGCTAAAAACCGCCATGAAATAGTAGAACGTAATGTAGGTTTACTGGCTATTTTGATCGTCTTTGCTATTAGTCTGGGAGCTTTAGTCGAAATTACGCCCTTGATCTTTCAGCAACAAACCAATGAACCGGTCGATAATTTACGTCCTTACACTGCCTTAGAGTTGGAGGGCCGTGATATCTACATCCGTGAAGGATGTCATGTGTGTCATAGCCAGATGATCCGTCCCTTCCGCTCTGAAACTGAACGTTACGGGCACTATTCCGTCGCCGGTGAAAGCGTCTGGGAACATCCTTTCTTATGGGGGTCAAAACGTACTGGGCCAGATCTTGCTCGAGTGGGTGCACGCTATTCTGACGAGTGGCACCGTGTTCATTTAATTGACCCTCGTGAGTTGGTTCCTGAATCTAATATGCCTGGTTTCCCATGGTTAGCAAAAAATGCAGTCAGTGATAAGCATACTCAACAGAAAATGGCCTTATTCCGTGATCGCTTTGGTGTGCCTTATACCGATGAACAAATTGCCAATGCACCAAAAGAATTAGAAGGTAAAACAGAGATGGATGCCATCATTGCTTATCTTCAGTCGCTTGGTCATGCAATGAAATAGAGGAAGTATTTATGGATATCGGTACGATTCACAGTATTTGGACCATTGTCCTGTTTGTCTGCTTTATTGGTGTTGTATGGTGGGCTTACGGGAAGAAACGTAAAGCACGTTTTGATGAAGCAGCTAATCTCATCTTCGACGAAGAGCCATCTTCATCGAAAAAACAAGGAGAGACCAAGCAATGACGACATTTTGGAGTCTTTGGATTATCGTCATCACAGTCGGAACACTACTGGGCTGTGCGGCTCTACTCATTTGGTGTTTGAAAGACAAAATGGGGGTAGAAGAAGGCAAAGACATGGGCCATGACTATGATGGCATCCGAGAAATCAATAATCCGCTGCCTAAGTGGTGGACATATTTGTTTATTGGAACATTTGTTTTTGCCGCGATTTATCTCGCTCTTTATCCTGGTTTGGGTAACTTTAAAGGGTTACTTGGCTGGCAGAGTTCAGATCAAACGGTGCGTTCACTAGCGGCATCTGAATCCTCTATCGAAGCCGCTCAACAAAATAAGCGTTTGGTTCAATACGCAAAAGAATTAGATGACGCACAAACTTACTTTGGTGAACAATTCAGAAAACTTGCCTACCAAAACGGCGGGGATGAACTACGCTCATTACCAGAGATTGCCGCCGATTCAGACGCTTTAAATGTTGGTCAACGTCTGTTTTTGCAAAACTGTTCTCAATGCCATGGTTCTGATGCTCGCGGACAAAAAGGGTTTCCTAATCTCACCGATAAAGCATGGCTTTATGGTGGAGAACCAGAGGCGATTATTACCACGATTCGCCACGGTCGCATCGGTGAAATGCCTGGATGGAAAGACTCTCTTGGTGAACAAGGTGTTAAAGAAGTCGTCAGCTATACCTTGAGTCTCTCAGGCCGTTCTGTTAATGCCCGTGAAGCAGCAGCCGGAAAAAATCGTTTTGTCGTTTGCGCTGCCTGTCATGGTACTGATGGTAAAGGAAACCCTGCGGTTGGTGCTCCAGATCTAACCGACCAATATTGGCTTTTTGGCGGTTCCCGTGCCGATGTCACAGAAACCGTTATGTATGGTCGTTCCGGTGTGATGCCTGCATGGTTGGACATATTGGGTGAAGATAAAGTTCAGCTTGTTGCCGCTTATGTCTGGAGTTTGAGTAATTCAGATACAATGAAATAGCGTTTCAAATCAGCCCCTAAAAGGGGCTGGTTCTCTATCAGTTTTATGTTCTATCTTTTGTTGTAGAGAATATTCTTATGGAACAACCTTGGTATAAACAATTCTGGCCCTGGTTCTTAATTATATTACCTTCGATGGTGGTCATTGGAACCTTAATTGTTGTCTTTATCTTTCATCAAAACTCAGTTTCTATGGTCACGGAGGATTATTATAAAAAAGGGAAAGGAATCAATATTGACTTATCAAAAATTAATCAGGCAAAACGCCATCACCTCAAAGCGGCGATTCTTTCAGAAGGTAACGATGTCGTTATTCAGCTCGATAAAGGTTCTTTGCCGCATTACCCTGCACTCAATATTATGTTTGCTCATCGAACGTTGCCGGATCGTGACTTTACTCAACTCGTGACTGCCGACTTTCAAGGTCATTATCGAATAAAATTGGATGAAGCGCTCAACGGTCCATGGTTTTTAGAATTATCGCCGCATAACGATCAATGGTTGATTCAAGGAAAGGTCAACTTTCCCTCGGTCGCAGCCACTCAATTGCTGAATTAGGCTTATGAAAAAAACGTGTTATCACTGTGGCGAAGATGTCCCAGCCGATACCCAATTGACGGTGATGATCTTAGGCGAACAACGAGAGATGTGCTGCCCTGGCTGTCAAACGATAGCTCAGACGATAGTAGACAGTGGCCTTGTTTCCTACTATCAATACCGACAAAAAACGGCCGAAAAAATTGACCTTGTTCCTGATGCGCTTAAAAACTTAACTCACTATGATGATGACACGATTCAAGAGGAATTTGTTTTTAAGCATGATGAGTATAATGAGGTCACGTTAGGCCTCGAAGGTGTTTCCTGTGCCGCCTGTGCTTGGTTAATTGAAAAACACATGCTAAAACAAGCAGGAATAGCAGAAGTCAGTGTCAATACCCTAACTCATCGAGCTCGACTCGTCTGGGACCCCACGAAAATAAAACTAAGTGCCATTATCACCCAACTACAAAGGTTAGGTTACAAAGCCTCCCCTTTTGAACAAGACGATCAAGAACAAGCATACCACCGAGCTTCAAAGCAATACCTTTATCGTATCGGTGTTGCCGGTATCGCATCGATGCAGGTTATGATGGTTGCTGTTGCACTCTATTTAGAAGTTTTTTCCGATCTCGATGACGCTTTTAAACATTATTTTCGGATCGTTAGCTTTTTCTTTGCCACTCCTGTCATGCTTTATTCAGCGTGGCCATTTTATGAAAATGCATGGCGAAGCATCAAAGCTCGCGCACCAAGTATGGATATCCCGGTTTCTATCGCAATGATCATGGCATATGTTGCAAGTGTTGTTGCGACAGTCAACCGTTCAGGCGAGGTGTTTTATGAAGCGGTAACCATGTTTGCTTTCTTCTTATTACTTGGCCGATATTTTGAGATGAAAGCTCGACGAGAAGCCTCTGCTCATAGTGCAAATTTGCTCAAATTGGTGCCAACGTTTGCTACCTTATCTGATGGATCACAAGTCCCTGTAAGGCAATTGAATGTAGGCGATACATTACGAGTGTTACCAGGAGAAAATATTCCTTCTGATGGAAAAATTCTTTCAGGGCAAGTGTATGTGGATGAGTCCATGTTAACAGGGGAGTCCGTTCCTGTCGTGAAAATAATGGGTGATGATGTTTTTGCTGGCACTTTAAATGGTGATGAATCTTTTGAAATGCAGGTAACTAAAAATAAAGCAGAGTCAATGATTTCTCATATAGTTCGCATGCAAGATAACGCCCAGATAAGTAAACCAAGAATTGCAGAAATTGCCGATATTGTTTCACGTTATTTTGTCATAGCGACATTAGTTATTGGCGCAGGGACTTGGCTATTTTGGCACTTTTATCATCCAGAAGACGCATTTTGGATCATGCTTTCGGTTTTAGTGGCAACCTGCCCATGCGCCCTCGCATTAGCCACTCCGACCGCAATTACCTGTGCGACCTCTCGTTTAAGCCACTTTGGCATTTTACTCCGTAAAGGGCATGTTTTTGAAACTCTTTGTCAAGTGAATCACTTGATTATGGATAAAACGGGAACACTGACTGAAGGTCGCATCGAGATTTATCAAACAAAAGTACATGATGCACATTTTTCCCTCCAGCAATGTCAAGCCATTGCCGCCAGTTTAGAGCGACATGCTAATCATCCTTTAGCGAAAGCTTTTACTTCTTTTGCGGATGAGAGTTATCAAGTTGAACAGGTAAAAAACGTAATAGGAAGTGGTCTACAGGGCATTTATCAAGGACAAACTCTCCGATTAGGCTCGGCGTTTTTTACTTTAGGTCAATCCGATCTCGATGCGCAAGAACTCGATTGTATTTATCTCAGTAGTAATACACGGTTGATCGCTTCATTTTATTACCGCGATCCGATTCGTCGTGAGAGCTTGGCGATGGTCACTGAGTTCAAAAATGCGGGGATTCGTTTAACTCTATTATCCGGAGATAATCAATTGAACGTACAACGAGTCGCGGACAAAATGGGCATTGAACATGTGGTTGCGAATGTGACTCCAGAACAAAAATTAAACTATCTACACTCTCTACCGGATGATACCATCACCTTAATGATTGGTGACGGTATTAATGATGCTCCTGTCCTAGCCGGCGCGCATCTTTCTGTTGCCATGGGAGGAGGAACCGATGTCGCTAAAGCTTCATCTGATATGGTTTTATTGAATGACAAACTCAGTAATGTGCTTAAAGCTCGAAAACTTGCGTTTAACACTCGGAAAATCATTAAAGAGAATTTATGGCTATCTTTGTTCTATAACCTACTGATTCTACCTTTAGCCATAATGGGTTATGTCCCGCCTTATATTGCCTCTTTAGGAATGTCGCTCAGCTCGGTTGTCGTGATTGCAAATTCAATGAGGTTATTGAAGTTCCATGGATAGTTTTTTTCTATTAGTGCCCGCTGCCATTTTATTTACCGCCCTCGCCTGTGCGATTTTTATCTGGGCGGTAAAACATGATCAATTTGAAGATTTAGAGCGGCAAGGTCATAACATTTTGTTTGATGATGAAGAGCCAAAACAAGAAGAAACCGATGCTTGCAAATCACAATACCGCCTAGAACCACAAGAAAAAGAGGACAAATAAGCCATGGTCACGCCAGATTTTATTGGAGCGTTTGTGATTGGTCTGCTCGGAGCTGGGCACTGTATGGCGATGTGTGGCGGGTTAAGTTCATTATTAACCATCGGATCCCCCTCTGCTCATCCTATGTCTCATACTCTCCTTCTTTACAATGCAGGGCGTATCATTAGCTATATGGTTTTTGGCGCTTTGATTGGTGGATTCACCGCCTCAATCTCTCAACTCGCTAGCTTAAATCAATCTCTCATTTGGTTACGTTTATTGGCCGCCATGTTTATGGTCATACTGGGTCTTTATATTGGTCGCTGGTGGTTTGGGCTATTAAAGTTAGAAGCGGTTGGGCAAAAACTGTGGTATTACCTTTCACCATTAGGACGCCACTTTTTACCCTTAACATCCCGTTGGCAAGCGATCCCATTTGGCTTTATTTGGGGCTGGTTACCGTGTGGATTAGTTTATTCCATACTGACTTGGGCTGCCGTTTCAGGCAGTGCCATTTCGGGCGCTTTAATTATGGGCGCATTTGGCATGGGGACACTACCAGCGATGTTAGCTATAGGCGCGAGTGCGACTAAATTAAAACATATTCAACAGTCTAAATATTTTCGTCAACTAGCCGCTCTTTCAATTATTGCCTATGGCTTTTATACCGCTTATGGCGCTGTTGAAATATTGCTCGCCCTATCTTAAGAAGAAAGTGAGTGAGACTTTTAGACTATCCTTTCATGTTAATGAATGGTAGAATCTTGATGTATATCAATTTAGTGAAAGGTTGTTATGATTTCTGATAAGCCTGCTGCAAAGCGCATTCAATCTGGTGGTTGTGCAATTCACTGCCAAGACTGCAGTATTAGTCAGCTTTGTATTCCATTTACATTAAACGAGTCAGAGTTAGATCAGCTTGATCAAATTATTGAGCGTAAAAAGCCAATTCAAAAGGGTCAAGAATTGTTTAAGGCAGGCGATGAACTTCGTTCTCTTTATGCGATACGCTCAGGAACCATTAAAAGCTATACCATTACCGAACAAGGCGATGAGCAGATCACTGCCTTTCACCTTGCTGGTGATCTGGTCGGCTTTGATGCCATTACCGAGGATTGTCATCCCAGTTTTGCGCAAGCATTAGAAACGTCCATGGTGTGTGAAATTCCCTATGAAATTCTTGATGACTTGTCAGGGAAAATGCCTAAGCTACGTCAACAAATTATGCGTTTGATGAGTAATGAGATTAAAGGCGATCAGGAAATGATTCTCTTGCTGTCTAAAAAGAATGCAGAAGAACGTTTAGCCGCGTTTTTATATAATTTATCGACGCGTTTTTCTCAACGTGGCTTCAGCCCGCGAGAGTTTCGCTTAACGATGACCCGCGGAGATATTGGTAACTACTTAGGCTTAACGGTCGAAACCATTAGCCGCCTACTGGGTCGATTTCAAAAATCTGAAATTTTAAGCGTAAAAGGCAAATATATCACCATCTTAGATCATGATGCATTAATGCAATTGGCTGGTGTGTCAAAAGAATCTAAATAAGTTCAATGAGGTAGCTCTTTAATGAGCTACCTCATACTTTTCCGAAAAATCTTCTCATATTCGCTAAAACTCTGACGCTAACTGCGCTAAAGTAACTCTAAGGTTGGTGGGTCCTAAACCTCCTACACAAACAAGGAGTCTGTTATGAGCATCTACAACAAGATATTAGTGGTTGCAGATATTAATCACGATGAACAACCAGCACTTGCCCGAGCGGTTCAGTTAGCCGCAAAAAGTCGTTCCCCGAGCCAAATTACTTTCTTTATGTCGATTTATGACTTTTCTTATGATATGACCTCTATGCTTTCGATGGATGAAAGAGATGCCATGCGACGAGGTGTCATTCATCAACGAGAAAAGTGGATGAAAAAAGTCGCTGAAGATTATATTGATTCTTCCATTAACTTTAGCGTCAAAGTGGTCTGGCATAATCGTCCTTATGAAGCGATCATCGCAGAGGTTTTTTCTGGTGAACACGATATTCTGATTAAGGGGACGCGCAAGCATGATATTCTTGAGTCGGTTATTTTCACCCCCACCGATTGGCATCTATTGCGCAAGTGCCCAACCCCGGTTTTATTGGTTAAAAATGCTGACTGGCCTGAAAATGCGAATATTATCGCTTCAGTTCATGTAGGGTCTGAAGTTGAAGCACATCTTGAATTGAATGATATTATGGTTGAACAGTTACTCTGTTTAACTTCTCGATTGGATGCAATGCCTTACTTGGTGAATGCTTATCCGGTTACACCAGCTAATATTACAATTGAGCTGCCAGAATTTGACCCAACGACTTACACCGATGCAGTTCGTGGTCATCATCTCACGGCAATGAAAGCATTACGCCAAAAACATGGCTTGAATGAAGAACAAACGGTGGTTCAACAAGGTTTACCTGAAGATGTGATTCCAGCCGCAGCTGAAAAACTCAATGCAGCCATGGTTATTTTAGGAACAACTGGACGAACTGGCCTGTCTGCGGTTTTTATTGGTAATACAGCAGAACAAGTGATCGATAAAATCAATTGTGATGTTTTAGCGCTAAAACCTAAAGGTTACATCAGCCCGCTTGATCCAAAAGTTGCGAATTAATCCTCACTTAATGTTTGCTGATCAAAAACGCCCAGCGATTGCTTTTGGGCGTTTTTATTTAATCGTAAAAGGTCAACAAACCCTAGCATCTCGATCATATATCCGTATCATACGCACTTCACTTTGTTTTGAAGATAAAGACCGCAAGCTAATGACAGAGCAGACCCAAGCACTAACCAAAGCCCAACAATACAATTTTAATAAATTACAAAAACGTATTCGCCGTAATACCGGCCAAGCCATTGCAGACTTTAATATGATCGAAGATGGCGATCGTATCATGGTATGTTTGTCGGGGGGTAAAGATAGCTTTACCATGCTAGATATTTTGATGAGTTTGCAAAAAAGTGCCCCCGTTTCTTTTTCATTAATCGCTGTGAACCTAGATCAAAAACAACCCGGTTTCCCTGAGCACATTCTTCCTGAATACCTTGCAAGTTTGGGTGTGGAATACAAAATTATTGAAGAAGATACCTATTCAATTGTACAAGAGAAGATCCCTGAAGGTAAAACCACTTGCTCGCTCTGCTCACGTTTGCGCCGTGGTATTTTATACCGCACAGCCAAAGCATTAGGTGCCACGAAAATTGCACTAGGACATCACCGTGATGATATCCTTGAAACGTTATTTTTAAATATGTTTTATGGGGGCAAAATGAAAGGAATGCCGCCGAAATTGGTTTCTGACAATGGTGAGCATGTGGTTATTCGCCCCCTCGCTTATTGTCGAGAAAAAGACATCATTAAATATGCCGATCTGCGCGGCTACCCGATTATTCCTTGTAATTTATGTGGTTCTCAGCCAAATTTACAACGACAAAACATTAAACAAATGCTAAACGGGTGGGATAAACAATTTCCGGGGCGGATTGAAACCATGTTTAGAGCCATGCAAAATGTGGTTCCGAGCCATTTAGCTGACTTTGAACTTTTTGATTTTAAATCAATAAACCGTGATTCTGGTGTCATTAATGGTGGCGATATTGGTTTTGATAAAGAACCGCTTCCACAGCTAAAACCAGATGATGAAGATATGGTAACAGAGTTTGATCCAAGCTTAATGCTTGATATTACTAACGTATAAAGAAGCACTATCGACTTCGATGCACGTCTTATGATGCGCATCGAAGTATTGAGTAATCACCTCGAACTAGCTTCTGGCAAGAAAGGCAATACTCGCCGAGTTGCCTTAGGTAATCGCATCCAACCCTGCTCACCGATCTGTTCAAGCGAAACTTGAACCTTACCATCAATAATCGGCAGCCATTCTCCACTACTCAACTCTATGTGTCCCTGCATTTCAGGGTCAAATTCTAATGTGACACCAGTAACTTGCGGTGTAAACCAACCCGCAAACATGCCCCCCAACTCTTGTAATAAACTTTGCATTTGTGGCAACAGATGGTTGATTTGCTGATAAGAGACCAGCCCTTCTAGTGGTTGTTTGCTCAATACCACCACAGAAAAATCACAACGCATATCGTTTGGTGTATCCACAAAAACCAGTGGGTTGGCTTGCCGTAAATGGTTATCGAGAGGAAGTAATAACTCATAAGATTTATTGGAAGACAATAACTCATAATGAGCTTCTTTTTCCATCCATGCTTTTTCAATCGGGCAAAGCTGTTTATTTTCGGCATTCACAAAAAAAATACCGACTTTCACATCCGAATACTGTTCTTTTGTGTTGTGTTTTAACTGAGAAAACAACTTTGAATAAGTAAACATGTATTCTTGTGCTTGAGCAGGAAGCGAAGCTCCCAATGATAGGCAAGTTAGTAGAAGTGTCGTCGGTAGTCTCATGTTTATTCACTCTGCCAATAAGGTTGGTTATGACGCATCATCGTTTGTAAATCGTGCACATAATCTTCACCACGTTCCGAGTATTTCAGTAAGCCATTGCTCAATGCCATAGCACTTTCGAGACTAAAAAGGTCTGCATCACGCTGACGTAACTGGAAGCGGATTTCTCTGAGATCGTGATAGGCTGGATTGCGATTGACGTTCATAAAATAACGATGGATAGATTCTTGTACTGAACTAAATTTTGCTACCTCATGAGTCATCCCCTCCTGACGAGCCAAAGGAACCAGGCCACAACCTTGTACGTAACACCATTGGCCAAAATAATTATTCGCTTCCCTAGCAAAGCGTGAAGTTCCCCAAGCTGACTCATTGGCGGCTTGAGTTAGTACCAGCGCTTCAGGTAGAACATCAACTCGATGCCACATTGCATCAAACCATGCCTCTGTCTGAGTGTCTTGCCACTCAATGCCATATCGCTGACCTAATTGAATGGCTAGCGCTCGATGCTGGGCTGACATTTTACCTTTACTTACAACGTGCTGTAACTGAGTAATCTGGCTCCTCTCTTGCAAAATCCGAGCATTTTCAAAAGCAACCCCAGGTTTTAAGTAAGAGAAAAAGGCATGTTTTTTTTCTCGTACATCGTTGATAGACCGAAAATCGGGAGCGTCAGATACCGCTTGCCCTTGGAGTACCGCCTCGGGCTCATCAGCCATTTTTTGATAAACATAAAGACCACCGCAGATTGTCAATACGATACCAATAAACATCAAAGTAAATTTACGCATTAAACACCTGTGAGTCTGAGTTATCATTATCGTGATCGTTTGGTTTTTTGGTGGCGATAATTTTCAACCGAATACCAAACATATTTCGATAAATAATGCCTTTAACATGAAAAAAGAAAGGCAACACAAAAATAAGTCCAATACCGTAAAATAATACCGCAGCGACAAACATCAGCATAAATAACGCATAAATGGCCACCAACGGAATAAGTTTTCTATTGACTGCACGCAATGAAATCCAGAGCGATTGAACAGGCGGTACACGTTTTTCACAAATAAGAAGAATGGCACCACTAAATGCTAATGAAAAATACATCGATAAAAGCGGAAAAATCATTCCGGCGATACCTTGTAACAATAAGCTCAATAAAGTAGCTACAATCACTGGAATCGTAAATTGTAACCCTTTCGTAATATGGCTCGTTTTAGTTTTTAACCCAGCGGCGTGGCTCATGGCCATTAAACTCACACCAGCATAAATCGGCGCGCTGACCACTTCATAACTGAAATTAGCGATCAATATTCCCTGTACTATTTCTTGTGAAAACCCCTCGGCCTGCTCTAATGCGGTCAGAATGAGCGATGGATCACCGATCATCAGTTTCAAGGCGATAAAGAAAATAGCCACCTGAGCTATAATCATGATCCCAACCGCCGGAGAAAAGGATAAGAAATGCTTTAGGGTACAATCCCACGCTTCTTTTAATATTTCTCCAACTTTGAGTTGATATTGCCCCGAAAGGGCCTGCTCAACCGTTCCGCCTAAGTTGAATTCTTTTTCTAAATTATTACTCATAGTTTGCCCTAGATTGGCTGTTTAAAAAGCGAACACACCAAAATGAAAAATATTCGATCATTATACTGAAATACGGCGCAGTCTAAAATCTCATTACCAAACTCGACTTGCTTTCTGCTTTACATGGTCAATAATTAACCGCTTGAAAGCGTTGAAACTTAGTAAAATAGCTCGGTTAAAGATCACCATCATTTGCCCATAAAAATTTTTCTGTTTCAAGAGGTGAAAATACTTTGATTTCAGCGTTTATGGTAATTATGATGCGCCCTTTAAGAACATAACCAAGTTACTTAATGATGGCTCGATTTCATGGTCTTGATGGTCATCAATCTGTTGGTTGTATCACATAAAATTACTTTATGTCACACTCCGGTACACTGCTTACTCACTTTCTACTGTGAATAGATCAATGATGCATTCAACAGGATAAGGAGTAGGATAAGGGTATAACGACTACACGTGGGAGAAAAACAGACGTTGAATAAACAACACTCGGTAGGTACGCCAGTTATTCGTCTATCTGGCATTAGCAAAAGCTTCGATGGAAAAGAGATCATCTCTCACCTGAACTTAGATGTGAATCATGGTGAATTCTTGACTATTCTTGGCCCATCAGGGTGTGGTAAAACCACCGTATTAAGAATGATCGCTGGGTTTGAAACGGTTGATGCTGGCCAAATATTACTTGATGGTCAAGACGTTACCCAAGTTCCCGCCGAACAAAGGCATGTTAATACGGTTTTCCAAAGTTATGCTTTATTTCCTCATATGACCGTATTCGACAATGTTGCCTTTGGATTGCGTATGCAGAAAGTTCCTAGTGCCGATATTGAACCTCGCGTGATGGAAGCTTTGCGTATGGTGCGTTTAGAACAAATGGCGCAACGCAAACCCCACCAGCTATCAGGTGGTCAGCAACAACGTATCGCTATTGCTCGAGCCGTGGTTAATAAACCGAAAGTATTACTTCTTGATGAATCTTTATCGGCTCTTGACTATAAGCTGCGTAAACAAATGCAAATCGAGCTTAAGCAGCTGCAACGTAAACTAGGCATTACCTTTATTTTCGTGACTCACGATCAAGAAGAAGCTTTATCGATGTCAGATCGTATTATTGTCATGCGTGATGGAATTATTGAGCAAGATGGCTCTCCTCGTGAGATTTATGAAGAACCTAAAAACCTCTTCGTTGCGCGCTTTATCGGTGAAATCAATGTATTTAATGCAGAAATGCAAGAACGTATCGATGATAAGCGGATAAAAGTCACGATCAATGATGTGCCTGCTATTGTTTACTACGATCAAGCGGTCGTAAAAGGCGATAAACTGCAAGTTCTACTTCGACCTGAAGATCTTCTTATCGAAGAAATTAAAGAGTCGGAAACTCGAGGCATTGTCGGCCACGTCACTGATCGAACTTATAAAGGAATGACGTTAGAGTCGATCGTTGAGTTAGACTCTGGTATGCGAGTGTTAGTCAGTGAATTTTTTAATGAGGATGATCCCGACGTAGACCACTCTATCGGCCAAAAAGTCGCGATTACTTGGATTGAAAGCTGGGAGGTGGTCCTCAATGATGAGCAACAAGATTAATCTGCAAAATGCGATTATCGCATTAATTGTCGGATGGCTGACTCTGTTTGTTCTTATTCCTAATCTGATGATTATTGGAACTAGTTTTCTCACTCGTGATGAATCCAATCTGATTGATTTTACGTTTACCTTTGAAAACTATTTACGCTTGATGGATCCTTTGTATGCCAAAGTCATGCTGCACTCGTTTTATATGGCGATTGTCGCAACACTGCTTTGCTTAGTCATTGGCTACCCTTTTGCTTATATTGTGGCCAAAATGCCAGAAAAATGGCGTCCTATCATGCTATTTCTTATCATTGTTCCTTTCTGGACCAACTCATTAATCCGCACCTATGGATTAAAAGTAGTATTAGGTACCCAAGGGATCTTAAATAAGTTACTGCTCGGAATCGGAGTAATCGAGACACCATTGCGTATCATGTACACCGAAACTGCCGTGATGATTGGTTTGGTCTATATTCTACTGCCTTTTATGATCCTACCGCTCTATTCTGCGATTGAAAAACTCGATAGCACTTACATTGAAGCTGCGCGAGATCTCGGTGCCAATAAGCTACAAACGCTGATCAAAGTAGTATTGCCTTTAACGATGCCCGGAATTATTGGTGGTTGTCTACTCGTTCTACTCCCGGCATTAGGCATGTTCTATATTGCTGATCTCCTTGGTGGTGCGAAAAACTTGCTGATTGGTAACGTGATTAAGAGCCAAGTTTTAAATGCTCGAGATTGGCCGTTTGGGGCTGCAACCAGTATCGCCTTAACCGCAGCAATGGCCATTATGCTATATGCCTACTATCGTGCTGGAAAATTATTGAATAGAAAAGTGGAGCTAGACTAATGGGAAGAACAGTTAGATTTAGCTTTATGAGCTTGGTATATCTCTTTTTATACCTCCCTATCGTAGTGCTTATCGTCAACTCTTTTAACGATAACCGGTTCGGCATCCGTTGGGGTGGGTTTACCACCAAGTGGTATCACGCTTTAGTGAATAATGATAGCTTGATGCAAGCTGCATGGCACTCAATTACTGTTGCGGTATTTTCCGCCACTGCTGCCACCCTCATCGGTAGCCTAACGGCCGTTGCTCTGTTTCGATATCAATTCAAGGGTAAAAAAATGGTCAATGGTATGTTGTTTGTCGTCATGATGTCACCAGACATTGTCATGGCCATTGCCCTACTAGCACTCTTTATTGTCTTAGGCGCACAACTCGGATTTTTTACGCTGTTAATTGCCCATATCACATTCTGTTTACCATTTGTGGTTGTGACGGTATACAGTCGCTTAAACGGTTTTGATGTGAAAATGTTAGAAGCCGCAAAAGATTTAGGCGCAAGTGAATGGGTAATTTTGAAAAAAATCATTTTTCCTTTGGCGAAGCCCGCTGTTGCCGCTGGTTGGCTATTGAGCTTTACACTATCTTTAGACGATGTGATTATTAGCTCGTTTGTGACCGGGCCCACCTACGAAATTTTACCGCTAAAAATTTACTCGATGGTTCGGGTTGGAATTTCACCAGAAGTGAATGCGTTGGCAACCGTGATGCTAGTCGTTTCATTACTACTTGTGATCACATCACAGTTGTTAGCAAGGGAAAAAGTGAAGTAATATTCACTTGATATTTAACACGGAACAGAATGGCGATCGTCATTCTGTTTTTCTATATAATGCCCCATGGGGCTACGTTTGGTTTGGAGCTAACGTCAATGAAAAAATGGGCTACTCTATTAGCTGGTAGTGCATGTGCGCTTTCTCTGTTATCACATACAGCGGTTGCGCAGGATGAGGAATTGGTATTTATGAACTGGGGGCCATACATTAATAGTGGCATACTAGAACAGTTTACTAAGGAAACCGGGATTAAAGTTATTTATTCTACTTATGAATCGAATGAAACTTTATATGCCAAGCTAAAAACCCATAACCAAGGCTATGATCTTGTCGTACCGTCGACTTACTTTGTGTCGAAAATGCGCGATGAGGGAATGCTGCAAAAGATAGATAAATCAAAGTTAAGCAATTTTGCTAACTTAGATGCGAACTATCTCAATAAGCCTTACGATCCAAATAACGACTACTCAATTCCTCATGTTGTGGCAATTACCGGGCTTGCGGTCAATACCGATATGTATGATCCCAACGATTTTCAAAGTTGGGGTGATTTGTGGAAACCAGAATTAGCCAGTCAGCTCATGTTGATGGATGACACGCGTGAAGTCTTCCATATTGCTCTGCGTAAACTTGGTTACTCCGGTAACACAACGGATGATAAGCAGATTGATGAAGCTTATTCGGAGTTACGTAAACTGATGCCAAATGTGTTGGTTTTCAACTCTGATAACCCCGCTGCTCCTTATCTCTCTGGCGAAGTTGGCCTAGGTATGTTGTGGAATGGTTCAGCCGCTGCAGCACAGAAAGAAGGGCTCCCGATTAAATTAATCTTCCCAAAAGAAGGCGGAATCGGATGGGTCGATAACTTTGCGATTAGCTCTGGTGCAAAAAATGTCGAAGCAGCACATAAAATGATCGACTTTTTATTGCGTCCTGAAATTGCGGAGCAGATTTCTCGTGATACTGGATATCTAACCGGGGTCGCCCAATCTAATGCAAAATTTAAAGATGTTGAACCGCTTTTCCCTTCACAAGAAGATTTAGATCGTGTTGAGTGGCAAGCCGCCGTTGGCCATAAAACCGTGAAGTATGAAGATTATTTCATGAAGTTAAAAGCCGGACAATAACTTAACAGTATTGATAAATAGGTAGCATTAGCTGCCTATTTTTTTTGGGTCTGCTATACTTAGCCACTGATTAGCTTCACCTTTTGCCTAATTTAGGCTATTGCTATAAGAATACGGAACTGTAATGAAGAAAAGTAAACTGTATGCTGGCGCTTTATGCGCAGCCGCGCTATTCACCACCTCTGTTATGGCTAGCGACAATGAACTCTATTTCTACAACTGGTCTGAATATATCCCTAATGAAATTCTTGAAAATTTTAGCAAAGAGACCGGAATCAAAGTTATTTATTCCACTTATGAATCGAATGAGAGCATGTATGCTAAGTTAAAAACACAAGGCTCAGGCTATGACTTAGTTGTCCCTTCGACTTATTTTGTCTCAAAAATGCGTAAAGAAGGCATGTTACGCGCGATAGATAAATCGAAACTTAGCCACTTTGCCGATTTAGACCCTAACTTTTTAAACAAATCATTTGATCCTAATAACAACTACTCTATTCCTTATATCTGGGGAGCAACGGGCATCGGTATCAATACTGATATGTTAGATAAAAGCGCCATTAAAAATTGGGGCGACTTATGGGATGCAAAGTGGGAAGGTCAACTCATGCTAATGGATGACTCGCGTGAAGTTTTCCATATCGCATTAAGCAAACTGGGTTATTCCCCTAATACTACCGATCCAAAAGAAATTGAAGCCGCTTATCACGAGTTAACCAAGTTAATGCCTAACGTATTAGTATTTAACTCCGATTTTCCTGCCAACCCATTTCTAGCCGGAGAAGTCTCTCTAGGAATGCTGTGGAACGGCTCCGCTTATATGGCACGTCAAGAAGGCGCATCGGTTGATATTATCTGGCCTGAAAAAGGCGCTATTTTTTGGATGGATAGCTTAGCCATACCCGCTGAAGCTAAAAATGTCGAAGCAGCTCATAAGATGATCGATTTCTTATTACGTCCTGAAAATGCTGCGAAAATCGCTCTAGAAATTGGTTATCCGACGCCAGTAAAAACCGCGCATAAACTTCTACCAGAAGAATTTGCTAACGATCCAAATATCTTCCCACCACAATCGGTTATGGAAAGTGGTGAATGGCAAGATGAAGTCGGTGACGCCAGCGTACTTTACGATGAATATTTCCAACGACTCAAAGTAAAATAATCATTGCTTACCAGATAAATCAACAGCGACACTTGTGTCGCTGTTGATTTATGGAGAGATTATCCCGCTTTCTACTTGAAGCTACAGTGGTGTCGGTTATGTTCGTTCACCCCACCTCGCCATTCTTGGCTCTTAACAAAACCAACCTACGGCTGTTCACATTTATTCCAGACCAATTTACCGCTTAGCAGCAACTCCAAGTTGTTTGAGGATAGGCACAGCAATGTGTTCGATATATCACAACAGTTGGTTAATGATGATGTTAGATAACGTGCTTAGTGCAAGACTATTTTTCAGATTTAACTCAAAAGAAGCATTAAGCCGAATACAATGATCATATTGTTCGGTAAGGCTGAACATTTTCCCTGGGGCAATACTAATATTATTGTTTAATGCTTCTCGATATACCTGCAAGGCGTCGATCTGTTTAGGAAGCACTAACCAAATAAAATACCCGCCACTTTGACTGAACATGGTGACCTCTTTAGGTAAAAGTGTCTTGAGTCGCTCCGTCATTTTGCGTTTTCGTTCAGACAGTTTTTTCCGCAACTGCTTCAAGTGCGATTCATAATTACGACTCGTCAAATAGTGCACCAACGTCATCTGAACTGGCGCACTTGTCGCTAGTGTACTCATTAACTGTAGCTTTTGAATCTCTAACGCTTGTTTCCCTGCAGCAACCCACCCAATACGAAGCCCAGCAATTAACGATTTAGAAAACGATGAACACAGCATGGTATTACCTGTATCATCGAACATTCTTAACGGATGTCCGGGTTCATCTCCGGAATAAAGTTCGTTATATACATCATCTTCAATAATCGGGATCTGATATCGTCGAATAAGTTCAACCAATTGTTGCTTCTTCTCGTTGGTTAAGGTAAATCCTAAAGGATTTTGGCAATTCGACATCAGCCAACATGCTTTTACATCGTGCGTTTGTAACGCCCTTTCCAAAGAATCTAAATCAATTCCAGTCACAGGATCTGTTCTAACAGATAATGCCTTTAACCCTAATCTTTCTAACGATTGCAGAGCGCCATAGAATGTAGGTGACTCAACCACAACCCAATCCCCAGGTCGAGTACATGACTGTAAACTCAATGTTAATGCCTCTAACGCTCCTGCTGTAATGATAATTTCATCTGGTGCAATCTCAACACCTTTAGCGGCATAGCGCTTCGCAATAATTGAGCGCAATTGTTCGTTTCCTGGTGGTAAGTTATCAAATGTGGAAGAAATCGGCATATTACGAGCGGCGGCACTCATCGCCCGATTAACGTGGTAACGCGGATAGAGGCTTGGATCTGGATAGGCAAAGCCAAAGTTAACTATGGAGGGATTTTTACTGGCCTGCAACACATCGAAGATAAATGCATTTATATCGACTTGCTCCGTCCATGCAACGGCAGTTGAGACTTGTTGAGTCTCATGTGCGCTTTTCATCCTGGGGGCAACTCGATAACCGGAGCGAGGTTGAGAGATGAGCCAGCCTTGTGATTCTAAAAGCTGGTATGCATGCAATACCGTCATCAAACTTAAGCCAGAATGTTCAGATTGACGACGAAGAGAAGGAAGCTTATCCCCAGAGTGCCATATCCCCGACTTTATCTGTCTTTTAAGCTGTTCAACTAACTGTTGATATTTTGCCATACTCACAACCTCGCGATTTGCACTCCTCAAAATAATAACACTTTGGTTAATATTCTGTTATGGATTTATCGTGTTTATCTGTATCTACTTCCTGCACTTTTCTCCTTTTAAACTAGCATTCTGATAATACTAATAAGCTCAAAGGAAGTTTCATGTTTGGCCTCGACGCATTGATCCTTGCAAGGATACAGTTTGCCTTCACTGTCTCTTTTCATATTATTTTTCCCGCCATTACTATCGGTTTGGCAACCTATCTCGCCGTTCTCGAAGGTTTATGGCTCAAAACCCGTAATCCCGATTATCAAAAACTCTATCACTTTTGGGCTAAAATCTTTGCCGTTAACTTTGGAATGGGGGTTGTCTCTGGCCTTGTTATGGCCTATCAGTTTGGCACCAACTGGAGTGGTTTCTCTGATTTTGCCGGCTCAATAACAGGGCCATTGCTTACTTATGAAGTCTTAACAGCTTTCTTTCTTGAGGCTGGATTTCTTGGCGTGATGTTATTTGGCTGGCATCGGGTTGGTGAAAAACTGTATTTTTTTGCCACCTCCATGGTCGCGTTAGGTACGATTATTTCTACCTTCTGGATTCTTGCTTCAAATAGCTGGATGCAAACACCACAAGGCTATGAAATCGTCAATGGACGCGTGGTACCAACCGACTGGTTTGCTATCGTGTTTAACCCTTCATTTCCGTATCGTTTAGTCCACATGAGCGTTGCTGCTTTTGTTAGTTCGGCCTTGTTTGTTGCCGCAGCCGCCGCTTGGCACCTACGCAAAGGAAACCAATCTTCAGCGATAAAAACTATGTTTTCGATGTCATTAGGCCTTTTAGTTTTCCTCGCGCCTCTTCAGGCGATTATTGGCGATATGCACGGGTTAAATACGCTAGAGTATCAACCCGCAAAAATCGCCGCCATTGAAGGTCACTGGGATAACAGCGATGGCGAACCAACACCATTAATCATATTTGGTATGCCGAGCATGGAACAAGAGCGAACAAACTTTGCGATAAAAATACCAATATTAGGTAGCTTACTTCTGCGCCATAGTTTAACCGAGCCTATCCCTGCGTTAAAAGATTTCCCTAAAGATGAGCGACCGAACTCCCCTATCGTATTTTGGTCATTCAGGATCATGGTCGGGCTAGGTTTATTGATGATTGTTCAAGGTTTTTACAGTCTATGGTTGCGAAAGAAAAATACACTTTATACCTCACGTTGGTTCCTCAAATTTTCTCTACTTATGGGCCCTGCTGGTCTTATTGCCATACTCGCTGGCTGGTTTACTACCGAGGTTGGACGTCAGCCGTGGGTTGTATATGGCGTACAAAAAACCCGCGATGCTGTTTCTACACATGGCGATCTTCAGATGAGCATAAGCCTATTGTGCTTTCTTGTGGTGTATAGCTTAGTGTTTGGCTTTGGTTACTACTACATGATCCATCAGATCAAAAAAGGGCCTGATATTATCGAGCAAAATGAACCCCATGAACTAACAACCATTTCAGGCCGTATGTAGTCTCTCTAATAGCAATAAAGGTAAAGAATATGCATTTTGATTTATCCGTGATTTGGTTCGCAATCATCGTTTTTGCAACGCTGATGTACATCATTATGGATGGCTTCGATTTGGGAATCGGTATCTTGATGCCCTTGATTCAGGATGAGAGGCAAAAAGACGTCATGGTCAATAGCGTAGCTCCCGTCTGGGATGGGAACGAAACATGGATTGTACTGGGTGGCGCATCGCTTTTAGGTGCCTTTCCACTCGCTTATTCGGTCATTATAGAAGCATTAACGATCCCTTTAACGCTGATGTTGATTGCTTTGATCTTTCGCGGTGTGGCGTTTGAATTTCGCTTTAAGGCATTGGAAAATCATTTAAAGTTCTGGGATCGCTCTTTTATGATCGGTTCTATTTTAACGACTTTTTTCCAAGGCGTGGTGGTTGGCGCTCTAATTGAAGGGTTCGATGTTAAAAACCGTGTTTTTGCGGGGGGTCAGCTTGATTGGCTCACTCCTTTCCCAATATTTTGCGGGTTCGGTTTGGTAGCAACGTATGCACTGCTCGGAAGTACATGGTTAATTATGAAAACTGAAGGTGAACTACAAAATACGATGTACCGATTTACTCATTACATCTTGCTAGTCATGATCTCAATATTAATTATTGTCAGTATTTGGACTCCACTTGCTTACCCATCGATTGCCGAACGGTGGTTTTCGCTACCCAATTTATATTATCTGGTTCCGGTGCCAGTTCTTACTGGGATAGTATGCTTTAAACTAGCCAGTTCAATCAGAACCCGTAAAGAGCGTAGCCCTTTCATCATGGCATTGCTGATCGTACTCTTCGGATTCGCAGGACTTGGCATCAGTATCTGGCCTAACATTATTCCACCGAGCATATCAATATGGGATGCTGCCGCGCCGGCCAGTAGTCAATCTTTTATGCTCATAGGTACCGCTATTATTGTTCCCATAATACTGGCTTATACCTCTTGGAGTTATTACGTTTTTTCAGGAAAAGTAAAACAAGGTCAAGCCTATCACTAAATAAATTGGTAAGGAGTCTCTATGAAGATAAAACAATGGTGTATCCAATGGGCATGGATGATCGGTCTTTGGGGAGGCAGTGTTCTCGCGTTAGGTATTATTTCAAGCCTATTTCGAATCATGATGACCGCTGCGGGATTAAACACTTAACCAGCCTCACCAAATCAAAATATTTCTGATTGAAGGCGAACACTATTAATAGGTTCGCCATGGTGTCAAAGGGCAACCTTAGGCGGGCTTCGATTCGGTTTGTAAAGCTAATAATTCCTCAACTAAACGAGGCACTTCAATGCTCGCCTTGCCATAACGTTTCTCTGCAAATTCACTTTCCACAGCACTCGGTTCAAGATTAATTTCGATGGTATGTGCACCATGCATTCTTGCATCATGCACAAATCCTGCAGCAGGATAGACAACACCGGAAGTGCCAATGGAAATAAACAAATCGGCCTGCTCTAACGCGGTGTAAATATCTCCCATACGTAATGGCATCTCCCCAAACCAAACAATGTGAGGCCGTAGCTGTTGCGGAATTTGGCAGCAATGGCATAGATCTCCCATGTTTAAATCATCCTGCTGCTCAATCACTTGATTAGAAACACTGCATCGCGCTTTTAATAGTTCTCCATGCATGTGGATGACATTATGACTGCCTCCTCGTTCGTGGAGGTTATCGATATTCTGAGTGATGATGGTAACTTGGCCATGAAGTTTTTTTTCTAACTCGCCTAAAGCAATATGTGCAGCATTGGGCGCTATCGTTGTTGACTGTAACTTGCGACGACGTTGATTATAAAACGTTTGTACCAGATCAGGATCACGTTCAAATCCTTCTGGTGTGGCTACGTCTTCGATACGATGATTTTCCCATAAACCATCTTGAGCTCGAAACGTTTGAATACCAGACTCGGCAGAAATTCCCGCACCGGTTAGTACAACAATATTTTGATAGGGAAAGTTCATACCATATTCCTTCTCTTCACTATATTAGAACTAGCTTAACATCGATTGTAAGCGTCAACCTAGTTTTCTGGATTAGACAATAGTAGTACTTTTGACTACCTACATCACGTTTAACGCTGAAAAAACACCCAGACAAGCTGGGTGTTTCAGTTCGAATACTAAGGCATTGGTTTTATACGTCGCTCATTTACAGATTAGGCCCTTTTGACGGCTGATGGAGAATATTAGCTTGCAATTGTTTCATTCCTTGAATCATCCGAAAAATCCATAATGTTATGGCTCCAGCAGCGATGGCCACTCCCACATAAGGGATAGCATGACCAACAGCGGCTAGCCATGCATTACTAAACCAATAGCGATTGACCCCCATAATCACTCCATTTGCGGTCGCGACTGTGACAATCAAAACAACGAAAAAGGTTAAGAAGAGGAAGAACGTACGAATTAATCCATAGTAGTGAGAGTTGGCAACCTCACCATCTTGGTTTTTATCAAGCCGATATCCTGCGTAGATAATCCCCACCACACCAGATAATAAGCAGGTTAATGGTGTTAACAGACTAGCAATATAAACGAACCATACCGATTTGTTCTTATTCGCGGGCAACATCATTCTCTCCTCCTTTTTCGGTATGATTCCTTGTTTGATCAGGTGCTGCTTTATCTACTGCTTCGATCTTACCTTGAGCGTCCATCTCCTCATACCATAAATCATGATGCTCTTTCGCCCATGTTTCATCGACTTTTCCTGTCACCATTCCTTCAAGTGCTCCTTCCATGCCAAATAACCCAATATAGATATGGAAGATAAACCCACAGATCAAAATCAATGCAGAGACCATATGGATTAAATTAGACAATTCCATATCTCGCCGTGTTTGACCAAAAATAGGAAAATCTAGGATCAACCCGCTGATAGCCGCGAAGGTTCCAAACACAATTAATAACCAATAAATGGCTTTTTCTCCGCCATTAGAAAAACCGGCAGAAGGGTGTGTTCCCTTATATTTTCCAGCCATTCCACCCAATTTAAGGAACCACTGAATATCGATTTTGTTAAATAATGATTTTCGCCACCACTTCAATAAAATCAAGATCAACAAAATAAAGAACAAGGGCCCTATGTAGTTATGGTATTGTTTTGCTGAGTAAATCACCATTCCCCACCAGTCTGTTGGAATATAAGGCTTGAGAAAGTGTTTCCCATAAACAAGCATTAAGCCACTAAAGGCTAGGGTCAAAAAAGTAAACGCCATGCACCAGTGCAAGGCTCTGTCTAATCGAGACCAGCGAGTGAGTTTTCGCCCGGTGCGCGGTTGACTCAGCATCAGCGGCCCTAATAACCAGTAGGCCATAACGACCATGGATATACTACCAAAAATAGCAATCGCTCCCGCGGGGGACATCCATTTCTCTTTTAGCACAAACCAAGTTTCTCCTGGCGCGCTGATCAAAATACCATGCTCTGGAAATGTCGAAGTGGTATAGCCTTCTTGTCCCTGTCGAACTTGTCGCCAATAATCTGCGCCTGCGAGCTGAGTGATCTCTCGTTGTGCCACTTCCGATTGAGCCACTTCTTTAGCATTAGAGGGTAGAGCCAAAAGGCTCAACCACACTACCAGTATCAGTAACATAAATGGTGTGGCCCACACTATCTTGTGTCGCATACCGATTAGCTCCTTGTCGCATCAAAAGCAAGATCTTCACCATCTGTCCATCCGGCCCCTTTCGCACCTCGCTCTACCACACGTTGACGAAAAATATCAGACACTTTTTCCGCATCACCTGCAAGTAGTGCCTTAGTTGAACATAAAGATGCACACATAGGGAGTTTCCCTTCTGCAATACGATTGGCTCCATATTTGCGACGTTCTTCTTCTGAACCGGGTTCTGTCTCTGGCCCACCAGCACAGAATGTACATTTATCCATTTTCCCTCGTTCACCAAATGCGCTTTGTTTAGGGAATTGAGGTGCTCCAAACGGACATGCAAACAAGCAATAACCGCAACCAATACAGAGATCTTTGTTGTGTAAAACAATGCCGTCGTCGGTGTGAACAAAACAATCTGCCGGACAAACCGCCATGCAAGGCGCATCAGTACAGTGCATGCAAGCAACCGAGATTGAGTTTTCTCCGGGCTCCCCATCATTGAGTGTCACCACACGTCGCCGCTGAATCCCCCACTCTAAGGCATCATCATTTTCATTTTTACAAGCAGTAACGCAGCCATTGCACTCAATACAGCGCTTGGTATCACAAAGGAATTTCATTCTAGCCATTGGTTCGCTCCTTACGCTTTACGAATATTACAGAGGGTGACTTTGGTTTCTTGCATCTGAGTTACCGGATCATAACCATAAGTGGTCGCAATATTTGCTGACTCACCAATGACATAAGGATCAGTGCCTTCTGGATATTTATGACGCAAATCTTCACCTTGAAACTTGCCTCCAAAATGGAAAGGAATAAAGGCCATACCCGGCTTCACTCGACGGGTAACCATGGCTTTAACATGAATACGACCTTTTTCTGCGCCTTCGACCCACACCATATCACCATCTTTAAAACCTAGATCGTTGGCATCTTTCGGGTTTACCTCAACAAACATCTCTTGCTGTAGCTCTGCCAACCAAGGATTTGAGCGAGTTTCTTCGCCACCACCTTCATACTCAACCAGACGACCGGAGGTCAGGATGATCGGGTATTCTTGCGATTTATCGATGTCTTGAATGGATTTATATAACGTCGGCATCCTAAAGATGGCGTCTTTATCGTCCCAAGTTGGATAATCGGCGATCAGATCTCGGCGAGGGGTATAAAGCGGTTCACGGTGTAAAGGCACTCGATCAGGGAAAGTCCACACAATGGCTCGCGCCTTTGCGTTACCAAAGGGAATGCAACCATGTTTAATCGCCACGCGCTGAATGCCACCAGACAAATCTGTTTTCCAATTTTTACCTTCAGCAGCCATTTTTTCTGACTCGGTAAGGTCATTCCACCAACCAAGGTGCTTCAAGAGTTTGTCATTAAACTCTGGATAGCCATCTTCAATTTCACTCCCCTGAGAAAAACTCTCTTCTGCCAATAATGATTGACCTTCAAATTCGACCCCATAACGCGCACGAAATGTACCGCCACCTAAAGCGACGGGTTTAGAGGTATCATAAAGAATATGAGTTCCTGGATGTTTTAACTCAGGCGTGCCCCAACATGGCCAAGGCAAACCATAAGTTTCACCATGAATGGGGCCGCCTTCCGCTTGTAACGTCGTCTTATGGAAGGTATGCCAATTTTGTTGATGAGCTTTCAAGCGCTCAGGGCTTTGACCAGTATAACCGATGGTCCACATGCCTCTATTAAACTCACGGGTAAGATCTTCAATAAGAGGTTGATCGTTTTCAATATGAATATGCTTAAAGAGCTGCTGCGAAAATCCTAATTTTTTACTGAGCAGATACATAATTTCATGGTCTGGTTTCGACTCAAACAGCGGTTCAATGACTTGATCTCGCCACTGAATAGACCGGTTAGATGCCGTCACGCTACCATAAGTTTCAAATTGCGTGGTCGCTGGCAATAAATACACACCGTCATGACGCTCGTTCATAACCGCTGCCACGGTTGGATACGGATCCACAATCACCATCATATCGAGCTTTTGCATGGCTTTTTTCATTTCGACACCACGCGTTTGGGAGTTCACTGCATGGCCCCAATAAAACATAGCTCGAATATTCTCTCGCTGTTGAATATTATGTTTATCCTCTAAAACTCCATCTATCCAACGAGAAACCGGAATACCAAAGGTATTCATCGGCTTGCTGCCTCCATACGTACCACTATCAAATCGATTTGCAATCCAATCGAAATCTAAATCCCATACTTTGGCCCAATGACGCCACGCTCCCTCAGATAGACCGTAATAACCAGGGAGAGAATCAGCCAATACACCCAAATCGGTTGCGCCTTGCACATTGTCATGACCACGGAAAATATTCGCGCCACCGCCGGCTTTGCCTAAGTTACCGAGCGCGAGTTCAAGCACACAATAGGCACGGGTATTATTATTACCTGTCGTATGTTGTGTGCCACCCATACACCAGACGACACAACCAGGACGGTGTTCAGAAAGCAATTTAGCGGTTTGATAAACATCCCGTTCACTCACCCCGGTGACGCGCTCGACTTCTTTAGGATGCCATTTCGCTACCTCTTGGCGAATTTCCTCCATGCCAAAAACACGCTGGCGAATGAAGTTTTTATCTTCCCATTGATTGTTAAATACATGCCAAAGCACACCCCAAATAAATGCCACATCGGTACCGGGTCGAAGAGAGACATAGTGATCGGCTTTGGCTGCCGTGCGCGTCCGACGAGGATCGGCAACAACGATCTTACAATTATTCTTTTCTTTAGCGATCAAAATGTGCTGCATCGCTACGGGATGAGCTTCAGCGGGATTAGAACCAATAAATAGAATCGATTTACTATTGTGCATATCATTAAATGAGTTGGTCATTGCACCATAACCCCAAGTGTTCGCAACCCCTGCGACCGTCGTGGAGTGACAAATACGAGCTTGGTGATCGACGTTATTGGTTCCCCACAATGAAGCCATTTTTCTAAATAGGTAGGCTTGTTCGTTACTATGCTTAGCACTGCCTAGCCAATAAACTGAATCTGGTCCTGATTGTTGACGGATTTTTAATAATTCATCGCCTATTTCATCAATCGCCTGCTGCCATGAAAGTCGTTTCCATTGGCCACCTTCAAGCTTCATCGGATATTTTAGTCGTCTTTCGCCATGACCATGTTCACGCAGCGCCGCTCCTTTAGCACAATGTCCGCCCGCGTTAAACGGGTGATCAAACGCCGGCTCTTGCCCCGTCCATACACCATTTTGTACTTCAGCATAAATACCACAACCGACCGAACAATGAGAGCAAATGGTTCGTTTAATCTCTGTTTTTACATCACGCTTAACCGTATTGGCTTGGGCTTTTTTGATCATTCCCGGAGCAAAGAGCGCTGAACCGACCACCGCACCGCCAGCAGCAAGTGAACTATTTTTTATAAAAGTTCGACGACTAAGACCTAACCTATTGGGCTGCTTCTCTTTCTGTTCAGAACGTTTAATGAGTTTCATCACGCTCTCCTATAATGTTTCGTAATAATCGCGGATATGTTGGGTTTCGTGATAACCTTTTTTTAATTTTGGTTCGCTTTCGGGCTGTGGCTCAGCCGCAATGGCAGATTGGCCAACACTGGTAATCACACCACCAGCAACGGCAGCACTGGCTAAACTTTTTAGCATCTCTCGTCTACTGGTATTGATAGGTTGTTGTGCTTTTTTCATACTTTGCTTCCTTTTCCCGTTCTAAGTAACCTAGAGGTCGTAGCCATCGGCTGGTCTACTAACGGTTATTATGTACGACTGACTACTGGACTAAATTTTTGACTCTCATGGTATGAGTATTCGGTTTACTGGCCATGGTTACTGGGCTCATTTGAATTTGCTCTAAGTAAAAAAAAGCCTGCATTAAAGCGCCAATTGCGCGATAAAAATGAGCATGTGCCGCCTGTTCAATTTGTTGCGCCAACTTTACAAACCATGGAGCGATATGACGATTGAAAAAAGGTTGTTGATGATCGGAGGATTCAGTAATTAAAAAAGCCATACTTTCACACAAGGCAGAGATATGGTCCTCTGGCTCTTTGACCACATCATTGCGTGACAAACCTAGTTCAGCCATATGTTGACGAAGCTCAGCCAATGGTTTTTCCATTAAAGACCCTGTCATGTGCCATGAGGCAAAAGGCACAACTTCACCCCGACCAATACCAATAAAGACTGTTTGATATTCCTCTTCTAATTGATTGAGATCGGATTGACGTGCCGCATTCGCTACATCAAGCCATGCCTGACTGATGACACTCGTACCCTCTTCAACCTCTAATTCGGCAAGAAACTCTTTTTGCTGCTGGTTAGGAGCACGGCGAAATAATGCAGCTAAAAGAAGATAGATGTCGGCGCGCATTGCGTCTGCTTGTTCCATTATAACGACCTCAATAGTGGAGTTGTTGCTCTGGGTTTTCTGCCATAGATTCAAAAATATCGATAACTCGGCAATCTTCACACATAGCGATTCGGTTTATCGCAGTTTGATCAGAAAAGTGAGAGTGACCGCGTAACTTATCTTGTAACATAGAGATCATCGATTGCGGAGCAAATGCTTTATGACAACGTAGACAACGAGCAGGTTGTTCTTGGTGTAAAACTTGAGCCGACCGACGCTCCGACGCATTCCAATTCATACGAGGTATTGCCGTTAACGCTTTTTCTGGACAGGCAGCAACACACAAGCCACACTGCACACAATCTTGCTCAACAAAATTTAATGATGGAATATCACCACTGTGGTGTAGGGCTCGAGTCGGACACACGGCGACACAACTCATGCATAAGGTACAATCTTGGCTTGCGCATTCAATCCGGCCAAAAGGGGCTGAATGGCTAAGCGGTAACATTTCTGGCGGCTGCGGTAATAAGGAAACGAATCCATCTAAGGCTTGGTATAACCGTTGGCGTTTATTCCCGGAAAGCTCTCCTATTCGTAAATCAAAATCATCTGTACATAATGTCGGAGCACTGTCACGCAACGATTCTAGATAGAGAATATCGATCGTTTCCTTGGCTATCCCCAATGATTCGAGCAAAGTCTGTGCTAATGCAACCTCTTGATTTAGTACTCGCAAAATCGTTTGAGGCATATGATGGCTTGCTGCAAACAAAACTTGAGTCGCACCATTAACTAATGCGGCAAACCAAGTATCCATTCCCACCGAAGGGAGTTCTTCTAAAAGCACTGGGATCACATTATCAGGTAAGGCTCTTAGCGCCATAAGGTTGTATTTTTCGTGGCGTTCACTGCAAAATAATACAATCGGCTTTTCACCTTGAGCTTGGAAGTAATGTTTCAGTAACCGCTCAATAAATTTTTGCGTATCTGTCGGGTTTGGTAATGCATAATGAATCGCTTCGGTTGGACACGCGGTAGCGCAGGTCCCCACACCTTGGCATAAATAAGGGTTTATCTGGATGTGATGCCCCGTTTGCGACGAGCCCTCACTTGATAATGCCCCCGCAGGACAGGCATCAACACAACGCTCACATCCCTTTACACCACGTGAGCTATGGGCACATAAATGAATATCAAGGCGAAAATATTTCGGTTTATCAAACGTCCCGATTAAGGTTGGGATCGTTTCTAAAGCCTCTGCGAGCTTAGACCCACCGCTACCAACAGGAAAATAGCCGGGGACAGGAACTTCTTCTTTCATCACACCATTCAAAGATAAATCGAGCACAATATCGAAGTGCGCTTGCGAAATCGACACATCGGCTAAATTGGTTGTTAACCCATGATTGTCAACTTGGACTAGGAAAGCACCGAGATAACCGCTGATTTGTACAGCATCAGCGAAATACAACGATTCCATGTCGCCCGCTTCTCCATCAATGGAAAGAAGTGTGACAGAACGCATTGATGACAATTGCTGGGCAGCCCGCTCAACTAGGCTGGTTGGGCCAATAATCAATGTATGGCCACCACTTTGATAACTCACCGTAGGAGGAATTAAATTATTAAGCTCAACTGTATTTTGTAGCGCATACCAACGGGCTTGACCCGCTTGTGACGTCGCTTGTTGTAAATAATCATTTAACATTGCTCTATTCCATATATAAGCAGACTCATTGGCCTGCTCTTAGTTATTACATAGAGCTAGCAAATAACATTCCAACAAAAAACACTTTTATTATTAATGCGTTAGCTATTATCCAAAACAAGATAGTGAAGAAACATAACCAGTGAGACATTTTGTCTTAGGACGGTTCGAACCACTTGGTCAAAATGTCCCTACTTTTTATAGGATATTTTGTTTAGCCTCGTGTTCAGGTAAAAGCGATGAAGGCAGCTTCGCTTCTTCTGCCTGACCCTGGCTGCTGGATGGCTCTTTGCTTATCTTTGCCAATTGATCTGTCGATGTTTGCGTTTCATCTAGCCACTCTCTTAATGTTTTCGAGATTTCGCTCGCTAAGTTGGTCTGATCATGATAATCGTCATCGTAATCATCCAACTGATCACGCTGGTTAAAGTCACCATTAAAAAAAAGCTCGCGTAGGGCCGTTTTCTTTATTTCTTGTGATGCCTGCGAAAGTAATAGTGAAGAAAGCGTTCCTTCTTCTTTTGTTATCCTTGATGGGTTTGGATCGTCAACCGCTACGGTTTGCACAGCATTATCGTCACTCCTGTCATCACGAGAGGCAGAAGCCAATCTCGAGGCATCACTTTTAAAGGTCGCTTGAAGAGGTTGTTTTTCCTCTTCTTGATTTAATTTACGTTTTGACCAACGATGGAAAAAAGTACTACTTGCCACTGGCTCTCCCTGCGCCCTTGCGCTTTTTAGTTTGACACGCCAACAACTCACCTTCGCGACCAATATAAGCTTCCATCCAAGCCTGTACTGCAAGTGGCATGGGTGCGGAAAGGACAATATAATCACTATCCATATAACGAGCCGCCACATTTTGTGCAGCGGTTAAGCGAACTAATTTCGCTTCTGGCTCGGTTAGGTTTTCTAAGATAACAAACAGTTTGGGCTCACGAGAACTAAGATTAAAGCGGTAATCCGTCCGTTCATCTCTAAAGAGTTGCAACGTCAACCAAGCTATATCGGAGGCGGTTGGGGCTAAATCAAATCCGACTAACTGCCATTGAGCGGTCATCCACCGCCCCACTTGAACCTCTTGCAACACGAGCTGACAACGGATCGGCCATTGCGAGTCTGTTTTGGTTGGTAATTCAGTACATGGAACGTTTACAGGCATAAGCACTAATCCCTCATGCAAAATATTTAGAATCAAACGATCAACAATAGCTAAACCAAGCAATTATTAAGCCACATATATCCTTCCTACTTGAAGCGACAGCGGTGTGGGTTATGTTCGTTCACTCCAATGATCTCGCCTGTCTATGCTTATGGGATTGCTTCTCAACAGACCTTAGGGCAAATTTTTCCAGACAATTTATCATCACTTGCCGACCTGCAATTCCAAGTTGTTGGGGGATAACAAACCGACCCAAGGTTAATCATGGAATGATATTTGCTCTGACTTGGCATACGATACACAGACTAAAGCTTAAGTAATCACATTGATAGGAAGCCACGGTGCCTAACACATTTTCGACCATAAAACCGAGTGAAAACCCTCAACAAACCATCGATGTCATAGTGTACGATCAATATGGAGAACCATTGACCAAATCCATCGCTTGTGAACGCCCTTTAACAGTATTGTTAAACTGGAAAGAAGTGGTCACGCTCATGACTCTTGGCTCTCGTCCCGAAGCTTTAGTTCTTGGCTACTTAAAAAATCAAGGCTTTATTTCTGATCCGAGTAAGCTGAAATCAGTCATTATTGACTGGCAAACCCATTCTGCCGCAGTCATCACTGAAGAAAACATTGCGCGCGTTGAGCCTGCGCTTAAGAAAAAAACCGTCACATCTGGTTGTGGACAAGGGACAATGTATGGCAATGTGATGCAACAACTTGAAGGGTATCAAGTTCCACAGACTGATCTGAAACAATCACAAATATACGCCGCTTTAGAGGCATTAACTCACTATAACGATACTTACCGTAAAGCTGGCGCGGTACACGGTTGCGCTATTTGTCAAGATAACCGCGTACTCTCTTTTGTTGAAGATGTTGGCCGACATAACGCGGTTGATACGTTAGCCGGTGAATTATGGTTAAACGGTGATACTGGGGAAGATAAAATTTTCTACACGACCGGCCGTTTAACTTCAGAGATGGTGATTAAAGTTGCACAGATGGGAATACCCGTTCTGCTTTCTCGTTCCGGCGTGACTCAAATGGGGTTAGATCTTGCGAATCAATTTGGTATTACCACCATTGCGCGAGCCAAAGGATTAAGATTTGAGATTTATAGCGGTGCGAGAAAAGTAGATTTTGATGTGAAAAGTTAATCTCCAAAGGAATAATAACAAACAATGATGCGATACCCTGCTGACTTGAAGCTACCGCAGTGTTGGCTACGCTCGTTCACCCCCAATCGCATCGTCTGCCTATGCTCATGGGGACTCACTTACTGGCCGTCTACCTATCACCTCAAGTTGTTTGGGTATAGTTATTGTTTATATAGTTATTGTTTAGGTGCCGTTAACGATAGCTGTCGATTATCTGATTAAGCTTGTTATTTTCTTTTATAATATCAATGCCTTGCTGAATTTTACTGACATACTCATCGGGGGTGTCTTTATGAAAAGCAAAATAGGTTTGCGATTCATGCAGGACATAGACAATTTCATAATTATTGGGATCAATATTATGCTCCCTCATAATAAATGCTCCCACATTATCACCATAAGCCCATAAATCAATACGTTGAGCATCTAATTGACGAACAACCATTTCTGGTGTGGCTGATGAACGTAATACATTATCGTTAACTCCTGCACTTTTTAATAGCTGCTCTCCAATATCTTCTCGTACAACCCCAACTCGATAGTTATTCACATCGGTGATCGATGAGAGCTTAATTTGACGATCCTTCGCTGCCCACAAGACAATACGACTTTCGACAATAGGGCCAGCCCATTTGAATAAGTTTTCTCTAGCGTCGGTTCTCGTCATCGAAAATAATACCGTATTAGGTGTATTTAATGCCGAAGCATAACCTCTCGCCCAAGGTTGTAAACTGACATCTTGACGATTGACGGGATCATTTACCGCTTGAGTTGCATGTTCTAATATATCAATCGCAATACCGGTTAATTGCCCTTTTTGCTCATAATTGAAGGGAGGGTAATTTTCAGTGATAAATTTAAGGGAACTCAAACTGGCCGATATTGCTATTGAAGAAAAACATAATAAAACCGCCGTTAAGATAAATTTAATTTTCATACTATATTCCTTCCTATTCCATTAAACGTTAAATACTCATTGAATTGACCATGTCCCTATAACAATCTACTGATCATAATTCGTTTTAAATTGATTGAGCTGTTGAGTAATATCCTCTCCGATTCTGATTATTTCACTCGTCATTTCTAACGTGGATTCAGCGCCGATAGACACATCTTGAGATGAGTCAGTCACCGCCCGTAATGACGTATTGATATTATTAATTGCCGCGTTTTGCTGTTCGGCCAGTGTCGCGACATACTGGTTTTCATCTTGAATTTTTTTAGATAATTCGCTCATTTCTTCAATCACTTGATGAGAACTAGCAAAATGTTCGGACGTGTGCTTTAAGGACATGGCAATATCTTCCAGCTCATTTTCCACAATGGAAGTTGTTGCATTTAGTGTATTAATATTCGCTTTTATCTGTTCTGTCGAGTGACCCGTTTTTACCGCTAAATTACGGACTTCATCCGCTACAACAGCAAATCCTCTTCCTTGTTCTCCTGCTCGTGCCGCTTCAATGGCTGCATTCAAGGCTAATAAATTGGTCTGTTCAGAAATATCATTAATCACATTAAGAATGGTATTGATTTTTTCACCTTCTGCATTCAATTGATTCATGGTGTTGTTGAGCTGCAACATCTTTTGTTGTACGAGTTGTAGTTCACTGGAGGTCGATTCTATCGATTGATGCATGCGACTGGTCAGCTGATTAGAAGAGACCGCCTGTTGCGCACAATTAAGCGCTACATCGGTAACTTGTTTTACGGAGTGCTGAATCTCATCGGCCGATTGTGAAATCTTCGCTAATGTGGATTTCTGCTCCTTCAAACTCGCCGAATTATTTCTAGCCAGTTCACACCCAGAGTGAGATGACTGTGTTAACGTATCAGTCGAATGGATTATCTGCTTGACAATCCCTTCTAGAGATTCAGTAAATCGATTAATTCCTAATGTAATTTCTTTAAATTCATGTAGCTTAGACAATTGAATTCGTTTTGTAAGATCACCATTTCCAGATGCTAAATCGGATACTCGTTGCGTTAAAATTTTAAGCGGTCTAAGAACGGTAAATCTCAATAGTAATAATGTGATAATAATAATCGATAGGTCTAGGATCACCACTTCCATAATGACATTTTTCATTAATCCCTTTAATTGTGTATCAATATTAAAGTCGTTGTAATAAAGCGTGATCGACCCAACCCGTTTTTTTTCACCAAAATCATCAACAAAAAAATCGCTCTCTTTTGTTCCAGTATAAAGCGATGGAGATAATTCACGAACTTCAGGAAAATCAGGGGCATTATGAAAGAAAATGATGCTACGGCCATCGCTATCTTTAATTTGGATAGCGGAAATAATGACATTATTTAATTCAGATAATACAATCGATTTTGCGCCCTCAAAGTCAAAATCCCAAATGGGTTTCGACAAGCTGATCGAAAGACGGTTGACTGTATGATTCACATCTTGAGATAAGGATTGATAAAGTTGATGGTGATACACCTGATACTTCATAAACCCCATGCTGAGCAAAATCAGCGTCACCCACAACACCATCTGGGTAAAGAAAATCACCTGAACACTTTTAAGCATAATGACTCCAATACACATCATATCGATTTAAGTATAGTCCGTGTTTTATATGAGGCTAATTTTACTTAAATTAATTGCATCACTGTTCAGCATGGGCCAGTAAGAGCATGAATGCGGTTTATAATAGGATAAACGTTTATGCCATGCTCCACCAAACGCTCAAAGAGCATCTCGATTAAAAGTTTTAGCCCACTCGTTGGTTTATTGGTAATGAATGGGACACTTTAGCTGGAAGATAAATACTAAAAACACTACCTTCGCCGTAAACTGATTGGACTCGGATCTCTCCTCCGACTTGACTGATTAAGCTTTGTGAAACAGACAACCCGAGCCCGGTTCCATCTCTCTTCGTCGTATAGAAAGGGTCGAACACTCGAGTTAAATGCTCAGGCTTAATGCCACATCCTTCATCTTTTACATGAATCACCGCACCAAAAGTATGATTAGATTCAATCCAATCTTCACTATGAATGGTTAATTGACCTTGTCCTTGCATAGCATGAATCGCATTCATTTGTAAGTTGACCAGAATTTGTAACAGGTGGTGACGGTTAACTTCGACTGAACACTGGGCCTGTAATTGAGTAATAAACACCACGTCTCGTTTTTTACTGCCCGCTTTTACTAAAGTTATGCTTTCTTCGATGATCGGATTCACATGCTGCCAAGTAATTTCATCTTGAACGCCCCCATGGCGGCTATATTGCAATAAACTACGAGTAATGTTACGAATACGATCCACTTGCAGTAAAATGGTGTCAATTTCTTCTTCAACCCGTTGTGCATCTGCACCTAACTCAAAGCGTATCAGTTCTGCATTGCCTAAAATAACCGCGGTAGGATTATTAATTTCATGGGCAATGCCGGCAGTTAGCTCACCAAGCGCGGCGAGTTTTTCATGTACAACTAACTGTGTTCGGGTTTGATTAAGTAATTGAATATGATGCTCAAGTTGCCGTGTTTTTTCGTGCAAGCTGACCGTCCTTGAGTGCACCTTTTCCTCGAGTTGATGGGCGGCATGTTGAATTTGCTCTTTGCGTTGCTGCAGTAAATCGAGCATGTTGTCAAACTGTTTAGCCAGTTGTGCGAGTTCATGCTTTTCATCTAATCCCAGTGAACCAATCCGCTGATTCTTTCCCATCTGCACTAATTTGACAACGCGATGAATTTGCTCAATCGGACGAAAAAGATCGCGCGCCCCACGGTAAACAAACAGTCCTGAAATCAGCAATACAATCAGTGTGATACTCCCCATCTCTATCATGTTAGTGAGATAGGTTTGAATAAAAGGCCACAATAAATAGCCGGTATAAACCATACCGACCACTTGATGGTATTGATCATAGATAGGCTGATAAGCACTGATGTACCAAGCATCATAAACATAAGCCTTATCTACCCACTGTGTTCCTTGTTGCAGGACTTGCTCGACCACCTCAGCGGAAGCGTAAGTGCCGATTGCTCTGCCGACTTGTTTATTGCTATCTAACGGAACATTGGTACTCACGCGCAAATCATCAAGAAAAAGAGTTAATGTTCCCTCTGGGCTATACGGCTGGTTGGGATAAATTAGATCACGAATTTGATCGACGAGCAGGGTACTATTGTTGAGTAATATGCCGCCATCTAAAAATCCTATCATTCTTTGTTGATCATTTTTTACCGGGATAACGGTACGACTGACTAATCCTCGTTGTTCTATTTCATGACCATTCAAAATAGGAATCTGAGCTCGGCTGACTAAATCAGGGTTTAATTGTTGCAGTTCAGCCTGGCTTAAAACATCAAAAAATGATGCCCTTCGAGTTAAGTCTAGATAGCGAAACTGCTGTGCTAAAGTGTGGATCGGCTCAAAATGTAGAAAATCTAACTGATACTGTTTTTTCTGCTGCTGTACCCACTGTGTAAAGTCCTCCTCATACGCCTTACCTTGCTTTATCTGATGTTGAAAATGATACGAATCAGCAAAAGCATGGATAGCGTCGGCTTGTCTTTTTTGTAATAGAGCGATGCTATTTTCGGCCACACCTAACCGTTCAGAAATATCCACCATGACACTTTGCCATGTGTAATGTAACGACCAATACAAGCTAATCGTGAGCAGTGCAACCAGCGTCAAGCCAATCGGTAATGAGGTAAGGATCAGTAAACGATAACGAACCATGGTTTTAAATCGGCGTTGCCATTTATGCCACCAAGCTTTTTCATGACATGAATTGTTCATCATGTTCCCATTCTTTAAATTTTCGTTCTAAAGTTTTACGCGCTACGCCTAAATCTCGAGCGGCTGCCGATTTATTCCCCTGATGCCGAGTAACAATTTGTTCAATGTGCGCCTTTTCTACCTGTTTTAAACTCCAGTGGTCTGGATATCCTTGTCCCCTTAAAGTGGCCGACGCTGAGGCGCTATTTGGCTCCCCACCGTGTGACATTGTCACTGAATCCGATGCAGGCCGATTAATCGGCTCTTGCCAGTGGTGGGCCAAGGGTTGGCCCAGCAATAAGCTTCGTTCAATCAAGTTTTTTAACTCTCGGATATTACCAGGCCAATCGTAAGTATGTAGCGCCAATATATCCTCATGAGCCCATTTGGGAGGGCGAATTGCAAGCTCTGCACATAGTTTTTGAGTAAAGAAAGGTACTAATTCTTGTAGATCCTGCTTTCTCTCACGCAGTGGGCATACCTCAATTTTTAATACGTTGAGTCGATAATAAAGATCGGCTCGGAAACGGCCTTCTTCGACTTCTTGATATAAATTTCGGTTGGTTGCTGCCACCACTCTCACATCAATAGATAATTCCTTTTCTGACCCAACAGGACGAATCGCCCGTTGTTCTAATACACGCAATAATGCAGATTGCATATTGAAGGGCATTTCTCCTATTTCATCTAAAAAAAGAGTCCCACCATTGGCAACCCGAAATAATCCTTCCCGATGTTTTTTCGCGCCAGTAAATGCGCCCTGCGTATGCCCAAATAGCTCACTTTCTAATAATTCAGGAGCGATAGCCCCGCAATTAACCGGAACAAATGGCCCTTGTCGCTCGCTCGCTTCATGAATGCTGCGGGCAACAAGTTCTTTCCCGGTGCCCGATTCACCCTCAATGAGTACGGAAGCTCTTGACGGTGCAAATTGGACAATGACCTGTTTGAGCTGCTCCGTTTGTTCTGATTGGCCTAAAATTTGTGTCGCGCAATGACGTTGAAAGTCTCGTTGTAACGCATATTGCATCCGCTGATTGAGCCGCTTGTCCATGCATCGCTCGACAGCTTGTAACATTTGCTCAAGATTAAAAGGTTTAAGAATAAAGTCGGCGGCTCCTAACTTTAACGCGCTAATAGCGGTTTCTAAGTCGGCATACCCCGTCATAAAGATTACGTCTGGTTTTTGATCCGAATCGATAAAAATCGCTTCCCACTCAATGCCCGATCGTCCCGGTAGGTTAATATCCAAAATAATCAAATCATAATGAGTTGCACTACGTAATTGCTCCGCTTCGTCAATACATCCAGCGCAGTCAACTTTCGAAAACCATTTGCTTAATGCTTTTTGTAAAATCGACTGCATCCCCACTTCATCATCGACCACTAATACGGAAAATGCTTGGTAATGCTGTATCGACTTATTGCAACTAAAGTAAGACATATTGCTCTCTATTCATCTCATATAGACATAATGACCCAATGAACGTCACACTCGGTGGCGTTAAGTTGAGACATTTTGTCTTAGCTTAGGTAAGTTGTCACGATTTCACGACTCTATTCGTGGTTATTCTTTATTTTTGCATGAAAATTGTCGTAAATATCTTGGCATTGAGTTTGCTATTCATATCGCAATCCTTTCTTTTGCATCATAACGGACAAATACAATGATAAAAATATTCGTGCAGCTTATGCTCAGCCTGGTAATGTTAACGAGTGGTTATGCGTTAAGTGCTGATGCCCCCCTGCGTATTCGACTAGCGACCACAACCAGTACCTATCACTCCGGTTTATTGGATTACCTTCTGCCAGAATTTAAAAAAGATTCAGGTTACACCGTTGATGTGATCGCTACAGGAACCGGAAAAGCATTAAAAATGGGTGAACATGGTGATGTTGATCTGGTCATGACACATGCTCCAGCAGCGGAAGCTCTGTTTGTTAAACAAGGCTATGGTGTGTTACCTCGTAAATTGATGTACAACGATTTTATCCTTGTGGGCCCGAAAGCAGATCCCGCCCAAGTTTCAGATCAGCCAAACGTACAACAAGCTTTTGCTCATATTGCTGCAAGTTCGATCCCGTTTATTTCTCGCGGTGATGATTCTGGAACCCATAAGAAAGAATTAATCATTTGGGCAAAGAGCCAAGTAAAAACCGATTTTCCTGGTTACCGCTCAGTAGGACAAGGCATGGGGCCAACATTAAATATGGCTTCAGAAATGCAGGCCTATACCTTAACCGATCGTGGCACTTGGTTGGCTTATCAAAGTAAGCTGGACTTAGCGATGCTGTATGAAGGCGATTCACTACTTTTTAACCCATACCAAGTTATTCTTGTTAATCCTGAACGTTATCCAAGCATCAACTATCAGGGGGCAAAAACGTTCAGTGATTGGTTAGTGAATGCAAAAGCTCAAACGTTAATCAATAACTTTACACTCAATGGTCAGGCACTCTTTGTTGCTAATGCAGATAAGTAATAATTGATGAATCTTTGGCAAACAACTTTAGAAGCTCTCGCTTTATTGATCAGCTTTGATGCTGAGTTATGGGGGATTGTTGCGGTCTCCTTTAGTGTTTCTTTAGCTGCCGTGATTCTAGTATTACTGCCGGCTGTCCTGCTGGCCTTTCTCTTGGCTTACAGCCATTTTCGAGGAAAGTGGCTGCTGTTATCCTTGATCAATACGTTACAGGCGGTTCCAACCGTCGTGATTGGCCTGCTACTTTATATGCTACTCTCTCGATCAGGTCCGCTTGGTGATTGGCAGCTGTTATTTACACAAAAATCCATGATTCTCGGACAAATGCTGATCTGTTTTCCTATTTTAGTTTCCATGATGCATGGTGCACTACAATCGAGTGATCGTCGCTCGGTTGAAACCGCCATGACATTAGGGGCTTCAGTCCCACGTATTGCGATGACCATGGTTTGGGAAACTCGTTTCCCGCTTTGTGCCGCAATCATCGCTGGTTTTTCGAGGATTGTGACCGAGGTCGGTTGTTCGATGATGGTCGGAGGCAACATTATGGGCTTAACGCGCAACATTCCTACGGCTATCGCCATGGAGAGTCAAAAAGGCGCATTTGCTCAAGGCGTCGCACTCGGTATCGTCCTACTTTGTTTAGCATTGATACTAAACTTCTTGCTCTCAAGCATGCGGGGCAAAGGGTATCTACGTACCTAATTTAAAACGATAGAAAGGATATCCTATGTCGATAAAACTTACTGCGAGTCAGTTGTCTATGCGTTTTAATGAGCGAGGCTTATTTCATATCTCACAGCTAGCGCTTGGCCCTCATGATGCGATCTACCTTAAAGGTGATAATGGAGTTGGCAAAACGACATTGCTAAAAATCCTTGCTGGCTTATTAACGCCTACAACCGGTATTGTCTCTCAACATCAAGTATGGTGGCGGCGCTTATTACGCAGCCGGGCTCATAAAAACATCGTGTACTTACACCAAACGCCTTATTTATTTGATGATACTGTCTATCGTAACGTCGCTTATGGGATTCGTTTTTCTTCTTTACCGGCCAAAGACAAACGCAATAAAGTGATTACCGCTTTGCGTATGGTTGGCTTAGAAACATTAGCACACGAGCACATCTCGGTCTTATCCGGTGGAGAAAAACAGCGGGTTGCCATGGCAAGAGCTTGGATATTAAGCCCTTCTATTTTATTAATGGATGAACCAAGCGCTTCATTAGATGAAGAATCTATCGATAGATTAGTTATAATGGCGAAAGATTTATTAAACCGTGGATCCAGTTTGGTGATCACCAGTCATCAAACCAATGCATTAACGGCGTTATGTCACAAACAGTGGTGGATCAAAAACCACCAACTTGTTGAATCGCCTTTATTGCATGTTATTCCAGAATCATCAGAGACCATTTATGTTACTTCCATCTCAAACTAGTTGGGTTATTTTAGCTGGCGGACAAGCAAGCCGTATGGGGGGGAAAGACAAAGGATTAATAAAGCTTAATGGCAAACCCCTGATTGAACATATCCTTGAACGATTAACACCCCAAGCGAAACATGTGTTGATCAACGCCAACCGCAATCAGTTAGATTACGAAAAATATGCCCCAGTTGTGAGCGACCGAGTTGAACACTATCCAGGGCCACTGGGTGGTATTCACGCCGGGTTAACCTACGCAAAAACCGACTGGGTTGGCTTTATTCCGTGTGATAGTCCACTCTTATGTGAAGATTTTGTCACCCGTTTTTGCAATGCCGTAACCACAGAGAGTGAAATCTTAGTGGCTCATGACGGTCAGCACCAACAACCGGTTTTTACCCTGTTTCATCGCCGCGTGTTACCCAGATTAGAAGCGTTTTTAACACGTGGTGATCGTAAAATCATATTGCTCTACGAGGAATGTCATACCGAATATGTCGATTTTAGTGATCGCCCATCGTGTTTTTTCAATTTAAATACTCCCCAAGAACTGGCCCAATTTGGAGCATTACAATCATGAATATTCAGCGTCCATCCCTCCCCTTGCTGGGTTTTGCCGCTTATTCAGGAACAGGTAAAACTACATTACTTGAAGCCTTATTGCCTAAATTAACTCAAGCCGGGCTACGTATTGGGATATTAAAACATGCTCATCATGATTTTGATGTCGACATTCCTGGCAAAGATAGTTATCGACTCCGTAAAGCAGGAGCCTCACAAATGTTGGTGGCCTCTCGTTATCGATACGCATTGATGACGGAAACACCAGAAGCAGAAACTGAGTTTAATGCGTTACTACAACGTTTTGATAGTCAGCAATTGGATTTAATTTTAGTCGAAGGTTGTAAAAATATTGCGTTCCCTAAAATTGAGTTACACCGAGCAGAAGTCGGTAAACCTTGGTTATACTTAAATGATCCCAACATTATTGCGATTGCAGCAGACGAGCCTATCGAAACCGCCCTTCCTTACATGTCCATCAATGATTTAGAGGCAATTGGACAATTTATTTTAAACTACGTAAAAAGCCATTCTGCTCCGCCTGCAACAAGCGCCAGTTGCGATACGCTTTCTCCCGCTTTTCTTTCGGTTACGCAAGGGGTTGAGAAAATTCTTGCTGCGGTAACCCCAATTCATGGTCAAGAAAAACTGGCTATCTGTAATGCTTATGGACGGGTACTTGCCCACCCGATTATCTCTCCAATTTCAGTTCCGGCATATCGCAATTCAGCGATGGACGGGTACGCCATTCGTAGTGATGATCTCGGCCGTTCGCATTACAAGCTTGTCGGAGAAATTTTAGCCGGTCATCCGTCTTCACAATCACTGGCGATGGGGGAATGCATGAAAATCATGACGGGTGCTCCGATGCCAAATCAAGCGGACACCGTGATCATGCGAGAGCAAGCCGTTGAAACTCATCAATCCGTCTCTTTTAAAATGGATGCAGTGAAAGCAGGACAAAATGTTCGCCAAGCCGGTGAAGATCTTGCTCAAGGCCAAACCGTTTTTTATGCTGGGCAACGAATCCACTCAGCAGAAATGGGCATGCTTGCTTCGCTGGGTATGAGCGATGTTGCTGCTATAAGACGTCTAAAGGTTGCTATATTTTCCACCGGCGATGAAGTTCAAGCCCCTGGCACCCCACCATCCGAGCATACCCTTTACGATTCCAATCGCTTTTCCTTGAGCGGGTTGCTCTTCCAACTGGGCTGTGAAGTGATTGATCTCGGTATTATCGAAGATAATGAAGATAAAATGATCGCCACATTACAACAAGCCACCCAACAAGCGGATGTGATCCTAACCTCTGGTGGTGTATCCGTGGGTGATGCTGACTTTATAAAATCAGCTCTCGAAAAACTCGGGCGAGTCGACTTTTGGCGCATCAACATGCGTCCCGGCCGCCCTTTAGCCTTTGGGCGTATTGGACAGTGCCCTTTCTTTGGTTTGCCCGGTAATCCTGTGGCTGTGATGGTTTCATTTATCAACTTTGTTGAACCCGCCCTACGCAAGATGCAAGGTGAGATCGGCTGGCAACCATTAAAAGTTCGTGCTATTGCTAGTGAAGAGTTGCGATCACGTCAAGGACGGACCGAATTTAGCCGTGGTATTTACTCGACAAATGCCTCTGGACAACTTGTCGTGAGAAGCACAGGAAAGCAAGGTTCTGGAATTTTACACTCGATGAGCCAAGCCAACTGTTTAATTGAGATTGACCCCGCCGTCGATAAGGTGAGTGTCGGTGAAAGCGTGACAATCATCCCACTTCAAGGCAGAATTTAGCCCATTAATAAGAGTAAATAGAGAACCCCATGGCTCGTACCATTATTTACAGCTACAAAGATGAACAGAAAACATTAACATTTTCCTATGAAAAACATCGCAATATTCATGAAGCGGTTGCTGAAGCAGAAGGGATTGATCTTTCCGAGTATTTGAAGATGGAATTGCAGCTCGAAGCCGTCTCAGATACTAAAGCTGTGCGTAATTACCGTGATAACTATTTTAAAAAGTTAGGCTTTGGATTGATCACCTTGCAAGCGAAAGAAAACCATGGTGTCGGCAAAAAACCAAAGGCTTAAACAAACCTCGCACAGTCGTTAATATAAAGGCTTACTTCTTAGTAAGCCTTTTTGACTTTATTCAAATTACTTAATATTTAGGAAAGCAGCGCCACGAACACCGCCAGAGTCGCCGTGCTTGGCTTTAATGATTTTTGGACATTTAGCGACAGACAAGAGATGCTTAGGAATGCGTTTCGGCATTTCTTGATAGATCAAATCAAAGTTAGACAAACCGCCGCCCAAAACCACAACATGCGGATCGGTAGCAGTAAACAAATTTGCTAAGCAGATCGCTAACAGCTCCATAAAACGCTCAACATGCTCAACCGCTTTAGCTTCTCCTTGCTGGTAAGCGGTAATAATATCAATCGCCGCTTTCTTTTCCGCAAAATAGTGTTGATAAATCAGCTCAAAACCACGGCCAGACAAATAATTATCAAGACAACCTTTGTTACCACAACCACAGCTTAATAAAGGCGCTTTTTCACTACCTAAATGGAACCAAGCATCAATCGGCAGACGCATATGGCCCATTTCACCGGCAACATGGTTACGGCCAGAGAAAATTTTTCCATCATAAACTAAACCACCACCAAAACCGGTGCCCAGAATCAGCCCCATCACCGAAGGTGCCTTTTTCAGATCTTCATCCCATGCTTCTGATAATGCAAAACAGTTTGCATCGTTTTCAATTTTTACACTCCGCCCGACTTTGGCTTCAAGATCGGCGCGCAAAGGCTTGCCTTTTGCAGCCGGAACATTGACGGTTAAAACCGTGCCATCATCGGCATCTTCCATACCAGGTAGACCAAGACCAATGGTGCCTTCAACACCAAATTGAGCATCATATTTTGCAATTAACCCAGCAAGGGTATCGACTAATAGAGCATAATCTTCTGTTGGTGTCGGTACTCGTTCGGTTGCCACACGTTGTAAATTTTTATCAAAGGCACCAAACTCAATTTTTGTACCACCGACATCAAAGCCATAATACATGCTTATCTCTCCTTAAAAATACCCGACCTTGGGTCAAATTATCAAAAAACAAAACCGCAATATTATCCATATTGCTGATTAACTTGTCCGTGACCAATGCCCCGAGTTTATGCTGTTCACGGCAAAGTTTATACATGAAAACATCATGATAGATTAATATTTAGACTCACCTCGCTTTATTAAACCGTTTGTTGATAAGCTTGCCATCTTTGTAGTGCAGGTTTATCGAGCATTGGCTTAAGTCGCGATTTACCGAGCAAATAACTTTCTTTAAAGGCTTCAAACCAAATATGCAATGCTTCTGCTCCTTTTTCTTCACCACACAGCGATAACACTAAACTTGCAACTTCTGCGGTCGCCAAATATTGCTCATCGCTGGCTTTTCGCATCAAATAACTCGACAGTTGTTCTGGTTCAATAGATAAAATCGGGAGTGAGGCAAGATAAGTTGAACGGCGAAAAATTCGTTTGGCTTCACGCCAACTACCATCAATAAAAATTAATAATAGTTTTTGGTTTCCCTTTAATTGAGGTATCGCACCCAGTTGACGCTCTCGATCTTGCTCGGTTTGCGCTGGAAAAACCAGGATCGGGAGAAAATGAGGATCAGAGAGTAGTGATAACATTTGTGGATCAGGTTCGGTACGATGCCACTGATAAACATAAGTTTCTTTTACTGTATCGGCAATTAATCGCCCAGTATTACTGGGTTTAAAGACTTCATTTTCAGAAACTAACAACATGACCGCAACGTGGGTCTCCATATCTGGCTGAAATTCGCATAAGCAGTGTGCTTGTGGTACATGGCAAAATGAACAGCGCGCTATTTTTGAGCCGCGGGCTAAAAAAGGTTTAGTTGATCGCTGCAGGCGATCCTGATACAAACGGTGAAAAGCGTGAATTCTCATAACTATCACGGAAAATGAAATGAGCGATAATTTTACCGCTCAGCTCTCTAGCTGGCTACTCTTTTAAAAAGTTGTTTTACTGAATAGGAGGTTCAACGCCAATGCAAGCAGAAACATGGCGCTTGGTTATTTTTTTATTTGTACTTATCGCTTGTGCAGTATGGGAAAAATTGCTACCACGCAAAAAACGCACTCAAGCAATATGGCTACGTTGGATTAATAATTTAGGGCTGGTCGGGTTAAATAGCCTATTAGTGACTATATTGATGCCCGTTGTTGCTTTTTCTGCGGCTCAATGGGCACAAGAGCAACAATTCGGGTTGATGTATTGGCTTACAGTCCCTTCTTGGCTAGCCTTATTACTTTGTTTAGTCATACTTGATGCCATTATTTATGCTCAGCACGTTTTGTTTCATTACATCCCCAGCTTGTGGCGTTTACATCGTATGCATCATGCCGATCAAGATATCGATGTCACCACCGGGGCTCGGTTTCATCCGATTGAAATTATTCTTTCGGTCGGCATAAAAATTATCGCCGTAGTAATATTAGGCGCATCGCCTCTTACTGTTCTTTTATTTGAAATCATCCTTAATGCGAGCGCGATGTTCAATCACAGCAATGCTAAGTTAGGATTAACCCTTGATAAGTGGCTGCGTAAAGTTGTGGTGACTCCTGATATGCACCGCGTGCATCACTCCATTGTTCCTGTCGAAACTCATGCCAATTTTGGTTTTTGTTTATCTATATGGGATCAATGGTTTGCAACTTATCGCGCTCAACCTGAACGCGGGCATGACAAGATGATAATCGGTCTACCAGACTTTCAAAACCCTAGAGAACAATGGCTAGATAAAATGCTAACTCAGCCTTTTCGTCGTCATTAAAAGAAGAAATGCCGCAGGATGAGAAAAATGAAGAAACGTCACTACTTAAGCTTATTAGCTTTGTTTATGGTCATTGGCTGTTCGACCACACCCAAGCGTAGCGCAAGTCATCAACAGTGGTTACAGCCGCCACAATGGCCAGAGAGTTCACTATTTTTGGTCTATCAACAATGGCAAGGCGTTCCTTACCGCCTCGGTGGTTCTAATAAAACTGGAATCGACTGTTCAGCGTTTGTCCAGATCGCATATCAAGACGCTTGGCAACAATCACTCCCGAGAACCACACGCTTACAGAGCCAACAAGGTCAAGCTATTGAGTATCATCACGCTCAGTATGGCGATTTAGTTTTTTTCAAAACATCACATACCACTCGCCATGTTGGGATCTATTTAGGCAATAAATCGTTTATGCATGCATCAACGTCACAGGGTGTAGTGATATCGAGAATTGATAACCCTTATTGGGCATCAAAACTATGGCAATTCCGACGAATAGCAAATCCGCCGTGGTCAACAATAAGTGAATCAACTGAGGCGAGGAGATAAAACGATTGAGGTTTAGTCATATTTACTGACCGCAGAGTCAAATAGATTTTTGACCAAAGCAATATATTCATCTAAAAATAGGATCTGATCATTGGTGGCAGGCTTTGACCAAACGCCAGCCAGTACTTCGCCTAAATCATCGACCACCAGATCCGCTTCTTTCAGTAATTGAAAGCGGACACTTGAATGCAGTTCAGGGTTTTGCTCAAATATCGCCATAATGTTACTAGCAACCATATCAGTGATGACATCTTCGACACTTTCTTTCCCCGTGTAACCATCACGAGTAAATATGTCCATGTTCATCGATAAATGTTCAATTAGAGCTGAATAACCATCGGTGTCTACAACCACTTTTTTTCTCCGCTTTACCACTTACTGCCAGAATCCATGTTCCCTTGAGTAATACTAAGCCATGAACGACCTTTTTCACAGATTTATGCTATAGAATATTTGACGACGAGCCATTTCTTCAACAAAAAAGATCGCCTCTCATCATAATAAGCGACTTTGATGAACGAGTAGCGCGACTCTCTATAAGAAATATCATTATTACACCTCAATCTCAGTGTACAAGGAAAAGTGTATTTAAGACCCGCTGAGAAACTTGATAACTATCACATTTATATATTTTAGCGCTGCCAAAATGATAATCTGGCTAAATTATGTGCGTTAAAATTGAACATATTTAACGCCATCACCTACACTAGGTGTACATTAATAGGGATGGGAAGATCGCTATGTGGCAGGCTATTGCACAACAACTTTCAGAGACCTTATCAATCCACTATCGTATTGTTGAAAAAGAAAAATTACCAGGCGGTGAACTTCATGACTGCTATGTTATTTCTAATGGTATAGAACGCTACTTTGTTAAGATAAACCAACGTGATTTTATCCACCACTATGAACTGGAAGCACAAAATCTAAAGCTTTTAGCTGAAAGTGACTCGATTACAGTTCCCGTACCTAGGTTAGTCGGGACAACGAAAAATCATGCTTTTATTATCCTCAATTATTTGCCGACGAAGCCGCTCGATAACCCAGAGCAGAGTTACTTATTTGGGCAACAGTTAGCGAAACTGCACCAATGGGGAGAACAAAAGGAGTATGGGTTTGATGTGGAAAATCATCTAGGTACATTAATACAGCCTAACCCTTGGCATAAAAAATGGGCGCTATTTTTTGCTGAACAGCGTATAGGCTGGCAACTCCAATTGCTCAAGGAAAAAGGTATTGATCTGGTGGACATTGATCAGTTCGTTGGGCTCATTAAATACAAGATCGGTGCTCACACACCGAAACCATCTTTACTTCATGGTGCCTTATGGACGACGAATGTCGCACAATCGGTAACAGGGCCGATCAGTTATGACCCGGCTTGCTATTGGGGAGACAGAGAGTGCGATCTTGCCGCAACAGAGCTGTTTGGTGGTTTCCAGCCAGAATTTTACCTCGGTTATGAAAGTATTTATCCGCTTGATGCTCACTATGCAGAACGCAAAAACATCTATAATCTTTACCTACTTCTGAGCTACTGCAATCATTTTGGTGGTAAGTATTTAGCTCAAGCCGATCACTTGATCAAAAACTTACTCGCTGACTAGTCTCTGTTGACCAATAAAAGTAAAGCGCTCGATGGATAGAGGCGCACATTGACTTGATTTATTTTTTGAGCTTTACCGCAGTACCAAAAGCAAGCACTTCTGAAGAGCCATCAGTAATAGCACTGGTGGTTAAACGTACTGCGACAACAGCATCAGCGCCCAATAACCTTGCTTCTGTTAATAGCCGCTCGATAGCCATATTTCGAGCGTCCGTCAACATTTCAGTGTAACCTTTCAGTTCGCCCCCCACCAAACCTTTTAAGTTTGCCATAATATCTCGACCAACATGTTTAGACTGAACAACATTACCCATGACAACGCCTAAAATATCAGTAATTTCCTGACCAGGTACTGTTTCTGTCGTCGTATATATCATCACTATAATCTCTCCATTATTGAGGTCAATATCCCCACTCTCGTTGAAGCGCAAGCAGTATGGGCTGCATTCGTTGATTCCAATCAGATCATCAGTGAATGCTCATTGCGACTTGCTCACCGTCGACCTGTAGCGCCAAGGCGTTGGGGGATGTCAAATTTCACGTGTTTCTTCAAAATTTATACTTAATTTTCAACTTTAAGCAACTTAACAGCTTAATATTACTATATCTCCCACAGAAGTAAGGAAAAGAGAGATGAAACCATTTACCGAAAGAACGGCACTTTGTCCTCATTGTGGTCACGCTATTCGCATCACTTTGGATGCGAGTAATGGTAGCCAAGAATTCTATGATGACTGTCCTGCTTGCTGTCATGCGATACATTTAAATATGACCGTTAATGAGCTAAAAGATAGCGTAGAACTAACTATTGATGCCGATGATGAACAAATATTTTAACCTCCCTGCCAAAAACAAAAATCGTGGTTAAGCGGTATTCTCTTAATCACGATTTAACTAAGTGATTCGTCGAGCGGGGCAAAGCAGCTCACTTATTTGCAAGACTGGGACATCAGTACTCGTTCAACAGTATCAACAATAGCTTGTGTTTGCGGATCAAATTCAACGTTAATTTTATCCCCGACTTGACGCCGTCCAAATAATGTTCGTTGTAAGGTTTCTGGAATAAGATGAACATTAAAACGATTCCCTTCTACCTGACCAATCGTCAATGAACATCCATCAAGACCAATATACCCTTTGGTCAGGATATATTTCATTGCAGTGCTAGGTAACTCGAACCAAAGTGTCTTATTATTTTTAGACTCAATCACGTCGACTAGTGTAGCCATCTCACTGATATGACCAGACATTGAGTGGCCACCGATTTCATCGCCAAATTTTGCGGCTCGCTCAACGTTCACTTCATCCCCAACCTGAAGGGTTCCTAAATTGGTGACCGCTAACGTTTCTTGCATTAGATCAAACGAAGCACACCGATCCGCGATATGAGTAACCGTCAAGCAACAACCATTATGAGCAACAGATGCGCCAATGGTTAACCCCTTAGCAAGCGCTTGAGGCAACGCTATAGTATGGGTTTGAAATTGTGTTTTCCTTTCAATCGAGACAATTTTAGCGGTCCCTTGTACAATGCCTGTAAACATTTCATTATTCCGATAAATTTTCGTGGTGCTTAGTGTGACATTTCTTTATCATTCTCTCTAGGTCTGTTGACCCTAGTACTACATAATATCATGGCATTTTCCTAAGCTATATAACCAAACTCTGAGCCTTTTCTTTGGCTCAGCTAGTCTTCTTTGCGGAGAACACAGTGCAACGTTATAAAAAAGAAGCGTCGACCTTAATTAAATTAGCGACGCCGGTATTAATCGCCTCTATTGCGCAAACCGGAATGGGGTTTGTCGACACGGTCATGGCGGGCGGAGTTAGCGCAACGGATATGGCGGCAGTCTCTATTGCGGCAAGCATCTGGCTCCCCTCTATCTTATTTGGTATCGGCTTACTGATGGCGCTGGTTCCTGTTGTTGCACAGTTAAATGGTTCCGGCCGACAAGAGCGTATCTCGTTTGAAATCCAACAAGGCATTAGCTTAGCATTATGGGTATCTATCCCGATCATTCTTGTGCTATTCCAAACCAAAACCATTTTAGGCTTAATGGATGTTGAGGCCTTAATGGCTGAAAAAACCATTGGCTATATGTACGCGGTGATGTTTGCTGTACCCGCTTTTCTTCTTTTCCAAACCTTACGCAGCTTCACCGATGGAATGTCTCTGACCAAACCGGCAATGGTGATAGGCTTCTTAGGCTTACTTTTCAATATCCCATTAAACTGGATTTTTGTTTACGGTAAATTTGGTGCGCCAGCACTGGGTGGTGTCGGCTGTGGGGTTGCAACCACGATCGTGTACTGGTTGATGTTTATCATGCTGCTATTTTATGTGGTAACTTCTCATCGGTTAGCGCGTATTCGACTCTTTACCACCTTCCATCGTCCCCAGTGGCAAGCACAATGCCGCTTATTTAAACTTGGATTCCCCGTCGCGGCTGCGCTATTTTTTGAAGTGACACTATTTGCTGCTGTGGCCTTGTTAGTCGCACCTCTCGGCCCATTGGTCGTGGCTGCCCATCAAGTCGCTCTCAGTTTCTCTTCACTGGTTTTTGTCTTACCCATGAGTATTGGTGCAGCCGTTTCTATTCGTGTTGGACATACTCTTGGTGAAGAAAATTTATCCGGTGCCGCGATTGCATCAAATGTCGGGTTGCTCGTTGGGGTAATTGCCTCTTTATTTACTGCAACGTTCACCATTTTATTTAGGGAAGAAATTGCGTTACTTTATACCCATAACCCTGAAGTTATCATGATGGCGATGCACTTACTCATTCTAGCGGGAGTATACCAATGTGTAGATGCCATTCAGGTTGTTGCCGCAGGAGCACTACGTGGCTATAAAGATATGGCTGCGATTTTCAACCGGACGTTTATTGCTTACTGGGTTTTAGGCCTACCAACAGGATACCTATTCGCGATGACAGATTGGATTGTTGAACCGATGGGAGCCAGTGGTTTTTGGATCGGTTTCATTGTGGGGTTAAGTTCAGCGGCAATAATGCTTGGGCTCCGTTTGTATTGGATACAACACCAAGATGATGACGTCCAAATGTATTATGCGACCAAATAATAGCGATACTCTTTTACTTGAAGCCGCGATAAACGCGGCTTCTAACTTCTTCTAGCGAAACGTTAATGTCTCTGCATAAGCACAAGACTCTTTAACTCGCATAAATCGCGCAAAACGAGGTTTGCCAGAATCCGTTAGACCATTAAAGCGATAAGTGATCACACAACCAATTTCAGGAGGTTGTTGGCGCAAAAAGTCAGTTAGCCCACTCCCTAAAGCAAATTCAATACCCGCATCATTACGCACCAACAGGGAGCCGACCATATTATGATATTTACCTTTCCCCACTTTATAGCCAATCACTTGAGCTTCACTATCCTGATGTTTTTTCAGTTTGAGTAAGTCATTATTTCGTCCTGCGCTATAGGTTGAAGAGAACTTTCTTAACATAATCCCTTCTGCATCTAACAAGAAAAGTCGATCAAGCTCATTAAGAAGCGCTTCTTCTGAGATAATCGGCTCATGTTTTACATATTGGATATGTGTTTGATTAATGGCTGAGGTCAATGAGCGTAAATGTTGATAACGAGTTTGGTAATCGCCGGAAAAAGTCGGTAAGTCAAATAACATAAAGGTTATCTGTTGCCAAGCTTCATCGGTTGGGTGGTGATCGAGTACCGTTTGTTGAACAAGAGAAAACCGCCCCCTACCGGCCCAAAGTTCGCCTTCAACAGGATAATGAGGTAATACCGCCGTAAACCATGCAGGGGCATAAATCAGTCTCCCTGTGCGAGTCGTTAGTTGCTTTCCATCCCATATTGCTCGAATACCATCCAATTTTTCACTTTGCCAATACTGTTCTAACGCAATTCCTTCACGATATTCATTCGCTTTAAGAATGGGCATGGGTTCTGCTTGAGCTGGTGCGGCCTGTATCGGATTCGCTATCAACAATGAGAGCGTAATGAGTGAGAGTTTTAAGTGCATTTTTCTTTCCTCTTCTGACTGTATGTCTGATGATGCATAAAGAAAAGTATGTGATTGCACTAACACTATCTGGGGTTTTATTTTACGCTACGAGCGCTCTCACATTAGATAAAACTTTCTTACTTCGCGAAAACTGAGTAACTGTGTGACGGCTCACGCTCTTGTATCTTCCCCACAGCCCCTTGTTCCATCAATTGTAAATATGCGTTTTCTGCCTGACTCCCACAAAAACAGAGTGAAAGACAATAAACCACTCATGGCTTTTACTGATCGATAGAATAGGCAAAGAAAGGCGCACCCTCAATGGAGTGCGCCTTCTTGATTAGGATGTTTGCCGAGCGTTGATTGCCCTAAGCTGAGTCAGGTAATCAACCCAACCTTGACTTTCTCTAGAAGGACTTAAATGATGGGCTTTTTTCGCTTGGGCTAATGCATCATCGAGTTGATTTAGCTTATATAAAGCTCGAGCTCTAGCTAAAGCAACCTCTGGCTGGCGTTGGCGATCTGTCACGTGATCTAATGAAGCGAGCGCTTGTTTATATTCACCTTTTTGGCTCTGGAGCAATGCAACATTCCAGTAATATTGTCGATCTTTCTTCGCGGCGATTGACCACGATTCTATGGCTTTATCCCACTCTTTTGCTCTTTGCCAATAAGTTGCACACTCAGTCACAAGTTCAAGATCACTATTAGTCGCCAATAACTGTTCTAACAGCTGTGCAGCTCGTACGGGTATACCATTTTGAGCATACAGTTGAGCCAGTAATCTTAGCTCTTGAGGACTAAGTTCTACGCCTTGCAATTTAGCCAGACTTAAACTACTTAAAGCTTCTTTTTGCCGTCCGGTACGAAGTTCCAGACTGACAAGCTGTAGCCACCAACTGCTTTTACTCGGCTCTAAAGTAATTAATCGTTTTAATGTGTCAATGGCGGCAGACCAATATTCTAACTGTAACTGAGCCCCTAATGTAATCGATAATGGCGTCACTTGATCGGGTAACTGAAAATGCTGATAATGCGCCATTGCCTCTAAGGTTTTTTTCCATTGCTGTAGCTGATAATGAACCTGACCAATTCTCAACCATAATTCATGCGCTTTTTGATCTTTAGGTACCTGTTTAGTTAATTGATAATAATGCGGTAGTGCCGGTTGATATTGGTGATCCATTAATAACAAATCCGCTAGCATGCGTCTTGTTGTCCACTCTTGTTGCTCTTGCAATTCCCCACTATTCACCGCATCACTAAGTGACTCAATCGCGGGTTGTAACTGTTCATTTTGCCAGTAGAACACCCCAAGCATTCGGGCTAAATAAGCCTTATCATATGCTCGTGTCAGTTGCGTTTCTTCTAATACACGAATGGCATCAATAAAGCGCTCTTCTTGAGCAAACTGGTTTGCTTGTAAGGCTTTGTTGGCAGCATAAGGGCTCAGCTCCGCAGCCGATGATGAAGCCGCTCCCATTAAGAGTAGATAGATGATTAATCGTCTGATCATTTGGCTAACTTAAACTCCAGTTTTACTGTTTGACCTGGCTGGGTTACGGCCGTGCCATCTAACAGTTTGGGTTGATATTTCCAACTACGTAATGCCTGCATTGCCTCACGCTCAAACATTCGTCTTGGATTGGCATCGACCACTTGAATTTCCGTCGGTCTACCGGTTTCATCGATGGTAAAGCGTAAAACGACATAACCTTCAATATTACGCTTCAGAGCTCGAGCAGGATAATTTGGCTCAACACGATACAAAGGTAATGCCTGTTGGTTGGCACCAAAGTCACCAAAAGTGGGCGCATTAATTGCGATACCATTAATCGCCGTATCTAATCCGAGTGATGGGACACTGGTTGGTGTTACGGTATTGGCTACCGTACTTTGCGGTTTTGTAACAGGTGCTTTCGGTGGCGGCTCAGGCATTTGAGGTTGCTCTGGAATCGCTCGCTGACGACGTTGAACATCTTGTTCTTGCTCAACCATCACCATATTAAAGCTCAACGACTGGCTTTGTTGTGGTGAACGCAATCCATCGTTGTTGACCATCCAAGCCATAAAGGTAAACAAACTGGCAGCAATCACTGCTGCAAAAGGCATCGCCAGAACTAAACGCATCATCCGCGTTTCTCCGCCGCTAACGCAATGTTTTTTACACCAGCACCTTTTGCCGCATCCATCACTTTCACCACGGTACCATTATAGGCATGCTCATCGGCCTGAATGACCAGTGAGGCTTCTGGCTGCTCAAGCAGTAAATGCTCTAATGTTGCTTGGACTCTTTCAGCGTCGATTTGCCTTTTATCAATATAAATATCATTAGCCGAAGTGATCGCAACAAAAATACCCGCATCTTTTTGCGCAGCAACATTTGCTGCTGATGGACGATTAACTTCAACCCCTGATTCTCGAACAAAAGAGCTAGTGACAATAAAGAAGATCAACATGATAAACACAATATCTAACATTGAGGTCAAATCGATTTGTGCTTCTTCTTGATTCGATGAACGTCGCCCCAGTCTCATCACTGACTCCTTAAGGATTTTTCAAGTTTTAACTCACACAAACGGCAGGTTTTCGCCAACCGGGCATAGATAAACATCCCAGCTAAAGCGGCGACCATGCCCGCCATGGTGGGCAATGTTGCTAATGAGATACCAGAGGCCATTAATTTAGGATTACTACTGCCCTGGGTAGCCATTACATCAAAAACAGAAATCATGCCTGTTACCGTACCTAATAATCCAAGCATGGGGCAAATAGCCACCAACACTTTGATCATACTTAAATATTGAGTGAGTTGAATGTGCGCTTGTCCTATCCATCCTGAACGAATAGCGTGCGCATACCATGAATGCTGATCGCTGCGCTCATGCCATTGCGCGATCCATTGCTTACGCTGTTGAGGAAAGATAAAGGCCAAATAAATAATACGCTCGATAACCAACAACCAGCACATTGCCACAACCGCCGCTAACCACCAAAGTACGGCCCCCCCCTGAGCCATAAACTCAGAAAGAGGTAGGAAAAAGCTTGGTAAGGAAAATAATCCATCAGCTTGATTCATATGAACTCCTTACGCAGCATGACTGATAACTTTTTTGGCATCGTTATTCATACTTTCACGTTCGGCTTGCTCAGCAACTAAGCCAATTCCTTGTTTTTCTAAAATGATACGAATATTTTCGGCCTGCGAACTCAAAATATTGTGCGCCAGCAATAGAGGCATTGCAGCCACTAGACCTAACACGGTGGTCACCAGTGCCATTGATATTCCCCCTGCCATCACTTTAGGATCACCATTACCAAATTGGGTGATGACCTGAAAAGTTTCTATCATCCCGGTTACCGTCCCGAGTAACCCTAACATCGGAGCTAATGCGGCCAACAGCTTGAGCATAGAAAGGCCTTTTTCTAACCCGGCTTGCTCATCCACCACAGCTTCCAATAAACGCAGTTCTAACGCTTCGACACTACGGGTTTGCTCTTTGTCATACACCGAAAGCACCCGACCCAACGGATTATTGCCTATATGATGAGGCGTCTTGAGTTGCTGCTGAATTTTTTGTCGTGCTACCGCAAGCGTCACACCTCGGTAGATCGCAATGATCAATCCAACACCTAACAAGAACAAAATGATTTTACCAATCACACCACCAGCTTCGAACCGTTGCTGTAAGGTAGGAGCAAGCGCAAGCTGCTCCAATAATAAGCCGCGAGACGGATCCAGTAGGACGTTTGCCATTCCCCCTTGCACGAGCGTTTGTAGCGAGGCATAACTCGGCCCATTATCGGGTTGCTGCTGATACGCAACCGCATCTTGACGCTGATTATGCCAACTCACATAGCCTTGCTCAGTCACAAGACCTAACGCTCCTAAGCGAATCGCATTCACTTGCTGTTGATGACCTTCCCCATCAATAAACGCAATCGATGCTTGGCTCACTTCACCACTCGCGATGATCTGTTCGTTCATTGCCTGCCATAATCCCACTAATTGCTTCATGGAAGGGAGTGATTGAGCGGCCACAATGGCTTTTACAATTGGAGCATAATGCTGGCGATCAACCCCTGTCACGGAAGCCATTTGTATAGCTTGTAATTCTTTAGCATTTTGACGAACGACACCGAAAATTTCTCCTAAACTTCCGGTTTCAAGACGCAGCTTTTCTTCCAAACGGGCCAGACTGTTTTCATTTTTGCTAAAACGCGTTGATAATGTATCCACTTCATTTTGTAAGCGATCTCGCTGTGCAAGGAGTGCATTTTTTTGTTCTCTTAATGACTGTTCCGTTTTTAAAAAACCAGCTTCGCGTTGGGTGTCTTGCATACCTTGCACCCGATTTTCTGTCTGCGCTTTTTCAAGTAAAACCGTATCAGCGTAAATGGGAGAAATGAACGCACTAGTCAGTGCTAAAACAGTAATATAACGGATAAGTTTCATTGAGTTGCCTCCGCCGCCGTCAGTGAAACTGGTAAGTTGAGTAATGTTGGAGCAATTTGCTGATAGGCCAGCTGATAAGCGGTATCAATGTCACCTTTGATACCTGAAGGTAATGGTTGCCAGTGCTTACTGTGTTGATCCCAAGACCAATAACGAGTGCCATTCAAATTACGAGCAACTAAAGAAACACGGCCTAAATAGAGAATATCTGCCTCAATCCGATCCTGATCGCTGAGATCAATCGTGCCTTGATAAACACCAAGTTTTGAACCGTAATCCATTTCAATCTGGTAGGCTTCTAAAATACGGCGATATTTCTCTGCATCACTCACGTCGGCACGAGACATAAGTAACTGTAAGCGAGCTAAGCGCTCTTGACGGGCAGCAAGACGAATCGGTTTATCTTCCGTGATGATTTTTTCTAATCCATCAATCATTCGATACATCAATGGCACAATTCCTTGGCGAGTTTGATGTATTTCTGTCATCTGCTCTTCCAGATTACTCATTTCCATTTCTTGGCTAACTACCAAAGCGGATAAGTGATCTCGATAAATAGTGAGGTTGTTTACTTCTTCATTTAACCGTTCAATCTCAGCTTGGAGCGCTAATGTTTCAGCCGAGCTTTTATCAATTTTTTTCTGGCTAACGGCTGAGTGGTTATTGGTCCGGTTTTGTATCGCTTTCGCATCATCCAGTGTACTCGCATAAGAAGGCAGCACGGACACCACTGAAAGCAGTATTAGGCTGGATTTTATCAAATTCATCATCATCATCTGTTACCAAGAAAGAATGCTGATATGTTATTGATAAAAGCTCTCATTATCAACTGTATTTTAGCGGGTTCGCTGTTTTTAGGTAATAGGTTAAGATCGACTATCGACTATCGACTATCGGCTTCGAACTGAAGAATGTGCGTGATGATCCCCGCAAGTGGACTCACATGCTGTGCTGCCCCCAGCGCGATGGCTTCTTTTGGCATACCAAATACCACGCAAGTCGCTTCATCTTGAGCCACCGTCTTTGCTCCGCTATCCAGTAGAACTTTAAGCCCACGGGCACCATCATCTCCCATGCCCGTCATAATGATGGCCAAAGCATTTTTTCCAGCTTGCTGAGCGGTAGAGCGAAATAAGACATCCACCGATGGTTTATGACGGTTCACTGGTGGGCCATCAAATACCTCGACTTTATACTGTGCTCCGCTTCGAACGAGCTTAGTGTGTTTTCCTCCAGGAGCAATCAAAGCACAGCCTGGCAATACACGATCCCCCGTTTTAGCTTCACTGACACTAATTTGGCATAGGTTATTGAGCCGTTCTGCAAACATTGCGGTAAATTTCTCTGGCATATGTTGGACAATCACAATCCCAGGCGAATGCGCCGGTAAACGGGTCAACACATACTCAAGCGCTTGTGTGCCACCGGTGGAGGTTCCTATCACAACAATTTTTTCGCTGCTTAATAATGCATTAATCGAAGGTGTTGGCCCATTTTTTGTGACCGTTGATGACGGACGAGCAAGCTGAGTTTGACGCGGAGTAAGTAAATTTTTTAGTTGTGCTTTAGCCGCCGAACGGACAGCTTGTAGTACTTGGTTCGTGCTCTCTTCAAGAAAGCCTTTTAAACCCACTTTAGGCTTAGTTATGATAGTTACCGCCCCAGCTTGTAACGCATCTAAAGTAATTTGCGCGCCTTGCTCAGTTAGTGTAGAGCAGATAATCACCGGAATGGGACGTTCTGCCATCAGTTTTTTTAGAAAGGTAATACCATCCATCCTTGGCATCTCAACATCTAAAATCATGACATCTGGCCACGTTTGCTGCATTCGTTTCATGGCAAAAATAGGATCTGCCGCCGCAGGTAATAGTTCGATATCCGGCTGTCCCGATAACATTTGACTGAAAACCTGTCTTACAACGGCCGAGTCATCAACGATCAACACTTTAATTTTTTTATGCGTCATCGCATTTCCTAATCAATTCATCCATTCCATACCCTTCCTACTTGAAGCTGCAGGGGGTGTTGGCTACGTTCTTTCACCCCAATCACATAGCCAGTCTATGCTCATGGGGATTCACTCACTTGCCGCCTACCTGCAACTTCAAATTGTTTGGGTATAATCTCTAAACTTTTTGATAGATAGAAGGCGAGATCAGCGTCAAAGAAGAACGAACAGACTGTAACGTCTCTGCGTGTCCAATAAATAGGTATCCACCGACATTAAGCTGGCGTTGAATATTATCAATCACTCGCTGCTTAGAACGCGCATCAAAATAGATCATCACATTACGGAGTAAAATAAGGTCAAAATGACCAAAACGCGCTAAGTTATCTTGCAAATTGACCGCCTGAAAGCTCACTTTTTCACGCAACGCTCGGCTCACTTTAAACCCATTCGCTTTGTCACCAATCCCTTTAAGACAATACTTTTGTAAATAATGTAGTGGAATATTGGCACTTCGGCTCAGTGGATAAACACCATGTCTCGCCACATCCAAAACACGGCTACTGATATCAGTGGCTAAAATTTGCCAAGGATGACAATAGTGCTCCATTAATAACATCGCCAATGAATAGGCTTCTTCACCAGATGAACTAGCAGCACTCCAACAACGAAGAGAGCGATCAAGGTATTGAGGAAGAATCTCTTGTTGAATAAACGAAAAATGAGCTTCTTCACGAAAGAAATAGGTTTCATTAGTTGTCAGCAAATCAATAACAATTTGTTGTTCAGCTTTTTGAGCCGGGCTTTCTACTGATGAGGTAAAAAAGTTAAAATAAGCATCCCAATCCGCTAATCCAAGATGCTGAAGACGCGATCCCAATCGGCCAATCACTAGCGATTTTTTACCATCGTGGAGATAAATACCGGCTCTCTCATACAACCAACGTTGATAACGCACAAATGTTTGGTCAGATAAGTGATGCGATAGATAACATTCTGGATAAACCGATTCAAGAAACGGCATAAGAAGCCCCTCTATTCTACCCGGTGACTAACTCGTTAGTCACCTGCTCAACCATGGCGAGTTCCTCGACCGATAAGACTTTATCTTCCGCGAGGATGATGACAAAGTTATCCTGTAACTGACCCATTGCACGGATAAAGTCGATACGAATTTGGCAACTAAAAGAAGGTGCCGCTCTTAGATCTAAACCCGGTATATCAATGACTTCAGAAACACTGTCGACCAAAACCCCCAAATCTTGACGCTGAGTCTCTGTTTCTACCTCAATAATTACAATACAAGATCGTTTGGTAATCGGCTGAGCTTCAATATGAAAACGGTGTGCAAGGTTAATCACCGGCACAACTTCACCGCGAAGGTTGATGACGCCTTGAATAAATTTAGGCATTCTCGGAATCGGGGTAATTTTCCCATACTCCAAAATCTCTTTGACGTTCAGAATGGCAAACGCATACATTTCACCGTTCAATAAAAACGTTAGATATTGCTGGTCATTCGCCTCACCATTGGGAGTTACCGCTAATGCAGTCATGTTAACCTCCTAAAAACGAACATAATCGGCATCATCATCAATCAACGTTGATGTTTCGTGTTGCTGTTTTACGGGTTGCTTATTCAGTTTTTTACTGGTGTGGACTTCACGCGACGCGTCGGTGGTAAAAAACGTCATCAATTGTTGCAGTTGTTGTGCTTGGCTACTCATTTCTTCCGAAGTTGAAGCTAACTCTTCTGATGCCGAAGCACTTTGCTGAGTCACGCTGTTAAGCTGCTCCATCGCTTGATTTATTTGTGAAGCACCGGTTGCCTGCTCCATTGAGGCGGCATTAATTTCTTGAACTAAGTCGGCTGTTTTTTGAATGGATGGTACAATTTCTTCTAGCAGCTCCCCGGCTTGTTCAGCTAATGCGACGCTATTTTTGGCGACCTCACCGATCTCTTGTGATGCGACTTGACTACGTTCGGCCAGTTTACGGACTTCAGCCGCCACAACTGCAAATCCTTTTCCATGCTCACCTGCTCGGGCAGCTTCAATAGCCGCATTTAAAGCTAATAAGTTTGTTTGATAGGCAATATCATCAATAATACTGATTTTTTCCGCTATTGATTTCATCGCCGCGACCGTTTGTGTGACCGCAGCACCACCATCTTGTGCTTCTTTTGCTGCTTTACTCGCAATACCATTGGTTACTTTGGCATTTTCAGTATTTTGAGCAATTGAAGCTGACATTTCTTCTATGGAGGAAGTGGTTTCTTCGACACTAGCCGCCTGTTCGCTCGCGCCTTGGCTTAAGTTTTGCGCGGTTGAAGAAACCTGTTCTGATGCTGAAGCTAAGGCATTACTTGCACCATTCACTTCACCCACTATTTGTGAGATTTTTTGCACCATCTGCTGCATTGCCAGCAATAATCGGCCCATTTCATCTTTACTGGTTACTTCAATACTGGCGGTCAAATCCCCTTTTGCCAACTGTTGAGACAGCCGGACTGCGCTTTCCAAAGGACCACAAATTCCTCGAATAATGACAATACCGAAACTTAACGCCAGTATCAGGCCAACCACGATTGACGATATAGAGACTATGCGCAACGTATCGTAAAGTAATGTTTCTCTTTGGTATTGGTTAGCTGACTCTTTGATTTGAAGTTCAATTAACTGTTCGAGCACTTGGGCGACTGGTGTATATAACGGGCGAACTTTATCTCCCGCTAGCGAGGTAGCCGTCTCGATATCATTGGCTCGCAACGCTACTAAGGTGGGTTCAATCGCTTGAGTGATAAAAGCTTTATTGTCTCGTTCAAACTGGCTTACTAAACGTGCTTCTTCTGCGGTTAAGCTCGTGTTCGCATATTTCGACCAATTCTCGTTTATTATTTTTAAATTACTTTCCACTAATGCAACTTGCATCGCGATATTTTCTTCATCGGGCACCAGTTGAGCAAACGCTAATGCAATACGATTACCCAAAAAGCGAGCTTTAATATCTCCCAGTTGGCCGATAGGAATGGTTCGGTCTTGATAGACATGTTTTAATCCATCAACCATTTTTCCCATCCCGTACAACCCTGCTGCGCCGATACCCACCAACAGAATACCTAATAGCCCAATTAGTAAACTGAGCTTAATTTTTACTGAGAGATTCTTAAACATTGCCAGATTCCTTATTTAGGTGATGAACATCATGTTCTTCATCTGATAAACGTAGTTTTCCTTCACTTCTTCAATTCATACCCTTGTTCAGTGAATCGTAAATTGTTGAGATTCTTGCTGAATAATTTGCTGTGTTAAACTTGGAATATCGAGGATAAGCGCTATATCCCCATTACCTAAGATCGTTGAACCACTGATCCCTTGAATATTGGTAAAGATTGGACCGAGCGGTTTAATCACGGTTTGTAACTCGCCCAAGAGTCGATCAACCACAAGTCCAACCATTTGCCCCCCGGTTTGCACCACCACAACATTTTGCCGCCGAGGCGCGCGGTAATTTAGATTAAACTGTTTACGTAGATCGATTAAGGGTAAAACGTTGCCTCTTAAATTAAGGTGATTGGTTACTTTACCGGTCCGTTTTTCAAGGTGATGATTCAGTTCAACGCACTCTTTCACTGAATCAAGGGGGACGACAAACTCTTCTTGACCGACTTCAACCAAAAAACCGTCAATAATGGCTAAGGTGAGCGGAAGCATGAGTCGGATAGTCGTTCCGACAGAGACTTCACTTTCGATTTCAACCCGGCCTCGTAATTCGTGAATATTTCGCCGAACCACATCCATTCCAACCCCTCGACCAGAAAGATTGGACACCTCTTTGGCCATTGAAAAACCCGGTTCAAAAATAAGTTGATACGTTTCTTCACGGCTAAGAACGCTCTGTGGATCAATTAAGCCTCTTTCTATCGCTTTTAGACGAATTTTCTCGGTATCCAACCCCTTTCCGTCGTCGCTAATTTCTAACACAATATTTCCTGAATCATGGTAAGCGTTGAGGGTAATGTTTCCAGCAGTGGATTTTCCTCGTGCTTTGCGACTATCTGGAGATTCAATGCCATGATCAATGGCATTACGAATAAGATGCATCAACGGGTCGCCTATTTTCTCAACGACTGATTTATCCAATTCGGTCTCTGCGCCATGGATAACTAGCTCAATTTCTTTTCCCAGCTCTTTCGATACATCCCTAACGACCCGTTGAAATCGAATAAAGGTCGTCCCTATCGGTACCATTCTTAATTTGAGCGCGGCATCTCTCACTTCTTCTAATAATCCATTTAAACAGGACACCGACTCTTGCAATACACTATCTGCATAGTGGCTGGCCTGTAGTGCGCATCCAGCGCCGGCAGTCACCAGTTCACCAATAAGATTAATCAACGTGTCGAGCTTCTCGGCATCGACACGTAAACTTTTTGAATCACGATGCTGTGTTTCATTAGCAGCTTTAGACTTAGGGGCATTTGCATTCACTAAGGGAGTCGTAGACTCGATGCGCTCGGCACCGATCGTCGAGCTACAATCGGTAGATTCACTCACCGATAAACCACAATAGTGAAAATGGGATGGGTTTTGCTGGCTGAGTTGTTGTAAATTGGCCATAAAATCAGCCGTACACTGCTCCTCAGTAAACACCCAGACCTCTCCTTCATCACGAATAAATTCAAAAACTTCTTCTATCTCACTCGCTTGAGCATATGTGGTGAAGGAAAGTTGCCAACATAAATAGCTATTCTCTGAATCAAATGCTTGCCACTCATCCGGCAACCCACTGTCATCTAAAATAATTTGCTCAATTTCGCCTAACTTAGCCAAATAAGTAAAAAAAGATAATGGATCCATACCATCTTGCAATGCCGTCTTTGGGAAACGAACAAATAAAAAATAGTGAGATGAGGCTGCTGAAGTTGAATAAGACGAGTCACAACGCTCGGTTTGGCAATACGTCTCATCCCGCGAGTCAGTTGCGGGTGAAGGTACAAGGTATTGATCTAACTCAATCATTAACGATTTACTAATACTCGCATTGTCTTGATCATCCACTTGCTGATATTGCGCTTCATCCAACAAGCTGAGCATATGATCCCGGCAACGAAATAATAAGCTGATGATCTCACTCGAAAGAGACGATGGCGTTGCTCTTAGCTGATCTAATAAATTTTCAACTTTATGGGTAAAATGCACAATCGAATCTAAGTTGAAAATTCCAGCGGAGCCTTTGACCGTATGAGCGGCTCGAAAAATAGCGTTGAGCCTTTCAGATAGTTCATTACGATTGCCAGCTTCAAGTTCTAGTAAGTCAAGCTCCATGGTTTCGAGCAGTTCTCGGCTTTCGGTATAGTAGGTGTCTAAAGCCGCCAACAACATGGGATCCATCTTCATACTTTTATCCTTGTTTTAGACTAGAGAGCACCTGCAACTGACTTTTCATGCGGTTAACCCCTAATTTTTCTATCACTCGATGAAGTAATGGACTATCACCCAGTAAAATTAAGCGTTGTTGCTGCTGCTCTTTGACTTTATCCAACATCAATAGTAATTGAATGGCGCTGGTATCAATATCGGTTACTTGTTCGACGTTAATGACAACATCACACGATTGCTCAGCCCAAGGTGTTAAAAATTCATACAATGCATCTGCTTGATAAATGGTTAACTCACCGGTTAATGCGATTTGGACTTGCTCTTTATTTTCCTCAAGTACCTGCATGTCATACCTCCTAGGGTCTGTTGACCTTTCGCGATTAAATTTTGTTCGAGATAAAAGCGTTTTAATCGCGGCGAGAGCTTTGTCGCCTAGTCATTCTAAGCAAAACACCGCTCAACAAAGAGTAAAACGCTTTTAGCCGAACCTTTCGGGCAGCGTTTGTGGCTCCTTTCTACGGCGTTATCGGCTTCTCAGGTAGAGTCACCACATTTCAAGCCTCTGCCTTATATAAAGAAGCCACAAACTGCTGAAAAAATCAGCTCGAAAGGTCAGCAGACCCTAAGCTGGCATTAATTTATTGACTGCAGCCAGCATTTGATCAGGCACAAAAGGTTTAACCACCCATGCTTTCGCGCCCGCTAAACGGCCTTGATCTTTTTTGCCCGCTTCCGATTCTGTAGTCAGCATGATCACAGGAGTAAATTTAGTACTTGGTTGTTTTTTCAACTCTTTTAATAACGTAATACCATCCATATTGGGCATATTGACATCACTAATCACTAAATGAATTTTGACGCCCTGAATTTTTTTTAACGCATCCACACCATCCGTGGCTTCAATGGTTTGATAGCCAGCCCCTTTGAGAGCCAAACTCACCACTTGACGAATTGCCGCAGAGTCATCAACGACTAAAATGGTTTTGCTCATCTTCAAACCTCCTTATTGGTAGCCCCAATGAGTTAGAAAAACGTGATGTCTGATTGAACCGCCCTTTTCACATTCGATTGATGCTCTTCTCCGCGGTGAACTTGGTGCTGCTCTATCATGGTGTAATTCCCTTTCAGCTTTTCAAGCCATTTTTGTGGTGATAACTGACCAACAACAGGATGATTTCGATCCTGTTTCGCCAACGCAATGGATTCACTTAACTCTTTTAAATTCAAGCTAATTTGATCAAGAATTTGGCTCACTCGATCTTGAAACTGCAAACGAATAATAACGTGTGTGACCGTTTCTTTGACTTGATGAGCCTCCTCTGTTAACCCTTGAGCTTGGGTATCTAAAGTGTGCAGCATATGCTGAAAATGGCTCATCACTTCATCGATGCGCTGTTCGGTGTGGTTCATCTGTTCAGTTTCATCTTTATTCACTTGCTGTACCATGTTACAAGCTTTTTCTATCGCTAAGTTGACGGTATTCACTTGCTCCGTCATATGGTTAGCAGTTTCTCTTGACTGGTGGGACAAACTTCGCACTTCATCAGCAACAACAGCAAATCCTCTCCCCGCTTCCCCCGCACGAGCTGATTCAATGGCCGCATTTAACGCCAGTAGATTAGTTTTTTCTGCAATACCAACCACATCACTGGCCATTTTTTTCAATGCGCTGGTGTACTGAACTAAATTTCTCATTTCACTCAGTACTTGCTGACGTAACGCTTGACCGGAGCGAAGAGCCTCTACCGCCTCATTTAGCATAGTGCGACATTGATTAATTTCTTCTGGAATAGACTGGTCTTGAGTGCGATCACTACCAGCTTGGAGCGACAAGGAATGGGAAAGGCGCTCAACTAACTGAGTAAATTGTTCACTGAGTTCCGCCACAGACTCGGTCAAATGATGGTTTGCTGAATCAATATGCCGCGACCAAATGGGTAAAGACTCAATAAATAGAGGTTCAAGAGAATGAAAAGATTCCAACTCGGATTCTTGCTGTGAGGAAAGCTGCTCAATCTGCTTTTTTTGCTGTTTAACGGTTTTAATATACGCTTCATAATTCCAAGCGGCATAACCGATACTTATCATTGACGCAATGAAAAGAGGCACACTGATAGCCAGTGCAATATCTGAGTAAAAAATGCCTATGCCCGATAGCAGCAACACAGGCATAAACAACGGGGTAAGTCTAATCACTAACATGGATTATATTCCTATGCCTAACTGACGTTATTCTAATGATTATCTTTGGCTACATTCCTACCCTTTCAGTAGTGATATGATGGTTCATGAATATCAGCCTGTTTTTTTAAAAGTAGCAGTCAGGTATCTAGTAGGCAAATGAGCGGATGAAATAATATTTAATCTATTAATAACTTCACAAAAATACCGCACGAGGCCCAAGGTCTATTGACCCTAGCGTCGAAGCTGACATTTCTCAATGCCTTCTGAATGACATAAACCTTTCACAACAATGAAACCTAATCGCCACGGGAGTGACACATTTCATCGCCACCATAGCAGCATCAAACGAAATAAGAATCGTCTCGTTCGAAACTGACTAAGGAAAAAAAATGAATAAGCTATGGTTAGCGAGCCTACTGTCTATCTCCTGTTCAGGAACCAGTTTCGCAGCCACCAATATTACTTGGTGGCATGCAATGGGTGGCCAATTAGGCGAAACGGTCAATAAAATTGCTGCTGATTTTAATGCCTCACAAAATGATTACCAAATTACGCCTATTTATAAAGGGGAGTATACTGAAACCCTGACCGCTGGCATTGCTGCTTTTCGTGCGGGACAATCACCCAACATCTTGCAGGTGTTTGATGCCGGCGCAGCCACCATTATGAATGCTCCGGGCGTGGCGAAACCCGTGCAAGATATTATGATTGACTCGGGTTATACCTTTCATTCCCAAGATTATCTGGCAGGTGTACGTAACTTTTATGCGGATAATAACGGTAAAATGGTCGGCATGCCCTTTAACAGTTCCACGCCGGTGCTGTATTACAATAAAGACATTCTCAAGCAAGTTGGAGGTGAGGCACCAACAACCTACGAGCAGCTAGAAGCACTGGCTATCAAGCTCAAATCAAAAGGATATGCAGCGTTTTCACAGTCTCTTACACCTTGGATCATGGTCGAAAACTTCAAGTCTCGCCATAATCTTCCTCTCTCCGATCAGCAAAATGGCTATCAAGCACTTTCTTCAACCGTCATGGTGAATACCCCAGATATGCAAATGCATATTGGAAAACTGAAAGAGTGGTCAGACAAAGGCTATTTTAAATATTACGGCAGCAATTGGGATGCCAACCAAATCCCCTTTGAACGTCAAGAAGTGGCAATGTGGATGGGATCATCGGGTTCTTTCGGTGGCTTACGTAACCGAGTCGATTTCGATTTTGGCACCACTTACTTACCCTACTGGCAATCATTAAATAAAAACGGCACGCATACCTTTATTGGTGGCGCAGCGCTGTTTGCTTTAAATGGCCATTCAAAAGCAGAAGATAAAGCCGTTGCCGCTTTCTTTACCTACTTAACACGTCCAGAAGTTCAAATGTATTGGCACCAAACCACCGGCTATGTTCCTGTAACTAATGCCGCCTATGAGATGACAAAAGCGTCAGGTTATTACCGCGAACATCCTGATGCAGAAGTGGGTGTCAAACAACTCAGCTTACCCTCTGGTGAATGGACCAAAGGGTATCGCTTAGGCTATTACCCGCAGATTCGAGAAGTAATGCACCGAGAATTCGACAATATTTTTGCGGGCCGTTCTTCTGTTAAAGATAGCCTGAATAAAGTGAAAACAGAAAGTGAAACACTATTGAGCCGCTTTGCTCGCACGATGCAATGATGTGGATCGCCCCCCCCGCAAGTTATGTTGCGGGGATTTTAATATACCCAAACAACTTGCAGTTGCAGGTAGGTGGCAAGTAAGTAAATCCCCCATGAGTATAGGCAAGCTAGGTGATTGGGGGTGGATAAACGTAGCCAACGTCCCTGCAGCTTCAAGTAGGAAGGGTATAGCTTATTAATTTAATTGGAAAAACTTGTGGAACGTCGACAACAATTTCTACACTCGCCTTTGCCTTATCTCTTGCTGGCACCGCAGATCGTGATCATCGCCATTTTTTTTGTCTACCCAGCAATCAAAGCAATCTATCTCTCTTTTATGTTAGAAGATCCTTGGGGAATGTCATCGACGTTTGTTTGGTTTGAAAACTATCAGATGCTCTTTCAATCCCCAGAATATTTATCATCGCTCGGTTTTACTGTGCTGTTTTCCCTCTTGGTTTCTTTTTTATCTCTCGCTATTGCCCTACTACTAGCCGTCAAAGCGGATAATATTATTCACGGCCAAGGCTCATATAAGGTGACATTAACGTGGGTTTACGCTGTAGCCCCTGCTGTCGCTGGGATCATCGGCGGTTTCTTGTTTAATCCACATATTGGTATTTTGACGGAGTTTTTTGCTCAGTTTGGCTGGCAGTTCAGTCTCCAAACCAACCCCGTTGATGCCACTTTTGCACTAATTTTAGTCTCTGTCTGGAAACAAGTGGCGGTTAATTTTGTTTATTTCTTGGCGGGTTTGCAATCAATCTCTTATGCGGTCAAAGAAGCCGCTATGTTGGATTGTGTCAGTGATACGAAACGTTTTTGGACTATCACCTTCCCTCTCCTAGCACCAACGGGGTTTTTCCTGCTGGTGATAAACCTTACCTACGCCTTTTTTGACACCTTTGGGGTGATCGACACCATGACCAATGGTGGCCCTGGTGGAAGCACCACCTCTTTGGTTTATAAAGTGTATCGGGATGGGTTTGTCGGTGCTGATTTAGGGGGTAGCTCTGCACAATCTGTCGTGTTGTTAGCACTGGTACTTATGCTGACGTTTATCCAATTTCGATACGTTGAAAAACGCGTCCACTACTAAAGGCTTAATGATGAAAAGTAACAAGCTTTCTGACCATTTGATACTGGTAGCGGGCACTCTGTTTATGCTGCTCCCCATCTGGTTAATTTTCGCCAGCTCAACCCATCATCCCAATACCATTATCAGTGAAGGGCTACAATGGAGCATCGGCCAGCATACTGTGGCCATTTACCAAGAGGCATGGAATAAAAGCGTTGGTTTTGCTGGAAATGTTACCGCCAGCACTATGATTACAAACTCGATGATCATGGGGCTTGGCTTTGCTATTGGTAAGATTATTATTTCCATGATGGCAGCTTTTGCCCTTGTCTATTTCCGCCTTCCCTACGCCAGTGCTTGGTTTTGGCTAATTTTTGTGACCTTACTGTTACCTTTAGAAGTGCGGATCATTCCCTCTTATGAGGTCGTCTCCAACCTAGGAATGCTCAACAGCTATAGTGGCTTAATTTTACCCTTGATCGCATCGGCAACCGCAACCTTCTTTTTCCGTCAATTTTTTAAAACCATTCCCGATGAATTAATGGAAGCAGCACAACTCGATAATGCAGGGCCGATTCGATTTTTTATCGACATACTGCTCCCCTTATCAAAAACCATGATGGCAGCCATTTTTATCATTATGTTTGTGGTGGGGTGGAATCAATATTTATGGCCAATCATGATGACTACCGATGAACACTACAACACCATCGTGATGGGGATAAAACAAATTCTCAATAACATCAACGAAACCAATTTACCGCGTTATGACTACGCTTTTGCCATGGTCATATTAGCCATGCTTCCACCCGTTTTGGTGGTCGTCATCTTCCAACGTTGGTTTGTCAAAGGACTGGTCGAAAGTGAAAAATAATACTGCTATCCATTTAGTACCCCACACTCCATCACAGGAGCCGCAAAACGTGATGCTTGAAATCAAACAGCTGGTAAAAACTTACGAAAATGGTCACCGTGCCGTGAAAGGGATCGATCTTTCTATCCAACAAGGTGAGTTTATTGTATTGGTAGGGCCATCTGGCTGTGGAAAGTCGTCCATTTTACGCTCGATTGCTGGACTAGAGCCCATATCAGATGGTGAGATTTATCTGGCTGGCCGACGGGTCGATAAGGAAAAACCGGCTAAACGAGACATTGCGATGGTGTTTCAAAACTATGCACTTTACCCACATATGAGTGTGTACGATAACCTTGCTTATGGATTAAAAAATCGCGGGGTTGATAAAGACACCATCGAAGAAAAAATTCAGCAAGTGGCAAAAACGCTCAAGATCGAAGCGTATTTAGCGCGTAAACCCAGTAAACTCTCAGGAGGACAACGGCAACGGGTCGCCATGGGACGTGCCATTGTTCGTGATCCGCAACTTTTTTTGTTTGATGAACCTTTATCGAACTTAGATGCCGCTCTACGCGCCCATATGCGGTTAGAAATCAAAACGCTACAACGTCAATTAGGAGTCACCAGTGTCTATGTGACTCATGATCAAATAGAAGCAATGACGCTGGCCGATCGCATTGTGGTTCTCAAAGACGGTGCAATTGAACAAATCGGTACCCCCGCAGAGGTTTATCATCAACCGGCCAGCACCTTTGTCGCCAGTTTTATTGGTAGCCCAGCCATGAACTTCCTGCCTGCTCAACTAAAAAATGGTCACTTGCATATTGCAGATCAGCAATTCTATCTTCCTCAATACCAAGGACTGAGCGCAGAATCACTCACGTTGGGCATTCGTCCCGAACATGCCGAAATCTCGCATGTTCAACACAAACTAACCCTGACTTTACAGATTCATGTCATCGAGCCCTTAGGGCCAAATCAATTAGTTCACGGACAAATTATCGGATTAGATAACCGAGCTGACTTTATCGCCGTAACTCCAGAAATACCACTTGCGGAGCATAAGCCACTGACCCTCTCCATAACATCTGATCGCTTGCACCTCTTTGATCAGCAAGGTAAACGTTTATGCCCAACCTCTCTTGCTAAACGGGCCATTGCATAAGGATTGATGTGAGCTTATCGACTCAACAAAAACAAATCCTCGCGTTATTTTCAGCAAGCGCACGGCGTTCTATCTTGAACAGAGCCAGCGATGCTGATTAGTCGCCGACAAAAATAAATTAGGTCGTTATGCGCCCATCGTTAGTGATAAACTCTCTAAATGCAACATCTATTGGTCGACCATGTAACGGCAGGTCTCACTTATTTGGCCCTTCAACATCGAGTCGATCTCGTCGTTGCTGCATCAACAATACTCATCACTTAAGGACACATTATGTCACTTATGATTATCGGTCACCGGGGTGTGGCTGGAAGCTATCCAGAAAATACTCGTGTCAGCGTACAGGCTGCGATTGATATGGGGTTGTCTTGGGTAGAAATTGATGTTCAACCCACCAAAGATAATATTCTGGTCGTATGCCATGATCACACCATCGACCGCTGTAGTAATGGAAAAGGGCGAATTGATGCCTATACCTTAGCCGAGTTACAGCAGTTCGATTTTGGTGGTTGGTTTGATCCTCAATTTAGTGGCGAACCGATCATGACACTACAAGAGTTACTTGAACTCGCCGCTGATAACCAATTAGGGTTAAATATCGAAGTCAAAATCGATCAACACGATGCAGATCAAGTGGCAAGACAACTCAAAGTGCAACTTGATCGAAGTCGCTTAGACCCCAAAAAGGTACTACTTTCTAGCTTTAGCCATGAGATTATTCGTAAGCTACATCAACACTGTCCTGGCTATCGACTCGGTGTTTTAAGTGAACGACTCTCTAACAAAGACAAAGAAGTCATGCGAGACGTTGAGGCATTTAGTGCAAACCTCAACTATCGCTGGATAACCCAAAGACATATTGATTATTTACGAATTCACGGATATCAAATTTGGTGCTATACCGTGAATGACCCCAATAGATTTAGTTATCTTGATCATGTGGACGCGATCTTTTCAGATTGGCCGAGCCGATTTATGAAAAAAAGCCAATAAATGCTCTCACCACCTAATTTTTTCTGGTTAACCCAAACCACTTGGAGTTGCAGGTCGGCAGCAAGTGAGTGACAAATTTGTCTGGAACGAATTTAAACAGCCGTGACGAAAACCAAGGATGGCTCTAGCTCTCATCATCCCGATGAGCCTAGACAAGCTATGTGATTGGGGTGAAAGGACGTAGCCCCTGCAGATTCAAGTAGGGAGGGGATATTTCAATAAAAATTGGCTCTTTTAGCTACTTGTGACAGATTTACGTAGCCAATGAATATGATGGTTAAATCCAGATGCTTGATAAAGATGTAGTGCCGCCTGATTAAATGCCCAAACTTCAACAAATAGCTCTTTAACACCATAAGTGATAAAGACACGTTCTAAATGACTGAGTAGATCGCGAGCGACGCCTTGTTGACGATAGTCAGGGTTTATATAAAGCTCATCAATACTTCCCATCAATACAGGCTGGCTAACGGTTGACACTAGTTCACAAAAATGCCCGGTGACAAAACCAATAATTTTCCTTCCACATTTAGCGACATAGACTAAACATTCTGGATCATCAAGATAGCGTGCGATGCTCTTTTCTTGTTCTATTTCTTGTGCCGTTTTGAAATATTCCGGACAAGCTTGATGATGTTCATCATGTAAGTCGAACATTAATTGGTTAAGCTCGGGCAAATCATCCATGTGTGCGGCACAAAGAAAAATAGAAGACATAAGGTAACGTTAATCAGGCATCATGTGGCAATTCTATCGGATAGAGCTGTGAAATCATACCACCATGGATGACTGACAACGAAAATTCAGTATGGCGCGCTCTGTCGACGTTTATTTTTCATCGCCCATTAAGGCATCTTTCCGTAATCGTCCTAAGGTTAATAGCACGGCACATAACGCTAAAAGACTCATGCCGATATAGACCAGACTAAATCCTTGAGCGAGTAACTGGTAACTGGTATCCGCTTGTTTTGCTCCTTGCTCGCTCACAGTAACGGTTTGTGGAACACGTAAGTAAAAAAGTGCGGAACAAAATGCGACACCTAATGCACCACCCAATTCTCGTCCAAAATTAAATAGCGACATCCCAATACCTCGGTCTCTGGCAGGCAAAACGCTTTGCACCACAACCCCGAGAGCTGGAAGAGTAAAACCAAGCCCAATCCCTGCAAAACCTAACGCAAAGTTCACCCAAATATCATAATGAATTTGCCAAATAGCCACCATTGCTAAACTAAACCCTACCGTAACGAGTAGCTTATATCGTGCATAATGGGCAACCAACTTCCCTCCAATGTAAGCCCCTGCAGTAATACAAAACATAAAAATCACCATGATAGTGCCGCTTTGTGATGGGGAGAGTCCTTTTTGCCATTGCAACTGCAGAGGTAAATAGACAAGCAATGCAAACATGAGCATTTGTGATCCCATAATGAGTAAAATGGCTGTCAAATAGTTGGGTAATCGAGCCAATCTCGCAGGAAGAATCGGATCACTCACCTGTCTCTCCACAACGATCAGCCCCAACACACTCAGTAGCAAAATAAATGCCCCCCACCCATTGGAGATTAATGAATGCGATGAAAGTAGCAATAGCAACATGGTGGTGGCGATCATCAATAATCCAGCTCCCATCCAGTCAAACCGGCTATGACGACGTCGATTAAGATGGCGTAGGTATCGGTTAACCATCACTAATGCAACCACACCCAATGGTAAATTGATCCCAAAGACCCAACGCCAAGTAAGATGCTCGGCAAAATAACCACCTAATAAAGGGCCAGCAATGCTTGATACGGCATAAACCGCTGAAATATAGCCTTGATATTTGCCGACTTGTCGCGGAGGAATCGAATCAGCAATCACAGTAAAAGCCAATGCAATTAAACCGCCGCCACCAATACCTTGGATTACTCGCGAGCCAATCAAGGTCGGAAGATCAATCGCAAAGGTACATAATGCAGAGCCCAACATAAAAATAAAAATGCTGGTATTAAGCATGCGAACACGACCAAATAGATCACTAAGCTTTCCATAAACAGGCAACACCGCTGTCGCCGCTAATAAATAAGCGGTGATCACCCAGGTTAATGACTCACCTGCTGATAATTCTTGACCAATTAAGGCGAGCGGTGTCGTCACAATACTTTTTTCCAGTGATCCTAAAGCAATCACCAAGGCAACACTGGCAAAAATAATTTTTGGGTTATCGGTATAAGTGGAGTCGGTCGGCATATGCCCCTCTTGATGGATGAAAAGACGTTCCCGGACAAGATATCCTAATCACACCATTTCTAAAATAGGATAGAATGGGATAGAAAATTGCAAAAATGGGATTAATAATGAAACTTGATGATTTGGCACTTTTTATCGCTGTCGTACGGTGTGGTAGCTTTACACTCGCAGCGAAACAAAAAGCGATATCTACAAGCACTTTAAGCCGGCGAATCCAGCAGTTGGAGCAAGATATTGGTCGTATTTTATTAATCCGTACCAGTAAAGCGATTACTTTAACTAAAGAAGGCGAACTGCTATTTGCTACCTATGCTGAACTCTTTGCTGAAATAGAATTCAAACAAGAGCAAGCCCTGCAAGCGAAAAGTGAATATCGTGGCGATATTGTAATCAATGCTCCCATCATTCCAATTCGTCATCAACTCAGCCCACTCGCAATAGAATTTTGTCAACAGCACCCTAGCGTTAATATCAATATTCAAGTCGGTGCAGGTATGGATTATTTTACTCGACACGATCTAGACATTGCTCTGCGTTTTGGGCCACAGCCGCAATCGGAATGGGTTGCCAGAAAGTTAGCCAGTAATCCATCACTATTATGTGCTTCAGCTGATTATGCGAATTCTCTCGATCTTCAACATCCTGAACAATTACTTAATTTACCGCTGTTAACTCTGAATACAAAACAAGCATGGGTATTTATACATCAGGAAAGTGGAGAAAAATTTCAATTTATGCCGAAACCAAGATTGGGATCAGAGGAGCTGGACACCATTGTCAATGCGGCATTTTTAAATATGGGCATTGCTCGCCTGCCCAAAGGGTTAATAACTCAAGAACTGCATCAAGGTAAATTAATACCATTACTTGCTGATTGGCAAATGGAAGGTTCTGATGTCTATTTATTACATCCTCAACGGCGTTTTCTACCAGAAAGAACTCAAGCCTTAATTGACTATATTATTTCTCACTGGTCACGAGTCGCTTTTCATCACTGGCTGACATAACAAAATAAACGAGCCGAATAGACGACGGGGGCATTCAACAATAAACCCCACCATCATTCGGCAAAAATAAAGGTGAGGTTTAAGATTATGTTAAGCCAATTTTTTATAGGAAATGGAATGTCGCGTTGAAAGAAAGTACCTTAACATCATGTTTATCAAGGGTATAACGGTGATAGCCAGCGCCGATAGAAAAAGGCCCCATAATGAAATATTCTGCGCCAACACCATACATGATATCGAAACCATCGTCATCTTTGCTTCCGCCAATTTCGGTTTTCCAAGAGTGGATACCACCGCGTGCATAGACATGCAAAGGACCAAAATCGATGCTCGGTTTTAATGCCGCATACATTGTCGTTGCCGAAGTATCAACGCCATTAATTTTGAATTCGCCAAAATCACTATACCCACCTTCAACCGCAAAAAAAGGCAAGATACCAGTACCGACATGCACATTATAAGCCGTACTTGATTCCCCACGATAATCTGATTGCCCCACAGACGCCCCACCGTAAACCAACGCATCAGCCATTGCTGTTGAAGATGCACCGATCAACACCAGTGCAAGAAGAGTTTTTTTCATAATAAACCTTTTCATCATTAGAAGACCGCATTATGCAAGCCTCTTTTTCCCACCACTTAAAATAACCACTGCTGTATCCATTAACAGTGCCATCATTTATAGTTAGCAGGTATACCACTTTTCAGAAATTATAGAGTCATCCCTAAGGGACCTCAAGCAGCGAGCTTATCGGGTCACTAAATTTCTGACTAAACCCTCATTAACAAGCGTCAATCGCCTGCATGATCCTCTTGTCAGAAATGGGGTAAGGCGTCCCCAATTGCTGAGCAAAATAGCTCACTCTCAATTCTTCAATCATCCAACGAATATCTTTCACAGCATCAGGAACAGCCTGCCCTTTGGGTATTTTATTCAGCAATGCTTTATAGTTATTTGTTACCGATTCTATCTTCAACATATGCAGCCGATCTTTATTCGGGTCAATGGGCAATTTTTCCATCCGCCGCTCAATGGCTTTCATGTAACGTAAAATATCCGGCAACCGTTGATAACCACACTCGGTCGCAAAGCCTTTAAAAATGAGGCTTTCCATTTGCGCTTTGATATCAGATAGCGCAAATGCCATAGTAAAATCGATTTTCCCTTTAAGGCGTTTATTAATGTTATAAGCCGTGGTTAAAATCGTTTCAACTTGTTGAGCAATCGCGACAACGGTATCACCTAATTCAGCACGAACGTGCTCTTTTAATGCCTCAAATGCTTCTGGTTGCCAAACGAGCCCGCCTTGCTCTTCTATCAGTTTATCAACCCCGCAAGCAATGCAATCGTCAATCAAATCTAATACTTTGCCATAAGGATTAAAATACAATCCCAATTTGGATTTATTGGGTAAGTTCGCATGCAAATATTTTATTGGTGAAGGCACATTGAGTAAAATTAAGCGCCGCTGCCCCGCTTGCATAGCACACTGCTGCTCATACTCTGTTTCGAACAACTTAATCTCGATGCTCTCTTTATTATCCACCAATGCGGGGTAAGCTTTAACATCAAAGCCGCCTCGTTTTTGTTGATAAACCTTGGGTAACTCACCGAATGACCAAGTATGTAAATTTTTCTGCTCAATCTCGTCGTCGGCAACTTGTGAAAGAGTTTGCTGCACTTGCTCTTTTAAAGCCTCTTTAAGTGCATATAAATCTTTGCTCTCATTTAATTTGCGATGGCGATGATCGACCACTCGATAAGTCACTTTAAGATGGTCTGGCACTTGCGCCCAATTCCAGTCTTCGCGCTGAATCGCCACCCCGGTCATCCGACGCAGTTCTTTTTCTAGCGCGTCGAGTAATGGCAACTCCATTGGCGTGACTCGCGCCAAAAATGCGTCGGTATAATTGGGGGCGGGGACAAAGTTTTTACGCAGCGTTTTAGGTAGTGACTTAATTAAACTTACCACCAATTCGTGGCGTAATCCCGGAATTTGCCAGTCAAAACCCGTCGACTCAATTTGGTTGAGGATCGGAAGTGGGATATGAACCGTCACCCCATCGCTATCCTCACCAGGCTCAAACTGATAACTGAGTTTTAATTTAATACCATTTTGATACCAAAAATTAGGATAATCGAGCTCGGTAATGTGGCTAGCATCTCCTTTAAAAAGCATCTCTTTTTCAAAGTTGAGTAAATCTGGCTGAGTTTGACGAGCCTTTTTCCACCACGCATCAAAATGTCGTCCAGAAACCACTTCCGTTCCAACTCGCTGATCATAAAACTGAAACAGCTCTTCATCATCAACCAAAATATCTCGGCGACGAGATTTATGTTCTAACTCCTCAACTTCCAATAACAGTGAGCGGTTTTGTTTGAAAAACGCATGTTTTGTTTCCCAATCCCCTTCAACGAGCGCACTGCGGATAAATATTTCACGACTTAAAGTCGCATCAATATTGCCATAGTTGACCAACCGCTTCACCACAATGGGAATCCCATACAGCATAACTTTTTCATAAGCCATCACGGCCGCTTGTTTTTTCGACCAATGGGGTTCGCTATAGCTACGTTTGATCAAATGTTTTGCTAACGGCTCAATCCATTCTGGCTGAATTTTCGCCACAATTCTTGCCCACAGCTTAGAGGTTTCAACCAATTCTGCGCTCATCACCCATTTGGGTTGTTTTTTAAACAATCCTGATGCAGGAAAAATATGGAAGCGAGCATTACGCGCCCCTTGGTAGTCATGTTTTTCTGCGTCCTTACTTCCGATATGAGACAATAAACCGACTAAAATTGCGCTGTGTACTGCTTGGTAATTCCCCGGCTCATCGTTGAGTTTATAGCCCATTTCTCGCATGGCTTGGTGGATTTGGAAATAAACATCTTGCCACTCTCGAACTCGTAAGTAATTGAGATAATCTTGCTTACACTGACGACGGAACTGATTACTGCTTAAGGATTTTTGTTGCTGTTGCAGGTAGTTCCATACATTCACTAAGGTTAAAAAATCGGATTCTTCATCAAAAAAACGACGATGTTTTTCATCGGAAGCTTGCTGTTTGTCACTCGGCCGCTCACGCGGGTCTTGAATAGATAACGCTGATGCGATGACCATTAACTCTTTCAAACAACCTAATCGCGGCGCTTCAAGTACCATTCTAGCCAAACGAGGATCAATCGGCAGACGGGCAAGCTTACGCCCCATTTCAGTTAAACGTTTCTTCGGATCGGTGACTTCGCTGTTGATCGCGCCTAATTCTTCTAATAGACGAACGCCATCTTGAATATTGCGTTTATCGGGCGCTTCAACGAAAGGAAATGCTTCAATATCACCTAATCCAAGCGCAGTCATTTGTAAGATAACCGAAGCGAGGTTAGTTCGCAGAATTTCAGGATCGGTAAATTCTGGACGAGATAGAAAATCCTCTTCTGAATAAAGGCGGATACAAATCCCCGCTTCTACACGCCCACAACGGCCTTTTCGTTGATTCGCACTGGCTTGAGAAATCGGCTCAATCGGTAAACGTTGCACCTTGGTCCGATAACTATAACGACTGATCCTTGCCGTCCCTGGGTCAATGACATATTTAATCCCGGGAACGGTTAGCGAAGTTTCCGCCACATTGGTGGCGAGCACAATACGTCGCCCACTGTGTGGCTGAAAAATTTTATTCTGTTCTCCAGCGGATAAACGAGCGTACAAAGGTACAATTTCCGTATCTCGTAAGTTACGTTTGGAAAGAGCATCAGCCGTATCACGAATCTCCCGCTCTCCATTCATGAAGATCAAAATATCGCCCAAGCCTTCGGCACACAGTTCATCAACCGCATCAAAGATACTTTCCAGTTGATCACGGTCGCTATCCTCATCACCAGCTAAAGGTCGATAACGCGTCTCAACAGGATAAGTACGACCAGAAACTTCAATGATAGGAGCATTAGAAAAATGCTTAGAGAAGCGTTCCGGATCAATGGTTGCTGAAGTAATGATCACTTTTAAATCTGGACGACGCGGTAACAGTTGTTTGAGATAGCCAAGAATGAAATCAATATTTAAACTACGCTCATGGGCTTCATCAATAATAATGGTGTCGTACTGATTGAGATAACGGTCATGCTGAATTTCCGCCAACAAAATACCGTCAGTCATTAGTTTAATCTGTGTCTGTTCAGAGATTTGATCGTTAAATCGGACTTTATAGCCAACAAAACCACCCAACTCAGTTGCCATCTCTTGGGCAATTCGAGTTGCCACCGAACGAGCCGCTAAGCGGCGTGGCTGAGTATGACCGATTAACCCATATTTTCCACGCCCAAGTTCGGCACAAATTTTAGGTAACTGAGTGGTTTTACCCGATCCAGTTTCCCCCGCAACAATCACCACTTGATGGTCAGCGATAGCTTTCGCTATTTCATCACGTTTTTGACTAACCGGTAACTGTTCAGGATAATCAATTGTCACCTCTTGCTCCATGCGCTGCTGAACGACCAACATAGAGCGGGCGATGTCTAATGCTATCTGATCAAAGACAGCATGACGGGCTGATTCTTTAGCAATTTTACTCGCGCCAGTAATCCGTTTATTCAATCGAAAACGATCTTTAATTAAACATTGTTTAAGGGCTTGTTGCAGTGATTTAGCGCTATTTGCTTTTGCGTCGCTTGGCGCTATTGAGTGAGGCTGTGACTGAGTCAAAGCATTACCTATTCTTATTTATCTATAAAACTGAACGAATTGTATCACAGAGTTGTCAGCAAGTGACCTGACCATCTACATTTGCTGTTAGGTATAAATCACGAGATTTTACCTTCAAAAATTTTGAATAAGTTAAGCAAATTTGCCCGCTTATGTTATCCAAGCGTCAGGCTTACTCTTGCGTTATCGATTCGTTGACCTTTGCCTCGTCAACTCATTGAAACAAAATAGAACAGAAAAGGAAAAAAATATGTCTCGTATACTTGCGCTAAAATCCAGCATCCTTGGTGAATATTCTCAATCAAGCAAATTACTGGATACTTATTTAAGCCAATTTAAAGCTAATGAAGTGCTGATTCGCGATTTAGCAGCAGAGCCGCTCCCTGTGCTGGATTTTTCTGTCGCCACCGCACTACGCGCTACAGAAGATTTATCTCAAGAACAGCAAAACGTCGTGACGTTATCTAACACTTTGATTGCTGAAATCAACGCTGCCGAAACAATTGTCATTGCGGCTCCCATGTATAACTTTACCATTCCAACACAGCTCAAAAATTGGTTTGACTTGATTGCTCGTGCCGGGGTGACGTTTAAATATACCGAATCGGGAGTGCAAGGATTAATCACCGGCAAAAAAGTCGTGGTGATCACCACCCGTGGTGGCATCCATAAAGATGGTAATACCGATCATGTTACCCCTTATCTAAAGACGATCTTGGGCTTTATTGGCATCACTGATGTCCAGTTCGCTTACGCAGAAGCTCTCAACATGGGAGAAGATTCTGCCACGCAGGGCATTGCGTCAGCCAAAGCTCAGTTAGCTGAAATGGTACTTTAACTCAGCATACCAGTAGAGGGGGATGAAGCTATCCCCTCTCACGTTTTATCGATATTTAGCCACTTCTTGATGCGTGAGACGCTTACTCACACCTTTAACGTTCAAGCCGTATCATGGCCTTAGCCAACATAAAATTGTCAATAAAGACCTAGGGGTTGTTGATTATTTCGCCTATCATGTCTGATTGATGATAGAAAACTTAGTTTTCTTGACCAATGACCGCTAAAATAGCCATAAGCATGACTAACTAGAAAAAATTGTGAAAGCTTCTGAACTCAAACAACGATTAAATGATATTCCTAGCGATATTGACCCAGACATTGTGATGGGTGAATCTTGGCTGCCAGAACAGTTAGTCGGCACTCAACTGGATGATGAGCTGCTATTTTTACAATTTGACAACGCCCCACAAGAAAACGAAGGGGAAGAAGAAGGACGAGGTTTTGTTGAACATGAAATTGACCTTATCCGCTACCAACTAGCACAAATTTTTCGTGGAGAGAGTGGCCAAAGAGAGAAAATTGAAGCTTTGGTCGCAATGCTTCTTGCTGCTCATGAAATGACCAGCGCCGAATTTATTGAAATGATTAGTGAACAACTCTAAAAATCATCAATGCCCTTTCTTGCTTTTACTTTCGGCTTGAAAAAAGGGAACAAAATCCCAATAACGCTCTCTAATCGATGAAACAATATTAAAGCAGAAAAGCTATGTTTAACGCAATCACCTCCCTGTTTAAGCAACTACTTGATGGACAAGATCTTAGCCAACAAACGGTGAACCCTAACTTTGCCATCGCTTGTTTACTCAGTGAAGTTGCCGGAGCCGATCACCAAATCAGTCCTACAGAACGGCAAGCCAAATTAACTTTATTGGAACGACTGTTGGGTATTGATCAAGAGGAAGCGCAACGATTAGTGACGCGATCGGAACAACAGGTTCGTCAATCGGCATCATTGTATGAATTTACTTCTCAATTACGCAGTTTAAATCAAGCAACGCGTTTCGAATTGATTAAAGCGATGTGGGAAGTCGCTCATAGTGATGGTGAAATTGATCCGCTAGAAGAGGCCGTAATTCGCAAAACTGCAGAACTGCTTTACGTTGATCACAGCCAATTTATCCGTGCAAAATTACTGGTGGTTGAGCCCCCTGTAACCCGCTAGTCATCCGTACTTAAAGCATGGTTAGTGCCAACTTGGCAAGATTATATGCATCAACGTATCCAGAGTGTTGTCGGCCTTCCCAGTCAATGCCTTTTAATTCTTGAGCGGCCCGATGTCCGATGCGTTGGTCTTTCATCCGATGTTGAATGCGGTAAAGAGTTGCTAAGTTTAAGCATTCTTGAAAAGGCATCACTAACCCTTTGCTTTGACACTCTTGAGACAAAATTCGATCATCCCTTCCCCAACAAGCATAGATTTTATTGTTGCCGCCAAAATTTTTTACCATAGATTGCAACACGTTGGCTAATGGACGACCTTGCTTGGCAATTTTTCGTGGCGTAATACCTGTTAATTCAGCACAAAATGCAGATATTTCATCGTGCTCTGGCTTTACATAATATTGCGCTCGTTTCACTATCTGATTTGCTCTCAGATCAATCTCTGCTAAACCTATCTCAATGATTTCGCCTGTTGTGCCGACGCCATTGTCACTCCAACAGCACATTTCTAAGTCAAAACACACAACTCGGTTATAATTCATCGCCCCATCTCTCAGTTTTGATTGTCTTATACACTGATACAAAAATGGCATCCTACCGAATAATGAAAAAAAATTCGATGCTCTCTATTACCTGTAGCCCGTAATCCTCGTCATAAGCCTGCTTAGATGATCAAAAATCAATCAAACGCAGGCAAAAGTTAGCCCACCTTGCTATTTATCCATGCCTTGCGACTTGAATATGGTAATATTAGCCCTAATTTTCTAACGCATTCTGACCGTTAATGACCCAGCTTAATGGCTTTTATTCATTGACCAAACGACCGAGAATTCATCATGAACTTCGATTTAACTATGATTCCCAGCACATTCGATATGTTCCATGCTGGCCTAGCAGCATCCACGCTTTTTCTATTGCTTTTCTCTCTCAGCAGAAAGTCTAAGATAGTAGAAAAAGTAATTGAAAAACCCATTGAAAAGATTGTTGAAATAGAGAAACCCGTCGAAAAAATTATTGAGGTTGAAAAGATTGTTGAAGTGGAGAAAGTGATTGAAAAAGTCGTTGAAGTCCAATCTAAATTAGCGACCGCTGCGACCGATTCTGCCATGCAATTACTCTCTATTATGCAACAAGAAGCTCGTCTCATTGACTTTTTGCAAGAAGATTTAACCCATTTCTCCGATGAAGAGGTTGGCGCTGCAGCTCGAGTGATTCACTCTGGCGGTCAAAAAGTCCTCAACGAATACCTTACTCTTGAGCCGATCTGCTCAGAAGCAGAAGAAACACGCGTGACTATTGAAGAGGGATTTAACCCTCAATCGATTCGCTTAATCGGAAATGTAACTGGTCATGCACCTTTTACAGGTACCCTGATCCATAAAGGCTGGAAAGCAACAGCCATGCACCTGCCGCAATTAGCTCAACATCATGATGTCTCTATCATTACCCCAGCTGAGGTGGAGCTATAATGAACCCAATGGCCTCACCAACGAATAAAACCAACGCAAAATTTAGTGTGGGAATTGACTTAGGCACAACGCATTGTGTGATGTCATACGTTGATACTCAAGATGAACAAGCGGGTGTGCAAGTGATGCCTATTCCGCAGCTCACGGCACCAGGAACGGTAGAAACGCGCCAACAATTGGCTTCTTTTCTCTATCAGCCTCATGAACATGAAATGAATGCATCTGCTCGCGTACTACCATGGACAAATGAACCAAGCGCTTTAGTCGGTGCTATTGCCCGTCATCTTGGAGCGAAAACCCCAATTCGGTTGGTGACGAGTGCGAAATCTTGGTTATGTCATGCAGGGGTCAACCGTCGTGATGCTTTCTTACCCGTCGCGAGCCCTGAAGAAGTAGAAAAAGTATCTCCCCTCAAGGCAACTGAGTGCTACCTTGAACATTTACAAGCCGCTTGGAATCACGCTCATCCTAGTGCCCCCTTGGCAGAGCAAGAGGTGACCATCACAGTACCGGCCTCGTTTGATCCGGCGGCACGCGATTTAACCGCAGAAGCGGCCAAAAATGTCGGTTTTGCTCATCTCACGTTGTTAGAAGAGCCTCAAGCTGCCCTCTATCATTGGATTGATAACAGTCACGATCAATGGCGTCAGCAAGTGAGTGTTGGTGACGTAGTCCTCGTGGTCGATATCGGTGGTGGAACCACGGATCTATCTTTGGTTGAAGTCACTGAAGATGACGGTAACCTAGCCTTAAAACGCATCGCGGTCGGTGAACATATTCTACTCGGTGGCGATAATATGGATCTTGCTCTCGCCTACTGTTTAAAAATCAAGCTAGCAAAAGAAGGGAAAGAATTACAACCTTGGCAAGTTCAAGCCATGACCCATGCTTGTCGAGATGCAAAAGAGGCGTTACTCAATGATCCTGACCTAGCGTCGGTCCCTATCATCGTACCTAGCCGGGGTTCTAAACTACTCGGGGCAACCTTGAAAACCGAATTAACTCAGCAAGAGGTGCAACAAACCTTAGTTGAAGGTTTTTTTCCTACGGTAACGATTGATCAACACCCACAACAACGAAACCGTGGTGCATTAACTCAAATGGGCCTTCCCTATGCACAGGATGCAGGGATCACGCGTCATATTGCGGCTTTTTTATCTAAACAAGCGATGGCACAAAGCGAATCTCAAACCGGTCTTACTGATGAATTTGCTCCATTTATGAGCAGTATCCCAGGGATGGAGAACCAACCAACGGATCCAATTCATAATTTTATCAAGCCTAGTGCCTTGTTATTCAATGGTGGAGTGCTGAAATCTGCACTATTAGCAGACCGTCTTGAACAAACGATTAATCACTGGTTAACCGCTGCTAATGCACCGGTGACCAAACGCTTAACCGGCGTCGATCTTGATCTCGCAGTCGCTTGTGGTGCCGCTTATTATGGTCGGGTACGTCAAGGACAAGGAGTGCGTATCCGTGGAGGCATCGCTTCTAGTTACTATGTGGGGATCGAAAGTGCCATGCCAGCCATCCCAGGCATGGCTCCCCCTGTCGAAGCCGTTTGCATAGCGCCTTTCGGTATGGAAGAAGGATCTAATGTTGATATGGCGAGCCAACCATTTGGTTTAGTCATTGGTCAACCGGTTAATTTCCAATTTTTTGGTTCAACTGTACGCCGAGAAGATAAGGCCGGAACACATCTTGATTACTGGAGTGACGGTGAATTAACAGAATTACCAGAAATTCAAGTGACGCTTCCCGTATCGGAAGGTCGTCGTGAAGGTGATATTGTGCCTGTAACACTTGCGGCTCGAGTGACTGAATTAGGCACACTCTATTTAGAAGCCATCGCTGCCGATAATGGTCAAAAATGGCATGTTGAGTTTAATGTCCGTGAAGAGAATCATTCTCCAACTCAACACTAAAATAACCCCTTCCCATATGACTTGATGCTTAACGATTGGCATCGTTGATAAGTTGCCCCACATCACCGATAGCGTGATTGGGGCATACCAATTTTGGCCATATTTTGAACATCAGTCGAACTGGGAAATACGGCATCTTCACCCATGTCGTTGTTTAACTGATGAAAGGTATGTCTTATGGGCTCTCCTCGCTTTTTGGTCGGCATTGATTTGGGTACAACCAATACTGTCGTCGCTTTCTGTGAAATTACTGACAACTTGTCACAATCTGAAATCACCTTGTTTCCTGTTGATCAATTGGTGGGGCCCGGTGAAGTCGTCCGCAAACCGTTACTTCCTTCTTTTCGTTATCATCCCGCACAAGGGCAAGTTGCCAGCTCAGATCTCACACTCCCTTGGGATCATCAAGCGGTAACCGGCGACATTGAACAAGTCATTATCGGTGAGTGGGCCCGAGAGTTAGGTTCAAAAGTTGCCGGACGTCAAGTCGCAAGCGCGAAAAGTTGGTTATCTCATCCCACCGTTGATCAAACTGCTGACATATTACCCTGGGCTGCGGGCAATGATGTCGAGAAAGTCTCCCCTATTATTGCCAGTGCCAGTTACCTAAATCATATCCGTCAAGCTTGGAACTATCGCCATCCGAGTGATCGATTAGAAAATCAAGAAGTCATCATCACAGTACCTGCCTCTTTCGATGAAACCGCTCGAAAATTCACCATAGAAGCGGCTGCGCTAGCTGGGCTAAACAAAATCCAACTATTGGAAGAACCCCAGGCGGTTTGCTACGACTGGTACGCCAGACACCAAAAAACGGCCTTCCAAGAGCTAAAAACGCTACCACTTATCTTAGTCTGTGATGTGGGAGGGGGGACAACAGATTTAAGCTTGATTGAGGCACAGTTTCAACAAGATGAATTAACACTCAATCGTATCGGTGTCGGAGAACACTTGATGCTCGGAGGTGATAACCTTGATCTAGCTTTAGCGCACTTGGCAGAACAACGATTGAACCAACACCAGAAATTAAATGCGGCAAACTTAACTAAACTCATCCAGCAAACCCGTCAGGCCAAGGAAAACTTGTTAGCCACCAATGCTCCGGAAGTCGCGAACATCACCATGCTTGGCAGTGGTTCAAAACTACTAGGCGGTACAAGAAAAATTAGCTTAACTCAACAAGAAGTTCTCGATATTGCTTTAGATGGTTTTTTTCCCTTAAGCGATTTTTCACAACGTCCGGACAAACGACGACGGGCGGTGGTTGAGTTTGGGCTTCCTTATGTTGCCGATCCTGCAATCAGTAAACACCTTGCCGAATTTCTCCATCAGCATCAGTCTGTCGCTCTCTCAGCGTTGCATCAGCAAGAGAGTACCCAGCCTGCCATCCCTGTTGGCCTGTTATTAAATGGTGGGCTTTTCAATAGCGATTTAATCACCAATCGCCTGATCCAGTTATTAGAACATTGGCGAAAAGCACCCATTACCTTGCTCGATAACCCACATCCTGATTGGTCAGTAGCCCTTGGTGCAGTCGCCTTTGCAAAAGCTCGCCGCGGGGCACAACTTAAAATTGGCGGCGGAGCGGCTCGCTCTTATTTTCTTCATCTACCAGAAAAAAACAAAATGGGTAATGCGTTGTGTCTTCTAGCCAAAGGGACAGAAGAAGGACAAGAAATCCGTTTAACGGGCCGACAATTTTCATTAACCCTTGGCGAGCCGGTACGCTTTAACTTACTTACTTCAACTCATGACACGCTAGCGCAAAAAACAGCGGTTAACAATGGCGTTATGGTTAAGATTGATCCGGATATGTTTTCCCCTCTCCCTCCCTATATTGTTACTTTAGAAAGTGACGGCGCAGAATTAAAAGCAAACCAAAAAGAGCGAGTGGCCGTTCAACTCGCCTGCCAATTAACCGAGGTCGGTACGTTAAAAATGGAATGTGTTAGCCTTGACGATGATCAAAAACGCTGGGCTTTAGAGTTTGAGGTGCGTAACCAAAAAACACAAGACACAAAACCACCAGCAAGTTCAACTCATTTAACCGAGTGTCAAGCGCTGATATCACGTCTTTACAGTGGCAATAAAAAAAATAGTGACGATGGAAAGGAGATAAAAACTCTAACTAAAACACTCGAAAAAAGGTTAGGCAAGCGCGATGAATGGGATTTCATAACCTTGCGCCATCTATTTGATACCTTGGCGCAAGGACGTAAACGTCGCCGTCGATCAGAACAACATGAGAAAAATTGGTTGCGCTTAGCAGGTTTTACCCTCCGTCCGGGTTTCGGTGCTGCAACGGATGCATGGCGCATCGAACAAGTGTGGGGACTTTATCAACAAGGTATTCAATTTCAAAATCATCAAGGTTGGAGTGATTGGTGGGTGTTCTGGCGTCGTATCGCCGGAGGGCTCAACCAAGAGCAACAGGAAACCATTCTAGCAGATATTGCTAAATATCTTCATCCGGGCGCAGCAAAAAACCCACAAACCATGAAGGCCGGGCAAGAGATGGGATACGAAGCCATGGTTCGCCTTGCGGCGTCTCTTGAGCACTTAGAGGTTGAAGATAAGAGACTATTGGCAGATTGGTTTTTAAGTAAAGCTTGCCACCAGCACCCATTTTCACAAGCTCATTGGTGGGCGGTAGGAAGATTAGCCTCTCGAACACCACTTTATGGTAGCCAACATACGGTAATTCCAAGGGAGCAAGTGGAACCATGGCTACCTCAGCTACTTGAGCAAGACTGGCAAGCGGAACCGATGGCTGCCTTTGCTTGTGTCATGATTTGCCGAAAAACAGGCGATAGAACGTTGGATATCAATGATGATATTCGCCAAAAAGTTATAACGAAGCTGACACAGAGTAAAACACCCGTATCATGGCTCAATTTAATCGATCATATTGGGGAACTCTCTATAAGCGAATCAAAACGAATCTTTGGTGATACCTTACCTAGTGGACTCATCTTACTAAGCCATTAAAGAGATATATTCGAACCATCTAAAACTGAAGAGTTAACTAGGGTCTGTTTATCTTTCGAGCTGATTTTTGCAGCAGTTTGTGGCTTCTTTATACAAGGCAGAGGCTTTGAAATGTAGTTATTCTACCTGAGAAGCCGATAACGCCGTAGAAAGGAGCTACAAACGCTTTTATTTCTAACAAAATTTAATCGCGAAAGGTCAACAGACCCTAGCAAGAAGAATGTCAAAGTTACTTGGGTATTGAAACATATTACGTGTAGAATAACGCTCCACACTCAACACATCATAATAATCTTCTATACCCAAACAACTTAGCGTTGCCGGTTGGCGGCAAGTGAGCGAGTCCCCCATGAGCATAGACAGTCTATTTGATTGGGGTGAACGAACGTAGCCCCGTAGCTTCAAGTAGCAAGGGATAGACCCAAATGGCTCGGAGTTGCTGTCCGTGCTGTTCCAATTAGTAAGGGATACGAGTGTGCTCAGTTTGGCTCGGTCAGTATTAACGTATTTTCACCCTATATAAAATACTGGGTAAGATTTATTTCATCGTTAGAACAACTTACTGGATCAATATATCGCTATGACGCAAGATAAATTTATGCACGTATTCCGCCTACCGGGTTCAATTCAAGTTCGTATAGCGAAATGGCAAGCAACCTTTCGTGGCACATCAGATATTGTTTTATATGACGCAATAAAACTCCGTAATCAACAGTATAAAAGCGCCACGTTTTTACCAAAAGGTTGGTGTCTGTCCCCTTTTTCAGAACAAGATATTTCGATTACACATCATGGTCGTTATATCCAAACCACCATGTTAACAATGATAGACAGAAAGGTTGCCTACAAACGAATCTATTTATCTCGCATGCCTCTCGAGCAAGCAGAGCCAGCTTTACGTGCCTTTAAGCTCGAATGGATAAAGCATCATAATCAAGTACTCAAAATATATAACCAGATTAAGAAAAAAGAGTTTCTGCGTTATGCTTATGAAGAGCTTGATACGCTTTATCCTTCGATTCCCAAAGCGACCTTTGATAAATCGTTATGGAATCGCTTAGTTCGCTCTGAACTTAAGCATATTAACCAGCCAACAAACCCTTACTACGTGGTTAAAGCCGATTTTTGACGCATCATCTCACGAAAAAAACAGATTGATCACCGAAAGTAGAGTACGCCACACTATAAATAATGTGGCGTACCATATTCAATGTTTGATACCAGAAGGGTTATAACTAAATTCTGTTTGTTTATAAATATCGGCTAATTTTTTGTCTTTTACAGACTTAGCTTTGCCTCTGCGTTTAGGTTCAAATTCTTGTTCGACAAACTTTAACGTCTCCTCATGATTTTTGGCTGACGCCACAAATTCTGGATCTGACATCGCCTGTTGGCGCAGGCGGTTAACTCGTTCTAATGTCTCCCATAACATAGATGACCTCCTTTACCACTGGTTATATATCCAGCATAGTACAGTTGGTTTCTTTGTCAAGCAAAAATACTGTTTTTACATACAGGGGATTCGCTATTTATGGTGGCAAATTTCCGTGATTGCTTCTTTTTACTCGATTGTTTAGGGGCAGTTGACCTTTCGAACAAAATTTAATCGCGAAAGATCAACAGACCTTAGTAAGTAACGACTTGGTCCACACGGCTTTGTTTGCCAAATATTGCTCCAACCCCGCTTTTCTCAAATCGCAAGATGGACAAGCTCCGCACCCGTCCCCCATGATTCCGTTATAACAAGTTAAAGTTTGATGGCGAATCAATTCCAAAGCTTGGTGCTGATCGGCCAGCGCCCATGTTTCGGCTTTATTGAGCCACATTAACGGTGTCCGAATGGTTAATGGTTTTGCCATCCCTTGAACAAGTGCATGGTTCATTGCTTTAACAAAGGTATCACGACAGTCAGGATAACCAGAAAAATCGGTTTCACAAACACCAGTAATCACGGTATTAGCCCCGATTTGGTAAGCATAAATACCCGCTAACGTTAAAAACAGGATGTTACGTCCAGGTACAAAAGAGTTAGGTAAGCCGTTACTTTGTCGTTCATGCGAAACTGGAATCTCATCACGCGTCAAAGAACTGATAGCCAATTCGTTGAGTAAAGTGACATCCATCACTTTATGCGCTTTCACGCCTAATTTCATCGCTAACTTTTGCGCCACTTCAATTTCCAGCCGGTGCCTCTGACCGTAGTCAAACGTGATGGCATGTACTTCATCATACTCTTTTAGCGCTTGAACGAGACAGGTCGTTGAATCTTGCCCACCACTGAACACCACAACAGCTTTGCTCATGTTGTTATCCTCTATGCAATATTTAGGTATTTATGAGTTTGAATCGATAGCCGCCAATTACGAGCAATACATGTATCAATACATAATTGCGTCGCTCGTGGCTTTTGACTTAGTGGTTGCAAAGCAATGACCGTCGAGGTTGGTAGCACCATTTGACTTAACAAAGCATCTAACTGTTCGATATCTTTTTCTGTTCCCACTGGGTGTTTGATTTCATTCGCTCGCACTAACGCCGTATTTAGCACCGGTAATTTACCTTTCATGGCAATTTTCGGTGAAACAGTCACCCACGTATGCTCGGTGGCTCGAACCTCAAAGGTGCCACTGGTTTCAATTTGACATTGGCACCCAATAGCTTCAAACGCCTGCGTCAATGGCAACAGATCATAAAAACACGGCTCACCACCAGTAATAACAATATGTTTGGCTGAAAAACCTTGCCGATGATATTGCGAAATAATTTCATCAGCAGACACCGAACACCATGTCGGGCTATCCCCCTGCTTTACCATGATTTGTTCCATGCTACGCTGATCTTGCTCGAGCGCATGCCAAGTCTGTTTAGTGTCACACCAAGCACAGCCAACCGGACAATACTGTAAGCGGACAAAGACAGCAGGAACCCCGGTAAAAACGCCTTCACCCTGAATGGTCTCAAATATTTCGTTTACTTTATACAAAATCAACGTGCCTAATCTATCATTATCAATTTCAGGTCGCAGACCTTAATGGATGCGTTTCGTCTGGTCAATTTAAAACCGGATGAATAAAAGAAAAAAACAAGGTTAGAATTTGATTGTACGCTCAATAGTTACACACGTTTACTTTTAGTTTGCAGAGAAAACACGTATCTTGTCATACTTTAATCCGTCCGATTCAGCCACATTAGGTAACACATGTACAAATTGATCGCTCTTGATATGGATGGCACCCTGCTTAATAGCCAAAAACAGATTTCATCACGTACCAAACAAGCCATTGCAAAAGCTCGTGAACAGGGCATTTACGTTGTTCTGGCGTCTGGCCGCCCACTGGCCGGGATGCGCAGTAAACTGGAAGAGTTAGACCTTACCTCACAGGATGACTATGTACTTCACTACAATGGTTCCATAGTACAGAATGTGGGAACCGGTGATATTATTTATCAACAAATCATTGATGGCCGCTCAGCAAAAATGGTGGCTCGCTTAGCTCAAGAACTTGGGGTTAATACCCACGCTTTTAGTCAAACTCACGGGTTAATTACGCCAAAAACCAGCCAATATACAGAAGTTGAAGCAACGATTAATCATTTGCCAATTACTGAGATGGACTTCGAACAATTATCTGATGACCATCCTATTATCAAAGCGATGATGGTTGCTGAACCTCCAGTATTAACCGCCGCAATCCGTCAATTACCGTCTTCATTACATCAAGATTATACTATTGTACAAAGTGCGGCCTTCTTCCTTGAATTTCTTAACCCGAAAAGCAATAAAGGTATCGGCGTTAAAGCGATAGCCGACCATTTAGGCATTGATGCCAAAGAAGTGATCTGTATGGGCGATGCTGAAAATGATCATCATATGTTACAGTATGCCGGGCTCGGCATTGCCATGGCCAATGCTATGGAAGAAACCAAGCGGATTGCCGATCATATTACCTTGAGCAACGATGAAGATGGCGTTGCAGTCGCTATTGAACAATTTGCTCTACGCTAACCGTATTCACAGATGGGGTAACGCGGTATCGTTATCCTTGTTACCCTTCTCTGGCTTGTTTTAATACTCGCTCTTGCCCCTGTAATAATAAATATTCATGCTTATCAGCAGAGACCAATATTACGACACTTTGCTGTGCTTGTTTCGCCACAACTAGGCGTTTACTCAATTGCCCAGGATGATTAAAACTTTCACGTTCAGCGTCACGTCGGCAAAGATCAACATAGTCATAAGGGCATGCCTGCTCAAATAAAACCAATTCTGCTTGCTGCATATAACGCAATGCTTTTAGGGGTAAAAGTTCAACATCTGCACCATATTCTATCCAAACGACTTCGCCACGTTCGTTAATTTCTTCCGTAAGTGCAGCTCGATAACACTTTTCTAATGTTTCACGACTGGTGGCATTTTTCACAGCATTTTGCGCAAAAAAATGTTCCCAAAATTTACGTCGGAGATCGACGGTGGGTAAATATTCTTTAATCGAATTACGTTTTGAGGCCCCAAAATCGGCCAATAATGCAAGATTTTGTGGTAAAACGGCTTCCAGTGTTTCTCGGACATTACGGATTAATACCGGAGAAGCGCCACCGCTCGAAATAGCAATTTGAATGCGTCCTCGCTCCAAGATTGAGGGCGTGATAAAATCGCAATACGGTTGGTCATCGACCACATTAACTAAAATACCGGCCGCAGTCGCATCACGATAGACTTGATGATTAAGTTCAGGATTATCGGTGGTCGCCCACACCTGTCGGTAATCTTTGGTAACGAACTGTGAAGAATAAAAATTTTTCACCCATTGGCAACGCCCCTGTTCAACCCATACTTGAATTGGTGACGCTATTTGTGGAGAAACAACCGTAACATAAGCACCTGCACGCAGTAGCGTTTCAATTTTTCGACATGCCACTTCACCACCACCAACGACCAGTACGGCTTTATTCAGTAAATCAAGAAACAAGGGGAAATAGCGCATTGTTGGTCTGCTACCTTTTTATTTGATTCGGTCACGCCATGCTAACAAAAAAACAATACCAACAGTAGAGAGGTTATTGAAGCAATCTAACATTAATTTGACTTGGTAGAAGTGGCTTCTCTTATCTACGCTTATAATGATCGGCAAGTTGACCAAGCACTTTAGTTCAAAGAGGGAAATTCCTATGGCAAAACGATTGGCTATTTTGACTTGTACTGTATCGCTATTGTTCACAACTCATATCGCTTTTGCATCGCCATCAACGTTAGATCAAGTACTAACCAAAGGGAAGCTCACTTGTGGCATCAGTACTGGTTTGGCTGGATTTTCCGATGCCGACGGCAAAGGTCAGTGGCAAGGTTTAGATGTGGACTATTGTCGCGCCGTGGCTGCCGCAGTATTAGGTGACAAAAATAAAGTCGAATTTATCCCGTTAACCGCTCGTGAACGCTTCCAAGCTCTACAATCGGGGCTGGTTGATGTGGTCTCTCGCAATACCACATGGACATTTGAGCGAGATACCACAATGGGACTCAACTTTGTTGGCGTTAATTTTTATGATGGGCAAGGATTTATGGTTAATAAAAAATCCACCATAACCCAAATCAGTCAACTTCATAATCAACCGATTTGTGTCCAATCAGAAACCACCACCAAATTGAACTTGGATGATTATTTTCGCCATCACAACATGAGTTACCAACCCGTGGTTTTTGATACCGCAATACAAATCGCCCGCGCCTTCAATGCAGGACGTTGCGTTGCTATCACCGGGGATCAATCTGGGCTCTATGCGTTACGACTTAACTTAGCCAAACCCGATTCGGCGATTATTCTACCGGAAATTATTTCCAAAGAGCCTCTTGGCCCCGTTATACGAGAAGGCGATGACCGCTGGTTAAATATCACTCGCTGGACACTCGCCGCGATGATTAACGCCGAAGAACTCGGCATTACCTCAGCCAACGTCGACCAAAAGCGCACATCAACCAACCCTGAAATACGACGACTACTTGGCGTTGAAGGCGACATTGGACAACCACTGGGCCTCAATAGCGATTGGGCTTATCAAGTGATTAAACAAGTCGGTAATTATGATGAAAGCTTTCAACGTAATGTCGGCGAAGACTCTCCTCTAGCCATTCCACGTGGACTTAATGCTCTTTGGAACGCCGGAGGAATTATATACGCCCCGCCAATACGCTAAAAGTTTCTTATTATTACGTCTATTTTAACGTAGAATAAGGTTACCTATTCACAAGCGCGAGCGTCCCGTTCTAGTATGAATAGCGAACGCAAGTAATATCATGTTACAACTTGTTCACACTTAATTCGCGCTTTTTGATTATTATTCTCGTAAACAAAAACACAGATATGGGATTGAAATAGTGAACTTTTCACCCCATTACTGTCTACATAGTTAACTACAGCTTCTATGAGGAAGAGTATGAACAGTCCAATGTATTCACGCACCTCGTCTTATGACGGTGCCTTACAAACCAACAAAGTGCTCAGAAACACCTATGCGCTGCTTTCCATGACATTATTATGGTCAGCGGTTGTTGCTGGGATTTCTATGGCAATGAACTTACCAAGGCCTGGTCTACTGATTATGTTAGTCGGTTTTTATGGGCTATTATTCCTGACAGAGAAAAACCGTAACAATGGTTTAGGCTTAGTCTTTACCTTCCTATTCACTGGATTTTTAGGCTATACCATTGGGCCGATTCTCAATTTGTATATCGGCGCAGGAATGGGAGATGTCGTCCTCACTGCTCTTGGGGGCACGGCTCTTGCCTTTATGGGCGCATCCGCTTATGCACTCACCACCAAACGAGATCTTTCTTTCTTAGGTGGTCTGTTAATGGCAGGTTTTGTCGTACTACTCATTGGTATGGTTGCTAACATTTTCCTACAAATGCCAATGTTGTATTTAGCGATGAGCGGAATGTTTGTACTATTTTCTACTGGTGCAATTTTACTCACAACACAACAAATCGTCCGTGGTGGTGAAACCAACTATATTTCGGCAACTATCACCTTGTATGTCTCGATTTATAACCTATTCATCAGCCTATTAAGCATCCTTGGTATTATGCGCGACTAATCCTTCTGCGCTAACCACATGATTCATTAGCCCGAAAATCGCTTTCGGGCTTTTATTTTTCTTGAGCTCTCTCTTTCTCTCTATTACCCTATGCTCACTTTAAGTTTAGGCAACTCGCGATGTTTGAATATAACGGTAAAAGTATCGAAACAGATTCACAAGGCTACTTACTTGATCATACGGTTTGGGAAGAAGGTATGATTCCCCATTTAGCGAAAGAAGAAGGCATCATACTTAGTGATGCTCATTTAGAAGTAGTTCATTTTGTACGGCAATTTTATGTCGAGTTTAATACCTCGCCGGCGATTAGAATGCTAGTCAAAGCCATGGAGAAAGAGCACGGCCCCGAGAAAGGAAACAGCAAGTATCTTTTTAAACTGTTTCCCAAAGGCCCAGCCAAACAAGCGACCAAACTCGCCGGTTTACCAAAACCAGCCAAGTGCTTGTAATCAAGAGGGCCACGAAGTGCCCTAGCGGCTTAGTCTCTAAAGTATGTGAAAACCTTGACAAGGAGTGTCAATGATCGATGTAATGCGATCAACGTGATCCACTCTGGCACTGTTCGGCCCTTGTTTTAACCATTCAAAAAATTCGCCTATTTTACCTGATTCACCGCAAGCAATCACCTCAACATCACCATCATTTAAATTTTTAGCGTATCCGGTTAAGCCCAAGCTGAGCGCTTGGTGAGCGGTGTGATAACGAAAACCAACGCCTTGTACTAATCCTGTGACTGTAAATTTTTCACATTGGATGACCATAACACCTCCTTGCTGAAGCTCTTAATGATAAAAAACAATCAACAACTATAGTATATATCACGGGTGATCCTTGTTTGCATTTCATCGTCAGTTACATGACAATACGCGCTCTTTTGTATGAAACATATGAGTAGCTCTATGACTCCAGCAATCTATCTGGTCAAAGGTCGTGATAAATCTTTACGTCGTAAACATCCTTGGGTTTTTTCTCGTGGCATTAGCAAAGTTGAAGGCGATCCACAACTTGGTGAAACGGTCGATATTTACACGCATGATGGACAATGGTTAGCGAAAGCGGCTTACTCTCCCCACTCTCAAATTCGTGCTCGTGTATGGAGCTTTAACAATGAAAGCATTGATAGTGATTTTTTTATCAAACGTATTCAGCAGGCTCAAAAACTGCGCGACGAATTGATTGAGCGTGACGGCATCACTGGATATCGCCTAATTGCTGCCGAATCGGATGGCTTGCCCGGGATCACGATTGATAAATATGATAACTATTTAGTCTGTCAGCTACTCAGTGCCGGTGCTGAATACCAAAAACCGCACTTGATCACGGCCCTTAAACACTGCTTTGCCGATTGTCATATTTATGAACGCTCAGACGTTGCCGTGCGTAAGAAAGAAGGCTTAGAAGAGCGCGTTGGTGTATTGCACGGAGAAGTTCCACCAGAGGTGGTGGTGATTGAAGAAAATGGCATTAAAATTCGTGTTGATATTGTTGGTGGCCATAAAACTGGCTTTTATCTTGATCAACGCGATAGCCGTCAGCAATCGATGAAATACGTTAAAGATAAAGAAGTACTCAACTGCTTCTCTTACACCGGTGGCTTTGGGTTATATGCTTTAAAAGGTGGCGCTAAGCGCGTAATTAATGCTGATGTGTCACAACCTGCGCTCGATAATGCAAAAATGAATGCCGAGCTCAATGAATTTGATACTAGCAAAAAACGCGCAGTGTTTTTGAATGCCGATGTATTCAAACTGCTGCGCGAATACCGAGAGCAAGGCACACAATTCGATGTGGTGATCATGGACCCACCGAAGTTTGCCGAGTCTAAAGCTCAGCTGAACGGTGCTTGTCGTGGCTACAAAGATATTAATATGCTAGCGATGCAAATTTTAAAACCGGGTGGCACCCTACTCACCTATTCGTGCTCGGGTTTAATGGATCAAGTCCTGTTTCAAAAAATCATTGCTGATGCAGCGCTGGATGCCGGTCGCGATGTGAAGTTTATCGAACGCTTCGAACAAGCGGCGGATCATCCCGTTGATACCGCATACCCAGAAGGTTTTTATCTGAAAGGCTTTGCCTGCAAGGTGATGTAAATACCATAAAATAACGGCCTCTTTCGAGGCCATTATTTTTTCCAATACCACTAAATGCGATTACTTGTAACTTAAGTCTGTCGCCTTACCTTTAAAAATCCGATAGACAACGAAGGTATAAAGCAAGATCATCGGCATAACAATCACGACCCCAATCCCGACCACTAACAAGCTGGCAGTAGACGCGGCTGATTCTTGCGCTGTCATCACCCCAGGCACCACATCTGGGAAAAAGCTGTAAGCTAAGCCAAGGAAACTTAGAGCAAAAATCAACATCACTCCAAAGAATGGCCATTGCACGCCCATATCATTCTCTACCGGCACCCGTCTTAAATAACGATCAACCATAAAAATGGTTGCTAACACGACTAATGGCACCGGAGCCAACAGTAACATCTCAGGAAAACTGAACCAACGCTCAGCCACCATCGGATTAAATAACGGATTAACCACACTGACCGCTAAAATACCTAATGCCGCTAACCAGCCAGCGCGACGCGACCAATATGCCGCGCGTTTTTGTAACTCACCTTCAGTTTTTAAAACTAACCATGCGCCACCAATGTACACGTAAGCCGCTGTGACACACAACGCGCTGAGCAGAGCAAAGGCATACGCTTGTGTGGACTGTTCAAAACTCATCACATAGCGACCAATCATGTAACCTTGGGTCAGGGCCGCGAGCAATGAACCCGTTTTAAAGCACAAATCCCAATGATTTTTGTGATCGGCGTTCGCTTTGGCACGAAAATCGAACGCCACACCTCGCATAATCAAGGCGATCAGCATAATGGCGACCGGCATATAAACTTCGGTAAGGATATAGCTATGAGCGGCAGGAAACGCGATTAATAAAATACCAATACCTAGCACTAGCCACGTTTCATTGGCATCCCAAAAAGGGCCAATCGAAGCGATCATTCGGTCGCGTTGCGGCTCATTATTACGCGGTAATAAAATGCCAACGCCTAAATCATAGCCATCAAGCACGGCATACATAAAGACACTAAAGCCCAGCAGTAATAGATAAATCTCAGGTAGATGTGTGATCATGGTGATACCTTTTGCTCACTAGTCGTGACTGTTTCGGTGGGCGATGAAAACTGTCTGGCTAAATAAAACAGGGTATGGATATAAGCCACCAGCAAGACCGCATAGACAATTAAGTACATCACTAATGACGTGGCTACAGAGCTACTCGCCACCGTCGTTACCGCATCTGAGGTTCGTAATACCCCTTGCACTAACCAAGGCTGACGACCAATTTCTGTCACATACCAACCCGCTAAGGTTGCTACCCAACCAGAAAAGGTCATCGCGACTAAAGTGTATAAGTAAGCTTTCGGTAGTGATTGTTGGCGTAGCAATCGCCAAGCACCGAACCAACTCACCAAGAGCATCAACATCCCGACACCCACCATGATCCGAAAACCAAAGAATAAAGGCTTGACCGGAGGATGATCTGGCGCAAACTCATTTAAGCCCTGAATTTCACCATTTAAGTCATGGGTTAAAATGAAGCTGGCTAATTTAGGGATCCCGACTTCAAAATGATTACTGCGTGCCACTTCATCAGGCCAAGCAAAAAGCAGTAATGGCGCACCTTGTTCTGTTTCCCAGACTCCTTCCATCGCGGCAATTTTCGCAGGCTGATGTTCAAGCGTATTTAAGCCATGTAAATCACCGACCAAAATCTGCACCGGAATGCTGACAGCAGCTAGGATAATCGCCACTTTCATGCCCACTTTGGCGGCGTTAAGTTGTGAATTACGCAGGTACTGATAAGCCGAGATCCCAGCAATAACAAAACTGGCAGTGAGCAACGAAGCAAGTGACATGTGGGCGAGACGATAAGGCATGGAAGGGTTCAAAATTACTTCTTTCCAACTAGTCACATGCACAACACCATCGATTAATTCATAACCCGTTGGCGTATGCATCCAACTATTGAGAACCAAAATCCAAAAAGCAGAAAGTGAAGTACCAATCGCAACCAGTACGGTGGCTAAGGTGTGCACCCATTCTGGAACCCTTCCCCGTCCAAACAGCATCACACCAAGGAAAGTGGCTTCCATAAAGAAAGCGGTCATCACTTCATAACCCAGTAATGGTCCGGCAACATTACCGACTTTTTCCATAAAACCCGGCCAGTTGGTACCAAATTGGAAACTCATGGTAATACCAGAGACAACTCCAAGAGCGAAAGTAAGCGCAAATATCTTGACCCAAAAATAGTACAGATCAAGCCATAATTGAGCTTGAGTACGAACAAAACGCCATTTGAAAAACACCATGATCCACGCTAACGCAATTGTTATCGTAGGAAATAAGATATGAAAACTGATATTGGCTGCAAACTGGAGCCGCGACAACATGAGGGTATCTAACATCGTTTTTTCCTCAATTTGATTAGCCCTACTGGGTATCAACATTGACGCTATCTAAATTAGACAGCATCTAAAATTGATTTATATCAATTTTAGATGCTATGTCCGAGAAAAAACATGTATCGAATGAATGAAAATAGTGACAAAAGATGAATGACTGATGAGAAAAGAGCCTGTTTGCATACAGGCTCTTTTCTCTCTTAAAACTCAGCCGCGAGCTTAATGTACACTTCATCTTTGCCCAACTTACTGTCTAAACCATGGGCATATCCAATATGAATCGGTAACGCATTACCATACAAAACGATCGCATCGACTTGTAACTCAGCACCGATGCCCGTTAATGCACTGTAGCTTTGCTGAGAATTCCAACTGGAACCAGAATCAACAAATGCGGTCGCAGAAATGTCACCTAAACCAATCGGCCATAAGCCCCAGTTTCGCTCAGCGCGATACAGCAAACGGCTTAGCTCAATACTTTGTGTGGCATATTGCTGGCCCACTTGCGCCGCAGAACCATAACCGCGTAGTTTAAGTTCATTTCGGCCATAAAGTTGTGCTTCGTCACCCGTATAACCACCAAGTTCAAAAGGTTTAGCTTTAGCATCGGCATAACCGGCGGCCAAATGCGTTGTTAAGCGTAAACGTCCGGGTAAATCCCAGTTCGCCTGCCATTGTGCTTGCCACTTCTGTCCTGAGTAGTCACCGTCAATATTGGTTTCCCACACTAAGTCAGCGTAATGTCCCCAAGCGTAACCGGGGATATTCAATAAGCCTTCACGGTTATCCCATTGAATCGCACCACCGGCCAACCATTCATTACTTGCATCCGCATAGTGAGAACCTTGAGGAGATTTGACCAGCGCTTCTTTCTGCCAATAGGTTCCGACACCAACGTTTAAGTGGTCATCAAACGCATGCCATAAATGGTTACGCTGCAGAGTGAAATCATCCTGACGAACAATCCGATCATCTTTACCCGTTAATGCGTTAAATTTAAACTCATGTTCACGACTTAGTGTCGCTTGCCAGCGGTTATCGTATTGATAGCCAAGTTGATAAGCAGCAAACGCATTTTTACTGTCCCATGCCGCCATGATGTCATATTGGTGGCGACCCAATACATCGGAGCCACTAGTAGCAACACCAAATAACGATTGATTATCATCAGACTGCCATACCGGCACCCAATAACGTGGCGCTAACGTCGATAATGGCGAGTATCCTGTTGGCTGACTTTTCTCTGTAGCAGTAATCGTGGCTATCGGAGCCGCATTCACGGTGTTGGCCACCGGTAGCGTCGATAGCGGTATATCGGCAAGTCCTTGCGGATTCTCTACACGACGCAGATGGTAACCATCATGCTCATACGCTTGATAAACAATCCCTTCAGGCCCAGATTGCGGTGAAAATGCACCGCCGATTTCTGCGGTTAATTGTTCAACGATATTGGTTTGCAAATCAAGACGATAAATCTGATAACGCCCAGTATAATCGGCGCTGAACAGTAAATCGCCTTGCGCAGTAAAGCTCAATTGATGTTCAGTAGCGGCGGTTTCAGTGACCGCCATCCAGCTTTGCGTTGGCTGATCAAAACGCATAATATTCCACGACTGAAAAGGCGCTTTCACTGTGGCATAAATATCACCGTTTGGTGAGACGTCCATATCGCCTAATACCCAATTGGCTTCACCCTGCCACAACTGAGTTTGCTTGCCGTTTAATTCGATTTGCCATAACTCAGCCAGACCTTGCTGATGACGGACCGCAAAAATGCTTTGCCCATCGTTACTCCAACGTGCTTGCGCAAAGCGTTGCTGCTCAGTTAAACGCTGCCACTGACCATCAACATAACGATACAGATCATTAAAAACACGCCCATCAACATACGAATTGATCTGCGAAACCACTAGCCCTTGCGTCGGATGCGAGTCGATACTGGTTAAGCTTTTGGTACTGATCAGGCTCTGCCATTGACCATGCTTAGCATCCCATTGAGCAAGGTTAGCGCGATCATCGCCATTTCGACGCCAAGCGAGTAATGTGTCATTGTCATGGGCTAACAAATACTCAAATGGCTGAGCATCGAGTTCATGGTAAGTGAACGACGTATTCGAAGTCAGTTGATCGGCAAACTGCGTGTTCAAATCGGCACGAAACTCTTCCCAAAGCGCGAAAAAATCTTTCCCAAAAATGTGTCTAGCACTGAGATTTAAGAAAAGTCCCGGAACCAAATAGCCACTGTAATCGGTTAAAAAGGCCTGAACAGACTCTTCACCATAGGTTTTGGCTAGATACTGAACAAAATAAGCACCATACAAATAGTTACTGCCAAAGGGCAAACGCTTATTCGCCACCACCACTTGTTCAATATCGGCTAACTCACCACTCGCCACTTCCATACGCATCTGCATTGCAAAGTGACTGTTGTGTAATCGACCCACACCATGATCGTTTTGGCTTTCCATATAGACCGCCAAACCTTCCAATAGCATCGAGGGGGTAAGAGCATGTGGGAATAAAAAGGGATGACGGCCGACAATGCCTCGTCCAATGGTAACAGCACCATCACTCATTTCCATATGGATAATATGGGTATATTCATGACGGATCAGTAAATGCAGCCACTCATCATTACCTTCTAAGCCATTCACATCGCTAGGTGGATTGATGATCAGACGTATCTGTGCGTAAGGCAGTGGCGTTGCCCAGCCATTAGAGTAATCATAATCATCGACAAGTGTGAGATGAGTTCTCTCCACTGGCATTTGTGAAAACTGAGTCGCAAGCTCTTGATGAACCTGCTCCGCAATATCTAATGCGCGCGCTGCACTACTAGCAAGTTCACTGCGAAAATGCACGATAAAGTGCGCCGATTGCTGAGTTTGCCATATCTGCCCGGCTTGATCCCAAGCAACAGGCTCCGCCAACACATGAGGAGAATGAAGTCCAAGACAAGCCATCAGGCCCATAATCGGAGAAAGTGCCCATGTTTTCGACATAGTAAACAGCGATCCTATTAGTGATTAACCGTATTTATTATAAAGATAAACATCAAAATCAGTCAGTCATGAAATGTATGGTTTTGTCTGAATCCAACCCCATAAGCAAGTGCATTAACACCGATTGACCTCAATGACAAAGTATGCAGAATGAATCGTGGTAAAGGATGATTACCAAAACAGATAACGTACACTCCAAGTCAGCACCGGCTCGGTAAAATTCCTATCGACTTGATGATTAACGCCAACCTCCACCGAGCTCACCCAATTGGATAAAAACGGCGTTTCCCATTCAACACTCATGCCGACATCACGCCAAGTCCCAGAGACATCACGTAACGCTTGATTATGTTTGTCCGCATAGCGAGACCAGCCATTGATACTCCACTCATCATTAAGCTGATAGGAGCCATCAATCAGCCACTGTGCTCCAACGGCATTTGACCAATCCTTTTGCCATGCTAATGAGGCAGACAATGATTCAGTAAATAAATACCCGATACGCAAACTTGAACCGATTCGTGATGAGCCCTGCTCTTCGCTCAATAAGACTGGGCCAACGGTAAAATAAGCCTTGTCCCAATAAGGCATAGGTAAAGCCAACCCCGCTTCACCTCCCTGAGCAAAAAACAGTCCAAACTCCGTCTCTTTTTCGTAAGCAATGCTCGGTGACCACTCCCATTTGGTTGATGAACTCACCGCAGGGCTATCAATACCAAAACTGGCCCCAAGGCTAAACTCATCACAACGCACCACGCCGACCCATAGGGTCAGCGTGAACACGACGATAGTTTGGTAACCTAGAATCATCGTTTTATTGAGCATCGGGTAGCCTTTTCTGACGGTAAACATCCTTCCACATCTGATCTTGATGATCGCCCATCAGATGACAAATAATGCCTGAGCGTTTAAATAGATAAATGATGCCAACCGATAATGAACATAAGGTAAAGATCAGCAAGAAATTATTCGGTAAGGTCGTTCCCATCTTCGCTGAAGCCCAAGTGAGTAGCGGTCCCCATAAGAAAATAAAAATCGACTTATGGAAAATAAACACGGTTAATGAGTACATGCCAATCCAATTAAGAGGACGCCAGCTTAAACGGACCCCAGCTTGATGCAGTGTTAAAATTAAACCAATCACTAAAAATTCCGTGCCCCAAATCCCGAGACGACCAATGGTATCTTCTGCTAAGGCATGCTCTTCTGCATAGACATCATGCAAATCAATCGTCGCGGCTTGACCATTCAAGAAATAAAGCGATAAAGCCACCAGCGCAATACCCAATACAAGTTTATTCAGCGCATCACGTTTTTCAGCGTAATGATGCCACACCCACCCGTAGAGGAAACCAAAACACCCACTGGCCATAAACAGGTCTAACCGCGCATCCAACTCATAGCCTGGGTGTACATGGGTTTGCATCCATAGTTCAGCATGCTCTAGTAATGATGTCACACCCAACTGACTGACAATGGTACTCAATACGGTCAACACCACCATGCCGCGGATACCAAAAAAGGCGTAAACAATAGAGAAAAAAGCCAGTAGCGTCATCCATAGCATGACTGGATAAAATGAAATTGCCTCACCAAAGTTAGGCGCAATAATAAAACCTTCAATATACAACACAAAAATAATGCTCAAAAATAGAGCCAGTTTTTTCACCAGTGTTGCCCGCATATGTTCAGATGATCGCGCCGAAAGATTAAAGGCCGCTAACGCCAAATAGACTTGACTCACCCAAGGGATCAACCACGCTGAGACTTGTCCGGTAAAACTGTCCATCGGGACAAGTTGCCCCAACATGGGTAAATGTGAACGATATAATGTCTCATAAAAATCGCTCTCTTTAGGGAAAAAATCCACATACCAATAGTTTAAATACCCCGTATAATGTTCAAAGATGGCCATAAAAATGACCAAGCCGCGTAAAAAGTCGAGACCGACTAAACGCGTACGGTTTTCATAGGATTGTGTAGAATTCATGGAACGATACTCGTACTATTAACGTATTGGCCCGAACTATAGTTACTTGCTTTTTGTGACACAACTCATGTTTTGTACGCGTATGTATGCAAGCCTTACACAGCACCACATAATGTACCGTTTTGTCCGCCCCTATTGTATCCACGCTATTTTTAACTGATGATTCACTTATGAAAATTGTACTTATTGAAGACGATGTAAAGCTCGCAGAGCTGCTGACTAGCTATTTGGAAAATAATGAGTTTGAGGTTCATCTGGCTCACGACGGCCTGCAAGCGAGCAGCCTGATTTTGCAAATTCAGCCAGATTTAGTGATTCTCGATCTGATGCTACCCGGTTTAGACGGCTTATCGATTTGTCGAGAGATTCGTAACGACTACAAAGGGAAAATCGTTTTTTTAACCGCCAGTGACGATGACATCGACCATGTCGCCGCTCTTGAATTAGGTGCCGATGACTTTGTGAATAAACCGATTAAACCTCGGGTATTACTGGCGAGAATCCGCATGTTGCTGCGCCGCCAGCAACAAACCGAGTTAGCGCATCCAGACAATGATCATCAACTTCATTTTGGGCAGCTCAGTATCAATCACAAACTTCGTCAATGCTCTCTCGCCGGGGAAGATATTGTACTTACCGACAGTGAGTTTGACCTTTTGTGGTTACTGGCGAGTCATGCTGAGCAAGTACTATCACGCGAGTATTTAGTCAAAGAAACTCGTGGAATTGAATACGATGGGCTTGATCGAACCATCGACAATAAAGTGGCCATTTTACGCCGTAAACTTGGTGACAGCTCCTCAGTCCCAAAACGTATCTTAACCTTGCGTGGTAAAGGTTATTTATTTGTCCCAGAAAACTGGTCATAAAGGGAGACTATGAAACGTCTTTATTTAGAGCTGTATCTCGCTCTGGTCGGTATTTTTATGTTTACTTTAGTCAGTTATGTCACTATTGATGACTGGCTCTCTCCTGATCTTGACTTAGTGGCGCACAGTCAACAAATCCAAAGTACCCTTGAGCTTTTAGAGTTTATTGCCGATCAACAGGGCATTGAAATCGCGCAAGAAAAACTACAGTCGATGATCGAGGCTAACTGGCTTCTCATTGAGCCACTGTCTAAAGACTCACCGTTATTGACACCTCAAGTGAAAGAACAATTAGCTAATCATCACGTTTATAGTAACGATGACGATGGCTCTATCTTTATTTTTGAACCTACCGATACCATCTATCATATTTATCGTGATCCAGAAGCCGAAATTTGGATTGCTTTAGATATCGAAGATTGGGCGATTTTCCTGGTTTTAATGGGTTGCTTTGCCGTATACAGCATGTTGATGATGAAACTATTTATGTGGCGATTCAAACACCTCGAACAAGTGACTCAAGCCTTAGCTAAAGGTGACTTGAGCATTCGAGCAAAAGAGACCGGTTCGATGAAATTGGGGACGCTTAACCGCAGCTTCAATGCCATGGCTGATAAAATCTCTCAGCTAATAGAAAGTCATAAAATGCTCACTAACGCAATTGCTCATGAGGTGCGCACCCCGCTATTTCGCATTCAGTGCCAGCTTGATATGTTGCAAGAGATACCAGAACAAAAAGATAAATACATTGCTGGCATCGAAGATGACATCCATGAACTCGAGGAGATGATTAACGAGCTACTCCGCTTAGGAAAAATGGAGACCACGCCACTCACCTTCATTAGCCTCGACCTAGCACAATGGCTGCCAACACAAATCGAAAAATGGCAAATTGAGTCACCAGTCCCGATTGAATTACAAGCGCCACAGCACTGGCCAATACCGTTAGTCGATAGTAATTTATTCAACCGGGCAATTTCCAACGTGGTACGCAATGCTTCTCGCTATGCAAAAAGTCAAGTTAGGCTAAACATAAGCAGTGACGATCAGAATTGGAAAATCACCATTGAAGATGATGGCCCCGGGATCCCCGAAGCCCATTGGCCACACATTTTTAAACCGTTTTATCGCGTCGGCTCTGCCCGAGATAAAACCAGTGGTGGTTTTGGATTAGGATTAGCGATCGCTGAACAGATCGCCCGTCAACATCATGGGCATTTAGTCGTCACCTCGAGCCAAAGTTTAGGCGGAGCTTGTTTTGAATTCACCTTACCAAGCAATGGCAACGTCAAATCGGCATAAATTCCATTCAATCACGAAAAAAAGGCTCAACAGAAGCAATAATCGCGCAACTGCTTAATCGATTCGCCAGCGTAATTTCAAATACTGACGTCGGCTCTATCGACAGCGCCTTACCACTCCAATAATCATACCAATGAACAGGTTGAGTCGCCGTCAAGACAAATGTACCCGCCTCCTCTTGATAGTTAAATAAACAGTGTAATTGATGGTGAGGGGTTAAAGTTAATCGGGCATGATTCACCGCCAAAGACATCCATGTCGACGACGCTTGAGTCTGTTGCTGGCGAACAATTAATTTCTGAAGACTTGCTTGAGCAAAAGGAGACAATTCCGGCAGCGGATCACCCGATAATAAGAAACCGCCACAGGCCAAAAGAACATTGCGGTGAAATTCATAACTGGCATGGTCAGTTGCTTGGTTCGGTAATGAGAGAAAAGTCGCACAATCTGGATCAATTTGCCATAACCGACGATGCTGCCAACTACGATAAAAAGTTTCTTTCGCAATTTGCTCAAAACGAGAAGCATGACGTTCAACATCATCAGATACTCGCATTGCATCCACCAGGCCGAGCGATGGCCACATCGGCGCATTACACCCCAATAACCAAGCATCACCAGCACCGTCAGCTATCGCTCGCATCCCCATCCGATAAGCCTCAACCCCAGTCACTCCCGATAGATAACGATTCCCTTTTAGCGTTCCCCAATAATTAGCATCCAACTTAAACAGCTCAACGCCCCACTCTTCTCGCATGGTTTTGATCACGTGAGTTAAATAAGCCTGAACCTGCGGATGAGAACCATCCAATACATACCAAGGCGTACAGCGCCAGCCACCGTAAGTGACCTTTTCAGCTTCAAGTGGCTGTCCATGCGCATTACTGACAAACCAGTCGGGATGTTGCTGGAAAAGTTTGGATTCTGGTTGAGCAATAAATGGAGCAAGCCATATTGCAGGCTTTTTCCCAGCCAGTTTAATTTCCTGGATAAGATTTTTCACCCCACCGGAAAATTTTGCTGAAGGTGTCAACCAATCTCCCATAAAAGCTTGATACCCATCATCCAATAGCACCCACTCTAAATCCGCCAACTCACCTTTCATGACAGCAAGATTTGACCTGATATTCTGTTCATTCACATCAGCATAATATGCATACCATGAACACCAGCCAATGGGCGCTGGTTTGGTTATTCCATCACGTGGTTTATGATGATTTTTGATAAGCTCGGCATACTGTTGATAGATGGTCGATAAGGAGGCGTCTTGCAAAATAGCGACCGACTCTAAAGTACGATCAGTCCACTTACTGGGATCGATGCGCTCCCCATCAATTGATGCGACTAAATAAGTTTTTCCTAACTCATTGATCAATTCAAAATAGCCTGCAAATCGCTGGCAAGAGGTAAAACCAAACAACAGGTATCCATCTCTATTCTCAACCACAAAATAGTTGTAATAACGCTTATTAGCATGGTTCGGATAAATTCGATAACTAAGGCTATTATCTGGACAACGGCCTATATCGATAGGGCAATTCAACGTCCCCGATGTTTGACACAACATTTGAAAGCCATCGCCAATCACCCGAGCATCCATATCGACATTCAATACTGTTCGAAACAGCCTATACTGCTCAGCTAAGGGCTTAGCCTTGCCTCCACAATAAGAAAAATGCAGTTCGTGACCTTGTAATTGAGCCTTTAAATCTGGTTCGAGTAATTCAATTTCTCGATCATATGGTAAAGTCAACGTTATCATCAGTTCAGCCAAGAAAATTAATCATATTCCATAGTGTGTAGTGAATGAGCCTCACATATCGTTATACGGTTCACACTTTCCCAGTACCTGGTTGCAAATGATTCCGACCCTCGACTAAATCCCTTTTTCGTGGCTTTCATTAACCGCATAAGCACAAAGAAACACTCTTGTGATTTCATCTAGTAACTTAATTTGACTGGTCGCATCAGGCAGTTCATAGTTAGCAATTAACTGCGGCCATAAAAAACAACCATGAAATTGACTGATCATCATCATGGCAATGAGTTTGCTTTCACCATGTCGAATACGCCCGTCCTCCATTGCGTCTATAATCCACTGTTGTAACACCACGTCAGAGCCATCAACTATTGATAAATATTTCGCAGTCAGTTCCGGCTCTCTGATGAATTCACTGACAATCCTCCGGATAACCGGTAGACCAACATGGTGATACATTTTTACCACTTTCTTATGCAAATAATCTCGCAGTTGTTTCTCTAAACTTTCAGAAGACCGATATTGAAAAGAGATCGCTTTCGGTTCACCGCTGACTAATTCTCGAATCGCTTGGGAAAATAAAAGCTCTTTACTTTCAAAGTGTCGATACAAAGTTCGTTTTGAGGTGTTCGCTCTTTTACAAACCCTTTCCATATTTGCATCATGAAAACCATATTCGATAAACTCAGCGATAGCGGCTTCAAGCAATGCTAATTTTTTTCTTTCTGTTAACTTCATAAGATATTTCTCACTTGCTACTCTTCTTTGCTTCACATTAACGCTAGCACACAAAAAAAGTATACTTATAAGTTTACTTTTTTTGTGTGCTTAAGCATAATCGCACAACCAAATTTTCGAGCAACAAGATTTAAAAACCAAGCAAACGAAAAACAACTTAACACATATTAACCAACTGTTTTAAAAGATTTTTTATAAAACAATATAAGCTCTGTATATAAACAATCATTCATACAAACTTATGCGAGGCATTATGTGCATGAAATCTTCTCTTATCGTTTTAGGATTAATAAGTAGCTCTGCATGGGCGCAATTGGCAACCATAGACGGATTGACTGGCGAATTATCGCTTAGTACTGGATTTTATTCCGTAGAATCAAATTTGAATACGCATGATGACAACAAAAAACTTGATCGTTTAGATACAACCAATAAAGCGGTCAGTGGCGGTTTACTGCTACCTTTAGGAAGTATGCGTTACACTTTTGGACAAGATTTACATCAACAAATTTATGCTGGTACCTCACGAGAAGATATTGCTACAGGTACATTAGCGTTCGAAGTGGGTTATAAGTATCAATTCTTATCAGGCATGATTATTGATTTATCGATACTACCAACCATTATGTCGGGAGAAGTATGGGAAGATCCATATCAGCGACAGGGAGAACGAAAAAGTACAGATGAAGATGGAAATGCATTTCGTGTAAAAGTAGAAAACATCGGTGGCTCTAAATTTTCCATCGATCTCGCTCATGCGACCAAAGATATAGAAAACGACGTACTGGGTAAAAAATATCAAGCGCTTCGACGAGATGTTGACGCCTTTTATTTCAAAACAGATTATAAATACGGGTTAGATAACACCACCATGATCAAACCTCGAGTCTCTTTCATTAATGCGAAGGCTGAAGGTAGCGCTAACTCTTTCAAAGAATATGGCGCAGAGCTGAGTTACTTTAAATTCTTAGGACGTCATCAATTGGCGCTAACTGCGGGCATAAGTGGCCGTGACTACGACACAATAAACCCCGTATTTAAAACCAAACGAAAAGATGAGGATATCAATTTATTCATCGCTTATGAATATACAAATGTCATGGAGTGGGTGAATTGGTCATTAATCTCATTCGCTGGGATTAAAAAATCAGATTCAAATATTGATTTTTACGATCAAAAAGAAGGTATTCTTTCCGTGGGTTTAAACTACCAGTGGTAGTTTATCCGATTTCTATCCTGGTGTTTTAAAAGCCCCTCCATAGGTTGGAATCAATCTAACTGGAGGGGACAACCAAAATCAAATAGTGTAGGGATATTCACACCCAATCCCCCTTCCCAATAGTGAAATTGAGGTGCAACATACTATGAATCCTTTTTTTACTCGTTCAATGGCTGCAAAGCGCTCATTGCTTAGCGCGGTGATCGCCTCGGCTTTATTGCTAACTGGCTGCGGTGAAGCGCCGCAAGTCAACGCCCCCGCTCCTGTGGTCAAACCCGCATTAACCGAGATTGTCGTAAGTCAACGCGCTTCCGATCTCACCTTTAATGGCGTGGTACGCGCCGCTCAGCGCGCTGATCTCGCCTTTCGCATCAGTGGCCGCTTAACGGATATCGCGGTAAAAGAAGGCGACCAAGTTAAAAAAGGCCAATTACTGGCGAGCCTCGACTCTCGAGATGCCAAAACGGCACTGGAAGCTGCGCAACTTGAGCTAAAAAACACCGAACAAGAGTACCGCCGCGCCAAGGCTATTTTTGATAAAACCCAAGCCATTTCTAAAGCCGAGCTGGATAAAGTCACTAATCGCTACGACCTTGCCAAAAACCGCGTCGAAGAGGCAAAACGTAAACTGGAATACACCCAAATCATTGCCCCGTTTGATGGCGTCATCAGTGAAAAAGCCGTCGAGAATTTTGCTCAAGTGCAAGCCAATCAAGTGATCATGATTTTGCAAGATTTGAATGATTTGGAAGTGGCGATTGAGATCCCGCATCGTGTCATGCTCTCTGGTGTGCGCAATACCCGCGCGATCGCCGAGCTAAGTGCGATTCCTAATCAGCAATTTGATTTACAGCTGCGTACCTACTCCACTCAGCCAAGTTCGGATTCACAAACCTACTCTGTCGTGCTTGGTTTTGAAGATTTAAAAGGCTTTCGCGTGATGCCTGGCATGTCAGCCAAAGTGCTGCCGGTTGCCGACAATCCAACCGCTGAAAACACGCTGATCACCCTACCACTGACCGCCCTAGTACCAGATAACCAAGGCAAACAGTTTGTGTGGGTGGTCAATGCGCAAGACCAAGCGGAAAAACGTTACGTGGACATTGGCACCACCTACAAAGATCGCGTAGTGATTACCCAGCATCTCGAACCAGGTGAGCAAGTGATCATTGCCGGTGTTTCGAGTGTTCGCGAAGGCATGACCGTTCGTCCCTACACGGATAACAGCGGAGCCCAATAATGGATATTGCACGTTATACCCTTGCCAAACGCACTAGCGTTTGGGTGCTGATAGCCCTGACCTTGATTGGCGGCTACATCAGCTACCTCAAATTGGGTCGCTTTGAAGATCCTGAGTTTGTCATTCGCCAAGCGGTGATTGTGACGCCTTATCCGGGTGCAACCGCGCAAGAGGTCGCAGATGAAGTGACCGATGTCATCGAAGGCGCGGTGCAAGCCCTGCAAGAGCTAAAAGAAGTCAAATCGGTTTCGATGCAAGGCCGCTCTGAAGTGACGGTGGAAATCAAACTCGAATTTGCCAAATCCTCGGCGCAGCTGCAGCAGGTGTGGGACAAGTTACGCCGCAAAGTCGCGGATGCGCAGCGCCAACTGCCTCCCGGAGCAGGCGCTTCGATTGTCAATGATGACTTCTCCGACGTGTACGCGCTGTTTTATGCGGTGACGGGGGAAGGCTTTAGCGACAAACAGCTACAAGACTACGTCGATACGCTGCGCCGTGAATTGGTTTTGGTGCCGGGTGTAGCCAAAGCCGCCACATTGGCCGAGCAGCAAGAAGCGATTTTTATCGAGATGTCCAGCGAACGCATGGCGGAATTTGGCCTTTCGGTTGAACGCGTACTGCAAGTGCTACAAAAGCAGAGCTTAGTCACCGTTGCAGGCAGCGTCGATGCAAAGCAAATGCGCATTCCAGTGATCCCAAAATCCAACATCAGCTCTTTGGCTGGCCTCACTAATTTGCAAGTGGCGGTCGGTAGCAACAATGCGGTTGTGCGCCTAGGTGATATTGCCAACATCAGCCGTGGCTACACCGAACCAGCATCGATGTTGATGCGCTATAACGGTCAGCGTGCAATTGGCTTTGGTATCTCAAACGTCACTGGCGGTAACGTGGTGGAGATGGGCGATGCCGTCAAAGCACGCTTGGCTGAACTTGAAAGCCAGCGCCCACTGGGCATGGATCTGCATGTGATTTCGATGCAGTCTGACTCGGTGCGCGCTTCGGTGGCCAATTTTATTGATAACCTGATTGCTGCCGTGGCCATCGTGTTTGTCGTGCTGCTGCTGTTCATGGGCGTACGCTCGGGTGTCATCATCGGTTTTGTTCTATTGCTTACCGTGGCCGGCACCTTATGTGTCATGCTGATTGATGACATCGCCATGCAACGGATTTCGCTCGGCGCACTCATCATCGCCCTCGGTATGTTGGTGGATAACGCGATTGTGGTCACTGATGGTGTACTCGTGCGTTTTCAACAAGATCCGAACGCCGATAAACAGCAAGTGGTCTCTGAAGTGGTTAATGCCACTAAATGGCCACTGCTAGGCGGCACGGTGGTGGGCATTTTTGCCTTCAGCGCGATTGGCCTGTCCCCTTCGGATATGGGCGAATATGCTGGCTCGCTGTTTTGGGTAATTCTCTACTCGATGTTTTTGAGTTGGGTGTTTGCGGTGACCGTCACCCCCATGCTGTGCCATGACTTTTTACGTGTTAAACCTGCAACCAAAGAGGCGAAACCGTCTAAATTGGTAACGGGTTATAAAGCTGTTCTGCAATGGGTGTTAAGCCACCACGTGGTCAGTTGTGCGATGCTGCTTGGCACCTTGGTGGCTGCGGTGTGGGGTGCTCAGTTTATTCCGCCAGGCTTTATGCCAGAGTCGCAACGCCCGCAATTTGTGGTGGATGTGTACTTGCCACAAGGATCGGATATTCGCCGTACCGAACAGGTTGTCGCCAACATTGAGAAAGACGTGGCGCAAAAAGAGGGGATTACCAATATCACCAGTTTCATCGGCGGTGGTGGTCTACGTTTTATGCTGACCTACTCACCCGAGGCGCGTAACCCAAGTTACGGCCAATTGCTGATTGATATTGATGACTACACCAAAATTGCCCCATTAGTAGGCGAGCTGCAAAATGAGCTGGATGCCAAATACCCAGATGCCTCAATCAAGGTGTGGAAGTTTATGCTCGGTCGCGGCGGCGGCAAGAAAATTGAAGCCGGTTTCAAAGGCCCAGACAGCCATGTGCTGCGCCAATTGGCCGAACAAGCCAAAGCGATTATGCATAACGACCCGAACCTGATTGCGGTGCAAGATGACTGGCGTCAGCAAGTGCCGGTATTGCAGCCGGTGTATTCCGCGCAAGAAGCACAGCGTCTTGGTTTGACGACACAAGAAATCAGTGCCGCGATCGCACAAACGCTCAATGGACGTAATGTTGGGGTTTATCGCGAAGGTAATAACTTGATCCCGCTGATGGTGCGCGCACCAGAAAGTGAACGCAATCACGAACGCGCGATTGAAAACAGTGAAGTGTTCAGCGCGCAAACGGGGCGTTACGTTCCGGTGAGCCAACTAGTAGATTCGGTCGATACTGTCTATCAAGATGCCTTACTGCGCCGTATTAACCGCATGCCGACCATCTTGGTACAAGCTGACCCAGCGCCCGGAGTGATGACCGGTGATGCGTTCAATAATGTGCGCGAAAAAATCGAGCAGATTGAACTACCTGCTGGCTATGAGCTGATTTGGTACGGTGAATACAAAGCCTCGAAAGATGCCAACGAAGGCTTAGCGATCTCCGCGCCTTACGGCTTCGCGGCGATGATTCTCGCAGTGGTGTTTATGTTTAACGCACTGCGTCAGCCACTCGTGATCTGGATGACGGCTCCTTTTGCCGTCGTGGGTGTCACCATTGGCCTTATCGCCTTTCAAACCCCATTCGAGTTTATGGCGATCCTCGGTTTCCTAAGCTTGATTGGTATGATGGTGAAAAACGCGATTGTGTTGGTTGACCAAGCGGATGCGGAAATTCGCGAAGGTAAACAAGCTTATTTCGCAATCATTGATGCGGCGGTCAGCCGTGCACGCCCAGTTCTGCTAGGCGCATTCACCACGATTTTAGGTGTGGCTCCACTTTTGGTAGACCCATTCTTTAAGAGTATGGCGGTCACCATTATGTTTGGTTTGCTGTTTGCCACCATTCTGACCTTAGTCGTGATCCCGCTCTTTTATGCCGTGCTGTTTAGAGTGAACGTCGCCAAAGCGTAATTAAACGACCGGAATCAACCCACAAGTTTGAGAATCGAGCCTTGTGGGTTGACACAATAGTGTTCATACGTCTCTATTAGTTATAATAGATCCAACCGCTCCCGATTCGCCAAAAACGACAAAGCCCGCCAATAAATAGCGGGCTTTGTTACATAAACTGGTGCGTCTGAGTGGACTCGAACCACCGACCCCCGCCATGTCAAGGCGATACTCTAACCAGCTGAGCTACAGACGCAAAAATAACATTCTCTTTGGTGCGTCCGAGTGGACTCGAACCACCGACCCCCGCCATGTCAAGGCGATACTCTAACCAGCTGAGCTACGGACGCATCACTTGAGAACGAGGAGGATATTAGCGATTGATGTTAGCTAGTGCAAGTCTATTTTCTATGTTTTTGAACTGATTGGCTTTTACATCACCAATTTGCTGTTTTTTTACTCGCCACACTTGCGGAATTAAGCCATAAACATGGCACTGTAGTGATAATGGAAGATAAACATCCACAAGCACGAATAAAATAGCTAACCAAAACGACTTCTTTTTTTGTGATTTAGATTCAAAAATATTATTGATTGCTGAAACCAAATAAGTACTATAGCGCATATGAATTAGGTAATATGCAATTGAGTCTTTAAAACATGGATGCAAAGTTATTTGGCAATTCGCATGCGTTAAGAACATCAGTTCTAACTCGGTTAAGCCTGTTTATGACGGCTATGGCTCTATTTTTTGCCATGTTCAATATTACCTATCAACAATTCTACTTTTTAGCTGGCTTAGAATTATTGTTTGCTTGCCATTCAGCCTATATCCATCAGTTGACAAAACGGAACCAACACTCTAGTCGACACATTCGGTGGTATGCCTATTTTTTAGTCACTATTATTAGCATTGCTACCTACAGCCAGCCAATGGGCAATGGTCTGTTTTTATGGAGCCTACTTTGCCCAGTCCTTTTGTATGTTTTGTTAGGCTTAAAGCAAGCACAACTCATCACCGGACTCGTTCTCACAATCCAAATACTCAATATTTTCCACCAATCATTGCATCCAACCGGTTACAACAGCGAAGTAACCTTGATCAATCTCATCGTTTGCTATTGTGGCATCTGGATTATTGCCCACAGCTATGAGTTTAACCGAAATAAAATTGAAAATACGTTAACTTATTTAGCATCAAGAGACTCTCTTACAGGAGCTCACAATCGTTTATCACTCAATGCGGCCTTTCAAAATTTTAAACATCATAAAGACAACCAATCTTCACTATGTCTTTTAATTCTTGATTTAGATTATTTCAAACAAATCAATGATGAATTTGGTCATGATGCTGGAGATAAAGTCTTGATGGATACCAGTCACTTACTCGCTAATATTGTCGGTGACAGTAATGTCTACAGAATCGGAGGCGAAGAATTTTGTATCACGCTATTTGACCATTCACTGAGTCAAGCTGAACATGTAGGTGAACGATTACGTAATATTATGGCGAACCACTTATTCTCTCATCATAACAAACGGATTCAGCTCACACTCAGTGTTGGCATCTGTGAATACCGAGAAGGTGATAACTTAAATGAATTAATAAAACTAGCAGACTTAGAACTATACCGAGCGAAACAAAATGGTCGAAATCAAGTTAGAATTTGCCAAACCTCCAAGGTTTCTTACGATTCATCCCAGATTGAGACTCTTTAATTTTCAAGATCTTTCTGATGATTTTCCACCTCTTCTAACTCATAAACTACATTGTAATTTTCAGTATAAGTGCAGTGAGGTTGACGACTACAAGTAAAAAATCTTCGCCCTTTAAATTCTCCTTGGCTGGCAACCTTTATAACCATAGGGCTACCGCAGCGTTTACAAAAGCGGATTTCTTTATCAGGTTCAATCAAATCAATATGCGCAGCAAGTAGTCGGCGCAATTTCCCCACTTGATAGCTGTATTTGATGGTGGCCCCAATCAATGGGATATTAGCTGATTGGCAAACATGCAATAAAAGTTTTTGTCTTTCTAATTTACCCTTAACTAATGGTTTACCATCGTCTAATTCAATAATAACTCTTGGCTCTAAGCTACGAGCGTCACACACAATAAAGTTAAAATAATTTTTAGCGATTCGCTGATAGGCAGCAAACTGGCTTTTTTTCTTTAACTTCTTCCCAGGGGTAACGACATTTGCCATATTTACTTTAGCTAACACAATACCATGGTCACCCACTGCTGCTCTTAATGCATGATAAAAAGTACTTTCAGAAGCATTCAGTAATGCCCCCTGCTTCTTATAAGAGTAATCTTTGTCACTTTCTTGACGAATAACGTACTTCTGAATAAAAACGAAGAAAATAACCAATAATGCAAGGATAATAAATATGTTCGTCATAGTACCTATTTGAAACCAAGATGGTTAAAAAATGCAATCATCCATCATACTGACTAACCGACCAATTTCAGGTTTAGTAATGGTATCATTCGCGCCTAATGATAATGCTTTTGCTCGGTTATCATCGCTCATTAATGACGAAAACATAATGATAGGAGTATTATTATAGGCCTCATTTTCACGTAACCGCTTGACCAAATGCATTCCATCCATTCGAGGCATTTCTACATCGGTCACCAAAGCGTTAATTAACTCACTGACCGGCAGCTTTTCTTCGTTAGCAATACGTTGAATATCCATCAACTTTTCATAAGCTTCCCCACCATCTTTACAAGCAATAACGTTATAACCAGCAGAGCTTAAAGTATCTTGGATTAAACTCCGAATAAAAGCTGAATCATCGACGACCATCACCGTTTTTGCATTACGCTTGGTCACCATTTTCTGATTAAGATCAACAGAACGATCGACTTTAACGTCATATTTTTCCATACTTAGTTCTGGATTAATGTCAGCAATGATCTTTTCAAAATCCAGAATCATGATCAATTTATTTTCTTTTCTTACTACCGCTACCACACAGTCTTGTTCACCAGATTCAAGAAACTGACTTGGTGACTCAACATCATTCCAGGATATGCGGTGAATGCGGCTAATACTGTCAATCAGAAAACCATTTGTCATGCGGTTAAAATCAGTCACAATCACATACTTATTATCGACACCTTTTCGAGTTGGCACCCCCAGCCACCCGGCGAGATCCACCAAAGGGGTTAAAATATCGCGTGAAGAAAAAACACCGAGCATGTGAGGCTGAGCATTCGGGTAATCTGTGGTTTCTGGCACCCGGATCACTTCTCGAACTTTGGCCACATTAATACCGTAGTAACAAGTTTTTGTTTCACCACTAGGCAACAGTTTCTCCAAGTGGAACTCAATAATTTCTAGTTCGTTAGTGCCGCTTTCTAATAAAATAGTACTGCTTGAATTACTCATAGTGCTCACATCTTTAAGGCAAGTCGACGATATAGTTTCATCTCTTTAGTATACACCCAACTTTTCGTAAATATAATCAACCACACAATATTGACTCTCTATTTTGTTAGCTATCGCTGATATTTCAAAGACAGGGCAAAAAGTACTTTCCACACTAAGCACAAAACTCGCGTTCATGTTAGTCTGCAAAACGCACCATATAAATCCATTTCATGAAAGAACATTCATTGAAAATCATCATTTTTAACATAATGATTTAAAGGAATAAAATAAATAAAAAGGACGAAAAATACTGATAAATCTATTAACTATTTTTTGCAAATTTGCACTTCAAAACTTGCGGTTGATCACACTAAGATTTGCTTATTTTTTACCCAATCCGATTGTTACCCTATATAATCATCTAAGGCGTAAAAGTTATTACCATTCTAGACTAAATTATAATTATTAAATCATGGTAGTTAGCTCACCCTTACATTGTCAGGAGGATAGTAAAAATGGAAAAAGATGCTTTAGGTATATGCCTTTCACGAGACATGCTAAACGAGCATCTCCTTTCGACGTTTACTCATGTCCGAGCGTATGAATTAGAAGCCGAAGACAGCCAGAGTTTACGCGTCTTGCTTGCGTTCCCACAAATGTCAGGAAAGGATGTGTTGACCACAATGCAAGGGACAAAACACCTTGTATGGCGAGCCGATTTCTTATGCCCTTACCATTTCTCATAAAATGAGTAAATAAACGCATTGCTGGTTCGAGTTTTCGAATCAGCAACCTGATTTTGGTCATAACAAAAAACTACTCAAGCCAGTAGAAAATCTATAGTATAGAGTATTAACTCTAAACCAAATTCTGAACGGAAAGATGAAGCCAAAATCACTCACTCTCTTGATATGCTCATTACTGGGTATTTCATCAGTATCGGCCGCCCCCATTTCCTTCCAGCAAGCTTGGGAAATTTTGCAGCAAAGTAACCATTCATTAGCCGCAGAAAGAGCCAATGTTGAACGTTATCAATATTTGCAAAATGCGTCAGGTGCTCTTGATTTGCCTAGTATTACACTAGGGGCCACCTACACTCGGCTGGATAAAGAACTTTCCGTATCAGGCAAGCAGCTGATTGAGAATACAACGATAGATTCTTCAATGGCGTCGATAATTGCGGGGTTACTTTCTAACTCGAATATTAATCCTGCTAAGATAACCACTCATTTATCTGAACGCGATATATTTAGCTCTTCCATTAGAGCAATATGGCCCATTTTTACTGGAGGGCGAATTAATGCCGCACAGACTGCCGCTGAAGGGAAAAAAGAAGAAGCACAAAGTCAACTGGCGATGGTGACACAAGCTCGTTATGAAGATTTAGCGAAATATTACTATAGCGTGGTGTTAGCAAAAGAGGTGCTCAAAACTCGAGTGGCGGTAGAGCAAGGCCTAACCCAGCACCGAAACAATGCATTAAAACTTGAGCAACAGGGGCAAATTGCACGCGTTGAACGCTTACAAGCAGAAGCCTCGCTAGATAAAGCGATGATTGATCGTAAAAAAGCAGAAAAAGATCTCGATATCGCTCAAAGTGCACTGACTCAGATATTAAATGAAAATCAGCTTGTTGAACCGGGTGGCCCGCTTTTTATCAACCAGAGCTTACCACCACTATCCGCCTTTGTTGAACAGACGTTGTCTACCTACCCAGGCTTACAATTACTCGCGGCGAAAGAGAAGCAAGCCAGCAGTTTGATTAAAGCAGAAAAAGGTAAATACTATCCAGAGGTTTATGCCTTTGGCAACTATAGTTTACATGACGATGACTCGTTGGCTAGCCAAATGAAACCAGATTGGATGGTCGGTATCGGTGTCAGTATTCCTCTTCTTGAAAATACCGGACGAAGTGAGCAGGTAAAAGCGGCTAATAGCACGGTTTCACAAGTCCGTTTTTTACGCGCTCAAGCCAAACAAGATCTTACGGTTTTGGTTGAAAAAACCTATAAGGAAGCAGAACAAGCGCTCGAAGAAGTACAAGGCCTTGATTCTAGCTTATCCCTCGCACGGGAAAATCTAATTCTTCGGCAGTCGGCCTTTAACCAAGGTCTTGCCACCTCTTTAGATGTGGTGGATGCTGAACTCTATGTCGCTAGCATCCGTACTCAACAAGCTGTCGCCGGATTTAATTATCTCATTTCCTTGTGTAAACTCTTGGCCCTCTCTAGTGAAATGAACACATTTTCACACTATACAGAGATGGCTATCCCCCTAACAATGCAATTTACCCAAGACCTGACTTCACAAAAGGAACCATCATGAAAGCAGTGAAATTGGCTCTTCTTACTATCACTACCATCACAGCTATCACTTGGATCGGCTACCAATTTTATCAGGCCTATCAGCCTCAGCCCATGCGTATTCAGGGACAAATTGAATCGCAACAATACAGTATTTCATCAAAAGTTCCTGGGCGTATCGATCAGGTATTTGTTCGTAAGGGGGATGAAGTCAAAAAGGGACAGTTGATATTCACGCTACATAGCCCGGAAATTGAAGCGAAACTTGAACAAGCTTTAGCAGGTCAAAAAGCCGCTGGAGCTTTAGTTCAAGAAGCAGAAAAGGGATCCCGCAACCAACAAATTCATGCCGCACGTGATCAATGGTTAACGGCCAAAGCTGCCGCAGACCTTGCCCAAAAGACCTATCTACGGGTAAATAACCTCTATAAAGACGGGGTGATTTCTGAGCAGAAACGTGATGAAGCAAACACTCAATGGCAAGCGGCTAAACATACAGAAAGCGCAGCCTTTCAAATGTACGAAATGGCTAAGGAAGGAGCGCGCAAAGAAACCATTCTCGCGGCATTAGAAAAAGAGCGGATGGCAGCAGGTGCCGTTGCTGAAGTTGAAGCCTATGCAGCAGATACCCGTATAGAAAGCTGGTTTAACGGTGAAGTTTCTCAGGTACTTCTGCATGATGGAGAGTTAGCACCACAAGGTTTTCCTGTCGTCACCGTCATTGATACACAAGATTCTTGGGCAGTATTTAATGTGCGGGAAGATCGACTACAAAATTTCGCAAAAGGGCAAACATTCAAAGCCTTTCTTCCCGCTTTAAATCAATCCATTGAGTTTAAAGTCACTCATATTGCCGCGATGGGTGATTTTGCGACTTGGCGTTCTACCGATGCCACTCAAGGTTTTGATCTACGAACCTTTGAAGTTGAAGCTCGCCCGACTCAGGCTGTAGAAGGCTTAAGAATGGGTATGACTGTCGCTGTTGAGCTCTGAGCTATGCTGCATCATCTACCTTCACAATGGCAATTATTACGCCATGATCATTGGCTACTCTCTTGCTTAACATGGGTTCCGGTATGCATCGGAGCCTTACTGTGGTGGATTTTCTCACAAGGAGTGCTACACAATTTGCCGGTGGGGGTTGTGGACTTGTCACAAAGCCAGCTCTCACGTCAACTGACTCGCTATTTAGATGCATCTTCAACCCTTGCCGTTACGCACCAATATCAAACCGTTGCGCAAGCAAAGGATGATTTAATCACTAGTCAAATTTATGCCTACGTAATCATTCCGCCGCAGTTTGATAAAAAAGTTTATCGAGGAGAACAGCCCAAAGTAACCTCTTTTTATACTAGCCAATACATCTTAGTAGGACGTTTGATCAATTCAGCCATTCTTCAAGCTCAAGGAACCCTTAACGCACAAATAGAAGGGCTAAAAACCTTAGCTCATGGTAATCAAACACCGCTAAGTGCCATGGGAAGGGCTGTTCCTGTCCAAACCCAAATGACCCCGTTATTTAATAAAAACAATAATTATACCCAATTTTTAGTCTCAGCCGCCGTGCCTGCTGTATGGCAAATCTTTATTGTCGTTCTAACTATTATGATCTTAACCGCCAATTATAGAGAATATGGTCTACACCACTGGCTCGAGGATCGACCGCTACGACGTTTAACCGCAACCCTGACTCCTTATGCAATTATTTTTCTACTACAGGGCATTATTTTTCTTGTCTGTTTTTATCGATTTATGCAATGGCCAATGCACGGTAGCCTCTCTGTGATCTTTTTTGCTCAAGCGATTACCGTAATCACCTGTATTATCATGGGCTGCTTTTTTTATTTTCTGACTCTCGATCCAGCACGAGCGATGAGCTTTGCTGGTGCGTTCACAGCACCAAGTTTTGCCTTCATGGGCGTTACTTTTCCAGCTTCAGATATGAATAGCCTTGCTTTAATTTGGCGAAACTTATTACCAATTAGTCACTATATTGAAGTACAGCTTTCACAGGTCAATTATGGGCTAACTGCCCTTCAATCGTTGCATCATTTAGTTCCAATGATCGGCTACTTTATTCCACTATGGCTCACCCTTGCCTTGATTCGTAAACATCAAAATAAAGAAACCATATCAGGGGGTGAACATGACCTTGTTTAAACTATTGAAAGCGGAGCTTAAAGCACTACTCACGAATCCTGTCGTCATGCTAACGATGTTAGGTGGGGTTGTCTTTTATTCCTTCCTCTATCCGCTTCCCTATAGCCAACAAACACCAAGAGAGCTGCCCATCACCGTGGTGAATTTGGATAAAAGTCAAACCAGTTATCAACTTGAACGAATGGTCGACGCAACACCTCAAGTGCGTATTGTTCAGCGCGATCCTTCTATTGAGGACGCTAAACTGGCTTTTCTACATGGTGATGTCAGCGGAATTTTAGTAATTCCTGAACACTTTTATAAAGACTTACTGCTTGGGAAAAGCCCAACGCTAGCCTACGCCGGAGATGCTGCCTATTTTCTGGTCTATGGCACGATCGTTGAAGGTTTAGCGCAAGCAGGAGGAACTTTAGCTGCGAAAGTCAAAATTTCCCGCCTAATCGTCGAGGGGGAACCACTAAGTATCGCTCTCGATCATGTTTTCTCACTAAAATCAAATCAAAAACCGGCATTTAATCCTCGTATGGGATACATAGATTATGTAGTTCCAGCTGTTTTTGTACTTATTTTGCACCAAACTCTGATCATGGCTGTCGGCTTACTGGTCGGGACGCAAAAGCAAGGTAACGGATATTGGAGCCGAGTGTCACCGCTTCGCTTAATTCTCATACGTAGCCTTCTCTTTTCAGCCTGTTATTATCTATTAAGCCTATATTACTTTGGTGCAAGCTTTAGCCGTTTAGGCGTTAATACATTAGCACAACCGATTGATCTTCTTTGCTTGTTATTTCCATTTCTCCTAAGTGCCAGCTTCATTGGTATTTGGCTTGGAGCATTAACGCCAAGACGAGAGCTGGTCACGGTCATTGTTTTATTCAGCTCCTTGCCATTAGTTTTCTCGGCTGGTTTTATTTGGCCAATTGAAGCGCTTCCTAAACCTATCACATGGTTAGCGAATTTATTTCCCAGCACACCAGGGATTCAAGGTTTTTTAGCTTTGAATCAAATGGGGGCAGAATGGCGACAGATCGCTCCACAATGGACACTGCTTTGCTTACAAACCCTAGGGTGGGGGTGTCTAGCTTGGTGGCAATTTAAACGTACAGGTAAAGGATCGCTCGTGCATCGAGATTAAACGCTATTCTTGCCACTGTTTACGCATGCGAGCGACAGTGGCGGTATCCACATGATGAATATTATCAAACTGCCCTCGGCATACTTTAATCTCCAATAGAGCTTGATACTTTTGAGCTAACTGACGGTATGCATCCATCTCCCATTGGCGGACAAACGTATTCGCGACAACAACACTCTCGCCCCGTGCTAACCAATACTCCGTCTGCTGTTGACACCACGTATGAGCCTGAGATAGCGCTTCTGGGCGATAACAATAGTCACCGTGCTCATTGATAAAATACATATCGGCTTCTATGTGTATTGCCGGTAATGTTTTAGCAAGCGTTGATTTTCCTGATCCAGGAAGTCCACGAATCAAAATAAGCGATAAAGCCATCATGAATTCATCCATTTGTTTATCCAAATCACTTGGCAGTGCAAATAGTTAACCAGTTATGCCCTTCCTAGCAGGGGTATTGGCTACGTTCGTTCACCCCAATCACATCGCCTGTCTATGCTCATGGAGGTTCACGCACTTGTCGCCTACCTACAACTCCAAGTGATTGGGGTATACATTAAATTAAGACCAATATTTTACTCTCGACTTTTTCCAACAACTACGCTATAAGTCTAGAAGTATAGACGTCCACAAAAAATCAGGGAGAATGTCGTGCCAATTAAAATTCCCGATCAACTACCAGCTACTGATGTTTTACGCAAAGAGAATATCTTTATCATGGCTGAATCTCGCGCTTCAACCCAAGAAATCCGACCGTTAAAAGTTCTTCTCTTGAACCTTATGCCGAAGAAGATCGAGACCGAAACTCAATTTTTGCGCCTATTATCTAACTCTCCGCTTCAAGTCGATATTGAGTTATTGCGGATTGATGATCGGCCCAGTAAAAATACCCCCGAAGAACATCTTAACGCTTTTTACCGTCAATTTGATAAGGTTCAACATCGTAATTTTGACGGTTTAATCATTACCGGTGCACCTTTAGGTTTAGTACAGTTTGAAGACGTTGCTTACTGGAACCATCTACAACGCATCATGGCATGGGCCAAAGAGCATGTAACCTCTACCTTATATGTTTGTTGGGCTGCTCAAGCCGCACTCAAGCTACTTTATAACCTGCCCAAACAGACTCGACCTGAAAAACTGTCTGGGGTTTATTACCACAATATCCATCAATCCTTTCATCCCCTATTACGCGGGTTTGATGATACATTCCTTGCTCCACATTCTCGCTACGCTGATTTTGATGCGGATTACCTAGCACAACAGACAGATTTAGACCTTCTCGCCACGTCTGAGATGGCGGGCGTCTACTTAGCAACAACAAAAGATAAACGCCATGTATTTGTCACTGGCCACCCCGAGTATGATGCCGACACACTCCATCAAGAATATGTGCGAGATTTAGCTGAAGGGCTACAGCCCCCTATCCCAATTAATTATTACCCTAACGACAATCCAGATAATCAGCCGAGAGCAAGTTGGCGTAGCCATGGACATTTATTATTTTCTAACTGGCTCAACTACTGCGTATATCAACAAACTCCCTACGATCTCGAACACTTTAGTGAAGATCGATTTACTAGAGACGACTAGCCTCCATCAATCGTATCCAAAGCAGCGCCTCACGCTTTGGATACACTAAGATTGCCAACTGGCTCGCATTGTTTTTCTTACGCTATTCTTGCTTGGTTCGATTTATCTATCATGGCTTATATACCAAGCTTCGGTTTGAGTCTTAAGGAGCAACGCCATGAAATACCTGTCAGCATTAACTCTATCAATAGGGCTAATGGGCTGCGTGACCATTACTGAACAAGAACAAGCGGAATCGCTCAGTACGCCAATTGAAATGGCAGAATCACGCATCGAACTTGGACTTGGCTATTTAGAAAACGGTAGTAGAGTCAAAGCTCGTCAAAATTTAGAAATCGCCCTGCAACACGCTCCTCACTACTATCGCTCTCAACTGTCTATGGCACATTACTTTGAAACCGTTGGTGAAAAAAAATCAGCGGCGCGCTTGTATCAACAAGCACTGCGCGATAACCCCCACAATGGTAACGTGCTCAATAATTACGGAACATTTTTATGCAAAGAAGGAGACTACGCAAAAGCGGATCAGTTTTTTATACGCGCAGTAGAGCAACCTTATTACTATTTGATCCCTGCGAGTTACGAAAACGCGGCATTCTGTGCCCTAAAAGCTAATGATGCGCTCAAAGCTAAACAATATTTTAAACGCGCCTTGGAACACGATCCCACGCGAATAAATTCGCTACTCCAATTGGCTAAGCTACAAATGGATGACAACGAATTTAACTCGGCGCGTATCCATTTAATGCAGCTACATCAACGATATGGCTATCAAAAAGCATCATTACAATTATTAATTGAATTAGAACAGCGGGCAGGAAATCATGCACTAGAGAAAAAGTATCAAACGTTGCTCGATAATCTCTCTTAATGTTATTTTTTGATGTTAGTCGGTCGACCATTTTTGCCGCCTTTACGGTCACGATAATGGACACGACGTTGACGCTTGACGCTTTTGGCTCGTTGAATCTTTAGGTATTCTCGATAGCCAATTCGGATAAATAGGGCCAAACCAATCAATAACAATAGGCTAAAAATTGCGATGAAAGGCTTACAAAGCCACTCAGGCTGACAGGGTAGATAGAAATCAAAATCCATATTGCCCCCTTACTTCATATTGACCATGCAAATACTCTAATGACTTTATCGGCTCAATTCATTTTAGCTTGAGGACTTCTTCATTAGAGCGACATTAATGGCTTAATTTCCTATTATTTAACACTAGAATTTGTTGACCTCAGTGTACAGGGAAATAACTTCAAAATCTGCTTGTTACGATGCTTTTGACAGAAAAAGAGCTAATGCATAATCCACCTGATGGCCTGTAACTGAGTTTATTAATGTGCTCGGCTAAAAATAATCAAACCCTAGCGAAAAGAGAAAAACGATTCACCGCCGATTGCATCACTACGGTTCAAACGCTAAACTCGCTCTCTTTCTGTCATTGAGCTTGATTATGAAACGTATTGTCCTTTATGTGAAAGATAAATGCCCTCACTGTAAAAGTGCCCAGCAATATTTAGATACAAAAGGGATAAAATATCGCTTATGTAATGCGAAAATGGAACGTGGTCGAAAAGAACTGGATGCTTTAGGGGCTCGCAGCGTTCCTGTTTTGAAAATTGCCGATCGGCTCATGATCGGATGGAATGCGAGTAATTTTGAACGCCTCTACCACAATAAAAGCTAAACGATTAGACATACTGTTTGACGAACTCGATAAAGGTTCTATCCGCATTAGAGAGATAAGCATCTTTACGCCATGCCAGCGCAAGATCGAGCCACAACGGAGGATGAAAAGGAACCGCCCTGACTTCAGGTTCATTATCTGTCACTAATTCAAGCAAGGCGGTAATCGCATATTCATGCTTAACAATACTAAGAATCATGGGTAATAGATTGGTTTCAAAAGAAATATTCGCTGTATGCTGATATTTTTTACAGATATGATCAATAAATTCACGATGAAAATATCCCGGTTTAAACATCACTAATTCATGCGAAAAAAATTGCTGAAAATCAATCACACTCTGTTCTGCCAACTCATGCTCAGGGCCCACCACTGCGACCATTTGGGAAGAAAGTAACGGATCAACCTCCAAATCATCCGGCACATCCTGATTTAAAATCACCCCAATATCCAACTCACCAGACAATAACATTTTCCGAATCGATTGAGTTCCCGCATCAATCACCGTCATCTTCAGTTGTGGAAAATGGCTTTTAAACGCCATAACAATTTGCGGGAAAAAATAGCTACCCATCATACTGGGAGCGCCAAGACGAACCTCTCCTTTCACCAAACCTTTTAGCTCATCAATGGCAAGTTGAGCATCTTCGATTTGCCTATCAATTCGCTTGGCATGTTCCAGTAAAACTTGCCCTTCATGGGTTAGCGTAATTTTACGATCATCGCGCTTAAAGAGGGTCACCCCAAGTTGCTGCTCAAATTTCTTAATTGAAATACTCAGTGCTGGCTGCGCGATATGTAACTGCTGCGCGGCATAAGTAAAATTTTGCCACTTAGCCACAGCTAAAAAATGTTTTAGATGACGAGTTTCCATTAACCATTAACCATTAACCATTAACCATTAACCATTAACCAAATATATTACAACGATAATTTTAATATATTTTATTAATTAAAAGAAGGCTGTTACTTTGATCACATCAACCACTACACTCCACTTGGGTAAGTCTCTATGATTGAACTACACAGCCCACAATATCGGCAAGTCACCTTCGCTTTAGCATTTGGGTCTTTTTTAGTTTTTTGTAATTTATACCTTTTTCAGCCGATGCTACCCTATTTAGCGCACCATTTTATGGTTTCTGAAACACAGATTAATTGGTTATTCGCCGCATCGACGCTGGCTCTCTCAATCAGTTTAGTCCCTTGGGCCATTGGCTCCGAATCTATTGGACGCCGCCAAGTCATGTTATTTGGGCTATTTGCTATGCCATTGATTGGATTGCTGATGTTGATCAGCGATCACTTATGGGTTTTGGTCTTAACCCGAGCACTAATGGGAATTGCATTAGCGGCATTTGCTTCGGTTGCGGTAGCTTATATGGTAGAAGAACTCTCCCCCCAAGCCTTTAATAAAGCGATTGGTGGCTACATTGCCGCAAACTCTCTGGGCGGGATCTGCGGACGCATTGCCGGAGGGCTACTCACCGATGCATTAGGTTGGCAAACAGCCGTCATCACCATGGCGCTCTTTACGTTATGTGGCGCGGTACTTGTTTTTATCCTTCTTCCTAAACAGCAACATTTCACGCCTCAAAGAGGGATGTTTTTTCATCATAATAAAGCCATGATTCGGCATTTAACCAATCGAACGCTTTGGCTAGCCATGCTGATTGGTGCCACCAATTTCGCACTGTTTGTAAATCTGTACTCAGTCATGGGTTTTCGCTTAGTTGCAGAACCTTACGCACTTCCTATTGGCTTAGCTTCTTTCATTTTCCTCTGTTATTTAGCTGGCACGCTCAGCTCTAAATTAACCAGCCATTGGACGCAACGGCTTGACGCCGTCATCGGTATGGCTCTGGGAGGCATATTGAGCATGCTTGGCATGTGGTTGGCTAACATTGAATCGATTCTATTTATGCTTTTAGGGTTAATTTTGATTAGTTTTGGGGCCTTTTTTACTCATACGCTCGCCTATGCTTGGGTTAGTCAAAAAGCTCCCCAAGCAAAAGCGACCGCGACAGCTTTGTATCTCGTCCACTACTATGTGGGGGGCAGTTTAGGTGGTTTCTATCTGCTCTATTGCTGGCAACATGGGGGCTGGAAAATAGTGACACTTGGCGGCTCAATTATCTACGGTGTACTCTTTAGCTTATGTTGGACACTCAGCCATCAGCATACCCGCTCACAAGAAATACCGCCTTCTTCAACTTATAAATCCGTCCATTAACATGCTAGAATCACACTCTAGACAAATAATAAACGCAGCCCAATGAACTCAACGACCAACCAACAAACCATCACTCAAAAAGTTAATCAATGGCTGAACGATGTCGTGATCGGGCTAAACCTTTGCCCTTTCGCAGCCAAACCACAACGCAATAAGCAAATCAAAATTCACGTCAGCCAAGCGCAAAGCGAAGAAGCTCTTTTGCAAGATATTTTGGATCAACTCCTTGAGCTCGATACCAAAGACCCCGAAGAGTTAGAAACGACGTTGGTAGTTGTTCCTCACTTACTGGCCGATTTTACGGACTACAACTTTTACATTGATTGGATTGAAGCACTGATCCGCCAACAAGATTGGGAAGGTATTTTCCAAGTTGCCACCTTTCACCCAGACTACTGTTTTGCCGGTACGCAACCTAACGATGACGAGAACCTCACCAACCGTTCGCCTTATCCTATTTTTCACCTGATTCGTGAAGAAAGTCTAGAAAAAGTCCTCAAGCATTATCCAAACCCGGAGTTGATTCCTGAGATTAATATTGAGCGGGTTTCCCAACTCACCGATCAGCAGCGTAAAGCACTTTTTCCCTTTCTATTTCGCTAAAATATCAACGGTAATCAGCATAAAACTTAATGGGATTTGACCCTTGAAAATGCTACCCTAGCCGCGTCATTCTTAGTGAGAGAATAAAATGAGCAAATTAACGGCAGATGTGCAAGCTAACCTAGATCTTTTCATCAATCAATCGCAAGAAAATCAATTGGTTTGGGGGCTACGTAACGAAGAAGGCTGGCTCTCTTGTGAATCAACCGAATTCGAAGACAGCGAAGTGATGCCTTTCTGGTCGAGTAAAGAAGATGCACAATTGCATAATGTAGAAGAATGGGCCGATTTTGAAGTATTAGAAATTCCGCTCGATATTTTTGTTGAAGATTGGTTGATCACTTTAGCCGAAGATGGTGTTCTCATCGGTACGAACTGGAATGCGAATCTTGAAGGAAAAGAGATCGAGCCGGCAGAGCTAGCTAAGCTTTACCTATAAACTAACTAAGCTTTACCGGTCAAAAAACAGCCCCAAACGCGCCTAAACTTTTATCCGACCATTCTTTTGTGTTCTAGTTACCACTTAGGAATGGCAGATACAGCGACTTGCGCTACTGATGACCTTTTCATACCTACGCCGCTCAATACTCTTTATCTAGCATTGAGCGGATTGTCTTATCGATTCAAGGTCATCACTATGCTTGCTGATGTCTCTCGTCCATAAAGCAAGCCCGTTAGCGTATTTTTTATTTTTATAATATGGATCAGAACATGTACTTATCTAAGCTGACTCAAGAGATTTATCACCACCTTTATCACGATATTCATGAATTTCGTAGTACGTTTGACCTACCAGTGGCCGACCCCGCTAGCTTAGATGCACAAGCCGATACGTTACATACCTCGTTAGCGATTGAAGAACTAACAGAACTTGCCGAAGCGGATAATAAAGTCGAGCAAGCCGATGCTATTGTCGATAGCATCTATGTCTTAATGGGGCGTCTCGTCCACCTTGGTCATACGCAGATAAATGATAATATTGCCATTAGTTATCTGATTGATTTACTGCTCAATGTTGCGGCGAACCGTGGCATCAATTTTCTTCCTTGTTGGGATGAAGTTCATAGTTCAAATATGAGCAAAGTCTGCCGTAATGAACAAGAATTTGCCGATACAGTTGAATTCTATGCCAAACAAGGCATTAAACTGATGGCCGTCCCAAAGGGCGACTATATTATTGCCAAATGTGCTGAAGATGTGGTGATGGAAGGGAAAACTATTCGCCAAGGTAAAGTACTTAAATCGGTTTATTACCGCCCAGCCGATCTCGTCTCGCTCACCCAATAACTACAAACATACTCTTCGCCTTTAACCACAACATATCCCAACAAGATGGTAGATTACCGCTTGGGATTTTATAGCGATGCTCCTCTCGCTCATTATACAAAAATGGCCGCATCAAAATGAAGCGGCCATCGTATTGACTCAAGTGAGCCGTTGTTAGTCTTGTACGACTAAACGCTCACCGTGCTGATTGATATCTTTTGCCAATAATAGATACATTGCAGGCACAACAAACAAGGTAAATAGAGTACCGATGGTCATGCCACTGGCAATTACCAGCCCCATGGCATAACGAGAGCCTGCTCCCGCACCGGTGGCAATAAGCAGCGGAATCATCGCAAGTACTGTTGCGGCCGTGGTCATTAGAATCGGTCGCAAACGAATCGCCGTCGCTTGTTCGACCGCCTCTCGCTTACTTCGACCTTCCAACTGCAGCTGATTGGCAAATTCAACAATCAAAATACCGTGTTTAGCAATCAGCCCCACGAGAGTTAACAGCCCCACCTGAGTATATATATTGATACTCGTGAACCCTAGACTGATAAAAATCAATGCCCCACACACGCTCATTGGCACGGTGACCATGATAATAATGGCGTTTTTAAATGATTCAAACTGCGCTGCTAAAATCAAGAAAATCACGATCAGAGCAAAAAAGAAGGTAACAACAAGCTGCTGGCCTTCACTTTTATACTGTCGTGATTGCCCAGCATAATCGACACTAAATCCGGCAGGTAACACTTCAGCAGATATACTATCGAGGATACCCAACGCTTCTCCCAGAGGTACGCCAGGACGAGGAACACCAGAGATTTTTACTGCATTGAGTTGTTGAAATCCTCGTAGCGCTTGCGGCTGCACCGATTCCGTTAAGGTCACTAACGCCGACAGTGGTACCAATTCACCCTGTTTATTTCGCGTGTAATAGTTAGTCAGTTGATCCGGATTCAAACGTTCTTTACGCTCTATTTGTGGAATAACTCGGTAAGAACGATTATCGAGTGAGAAGCGTCCGGTATCAGCACCTGACAATAAACTGCCTAAATCGGCGGCAATTTGCTGCATGGAAACGCCCATTAAGGCCGCTTTTTCACGATCAACCTCAACCGTTTGTCGCGGACGATTAATTTTTAAATCACTATCGACAAAAATAAACCGCCCACTGGCCATTGCTCGACCTAGAATTTCTTGGACAACTTCTTGTAGCGCTTCAAAAGGCTGAGTAGAGCCAATAATAAATTCAACGGGAGTACCTCCACCAGGAGAAGGCAATGAAGGTGGCACTAATGCAAAACTATTGAGTGCGGGTTGTTGAGCAAGGAATGGTTGAATATCCTTCTCTAACACCGTATGAGTATCTCGTTCCCTTCTTTCCCACGGGGCTAAGACGATCCCAGCAATCGCGGTATTGGTTCCCCCCATCCCATTAATGATAAAGACATTTTCTATCTCCTCAACGTGATCAACTAACTGGTTTAGCTCTCCGGTTGCTTGACTCAACGCATCCAACGTGTGGTAGCTGTCACTTTCTAAAATCGAAAAGATAAACCCTTGATCTTCGGCGGGCTCTAATTCCGAGGAGCTGGTGACAAATAAGAAATAACAAGAAACAAGCACAATTGCACCAAAGGTGAGTATGACACTCTTAGTGTCAAGCAAACTATGCAATGTGCGTTGATAAGCGTGGTGAAGACGATCAAACTGTTTATCCAGCCATTGCTCTAACGACTTCTCTTTTTCATGATTGGTATCGTGAGGCTTGAGAATATAGGCACACATAACCGGAGACAATGTTAAAGCAACAATTCCAGATAAAATGACCGATGCCGCTAAAGTAAAGGCAAACTCAACAAACAAAACTCCCGTTAGGCCTCCGACAAAACCTATCGGTAAGAATACCGCCACCAACGTGGTCGACATCGTAATGATTGGCCACGCAAGTTCACGTGCCCCCTGAATGGCCGCTTCTTTACGACTCTTCCCTTCTTCAATGTGGCGATGGATATTTTCCAGCATAATAATGGCATCGTCCACGACGACGCCAATCGCCAGTACCATAGCAAGTAATGTCAGTAGGTTAATGGAAAAACCCAGTAACCACATGAGGAAAAAGGTACCGACTAAGGAAACCGGAATCGCAACGGCCGGAATAATCACTGAGCGAATCGAGCCGAGGAAGGCATAAATGACCAACACTACGATAGCAAGCGCCAAAACAATGGAGATCACAACCTCATCAATCGCATTTTCAATATACTCAGTGGAATCGTAAGCGATATAGGCAGACAAACCTTGTGGGAGCTGTGGAATAATATCTCGGTCCCACACTTGACGAACTAATTCAATAACATCTAAAGCGTTTGCGTCAGGAGACACCTCCACCCCAATGAACGTTGCCGCTAACCCATTGAAACTGACCGAACTTTCATAACTTTCTGCGCCAAGTTCAACATCAGCCACATCTTCTAAGCGGATAACACTTTGTCCATCACTGCCAACAACTAATTTTTTAAATCCTTCGGCATCGCGTAAATCAGTCGCTGCCGTCAAGTCAATGGCGACCATTTGACCTTTGGTTCGCCCGAGTGCGGCTAGCACATTATTATTATTTAGTGCTGCAGCAACATCACTTCCGGTCAATCCATATGCCGCCATTTTGACCGAATCTAACCAAATACGCATTGCAAAGGTGCGTGCCCCAAGAATTTCAGCTCGCTGAACCCCGGGTAATGTCGATAATTGCGGCTCGACCACTCGGACTAAGTAGTCAGTGATTTGGTTATCCCCCAGCACTTGTGAATAGAAGGATAAGTACATCGCAGCAACACTCTCACCGACTTGCAAAGTAACAACCGGCTCACGAGCATTTTCTGGTAGCTCAGAACGAACTTTATTCACCTGCGCGGCAATTTGCGTCAACGCTTCATTCGGATCATAGTCGAGCCGTAAGTACGCTTCAATGGTACTATTGCCCGCCACAGAAGTGGAAACGAGGTAATCAATCCCTTCGGCAGCAGCAATTTCACGTTCTAACGGCGTGGTTATAAACCCTTGAATTAAGTCTGCGTCAGCACCAACATAAGTAGTACTAACGCTGATCACCGCATTTTGGATCTCAGGAAATTGGCGGACATTCATATCCATAATGGCACGTAGGCCCAAAAGAATGATGAATAAACTCACCACCGAAGACAGGATCGGTTTTTGAATAAACTTATCAGTAAAACGCATGAAGACTCCTACTGATTGTCGGGTGATGGCGCAACATCAGCACTTGGCTGAACTCGAGCATTATCACTAATAATAATTTGAGCACCATTACGTAATTTCAATAAACCAGAAGTGACGATACGCTCCCCGACCTCTAGCCCTTTTTCAATCACGATCAAATCGCCTCGACGCTCACCCGTTTGTACAAATCGCTGTTGAACCTTAAGCGTGTCATCTTGCTGCTCAATGACAAAAACCGAGTTGCCATAAGGGTTAAATTGAATCGCTGTTTGCGGAACTAAACTCACCGTCATAGGCTCCCCAGTATTGAGTTGTACTCGTGCAAACATCCCAGGGCGTAATGCTAAATCTTGGTTCTCTAGCGTAGCTTGAACTTCAATACTCCGGCTTGCTTCTCGTATTGACGGAGCAATAGCTGTTATTCGTCCCACAAAGGTTTGCTCAGGTACAGAATCAACACCAACTTGAACACTTTCCCCTAATTCGATATTGGGTAACTGCTGTTCTGGTAAGGTAAAATTAAGGTAGATTGGCGCAAAAGATTGCAATGAAACCACCGTATTGCCAGGCGATAATAGTTGTCCTAAGCTGACTTGGCGAATCCCTGCCACACCATCAAAAGGCGCACGAATCGTTTTTTGCGCAATCCGTGCTTGCTGGCTTTCTACTGCCGCAGCCGCTTGCTTGGCTTCACTTTCACGTAACCGTAATTCTGACTCGGATACATTTTTTTCTCGATACAAACGCTGGTAACGAGTGAGTTCTAACTTAGCGAGATCTTCCACCGCTTGTAGCCGTTTTAATTCGGCTTTATCAACGGAATCATCCAGTGTCACCAATAACGTGCCTTTTTTGATACGCGTCCCATTATCAAAATAGATACCATTAATTATCCCACTCGCCTCCGTCGTCAGCTCGGTACTGTGAATGGCAGCAAAGCTACCGATGGCACTAACAAAAGGTTGCCATTGGTCAGTTGTTACTTCACTTGCCGTCACAGTGACTGGAGGAATCGGCATATTATCGAAAAATTGATTCATAAAATGGTTGCCGACAGCTTTGTAGGCAAAAATGCCCCCAAAAATCAGCGTACTGACGATTAACATCAGGATCATGCGTTTTAACATGAAAACTCCTTGCTGGTTGATCCTAAAAATAGAGAGAATAAAAACTAACGAAATAGAGCCTTTTTTTCTAATTCCGCTTTTAACTCAGTAACTTTGCTTAAAATAACTTTATCTTCCAATGATAATAAGGGCTGCCATTGCATCCCATTCAATAGCATCGTGATATTGCGATACAACTGCATAGAATCGGGCGCTACCGATAATGATTCTAAGAGACCATGAGCATTGGCTAAAACGTAGTGCCCTTGACATAGGGCCCAAGGTGCCAGTGATATATCCATCGCTGAATAACCATGATCGGGTAACTCACCACGGTTCAATGCCTCTTGCGCAATGTGACTGACCACATCGCCGATCGGCTTGCAGCAGCTAAAAATTTTCTGGCGTTGATTGTGCGACACATTTTCCCAAACCGCTTCGGTAAAAACGTACTGTTCTAACTTAGCATGTTGAGGGTTTTTCTGCTGAAATAATCGATCCGCAATCGTAAGTGCTAACATCTTATCTCGACTATTTAGCGGCATAGACGCAATGCACTCAAAAACGTCTAATCGCCAAGCTACTTGCTCTGCCACAATGGCTGCCAGCAAGTCCTCTCTTGAACTAAAATGTTGATACAAGGTCCCCGTTGCATACTGACATTGCTTTGCAAGCTTCGCCATGTGTAAGTTTAAAAAACCACACCTTTCGATCATTTTACCTGCGGCCTTTAAGAAGAGATGTTCCCTTTCTTGTCGCTCTCGTTGCTTTCTTTCGGAAGTTGTCATAATGATTAATGTTGTGAATACGATATAAATTATGAACATGATTCAAAAAATGATCAATCGTCATAATTCACAGTTATCTTACAAAATGTTGCAAAGTGTGTATCAATCCCCGTGGGTCGTCATAACCGCCATCATCGTTGCATAAAAAAAGCCACCCCGAGAGCAAGGTGGCAGAGATGGCAATAAAAGCCTAACAAGAACGAGAATGTATCAATAAGAGTAAAGCGATTAGTATGCCAATATTGCTAAAAATCAATAATAGATTGATAAATAAAGAAATATATTTAAATCATTGGCAATGGATTTCTTCGCCTGCCCAATAAATGGGCTGAATGCACCAATCTCAGTCAAATACATCAATCTCAGTCAAATACATCAATCTCAATCAAATAGAAGATAGTAGCGACCTTGCCACTCGACCCGCTTAACCTGTGTTTGAAAAACATCGGTGAGGTTATTTTCGGTCAAAACCTCATGAGCAGGGCCGAAGGCATGCATAATGCCTTTATCTAACATTAACACCTTATCAGCATGTTGAAGGGAGCGATTCAAATCATGGTTTGCCATCACAACAGTAACCCCTTGATCCGCTATCCGCTGAATCAGGGCATAGAGTAGCTGCTCCTGAGCAATATCCAGTGGAGCACCCGGTTCATCGAGAATCAATAGCTGACCACTAACATTGAGCGTAGGCCAGATCTGTAAACAGCTCCCAGCCAGACGAACGCGCTGCCACTCTCCACCGGATAAACAGTGAATGGTGCGGTGAAGCTTATCAGCTAAATTTAATAAGTTGCAGATTTCATTCAATGCCGTCACCACCTCGGGATCCTGATGGTGCTTTCCTTGTGGAAGAGACAAAGCTAGATATTGAAAAACATCCAAATTAAAAGCCGGTTTGTCACTTTGTGACAGATAGGCACGCTGTAATGCAAGCTCAGAAAGAGAGAATTGAGAAAGCGGTGTATCATCAAATAGCACTTCTCCTTGGCTTTCTAACATTCCCGCTAATGCTGCCAGTAAAGTACTTTTACCACTGCCATTCGGCCCTATTATATGTAAGACCTCTCCTCTTTCACATTGAAAAGAGAGCGGAAGCAAACGCATTCCTACTTGTAAGCTATTAATTTGAATCATGGTTTTTGATTAGCATCCAGATAAAAATCGGCGCACCAAGTGTGGTTGTGACGACCCCGAGCGGTAGTTCTGCCCCCCCTAGTATCATACGCGCTAGCATATCGGCCAAGACCAGTAATAATGCGCCTCCAATTGCAGCAAGGGGGAGCAGCATCCGATTTTCACTCCCCAAGAGTAACCGTAATAAGTGAGGGACGACTAAACCGACAAAACCAATCACACCGCCAAGCGCAACACTGACTCCCACTAACATAGCCACAGCAAAAATCAGTTTCCAGCGTAGCGCCAGCACATCTATACCTAACTGCTTGGCATGACTTTCACCTAACATCAGTTTATCTAACTGATGTCCTTGTAACATTAACCATGCCATCACAGGTAATGCAAATAATGACAAACTATGCTGATACCAGCTGACACCACTGACACTGCCCATCAACCAATACATTAACTGCCTTAAACTTAAGTTATCACTAAAATAAAAAGCCCACGTGACGACTGCCCCCGACAAAATGCCAAGCGCAACCCCAACCAAGAGCAAACGTGTTGTCGTTAAATGGGTAGTTTTAGCCAGCATGACAAGCAATAAAGTAAACAGCAAACAGCCGATAACGGCGGCAACCATGAATACCGGCGGCGTCGCTAGCAAGGGGAAAAAGAAGAGTACCACAACCATGGCGACACTCGCGCCGCCCGAAATGCCCAGAATGCCCGGTTCTGCCAGCACATTCCCGAGTAAAACTTGTAAAGTAGCCCCCGATAGCGCTAATGCACCACCTATCAAAATAACAGCCAATAAGCGCGGTAATCTTAACTCAACAACGAGCTGTTGCTCTAACGGCGTATGGGAAGCCAATGGCCAAATCCAAACCTCACCCACCATCGTATAAACGGCGCTACTGAATATTAAGGCACATAGCATCAACCATAAAGCATGGTACCAACGACGCTGTTTTTGTTGGATGAGCTGACTAAATTGCATTGAAAGATCAAAGGCTTTGACGAGAATGGGTTAACCTTACCGTCATCAAGAGTCAAGCTCAAGACATTTGCTTAGTCGTAAACTAATTGATCCTCTTCATAACGGGTATCGACTTTGCACACCATCAAAGCCGCTCGCTGACCAATAGCAACGTAACGATTAGGGAAAACGATCGCTTCGCCTTCGTTTTTCGCCATCAACGGTTTATCGCCATCGTGACCAAAAACTTCACCGTGCATAAAGGCAGTAAAATTTTCAATCTCTTCGCCAAACCGAAAATCAAAATCATCATGCAAACGAACAATGGTTCGACTCACACGGTATATGACCGGCTTTTTAGGTAAATGCTCAGGCCGCTCTCTTGCAACAAGATCACGCAGCGCAAGCTCAAAAGCCACCAAGCGAGAAAGATCATTTTCTCCCCATTGAGCCACTTGACCTAGTTCAATGGTCATTGCTTGTGCCGCAAAATAATCTGCACTAAACCAGCTAAACGTACTCGATGGTGCATTAGAAAGCATCACCGCTTCAATATGTGCTTGTTCAATAAAGCCCATCAATGCTCGGCTACGTACAGGGTGGCGAGTTTTAGGACTCACCGCAAAAGAATAGTGTTTAGAGCCTCGAATCGCACAATGTAGATCCAAATGCCAGCGCTGCTCTGGCTTTGTCCCAGCATAAAAGTCAGCTACCGTTGCCTTTAAACGTTCCGCAAGCGCGCTTTCTTGCGTTTTAGGGTGCGGTCTATCATCAAACAAACGGTTTAAATTCTCTTCAATAAAACGGGCCTGCCTCTGAGCGGCTTCTGGATGCGCAAGAATAAATAAACAGTGTTCGTTGACCGGTTGAAAACCACTGATCAGATCGTCTAACAGTTTATCAACTAACTCCATTGGCGCGGTTTCATTACCATGAATCCCACAAGAAACAATAAGATGTTTCGTTTGTGCATCGCTCCGCGCAGGCACAACTTCAACTAAACCGCGCCCATGTAACTTAATTGTCACTCCAGAATCAAGCGTCAATGCACCACGTAAAACTGGCTGTTCAAGATCAAGACTGTCGGAAAGAAAAGATTGGCGAAAGAGGGACTTCGTCATGTGCTACTCCTTTATTACACAGCGGTATGGTAAAGAAATGTTCAGCCAATTTATGTTGAGAGGATCGCACTTATCAAGATAAAAGCCATTTATTCATAGATTTATAAATTATTAATACGAGCAATTCAACCGCGCGAATTCTATCACTAACTTAAGCTAAGACTCTATCACTACCTTCGTTTCTACGGCGAAAAATTATGTCTGAAACTCAGCGATGATGCCTATTCGCGGATAATGCTACACCAATATTGTTGACCTTCACCAGCGGTGGCTCACCAGGGAAAACCGTGAGTTGAGTGATCGATTGATTGGCAATCGATAATGAAGAATACCAACGTGGATTTTGCCAATTAACCTGCAAAATATTCGCCAATAATAAACGTATCGTGCCCCCATGCAGAATCATCAAGCAATTCTCATTACATTGATTCACCCACCATTGCCAAGCGTGACTGACTCGATGATAAGCCTGTGATAACGGCTCGGCACCAGGCAGTATATGCTGTGCTGGATCTAGCCAGAATGCTTCTAATAAAGGCCATTGCTGAGATAACTCATCAAAAGTTCGCCCATCAAATTCACCGAAGTCAAGTTCTTGAAATGCCGGCTCAATTATCACCTTCAACTCTGGCCGTAGAGCTTTAAGTTGTACCGATAAATCAGCACAGCGACGCAAAGGTGATGTTACCACCGTTGTAAAGGGTAAAGACTCAAGCTGTTTAGCCATCAATTGCTGTGTTTTATCTGCCACTCCAACGTCGGTACGGCCATTTAATGCAGCTGGCCCAAGCGTATTTCCATGACGAAGAAGATAAATAGAATACATCACTCATCCTTTAATATTAAAGGTAGCCCGGCACAGATAAAAACCACTCGCTGGGCAACTTTCGCTATGGCTTGATTCATCCAGCCTGCATAATCGACAAATAAACGTGAGACTTCACCTAGTGGTACAATGCCCATCCCGACCTCATTGGAAACCAGTATAATCTTAGCTTTACTCTGTGTAAGCGAGGTTTGGAGTTGTTCGACTTGCTGTTCTATTTGTTGCTTGTTGAGTGCCTGTCCAGCATTATAAATAACATTGTTAAGCCATAAAGTCAGGCAATCAACCAGCACAATATCATGCTCACTAAACTGGGTGAATAATTGAGCCAGAGCGAGAGGTTCTTCATGTTCTTGCCAACCTTGACCACGTTGCTGCTGATGATGCGCGATACGTGCTTGCATCTCCAAATCACAGGCGGTTGCCGTTGCCACATAATGAAGTTGAGAGGATGGATGCTCTGCAAGCCACAACTGAGCTTGCTGCTCTGCATAATGAGACTTGCCACTTCTTGCTCCACCTAAGATCAGTTGAATAGCCACGGTACACTTCCTAACACTTGAATACCTTGCTGCCAATAAGCGATCAACAATAGATAAATCGCTAACTCCATAATCTGTTGCGCCGCCCCTAAACAATCGCCAGTAAATCCGCCAAGCCGTTTAATCAGCCAAGCCTTAAAACTCACTCGGAATAGCCCGACAAGTAAAAACAAGCCAACCATCACTTCGATACTAAACCAGAATGCAGGCAATGCTCCAGTAATCAGTAAGATCACTAACTCACTACGACTTTGTTTGCGGGCTAGCGGCTTACTTTTACTGCTATCAGGCTCGCTGACATAAGGTAGATCATAAATAAAGCTCGCCGCTATCGCTCGGCTTAAGCTGTAGCCAAGTAACCAGACGGGAACTAATGACATCTGTTGTAGCAGGGTAAAAAGGAATAAATATTTTCCCAACAATGCCATAATCAATGCCGTTGCCCCGTAGGTTCCAATACGACTATCTTTCATGATTAATAGTCGACGTTCCGTGGTCATACCACCACCAATACCATCGACCATGTCGGTTAACCCATCTTCGTGAAAAGCACCCGTCAATAATAAGCTCAGCATCATGGTTAAAAACAAGCTGATTTCACTCGGAAATAGTCCACTTAACACCGTATAACTTAACGCACATAAACCGCCGAGTAATAAACCTACTAGCGCAAAATACCGCCCCGCTTGATTCATTCGAACCGCACTGTAGGGCAGCGATTTCGGTATAGGCAACCGAGAAAAAAAACTGACTGCCAATAAAAACAGATGCCATTGATATTGCATACGGTAAAACATTACACCGTCACTCCGGCTTGTTCAAAGCTAGCCATCGTATTATAAAACTCTGCCGCGGCACGAAGCAGAGGCACCGCCAAGACCGCCCCTGTTCCTTCCCCAAGCCGCAATCCTAAATCCAGCAAGGGTTTCGCCTCAAGCAATTGTAATACTGCTTGATGCCCTGACTCATGAGAGCGATGAGCAAAAATCATGTAATCCCGACAACTTGGGTTAAGCAAGGTGGCAACATACGCCGCGACCGTCGCAATGAATCCATCAACGATGACTGGGGTATTGTGCTGAGCGGCAGCTAAAAAGCCACCAACCATTTGCACAATTTCAAATCCCCCCAACTGAGCTAGAGTTTGCTTAGGATCGCGTTTTTGATCACCCATTACTGCTTGGCAACGCAATACGGATTGATCAATAAGCATCTGCTTTTTCTCAAACTGTTCTGGTGATATTCCCGTCCCCATTCCTACACAGGTTTCACTCGGAAGCCCTGATAACGCGGCCAACAATGCTGCAGCACTGCTGGTATTAGCAATACCCATTTCGCCAAACATAACCAAGTTCGAGCCAGCATGAATCACCTTCATCACTAACTGCTGGCCGTATTCTAGACCTTGCTCAACTTGTTGCGGCGTCATGGCAGCTTGCTGAACAAAATTCTGGGTTCTTTCGCCTAAACGCTGTACCACCAAGTGAGAATGTTCGGTTTCAATGGGTAGCAAAATGCCACAATCCACCACCATTATCTGCACATCATTCGCTCGACAAAAACAGTTAATCGCTGCACCACTCGAGAGAAAATTCATCACCATTTGGTGAGTGACAGCACTGGGCGCAATGCTAACCCCTTCATCGGCAATCCCATGGTCACCAGCAAAAACAACCACGCTCGGAGTATTGAGAATGATGGTGTCAACCGCTTGTTTTTTACCTTGGCTCTGAATTAACGCCAGCTGATAAGCCAGGGATTCAAGCTGGCCTAATGATCCCAATGGCTTGGTTTTTTGCGCAATACGCTGAGTGATTTGATGTTGAAATGAAAGATCTAACTGTTTGAAAAGGTAAGACATTGCTAATCCATAAGCCCATAAAAAAGTGAGTTAAAGCAGTCTACTCGTTATCGCCTATTGATGCTATGCTCTGTCTGTCACAATCTGCGCTGCCCCCTCATCCACTCAATCAAATCCATGCTATCCTCACTTGCATTAACATTTTGGTTCAGTGGCTAAAAAATGCATTCATCGACTCGTAACCCTATTGTCATGATTGCCGGAGCTTCCGGTTTAGTTGGCGGTTGTGCCCTGCAACAATTACTGGCACAACCGTCTATCCAACAAGTCTATTCGCTGACACGACGCGCTGCTAACCAACCACATCCCAAATTAATCGAATGTGTGGATACCAACCTAAGCATGACGGAGTGGGATGAAAACCAACCTCGTCCAACGCATGGGGTGATCGCGCTGGGCACCACTCTTAAACAAGCGGGTTCGCCACAAGCATTAGAAAAAATTGATTTTGATTTAGTTTGCCACGTGGCACAAACGATGAAGATATTAGGTGTCAGCAGGCTCGCGGTGGTGTCTAGTTATGGTGCCAACCCGACCTCACGATCACATTACCTACGATGCAAAGGCCGGATGGAAGAAACTATTCGACGACAAGGATTTGAGCAAGTGACCTTTGTGCGTCCCGGCCCACTAAAAGGTCAACGAAAAGAATCCAGACAAAATGAAATTTGGCTCCAACGCGTTATGCAGATTGGGCGTTTTTTCTTATTCGGGCGGCTTAAAAATCTTATTCCCATTGAGGCAGAACGAGTCGCTCAAGCTATGCTTTATCAATTATTTGATTATTCCGATCAACGTATTACTATTTTACATTCGCAAGATATGCATCATATGCTGCAGAAATACCAATAAAACGTATAATTCACCTTCACAATGTTGCCAATGTAAACAAAGCGCTAAGTTAGATAACCATTTGTTCTAAATCATACTGTTTTTGTCTTTTGCCTATCAGCGTTAACACGCTATCCTGCCTGCGTTTTTTATTCTAATCTCTGATGCCATTTTAAGGATATTTATTATGTCAGTTACAGCTATCGCCATGCTGGCGGTGTTTGCCGGTATTTTGCTGTTCCTGTTCAGCCAACAGAAAAAAGCCTATTCCCTTTCTCGAATTGTTTTACTCGGCCTTGTGCTTGGTAGCTTATTCGGACTGGCTCTACAGCTCATCTTTGGTGAGAACAGCCCAATCATCAATCAAGTTCTCGCTTGGATTGCTATCGTAGGTAGTGGCTATGTCGGACTATTAAAAATGGTGATTATGCCATTAGTTTTAGTTTCCATGATTTCTGCTGTGGTGAAATTAGAAAATAGCGGTTCACTGGGTAAGATCTCTGGACTAACTATTTCAATTTTATTGATTACCACCGCCATCGCCGCACTCATTGGTATTCTAGTCACGCAAGCCTTTGGCTTGACCGCTGCAGGCCTCACTGAAGGAAGCCGAGAAGTCGCTCGCATGACTCAATTAGAATCTCGTGCGGCAACGGTAGCGGATTTAACTATTCCACAAATGCTGTTGAGCTTTATCCCAACGAATCCTTTTGCTGACCTAACCGAAGCACGCTCTTCATCGATTATTGCCGTGGTCATTTTTGGGGTATTAGTTGGTATTGCTGCACGCAAAGTTATGCTTGAAAAAGAACAACTTGCCGCACCTATTCGTCAATTTGTCGATGCACTACAGTCTGTCGTTATGCGGTTAGTCAAAATGATTATCGCCTTGACGCCTTACGGCATTACTGCACTGATGGCCAAGGTCGTCGCTACCTCTAGCGCCAGCGATATTCTTAATTTGCTCGGTTTTATCGTCGCATCTTATATCGCCATTGCTTTGATGTTTATTGTGCATGGTATTTTGGTTGCTTTTGTCGGTGTCAACCCGAAAACTTACTTCCAAAAAATATGGCCAGTTTTAACCTTCGCTTTTACTTCGCGGAGTTCAGCGGCCACAATTCCGCTCAATGTTGAAGCACAAATCACAAAATTAAATGTGCCACCAGCAATCGCTAACCTTTCTGCCTCGTTTGGGGCCACGATTGGTCAAAATGGTTGCGCAGGGATTTATCCGGCTATGCTTGCCGTGATGGTCGCCCCCACAATGGGGATTAACCCACTCGATATCCATTTTGTACTCTCTTTAATTGCGATGATTACCATCAGTTCCTTCGGTATCGCAGGTATTGGCGGTGGTGCAACCTTTGCTGCACTGATTGTACTACCAGCAATGGGATTACCTGTCACGATTGCTGCGCTGTTAATTTCGATAGAACCTTTAATTGATATGGCGCGTACCGCATTGAACGTTTCAGGCTCGATGACCGCGGGGACGATAACCAGCCGCTTAATGAATCAAGTTCATGAGCCACAAGTGGAGCAACAGCAAGCTTAAGTCGTTAACGTCTCGCATACTCACCGCCAACCTCACTCTCAGGTTGGCGTTTTCTTTTGACCAAACTTATGTTTCTTTTCACCAAACTTATGTAGGTCAGCGAGTCCAATCATTGCCATGTCTTAAGCGGAATGTTCTAATACTCATCACCTCCTCTTCGTTACTGGGTCAACCATACATGCAACACCACCAGCCCACATTCTTCTTTTTTGATTATGAAACTTGGGGAACAAGCCCTGCGAAAGATCGCCCTTGTCAGTTTGCCGGTGTACATACCGATATGAATTTTAATATTATCGGCGATCCCTTAGTGATTTACTGTCAATTACCCTGTGATTATTTACCGAGCCCAGAAGCGGCGCTAATTACCGGAATTACACCACAAAAAGCGATGGCTGAAGGCATAAGCGAACCTGAATTTATGGCTCGCATTTACGCTGAACTCGCCACCCCTAACACCACGAGTCTCGGTTATAACAGTATCCGTTTTGATGATGAGGTAACGCGCTATACTTGTTATCGCAACTTTTTTGACCCTTATGCTTGGAGCTGGCAAAACGGAAACTCTCGCTGGGATTTACTGGATGTGATGCGGGCATGCCATGCGTTACGTCCAGAAGGAATCAACTGGCCAAAAAATGAAGAGGGGTTTACCAGTTTTAAATTAGAACATTTATCAAAAGAAAATGGCATTGAGCATGAAAATGCACATGATGCGATGAGTGATGTGATTGCGACCATTGAACTTGCCAAAAAAATCAAAACCGCACAACCTAAGCTATTTGATTACTTTTTATCAATGCGTCATAAGCGTAAGCTGATTGATCTGGTTGATATTGTCAATATGACCCCCTTAATGCATGTTTCTGGCATGTTGGGGCGAGAATGCCAATACACCAGTTGGGTGGTTCCGATAGCCTGGCATCCAACCAACCAAAACGCCGTGATTGTGGTCGATTTAGCTAAAAATCCAGAACCACTTTTGACGCTAACCGCTGAGCAATTACATCAACGCCTTTATACAAAACGAGAAGCATTAGCCGCCGATGAATTACCGGTTCCCATCAAACTCGTTCATCTCAATAAGTGTCCCATTTTGGCCCCAGCGAAAACCTTAACCGCGGATAATGCGGCGGTGATTGGCATTGATCGAAAACAATGCTTAGCGAACCTCAGCTTACTTCGTCAACATCCTGACATTCGAGAAAAATTGGTCTCCCTCTTTGCCATTGAACGAGAATTCCCTGCTAATTCCGATGTTGATAGCCAATTATATGATGGGTTCTTTTCTCCCACGGATAAAGCAGCCATGGAGATTATTCGCTCAAGTCACCCGGAATTACTAGGTAGCTTAGACATTGAGTTTAGCGACCAACGGATTGCTCCACTACTTTTTCGCTATCGCGCCCGCCATTATCCGTGGACACTCAGTGACACCGAGCAGCGCCGCTGGGCTGATCACTGCCGCGACTACTTTGAAACACGATTACCAGACTATATGCTTAATTTAGAAAACTTAGTGCAAGAGCACCAAAGTGATGAGAAAAAAATGGCCATTCTTAAATCCGTGTATCGCTATGTAGAATCGCTCGCTTGCTAACCCACTTTATTAATAATGAAATTCACCATGAAGACTATCAATCACTACCTCAAATTAACCGCTCAATATTTGGTTTCTATGGGGTTAATCTTTCTTTGCCTATGGGCTGGGATCACGTTACAACATTGGTTGGGAATCGCCATTCCCGGTAGTATCATCGGCTTACTCATTTTATTTGCCTTATTAGCCAGTGGATTAGTACCGGTCGACTGGGTAAGGCCCAGTGCTCATCTTTTTATCCGCTACATGATCTTACTCTTTGTTCCGATTAGCGTTGGTTTAATGGTTCACTTTGATGTCTTAATCAATAACCTTTGGCCGATCCTTGCAAGTGCGATTGGAGGCAGCGTGATTGTATTGGTTTCGCTTGGTTTTGTATTAGACCGATCACTTAAAAAAGGAGAGAAATAATGTGGTTAATTGTCACATTAATCGTTTTTTTCTTTGCCCGTTGGATAGCACAAAAGTGTAAGACCCCTTTAGCTAACCCACTATTAATCTGCATCGCTATTTTGATTCCCAGTTTAATCTACCTTCAGGTTCCTTTTGAAACCTATTACGCCGACAACCACTGGATCAGCGATCTGCTACAACCCGCCGTGGTTGCCTTAGCCTATCCCTTATACGAACAACTCCCGCAAATTCGTTCAAATTGGCGTATTATCATGTTGGCCTGCGGGGTCGGTAGTATTATGTCTATGTTGACCGCCAGCTTTATTGCCTTATCGATGCAAGCAGACACATCGTTAGTCGCAGCTTTAATGGGAAAATCGGTCACCACACCGATCGGCATGGAGGTTGCGAAAAACTTAGGAGGTGAACCCGCTATCGCAGCGATTCTTGTACTGCTGGTCGGCCTTTTTGGTGCTATCGTCGCCTACCCTATTTATAACTTACTTAACATTACTCACCCTATAGCCAGAGGTTTAACCACAGGCACGGTTTCTCATGCATTAGGTACAGCCTCCTGCGCGGAAAAAGATGCGCGAGATGCCGCCTTTAGCTCTCTCGCCCTCGTTGTTTGTGGCATTATTACCTCCATACTTGCGCCAACATTGTTTGCATTTAGTGTGTGGCTTATCTATGGGAATCCCCTTCCTACTTGAAGCTGCAGCGGTGTTGACTACCTTCATTCAGCCCAATCACCATTCGTTCACCCAAATCACATCGTTTGCCTATGTTCATGAGGATAGTGAGAGCCATCCGTGGCTCTCAGCAAAAGCCAGCCTACGGCTGTTCAAATTTGTTCCAAACAAATTTATCACTCACTTGCCGCCTATCTGCATCGAGTCGTTTGGGTATGGTTAACTCTCGCAGTTCAAGGAGAGCGATTGCGCCATGTGTGACATCACTCTAATTATGAAACATTAAACATCATTACATAATTATAAGTGATGTAGATCTCAGTAAGTAACGGTCAATTGACTAGAATGAAGTTCAAAAAACGGATAAGGATAAACTATGAATCGCCGTATTGAACAAGCATTGTTACAACTGCCCGCTGCCGTGAACGCGTATCTCTCACCAATCGTGCTTAGTGAAGCGTTCGATGCAACGCTGTCAGCCGAACAATTTAACCAGCTACTTGCGCTTTCACAGCTCAATGATGCTGAATTAAGGGTTGCGTTGCTGCCTGTAGCTGCTGCCTATGCTTATGTTCCTATTTCTCAGTTTTATGTTGGTGCGATTGCACGCGGAGTCAGTGGTCGCCTTTATTTTGGAGCTAATATGGAATGGTCTGGGGTACAGCTCGGCCAAACCATTCATGCAGAACAAGCCGCCATTAGCCATGCTTGGATGAAAGGTGAGCTAGGTATTACCGACATTACGGTCAACTACAGTCCGTGTGGGCATTGCAGACAATTTATGAATGAGTTAAGTACTTCGCAAACATTGACTATTCAACTTCCAGAACGTGAAGGAAAATCGTTGCAGTATTATTTACCAGAATCTTTTGGCCCACGAGATCTCGGCATTGAATCAGGTCTGATGTCAAAGGTAGATCATGGGTTACTCACTGAGACTGATGAGCCTTTACTGCAAACCGCTTTACAAGCTCTCAATCGCAGCCACGCACCCTACACAAATAACTTAAGTGGTGTAGCATTGCGCACCACGTCAGGGCGAGAATTTAGTGGTGCTTATGCTGAAAATGCGGCATTTAATCCAAGCCTTCCCCCCTTGCAAGTCGCACTAATTCAACTACGCATGGCAAAAGAGGCTTTCGAACACATTTGTGCTGCCGCTTTAATTGAGATGTCACAAGGCACCATCAGCCACTTGGCTGATACCCAAGCAACGTTAGAAGCCATTAACCCAGATATTCCTTTCGCGTATTTATCGCTCTAAAGCGCTATTACCGCTAAACTATTACCTCTGAACATATACCGCTGAACATAGCGAAACTGCGTGAGCCTTATATCCTTCTTGATCGTGATACGAGGCTCACGTATGAGTCAGCCATCTATGCGTGGCGATGTGAATCTTGATCACCGCCCTAGCACCTTATCTCTTTCTTTATCCCTAACCTTTCTTCCAAACCAAATATAAAACAAACAAACCACCGACTGCAGCGGTAATAATCCCAACTGGCAATTCTTGTGGTGCTAATAATGTTCGGCTAAGCACATCACCAAGACTCATCATTACCGCCCCCCAAAGTGCGATAAGCGGTAGAGAACGTCGGTGCGTCATCCCCGAAAAGGGTCTGATCAAATGTGGAACCATTAAGCCGATAAACCCAACTACACCAGTTATTGCGACAATCGCAGCAGTACAAAATGCGCAACAAATGAATATTTCACTGCGTAAACGATGTACATTCATACCAAGTGAGTAAATGGTTTGATCACCAACAAGCAAGGTATCGAGCGCTCTATAGCGTTTGATTGATAGCAATACAACAACAGCAACGCCCATTAAAGGAAAAATCAAATTATCCCAACGAGCCAGGCCTAGTCCACCCATAGTCCAAAATAGAATTGAACTGGCGGCTCGTTGATCGCCCGAATAAATAAGAAAGCTAGTCAAAGCACCAAATAAAAAAGAGATAGCAAGGCCACATAAAACTAAGTTATCGTTTCCGCGCTTTTTTTGCATCGAAAACAGCATAACCACTGCGACCGCAGAAACTAGCCCCCCACTAAAGGCGGCAATCGGCAAAGACCAAACCCCAAGAGCATCCCCCAATCGCATGATAACAAACACCGCTCCAGCAGATGCGCCAGAGGACAAACCAAATAGAAATGGATCCGCCAAATCATTGCGTGTAGCCGTTTGCAGTAATGCCCCCACAATCGCGAGCCCAATACCTGCAACAATGGCAAGTAGCGCTCGTGGTAAACGCAGATCGAGCAAAATTCGACTCGTCATTGAAATATCTTGTGAGCCAATAGCGCGAATGTCATGCCAAATCTGCCTCGTAGAAAAGGTTATTGAGCCGAACCTCAAGCTCAATAAAAATGTCACGCCTAATAACACACTTCCCAACAACCACATTAGTGAGTAACTGTTTATTTTCATCACTCGCTATAACCACTTATTGAGCAAAGAAGGCGTGCGCCATTGTCTCAACCGCAGCGATATTCGCAGGCCCTGGCGTTAACTGCTCGTATCGCAGCTTGATATATCGTTTGTTTTCAACGGCTTTGGTGTACTTCATCAGTGGGTGCTGTTCAAGAAATGCTTGCAGTACATCCGCATCACTAACCCCTTGATAGTAAAGTAAAATGATAACATCTGGATTGGCCTGCGCCACCTTTTCCCAAGAAGTTGTCGCCCAATTAGCCTCCATATCATGCGTAACATTGAGGCCACCTGCGGCTTGAATCATAGCATCGGGCATGGCATATCTTCCCGCAGTAAACGGTTTGTCTTGACCTGAGTCGTATAAGAAGACTTTTGGTGCTTTGCTATTAACCGCTGGCTTAGGCAATGCAGCAATACGTTGCTTCCAGCCGTCAACGAGCGCATTGGCCTTATCTTGACGGTCAAAGATAACGCCGAGTTTCAAAATATCTCCATATAGCAAGTCCATACTGGCACTCTTCCTCTGCTGCGGATGAATATGAACACAGCTTTCCGTTAGCACTAGGGTATCAATACCATAAGGAGCTAATGTTTCAGGCGTCACCTCGCCACCCACTTTCATTCCATAATTCCAACCCGCGAAGAAGAAATCAGTATTTGCTGCCATCAACACCTCTAATGATGGATTTTTCGGTGCCAGCTCCGGAATATCACCTAACTGTTTTTTAAATTCCGGTAACATTTGATACCATCCCGTTATGCCCGTGACACCCGTCATGGCATCTTGCAGCCCCAGCGCAAAGGCCATTTCTGTCATATTAATATCGTGAAACACCGCATGAGTTGGACGTTTTTCAATCGTTAAAGGAGACCCACAGCTGTCTACCGTCACGGGGTAATGCGTTGTTGCAGCTTGCGCAGCAGTGATAGAGAGTAAAAATGAAAATACAAGGTGCCATTTCATGAATTGATTCCTGTTGAAAATATAGCCTATAAAGATGCGGCTTCGAAATGATGAACTGCGTTATGAAGAGATGGGTGTTGGAAAGTCAGCACATTTAACCCAAACGTTGGCGTGATATATTGATTACTTAGGATTTCCGTCGGACTATCGAACTTAACCATACGCTGATTCGCCATAAGAATGACCCGATCGGCAAATGGAGCAACCAACTGTAAATCGTGTAATACCGCAATGCAGGCCACTTCTTTATGTTTAATCAGATCGAGCAATTCCAAACGCGCTAAAGGATCTAAATGGTTGGTAGGTTCATCAAGGAGTAAAAGTTTCGGCTCTTGGGCAAAGGCTCGGGCGATATTAGCGCGTTGCTGCTCGCCACCAGACAGTGAACCTATTTTACGTTCACTTTTATCGATCAGCCTTACCTCATTTAGCGCTTGATTCACTGCAGCCAAATGAGTACGTTCACTACAACAAAAGGCATGAGGCACTCTGCCAAGCCCAACATATTCACGTACCGTTAAACGAGGATCGACGTAATCATTTTGTGCGACTACAGCAATTAATTTGGATTTTTGTTGGAGAGATAAATCGCTCAGTTTATGGCCATCAATACGTAACTCACCCTGAACAGCCAAATATTCACCAGTAATCGACTTAAGTAAGCTCGATTTACCACTGCCGTTCGGCCCAATAACTGCGATACATTCATTTTTATCAACCTCAAACGACGCAGTAACTAATGCTTGCCAACCTTGTTGGCTATACGTACTCAGTTGCTTCACTTCCAACAGTGATCCCATCGCCCCACACCTAATGATATTAACCGCCATGTGAAGCGTTACAGGATAACAACCAATTCTAATATAGTCGATAAAAACATGATTTAAGTGACTATATTGACGAAAAAATCGCTCATCACAAAATTGCCATGAGGAAAACCGCCACGTCATCGATCAAATATTACACCTGTAGGAGGCGAGCCCCGAACCATTATTCCAGTTACCCCCGCGGAGCGGATTTCAATCCACGCGCCTGCGGGAGGCGCGACGAAACTTTAGCAACAAGACAAGGATACAAAAATGTTTCAATCCACGCGCCTGCGGGAGGCGCGACAACGCAACCCCGGAGTCATCCATTCCGATCCGTTGTTTCAATCCACGCGCCTGCGGGAGGCGCGACAAATCTCATAACAGCAAATCACTTTTCTTTGCATGTTTCAATCCACGCGCCTGCGGGAGGCGCGACTTGCTGGTATTAATGCGCTCGGTTCTTTTTAGCTTGTTTCAATCCACGCGCCTGCGGGAGGCGCGACAAGGTGGAAAGGATTGATGACTCGCAGAGAGATCGTTTCAATCCACGCGCCTGCGGGAGGCGCGACGCGAACATCACCACTGGCGCGTTCTCCTTGATAGTTTCAATCCACGCGCCTGCGGGAGGCGCGACGGAGAAAGTTGAAATGGCGGCGAGACCAAGAAAAAGTTTCAATCCACGCGCCTGCGGGAGGCGCGACCCAACAGAAGCGTTTTTAATCGGATTTAATCCTGTTTCAATCCACGCGCCTGCGGGAGGCGCGACCCAATAGTTCAATATCGCCTTTAACGTCTGCTAGTTTCAATCCACGCGCCTGCGGGAGGCGCGACAGCCGACGGGCATTTTTCGCTTAGCGCCGGGTTATGTTTCAATCCACGCGCCTGCGGGAGGCGCGACGAATGGAAACGGGCAAGGAAGGAAGCGTGGTATTCGGTTTCAATCCACGCGCCTGCGGGAGGCGCGACGTATTTGATGGAGCTAGGGCAATGAAAATACAAGTTTCAATCCACGCGCCTGCGGGAGGCGCGACTTGCCCTCTTCGCCAACCGGATGGTCGGTATCAAAGTTTCAATCCACGCGCCTGCGGGAGGCGCGACAAATCACGGAGAGCTGTTAAAGGGCAAGACTTACGTTTCAATCCACGCGCCTGCGGGAGGCGCGACGAGTATTACGAGCTAGTAAAAGCATCCACTCTACAGTTTCAATCCACGCGCCTGCGGGAGGCGCGACTAAAAACTCTCGCGCTCTGGATAGGCTAGAGAAAGTTTCAATCCACGCGCCTGCGGGAGGCGCGACTTCAATTGCTTCATTATTAACCGTAATTGCCCAGTTTCAATCCACGCGCCTGCGGGAGGCGCGACGTTTGTGCCCACGACTTACATTAGCGGTTTAACGGTTTCAATCCACGCGCCTGCGGGAGGCGCGACGTCTGTCGCAAAAATATTCACAGATCTAGACACGTTTCAATCCACGCGCCTGCGGGAGGCGCGACCAATTAAAGGCGAGTGGTTTAATCTGACTGACGAGTTTCAATCCACGCGCCTGCGGGAGGCGCGACATATAAAGACGAGCCAAGCGCCGAGGAAATCATAGTTTCAATCCACGCGCCTGCGGGAGGCGCGACCTTGGTTATTGCAAGCCTGAGGACTTTGAGTCTGGTTTCAATCCACGCGCCTGCGGGAGGCGCGACTGCCTATTGTGAAAGGCAGGTATAAATTAGCACAGATTATAGTTTGCCGCTAACTTTGTTGGGTAGAAGAAAACTATTTTGAGTGAAGCTATAAAAATAAATATTTGCTCTATTTTTAAAGAACTTATGCCATCGCTAGATCCCCAGTATTTTACTGAGAACCCAAGGCTAGCGATTATAAAATTAGGGTATCTCTGAATATATCTATCGCTTCTTTCGCGCCATGGTGCTCTACTTTGTTTTGCCAGTTTTTACCGAGCTTATAAAAACGCAAACTGTCGACTTCAGGATCATAAATAGATAAAAGTTTATCTTTAAATTCTAACCATTGTGTTGAGTCTATTTCACATTCAAACACTGAATATTGCACTCTCATACCATAGTCTAAGCAGACTTTTGCTAACTGCCTGAGGCGTTTTTGCCCATCATCACTGGCAAAGGATACATCGTAGGTGACCAAAACCATCATGGCTCGCTCCTTATTTTTTGATCACAAATGGCGAATAGTGGGCTAAATCACCACGTAAATGCCGGGCTAGTAACATGGCTTGGACATGCGGTAATAACCCAATTTGCACCTTTTCTTGCAAAAAAGGGTGTATGACTTCTTCTTGTTTTTTAGCTTGGTAAGCCTGAAAAACCAGCTTACGCGCGTCGTCTTTTATGGTGACTCCACCAAGACAATCTGTCTCAAAGTCTTTGGTGGTGAGGCTTTTATTATTAAAGAGTTTTAAGGCAATACTATCGACAATGTAAGCTCTAAACTCTTCTAAAAGATCAAGGGCGAGGCTATTTCTGCCGGGCCGTTCTTTGTGTAAAAAACCGACCTGAGGATCTAAGCCAACTCCTTGTAATGCCCCGCTGATCTCCTGCCCTAATACAGAGTAAAGCAGTGAAATAACCGCATTAACAGGATCTTTAGGCGGCCTTCGAGTACGCTTATCAAACAACTGTTTGCTTTCATTGCCTTTAAACATGTCGGCAAACGCCGAGAAGTAATGTGATGCGGCCTCTCCTTCTAGCCCTAAAATGATGTCGTAACTAGTCACTCCTTTGAGTTGCTCAATAATTTGCTTTAAACGCTCAATGGCTTTTTCTAACTGTGGCGTACTGCTGTGATTGCGTCTAAAGCGTAAAAGCAACATACGAGATGAACGTATTTTTGCGGCGACAATATGCTTGGCAATCTCGTTTGCGGCTTGCTCCTGAACACTAAACTGCTGCCTACGCAGCAATACATTACCCGTTTGTTTGCCAACCACATTGGCGAGAAAACGGCCATGCATATCAAAAAAAGCGAGGTGTGTACCATTTTCACCACAAAAGCCAAGTAACTGCGGCGAAACCATAATATTGCCAAAACAAAAGATGCTACCAATCGAATGAATAGGAACCTGCATCAGTTTTTGCTTTTCACCCTCGACTTTTTGTTCAATCAACAAAGTTTCGCGTTGCTTATGTAAATAGACGCCATCTTTGGTGATATAAAGTGAGTTTTGCAGTTTTTTCATTCCGCCTCCGTATTAAACAATCCGGCAACGTAACCACTTGAACTATCTTTGTTGATTAAATCTGGCTGACAGATCTCAATTAAAGAACATGCCTTACAGTGTTTACCTTTGGTTGGTGGAGGTGTTTTTCCGTTTGCAAACAACTGTTGTATTTGGGTAATCAAGGCTTTAGTTTGCGTTCGCAGTGAGTTATCGAATTCAATTTCAATGCGTTTGCGCGTTTGCCAATACCAAAGTACGCCATTTTTGACTTCAACAGATAGCATTTCTTCGATGCATAAGGCTTGCGCGCACAGCTGTACTTTGTCGATATCGTTGGCTTTTGGCTTCCCTCGTTTATATTCAACGGGGACAAATTGATTACTGAGTTTATGGTGCTCTAATAAGTCTAATTTGCCTGTTACGCCTAATTGTGGCGCAGTTACCACTACGCCACGTTCAAAACGCACCCCTTTACGAGTTTCTGGCTCGCCATTATCCACACGCTCATGTAACTGCCGCCCGTGTGCCGTTAGGTAGTTTTCTTGCCACACTTGCTCTAAGTGGATCAGCGCGCATTGGCGCTGACAAAAAGCAAAGTGCTGTAGAGCGGAGATGTTGATTAGGCGAGCATCAATCATTAGAAACCCTCGATCACTTCTGGCTCTAGACCTTGTAAAGCGCTTACCAGTGAATCGTTCAACGCCGTCGTTTCAAGCGGTAAACCTTGTTCAATATGAGATCTTAGCGTTTGATGCACTTTTGCTGAAGAATACTGACCAGACTTAGAGCCATGCTTCCACCATATAAGATGTGAAATACCCATAGAACCTTCGGGACGCGCTGATGATGCATCACCTTCAAAGAGTTTGACTAATACTGCTTTGATTTTTTCTGCATCTTCATCACTGAAGCCTGTTTTCTCAGCCAACTGAGGGGTCATGGCACCGAAAGCAACATAGGTGGCTTTATCTACACGATGCTTCATCCCCATGGTGTCTGATGATTTTTTGGTGCCATCACCTTCGCCACTCACGCTCTTGGTAATTTGTGTGCTAGTAATACTCACTGGCTCAATACTAAACGCGCTTTGAATCGTAACAGGCCCACGGATTGGAATAGACACACCATCCGAGCCTGTTCCTTTAAACGCAAAAACTTGACCAAATGCACGTACATCGAGCCATTTTTCACAACATAATTTTGCGGCTTGACTTGGTGCCGTTTTTTTACTGTTGAATGCCTCTTTTCCTACACCAACCTCGTCTGATTCAGCTCGGTTGCGTAAACTTGTCATGCCATCGGTTTTCCTTTCATCCGATTGAACAAAAATGCTTTCTCCCGCTTCTTGCAAACGATCACGAATTTTGCGCTTTAAACAAACATCGGTAATTTCACCAAAGCCCTCGTAATCGGTGCGCGGGCGGTTGCCATTAAGAGGGTCACCATTTGGGTTAGCGTTTAATACGTTAAAAATTAATGCAAAGTCGATTTTATTTTGTAAAGTCATAGTGATATTCCTTTTCTTAAACTGTTTCTTCTAAGTTTTCTTGAACTTGTTCGTCATTCACTTTCTTAACCCATTGGCCTTTCTCTACTTTATGAGTTTCTAGCCACATCATTTGGTTGTGAAAACCAAGCAAAAATTCAGGGGTCAGTTTTTGGTTTGAGGTAAAGTCGGCAGGATTAAACCTATCGGTTATTTGCATAAGCAGTGCTTTTGTTGCGTTGTCGTATCCTTGGTAGTTATTAAACAGTCTTTGCTGATACGGTACTAAGGCATTGCTGATGTTTAGCCACGTTGAAGCGGGTCTATTCACAAATTGCGTCATAAAACGCTCTGCCGTGGTTAAACGATTTGCTTCACTACTTGAGAGCGCCACTTTTTCAATCTTGTTAGCCACCGCCAGTAAACGACCAAACAAATAGTCGCGACTGGCATTATCTTGTTGTAATGCCATTGGGTATTCCTTTTGAATAGTTGAATGGGTTGTTCGGATGTAAAAACCTTTGATCAGTGAGCAGGCAATACCTAAATTTTGCAACCAAAGCCAAGTTTGATCGGATTTATAGGCAACGCGGTTAATTGCACGGTGAAACGCACTGTGCATGATGTCTTGAGGAATGGGTTTACCCTCAACGATACAGGGGTATAAACGGGTAATGAGGTTTTTCTTTAAGGTGTCAGCAGATTTAAGTACATCACCATATACACCATCAAGCACTCGAAACAAGCTCGGGGCACTATAAACCCATTGCCACTGTTCGTTTATTTTGACTCGCTGCTGCCAACCCAGATCGAGCTGCCACTGCTCTAATCGCGCTAAAAACTCTTTGGCTATAGTTTCACGGTAATACAAAATACCCATTCGTCCTGGCGTCGCAGAATCTAGCCCGAGCAGTGCAATTTGCTCATTGTCATCCAACTGGTTTTTCGTTTTTATACCGTTAAAGTAACGCTTTAATTGATTAGCGTAAGCTCGACCTAAATCCTGTGTATGATCTACGCTATCTGTTTCTTCTAACAAACTGGCAAAGTCACTGAAGTCTAGTTCGGTAGGTTCTGGGACAGGTTTCCCAAGGGGAGACCAAGCTAGAAAAACTAAAGGCTCATTACCCTTTTGTTTGATCTTTATTCCTTGTTTTTCAATTAAACAACGAAGAGAACTGTGTGCCCTTTGACTATTTAGGTAACCAATATTTGCAACTTGGTTTGCATCAGTGAATTTACCAAGATATGTAAAGCCACTACTGTCATTTGAGGATATAATTTTTGCGCCATCGGCACTACTCCTTAGAAACCTAGGATGACGAGTCGCACATCTAACGGATTTGGCATCTAAAAAACAAAAATCATTTTCACCAAATCTAGTCTCATAACTTTGCCAACTTTCAATAACCTCTTTGTCACTTTGAGTGGAAGTATCAAGGATTTTTGGGGCAACAACAGCCCAACGAATAAATGTTTTATCGACTTTTATTGGGGTGTTTTTTCCTGATTCATTACGAAACTTTATAGGTAACTCGAAAAGCTGTGAAAGGTCTTTAAAAATAGTTCCTTTTTCTAAATAGTCTCTAATAGCTAACAGTTTTGGAGTGGAATATTCAGAGCGACACCAATCAGTCAATTGTTCCATATACGCGTCATACTTTTCCTGTTTCAAATTAGGTAAGTCTTTTGCTATGTAACTTAACTCTTCACACAAGGGGTGCGGCGCTATTTTTGCTCCAGAACGGTTTGCAGAACTTTCTGTTACAGGTATTAAAGTCTTGGCTTCGTTACCTTCTAGTAGCTTAGTTAATGAAGGGATTAGCCTACCTTGCAAATCAACTGCGACTTCAATATGGGCTTGCTTTTTAACATGGCTGACTAACCAGATATCCTCGGGATATTGCTCAACTAATGCCTCATAACTATTTGCTAAAGCCGAAATAAGATTCATATTTCAGCCTCCAACTTTTCAACAGGTAGCAAATTATTTTCTAAATCAAAATTCTTAGCTACCATTGTTCTTACATATTTAGTTTTAAGTTCCTTAGCATCTACTCTTGGGTATTCAATCACCCCGTTTTTCATCACACCATGCCAAAATCGACTGATCAGTTCGCCATTACCAGTTTCATCAGGATAACCAAAGCTATGGAACATTAAGCCAAAACCCAGCTCATCAATATCATCGTAAGCCCCTTTGCCCTCCCCAAAAACACAAGGTTCAACATAACCTTGGCAATCACGGGTACCTAGAAAGATATCTTGTCGTCCACCTTTTTCCAACATGCGGTTAGCAATGGCAAAATGCTTACCGTCAACACGGTCTCTCGCTAATTCAGGGCGATGTTCATTCCACTCAAAATGGGCTTCAACTTGATACTCCACATCATGTAAAAAGGTGTAATAAGCAAGTTCATTACCTCCGCCCCAGTTCAACGGCTTTGTTCCTTTCGTTTGGGTACGCAGTGGTTTTATTACCCTGACTCTATCAACATGCCAAATAAGGGTTGGTTTCCAGTAGATGGATTTTAAAATCCCTTTAATCGCCTCGTAAGTAGGAATGTGGTAAGTACACTTTTCACCTCCCACTTTCGTTATGGGGTCAGTAAATAACGCATACCTGCCCCATAATCTAAAACTAATACTGTTTTTCACATGGCTCTCCTTGTTAAAAACATGGTTGCATTTAAAAAATTAAATCTTGCTGAGTATTTGTTACTTCTAAGCTCAAACCAAAATCTTGACTGTAAAATTCTTCACTTAAATAAAACACAGCTTCGTCTTGAGCTATTGGGTACACCGCCTGCTGATCGGTGAGTTTTTGCCATACATTAGGGAAAATATTCACACTGTACTTTTGTGCAGCCTTTAATAAGCCGCGGTAACTTGCCGCATCAAAGCGCTTATCAAGCGCACACAATTGTGTGATTATGCTTTGCGCTTCTTCATTAAATGGCACGATCACGGAATGCACAGGTGCATCAATGGCTTTAAACTGTTTCGCGGCAGTCATGAAAGACTGTCTCAGTGCAAACGGTGTTTTATTGATATTTCTTTGATTACTACTTAGCAAGTTAAGTAAGCTTTGATCTTGCTTAACCGGATAGCTCATCTCTTTATGGCGCTCATAAAAGTAGTATTGAAAATATTGACTAATTGCTTGCGGTTTAAGCAGCTCTTGTTCGGTAAATTCGGTGAATATTCGGTTTGAAGCAGCAATGCCTGTTTTAATATCGTGTAGCATACCGACATTTTCTTCGACAGGGTTAAGCACGAACACATGCCCCCTTTTTTGTTTGCCATTTCGATTACAACGCCCAGCAGCTTGAGCGATTGAATCAAGGCCAGCGACAAAACGGATAACGCAGCCAAAATCAACATCAACACCTGCTTCAATAAGCTGAGTACTGATACATAAAGTGGCCAACCTGCCTGATAACCGCGCTCTAACTTCATCTAGAATTTGCTTGCGATGAGCCGAACACATGCCCGTACTTAAATGGAATATTTTCGTCCCATCAAGAACTTGACTTTGCAATGCTTGAAACAGTTTCTTTGCCCAAACTTTGGTATTTACAATCACCAAACAGCTTTGTACCGCTGATAATTGCTGTTGTACTAGTTCAGTAATTTCGACCTCATTCCAACCCTCTTTTTTGGTAACGTTTTTTATTCTCACTCGTTCTAGCTGTTGATAAAGCTTTTCAATATTAGGGGTTAGTTCATTTTCTAGCGGTAATTGCAATTCGCCAAACGGCTTGATTTGTTCGGGTAACTGATTGAGTAAAGGCTGGGTCGCGGTACACATTACCGCAGTGGTGTTACAAAACCGCGTTAAATAGTTAATGGTGTTATTGAATAAATGAACACAACGAATAGGGAGTGTTTGGATTTCATCAAACACCAGTATCGCATTACTAAGCTGATGTAACCGCCTTGATCCACGCGTACCATTTGCAAACATACTTTCAAGAAACTGTACCATGGTGGTGAGCACGATGGGCTTATCCCAATTTTCGCATGCCAGTTTTGAACGCCACGTTTGTTGCTCTGGCTCCAAATTTGAATGGTGCTCTAATACCCAATCATCTGAGTCTATTTCACCCAAAACTTCACGAATGGCAGTGGCATTTTGCTCAATAATTGAGGTAAACGGAATGATGTAGATGATCCTATCAAGATTATGTTTTTTAGCGTGATGCAGTGCAAAGCGCAGGCTAGCGTAAGTTTTTCCACCACCCGTTGGGACAGTCAAACTGTAAATGCCCGTTTCACCTGGTGCGCGATTAAAACAGTTGTCTGATATTTCAGCACGAATATGATCGATGGGATTGACTGGCTCAAACTGTGCAATAAAGCTTTCAATTTGATCGCAAGCAGACGCCCAATTAGGTTGCTTAAAACGCTCAGGTTGATTGCTTGGCTGCTCAAAGTCGGCACTATCAATTCGGTCGGCATCAATTAGGCAACTAAACAACATTTTTGTAAACATGCCAAGGTAGTAATCATGCTCAATAGCTGAAAGTCCGTATCGATCAAACATACTTTTAAGGTTGCAGCTGCTTTTTAAAAGAAATTCAAAACTTGCGAGTGACTGCGCCTGTGAAAGTAAATCAGGATCTGCGTTTTTAGTGCATTCTTTTTGATGGGTTAGTTCATCATGCTTTTTAATCCGGTTTGCAAAAACGTTTTCATTTTCTGACAAGCTATCAATCAACCCGCTGTGGTGCGAGGCAATACACAGACTTAGTGCTTGAGTAATGGCTAACCCGTAAGGAATAAGAGTTTGGTCTTGTTGCTGTAAATGATTTAGATGAGGCAACAGTGTATTAATCACCCATTGTGCACCTGCACTTGAGTGGTCAATTTTCCCCTTTAAGCTTTTGCTGCTTGAATTTTCAGAACTCCCCTCATCATTATCTGGGTTATAGCCCGTTTGCTCTGCAATAATCAGCCGCATGTAAACTTGAAATGCTCTGCTGTATTTGCCAAAGTCATGCATTAAGCCAATCAGTTGCCCTTGTTCGGCAAAACCTATTTTTTCAGCAAGCCTGCCAGCTAATTCGCTCACCGCTGTTAAGTGAGCATAAACGCTTTGGTGGTGTCCATGCTCACTATCGGGATGGGCTATATAAAATTCACTCGGGTTTACTTCATTCATCAGCATCGCTCCCACGGTGTCATATTTTCGGTAAAAGGATGGCAAGTTAGCCGTTCAAACTTATATCGGTCGTAACTTCTCTCTTTCATAAAGCTCCAAAGGGGAAAAGAGCTATAGTGATTTCTGGGGATGGGAAGAAATGTAGTGCGATCAGTTGATTTATCTCACCAGCTCACAAGATAAGGAGCGCACTGCATAGATAAGCATAATAGCGCGACAGAGCAGCACAAACCAAAGGCCTCGTTAAATGAACGTTTAAAAATGAGAGCTAAGCCGTTGCAAGCTCAAGCAACGGTGAGGCTGAAACCCAGTAACACCAAAAACTTCGGTCGCCAAAAATCACCCTAACCACAGTCTTGAAGCTGATAAGAAAGGTAGAGTCGAGCTGACGAAACAAGAGCGGATTCAAACGACCGGCTGATGTTATCCATGGCGTAATCGCTTAGGATCTGTTGATATTAGTTCTAATACAAAACAGAGCGTGGCGTTAATTTAAGGGGAATTGTTTAAAAGCTTGCTCTTTACTCATTGGTTTATAAAAATAGTAACCTTGAATTTCATCAATATTCCAAGCGGTTAATGTTCTCAGTTGTGATACACTTTCAATCCCTTCTGCCACGGTCGTCATGCCGAGTTCTTGTGCCATATGGATAATATTTCTGATGATACTTTGGGCCTTACTGTTAGTTTCTAAACCATCAATATAAGATTTGTCTAATTTCACAATATCTAATGGGAAATTACAAAGCGAACTAAACGACGAATATCCGGTACCAAAATCATCGAGTGCGAGTTGAACTCCTAAGGCTTTAATGGTTTTCATCCGATGAATGATATCGTCTTCCGCTCCTAATAAAATACTTTCCGTCAATTCAAGAACCAACTGGCCAGGAAGCAATTGATAAGCCTCGATCGCTTTTTGGAGTGTTTCGACCAAGCTGTTATGGTGAAAATGTGGGCTAGATATATTGACATGAATCGTTAAACGCGATGAAGGGGTTTGGCCCATCCGTTGAAAGTGTTGGATAAATTGACACGCTTTATCAATAATTTGCTCACCCAATTCGACGACCAATTTGCGCTGCTCGGCTAACGGAATAAATACTGCTGGCGAGATCATACCTAAGGTCGGATGCCTCCAACGTGCCAATGCCTCAAAACCAATTAATTGCTCAGTAGACGCTTTGACTATCGGCTGATAATGTACGGTAATTTCACCATTTTTTAATGCCGATATAATATCTCGATTAAGCACTAATAGCTCTTGCGCGCGGGTAAAATGTTCAGGTTTAACCTTAACGACGGATGAGTAGGCACTAGAGCCATGCGTGACTGCATAAAACCCAGTATGTGATAAATTTTCAAAGCTCTCAAAATCCATGGCGGAAGATAATAGCGCGCCTTTCAAACCTATTTCACATTCAATATCTTCTAAGGTGATCTTTTGCCGATATTCCATTAATATCCGGCCACCTTCCGTTTCTAAATACTGAATTGGCTCCTCAGCACAAATCATAAACTCTTGTTCGCTAATTCGGCCAATTTCCAGCTCTGGGAAAAACTGTTTCAACGTTGTCGCTAAATGCTGCACTAGCCGATCGTAGTAATCATGGCCATAGACTTCATCGATCTCTTTTAAGCGTGAAGCATACAGATACAATACATTAAACGGAGGCCCTTGCTGCTGAATACGTTGATGAATTCGCTGGATGAAAGTTTGTCTATTCAGCAAACCAGAAACAGGATCTCGCTGCTTTAGGGTTTCAATGATTTCCGCCTGGCGTTTTTGTTCACTGATGTCTTTTATCGATAATAGGACAGATGTATTTTCGTCATCGTCTAGCAACGCAGCTTCAACAGAGCAAGCAATGTCTGTTCCGTCGTAACGCTTCAGGATCGTTTCAAAATGGCATTGCGCTTGATTTATTGATTGGTATAGCGGCTCTATCCCACACTGTTCTGTTTCGCAGCCACAAATGGTACTCAATGGCTGGCCAATCAGCTTGTCACGTTGATAACCCAGTAAAATCAGCACGGTTGGACTGGCATCGACAATCACTTTATCAGTCAACAAAATCATCCCGACGCTATGACTATGATAAAGCGCGTCAAATTTTTGTAAGGTTTCTTGTAGCTTTTCTTCTGTTTGCGAAGAAGCATGGGCTAGTGTTTTTACCCATTGCGTAATACGGTCAAACTCGTCGGTATGTCGGCTTCTTTTGGGGGCCTCAACGGTACTCAGTAAATTTTTCATGCCTTTTTCGAAGTAGCTAAAGCGTCGACTCACTGTGACCCAAAAAATACCGTACATAATGCAGGCAATTGCGCTCGTGACGATGAGCATCACTACAATGAGTAAAATAAACACACTTTTCGCCCGCTGAAAGTAAATTCTCGGTTCAGTGGTTTTTAAAATCGCGATAGTATTATTGAGACGGTCCGTGATGAAGCTGTGATGAGTCAAATGTTGGCCCGTGCGTTCAATCAGGCCGTGATCATGCTCATTTTGTTGAGGCGATAACCAAAACGAGAGACTTTGATCGTCGATTAATAGTTGATTATCGGCCATTAAAATTCCCTCATAATGCTGAGGAAAACGATTTGTTAAGTTTTGCCCCCATAGCATCCAACCGACCGATTCAGTATTGCCTTCACTGTTTCTTACCGCCGTCAAGCTGACCACCCATAACTGTTGATCGATTCGAACTAAGCTTGCCATACTGGTTTTTTTAGCATCTGGCTGAGTGTTCATGTGTTGCAAATAAGAAGAGATAGCCTGCGCTTGCAATAACATTTCAGCTTGTTTTGCCCCATCATTGGTTTGATTATAGGCCAGCATCAAGGAGTAATTAGGCCGAATAAAAGCCATCAAATCTAAGCTCAGGGCACTTAATCCCTCTGGAGTTAAGTTTCGTTCAGCATACCCGGGATCTTGGTCGGTTAGCAGCCTATAGGACTCATCCCAATATGCCCAATCATAGGATGTATCTTCTTGCCTTTGAACTAAAGACTCAATCACCGATAAAGCTTGATGACTAGCGCGATGCACTTCTATGTTCTCTAACTCATCAAGGCTATAGAGAAAAAAATACCGCGTCAGCAATAAGCTACTCAGGACAACACCGATTAATCCAAGCGCGAATAGCAACGCGGTTTTAATTTCTAAGTTAATCATTCGAAGCATTGCGGAGAACTCATCAACGTTATCGTTATGAGTACGATACTAGTGGTTAAGGCGAATAAATAACATGATCTTATTCATACATATATTATCAGTACTGATACGTTGTCCATTTTATGACCTCACAGGTAGAAAAATACGCTGAGCCCCACTTCATCAGCTTTATAAGAATTTGAGCCCTATAAGAGCTGGTTTATTTTTCAAATACCAAATTAGCTTCGACTTACCAGTATTCTGGCGATTATTGACGCATTAAGTTTGACGACACTCAAAGGCAAACGTTTTCTTTTTTTTATCTTTCCAGTATGATCGCCGCTGTTTTCGCTCTCAAGATAGTGAAGTCTTCCAGTGATTAAGCCCATGATAGAGACTTCACTTTGTACTGAAACAACTTGACGTTGCCGATAAGCAACAAATGAGTGACAAGAGTCATCTGACACAAATTTGCACCGCTCTCACCATCCCTATGAGCATCGGTACAGCGTGTGATTGAACCAATACCACAGCAACTTTAAGTGGCAAGGGTATTAATGCATAACTAATAAGGATTCTTTATGTTGGGAACAGCAACGCTCAATAGTGCAACCCGCGTTCTTCTACTTGGCTCTGGAGAGTTAGGAAAAGAAGTGGCTATCGAATGTCAACGACTAGGTTTAGAAGTGATTGCTTGTGATCGCTACGCCAATGCGCCTGCGATGCAAGTTGCACACCGTAGCCATGTGTTCGATATGCTCAACCCTCAAGCATTACAACAAATTATTGAGCTAGAAAAACCGCATTACATCGTTCCAGAAGTAGAAGCTATCGCAACAGCGAAACTACTTGAGCTGGAAGCACAAGGCATGACCATTGTGCCTAATGCTCATGCCATCTGCTTAACCATGAACCGAGAAGGGATCCGTCGCCTAGCGGCTGAGCAACTTGCTCTACCAACCTCGCCTTACCAATTCGCTGACCATTACACTGAGTTTGTCGCTGCAATAGAGCAGGTCGGTTTACCTTGTGTATGTAAACCGATAATGAGTTCATCAGGTAAAGGACAAAGCATCATCAAAACCCCTGAAGACATCGAAGCCGCGTGGCAATATGCTCAAGCCGGAGGGCGTAGCGGTGCAGGCCGGGTCATTGTTGAAGGATTTATCGATTTTGATTATGAAATTACATTGCTCACCGTTCGAGCCAGTGATGGCATACACTTCTGTGCCCCTATCGGTCATCGACAAGAACAGGGCGATTATCGTGAATCTTGGCAACCACAAAAGATGTCAGAAAATGCTTTAAAAGCCGCTGAATACGTCGCTGAAGAGATTGTTAATGCGCTGGGAGGTTACGGAATTTTTGGTGTTGAGCTGTTTATTAAAGGCGACCAAGTCATTTTTAATGAAGTCTCCCCTCGCCCGCATGATACCGGCATGGTCACACTAATTTCACAAGATCTTTCTGAATTTGCACTGCATGTGCGTGCGTTTCTTGGTTTACCGGTCGGAAGCATTATTCAATATGGCCCATCGGCATCTGCTGCGCTACTCGGTCAGGGAACCGCCAATGATATCAAGTTTTCAGGTATCGAGGAGGCCTTGAGTATTCCAACCGCTCAGCTTCGCTTATTTGCAAAACCGGATATTGATGGACGACGTCGCTTAGGGGTTATTTTAACCAGAGGCAAAGACACCACACAAGCAACTGATCGAGCTATTGAGAGTGTCAAATCAGTTAAAATCCATTATTAGATCAACCGATTGTCTATACCCAAGTCGGTGTGCTGACTTGGGTATCATGATCTTATCCGGTGAGGGCTTCTCTTAACGCTCGATTAGCCATACCTCTTCGGCAAAACGACTGAGCCCTTTTTTAGCCCGTTTTGGATGCTGTGCTCCTAACTCATCCCTATGCAATTGAGTCACAGAAAGCCCAGTAAACAATCGGCGAATCGCTTTTTCGGTTACACTAAATGGTGGGCCAGTGAGTTCATTTTGCGGATAATCTAAGGTCACCAATAAAATCCGTCCACCTGGATTTAATAAAGAAAGTAGCCGATTCGCATACTCATTCCACATACTTTCAGGTAGCGCAACCAGAGCCGCACGATCATAAATAATATCAACAGGATGAATAGGCGCAGTAAAAATATCGCCCGTGTACAGGCAAATTTCATCAAACTGATAACACGTATGCTGAGCCGATAATTCGGTCACTAGCGGCGTGTATAAATGTTCGGCAAAAAAAGCACGAACGGCAATGGGGCTCAGTTCAACGCCTTGAACACTATCATGCTGTTCAGCTAACCATACCAAATCTTCACTTTTACCACATAGCGGAAGCAATACGGTATCGTGACGTTTAGGTTTCACCATCGGCCAATATTTCATCAACAATGGATTAACTTCCATGAGGTGAAATCCAATTTGATTCGCCGCCCATTTATTATGCCAAAATTCGAAATCGATCATTACAACGCTTTAAGAACCGAAAAGCGTTAGCATAACTCAACCTCGCCAATGAATGCCAGTTACACTCAAATTCATCTTTTGTTACATCCGCAGCGGGAACTAATTTTATGTTTAAGTTTCATAGTATTATCGACCATCAAGCCCGTTAAGGTAATTAGTGTGATCAACCACTCACTATATAGAAATGGAGGAGTCAACACATTGAGTTTGCACTCTTAGCCCCAATACTTTATCTAGGTAACAGCCTTTTGTTGGATTAGGATTCTTTTAGGTTTCACTTTTGACCTAAGCAACATCTGTTAAGGAGAGTGAATGAGTCTATTGCTGAGAACCACTGCGCTCATGCTACTAACGCTAAGCCGAGCGCCAGCTTTGGCCGCCGCCATTCCGGTTATCAATTCATCCCCGCAGGAGCCACAAGGAGAGTACCAAAATCAAATTAATGCTCAACGATTCAAACATAGCTTAAGTGGCCTATACGGCATTCAATCAACCCACGATAACGTATTACAACCGTACGATGATTTTGATGTGCTCTACAGCAAAGCGCACCAAGCTCAGCATGAACTTGAAACCCTGTGTAAAAGTACTGCAATGCTGACATCAACACACTCTCTCTTCGGCGGTGTTAAATCTCAGCATCGAGCCAGAGAAAAAGTCGCGCTGGAACTCGGCGGACAAGCCGCACGAATTACTGACCTTGCGCGTGCCACCATCATCGCCGATGATGTACCAAGCTTAGTCGAGGCCTATGAAGCATTAGGCCGTGAAGCAAGCATTGTGAAGGTAAAAAATCGATTTAAATCACCCGCACCATCTGGTTACCGTGATCTCAATGTTTTGGTTGAGTTACCAAAAACAAAAATCATTGCTGAAGTGCAGTTTCATCTTAAAGCCATTGCTGATGTAAAAAGTGGCCCAGAACATGTTTTGTATGAACAAATTCAACGCATAGAACGTAAAGCCATCCATGAGCAACGATCGCTCAATGGTTGGGAAACCGCAAAAATCAATCGTTTTCGCAACGAGTCGCTTCGTCTATATCAACAAGCATGGTTACCCTATATTACAACGCATATACAAGCGGCGTAGCTAACTGACTGACTTCCGAAACAGACTTACGCCGTGAACATGAAATAGCGCTTCACAAACAAAAAAAGGCCACAGTAATTTGTGGCTTTTTTATTGTTGTGCGTTATTTTCCGATTTGGATGTTCTCAACACGGGCTTTTAACTTTTGTCCTGGGCGGAACGTGACAACACGTCGAGCAGTGATTGGAATATCCTCTCCCGTTTTCGGGTTTCGACCTGGTCGCTCATTTTTATCACGTAGATCAAAATTACCAAAACCGGACAGTTTAACCTGTTCGCCGCTTTCTAGTGCTTTACGAATCTCTTCAAAAAACACTTCCACCGTATCTTTGGCATCCCGTTTACTAAATCCTAGATTTTCGAACAGGTTTTCAGCCAAATCGGCTTTTGTAAGCGCCATAAACTTTCCTCAAAGCTAGGTTTAACCTTGCTGCTTTAAGCAGCACCACAGTGATTTTTGCTCAGCCAATCAAAGACATATCGGCTTTAAACAAAAGTGTATGCCAACCTTATGATTTTCGCCAACTTTTTTATTTTATTAACGAACTGACACATATTCAACGGGTTGAATTTTCACGCTTTAAAATTGATAAAATTAAAAATAAAAACACAATGAAAGACAAAAATCAGCATAAAATATTAAAAGTATATATTTTTTTACTCTTTAATTCTAATTGTGAAATTTCCAATCTATTTGATCTTTGTCAGTAATAAAACAAGAATAAGCTGAAAAATCATAAGCTTGCTAATGCTAATTGTATACCGAAAATCGACAGAAGTCATCGCGGATAAAAAAAGAGCAAGGACATTCCCCTGCTCTTTTATCTCATCATCAATGCTCGACCAAGAATTAGACTTTAATCACGTAATGTGGCGGAGAATTGATCAGCAATGACTTTAACGATATTTTCAACCGCCGCAGCAATATCAACCTCTTCTAAGGTTCGCTCTGATGATTGAAGCGTTAAGGCAATGGCCAAACTTTTCTTCCCTTCCGCAACGCCTTTGCCAACATAAACGTCAAACAGTTTGGCTTCTTTGAGTAACTCACCACCCGCGATTCGGCATGCCGCCACAATATCACCAGAAGCAACCGTTTGATCCACCACAACGGCAATATCTCGACGGTTTGAAGGGAATTTAGATAGCGCTACCGCTTCAGGAATCACTTTGCTATTGATCGCAGACCATTCGATTTCAAACACCAGAGTACGGCCATTGAGACCAAACTTGCGCTCTAGTTCAGGGTGAACCGTACCGATCACACCAATTTGTTTGCCATCTAACATGATCGCGGCAGACTGACCTGGATGAAGCGCCGGGTGCTTCATTGCTGCAAAACTGTATGCTTTGCCATTTGCCGTCAGTTCTAAAATGGCTTCTACATCCCCTTTGAGGTCGAAGAAATCCACCGTTGCTGTTTCGAGATTCCAGTGCTCTTCACTACGAGTTCCAGAAATAACACCTGCTAACATTGGCTCTTGACGCATACCGTTTTCAGCAGCTTGATCGGGAATAAAGCGTAGACCGTATTCGAACAAGCGAACACGAGGTTGCTGACGTTTTTGGTTATGAACCACGGTGTTCAGCAACCCTTGAATCAAACTCAAACGCATGGCAGACATGTCTGCTGAGATTGGGTTTGGCAGGATCAAGGGCTCAACCTCTGGTACGATCAATTTTTGTTGTTCTGGCTCAACGAAACTATAAGTAATCGCTTCGTGGTAACCACGATCAACTAGCAGATCACGAACGCGTTTCAGAGGTAGGTTCGCTTCTTTATGCAGGTTCATATTGAGCGCAGCCGCTGGCGCTTGATTTGGAATGTTGTCATAACCATAAATACGGCCTACTTCTTCCACCAGATCTTGCTCGATTGCGATGTCAAAACGCCAAGTTGGCGCGGTTGCTGCCCAGCCTTCAGCCGTTGTTTCAACACGCATACCCAAACGCTGTAGGATTTCAACCACGTCCGTATCCGCGATATGGTGACCAAGTAGGTTATCGAGTTTAATTCGGCGTAGTGCCACCGTATTCGGTTTGGGCAGATCCGCATCAGATTCTGCCACTACGACTGGCGCAACATCACCGCCACAGATATCGATCAGAAGCTGAGTGGCCCGTTCCATTGCAGCGTATTGCAGTGCGTAATCGACGCCACGTTCAAAGCGCATTGATGAATCGGTATGTAAACCATAACGACGAGCACGCCCACGGATATGATCCGGTGCGAAAAATGCACATTCGAGCAACACGTCTTTTGTTTCACTGTTTACACCGGAGTGCTCACCACCAAAGATACCCGCGATCGCCAGCGCTTTAGTCTGGTCAGCAATAATCAGCGTATCGGCATTCAGTTCTGCTTGGTTGCCATCCAGTAGGGTCAATTTCTCGCCTTGTTCAGCCAAGCGCACCACGATACCGCCTTCGATTTTCGCCAGATCAAACGCATGCATGGGCTGACCTTGCTCAAGCATGACGTAATTGGTGATATCAACAATCGGATCGATCGAGCGAATACCACAACGGCGCAGTTTTTCTTGCATCCACAACGGTGTTTTTGCTTGAACATTGACGTTCTTCACAATACGGCCGAGGTAACGAGGACACGCAGCGGGTGCTTTTACTTCGATAGCTATGTGGGCATCAATCGTTGATGCCACCGGTGACACCATCGGTTCCGTCACGTCAGCTCGATTCAACACGCCTACTTCACGCGCCATACCACGCAGGCTGAAACAGTCTGCGCGGTTTGATGTCAGGTCAACATCGATGGTGACGTCATCCAGAGCCAGAAACTCACGGAAATCAGTACCGATAACGGCGTCTTCCGCCAGCTCCATAATGCCGTTGGATTCAATATCAATACCCAGTTCAGAGAAAGAGCACAGCATGCCGTGTGAAGGCTGGCCACGCAGCTTCGCTTTTTTAATTTTGAAATCACCTGGTAGAACCGCGCCAACCGTCGCAACCGCGACTTTCAGGCCCTGGCGGCAATTGGGTGCTCCGCACACGATGTCGAGCAGTTCTTCTTCGCCCACATCCACTTTTGTTACACGCAGTTTGTCTGCATCTGGATGTTGACCACATTCCACAACGTGACCGACTTTTACGCCAGTAAACGTGCCCGCAACCGGAAGAACATCATCAACTTCCAAACCGGCCATAGTAATTTGGTGGGTAAGCTCGTCGGTGGTAACCGCTGGGTTAACCCACTCACGAAGCCAAGATTCGCTAAATTTCATTGTGATTAAACCTCTGGATTACTTGAACTGTTTTAGGAAACGAAGATCGTTTTCGAAGAACGCACGTAAGTCGTTCACACCGTAACGAAGCATGGTCAAACGCTCGACACCCATTCCGAATGCGAAACCAGAGTATTTTTCAGGATCGATCCCTACACTGCGCAGCACATTTGGATGCACCATACCGCAGCCCAGTACTTCGAGCCATTTACCGTTCTTACCTTTCACGTCGACTTCGGCTGAAGGCTCTGTGAATGGGAAATAAGAGGGACGGAAACGCACTTCCAAGTCTTCTTCGAAGAAATTACACAAGAAGTCGTGCAGAATGCCTTTCAACTGAGCAAAGTTGACGTTTTCATCCACCAGCATGCCTTCCACTTGATGGAACATTGGCGTGTGTGTTTGGTCGTAATCGTTACGGTAAACACGGCCAGGAGCAATAAAACGTAGTGGTGGCTGGCTCTCTTCCATAGTCCGTATTTGTACGCCAGAGGTGTGAGTACGTAGCATCAGCTTTGGATTAAAAAAGAAGGTATCATGATCCGTCCGCGCAGGGTGATCATCTGCGATGTTCAGCGCATCGAAGTTATGGAAATCGTCTTCGATTTCAGGGCCAGACTCAACGGTAAAGCCCAGTTCACCAAAGAAGCTTTCAATACGCTCGATGGTACGGGTTACAGGGTGTAAACCGCCGTTTTCGATACGACGTCCAGGTAACGTGACATCAATAGTTTCAGCCGCTAACTTCGCTTCAAGCTCTGCACGTTGTAGGTTATCTTTGCGCGCTGCGATGGATTTTTGAACTGTTTCTTTTGCGACGTTAATCTCTTGGCCTGCCGCGCGACGCTCTTCTGGCGGTAATTTGCCTAGACTTTGTAGTTGAGCCGTTAGCTCACCTTTTTTGCCCAGATATTGAACACGCACTTCATCCAGTGCGACTAACGATTCGGCTGCATTAATCGCTGCGGTCGCGTTAGCAATAATCTCTTGTAGATGTTGCATTGTATCCTCGTCTGCTTATCAGCAGTATCCTTAAGGAGCCCGAAAGGGAATAAGGGATTCTTGGTTTTTAAGTAGCTGTACATAGTAACGAAAGCCGCTGTCAAAGCCAAACTGAAATCGCGCCCTAGAATACTTTCACGCAAACCTGAAACAACGATGTTCCATCTTTATAACAATTCTATCTAGCCTGGCTCGTTTTTTACTTGAAATTGAGCCGTACTGATTTGATTTTTTCCACTTCGTTTCGCTTGGTATACGGCATTGTCTGCCAATTTAATCAGTTGATGGTAGCTTGTCATCTGTTGATGTGATTGTGCAACTCCGACACTAATACTCGCTTGCCAGAGGCCATGTTCCGTCTCAATAGTAAGGCAGTTAACGGCTTGGCGGGTAAATTCGGCGACGTTGATCCCTCCTGCTAAATCGGTATTCGGACAAATCACTAAAAATTCATCCCCCCCAAGGCGAGCAACTAGATCATCACTACGAAATGAATGCTGTAATGTTTGAGCTAACTCAATGAGTATGCTGTCACCAACATCATGACCACACGTATCATTTACTTGCTTAAAATCATCCACATCAATCATGATACAAACCAGCGGTAAATGATGCTGTTTTGCGTCGTCCCAATAAACTTGTAGCTGACGTAATGCTTTCCGTCTATTAGGGAGTTTGGTTAGGCTATCCGTAGTAGATAAGGCCTCTAGTTGTTGGTTCGCTTTAAGCAATTGTTGTGTACGTTGCTCAACGGTATCTTCTAAACATTGGTTGAGTTTTACGAGTGCTCGGTTACGCTCTGAAACTAATTCAAATAATCCACTCAATGCGTTAAGTAATGGTTCTGTGGCACTTTCATGCTCACGCTCTTCTTGATCATAGGCTTGTTGAGGCGTCATACCTTGTTCGATCGCTTTGATTTGACGTGCCATATTTTGATCAATACCTAAAATATGATACGCCAGCCAGTGAATCAAAAATTCAAACAATTGCACCGCGGGTTTTTCGTCAGCTTCACTCAGGAAGGCCTGCATACTGACCAGTTCGGCCATAAATGTACGGTGTACTTGTATATGCTCAGTCAAATGAGCGTCCGCAATACCGCTCGTACGCATCAGCATTTCTTCTTCTTTAAAGTGAAATTCCGCATAGCGAGAGAGTTCAAACAGAGCCACACGTACATCGCTAAGGGCAACATTATTTTCTGACAGCAATGCGCCATATTGATTGATAAAGTTCACCAGATATTGATGCTGTTGATCAACCTCGTGAATCCCTGTTTCAAAATATCGATCCCACTGGAATGACTGCATATTTATCAAAAGCCTATTTGAATGCCATTATATCGTAATCCGAAATGAACAATGCGCGACCAACTGCAAACGCTCGTTTATTTATTTCATCTCGTTTATTTCCTGTATTCCGCTTCTTTACTTCATATAGCGTCATACAGTGCCAAACGGTATTACTTAAGTATAAACATAACTTTATCAAAGGGCATGCTCTGTGCCTACGCAACACTCACTAAATGAGATGCTGAACAAAAAGTGCCATGGTTATGGTTATGGTTATGGTTAAGCGATAGATTGAAAGCATATCAAGTTACGCTTAATAAACTCTCTGAGTCCGGTATTCAAAAATTCTAGACAACAAAAAGTCCGATCATTTCTGATCGGGCTTTTTGTTATTTGGAGCGACACACGAGGTTCGAACTCGTGACCTCAACCTTGGCAAGGTTGCGCTCTACCAACTGAGCTAGTGTCGCATTAAGCAGGTAAGGCTATTACCTTGCTCTTTATAAATGGTGCCCCGGGCCGGACTTGAACCGGCACGACTCGAAAGTCGAGGGATTTTAAATCCCTTGTGTCTACCAATTTCACCACCAGGGCACACTAATTTTTTAACTTCTGCACCGCTTGCGCCGTGCGAATATAATTTGGAGCGACACACGAGGTTCGAACTCGTGACCTCAACCTTGGCAAGGTTGCGCTCTACCAACTGAGCTAGTGTCGCAATGGAGGCGCGTCCCGGAGTCGAACCGAGGTCCACGGATTTGCAATCCGCTGCATGGCCACTCTGCCAACGCGCCTTCAAGACTCAAACCGCTTGCTTGTTTATCGCGTTGCTCTTGAGTACGGGATGCATTCTACGGATTCGATGCAATGAGTCAATAGAATTTTTTTGCTTTTTAAATCGTTTGACTATTTTGCATTCAAAAACGATTTCTTTGTTCACTTTTATAGCAAAAACTGTCTATTTTTCCTCAAGATACCTGACAACGCGACCTAAATTAATTTATGTAAGCGCTACCATCATCAACAACGGCTTTTTTTGTGTATGTATCGCTTTTTAATTTATGTAATAAAAGTAGGCTAAGCCACCCGATTATCTGTGTACTTAGCCACTCATCATTACGCTCGGTCGATGATGCGATTGAGGGTCTGACTTGGACGCATTAACGCTGAGACTTTCTCAAACACAGGTACGTAGTACCCACCAAGATCTCCCGGTTTGCCTTGCGCTTCGTTAAGCTCTTGAATGATCTGCGCTTCTTGATCGCTCAGTTGTTTAGCTATGGGAGTAAACTCTGCAGCCAACTCAGCATCTTGTGTTTGTTCTGCTAATGCTTGCGCCCAATAAGTGGCAAGATAATAGTGGCTACCACGGTTATCCAGCTCTCCCACTTTACGTGAAGGTGATTTGTTATTGTCTAAGAATTTACCCGTTGCTTGATCGAGCGCATCGGCTAACACTTGGGCCTTCCGATTGCCAGAAACAATACTGAGATGCTCTAAAGAGGCAGCTAAAGCCAAGAATTCGCCTAATGAATCCCAGCGTAAGTGATTCTCTTTTTGGACTTGTTGGACATGTTTGGGTGCTGAGCCCCCCGCTCCAGTTTCAAACAAACCACCACCATTCATTAATGGAACGATAGAAAGCATTTTTGCCGACGTTCCCAATTCAAGGATGGGAAAGAGATCAGTCAGGTAATCACGTAATACGTTCCCCGTGACAGAAATCGTATCTTTGCCTTCTTTCATACGAGCCAAGGTGTACAAGGTCGCATCGACAGGAGACAAAATCTGTATCTCTAAACCCGTCGTATCGTGATCGGGTAAATACTGATTTACTTTTTTAATCAGTTCCGCATCGTGAGCACGAGCACTATCTAGCCAGAAAATAGCGGGAACGCCCGTTGCACGAGCGCGGTTGACTGCCAACTTAACCCAATCTTGGATCGGCGCATCTTTTACCTGACACATACGGAAGATATCTCCCGCTTCTACCGATTGTTCTAAAAGTACTTTGCCGGTGCTATCGATCACGCGCACCACACCCTCAGCGTCGATAATGAAGGTTTTATCATGTGAACCATACTCTTCTGCTTTTTGTGCCATTAATCCCACGTTTGGCACACTACCCATTGTAGTGGGATCAAAAGCGCCATGCTCTCGACAAAAATCGATCACGGCTTGATAAACCCCTGAGTAGCAACGATCGGGAATCATCGCTTTAGTATCTTTTTGCTTACCGTCTGGCCCCCACATCTGTCCTGATGAACGGATCATCGCTGGCATTGAGGCATCGACAATGATGTCACTAGGTACATGCAGGTTGGTAATTCCACGATCAGAATCGACCATTGCCAATGCGGGCTGTGTCGCATACACCGCTTGAATCGCTGACTCAATTTCTTCACGTTGAGCTTCTGGTAATGTTTGAATTTTCGCATACACATCGCCAAGCCCGTTGTTCACATCAACGCCTAACTGGTCAAATAAATCGCCATATTTCGCGAATACCTCTTGGTAGTATACCTTTACTGCATAGCCGAAAATCACTGGATCTGACACTTTCATCATGGTGGCTTTCATGTGCAAAGAAAGCAGTACATCTTGCTTTTTGGCTTCCGCTATCTCTTTTTCAAAGAATTCAATCAGTGCTTTCTTGCTCATCACACTCGTGTCAATGATCTCTTTATCTAGCAGAGCAAATGGTTTCTTCAATACTTTATTGGTGCCGTCCTTTGCCAAAAATTCAATCGAAACGTCCGTTGCACCATTGATCGTTAACGATTGCTCAGTGCCGAAGAAATCTTTTTCTTGCATACTAGCGACATGTGATTTGGAGTCTTTTGACCACGCTCCCATAGAATGCGGATTTTTCTTGGCATAATTTTTCACTGAAGTAGGCGCTCGACGGTCAGAATTACCTTCACGTAACACTGGGTTAACCGCACTGCCTTTGATTTTATCGTAGGTAGCTTTTACTGCTTCTTGTTCATAGGTACTCGGCTCAGCTGGATAATCAGGCAGTGCAAATCCTTTCTCTTGCAACTCTTTAATCGCAGCTTTGAGTTGAGGAATAGAAGCTGAGATGTTGGGTAACTTAATGATATTCGCTTCAGGCGTTTGTGCTAATGCGCCTAATTCAGCAAGTGCATCAGTGACTTTTTGTTCTTCTTTTAAGTGCTCAGGGAAGTTGGCAAGAATACGTCCAGCTAACGAAATATCACGCGTTTCCACATTGATGCCTGACGAAGCTGTAAATGATTGAATAATAGGCAGTAGTGAATAAGTGGCCAAGGCTGGTGCTTCATCGGTAATAGTATAAATAATGGTAGGTTTATCTGTAGACATGAACTTTCCCTATTGTTCTAACAGCACTATGGGATGATAGTGCACTGTGTGAATGTCCGTATACAAATCGGTGCAACATCCCCAATACTTGTATACGATTGTCTCACTCTTTCTAATCTCGGCACTTATCACCGAGTGTGTTCGACTTAGTCCGTGAGTGAAGATCGTTATAATTAAACAAAAGCAAGATAATAGTCTATCATCTTATCCAACAATCCTGTTTTCGGGCGCGCAAATGATAGCCCAAATAAGAAAAAGATAAAACATTCAAACACAAACCATTTACATTTTTGCAAGGTAGTTAACATGTCTTCCCGCTCACCTAGCGCGATTCGCTCCACTTCGTCGTCTAAAAATTCGTCTTATTTAAAACAGAAAAAACGCTCAAGCTCTCTACGCTCTGGGGCATCTTCTCGCTCAAAATCAGATGTAAAAAGAGTGGCGAAAAAACAAACACTCCTTCCTCCGGAGCGACGTAAGGTGATTATTTTTAATAAACCTTATGACACATTAAGCCAATTTACCGATGGTCAAGGCCGACAGACGCTGGCAGATTTTATTCCTATTAAAGAGATATATGCTGCTGGACGATTAGATAGAGACAGTGAGGGCTTAATGATTCTCACCAATGATGGTATTTTACAAGCAAGGCTTACCCAGCCAACCGCTAAGTCCCCGAAAACTTATTGGGTTCAAGTCGAAGGTGAACCAACGGAAGATGATCTCGATAAATTAAGGCTAGGGGTGGAATTGAAAGATGGCCCAACACGCCCAGCACAAGTCGAACGAATCGATGAGCCAAACGTCTGGCAACGAACGCCACCCGTTCGTTTTCGTGCCAATATCCCCACCACTTGGCTAGCAATCACCATTATTGAAGGGCGCAACCGTCAAGTAAGGCGGATGACAGCACATATTGGTTATCCCACCTTACGCCTGATTCGCTATTCTATGGGCAACATAACCCTTGACGAGCTACAACCAGGACAGTGGAAAGAAATTACTATGTAACCATATTGAGAATAACGCATTTAGAATAATGCCCCATCGCTGGGGCGTTATCGTTATTGATGGCGCTCTTTGAGTTTGTCTATCACATCACTCATCGATAACCCTTGATCTTGTAACAAGACCAGTAAGTGATAGATAAGATCCGCTGACTCACAAATCAATTCCGCCTTATCACCCGTCGCCGCCGCAAGCGCGACTTCAACCCCTTCTTCACCCACTTTCTGCGAAATGCGCTTGGTGCCACGCGCATAAAGGCTAGCAGTATAAGAGGACTCTGGATCGGCACTCTTGCGGGCAGCCAATAACTGTTCAAGTTGATGAAGCCAGACCCATTGTGATTCCTCTTGTTCATCGCCATCCCAGCAGGTGGTTGTCCCGGTATGACAAGTGGGGCCAATTGGGTTCACTTTGACTAATAAGGTGTCTTGATCACAATCCAAGGCGATATTTTTCAGTTGTAAAATATGTCCAGACGTTTCGCCTTTGGTCCATAACCGCTGTTTTGAACGTGAATAAAAGGTCACTTGTTCCGTTTCCAACGTTTTTGCCAGCGCTTGCTGATTCATATACCCCATCATCAACACTTGGCTAGACGTAAAATCTTGGATAATTGCTGGGATAAGACCATCAACCTTTTCCCAATTGATTCGGTCTGAGAGCGCCATTGGGCTTTGCGTAGTTCGGCTCATCGTCTTACCTCGATTTGTTGTTGTTTTAAATACTGCTTCAGTTCACCGATATTAATAATCTGTTTATGAAAGACAGAGGCTGCCAGCGCACCATCGACATGGGTTAACTTAAAGGCGTCAGCAAAGTGTTCCATCGCCCCCGCACCACCCGAAGCTATCAGAGGCACTTGGCATACAGCTCGAATCCTCTTCAATTGTTCAAGGTCATACCCATGACGAACCCCGTCTTGGTTCATCATGTTAAGGACAATTTCACCCGCTCCCCGTTTTTGTACCTCTTGAACCCAATCTTGAGTTTGCCACTGTGTCGCTTTGGTCCGCGTTTCATCCCCGGTAAATTGATAAACTTGGTATTGACCCGTTTCTTTATCAAAATAGGAATCGATCCCCACGACAATACATTGCACACCAAATTTATCCGCAAGATCGGTGATCAATTGAGGGTTGGCTAATGCGGGCGAATTAATCGACACTTTATCGGCACCAAACTCTAAAATGCGCGCCGCATCGTCTGCCGATTTGATTCCACCCGCGACACAGAAAGGGATGTCGATCACTTCGGCGACCCGTGATACCCAACTTTTATCGACGACTCGACCATCACTGGATGCGGTAATATCGTAAAAAACCAGCTCATCTGCACCTTCTTCTGCATAGCGTTTAGCCAGCGGTACGATATCACCTATGATTTCATGGTTACGAAACTGAACACCTTTAACGACTTGACCATCACGAACGTCTAGACAGGGAATTATTCGCTTTGCCAGCATGAGAACGCCTCCTGTGCGGTAAACTTACCCTCTAATAGTGCACGACCAACAATAACACCGGCGACTCCACTGCCTTTCAACGCTTCAATGTCTGCTAAGCTGCCGATACCACCAGAAGACTGGAATTGAATTTGTGGATACTGCTGGCATAAATCGACATACAACGCCACATTAGAGCCTGTCAGCGTTCCATCACGAGAAATGTCGGTACACAAAACATGTTGTAGACCCACCGTGAGGTAATCATCCAATAACGCTTCGATGGTCACCCCAGAGTCTTCTTGCCAACCAGAAATAGCAACTTTACGTGAGCCATCACGATCAATATTGATATCCAGTGCAAGAACCATTTTCTCCGCTCCGTATTTTGCCATCCAACCTTTGACTAATTCAGGTTGTTTGACCGCGGTGGAACCAACCACGACACGCTGAGCACCGGCGTTGAGTAAATCAATCACATCTTGTTCACTACGCACGCCACCACCAATTTGAATATTTGCTGGCGTGCTGGCCAAGAGGGTCGCAATCAACGTTAACTGACGAGCTGAGGTGTCTTTTGCACCCGTGAGATCCACTAAATGAAGCCAGTTGGCACCGGCTTGATGATAGAGGTTGAATTGTTCAGCGGGATCAACTTTATATTCGGTCACTTGCCCATAATCTCCCTGATAAAGGCGAACAACCTGACCATCGATTAAATCTAATGCGGGAATAATCATCATTTATCCTTAATGGTGGTTTAGCCTTATCGGCCAAACGACTATCCTTAAAGTTTCAAAAAATTGTCAATTAACTTGGAGCCAGCTTTTGATGAGCGCTCTGGATGAAATTGCACACCATAGTAGTTGCCATGTTGAATTGCCGCACTAAAAGGCTGACCATATTGACACTCTGCAATGGTGTAGTCGCCAACCGGCATGGCAAAACTGTGCACAAAATAGAAGTACTCGCCTTCTTCAATGCCTGCAAATAATGGGTGACCAGACGTTGCAGACACCGTATTCCACCCCATATGGGGTAAAGGCAGGCCCTGTGTTTGCATTCGGCGAACTTCACCGCCGACCAGCCCCAAGCACTCAACCGTTTCTTGGGCTTTTTGTCCCTTCTCTTCTGAGAGCTTGCCCATCAATTGCATGCCAAGGCAAATGCCTAGCAGCGGCTTTTCTACCTGTTTGACTAACTCAATTAAATGGCGCTGCGCCAAGTTATGCATCGCCTCACTGGCGGTTCCTACTCCGGGCAAGAATAGTTTATCTGCAGCTAATACGACCTCTGGATCTTTTGATATTGTGACAGGGTAACCTAAACGCTCAACCGCAAACTTAACAGAAGAGATATTGGCACACCCAGTATCAATAATGACGATCTGTTGAGTCATCACAGCACTCCTTTACTGCTTGGCAATTCATTCCCTTGTACCTGAATGGCTTGGCGAAGTGTACGGCCAAACGCTTTAAATAAACTTTCAATCATGTGGTGATCGTTTTCACCCGCCGTAGAAAGATGTAAGGTACACGCTAAGGTATCCGTCAGAGAACGGAAGAAGTGATAAACCATCTCTGTTGAAAAATCGCCGACTTGTGGACGGCTAAATTCGGCTGAAAATTTTAAATAGGGGCGGCCGGATAAATCTAATGCACACTGTGCCAAACATTCATCCATCGGCAGTGTAAAGCCAAAACGGCCAATACCTCGTTTATCCCCCAGCGCTTCTCTCAATGCCTGTCCAAGAGCCAGTGCAGTATCTTCTACGGTGTGGTGATCATCAATATGCAGGTCACCTTTAACCGTTAATGTCAATTGAAAACCGCCGTGGGTAGCAATTTGATCTAACATGTGGTCAAAAAAGCCCAGCCCCGTTTCAATGTGATTACCACCACTTTGATCAAGATTTACCGCAACCTGAATATCGGTTTCTTTGGTTTTTCGTACCACTTCAGCTTTGCGCTCTTGGATGGTCAAAGCTCTGACAATTTCTGGCCAATTCATAGTCTTAGGATGGTATTGGATCCCTCGAATCGCCATATTTTCAGCCAATTGTAAATCGGTAACACGGTCACCAATCACCGCGGAGTGTTTAAAATCCACTTTGCCACCGTGCAGATATTGTTTGACCAGCCCAAGCTTAGGTTTTCGGCATGAGCAATTTTCTTTTTCAAAATGCGGGCAAATCAAAACCTCATCAAACATAACGCCCTGAGATTGGAAAATTTCCATCATCATGCTATGGGGCGCATCAAAATCTTCTTGAGGGTAGCTTTTTGTTCCTAACCCGTCTTGGTTAGTCACCATCACCAAACGATAACCCGCCTCTTGTAAGGTCAAAAGGCTCGGTATCACATAGGGTTCTAGCTTCAGCTTATCTAAACGATCCACCTGAAAATCAACCGGTGGCTCAACAATTAACGTACCGTCACGGTCAATAAAGAGAATTTTTTGTTGCATGCTCACGAGAATATCCTTTTCTTTTTGATGCAAGCGCATACGCTTGCATCCTATTTATTGATAATAATTACGAATAAAAGCGACGGTCTTTTCACACTCTTCACGGTTGCCGACGGAAATACGTACACAATGCTCAATCGGTGAATTACGTAAAATAATTCCGTGTTCCCAAGCGGCTTGAAACAAGGCATCACCATCAGGAAATTGGACGAGTAGATAATTGCCCCACCCTTCAAACACCGTGATTCCCTCGATCATCTGTAAACCCACTTGTAAGTAAGCGCGATTGGCATTGAGATCCAAGACTTGAAATTTAGCACGTGCTAGCCCAGCTTCTGAAAGTGCTTGCGTTGCGATTTCTGCCACTGGGACAGGAACGGGATAAGGGGCAATAACCTTGAGTAATACATCGATAATCGATCTATTAGCCAACGTAAACCCACAACGTAAACCTGCCAAAGCAAACGCTTTTGACAAGGTACGTAAAATGGCTAAATTAGGGTAATCTACCAGCAGATCCACCGTTGAGGCTTCAGGACAAAAATCGATGTAGGCTTCATCCATCACGACAATGGCGCGATCTTTGGTCATCTCGAGTAGAGCAATAATGTCTTCACGTTTAACTAGGTTGCCCGTTGGATTATTGGGACTACAAACAAACACTAGCTTCACCTTATCAAGGCTGGCTTCAATGCTTGCTAAATCGAGTTGCCAATCTGCCGTCAGGGGAACCGTTTTACGCTCAACCCCAAACGTTTCCGCGCTAATGGCATACATTCCATAAGTCGGTGGACAATATAGAATGGCATCTTGGTTAGGCTCACAAAAAGCACGAATCAGTAATTCAATCCCTTCATCCGCCCCACGAGAAGTTAATACTTGCTGTGGGCTCACCCCTGCATAATCGGCATAAGCTTGAATCAACGCGTTAGGCTGACAATCGCTATAGCGGTTAAGACGAGCAAAATCGGTTTTATATTCATTATCAAAGGGGGACTCATTGGCATTCAACCAGACATCACCACTACCGCCAATACGACGAGCTGAAAGATAAGGCGTTAATGCCTGAACCTGTTTACGAGCTAGTTTTTCCATAGTTATTGCGCCTTTTGTAACTGTTCAATACGAATGGTTACTGCACGGCTGTGTGCGTCTAACCCCTCTGCATTCGCGATAGCGACCACCGTGGGAGCTAAAGAGATTAAGCCATCAACACTAAGCTCTTGCACTGTCATGCGCTTACTGAAATCAGCCAAACCCAAGCTCGAATAGGTGCGAGTATAACCATAAGTCGGTAAAACGTGGTTGGTACCAGATGCATAATCGCCAACCGATTCAGGCGACCAAGCCCCGAGAAAGATTGACCCGGCATTATCTAATAGTGGCACCAGTTCACGAGGGTTTTTCGTCTGTACAATCAGGTGCTCTGGCCCATAATAATTCGATATCGCCACGGCCTGAGTAATCGATTCGGCAATAATAATCAGGCTTGATGCCAGCGCTTTCTGAGCGATATCCGCTCGAGATAAGCTTGTTAATTGGCGCTGAACCGCATCCATCACTTGATCCGCAATGATCGGTGATGGCGTCACTAACACCACTTGAGAATCCGGGCCGTGCTCTGCTTGGCTGAGCAGATCGGCAGCAATAAATTCTGTATCAGCCGTTTCATCGGCAATCACCAACACTTCAGACGGGCCAGCCGGCATATCAATAGCAGCGCCTTGGAAATCATTACTAACTTGGCGTTTTGCTTCGGTGACATACGCATTACCCGGGCCAAAGATTTTATCTACTTTAGCCACGGTTTCAGTACCATAAGCCATTGCTGCAATCGCTTGACCGCCACCCACATTGTAAACTTCATCAATATTACATAACTTTGCTACATACAAAATTTCATCCGCAATCGGCGGCGGTGAGCAAAGCACCACTTTGCGGCAACCTGCTATTTGGGCTGGAACACCGAGCATCAAGACGGTTGAAGGTAGTGGTGCGCTTCCACCAGGAATATACAACCCTACTTTATTGATAGCCCGAGTGACTTGCTCACAAACCACGCCGGGCATAGTTTCAACTTTTACGGGCTGAGGTTTTTGCGCTTTATGGAACTTAACAATATTGTTGTATGCTTGTTCAAGCGCTTGCTTCATTGGCTGTGAAAGCCGTTCACAAGCAGCATCAATTTCAGGCTGTGGTACACGGATTGACTTAGGTTTTACACGATCAAATTTCTCAGTCAAAGCCTGTAAAGCGATATCACCATCAGCACGAACCTGAGCAATCACCGCTTTGACTGCGGCGGTAATATTCGCACCTTCGGTAATTGCAGGACGTTCTAACACCGATTGTTGTTGAGTTTCACTCAACGATTGCCACACTACGGTTCTCATGGTGACTACTCCATCATTTTTTCAATAGGAAGAACAAGAATGGAGCTCGCTCCGAGAGCTTTCAGCTGTTCCATGGTTTCCCAAAATAGATTTTCTGAGCTAACTAAGTGCACGGCGACCTTACTTTTATCCGCAGAAAGAGGTAACACCGTCGGATCTTCTGCTCCCGGCAACAACGCTGTAATTTGTGGTAATTGTTCAACAGGAGCGTGTAGCATGATGTATTTTGATTCTTTCGCTTGTTGCACGCCGTGCATACGTGTGAGAAGTTTATCGATCAGTGCGGCTTTATCTGCTGAAAAATCTCCTGACCGCTGAATAAGCACCGCTTTAGACTGAAAAATAACCTCGACTTCTTTTAAACCATTCGCTTCTAACGTCGCTCCAGTAGAAACTAAATCCGCAATTGCATCAGCAAGTCCGGCTCGAGGCGCAACTTCCACAGAGCCGGTCAACATACAGGTACTAAAATCAATGCCTTGCTGATCCATATAAGCTTTAAGTAGCTGCGGATAGGTTGTGGCAATGCGCTTACCTTTAAGATCTTGAGGCCCGTGATAAACTTCATCTTTATCCATTGCAATCGAGAGGCGACAGCCCCCAAAATCCATCCGGCGCAACCCAACAAACTGGCTAGGTTGGTTGAGCGCTCGGCGATCCAATCGCGTTTCTTCCAACACATTTTCTCCCACAAAGCCTAAATCAACGACACCATCCATAATCAAACCTGGAATATCATCATCACGAACCAGTAACAGATCAATCGGCATATTGAGTGAATGAACAACCAGACTTTCACCCATGATATTGAATTTTACCCCACATTTTTTCAGTAGTTCCTGACACTCTTGACTCAAGCGGCCTTTCTTCTGGATGGCAATTCTTAGGCGTTGTGTTTGCATAACATGATTCCTTTGCAATGTATTGAAGTTTATAAAATCAAATAGTAAAAAGCCCTCGAGAGTTTGGTTTCCCGAGGGCTTAAAATCTAAATACACATTTGATTTAACCACCGGGAGAATCCTGCCTCCCGGGTACGCGTACATCTCCCGAAAGACTAACTAGGGATGATGATGGTGATGAATATTCATTACAAAACTACGCATACTTAATTTCTTTACTGGTTAATTTGACTGTTTTCAACACTAACCAAGCTTGAAGTTTTTTGCAACTGCAATTTTACGGTTTTTTGCTTAGTGACGAAAATAATCAACCCAACCTAAGTAATAAGATTGGGTTGAACACAACTTACTGAGCCGATTCCACAACCATTTTGGCCTTAGAAAGCCAGGATAAAACAACACAAACCAAAAGAAAAACAGCACTGGCGGCCGCCAAGGCAGCAAAAAGTGATGATGTCACCCCAAGCACAATAAAGCCAACGGTTGATATTACTGCCACTGAGAGCGAATAAGGCAACTGAGTCGCGACATGGTCAATATGATTACAGCGCGCTCCTGTCGAAGATAAAATAGTGGTATCTGAAATCGGTGAGCAGTGATCACCAAACACAGAACCCGCTAATACCGCGCTGAGCATAGGTAACATCAAGGCAAGATCAGTCGCACCAGCCATATCACCGGCAATCGGTAACATAATGCCAAACGTTCCCCATGACGTCCCCGTTGAAAACGCCATAATCCCTGACAAAAGAAATAAAATAACCGGTAACCATTGTGGGTTAATATTCCCTTGCACCAAAGAAGATAAATACGCCCCGGTTTTCATGTCGCCAATCACTGAACCAATTGTCCAAGCAAAAATCAAAATCAAGATGGCACCGAACATGGAACGAGCCCCAATCCACATGGTACTCAGCACGTCACTCATCGGTAAGCTTTGCTTAATCACGGTGATAAGCGCAGCCACTAAGCCAACAGAGCCGCCATAAATCAAAGACGTTCCAACATCTGTATTTTCAAACGCGCCCAAGATATTAAAATCCAGCTCACTGGCCGATAATGCTTGTCCTCCGGTATACAACATAGCACCGATGGTAGCCAAAATAAGTAACACAATGGGCAACACTAAATATGAAACTTTACCATGATCGCTTTCAGGTATATCGAGTTCCTCATTTAGCTCATGCGCTTCTTGACTATCGTGCTCATTGTCTTGCTCAAAACCACGACCTTGTGATGCTTGAATTTCATGGCGACGCATCGGGCCAACATCCATTTGAAACCACACCACAGCAAAAACCATCAACAAAGCAAAGATGGCATAGAAATTCATCGGCACTAAGCGCAAATAAGCACCAAGCGGTGAATAATCTGTGATCCCGTGCGAAACCAAAATACCACCAATAATGGTCATGATATAAGCGCCCCAGCTCGAGGCAGGCATCACAACACACATGGGAGCGGCCGTAGAATCTAAAATATAAGCTAACTTAGCTCGAGACACATAAAAACGGTCCGTCACAGGGCGAGAAATAGAACCGACAGCCAAACTATTAAAATAGTCATCAACAAAAATAAACACACCAAGAAACGCCGCTAAAAGCTTCGAGCCTCGCTTACTCTTTACCCGAACTTGCGCCCACTCAGCAAAGGCACGCGTACCACCAGAGAGCGTTAAGAGCGCCGTCATCATTCCAAGCAAAATTAAGAAGCCAACGATACTCATATTCCAAGTATTTAAGCCACCCTCTTTAAAAAAAACGCTGGTGACTTGAGTTGCCGTATAATGAGCAGCACCCGAAAGCGAGAAATCTGCTAATAACATAGCGCCAAGCAAAATACCGACCCCCAAAGAAACTAACACTCGCCGAGTGACAATAGCTAAGGTCAATGCGATTAATGGCGGGAGCACAGACAAAGGAGAGGAAGCAAAATCAATTACATTCATGATCTTCAAAAACCAGTTATAAATGGTAAGAGATCTACTGCAGACAAACTGCGTATTTCATTAACACAGCTTATTGTTGAACTAGCGAAAGGGAAGCGAACACTTCACCCAACCCTACAGTAGCGCTCCATAGTTTAACAAGGATATACCAAGCAAAATAATATCCGCATCAGTATGTAGACTATGGCAGTGTTGCCCCTATTCGCTGACAACCCCAGCTAGCCGTTTTGATCTGCGACTAACTTCGGCGATAAAGCCTTTCACCACGCTTCATAGGCATCACCCCAAACATGGTTACTTTTCAGTACCGCACCTCTACGTCGAGACTCCAGTGTGAGCTACCTTATAAGTAAACCCAACATTATTTATAAATCTCGCATTAGGTCGGCTCATTGTACTTATCATAGATGTCAATGCAACCTATCGAGAGGATTAATTACCGAGAATTGGTCATCAAACCGCCAAAAAAAACACTAAATTAGTCATACTTTGTCTACTCCATCGACCCGCAAGGATATTGAGCATAAAAAAGCAGTATAATGCGAGATCACGATGAACATCTATTTTTATATATTCCTATGCAATGGATCACATTAATGTAAATTATATGAATTAGAGATAATGTACTACCTACGATTAATTTTACAAAATTCTTATAATGGGGCGTTTTTCACAAAAAAACATTATTGCACTCACTTTTATTTGAATATATTTTTACGTAATATTGTACTATTATTGTCAAATCAATATTGCCAGAATAAATAACTACGTTTAGTATTATAATTGTAAAAAAATTAACCTCACAGGAAACAGAAATGTCGGAACTAACTAAAACGCTATTAAATATTCGTAGCTTACGCGCTTATGCTCGCGATCTTACTTTAGAACAACTTGAAGAAGCTCTTGATAAATTGACGGTTGTCGTGCAAGAACGTAAAGAAATTGAAGAACAAGAAAAAGCAGCTCAAGCCGAGCAAGAAGCCAAACTCGCAGCCATTGCCGAACAAATTGCCAAAGATGGCATTGACGTTGATGCACTAATCTCGGCACTAGCTGGTGAAACAAAAACAAAAACCAAAAAAGGCAAAGCGAAACGTGCACCTCGCCCCGCTAAATATAAATACGTTGACAATGGCGTAGAAAAAACGTGGACAGGCCAAGGTCGAACACCTTCGGTTATCCAACAAGCATTAGATGAAGGAAAATCTCTCGAAGATTTTGCCCTTTAATCTCATTAAAAATATTATAAAAAATAAAAGGCTCATTACTGAGCCTTTTATTTTTCCTTATGATGGAAAAAGAGGAAGCCTACCGCTCCCAATAGGCTTCTTCTAAACTGTCTTCTCGTTCTGGTAAACCACGGGATAAACGAGGAGAGTGTTGTACCAGCACCTCATAGCTCGCACGGTTAGAGTATTTACACACCTGAGAAAAAGAAGAATAAGTTAAAAATTGATGCTGATGCTTACTGGAGTTCGGCACGTTTTCTTTATGATATTTATTGGCCGCCATATCATGTAATAGCGCGGATAGTGCGGCATCACCTGCACCATTGGTATTTTTTATTTTTTCAGGCCCCCCCATGTATGGGGCAATATGGGAATAAACTCGAATCGGATTATCACAGCTATAACGGCTGACAGGTCGACTAAACTCATATCGGTTAAATTCTGCAATAGAGCCAGGTAACAGCGGTAATGTCGTTTCTCGTTTCGCTGAATCTTCAGTATATCCCGCCATAAATAAGCCGACCGGCCCCGCAGTACACAGCACTAAGTCAACCCAATCTAACGCTTTATCAGAGGCCGCTAGTGGGTCTTGCTCGCCTGTCAACGCGCACGCTTCATCTTCATTCATAGCCACAACCGAAACATGGTCACGCAAAAAGTTTTGCCAAAATAGCGGATCTTCTTGAATCACAAATTTAGTTCCGAGTGTTAACACCACCGGCACGTTGTATTGCTTGGCATATTCTATTGCACGCATCGTTGCCTCTGGCATTGGATCGCCAGGTTTACAACGCACAAGATAAGCGGTCAGCACCAAAGCAGACGCATTTTGGAAAATCTTCTCAGGAATACTTTCTGGCCGTAATTGATTCATTTGCCCTTCACTGATAGCAAAGGTTCGTTCACCATCTTCCGTAATGAGAGCAAAACAGCGACCAATTGCTCCGTTCACACCTTGTAAATAATTCAAGTCAACTCGGCTGGATGTATTACATAAATAACGATACCCATAGCTACCAATTTTAATATCTTGGCTCATCACACCTAACAAGGTTGAACGATCATCCGCTAAAACCGAATAGTTATGAAGTGTATTTCCGATTGTTCCACCTGCGTACTCACTGCAGATCAATTGATTGTTTTTTAGCTCTTGGTATAGCGCTTCTGCCGCATCATCATCAATAACTAACGAATGCCCTTTACTTAATCCATAACGTTCAATTAATTCTGAATCTACTTTCGCTTCAATATCGACTAAAGTTTGGTCAATACCAATAATATGAGTACGGGACATTTTTTTATTTTCTTGTGCCTGAATGACAAGAGGATCGCGAGCATGGACAGGAAAATAATGTTTTGACTTACGTTGGCCAGGGAATTTCATAACGGTGGTTCGGCATAGCAATAAAAGGATGGGCGATTCTAACTCGCGACACCGTAAAACAGCAACTGACAGAAAAAGAGCAAACGTTTTCGTAAGCGAGTTTTTTCCTCATCATACTCTACATCCATCAGTCAAAGCCGGAAAAACATCGGGTAACCTCAAAATTGCGCCTTCTCAACTAAAAATAATGTATGCCATCAGTTTCTCCGGCTCTCTCAGCTCTCTTATTATTTCACATTAACTAAGAAATCAACGAGATGATTTGAGAATGAGAAGGTTACGCAGAGATAATTGACCGAAAGAAGTGTGATTGCAGTCTCGGATCTGTCCTCAAAAAAATCTTTCTGTTAGAATCTTCCCCCAAGTTCATCAAGTGGTATTGAGTTATGTCAGAAGCTCACAGTACAAATAGTCAAAAGAAAGTTATTGTTGGCATGTCAGGTGGTGTCGATTCGTCCGTTTCAGCGTATCTATTGCAACAACAGGGCTACCAAGTTGAAGGCCTGTTTATGAAAAACTGGGAAGAAGACGATAACGAAGAATATTGTACCGCAGCTGAAGATTTAGCCGATGCACAAGCCGTCTGTGATAAATTAGGCATCCACTTACATACCATTAATTTTGCAGCGGAATATTGGGATAATGTTTTTGAATACTTCCTTGCCGAATATAAAGCTGGAAGAACGCCTAACCCTGATATTTTATGTAATAAAGAGATCAAATTTAAAGCGTTTCTTGAATTTGCGGATGAAGTACTTGATGCCGATTATATAGCCATGGGTCACTACGTTCGGCGAACGTTTCCTGTCACAGGCGAAAAACCACAAATGTTACGCGGGCTTGATAGCAATAAAGATCAAAGCTACTTCTTGTATACACTTAGCCACCAACAGGTAGCCCGAAGCTTATTCCCAGTCGGTGAACTAGAAAAACCAGAAGTTCGTCGAATTGCAGAAAAGCAAGGCCTTGTGACGGCCAAGAAAAAAGATTCAACCGGTATCTGTTTTATTGGTGAACGCAAATTTACCGATTTCTTATCTCGCTATTTACCTGCACAACCCGGTAAAATTGAAACACCAGAAGGAAAAGTTGTCGGTGAACATCAAGGGTTGATGTACCATACGCTTGGCCAACGTAAAGGCTTACACATTGGTGGTCTTAAGGAAGGAACAGAACAACCTTGGTATGTTGCAGAAAAAGATCTCCAGCGAAATGTTTTGATTGCTGTGCAAGGCGCTGATCACCCTTTACTAAAATCTCGTGGTCTATTGGCATCACAACTGCACTGGGTAAATCGTCAACCAGTCACAGACACGCTACGTTGCACGGTTAAGACACGTTATCGTCAAACAGATATTGCTTGTACCCTCATCCCTATCGATGACAATAACATCAAAGTAATGTTCGATGAGCCACAAGTTGCCGTAACCCCAGGTCAATCGGCGGTATTTTACCAAGGTGAAGTTTGCCTTGGCGGTGGTATTATTGAACAGCGTATCTCATAGTCAACCTTAGGAGTATTGACGTGGCTCACACGAATTATGATCGCACTATCGCTTTTGCTGGGCTCTGCCAAGCAGTGGCCCTGGTACAACAAGTTGCAAGAGATGGCCACTGTGATTCCAACGCGTTCGCCACTTCACTTCAGGCCATTGTTAACACAAACCCGAGCAGTACACTGGATGTGTTTGGCGACGAGGCTAATTTAAAAGTGGGCCTCGAAAGTTTAGTCAATGGTATTGATAACACGCCTACGGGTAATGAAATGACCCGTTATATGATTAGCCTAATGGCATTAGAGCGGAAGTTAAGTAGCCGTAGAGATGCGATGGCACAACTGGGGGATCGCCTGCAAACGATCGAACGCCAAGTCGCGCACTTCGATTTACTTGATGAAACAATGATCAGTAATCTTGCTAATGTCTATCTTGATGTTATTAGTCCGATTGGCCCTCGCATTCAGGTTACCGGCACACCAGCGGTATTACAACAAACAGCCAATCAGCATAAAGTAAGAGCCTTGTTGCTTTCCGGAATTCGCTGTGCCGTACTTTGGCGTCAAGTCGGTGGTCGACGTCGCCATTTGATTTTTAGTCGTAAAAAGATGATCGAGCAAGCTCAACTGCTACTAGCAAGACTTTAAATGATCGACTTCAACTTCACCCACTTTCACATTTAACTCAAACTCCAGGAGAAAAACATGGAACTGTCAGCATTGACTGCTGTTTCACCGGTAGATGGCCGATACGGAAGTAAAACGATTGCGTTACGTAGTATCTTCAGTGAATATGGTCTCCTAAAGTACCGAACTATCGTTGAAATTCGTTGGCTACAAAAGCTGGCTGCTACTGCAGCAATTACTGAGGTCCCACAGCTCAGTGAGCAAGCAAATCAATTTCTTGATCAATTAGCTGACAACTTTAATGAACAAGATGCCCAACGTATTAAAGACATCGAACGTACTACGAACCACGATGTCAAAGCGGTTGAATATTTCTTAAAAGAAAAAGTCGCCGAAGTTCCTGAGCTGCATGCCATTAATGAATTCATTCATTTTGCCTGCACATCAGAAGATATTAATAACACGTCTCATGCCCTGATGCTGAAAGAAGCTCGTGATACGGTTATCCTGCCAGAAATTCGCAACATTATTGATGCGATTCGAAAATTAGCCGAAGAATATCGCGATATTCCCTTACTTTCACGAACTCATGGGCAGCCCGCTTCACCATCAACGATGGGGAAAGAAATGGCGAACGTGGCTTACCGTATGGAACGTCAGTATAAGCAAATCGCCAATATTGAAATTCTAGCTAAAATTAATGGTGCCGTCGGTAATTATAACGCTCATCTTTCTGCCTACCCTGAAGTCGATTGGCATAAATTCAGTGAAGAGTTTATTTGCGAATCTTTAGGGGTAGCATGGAACCCATACACAACTCAGATCGAACCTCACGATTATATTGCTGAGCTATTCGATGCGATTGCTCGTTTTAATACGATTTTGATTGATTTTGATCGTGATATTTGGGGTTATATCGCACTAGGTCACTTCAAACAAAGAACCATTGCTGGCGAAATTGGCTCCTCAACCATGCCGCACAAAGTTAACCCTATTGATTTTGAAAATTCCGAAGGGAATCTAGGCTTAGCCAACGCCATTTTTACACATCTTGCGCAAAAGTTACCTATTTCTCGCTGGCAACGTGATCTCACTGACTCTACCGTTCTGCGTAACTTAGGGGTTGGTGTTGGCTATGCCATTATCGCTTATACTTCTACCTTGAAAGGGATCAGCAAATTAGAGGTGAATCGCGAGGCACTATTGGCCGAGTTAGATAAGAACTGGGAAGTGCTTGCCGAACCAGTACAAACGGTCATGCGCCGTTATGGTATTGAAAAACCATATGAAAAACTTAAAGAATTAACCCGAGGAAAACGGGTGGACGGTGAAGCCATGCGTGATTTTATTGATGGACTAGCGTTACCACAACCCGAGAAAGATCGCCTAAAACAGATGACTCCCGCCAGCTATATTGGCTATGCTATCGAACTGACTGATAAACTCTAACTCTAACTGGATTAGATTAGTATTCAATACAAGGGCCATATATGGCCCTTTTTCATCACAACCATATGCTCTTGGTGATTATGGCTGCTTTTGAAAAAATAACGTAATTTTTCCGACTTCAATGCCGAATTTTTTAATCTTAGTCAGATTAAACATATGCTTTTCATCTTGACGATACATCCAATCATCAAATAAAACCTGAATCGCTTGTTGCTCAGTTTGTAATAAAAAAGTGTACTGCCAATGTAAAGTATTTCCGACCGCCTTTCCTTTAGCTTGGCCGATAATATCATCTGCTTCACCGAGGTATTCACCGCGATCAGTACGAGTAATTATCCAAATTCGCTGACTTTCTTCACCGTCATCAAACACAAAGTCTTCCACTAAAGTCAGAACCTCGCCTTCTACAGAGCCTTTAATTAAGACTTCAAAGCGTCGTGTTTGTTTATCTGTATAATCTTGCACCATCCCCCAGGCTTGAGTTGTGCCTGAAAAATATTCGAATAAATCAAACTTGGGTTCATTTTTTTGATAGTCCTGAATGTCTGCTGAGCAGGCAGTGAGTAAACATCCCCCCAACAACCAAAGCCATGCATAGAAGTATTTCATCAGTTTATTCCTATTAACTGCTTTCTTAATTGAGGATAATGGCTACGTGGCGATAGCCAAATAGCTAGGAAGGCCTCATTCATTACCGGATCTTGAACCAGGCCACGTATTTCAGACTCATCCTGTGAAGGAAAGAAAATAAGTTGACCCGTTTGTCCATCCGAGAGATACACCAAACGCTGCCCTTGTTCGACACTTGGAAACATGTGACTAAATTCACTCAGCCACCGCTCTATTTCTGCCGCTGAATAGCCAAGTTTTTGCCACTGCTTTTGGGTCGCCTCTAATAGTTGTTGCTGCGAGATTGATCGCAAGTAGTGAATTTCCAATGCAACTGGATGAGCTGGTAAATCATCAATATGATGATAGATACCATCTGGTGTACGGAGCTGGGAGGTATAAACATCAAACCATAACCACGAAAGGGTTGCCTGCCCAACCACTGGCCACATTGACCACATGGTTTGCGAATCTTGGATAGACGCCGCCCGAACAGGAAGTAATAAAGTTAAGCTTAAACTGAATTTAGTGATAGCGACTATCCATTTCATCGGTGAACACCTTTAGCAAAAAGAAGGTTAACAAGAACCACTGGATAAAGAGTATCCCTAATGTGATCGAAACTGGGTAAACCAGCGTAACAGCACCAAAACGATATCCTGCCCAATAGCTTAGAGCTCCCCCTAATCCGCCCAAAAACATCACCCATAGGCGAGGATAAGTACAAACAACGCTTAACAACCTTTGGCTATACCAAGCAAAGCCTCCCCATAGGGCAATGAGCCATAGCGGAATCCAAGTTGCCTCGGCAAAAATGAATAGCGCAAAGTAATGATTTGCCATATCCAGAGTTATACCGATGATCGTGATGACCAACACCGGAAATATGCGATAACGCGCATAGTAGACAGACGTCAACCAAGTCAAGAGTACCAAGCCAAGCGTGACGCCTTGCCAGTTGGTTTGCCCTAATACCGCGCACAACCAAATCACTTCAAACCATAATGATGACCACAACAAGCTACGCATTATCCACTCTTCTGCAATGTCATATGAACAGCGCTGATCGTACGAGCGTTAAACCCACCCTCACAGTAGCAAAGATAATAGCGCCACATACGGACAAATCGTTCATCGTAGCCAAGTGCCCGTACCTGCTCCAGCGAAATTTCAAAACGTTGACGCCAGTCAGCTAACGTCTGTGCATAATCTAATCCGAGGTCAAAGAGATCACGAATCACAAGATCACTATATCGAGTGGCAGTTTCAGCCAGTACCGTAATTGAGGGTAAAAATCCACCGGGGAAAATATATTTCTGAATAAAATCAACATTATTACGATAATATTGATAACGTTGGTCGACAATAGTAATCGCTTGAATCGCCATTAGCCCTTGCGGTTTTAATCTCTCATTACACTGCTGAATATAGGACTTTAAGTAAGCATGACCGACGGCTTCAATCATCTCGATCGAAACAAGTTTGTCAAACTGCCCGGTCAACTGACGATAATCCTTTTTCAACAGAGTAATTTTATCGCTTAATCCGAGCTGTTTTACCAACGCTTCTGTATAGGCAAATTGCTGCTCTGAGATAGTCGTCGTGGTCACACGGCATCCATACTGCTGAGCCATATAGATCGCCATCGCTCCCCAACCTGTACCAATTTCTAATACATGATCTGTCGGTTGAAGTTGTAGCTGTTGACATAAACGATCCATTTTATTGATCTGAGCTTGCTCTAAGCTCTCTTCAGCAGAATGATAAAGCGCACTTGAATAGAGCATGTTTTTATCTAAAAAGGTTTGATAGAGCGTATTACCTAAATCGTAATGTGCCTCAATATTTTCCTTAGCTTGTCCAACCGTATTACGTTTTAACCAATGTCCAAGTTGGTTAACCGTACGTGTCCATACGCTACTTTTCGCTTCCAGTTGATCAAGTGCCGACAGGTTTCTCGCCATCAATTCCATCACCGCCGTCAAATCTGGACTATCCCACCACCCATCCATATATGCTTCTGCAGCGGCAATACTGCCTCCTTTGAGCAACCGAGCATAAAAATCAGGATGCTTCACTTCGATAAAGGCATGCAACTGGCCAGTATCACTAGAGCCAAATTGTTCCATGTTTTCATCATGATATGATTCTTTAATGGTCAAGCTACCAATACGTAATAAATGGAGAGACCTCAATGCCACCGCTCTGGCACCTTTGGAAAACATAGTCCGGGTTTTAGGCATTATTAAAGAAGCGGACGGTATCATTATTCTCTCTCCTTACTCTTGTCTTGTTCCGATTGTGGGTGTGCATAAAAGGGAGCACCTTTACGCCAAAGTTTAAAAGCATGCCAATAAATCCCCACCATCACTTTCACTGTCATCATCGGTGTTTTGAGCAATAACTTAATCAGTGCATTACTGGTAAAAGGTTGAGCACGCAAGGTCAATGTGGCATCAAACTCTTTATGCTGCCGGTGACACTCTAAATGCACCATTAAATGATCAGTCAAGGGTTTCAGCTTCCAATGGTATTGTTGGTCGATGGGATTAAAAGGTGACACATGAAAGGCTTTATCTTGTTGCCAATGCTGATTATTGTTACCGGCATCTGCTGGGAGCGCATAATAGTGTCGCTCATTCCAGGGGGTATTGCTGACTTCAGCTAATAAATAACGCCACAGGCCTTGTTCATCATATAAGTAATAAAAATTAACGGGACTAAAATACAGCCCGAGGTAACGTAAATGGAGTACCGCGACGACTTTACCCGTTATCTTGTCACCAGTTAATTGCTCTACTTTACTTTGCACTGCACGCTTTAAATCACCCTCACCGAGATAATCTTGACGACGAAAGCGTGCCCAGTGCCACCATTTTTCACCTAACCCCCAGACTTGATTTTTCAATGCTTGCCATTCATCCAAATCAATACAGGGCATGAATAATCGGTAGTTCAGCGCATGTTGCACAGGGGTTAAGCGGCGATGCCGAATATGACCAACCATTAAGCAACTTCCGATATGAGATGGAACGTCACTCATTTCACAACTCCTTATTTAAACTTCGCCTGCAAAGCATTTAATTGTGTCACAACATCCAAGCCGCTTTTTACACCATCTTCATGAAAACCGTTGTGCCAATACGCACCACAAAACCAGGTATGATTAATACCATTCACCTCTGATTTACGTTGCTGGGCAGCAATCCCTTGTGTCGTAAACACTGGATGATGATAGATAAACCGCCTAAGCACTTTATCTGGATCAATATCTTGACCGCTATTGAGCGTGACACAAAAAGTGCTTGAAGAAGAAATATGCTGCAGAATATTCATATTGTAGGTTAAAGAGGGTAAACGGGTTTGCTGATCTTGCACGCCCTTCAACCAGTAGTTCCAAGATGCCCACGCAGCTTTCCTTTTTGGGAGTAACGAGGTATCGGTGTGTAAAATCACTTCATTCGCCTGATAAGTCATGGCCCCCAGAATATCTTGTTCTTTTTCGGTCGGATCGGCCAACATCGCTAAAGCTTGATCGCTATGACAAGCAAAGATCACTTGATCAAACCGTTCTACTTGGTCATTGACGGTTAATTCTACCCCTGAGTCCATTCGGCGTACGGATGTGACCGGAGAATTTAGCCTGATCTGCTGCTGAAACCCTTTCGTTAAAGGCGTGATATACGACCGTGAGCCGCCTTGAATAACATACCACTGTGGACGATTAGCTACTTCAAGTAATCCATGGTTTAGAAAAAAGCGTAAGAAAAAACCCAACGGGAAAACTCGCATATCTGCCAATGAAGATGACCAAATGGCAGCTCCCATCGGTAAGATATAATTTTCACAGAAATAGTCAGAAAACTGATGGTGTTGTAAAAAGTCCCCCAACGTGAGTAACGTTTGTGCTGGCTGATGACTCGCCAACTTAGCCAACCGATTAAAGCGCAATATTTCGCCAATAAAACGATAAAACTTAGGGTTCAGCCAATTTCGTTTCTGCGCAAATAATGTCGTTAAGGTATGTCCGTTATATTCCAAGCCATTGCCATCATTACGGACACTAAAACTCATTTGTGTGGGCAGCCCTTTGACACCGATTTCGTCCATCATACGGATAAAATTTGGATAAGTGCGGTCGTTATAGACAATAAAGCCGGTATCAATTGCGTAATGCTGCCCTTCCCATTCAACATCGACTGTTGCCGTGTGACCCCCAATATAATCATTGGCCTCAAACACGGTGATATCATGATCAGTATGTAAATAGTGACCACACGTTAAGCCTGAAATTCCGCTGCCAATAATAGCAATTTTCATGATTTATCCTTTTTATACACGAACCAGCCACTTCACCCATTGATGCTGCCAACGATAGGGTAATAAGGCGAGTAGTCGAATCATCCAAGTAAAACGGGCTGGAAAATAAATATTTTTTTTCCCCTTTGCTAACCCGGTACGAATGGCTTTTGATGCCTGTTGAACGGTAATCATCATAGGCATTGGGAAATTATTTTTGTCGGTTAAAGGCGTGGCGACAAAGCCTGGGAAAATGGTGGTGATAGCAACGCCTTTATTCTGCCAATCTAATGCCAGTGAACGAGCTAAATAACCCACGGCTGCTTTTGATGCTCCATAAGCTTCCGCTCTCGGAAGTGCTAACTCACTAGCTATCGATCCGACAATCGCCACTCGATGCCCTTTCATCAGTCTCGATTGAATCGCCTCAAGGCAAATTGCGACACCAAAAACATTGACAGCAAAAACACGAGCCAAGCGCTCTGTGTCCATTAATCCATCATCGATATATTCACAATTACCGGCATTTAAAATCCACAGCTCTGGAATAAATGGTAAGTTTGCAAACGCATTCAAGGTTTCTGTTCGATCTGTCACATCAGACACTAAAGGATAGATAGAACCATCATCTGCTGCGAGCTGCTCTAAAGCGGCTCGGTTGCGTCCACAAGCGATAACTTGCCAACCTTGTTGAGCATAATCTTGTGCCAGCTGTCGCCCGATTCCGGAACTGGCTCCGGTAATTAAGATTTTATTCATTGGCCCAATCTCCGCTTTATGCAACGAATCACACGACCAAGTAGCGGTAAGTGCTCGTACAACATCTCGCCTAGATCAAAGTAGTCACGATGATAAATCACTTTGCCATCCTCAAACTTAATACAACTGGTTCCTTGTACTGAAATCATAGTGCCGCCGGCTAACTTGGGATGTTGTAAATGCATCGTCCAAGTGAGAAAAGCATTTTGTCCCAACTGTTGCTGTTCATGGATGGTAAAATCACAACGCTGAACATTTTGATAAAGCTGAACAAAATAGCACTGCAACGCCGCTAAGCCTTCTATACGGTGAGCCGAATCTTCAAAGACGACATGTGGATGATAAAGTTCAGCAAGCTGATCAAGATTATGTTTACTTAACTGACGATAAAACTGACTGACGTCCTGTACATCCATACCATGCCCCATACTTATACAAAATTATTTCCCGTATAACCATTAATTAAGATAGTGCATTTTTCTATAGTTGTACAAATTTATTTTTGTACAACTATAGAAACCTCGACCTATCACTAAAAGCGCGGCAAGTAAAATAGAAAAATGACAAACGATCGTACGAATGAGGGGGGGGGGTTGGTCATCTGATGTGGAAAAATTGAACCAGCATAACGCTGGTTCAATATAAAGTTAGAGTTGGCGCAAAGCGGCAATACGTTTATCTAAGGGAGGATGGCTCATCAAAAGTTCAGTTATGGTTCGTTTACCATTAATCCCAAATGCCATCATCGAGCCTTCAAGCTGAGGCTCATAGCTCATTTTTAACCGTTCTAAAGCGGCGATCATTTTGTGTCTTCCAACCAATTGTGCCGCACCAGCATCTGCATGATATTCTCGATGACGGCTGTACCACATAGTAATAAAGCTGGCTAAGAATCCAAAGACTAACTCAAGAACCATAGACACAGCAAAATAGACCATCATATTACTCCCTTCACCCTCATCGGAGTTTCGTGAAGAAATAATATTAGCAATGAAACGAGATAAGAAAATAACAAAGGTATTCACGACCCCTTGCATTAAAGTCATGGTAACCATATCGCCATTCGCAATATGACTAACTTCATGCGCTAACACCGCTTCAGCTTCATCTCTCGTCATGTTATGCAAAAGCCCAGTAGAAACGGCAACCAATGAGTCATCACGTTTCGCACCTGTAGCAAACGCATTCATATCCGGCGCATCGTAGATTGCGACCGTGGGCATGCCAATACCCGCTTGCTGTGCTTGGCGACGAACGGTTTGTAATAACCAATGTTCCATTTCATTACGAGGGCTTTCTATTACTCTTCCCCCGACCGAACGTAATGCCATACCCTTTGACATCAGAAGTGAGATAAATGCACCGCCAAAACCAAATACCGCAGCCAGCACCAATAGGCCAGACAAGCTACCCGGTTGCATGCCTGTTACCGCATAAACAATATTCAAAACAACACTAAGAACCAGCACCACAGCTAAGTTTGTTGCTAAGAATAACAATACTCGCTTCATGACTTCTCTCCAAATCGGACTTTATTAAATAGACGCTGAATGAAGATCTTCAACGTCAGTATTTTAATACATAATGTCATCGATTGAATATTCAAGGCTAGCGGATAAATTGCAACATTTAATGTCTATAGCCAAACAACTTGGCGTTGCAGATAGGCACCGCGACGACTTCAACAAGTAGAACGGCGATCATCCAAAAGACTGATCCGATCAGTCCATCTTTATACTTTGGTCTTATTGAAGCGTCGACTTAAAGCCATTACATTGCCAGAAGTTAAGACAACGTTAAACCTCAGTAAAGGAAACGCTCATGACTGAAGTAAGTCGCTATCAAATGGCAATTGATTTATTACGCTGTCATCTAGGATTAAGTGAAGAAGAAGCAAAACAACAGTTAGGACTAAGCACAGAAGAGACCATTCCTTCTCACATCATGAATATGCCACACTCTTTAGTGGGGTTATCTCAAGAGAAATAGCAGAATAAAGAACAGGGCACATCCTCTGCCGCCCTGCTCTTTAGGGTTCTAAACGCGCGTTATTTGATGTTTAGTAACGGAGAAATATCAATAAAGCGACCTAATTCGCGACGCTTGACACTTGGCATATAGGGTATTTCACCTAATTTAGGTGCATCTAAGCGAGCTTCAAGTAGTGAAATAATATCGGCATAATGTTCAGTCCCTGGATTCACACGATTCGCCACCCAGCCAACTAAATTTAACCCGTCTGATCGAATAGACTCAGCAGTCAATAATGCGTGACTTAAACAGCCTAATTTAATCCCGACCACTAAAACGACAGGTAATTGCTCTTGTTGAACCCAACTCGAAAGACTTTCGTTATCTGAAATAGGCACACGCCAACCGCCAGCACCTTCGACGAGAACAACATCAGCATGAGCCTTTAATTTCAGCAGTTTTTCACTCAACACCGAATACTCAATGGTTTGGTGTTGATGTTTTGCTGCAATGTGTGGCGAAGTTGGTAGCTCTAATGCAAAGGGATTAATGTCCTCATACGGCATTTTTTCTGTTGCTGCTTGCAATAAATGCAGCGCATCACCGTTACGTAATCCTTGCTCTGTTTTCTCACAACCCGCCGAAACTGGCTTGTAGCCAATCGTCGATAACCCTTTTTCAGCATAGGCTTGAAGAATAGCTTTTGAAGCTACTGTTTTGCCTACATCAGTATCCGTACCCGCAATAAATAATGCATCTATCATCGATGTAAAACCCCTAAACAAACCTGATATGTTGCAGGTAGAAGACCTTGATGGTTACGAAACAATTGATATGCCTGCTCTACCTGAGCAAGTGTATGGCGTCGAGTCAATCCTTGCGCTCGACCTGGAACATGGTTAGCACCAATGCCTTTTAAGTCTCGCATCAAAGAGACTGCACTCTCATACCATACCGTGATTGCAGATAAGTCTAAGTGAATTTGTTGATAATCAGCTTGCGCTAACGCAATTTTTATCTGATTGAGCGACGTGAAGCGATTGACGTGTTGATATGAATCAACTTTTAGCCATGATTGTTGTAGCTCAACTAACGATCCCTCTAATAGTGTTGAAAGACAAACCCGTCCTGTTGGCTTTAATACTCGATAGATTTCTTGTAAGGGCGTCGCTAAGTTTTCACACCATTGCAAAGCAAGACTTGAAAATACCACATCGAATACTGAAGAAGCAAAAGGCAACACTTCACCATCGGCTTGTAGGTAAGCCATTCGAGCAGTGCCACATCGTTGATAAGCTTGCTGCAACATCGCTAAAGAGAGATCGACACACACAACCGTCGCACCTCTTGATTGCAGTATTTGAGAGCAATACCCAGTTCCACACCCCAAATCAAGAATACGCCACCCATTCAGCTGTTCAGGTAGCTTATCAAGTAAACGCAGACCGACATCACGTTGGAAGGCGGCATGTTGATCATAGCGTACTGCCGCTTTACTAAACGCTTGGGCAATGGCTACTTTATCACTTTGGACTGAAAATTCGTGACTCGTTACCTCGACCATTCATATTTCTCCAATGTATCCATCAAAGCTTGGGTCATCATTTTTACTTGTTCAATTGAATGGTTGGTGGTTAGGGTAATACGTAATCGCGCTGCGCCATGAGGAACCGTTGGTGGGCGAATCGCCGTTAGCCAAATCCCCCTTTCACGTAGGTGATGCGCGATTGTCATTGCACGTTGACTGCTCCCCAACAGAAAGGGTTTAATCGGCGTTTGACTGGCAATAAATCCAGCAACCGGAGACAATGCCTGATCATAAACCGCAGCAAGTTCTGCTAATTTATCACGTCGCCACGTTTGTTGCTGAACCATACCAATGGCATGAGTAATTGCATGGGCTTGTGCTGGTGGCATGGCAGTAGAATAGACATGGTGCCGAGCAAATTGGGTTACATAATCCCCAAGCTCGTCACGACAAAGAATAGCCGCACCGGCTACACCGAGAGCCTTACCAAACGTGACAACTAAAATATCAGGCCAAATCCCCGCCTGCTCACAACTACCTCGACCTTGCTGGCCTAAGACACCCACACCGTGTGCATCATCAACCATCAACCAAGCGTGCTGGTTAACCTGCTGATGTATCTCTGCTAATGGTGCACAATCACCATCCATACTAAAAACCCCTTCCGTCACCACTAAGCATGTCGCTGACTCGGTTAATAGCTGAGTTAAATGTTGTACATCATTGTGTTTGAAGCGTTTCATGGTGGCAAAAGACAACCTGCCCGCTTCCATCAGCGAAGCATGATTCAGCTTATCTTGCAGCAGTAAGTCACCTTTTTCTAACAAGGTAAAAAGTAACGCTTGATTCGCACTAAATCCGGAAGCAAATAAAATAGCGCGAGGATAACCGAACCAGTCACATAACGTTTTTTCAAGCCGTTCATGGGCGGCAGAAAATCCAGTGACCAGTGGCGATGCACCACTCCCGGCCCCATATAAACTCAAACCGTGTTGCCAAGCTTGAATTAAGCTTTTATCTGTCGCTAACCCTAAATAATCATTACTAGAAAAGTTAAAGTAGCCCTGGCCATTCCGCTCTAGATAAGGTTGATTGCCACCTAGTAGAGGCTGTAACTGACGGATACCATCTTGCTGTTTTCGTGCCAGCAACGCTTGCTGAATACGAGCATTAAACCGTGCCGTCATAAAACGCTGGCATCATAAAATAGGTCATCGGGGCTAGGGCGAGCAGCGACACGCTCAATCACTTGATCAATCAGTTCATTCTCCGCCACTTGATCCGGTTTTTGTACCCGGTGTTGATGATTAATGCCTAATTTAGTAAATAGTAGCATATCGCTATCTTCGGCTGGATTGGGTGTGGTCAGTAGTTTACAACCATAGAAAATAGAGTTGGCTCCCGCCATAAAACAGAGTGCTTGCATCTGTTCGTTCATTTTCTCTCGTCCAGCCGATAAGCGAACGGCGGATTTCGGCATCATAATTCGTGCTGCCGCAATCAAACGAACAAAGTCAAAGGGTTCCACATCCTCCGCCGTTTCCAGCGGCGTACCTGGCACTTTCACCAACATATTAATCGGCACACTTTCCGGCTGAGTAGGAAGATTGGCCAACTCCACCAACAGTCCAGCGCGATCATGAGAACTTTCTCCCATACCAATAATGCCACCCGAACAGATCTTCATCCCTGCCTCTCGCACATGTGACAAGGTATCCAAACGGTCTTGATAGGTTCGCGTTGTAATAATGTGACTGTAAAATTCAGGTGACGTGTCTAAGTTATGGTTATAATAATCTAACCCCGCATTAGCTAGCTCTTTGGCTTGCTCAGGGGTTAGCATACCTAGCGTCATACAGGTTTCTAATCCCATCTCTTTCACACCGGCGATCATCGCTTTTAGCAATGGCATATCACGCGCTTTCGGATTCTTCCATGCCGCTCCCATACAAAAACGGGTCGATCCTGACTGCTTCGCTTTTTGTGCGGCCTCTAAAACGCGTGTAACTTCCATCAAACGTTCTTTATCAACATCGGTTCGATAATGAGCACTTTGCGGACAATACTTGCAATCTTCTGGGCAGGCTCCTGTTTTGATTGAAAGCAAGGTACTGACTTGTACATGGTTATGCGGATGATAATGACGATGAACTTGCTGTGCTTCAAACAACAGATCCATAAACGGTTTTTCAAGTAGTGCCTTCACTTCAGCCACTGTCCAGTTATGACGAACGTCCACAGGTAATCCTTAACAGGTAATGTTATTTCGTTAGCGTTATGCTTGGCTAGTTTACTGAGACACGCTAAACTGTCAATTAAAACAACAAGCAATGGTTTACATCTGTTTATTATTTAATCTTTTCTGGTTTGGATTTTTATGGATTTAGCGTTTGATCGCCAGCATATCTGGCATCCTTATACTTCGATATTGGCACCTCTACCCTGTTATCCTGTCAATCGTGCCCAAGGTGTTTATCTCTATTTAGACAATGAAACGCCACTGATTGATGGTATGTCTTCGTGGTGGGCTGCAATTCATGGATATAACCACCCCGAACTAACTCAAGCCGCTCACCAGCAATTGGATAAAATGGCCCATGTGATGTTTGGTGGAATTACTCATCAACCTGCGATTGAGGTCTGCCAACGTTTATTAGCATTAACGCCGAAAAACTTACAACACATTTTCCTTGCTGATTCCGGTTCTGTGGCGGTTGAAGTGAGCTTGAAAATGGCGTTGCAATATTGGCAAGCGAAAGGAGAGCCCCGGGCAAAATTTCTCACCTTACGTCATGGTTATCATGGCGACACCTTCGCCGCGATGTCAGTCACCGATCCTGACAATTCCATGCATCGCCTCTACAAAGGATTTCTTCCCGAACATATTTTTGCCGACTCACCACAAATCGGTTTTTGGCAACACTGGCAAGAACATGATATCGACAACTTCCGAACTCAACTCGCCGAGCATCACCTGCAGATTGCTGCGGTGATCTTAGAACCCATTGTACAAGGGGCAGGAGGGATGCGAATGTATCATCCCGAATTTCTACGCCAAGTTCGATCGCTGTGCGATGAATATGGCATCTTGTTGATCCTCGATGAAATTGCAACGGGTTTCGGACGCACAGGTAAACTATTTGCTTGTCAACATGCCGGTATTGAGCCAGATATTATGTGTGTAGGAAAAGCGTTAACTGGCGGTTATATGACTTTGGCGGCGACCCTCACCAGCAAACAGGTTGCCGAGACAGTTTGTCGTGGTGAAGCTCAGTGTTTTATGCATGGTCCAACCTTTATGGGTAATCCGTTAGCATGCGCAGTGGCTGCAGCAAGCCTAGCACTTATCGAGCAAGGCGACTGGCAAACACAAGTGGCACGAATAGAAACTCAATTTGCGGCCCGATTACCCAATTTCCAAGCTTATCCTATCGTCAAAGAGACTCGCTGGCTCGGCGCTATTGGTGTGATAGAAACCCACCACCCTGTCAACATGGAAGTCATTCAAGCCCTCTTTGTAAGCTTAGGCGTATGGATCCGACCCTTTGGTCATTTAATTTATTTAATGCCGCCTTATATCTGTACTGCTGAACAAATAGATACATTATTGCACGCGGTAGAGATTGCTTTACAAGACCAGCATAACTTTCAAATCACTTGACGTTTCTGATCATGAACCTATTGCAAAAAATGATAAAAAAACCGACGCCAATAGACGTCGGTTTTTTACAGTTCCATCCGGATTCATTAACCGATATGAGTCAGACCATTCATATATTTCTGTAGAACCGCTGGAATCTCAATCCGGCCATCCGCTTGTTGATAGTTTTCTAAAATCGCCACCATGGTACGGCCTACCGCCAAACCAGAACCGTTCAATGTATGCACCAATTCTGGTTTCTTTTCCCCTTTACGGCGGAAACGAGCTTGCATACGACGAGCTTGGAAATCCCACATATTGGAACATGATGAAATTTCACGATAGGTTTTTTGCGCCGGAACCCACACTTCTAGGTCATAGGTTTTACGCGCACCAAAGCCCATATCACCCGTACACAGCACCACTTTACGGTAAGGTAGGTCAAGCAACTGTAATACTTTTTCAGCATGACCCGTTAACTCTTCTAATGCCGCCATTGACGCTTCTGGTTTGGTGATCTGCACCAATTCCACCTTGTCAAACTGGTGCATACGGATCAAACCACGCGTATCACGGCCATAAGAGCCAGCTTCAGAGCGGAAACAAGGAGTATGGGCAGTCATCTTGAGCGGGAGTTCCGCTTCATCAAGAATTACATCACGCACCAAGTTCGTCACCGGCACTTCTGCGGTTGGAATCAATGACAAACGGCGAGGCTCTTCGTCACTCACTTTTTCTGTCAATGGCTCAGTATGAAACAGATCTTGGCCAAACTTTGGCAATTGCCCTGTTCCAAACAAGGTATCCGCGTTAACGAGATAAGGAACATACAACTCGGTATAGCCATGTTGCTCGGTATGCAAGTCGAGCATAAATTGAGCAATGGCACGATGTAGGCGGGCAAATTGACCTTTCATCACCACAAATCGGGCACCGGTAATTTTTGTCGCACTCGCGAAATCTAAGCCATCACCCATTTCGCCTAAATCAACATGATCTTTGACTGCAAAGTCATACTCTTTTGGCGTCCCCCAACGTGACACTTCCACGTTATCGTTTTCATCTTTTCCTTCAGGAACCGATTCATCAGGAAGGTTAGGGATACTTTGAGTTATCGCATCTAACCGTGCTTGAACTTTATCTAATTCGACCTTTTTAGCATCCAAATCATCACCCAACGTCCCGATCTGTTTTTTGATCGCTTCTGCGCCCTCTTTATCGCCTTTCGACATCAGTTGGCCAATTTGCTTGGAGATGGAATTACGCGTGGATTGTAAATTTTCAACTTCTACTTGAATCGACTTGCGTTGTTCTTCAAGTGTGCGGATAGTTTCTACGTCAAGCTTAAAGCCACGACGTGCTAATTTTGCAGCTGTCTCATCCAGCTCAGTGCGAAGTAATTTAGAATCCAGCATTGCTAATCCTATGCTTTTAATGTTATGAAGAAACGTATGTGCTTGCTTTTTAAGCAAAGCCAGACGTATTGAAATTTACTTTGTCAAAGATAACGAAAAGCCACTACTTTTCATAGCGCTTTTGTGGGCTTTTTGCGTCTAACGCCGCCAGATACTCGAGTTTTTCAGAAATTTTAGTTTCTAAGCCTCGATTAGTCGGCTGATAATAGCGCTTACCCACCATTTCTGGCGGAAGGTAACGCTCTCCTGCCGCATAAGCTCCAAGTTCATCGTGAGCATAACGATATTCCGCTCCATAACCTAACTCTTGCATCAAACGTGTCGGAGCATTGCGTAGATGAACGGGTACCTCATACTCAGGGAGGTTGTGCACATCACTCAGCGCGTGTTTCCACGCCGTATACACGGCATTACTTTTCGGCGCACAAGCAAGATAAACCGCAGCTTGAGCGATAGCTCGCTCCCCTTCAGCTGGCCCAACTCGGGTAAAACAATCCCACGCAGAAAGCGCGACTTGCATCGCGCGTGGATCGGCATTCCCTACATCTTCAGAGGCTATCGCTAATAATCGACGAGCAATATATAACGGGTCGCACCCTGCAGAAATCATTCGCGCCATCCAATATAGCGCAGCATCTGGGTTAGACCCGCGTATTGATTTATGAAAAGCGGAGATTAAGTCATACCAAAGATCACCTTGGTTATCAAAACGAGCCACCTTTTCGCCCGCCACTTCGGCCAAGAGATTTAAGGTAATTTGCTTACAGCCTTGTGCATCAGCTTCTGCCATATCATACAAGAGTTCCAAGTAATTCAATGACATGCGAGCATCACCATTGACAAGTTCTGCTAGCCGCTCTAGCACTTGATCATGGAAACATGCTGGCGTTTTTCCTAAACCTCGCTCGACATCATGAACCGCTTGATTAAGTGCCTGAAGAATTTCTTGCTCGCTAAGCGACATCAATTTATAGACTCGGGCACGTGATAACAGAGCGTTATTAAGTTCAAATGACGGATTCTCTGTGGTCGCACCAATAAAGGTGACGGTTCCATCTTCAATATGGGGTAAAAAGGCATCTTGCTGGGATTTGTTAAAGCGATGGACTTCGTCGACAAATAAAATCGTTCGTCTTCCGACACGCTGGTTTTCTCGCGCTTTATCAATCGCCGCTCGAATCTCTTTCACCCCTGAAGTCACGGCAGAAACTCGCTCCACTTCCGCATTGGCATAATTGGCTGCTACTTCAGCTAGTGTTGTTTTCCCCGTTCCCGGTGGCCCCCATAAGATCATGGAATGGATATGGCCGGCTTGTAATGCGCGCCGGAGCGGCTTATCTGGCCCTAAAATATGCTGCTGGCCGATATATTGCTCGACTGTTTGAGGCCTCATACGTGCGGCAAGGGGACGAAAATCTTCGTCACCTGAAAAATCTAAACTGTAGTTACTCACGATTACTCATTATTCATGACATTAACGTTGGTCATCAACCTCAACCCCATCAGGGATGGTAAATTGAAACTGACTACTTGCTGGTGTTTGTAGCTTTACATTATAAAAGGTAAATCGGCTTTGTTGCCCATCTTGCTCAATCACATTGAACCCTTGCACAATACCTTGATCATTAATCTTTATTTGAAAATGACCTTGGTTAGATTCAAAAGAAATCGGAATGAGCGTAAACACATCCCCGACTTGTTCAACCTGATAAGCATCCCAATCACGAGCCTGATTGCGAGTCAGAAGAACAAACGGTGTTTGCTCTGTCGCTTGTTTTTGGTCATAAATGGTCACTTGTTCAATAAACGGACTGTAATACCAGAGTGATTGTCCATCAGAAACCAGTAGATTTTCGTCTGGCTCAGTGGTTTGCCAACGAAAAAATCCTGGCCGGGCAATATCAACAACCCCTTTGCCATCCATCACGGTATCCCCTTCGGGACTCACTACCTGTTGAGAAAATTGAGCACTAAACCCATCGGTTAACGCTAATCGTTCACTTAAGGTTTCTTTTGGCGTAGCGAACACAGAAAAACTACAAAAAATCAGGGCAACCCATTTTTTCATTCTCATTTGACTCCTAACAACCTTATTGACAAAGGTTATGGCTGTTTTTTATGGTTTATATGTCAATCTCAAGTTAATAACGTTCTATTGCCCACAACACTGTTTAAACTTTTTACCACTGGCACAAGGGCAAGGATCATTACGCCCTACCGACTTATAAGGATTAACCTGTTGTGATTTGTCCCCCACCAACTGTTCATCTGCTGCAAGAGCGACTTCATGCACCATGAGATCGAGTTGTTCAATCATATGAGCTAGCGTCGGCAAGGCATCATAGCCTGCTGCTTGCATCTGTAAATGTGTTTGCTCTTCATCAATCGCCAACATCAAGGTGGTTAGTAGCGCCTGAAGCATACGATATGATCCATCAGATACTGGTGTCGATAACCATTGTGTTTCAATGCGTGGCCATAGCGTCATAAATCCTTCTGCAAAATCCGCTAACCCTTCTTCCCTACTTGGTGCGTGGGTTTTCAGTAATGACAACAGCGCATACTCATTACGTTTCAATTTTTGGTATTGGGCATGGATCTGCTGCGTCACGACAGGCTCAAGTTCATGAACATGATCAGGGAATAGCTCGCTAAGCCATGAGTTAGGATCAAGAGGTTGAATGGTTAAATTAGCAGCAAACACCATTCCTTCAATAAAAAGCGGAGACTCATCCACCGCTAATGATGACAAATTGACTAAGGGATAGATCATACTATGTTCTGTTTTTCGATAATAATGCCAACAGTATAAACGTAAAGACGATGAAGTTGCAGCCTAGGATCATTAGCGTTGAAGATCTGCCAATAAAAGAGGGTGACTCGGCTTGCTTCTCACTCTACAATCTCGCCTCGTTTCATCATTACAGTTCTTATTATGCGTGTTATTCTTGGCCCAATGGAGGGCGTTCTTGATCATTTGATGCGGCAGATGCTCACCGAAATCAATGATTATGATTTTTGTGTGACCGAATTCGTTCGGGTTATTAACCAGATTTTACCTGATCATCTATTCTATCGCCTCTGCCCAGAATTAAAACATGCCTCATGTACCCCATCAGGCACCCCCGTTAAAGTTCAATTGCTAGGACAAGAGCCTCTTTGGATGGCAGAGAATGCGCTGCGGGCTGCAGAGCTTGGAGCCAGTGGAATCGATCTGAACTTCGGATGCCCAGCAAAAACCGTCAATAAAAGTAAAGGGGGAGCGGCATTATTAGAGCACCCAGAATTGATTTATCAAGTGGTAAAAGCCTGTCGCGAAGCCGTTCCTAGCCACCTTGCTGTCAGTGCCAAAATTCGTTTAGGCTGGGAAGACCCGAATGACTGTTTTGAAATTGTTGATGCGATTACTCAAGCTGGCGCTGATGAATTAACCATTCATGCACGCACCAAAGCGGGTGGTTACAAAGCCAGTGAAATTCAATGGGATTATATCGGACAAATCCGCCAGAAAACCACTATTCCGCTGATAGCCAATGGTGAAATTTGGAATCATGCTGATGCACAAGCCTGTATCGAAACCACTGGCGTTGATTCTTTAATGGTTTGTCGTGGCGCGCTAAACATTCCAAACCTGGGCAATATGATTAAGTATAATCATCCACCGATGGCTTGGCATCAAGTGCTTGATCTCTTGCTCAAGTACTCCGATTATGAAGTTCGTGGAGATAAACGAAAATATTACCCTAATCGAGTCAAACAGTGGTTTGCCTACCTACGCCACGCTTATCCAGAAGCTGCGGATCTCTTTCGCGAAATTCGAACTTTTACCGATGTGGCCACTATTGTTACTCACTTTCATCACTACCGAGAAACATTAGCACGTTAACTTATATTGGTTGCCGTGCTAGCCATACTCGCCAATCGCGACGTTAGCGTAAGAAAAGTAGAATTTGAGATAATAAAAATAACTCGGCGATGGGAATGAGCTAGCGATTGAAAAATAGTCCACGGCCTTCTTGAGCATCGGAGAATGATAGAAGAAGGCGCGCAACATGATCAGGGGCGTAATATACAACAATTGGCATTCATCAGAACCAGCGTTCTAACACAGTTTTGTCGAGCTGACGAAACGCGCGATTCAAAACTAAGGCTAACTCTTTATAACGTGGCTTTGACTTCACCGGTTCAAGTGCAAACCCAGTTTCAATGATTTTTTGATGTAACTCCCGATACCATCCTGCTAACGAAGGAGGTAATTGAGTATTCGCTCGACTACCTAACCACCAAATCCCCTGCAATGGCAGGCTGATAGCAAACAATGCCATCACCACCGTTTGTGGCATGGCTTGCATATTCTGAAAGCTCATTTGGGTTAACACGCTAATCGCGGCGATAGCTGGCATCACTTTAATACCAAATCGAGTCGCCTTAATAATACGAGTTTCAGGAAACAGTAGGTTCAGCTCTTTGCGTATCGGCCAAGTATCCATGTACTTTTGGCCATCTCGTAAACTATGAATAATGCCAGCTTTGTTACTCATACTCATTGCCCTCACTGTTTTACGACACTAACTACCGCCGACCCTTACTAAAAAATAGTTGAACAATTCAACGAAAGACGTAAAAAATTGACTAAAACTAGTATCGCTTCAAATTTTTTTTGTTATATTGAGTCATTATCGCTATCCTTTGCGAACTCTCAATCTCATTGTTGCCCTTATTTACAATTTAGGCAACTGTGAGAGGAAAAAAGCACGGAAAGCAACATGGATGAGGCCCTTTTGTCTCTCCTTTTTAATAGGGATATTCGCTGTTTTATTGACCAAGATTAGTTCTCACTTTCATCGAGTTCGGCTATTCTTGTGATTGAATTTTATCCTAACCGATCATTACAGGTAGTTATACATGTCTAAGCTAGTTTTAGTTTTAAACTGCGGTAGTTCTTCTTTAAAGTTCGCGGTTGTTGATGCAGAAAACGGTACAGAGCATCTCTCCGGTCTTGCAGAATGTCTACACCTTCCTGAAGCACGCATTAAGTGGAAACTTGATGGTAAACATGAAGCACAACTTGGAAATGGTGCAGCCCACGAAGAAGCGCTTGCATTTATGGTAGATACCATTCTTGCTTCTAAACCAGAACTAGCTGAAAACCTTGCAGCTATTGGTCACCGTGTTGTGCATGGTGGTGAACAATTTACTCAATCAGCGCTAATTGACGATGCAGTAATCAAAGGCATTGAAGACGCTGCAACCTTCGCACCGCTGCATAACCCAGCGCATATTGTTGGTATTAAAGCCGCCAAAAAAGCATTCCCGAATCTGAAAAATGTTGCTGTATTCGATACTGCATTCCACCAAACAATGCCAGAACAAGCCTATTTGTATGCGCTGCCGTACCATCTATACAAAGAGCATGGTATTCGTCGCTACGGTATGCACGGAACATCTCATCTCTTTATTGCTCGTGAAGCAGCTGAACGCTTGGGCAAACCGGTTAATGAATTAAATATCATCAACTGTCACTTAGGCAATGGCGCTTCTGTCTGTGCAATTAAGAATGGCCAATCCGTTGATACCTCAATGGGCTTAACCCCACTAGAAGGTTTAGTCATGGGCACTCGTTGTGGTGAGATTGACCCAGCCATTATTTTCCACCTACATGATGCACTCGGTTATTCTGTCGAACAAATTAACACCATGTTGACCAAAGAGTCTGGGCTGCTTGGTTTAACTCAAGTCACTTCTGACTGCCGATTTGTGGAAGATAACTACGGCCAAAAAGAAGAAGCGACTCGTGCGATGGATGTTTTCTGCCACCGCCTAGCAAAATATGTCGCTGGTTATACGGCAAGCCTTGATGGCCGTTTAGACGCTATCGTATTTACCGGTGGTATCGGTGAAAACTCAGCACCTATTCGTGAAATGGTATTAAACCGTCTTGCTATTTTTGGCATTGAAGTCGACAGTGAAGCAAACCTTAAAGCTCGTTTTGGTGGAGAAGGTGTGATCACGACGGCTAACAGCCGCATTCCTGCAATGGTGATTTCGACCAATGAAGAGTTGGTAATCGCAGAAGATACAGCTCGCCTCGCTGGTCTCTAATTTATTGTCTGGCTAACTTCGCGGTTAGCCAGATTTCTTTGGGGCTTAAGACCTATTCTTAATGGAATACGGCCTTAGGCTTTGTTCTTTTCAATCTAATTCTCTTTAGATTGCAATCAATAGTGTTGAGGTACTTTACGAATGTCCCGTACTATTATGCTTGTCCCTATCAGTGCTGGTGTTGGTTTAACCAGTGTCAGCATGGGGCTCCTGCGTGCAATGGAGCGCAAAGGTGTAAGTGTTTCTTTTTATAAGCCAATTTCACAACCTCGTAGCGGTGGCGATCAGCCTGACCTCACCTCTACCATCATCAGTCATAATAGCGACATGAAAATTGGTGAACCAATGCCAATGTCTGCCGCAGAAGCATTGATTGGTGGTGAAAAAATGGATGTTCTACTAGAAACTGTCGTAGAACGTTATAACCAAATTATCGTTGACTCTGATGTCACTTTAATTGAAGGGTTAGTACCTACGCGCAAACACCCTTTTGCCAACCAAGTTAACGCAGAAATTGCCAAAACTCTTGGCGCTGAAATTGTGTTTGTTGCAACGCCTGGAACGGATAACCCAACCCAACTCAAAGAACGTATTGAGGTTGCTTGCTCAAACTTTGGTGGCACTAAAAATAAAAATATCTCAGGTGTGTTGATCAATAAATTAAACGCCCCTGTCGATGATGCAGGGCGTACGCGTCCTGATTTATCTGAAATCTTTGATGATGCAGATAGCGCTAAACAAGCCAATCTTGAAGTGATGCAGATTTTTAACAGCAGTCCGATTCGCGTGTTAGGCTGCGTGCCTTGGAATGTTGATTTAATTGCAACTCGAGCCATTGATATGGCTAAACATCTGAACGCAGAAGTGATCAATGAAGGCGATATTAATACCCGTCGTATTAAGAGTATAACCTTCTGTGCCCGCTCTATCCCACATATGATCGAGCATTTTAAACCGGGTTCACTGCTTGTTACTTCCGCTGACCGTCCTGACGTGATCGTCGCTGCCGCCCTTGCTGCGATGAATGGCGTAGAAATTGGTGCCGTGCTGCTAACTGGTGGTTACGATATGCCTAATGAAATCGTTAACCTATGTAAACCTGCGTTTGATACTGGCTTACCGATTTTTAAAGCTCAAGGCAATACTTGGCAAACCTCGCTAAACCTCCAAAGTTTTAGCCTTGAAGTTCCTGCTGATGATAAAGAACGCATCGAATTTGTCAGTGAACATGTGGCAAGCCATATTGATGGCCCATGGATTGATACGTTGACAGAAGGCACACAAGCCACTCGACGCCTCAGCCCACCTGCATTCCGTTACCAGTTAACTGAATTTGCTCGTCGTGCTAACAAACGCATTGTACTACCTGAAGGTGATGAACCTCGTACTGTAAAAGCCGCCGCTATTTGTGCAGAACGTGGAATCGCTCGCTGTGTGTTGCTAGGTAATCCCGATGAAATCAAACGCGTTGCTGCACTACAAGGTGTTGAATTGGGCGCTGGCGTTGAAATCATTGATGCCGATGCGGTACGTGAAAACTATGTGGCACGCTTAGTCGAGCTTCGTGGTGCAAAAGGCATGACTGAAGTCGTAGCGCGTGAAAAACTCGAAGACTCCGTTTTCCTCGGTACCATGATGCTGGAAGCAGATGAAGTGGATGGCTTGGTTTCTGGTGCGGTTCATACTACGGCCAACACCATCGTACCGCCTTTCCAAATCATTAAAACTGCGCCTAATGCGTCTATCGTTTCTTCTGTTTTCTTCATGCTCCTGCCGGATCAAGTTCTAGTCTATGGTGACTGTGCGATCAACCCAGATCCAACCGCAGAACAGTTAGCAGAAATTGCGATTCAATCAGCCGATTCAGCAGCTGCATTTGGTATTGACCCACGCGTAGCAATGATCTCTTACTCTACAGGAACCTCCGGTAAAGGTGCCGACGTTGATAAAGTGCGTGAAGCAACACGTATTGCACAAGAAAAACGACCCGATCTGATTATCGATGGCCCACTGCAATACGATGCCGCAATTATGGAGAACGTAGCAGCGTCTAAAGCACCAAACTCTCCTGTTGCTGGTAAAGCAACTGTGTTTGTGTTCCCTGATTTAAATACCGGTAATACCACTTATAAAGCGGTACAACGTTCAGCAGATCTTGTCTCTATCGGCCCAATGCTGCAAGGCATGCGCAAACCGGTCAACGACTTATCTCGTGGTGCTTTGGTGGATGATATTGTCTACACCATCGCACTAACAGCGATTCAAGCGGCTCAGGATCAGAAATAATCCTTCGTTACTGAACAACATAGAGTAAAATTAAAGCCCTCGATTTTGATCAAGGGCTTTTTATTAATTTAAATCACCTCGCCCATGATCAGATTCTAAATCTAAATCAGGCCCAACCGGTACAACTTGGGTTGGATTAATCATATTATGACTAAAATAGTAATGCCGTTTGATATGATAAAAATCTGTCGTCTCTTTAATTCCTGGCATTTGGTAAAGCTCTTTCAAATAGCCATTTAGATGCTGATAATCGGCAACACGCTTTTGATTACACTTAAAATGGCCCACATACACCGCATCAAAGCGAATCAAGGTGGTAAAGAGTCGCCAATCCGCTTCTGTCAAAACTGGCCCAGCCAAATAACGATGGGTCGCTAAATGGTGGTCGACTTTATCCAGTGCTGCGAACAACGATTCATACGCCTCTTCATAAGCTTCTTGAGTGGTTGCGAACCCGCAACGATAAACACCATTATTAATATTGGGATAAATAAAAGTGTTCCACTCATCAATAACTTCGCGCAATGCCAATGGGTAATAGTCGATATCATTACCAGTTAATGAGTTAAACGCCGAGTTAAACATACGAATAATATCTGCAGACTCATTGCTCACAATTGTCTGAGTCTTTTTATCCCACAGAACTGGCACCGTAACACGGCCTGTATAATCAGCCTTAGCCTGAGTATAGAGTTGATGCAGTTTACTATAGCCAAATAAAGGTTCTGGAATACCAAATTGCCACCCTTGGCTAAGCATATCAGGGCAAACAATCGTAATATCGATATGCTCTTTAAGTTGTTTCAACTGGCGGAAAATTAAGGTTCGATGCGCCCAAGGGCAGGCTAAAGAAACGTAAAGGTGATAACGACCAGATTCTGGTGTAAATCTCGCACCCGGTTTATTTTCGATCCAATCACGGAACCCAGCCTCTTCCCGGACAAAATTTCCACCATTGGTTTTAGTATCATACCATCCCTCATGCCACTGCCCTTCAACTAACTGACCCATCATTCACCTCATACCCAAGTCTGCTGGCTTATTCACCATTATAGGTATGCTCTATTGCGATCACACCGGAGCAAGTTGGTTAAGTTATTCGAATTTTTTGAAGGTAAAATAAGAATCATAAAAAAGCCACGCACTACGAGAGAGTTAGTGTGCGTGGCAAACAGAAAGCTTACCCCTTGTGACTTCAAGCAATGTGTGGACAACATCCATCCACGACAAACATATCGAGCCTCTGTGGGCCTTTTGCTATAGCAATGTATTGTTCACTGAGTCGCCACCTACCTGCAACTCTAGATTGCTTGGCGATAACGGATATTAGTGAATATCTACCCGACGATTTTTAGCGCGCTGTTGCGCTGTATCATTACTAATCAGCGGCCTTTTCTCACCATAAGAGATGGTATCAATCGTCATCGATTGCTCAGATTGTTGTTGCAAGTAATCTGCCACTGATTGGGCTCGACGTAAACCGAGCGAAAAGTTGTACTCATCACTACCAATATTATCCGTATGTCCTTCTACCTTAAGAGTTTGATCATGCTGTAGACGTTCTATTATTTGCGCTAAAACATAGCGTGAAGAATCCGTCAATTCTGACCGATCAAAAGAGAAATAGACTCTGGCCAAAAGTTCACTGTCTTCAGTTGACAAAGACTCTGCATGATTGAGTAGATATTCAACACACATCTCTTCGATACCAGCAGAGTACATCTGCTGTGCAACAAAGGCGACACTGGCAGAATAACGTGCTTGATCTTCAATCTGAGGAAAAGCACCTTGATTTAGATACACTCGACGCCCTTGCCCAATTTGAACTTGCTGCTCAAACTCCACATCAAGACTATTGCAATAATAATACATCGCATTTTGTGTTGGTTGCTTGGTAGAGGAGACACCCCAAGGGCTGACCGTCAATAATAACAGCATAAATAGGGTCGTTACTGTTCTTTTCATTATAAAAAGTCCTTTATTTAAAGAGGTAAATGAACGCAGCCAACACCGCTGTATCTTCAAGTAAGAAGAGCATATAAGCCTATTAACTGGTAACCATAATAATATTGATTTTTTCATCGTGCTAAATGCCCAATCTCTTCGGTAATTAATTCAAGTATTTTATTTTTAATGTCATTTCTATTCTCAGCGGAGAAAACATTTTCCTGTCCTACACAATTTCTCATTTGTGGAAATGCATTAATATTATAGTCAAACCCAACTGCCACCATACGAGCGGTAACATCATCACCTTCTACTGTTTTTTGATTATTCAATTCATTTAATATTCTATTGCATAAACCTAATGCGGTAGGACTGCTGGGTGGAAAACCTGGATTTGCCGGATTAATCAGTTTATCAGTTGTTCGCCAATAACTATCTTGCCCATCGGACAATAAAATAATTAATCGTCGAGGATTATTACCAGCCAATGCCATTTGTGCTCCTCGAATAATACCTGCATATGAAGATGTTCCACTTCCTGTAGAACGCATAATATTAAAACTATTAGATTTTATTTTTGTTCTAATAAAACTCATATTATCTGTCAAATTAACATCTTCAAATATAGAAATATTGGTAATTGAACCGGCAACGGGGTTATGAGCGTTAGAATTTAAATTAAAAACATCTCTTATTGTTGCCTCAGCGTTGACATATCGGTGATCATCCCCCGGATAATCACTTTTACAACGCCCTTCAACCCACTGCCGATTCCAAACCCAACAAGTTAAATGATCATAATAGGTTCGAGTATTATTTACGACTCTACTGGTATAAAAATCAAACCCAACAACCGCCAACTTATTACGTTTTTCTGAATTAACATTATATCCATTAAATGTTTCTAATTCGGTTGATATATCAGATATAATATCTTTTAAATCAAGAAACTTCCTTTTTGAACCGCCATCCCAAAACTCATACATAGATGCTGAAAAATCAGCAACTAAGACAACATCCACTGTTTCAGAATGATATTTTCTAGTAATCGATTGATCAAGAACTTGATAATTTTTACCAAATCCAATAATAGCCTCATTGCCGGGAAACCAAGTGGGTTGAGTGATACTTGCGGTAACACGATATTCAAAAAATCGTCGTTCTTGATCACGGCAGTTTTGGTTATCTTCACAATTCAATTTTTGGATTTCAATATCTTTATCTTCTATTTTTGCTAATGGAAAATAATACTGAACATAGCTTTTGGCTAACGTTTTATCATCAGAACCTTGCCCTGCAACCGCAAGGCTGGCTACTTCAACCGCTTCAAGTAATCGAGCTTTATCTTGTATTGCACGAGCACCATCAGTACCTAATGTAAATACACCAAACAAAACAGGAATAAAGAGAGCAAATAAAATTGCCGCATGACCAGATTGTTTATTAAGATTGTGATTCATCGTTATCTCCCCATCGTTATCGATCGGCTAGAAACTCGGGAAAAATCTTGTCCAATTAAGTCACCAAACCAACTCTCGGTGTCATAACAAAGTGTGACTTGGTATAAAGTTGCATGTCGACCAAACGTTGTGACAAAATCGAGAGACGAGTCAGGATGTTGACTTTCACAATCGATCCCTCGGTGGTAAGGCAAAACAACATCCACCCCATTACGAACAATATCTAATTGAAAACCAAATTTTTTATCATCAAAGCTTCCCGACGTTCGATGTAACGAGCGACGAATAATATCGTAAATAGTATCAACTTCTGTTTCTCCCACCGAAAAGTTATCAGCGCCTGCCAATTCAGTTCTTTCTTTAATAATACTGACCGCAGAATAAGACATGCGATCTAACTTTCCTTTATAGGCAAGCTTTACGACTATATCCGCACTGAACACTAATAGCAGAGCAAAGAATACTCCGATAATAGCAAATTCCACGGTAAAGTTACCAAGTTGGTTATTGCGCGAATGTTTCACGTTGATATTCCTGAATCACAATAGCTTCACGGGCGAAAAGTGTTTCGCTACTTAAAAAGAAATTTAAAATAGGTTGGTAGTCATAACTAATATGATAAACCGCAATCGCCATATCTTTAGGGTCATTGCAATTAAATGCATCTCCCGTTTCCCCTAAACAGCGTGTTTCATAAGAATGTAAGTCATCTAAATGTTTAACAAATTGCACTTTTGCTTGAAATTTATTTGCATCAACAACATAGCGCCACAAACTATTTTCTTCACTCAATAATTTATTAAATTCGGCGACATAATTAATACCATCTGTTTTTTTAGCTTCTCTTGCTGCTTTAGCTATTGCAAGATCACCCAAGCTAGAAATATAAGACATAAAACTCATTTCTACCCAAGCCATACACATCAACCAAAAGGCAAAAAAACCGCCAACAAACTCGATTGTTGCCACCCCTTTTTGCGAGAAACGTGCATCATTGTTCATATTTTTCTCCTGATGATGGACTGGTCTTTTTTGCTTTTAGTTCATCAGGTGCTACGGTATCACTATCTAAAACTATTTTAGCATCAGCCTGATCAGCAAAGTTAATGTTAGAGGCTAAATTTAAACTTCTTAATGATTGATATAATTTAACAATTTCATCTTGACTATATTGGTCAGCATAAAAAACCAATAAATGGTTTAAACTACCTTTTTTGGCCATAATAATAGCTAAGTTTGCTTTCACCTGCTCATCCGCTTGTTCATTCATATATATAGGTAATAAACGAGCCGCAGCGCTATCATAATCGCCTTCTAACATATCAATTAACGCTAAATTATTTTTGATAGTAATATCATCAAACATTAATTCTCTAGCTTGAGTAAACAGTGCCCTTGACTGTACTAAATCACCCTGTTGAGCATAAATAATAGCGAGTAGGTTAATCACCTTAGCATCCATTGGGCTTTTATCTCGTGCGAGATGAAGAGAATGTTTCGTCTCTTCTATTTTCCCTAAACGAAATAACGCTAGTCCTTGTAAATAAAAGACTTGCCCTGTATTCGATTTATGGTTGATTAAAGGGGCCAAGGTAAATAATGCCGATTCAGCATCTTGATAATTTAAATAGACTTCAGCCAACTTTAGTCGTGTTTCACTTTCTTCCCCCTGCTTCAATTGCCTTTTATAAAGCTCAATCAGGGCTGAATAATTCGATGTTTTTGTATAAATCTGTTCTTGATCAACAGAAGTTAGATCTAAGTTTCCACTCACTACTTGACCTTGAGTTCCAGCCGTCGTAACACAACCGGAAAGTATGATGACAAAAAGAAACATCACGATTTTTTTATGCATTAGCCATCATCCTCATTATCCCTGGAGCAGCGATTAAAATAACAATAGGTACCATGATAAAAATAATCAAAGGGATCGACATTTTCGCAGCTAACTTGCCAATTTTTTCTTCAATTTGTAGCATTTGTACCTCACGAATATCAGCTGATAACGTCGTTAGTACGCTGTATATTGAGCTTCCATACTGCAAACTTTGTTTTAATGTCATCACAAAGCTACGCATTTCATTCGAGGGAACTCGTTGATAAAGTTCATCAAGAGCTTGCTCTAAACCAACTAAACGCGCGCGATCATCTGTTTTTACCAGCAAGTAGCTAATATCTTTATCAAACCCTTTCATCTCCTTCGCTAAATAACTGATGGATGATTCAATCGTCATCCCGGTTTGAACACATACCGCCATTAAGTCTAATAAATAAGGTAATTTAGCAGAAATTTTGTAGCTCAATTGCTTGGCGCGTATCGCTAAATAGCTATCGGGTAAAATTAGACTAATGACTAACCAAATTGCCACGCTAATAAATAAACTATGGCCAGTCCAATGAAAACGTAGCGATAAGGCATAACAAGCAAGACAGCCCAATAACAACAGAGTATATTTTATCGGCATAAAATAAGTAGCAAGTTTCGGATTATAAAATCCAGCGGCTAAAAATTTCTGTTGGACTTGTTGCTTATCAGATGAGAAAAGACTATTAAGTAAACGAGAGAGCTGATCAACCCATGTCGATTTAACTTTCTTTTGCTCATGATAATGAAAGTCTTGCCATAACTGCTTCTTACGCTCACTACGTAAAGAGGCAATTAACAAAACGGTACCAATCATAATGGCGATAATTGAAAACAGGCTACCGATTGAAGTATGTAACCAATAAAAAATACTATCGAACACTTTTCATTAGCCCCCATACAATGGCAATACCAATCGCCTCACTGATCAACACATAATAGAGAATAGGTCGGCCACCGGGATCAAACATGACAAACTCATAATTCTCTGGGCTCAGGTACTGCAAAATAAATAAGAAGAAGAAAGGAATCGCGGCAACAATTTTTGCAGAAGTACGCGCTTCTGAAGTCAGAGCATATTTTTTCTTTTCAATCGAGCGAGCATTAAAAAGTAGTCGATTTAAGCGTAGAATAATTTCTTTTAATTGTCCTCCGCGCTGCATATTAGCCCGTAGAGTAATGACAAAAAAATGAAACGAAGGATAAGGAAACCGTAAGCAAGCTTTACGAAACACATCATCTGGTGATTCGCCTAACTGTAATCGCTTGCCCATAATTTTAAACTCTTTACCGACTTCATTGTTGAGTGTGTTCCCTACATACATAATGGCATGAGTAATACTTTCCCCTGCCGAAACCGCACTGCTAAGCATGTTAAGTGCATCTGGAAAACTTTCTTCAAACTGATTTTTTTCGCGTTTTTTTAGCCAAAAATAAGCGAACGCTAACCCAGATAGTACTGTAATTACGACAACTAGCATCACTGAACCACGAACAAAACGTTGGTTAAACTCCATCCCTAAAAAAATCAAGAGGCAGAGATAACTTACTACTTTTATGACAGCAAGTTTACCAAGTTGCTTATTCAGATTACGCCAGCCTTGGGTTGCTCTGTCTGTCCATGTTCGATCAGAAAGCGATTTTATATCAATTGCTTGCTGCTCAGAGGTCATAGAATCAACATAAACCGTTCGGCTAAACTGGTCTAAGTAATCATAACGTTCACGAGTGCGCTTGCGCTTTGCAAACCACAACAAAACCACTCCAATCAAAATCAGCAAGATGGCTATCATGCTCGCTTCTCTCCCACCTCACGAAAGGCTTTGGCCAAGTTCTCTTCTAACCCGAAAAAGCGCGCTTTTTCATATAAAACAGATCGTTGCATTAAGCCTGAAGTGATGAAACTGCCGTTTACTTTGCCATCTTCACTTTGACGAAGGTTAGGTTGAAAACGAAAAATCTCTTCTAAGACGACACTTGAACCCTCTAGCCCCATGACCTCAGTAATGCTCATGACTTTTCGGCTACCATCATGCAGCCGATTAATCTGGATAATGAGGTCAACAGCACTGACGATAGTGCGACGAATCGCTTCGAGTGGTAAATTGCTGGTTGCCATCATCACCATCGACTCTACCCGCGCTAAAGCATCTCGTGGGGTATTGGCGTGCAGTGTAGACATCGACCCGTCGTGCCCTGTGTTCATGGCTTGTAGCATTTCAAATGCCTCAGCGCCACGACACTCGCCAACAATGATGCGATCTGGTCGCATCCGTAGCGAGTTAATGACTAAGTCTCGCTGGTTAACTAACCCAGTATTTTCAATGCCTGCTGTGCGGGTTTCTAAGCGCACAACATGAGGTTGCTGTAAGCGCAATTCCGCTGCATCTTCAATGGTAATAATACGTTCGTTTTCAGAAATAAACTGAGATAACGCATTTAGCATCGTCGTTTTCCCCGAGCCAGTCCCTCCTGAAATTAAAATATTTAATCGGCAGCGAGCTGCAACCATTAATACCTGAGCCATTTCAGGGCTCATCGCTCCAAACTCGCATAATTTGCTAAGGTCTATACTTTGCTTTTTAAACTTACGGATGGAAATGGCAGTGCCATCAATGGCTATCGGCGGAATCACTATATTAACTCGGCTTCCGTCCTGTAAGCGTGCATCACAAGTTGGGGACGACTCATCCACCCGTCGACCAACACGTGCAGCAATTCGTTTTGCTATATCTAGTAATTGTCTTTCATCAATAAAATCTATGTGGGCTTTTTCAACCAATCCACCACGCTCAATAAAAATATTTTCATGGCCATTGATCATAATATCGCTAATGGATTCATCGTCCATTAACGCTTGTAGGGGCCCTAACCCAACAAGCTCATCCACCAAGTTTTTCACAAATTCTTGACGGATCACTTTTGGTACCGTTAACCGTTCACGCTCAATCAATAATTCAACCGCACCATCAAGCTGCTTGGCGAGCTGCTCTTTACTCATCTGCGCGATAGCTTCGGGCTCCAACGCATCAAAAATTTGTTTGCGTAGTCCGACATAAATTGCTTTTGCGCCGATCATGATTTTTTCAACCATTGCTGAATTTGTTGTAATAAGCTTCCCTTGGCTTGAACAAGCGTTTCGCCTAATAATAAGCAAGTCAATTGTTTCAACGGCTCAGCCGCTTTCAATTTGGATGCAACAACACGTTTATCTTCTAAAATGGTGGTATTAATTGCTTCACAGTAAGGGATCTCTACATCGATCGGCTGCTTAAGAATGGTTTCTGCTTCTTGCCTTCCTGCCGTTGCTAACTTGCTGGCAACCGTATGATTAAGAACCGTAATTAAGCGTAGCGCAGGGTTACTATTGAGTTTATGCACTCGCTCTTTCAAACGTGCAGCCTCTCGCACTGAAGAAACGGTCGGATCAATCACCAACACCACCATGTCTGCATGAGCAAGAAATTTATCGGCTTCTAAGCTAAATCCAACCGAAGAGGAAAGGTCTTCTAAGATAAAGTTAACCTCTTCTGAAAGCTGATCCACCACAACATTGGAGTAATCCAGCAAAGATAAGGTATCTAACTGTTCCGACGTGATAGCCAACATAGACAACATCGGATTCTGTTTGTGTAATAAACTTTGTGCCGAAGCACTGTCTAATGACGAAGCAAGTGAACCTTTTTGGATTTTCCGTTTTTCTAATTTACGAATCCCCATCAAGATATCTAAGTTACCGCCGTAGTAATTTTGATCCACAATCAAACACGAGGTTTTACGAGCGCTACTCAACTGGTACGCCACTTCCGCAGTAATCAAACTGGCTCCTACGCCACCTTTTGTCCCTAAGATGCTAATGTATTTGGCTCGACGTTTTTTTCCAGGGCCTCGGTGGCTACTACGCTGTCGGTTATCATAAACACTACGGACAAAATCGATAAACTCTTGCTTGCTGACCGGCCAAAAAACATAATAAAAACCCATCGCTTTTAAATTACGAATGGTCGAAATTGCATCTTCACTGCCCACCACAATAACTGAAGCATGGTTAGGCAATAAGTGGCTAATTCGCTCTGCATCAGCGCTAACATCTCGGCTATTATTTAGCTCAACAATCACGATCTCAATATCTGACTGACGCACATGTTCAGCAATTTGATCATCTTGGTTTTTCGCCATTGCTGGAGGAACAATACCTTCAAATCGAAAGGCTTCTTGCACCAATTCTTGACATTCAGCGGTTTGATAAAACAGCACCGAGGTGATTTTTTGCTGCTCTATGGTTTCAGTTTGCTGCTTTTTACTGAGTAAATCGACTAAATCAAACATTATTTAGCGACTCCCGTGCTGAAGGTGACTTTCTGACTGGAGCATTTTTTGGGGATTAACCATCGACTGCCAGCGTGAACTTTCTATAAAACATCCGGTTCCTTCTTGACCAAAACGACTCACCTGAGCATAGGGACAGACCGGAACAACCACTTTATGTGCTAGAATGTCTACTTTAAAATCAAAATGTTGTCCAAAACTATTAGAAGATTTTTCGAGACGTAACTGCTCAGAAGCCACCCCTAAACGACGTAACTTCTGCCGAGTTTTTATTGCAAAACGTTCGCCATCAGGAGTACGCCAATATAGAACGATTTGCTGCGTCACCAATGCGGCATGCTGTTCATGTAAAAAATCGTCTAATCGCGTTTGTGCCTTCGCAAGCTGCTGACGGTTGGTTTGTAAAGCCAGTGAGGTAAGCACAGGATAGACCTCTATTGCAGGGCCAGATTGATCCGGACGACCAGAACTACAACCGATAAGAACCCATAAGAGTCCAAACATTACCATTGATTTTTTCATTGCTTAAACCCTCCCGTGGCGAGAATTTGCTGGCTCAACTGCTGTTCTACTGGGCTTTTTTCCGGGTCTAGAGCAAAGAAACGCTCTAACGTTGAAGTACGCTGCATACTCGGTAACTGAATGCCAGATGGTTGAATGGGTTGAACTAAATTGACTGTGGCAATGATGACTAATTCAGTTTTGTTACGGCTGGTTTCGGTATGACGAAATAATGCACCCAGGATAGGAATATCGCCGATAAAAGGAATTTTTCTCAATAATTCGCTCTCTTCTTTATTGAGTAACCCCCCCAAAACAAAACTTTGTCCATCGCCTAATTCAACGGTGGTTCTTGCGCGACGAGTTTTTAAGGCAGGTAAATTGTAAGTATCATTGGCGTATTGAGTATCTAGCGAACTGACTTCGGGCATCAGTGAGAGGCGAATTTTATCGTCACGTTGTACTTTCGCCATCATCTCTAATCGGACACCAAACTCTTTATAAAGAACATTCGTACCACCATCAACGATAGTAACGACCGGTAATTCTCCCCCCACTAAAAAACTGGCGGTTTCTCCTGAAATAACCGATAAATTAGGCTCGGCTAACACTTGCCCAACGGTATCATCTCCTATAGCACTGATCAGTGTCATGATGTCAGTGCTGCTAAATTGCCTGAGCGGATTGACAAAAATCCCACTATTTTGCCCACTGCTTCCAAGCTGAATGCCGAATTTCTCCATAAACGATTGAGAAACTTCAGCAATCGATAATTTCACATTCACCTGCTTTGTACTGGCTACTTCAATATTATTTACCACCCCTTCAAAGCGACGACGCTGCATAAACTCCATTTTGTAACTGTTATCACCGAGTTTCCATTCCACATCACTATCAATAGAATTTTTTCCCAATAACTCCCCAACCAACAGGTTGATTTCATCACGTTCTTTTTCGCTTGCGACCATACCACTGAGCACCACCTGTTCACCTAAATTGTAAACCGTGACTTCCGCATGTGGATACTTCATTTGAATTTGCTGTTGAATATGCACCATACTTTTATTGACCACTAATCGTCGGCTAGTTAGTGTTTGGCTGTTTTCACCAAAAACGATCAGATTTGCATTACCCACTTGTTTGCCAAAAACAACCACCGTATGTCGATCAATGACTTGATAATCAGCCACGTTAGGATCAGAAATAAAAATCGATTGGATTTCACCTTCCGTCCTTAAGGTTTGCGCATCACCTTCCGCTAAGTTAAGCATTCGTTGTGCATTGACAGGTAAACTCAGCACGCCCAATAGAATGAAAAGTAATAAAGAAAAATAGCGATGAATCATAATCCGTTCCTTAGCGTACCGTGGCTTTATCTGCCCGATATTCTTGTATGGCTTTGTAGTCATTGAGTACATCACCCGCATTGGCCGAAAGCTCACTCGCTTTACGATGACCACTAGAGAGGTGGATCTCTAACTGTGCAATATGCCGAGCAATGGTTAAGGTGGCCACTTGTTTACGGGTCAACTCTAAAATGACACTGGCCTGTGACGTTGTTGCTTGCTCGCGTCCTTTTCCTTCTATGAGTTGCTGTTGGTTCACTTGCAACACTTTGACTCCCATCAAAACCGGAGCTAAGGAGACCGTTTCAAAACTGCGCACAGTTTGATCATTAGCTAAATTCTGCTTTAAGGAAGCCAGCGCTAAAACATCGACCAAGGATCCCGGTCGAATCACGCCACCAATGACCGATTCCGCTTTTACCTGCAGAGGAAAAGGAACATGATCTGGCGTTAAAATAAGATCGATATAGCCAGCTTGATTAGGCCGTAATAGCATTTCTGGCCACACCACCCCTCCTTGAGCCAAGGGCTGGTTAATCCGCATCTCTGGCGCAAAATCTATCGTGATATCTTGATTGACTCCCAACGCGAGCGCTTGACGCTCATCCATTGAACGTAGTTCAAGATCCGCTCGAGTAATGGGTTGTCCTTTTTCTAATGGATGACGAGCAAGCCAAACTTGCCACTGTTTCACAGGCAATGGGGGGGGCTCTACAGCGAGAGTAGACGGAGTGGGCGGAGGCGTGGCTGGAGCAAATAATCCATAGCCACCAACGGCTATCGCAAGGAGAGCCAATGCAATTAAAAGCTTGGAATTCATTTCACCGTCCCAAGTGAGAGAAAATTATTTATAAAGAGGAGAGATAAATGGCACAACCACCAACTAAACTGATCGGCACTCCATAAGGAATGCCTTTTTGGCGTACAACCGTTAAATCAGTACACAGACCATAAAGCAAGTAGCCGAGAGCCATAATTCCACCTATCACTGTGATACCAACTATGGTTAATGGTAGATAATCTGGATGAATACCTAAACTAAGGACTGCCAATAGTTTAGTATCTCCCGCAGCCAATAACCGAAAGTAAAACAACACACACCCTACAGCTAATATAACTAGAGTATAGGGTAAAATTGTCCAGTTAGGCTGGGTCAACCAGCCTAAAAGGATAACGGCTAGTAATATAGCTAAGTACTGATTTTTAATATTACGCTTAGTTAAATCATCTATCGCTATTAATAGCAAAAAAAATTCGACTGTAAATATTAACAATTAATTAGTCACCAGATGCCGCGCCAATATTATTTGCTTCCGTTATCTTGCCAGTAATATTTTCCATTGCACCTTCTAGTGCTTCTTTTAATCCCCCTTCTCCACTAAATACAGCAAGCACAATCGCTGAAACAGCCACCCCGATAATCGCGTATTCAATCGCGGTAACACCGCGTTGATCGTGAGCAAAAGAGTCCAACAGTAAGCGAGATTTAATATATAATTTTGTCAACATGGAATTTTCCTTTTTTTATCATATAAACGAAAATTTGGAACAATATCACCAAATTTCATTTCAATACGGTAAGTTTAGTATTCAAAACTTGCATGTCCATCGAAAATCACATCAAAGTTATTGATTTAAATCTTTAATCTCAACCATGAGACAAAACAGAGCATTAACTCTAATTTAACTTATCATTCGCTTGATATAATCAGTAAATATCATGATATAAATCACATTAATCAAAGCATTATTACCGTCGTTGCATTGGTTCACAATGAGACGAATTTACTGAGAATTGACTAAAAAATATCAAGGATGCTAGAAAAACACTGAAACAATACGAATAACAAGAGGAAAATATTACTATTTACATTGTCCCTAACCTATATGGCTAGGGACATAAAGGGCGATACCCAAACCACTTGGAGTTGCAGTTAGGCGGCAAGTAAATGACAAATTTGTCTGGAACAAACTTGAACAGCCGTAGACTAGCCTTTGATGAGAACCACAGATGGCTCTCATCATCCCCATAAGCATAGACAGGCGATGTGGTTGGGGTGAACGAACGTAGCCGACACCCCTGCAGCTTCAAGTAGGAAGGTATATTGGTTAATTACAAATTAACCTGCAGGCAAGAGACCGCATGTTGATCGTCACCTTGAATGCTGGGCCGAATTTGCGCACAGGCGTCATTCGCTTGCGGACAACGAGTACGGAAAACACAACCTGAAGGCGGGTTAATCGGTGAGGGTAAATCCCCTTCCAACATTTGAATGGTTTTACTGCGTTCAATTTTAGGATCAGGAATGGGTACGGCTGACATTAATGCTTTAGTGTAAGGATGCAAAGGATTAGCAAACAAGGCTTCCGCTACTCCGAGTTCTACCGCGTTGCCTAAATACATCACCAAAACACGATCAGAAATGTGCTTCACTACGGAAAGATCATGCGCAATAAAAACCAGTGACAAGCCTAACTCTTGTTGTAGATCTTTTAATAAATTGACCACCTGAGCTTGAATTGATACATCCAATGCAGAGACGGGTTCATCACAAATGATCATTTTAGGGTTTAAAATCAATGCTCGTGCAATGCCAATTCGTTGGCATTGGCCGCCGGAGAATTCATGTGGATAGCGGTTAATGACATTGGGCAGTAGGCCTACTTTGGCCATCATTTCCTTGACACGATCTTTGACTTCTTGCTTAGACAGCTCGGGATAAAATGTCTGTAAAGGCTCAGCAATAATGTCTCCAACCGTCATCCTTGGGTTGAGTGAGGCAAGCGGATCTTGGAAGATCATTTGAATGTCTTTTCGGGTCTGACGGCGCTTAACGGCATTTAAGCGGGTCAGATCTTGTCCTAACCAAACAACCTCGCCAGCGGTTGCCTCGACCAAGCCGATAATCGCTCGCGCGAAGGTTGATTTACCACAACCAGATTCACCGACCACACCTAAGGTTTCACCTTCATATAAACGAACGTTTACCCCATCAACGGCTTTTAAAGTCGCCGGCTTACTCCAAGGCCACGCTGATTTGGCGGCGATAGAAAAATGGACTTTTAAGTCTTTAATATCTAATAAGAGTGATTTTTGATTGCTCATTTAGTCCAAGCCTCCCAATCAGAAAAACAGGCACGCTGACGTCCATCCGCAAACGGTGTCAAGATCGGCGCTTCACGCATACATCGGTCCATCACTCGATGGCAGCGTTCTTGATACGGGCAGCCTGTCGGTAGGTGCAGTAAGTTAGGCGGATTACCCGGTATGGTCGGTAGTACATCGCCTTCGGTATCTAACCGAGGAATGGCCTTAAGTAATCCTTCGGCATAAGGATGGCTGGGGCGATAAAAAATATCATCAACGGATCCATACTCCATTGTTCTTCCGGCATACATCACTAATACTTTGTCACAAGAGCCTGCGACCACCCCTAAATCATGAGTAATCATAATGATCGCGGTGTTAAACTCTTTTTTCAGTTCATTGAGCAAGTCCATGATCTGTGCCTGGACGGTCACATCCAAAGCGGTCGTTGGTTCATCGGCAATCAATAATTTAGGGCGACAAAGCAGCGCCATCGCAATCATTACTCGTTGACGCATACCACCTGAAAACTCATGCGGGTACATGGTAATCCGTTTACGTGCTTCAGGAATTTTTACTGCTTCAAGCATGCGGACTGATTCTTCAAATGCTTGCGCTTTACTCATTCCCTTATGTAGCATCAAGACTTCCATCAGTTGGTCGCTGACCTTCATATAAGGGTTCAACGAAGTCATTGGATCTTGAAAAATCATGGCAATTTGCTCGGCGCGTACTCTGTTCAGCTCACGCTCGGGTAAATTGAGAATTTCTTTTCCCTCAAATTTAGCGCTGCCTGAGATTCGACCATTTTTAGCCAGCAACCCCATAATGGCAAATACCGTCTGCGATTTTCCTGAACCGGACTCACCCACAATGCCTAATGTTTCTCCTTGTGTCAGAGAAAAGTTTAAATCATTGACCGCAGTGACAGTGCCATCTTGGGTGGTAAACTCCACCCGCAGATCTTTGACATCTAATAAACTCATTATTCTTTCCTTACCATCTAATTCATGTTGGGTTATCTGTCTTTTGGATCCAGCGCATCGCGTAAACCGTCGCCGACATAATTAAAACAAAAGAGAGTGACCACCATAAATGCGGCAGGAAACGCCAGTTGCCAAATAGCAATTTCCATGGTTTGCGCGCCTTCTTGTAACAACGCGCCCCAACTGGTCATCGGTTCCTGTACGCCAAGACCAAGGAAAGAGAGGAAGGATTCGGTCAAAATCATACTGGGGATCAGCAAGGTTGAATAAACCGCCACTATCCCTAATACATTAGGTACAATATGCCGAGTAATGATCCGCCATTGGCTCACCCCACACACATGCGCCGCCTCGATGAATTCTTTGCTCCGCAGGCTTAACGTCTGGCCTCGCACAATACGCGCCATATCCAGCCACGCAATGGCACCAATCGCCACAAAAATCAAAATAATATTACGGCCAAAAAAGGTCACCAAAACAATGACTAAAAACATAAAGGGCACAGCATAAAGAATTTCTAAAATACGCATCATCACCCGATCGACTTTGCCACCAATGAAGCCAGACGTTGCACCATACAAAGTACCAATCAACACCGCAACAAACGCGCCCATCACCCCAACCATCAATGAGATACGACCACCGATTAAAGTACGGACATAGATATCTCGTCCAAGGCTGTCGGTGCCAAACCAATGCTCGGCATTAGGAGCAACATGCATGGCATACCAATCGGTATCATCAAATGCATAAGGGGCCATCATGGGTAAAATAATCACCGCTAAAATCATTAAGGATAAAATGACCAAACTGACCATTGCAGCTTTGTTACGCATAAACCGATAACGCGCATCTTGCCATAAACTGCGGCCTTCTATTTCTAAATTCTCAGAAAATGTTTCAATCGCCGCGACATTATCTTTTTTTATTAACATTGCTCTATTTCCCTGTCGTTTAATAGCGAATTTTCGGATCAATCATGGCGAGTAAAATGTCCACAATGGCATTGAACAAAATAAACAGGAAACCGATTAAAATCGTCACCCCCATCACCAATGAATAATCCCGGTTAAACGCTGCGTTGACGAAGAGTTTGCCGATACCTGGTAAGCCAAAAATCGTTTCGATCACCACTGAACCGGTAATAATACCGACAAAAGCAGGCCCCATATAAGATACCACGGGTAAAAGCGCGGGTTTCAATGCATGTTTCACTACAATATACCGGTAACTCAACCCTTTGGCTCGCGCTGTGCGAATAAAATTACTGTTAAGTGTCTCAATCATGGAACCACGGGTTATCCGTGCAAAGGTGGCAACATACAGTAAAGACATCCCTATAACGGGAAGCACTAAGTATTTCGCGCTGCCATCCATCCATCCGCCCGCCGGAAATAAATTCCAGTGTAGAGAAAATAGATAAATCAGGGCTGGGGCTAACACGAATGAGGGCATCACCACCCCTAACATCGCCGTCGACATAATGGTGTAATCGATCCAAGTGTTATGTTTTAAGGCGGCGATAGTCCCCACACTGACCCCCATAATGAGGGTAAAGATAAACGCGACCAATCCTACTTTTGCCGAAACAGGTAAAGCAACTGCAATGAGTTCATTCACCGAATAATCTAAATATTTAAAAGATGGGCCAAAATCCCCTTGTAATACATTTACGAGGTAGGTGGTGTATTGTTCAAAGACGGGTTTATCTAAGCCATATTTAGCTTCAATATTAGCCATAACTTCAGGCGGAAGTGAACGCTCACTAGAAAACGGATTTCCTGGTGCAAAGCGCATAAGAAAGAAAGATATCGTGATCAACACCAACATGGTCGGAATTGCTTCAAATACCCTTTTTGCGATGAATTTAAACATAAACTCACTCTTGCTGTCTGTGACAATTGAAAACAGGTAGACGCTGTATGCGCAAGCACATACAGTGTCTCAATCGTTATTTCGTGGTTACCAACAAAATTACTCAGCTTTGATATAGAGATCTTTCGAGTAAATTTTTTCTTCTGGGTTATTGGACGGGAAACCACCCACTTTAGGCGAAAGTAACCGAGATTTCACATATTGATAGATAGGTGCAATCGGCATTTCTTTGGCGATCAGTGCTTCGGCCTGAGCATAGTACTCTTGTCGTTCTGACTCAGAAGTCGATGTTAAGGCTTTCATGATGATGGCGTCATAATCGGTATTGCCCCAATGTTGACCACCCGTTGTGTTATTGCTCATCATCAAAGTTAAGAACGAAGAAGCTTCATTGTAATCACCACACCAACCGGCACGTGCTACTTCAAAATCGCCTTGATCTTTTGAAGAGAGATAAGTTTTCCACTCTTGGTTTTCAAGCGTCACATCAAGCCCCAGTGTTTTCTTCCACATTGAACCTAGTGCGACAGCGATTTTTTTATGGTTTTCTGAAGTGTTATACAGCAAGCTAAATTTCAAAGGGTTTCCTTTCCCGTAGCCAGCTTCTTTCAGTAGGCGTGCCGCTTCTGCGTTACGCTCTTTTTGGCTCATTTTTCCGTAAGCAGGGTATTCTGGATGGAAACCGGCAGTAATTTCAGGGGTTAAGAAATAAGCAGGTTTTTCGCCTTGCGCCATAATAGCATCAGTGACAATGTTACGGTCAATAGCGTAGGAAATCGCTTTACGTACACGAACATCATCAAATGGCTTTTTCTTGGTATTAAATGAATAATAATAAGTACATAAATTACCTACCACAGAAACCGATTCCGGATACTCTTTTTTCAGCCGGCGGAAGTGTTCAATAGGCAATTCATAAGTAATATCAATTTCACCCGCTAAAAAGCGGTTCATCTCTGCGACTTGGTTTTCAATCGGAAGAAAAGTCACTTTATTGATTACGGTATGGGCATTATCCCAATATTGTTCGTTACGAGTCAGAACTAGTCGTTCATTCACCACCCAACGATTAACCACATACGCTCCATTACCAACAAAATGCTCTGGCTTAGTCCAGTTGTCACCATATGTCTCAATGGTTTTTTGGTGAACTGGCTTCATTGTGGTGTGCCCGGTCATCATGACAAAATAAGGCACCGCCTTTTCAAGTTCCACGACTAAGGTATGATCATCCAACGCCTTTACCGCAAGTGTACTTTTGTCTTTTTTTCCTGCGACAATTTCTTTGGCATTTTTAATCTTGGTGTATTCCATGTACCAAGCATAAGGCGAAGCCGTAGCGGGGTCGAGTGCGCGTTGCCAACTATAAACAAAATCTTGTGCAGTGACTGGATCACCATTCGACCATTTTGCTTCTTTTCGTAAATGGAAAGTGTACGTTTGGTTATCTGTGGTTTCCCAGGATTCAGCAACGCCAGGAATGACATTGCCATCTGCGTCTTGATTGACCAGCCCTTCTAACAAATCACGGATAACATGTGACTCGGGAACGCCTTGCGATTTGTGCGGATCAATGGTCGCCACTTCTGTCCCATTGCCTCGCACTATTTCTTGTATCTCTGCTAGTTTTGTTCCGGGAGGGACATTCGCTGCGAAAGCAGTAAAAGAGGTGGTGCCCACTGCTAAACTTGCGCTCAGCAACAAGGTTTGAGTGATTTTATTCTTATTCATCGTCGAAAAACTCCAAGTTTTTATCTTGCATCCATGACTTCACTATTGAGTTTCTAGAACGGCCAGAATAAAGGTCATAAACCAAACTCAATAGAGAACTTGGCACATTAGCAATCATTGAAGTAACTTGCCAATAAAATGTAGCTTGAGCAGATGATATTCTTAATCTACATCAATAATCAGCGTATAACTTCAGTTGAAATTGGCTAAACAAGGATGATCTAATGTCAGCGCAATATCGTTGATAATCTATGCCATAATGTCTCGCCCATGCTTAAAATAGAGACCTTAGACATTGATCAAAAAATTAACATTCGAAGCCAAGTGCGTCGAACAAAAAACACCAATCAACGCGTTAATAGCTCGAATCTGTGAAGGCAATCGCTACCTTGCACCAAAATAAATCGGATGCCCCACTTTGCTTCATTCAAAAATAGAATTAAAAATTAATCGGACATAACCAAAGCGCCTATATCAATACATGACTTCTCAAGCAATATTAAAGAGCGGCGGTACTTTGGTTCCAATCACAGGCACTACAGATTGGAACCACTTCAGAGGAAGAGAGAAAGGAGTCGCATTTTACGCGATAGCACGAGTCAAGATTTCCAAAATTTGTGGTCGAAAAATAAAAAAGACCGCGCCCAACAAGCAAAGCCCCGCCCAAACAAAGTCCATCCTAAATGGTTCTTTCATATAGATCAGCGCAAACGGCACAAAAACCGATAAAGTAATCACCTCTTGTAAAATTTTGAGCTGGCCTAAATTGAGCACAGTATAACCAATCCGATTTGCCGGGACTTGGAACAGATATTCAAATAAAGCAATTCCCCAACTCAATAATGCAGCAACAATCCAAGGTTTATGGCCCAGTTCACGTAGATGCGCATACCAAGCAAAGGTCATAAAAATATTGCTGATCAAAAGCAGCCCTATGGTAATCAACATAGGAGGAAGAGCGAACATAATGAAAACTCCAATCAAAGAGAAAATAGCTGAAGCACAAAACGCGTGCAGTGTGCGCTGAGTCCTGATATTCGTCAATCTACAATTTGAAATTTTCATTAAACTGGGAACGATACCGAAAAGTAAATCAAAAAGCTCGCCATTTTATTCATTTGTTCTTTATTGATCACAATTTGGCAAGTCAAAGAATAGACCCGCTAGCGAAAGACTTTGCAAGATTTTTTCAACCATTACACTAAAGAAAATTCTTGTGGGAGACAGTCAATGAGTAAAGTATGGGTCACAGGCGACGCGGTTGTCGATCTTATTCCTGATGGTGAGCAACACTATTTAAAATGCCCCGGTGGCGCACCCGCTAATGTTGCCGTTGCGATTGCCCGCTTAGGCGGACAGAGTGCTTTTTTTGGTCGAGTTGGGAACGATCCTCTTGGTCGATTTATGCAGCAGACACTCACCAATGAAGGTGTGGATAGCACATATTTGCTGTTGGATGATCAGCAGCGCACCTCTACCGTGGTGGTAGATTTAGATGACACAGGTGAACGCAGTTTTACGTTTATGGTAAAACCCAGTGCCGATCAGTTCTTACAGCCCAATGATATTCCTGAATTTCATCCCGGTGAATGGCTACACGTTTGCTCAATTGCACTCGCCAATGAACCCAGCCGTAGCTCAACCTTTGCCGCGATCGATCGCATCAAACAAGCAGGGGGATACGTCAGTTTTGACCCTAATTTACGTGCAGAGGTCTGGCAAAATCCTTCAGAACTCATTGATGTGGTCATGCAGGCCGTGACCAAAGCCGATGTGGTGAAATTTTCAGAAGAAGAACTCACGCTTCTCACCCAAACAGAGACCATTGATGCAGGGCTCGATGCGCTAAAAGCACTGAATATTCCTCTTGTCGTGATTACTCAAGGAGCAAAAGGCGCATTAGTTGTCACGAATGAATACCAACAATTAGTCACAGGAAAGGTAGTTAAGCCTGTCGATACCACAGGCGCTGGTGATGCTTTTGTGGGAGGGTTATTGTATCAACTTTCCACCAGTAATCCGTGGCACCAAAATTTGGAAGCGGCGATTTTATGGGCGCACGGCTGCGGCGCGTTAGCGACTACGAAAAAAGGGGCGATGACCGCTTTGCCAACCCAGCAAGCTCTACTTGATTTCATTCGTTAACTGCCTCTTTCTTCTCTTTTTTGTTAGCGAGCTTTCTTGTCAAAAGAAGGTTCGCTTTTTGACTTTGAAATAGTGTGATCAAACACAATGCATCAGATCACAAAAAACTGCGATTGTGTGATTACGCTTAAATTTCCCATTAATTTATAGGGATCGTTCCCTATTTATCTTATACAGTTATATCGAACTAAAGATAACGTAAATCTCATTTATATCGAATTGTTCAGGATAAAATGGGTAAAATTGGTCTATTTTTCTACGCTAATTCAACGATCAATCGGGAACGTTTGCAAACTCTTGATTTATCATCCAATTCATGTGGAGAAAAAGCACAATGAAAACGAAAACATTAGCACTAGCCATTGCCTCAACCCTACTCCCAACCTCTGCGGTATGGGCAAATAATGATATTGCGGCGTTGGAAACTCGAATTAATGAGCTGGAATCACGCCTCATGACCACAGAACAAACCGCTCAACAGGCCTTCAATACTGCCTCTCAATTCGAGTTTACTGGCTATGCGCGCGCAGGATTGTTAACCAATGATGACCTTAACGGCGCAACAGGAACAGGGCCTTATATGACCGCGGCCGGCAGTTTAGGAGCCCCCATTGGCCGTTTAGGTCTGGAAGCCGATAAATACTTAGAAGCTAACCTTATCCATAATCGTGTATTGGATGATGGCTCTAAAGCACGCTTTCATATCATGTTGGCCGATAGTGTAGAAACCAATAATGAGTGGACGGCGGATGACAGCCAGTTAAACGTACGCCAAGTCTATGCGGAGCTGTCTAATTTAACCTCTTTTAGTGGTGCATTTGAAAATGCTACGGTTTGGGCGGGTAAGCGTTTTGACCGTGATAACTTTGATATTCATTTCTTTGATTCCGATATTGTCTTCCTTTCGGGTACCGGAGCTGGGGTCTATGATGTTCAACTTGCCGATAACTGGAAAGCCAACTTCTCTCTCTATGGGCGAGATTTTGGAGAGATTGATAGCGCCAACACCAACATCGAAAACTACATAGCGACCATAAATAACCGATTCGGTCCTTTGCAAGTGATGATCAGCGGTATGGTTGCCGCAGATAATAAAGATCAAGCGATAGCCGCCGAGTCAGCGACAAAACGGGCAGAAAACGGGATCCATGCGTTATTTGCTTATCATGGCAGTGATTTCTTTGGCTTTAATGAGGGATCATCTTCAACTGGGTTACTGCTTGGTCAGGGACTTGGCGCAGAGTTAAAAGGTATTGGCTCTAATGGCAATTTAAACGATGATGCTAAAGCACTTCGTCTCTTTAGTTATGGGGTGACCCGCTTTGCTGAAAATTGGCGCTTTGCTCCCGCACTCATGGCGGAATATAGCCAAGATCGCATTAAGAAGGATGATAAATTCAAGTGGGCTTCACTTAACATACGCTTAGCTCAAGAGTTGACAGAAAACTTTGAGATGGTGTACGAAGGGTCATATCAATATATGGACTTAGATAATAGCGTTGAACAAGCCAGTGGCAACTTTTACAAAGCAACTTTAGCGCCAACCTTAAAGTTATCGACCGCATCCGGCTTTTTTGATCGCCCAGAGCTGCGTTTTGCTGTTAGCTATGTGGATTGGAGCCGAGATTTAGATAACTACGCCATTAGCCTTGCCAATGATGCCAGTACAATGGGTAAAGGTGGTGAAACGATGTTTGCTCTCCAAATGGAAACGTGGTTTTAATAGCTCAAGACTTTAAGCATGACAAAGGCCCCTCACAGGATGTGAGGGGCCTTTATATTAAAAAGGTTATTTTAGGTTCACATTAGTAAGGGGCAAAGCCACCGTTCATTGCGCTTAATTGTGCAAATTGTGCACTAACTTCAGCGCCAATCAACGAAATACGGGTAGCATCCATCGCCGTGAAAACACGCCCGGTCATCACCTGTTCCCCTTGGTTAATAAAGATTTCTAATGAGGAATGATCAGCTAAAATCTGCAAATGGACTTCTTCTGACTCTAAAGCGAGTTCACGGACAGTATCTCCTTGACGAATCTCCGTTTGGCTACGATCAAAACGAAGCACCTTGCTGTCAGCATCAAAGGACAACACCACTTTATGCTGCGCATTTTCCATTAAATGTAACTCACCGCCCAACGGTAGGTTCAGGATCAATTCGAAGCTTTTTGTCGCCACATCAACCCCTCGTTCATTTAATGTCAGGGTTTGAACGTTTCTCCGTAACAGCTCAAGCTCAGCAACAGGACGTTGAATGACTTTTCCTTGCTGCCAGCTCAGCTCGCGCAATGCTGTAAATTGGTGTATCCAGCCATTGTCACAGCTTGGGTGATCTATCTCATCAGGGAGCCCCATCCAGCCGCAGAGCACACGTCGTCCATCAGGAGTTTGAGCCGTTTGTGGGGCGTAAAAATCAAACCCTGCATCCAACTGCCAACCTTGTAGAAAATGAAATTGCCCTTGTTCATCCTGCTCTACAGTAAAGATTCGGTTTTGGTGCTCAATCGTATGATGAGGATTTTCAGAGCGAATCCCTTGAGGGCCAAAAACAATGAAGGCTTGCTCTTCGAGTTCAAACCAATCCGGACATTCCCACATATACCCATAAGGGGCTAATTCTTCACCGTATAAGCGATCAAATTGCCAATCTTGTAAGTTGGGAGAATGGTAAACCGCCAATCGCCCCTGTAATGTCTCGGTCTGCGCACCAAGTAACATCTGCCAACGCCCTTGTTGATACACCACTTTAGGATCACGAATATGCTCAGTAACACCATCTGGTAAAGTGCGAATAACGGGGCCTAGCTTAGTGAAACCGCCTTCAGAGTTAGCTTTGGCAACGCACTGCATGGTCTGCCGTTGTCTATCATGCCCTAATCGTGTATTTCCGGTATAAAACAACCACAGATCGTCACCATCACTAACAGCATGGCCAGAAAAAACCCCATGGCTATCAAACCAATCCGATGGCGTCAGGGCAATCGACTGCCATTGCCAATGGATTAAATCTTGGCTTTTAAGCAATACCCAATATTTATCTTTATGCTCACAAGCAAAGGGATGCCACTGATAAAATAGATAATATTCCCCTTGATGGTAAATAAACCCATTTGGATCATTCAATAAACCTTGTGGTGGAGAAATATGCCATTGAGGGCGATAGGGGCATGAAGTGGGCTGAAGGTAAACCGACGCCTGTTCACGTTGCTGCTCTGCTATCTGACGGCCAACCGTCGCTAAGTGTTCATCCGTGATGGTTTCATCACGTACCATCGAAAGTTGCCATTCACCTAGAACCGACTCAGCAACAATGTGATCGGGCAAAGGTTTCACACGCTGAGCATCATGCACAGCAACCGTGATCCGCCCTTTTGGAGCGAGAATACGTAGTATATTGGTGATACCACCAGCGAGATCAATCAACGAATCAAGAGACATATGCTTACCTAACCATTAAATTCGGGAACGTTCCAAAAATATAAAACATCACTCAACTAGGCAAGTTTTTCCGTCGTATAACCAAGTATAGGATAGTTGAATGTGAAGCAGAGCACAGAAACCTCTCTTTGATTGTCAGGATAATTCGCTATCTTGACAACAATGCGAGTGGATGCAACTCATCAACAAGTTTGACGATCAATGTTTTGGAAAGTTAGCACCACTTTGCTCATCTCTAACCCTTGCCCAGAAATACGCTCCAACAGCATTTTCGCCGCATTTTCTCCTGCTTTATCAAAAGCATAGTTAAAGGTAGATAAACTAGGATTACTCACATAGGCCAGCTCATCGTTCCCAACCCCTAGCACTTTTACTTGCTGACCCACGGCAATCCCCTGCTCTTGTAATGCTTTAATCGCTCCTACCGCTAGCCGGTCGGTCGCACAAAATAGCCCATCCAAGTGTGGATAAGCGGCGATTTGCTGCTTAGCTAAGCGATAGCCCGACTCAATCGAAAAGTCACCCCGAACATGAAACAATAACTCTTGTTGATGCAAAGCCAGTGATTGTTCAAGCCCTTGAGAACGTAAAACATCTACCGCCACATCATCACTTTGCACCCCAATAAAGCCGATATTTTGACAACCGGCGGCGACTAAGCGATTACCGGCCTCAAAACCAACACGTTGATCATCATGAACGACACTAGGAATATTATACAGTGAACCATCTTGACCAATTAAGACCACGGGCACCGGCGACTGTTGAATCGCTTTGATCAAAGCGGTATCAAGGTGGGTTGCATAAAAAACAATACCTTCGACGCGTTTTTGATTAAAGATTTGAATATATTCGAGTTCCTTGGCATGCACTTGATGAGTATTAGCCAGTAAAACATGCTTACCCGCCTGCTCAAAAATGGCAGTTAATCCATCCACACCTTGCGCTGTGGCATGGGAAGAGACGCGAGGAACAATCACTCCGATCAGATTGGTTTTTTGTGATTTCAGATCTTTAGCCACTTGATTGACCACATAACCACAATCAGAAACCGCCTTTAATACTTTGATTTTTGTGGACTCTTTGACACCATATTCATTATTGATCACCCGAGATACCGTAGATTTAGATACCCCGGCTAAGCGGGCAACATCATGTAAACTTGCCATTGCGACTCTTTTCCATCATCAGTTTGGGATTGATTGCAAAATTACTTGATAACCATTTTGCTGATAGCGTGATTCTACCCTTGTTTTATGCATTGTTGCTTAAGCTTTTAGCGATCTTCTTCACATATTTTTTGATTTTATTTTGACCATCACAGATTTATTGACAAGAATTAACATTGCAAACGTTCCCGAAATTAAAATTAGCCAAACGAAAGACTATCATACAGACAAGTAACAAGAACCGGGGTGAGTTATGGACTATCCAGTCATAGCAAAACAACTTATGGAACACTTGGGTGGTAAAACAAACATCCAAGCGCTCGCACACTGTGCAACTCGATTACGCCTAGCCGTCAAAGACGAGTCTTTGATTAATGAACAAGCCATTGAAGAACTTGATGGTGTAAAAGGTCAATTTAAAGTCGCAGGTCAATATCAAATTATATTTGGATCTGGCGTCGTTAACCAAGTCTATGCCGAAATGGCAAAACTAACAGGCTTAGCTGAAATGTCCACTAATGATGTGGCTTCAGCCGGTGCGCAAAAACAAAATATAGTACAACGGGCAGTCAAAGGGTTATCGGATATTTTCGTGCCCATTATTCCGGCGATTGTCGCCGGTGGCTTACTGATGGGGTTATATAACGTCCTGACGGCTACAGGATTATTTATCGATGGGAAATCATTAATCGATGCCAATCCGGGCTTGGCTGATTTAGCCAGCATGATCAATACCTTTGCTAATGCTCCTTTTGTTTATTTGCCCGTTCTGTTGGCTTTCTCTGCTTCACGAAAATTTGGCGGTAACCCGTTCCTGGGTGCCGCTCTCGGGATGTTGATGGTACACCCCGACTTACTCAATGGCTGGGGATTTGGCAGTGCTTCCGTTTCTGGTGACATTCCAGTTTGGAACATCCTTGGCTTAGAAATTCAAAAAGTTGGTTATCAAGGTTCGGTTCTGCCTGTTTTAGTCGCGGCCTTTATTCTAGCTAAAATTGAAAATGGTCTGCGCCGTATCGTTCCATCGGTCTTGGACAACTTATTAACGCCGATGCTGGCGATTTTTATCACCGGTTTCCTGACCTTTACGGTGGTTGGCCCTCTTACTCGTGATGTTGGCTTCCTATTGGGTGATGGACTGAACTGGTTGTATGAATCCGCTGGCTTTATCGGTGGCGCACTCTTTGGCTTTATTTATGCGCCATTTGTCATCACAGGCATGCACCACAGTTTTATCGCGATTGAAACCCAACTGCTGGCAGATATTGCCGTAACTGGGGGGACGTTCATCTTCCCAATAGCAGCGATGTCAAACGTAGCTCAAGGGGCCGCCGCTCTTGCGGTAGGCCTCACCACTAAAGAAGTAAAAATGAAGGGTATTGCGATTCCTTCCGGTATCACCGCGTTACTCGGTATTACTGAACCCGCAATGTTTGGGGTTAACTTAAAACTGCGTTATCCTTTTATTGCTGCGATTTGTGGTGCCGCGATTGCCAGTGCCTTTATCACCCTATTCACCGTTAAAGCACACGCACTGGGTGCCGCCGGGTTGCCAGGCATTATCTCTATCAGCCCAGATAAAATTGGTTACTATGTGGTCGGTATGATCATCGCGTTTATCGCCTCTTTTGGTCTTACTCTACTGCTTAGTATGCGTGAAAAAGCGAAACTGGGTGCTCAAGCCAACGCGTAATACGTCCCCCTATAGCGTTTACGCCTTACCCGCTCTAAAGAGCGGGTATTTTTATGGCTTCAAAAAATGAATAGTGACATCTCGCCCATGTAAATATTTCACCGTTTCACACCGCCAGTGATACTGCTTAATAATTCGGTTAGTGAGTTCTAATCCGAGGCCAAACCCTAAATCTTCTATTTTTTTGGAGCGGCTATCTTCTCGATTTGAAATCAAAACCTGAGCGTCCTCTTGGCGAATCACCACTTTTCCACATTGGGTATGCTGATATGCATTTCTAATTAAATTACTCAGTACAATTCGGTATAACGTTGCAGGAAGCCGATAAGATTGATGATGTATATTCACCTCTAGCTGCACTTTTTTATTATCAAGCAAATAGCTAAGCTCTTGGCAGATCTGTTCAATTGAGCTTCCTAAGTCAACCTCCACCAGAGGGAGCTCTGTTTCTTTTCCTCGGTTGAGCCACAATAAAGTTTCACACAGATCACTCATTGTTACGCCAGCGCGACAAATACGTTCCAATACTTGTTGACGCTTTTCCGGTGAACTTTGTTTTTCAAGCAGTTTCATCAATAACTCACTATTACTACGAACAACAGCTATCGGTGTTCGTAATTCATGGCTTGCATGAGCGAGGAATTTTTGTTCTCGACGAAGCGCACTATCAACTGAAACGAGACTGTTTTTGACCACCTTAGCTAAGCGATTCAGTTCGTTATAATGAAAATCAGGCGCAGGAATCACTAACTGTTCAGGCGTTAATTGTTTTGCCCAAAGTGCTAGCCGCTCGACAGGTTTTGCTACTCGTTGTACTAAAAAATACATACACAAACCAAATAAACCAATACCAAGCACGGCATAACTAATCAGTTGAACAAAATGGGGAGTTTCTCCCCAAGGCCGATTTTGTATCAGTTCAGGACGTTGAACATCATCCAACACACGATAAATGTAGAGGGGGGCGCCAGCCGTTTGATCATAACGCATTAAAAACACAGCGCGCTCAGGTGCTGAAAACCAATGCTGATTTTCGATATATTTTACAAATTGCATCGGTTGTTCTAGTGGTTCAAATAACGCGGCAATGTCTGATGGAATGGCTTGCCAATGATGAGCAACGTGAAACCCCATCATCATTTCTGTTTTTTGTCCCGTTAATGCGACCTCTCGACCAATATCCATCATCATCATCCGCATTCCACCATCCAATCCTTGCTCAAAATAGTTTGCCGCTAAATGGGAGAAGCTGACAACCGTGATGCTGGCCATTGCCATCATCACACAGATAAGGAAAATCTTCAGGCTACGGCGTAGTTTCATCGTTATCCTGCTGTTGGATACTGAACCCAAACCCTGGCACCGTCTTAACCATCGTCGGCCATCCCTCTTGGTCTATCTGCTTACGTAGCTTAAACATATGCACTTTTAGGCTGTTACTGTCTGGCTGTGCTTCTCCCCAGATCATCTGAATAATTTTTTCCCGAGTGACAACAGACGGATATTCTCGCATCAATAATTCCAAAATTTTTATCGAGATCGGTGAGAGCTTCAGCTCTTGCCCATAACGGCAGGCTTTACGCAGCGATAAATCGAGTTCGAGTTCACCAATCCGTAGTTTTGTAGCCTGTCCGCTCCGCCGTTTAGACAACACCAACATGCGCACCATGAGCTCTTGCATAGCAAACGGTTTTACTAAGTAATCATCGGCTCCGTGTTGAAAACCTTGCAGCTTATCATCCAAAGTATCACGCGCTGTCAACATCAAAACCGGTGTTTCAATACCTTGTTCACGAATACGTCGACACACTTCTAAACCTGCAATTTTCGGTAAGTTGAGATCCAGAATAATCACGTCGTATTGATAAGATGTGATCAGGTTATAACCCACTAGACCGTCGGCGGCAAAATCACACTCTATTCCTTCTAATTGCATATAGTCGATCAGTGCCGTCGCAAGATCGAGGTCATCTTCAACCAATAAAACCTTTAGCATGATGCTTTACCTATCACTTTACACGTAACGTTTTTTACTATATCCACGACTCCCTTCTGTATCTCATACTGAATATAGAGTAACACGGGTATTAACAGTAAAGTAATCATCGTAGCGAACATGATGCCATACCCTAATGAAGCCGCCGCAGGTTTTAAAAACTGAGCTTGCATTGATGTTTCGCTCAGCAGAGGAATCAAACCTGCAAATGTGGTAATGGATGTCAAAAGAATTGCACGTAGTCGGCTATTACACGCTTCAATAATGGTATCCAATATGGGTTTCCCTTCTTCTTGTAAACCGTTATAGCGGCTGACCAACAACAAGCTATCATTCACCACCACGCCACTTAAAGCTAAAATACCAAACATAGACAAAATGCTTAAGGTCAACCCATTCACCCAATGGCCTAAAATCGCGCCGACAATACCAAAGGGAATGGCCATCATAATCAGTAAGGGCTGAATGTAAGAGCGCAACGGTATCGCTAGTAAGGCGTAAATGGCGATCATCGCAGCCACAAATATCAATTCCATCGATTGCATGGTTTCCGCTTGTTGCTCAGCTTCTCCGGCAAAATCAACCCGCAAATGAGGGTACTCTTTCTGCCACTGTGCCAAAAATTGTTGCTTAACTTGATTGACAACTTGGCTGGGTGACAACATGGCTTTATCCACAACCGCACTCACATACACCGCTCGTTGATTGTTAATTCGAGTAATGGCTGACGCTTGGTAATCAGAATCAATCATTGCAACCGAACTGAGGGGGATAACCGTGCCGTCACTGCTACGAATATTCGCATTCATGATATCTGCTAAGGTTTGACGTTCTTGTTCCGGATAACGAACACTCACCGTGACTTCATCTTGTTTACGCTGAAATTTTTGGACTTCTCCACCCCCAAAAGAATGCAGAACTTGATCAGCAAGTTGTGCCGTCGTTAACCCCAAAGCTCGTCCTTGTTCGGTTAATGTAAAGCGATACTGTGGTACTCCTGGGCTTAAGTTGTCATCAATGCCGCTGATTCCCGGTATAGTTTGCAGATAAGCTTTCACGGCCTTTCCCGCAGCCGTCACCTGTTCAGCATCGCTGGCTTTTAACTCAATTTTAAAGTTATCAACCATATCCATGCTGGCCAATACTTTGAGTCTTTTAGCGCCTTCCAGCAGACCTATCTGCTCATTCCATATTTTTGTAAACTGATTGGTGTCGTATCCCGGAGAGTCAATGAAGGCGACCGTAACACTGCCTTCGGTATCAGATGAAGCCAATACCTGCAGGCTGGAAATACTGCTTTGTTCAGTAGGTAATCCCAGCTGAGCACGAAGATGGGTATCAGCCCTTTTCGCTGCCTGTTCAATCACTAATAAATTTCGATGAGTTTGCCCAAAGCTGGCATCGTCTAACATCGTGATATCTGCCGAAGCGATATCACGAGGAATATCGGGAAAGAAAGCCATTTTAACCGTTCCAGACATAGGCAATGTCGCAATCACGATCAGTAGGCTAAGAAATAGCAATAATGTTGCGTAACGAAATCGTAAACACAGTTTAATAACGGGCGTGTACACCTGATAATTCAAAAAATTCAATACTGAATCTGCGCTACGCTGAACTCGACTCCAACCACCTTTTGTTGCATTGCGATGAGTATTTAGGTGAGCAAGATGAGACGGTAAAATCAGTTTTGATTCCACCATGGAAAGCAATAGACAGACCGTTACAACCGCAGCAAACTGAGCAAAAATTTGCCCAAGCCCACCTGTCACATTGGATAACGCCATAAATGCAGCAACGGTAGTCAGCACACCAAACACGGTAGGTATTGCGACTTTCATGGCCCCTTTAATCGAGTTATCTAGGCTGTCACCCTCGTTACGCCGAGTGTCATAAATGCTTTCGCCTACCACCACCGCATCATCAACAACAATCCCAAGTGCCATAATAAAACCAAAAGTCGTCATCTCATTGATGGTGAGGTTGGCAAACGAACCTGTCATGAAAAATAGTGAGCCAAAAAAGACAAACGGTAAGCCCGCAGCAACCCAAAAAGCCACTCGAACGTTTAAAAACAGCGCCAGAACAAAAAAGACAAGAATGATGCCTGATATAGCATTTTTCACCAGTAAACTGAGGCGATCATTAATCATCTGGCTTTGATCGTACCAAGTCTCTAAGAAAATCTCTTCTGGCAATAATTGTTGATCTCGCCATTGCTGTACGACTGATTTTGCTTGCTCAGCAATTAGAGTGACATCACCATACTCGTCCATCACGATTTCAATCGACATGCCATTTTGTTGGTTATAACGAGATAATGTAAAGGTGTCTTCATCAAATGTTTCTCGAACAACGGCTATCTCACCCAGTTTAAATGTTGTACCTTGTGAAGTATTAATAAGAGGTATTTGAGCAAATTCTTCCGCCTTATACCTCTGGTTTGCCACTTTCAGGCGAACCGCTTTATCAGGATGACGCAAACTGGTCATAAGAGGTGTCGATGACTCCGCATTCACCTTATCTTCAACGTCAGACAAACTTAGGTTATAACTTTGTAAAGTGGCTTCATCAATATCGATAGAAATAACCGGATCAGCGCTCGCTTTGATTTCTAAATCTCGAATGGCAGGTTGTTGCAAAAGAGCGGTTTTTAACTCTTGTGCTAACGACTGCAAGGTCGCTCTATCCACGCTACCATAGAGCTGAACCCAAATGGCGTGATCTTGCATACGATCTTTTTCAATGATCGGTTTTTCTGCATCACTGGGGAAATTATTGATCCCATCCACTTTTGTTTTAATGTCTGAGAGTAACGTGTTGAGACTGTAATCACTGGTTTTCTCAATAGTGACCGTACTGCCGCCAGCGTTAGAGGTAGAGGTAATCCGTTTTATTCCCGGAACGCTTTCCAATGCCTCTTCAATTTTAATCGCAACCCCCTCTTCCGCTTGCTTGGGGTCGCCGCTGTTATAGGTGACTGAAACCGTCACTCGATCTGGTTCCATACTCGGGAAGGCTTCTCGACGTAACTGGCTGAGTGACAAAACGCCCATCACGATCACCGATAGAAGTAATAAATTGGCCGCCACTGAATTTCGAGCAAACCAGGCAATAATACCCGATGGAGGAGGTGTCATACTCATAATGCTACCTCACTGATCACTTGCACCAAAGTACCGACTTGGTAACTGCTTAATGGGCGCTGAACAATTTGTACGCTTTCATGGGTAAAGGCTTTAACATACACAAAACCACCCGATTCAAACTGTTTCTCTGCTAGGATGCTGGCTAATTTGCCTTGGCTATCGATGTACCAGATTTCCCCTTGCTGAGAAATGGCTGACTGAGGCAATTTCCAACTCTGTTTGAGGGGAGTGCCCTCCACAATGGCGGTCACAAAGGTTCCCGGATATAACGGAGGTTCGATATCCAAAGGTTGAGCAACCGTTACCACCAATGCACGTTGGCGAGTATTACTGTCAAGGTGTTGCTCAACACGAGTCACATAACCGTTCCATGCCATTTGTCGATAACGCAACTCTACAGACCAGCTCTGTGGGTGACGAGCCAGCTCGGTATTGCTTCGTATCGGTAAATTCAACCATTGCGCTTCTGAAAGTGGAATAACGACTTCGACCACATCGGTACTGTATAAAGTGGCGACTTGTCCACCTTCTTGCAAATAACTACCAAGTTGAATGTCTCGGCTCACAACTAATCCGTCAAAGGGGGCATAGATCACGGTGTTTTTCAGATCATACTGAGCTTTTGCTAACACTTTCTGTGCATTCGTTAAAGCGGCTTTTGCTTGAACCCGCTGCGGTTGACGAAGGACCAATGGTGAATCAGGCTCCCCAGATAACCCCGACCGCTGCCACTCAAGTTTTGCTTGTTCCCCTTGACGCTCTTCTTCCAATAAGTTTAAGGTGGCCGTTGCTAATTCAGACTGAGCTTCACTCACCGCTTGCTGATATTTTGTTTGATCTAAAGTGGCCAGTACCTCACCTTTTTTTACCCGCTGACCACTTTCAAGGCCCGGCCCTAATGTCAACACTCGTCCAGATACCTCAGCGGTAATATTAAGTGCATAACGAGGTTTCACTTCACCATACCCTTGAACTTGTGCTGAATAGTGCCCTATGTTTACGTCGACAACGGAAACGGCAACGACGGGATCATGCTCAGGTTGAAGCGTATCATGAAGCAACCCGCTCTCTTTGGGTTCACTCATTTGGGACAGTTGACTATGAGCGTAAGCCATCACTCCCCAAAAAACGGCACATGCCAGTAAAGTGGTTCCGAAAGTGACCTTATTGATCCTCATTTTTAACTCCTAATCCCAATGCTAATCCCAAATCAATCCGGTTACTTAATCGGTTATAAGTGACTTGAGCGAGTTTGATTTCGATATCGTAGGTTTGTTGCTGTATGGTGAGTAGTTCAAGAATGTCTACCAATCCTTTGCGATATTTATCCAGATAATTAGCGCTGCTGCGCTGTGCGCTGTCTAGGGCTAACCTCAAATGCTGTTGCTGACGCTCCAACGCCTGTTCCTGGCCAAAAGCGCTTTCTACTTCATTCACTGCCGTCAATAAGGTTTCCTGATAAGCCCAAAAGACCTGTTCTGTCGTTAAAGCTTCCATCTCTGCTTCCGCTTTAAGTTTTCCACCTTGAAATAGCGGTGCTGTTAACTGGCCTAAAATGCTCCATAAAGGGCTGGTCAGTAAGCTATCGCTTAAGCGGTGATCACTGTCACTCAATGCCGCACTAAAACTCAGGCTGGGCAACATGGCTTTATATGCCACTTGAGTGGTGTATTGCTGTGCTTCAATGTTGGCATAAGCGGCAATAAGATCAGGCCGACGAGCCAGATCTTGCTCTGGAAAATGAGCCAACGAAAGCAATACCGTGGGAAATTGAGCAGGAATAATAAGAGGGTCTTGGCTTCCTAACTGCCCTAATAGGGTAGTTAAATCTCGGCGAGCTGACGCTAATGTTTCTTGATATTCAGCTAATGTCGCTCGAGTAGACTCCATATTGGTTAGTGCGCTATCTCGGTCTTCTAGCCCACCTAAACCTTGACAATAGCGCTCTGTCACCACCTTTTCATTACGTTGCAAAAGTTCTAACCGCTGCGTTTCGATATGAACTTGCTGCTGGTAAAGGTTAATCATCAGCCATTGCCGCATAATGCTTGCCGCTAAGGTGTCTTTTGCGGCTTGGTAGTCCGCAGCACGGCTACGCAAGTTGGCGCTAGCCGCTGCTTTACCGTCTGCGATTTTTTGCCAAATATCCAATTCCCAGCTTACACTCAACTCCGTGTTGTATTGAGTATGGTTGTGCTCTTCTTTCTCTCCACTTAAGGTCAACTCTGCACTGGGTAGTTGATCTGCGGCGCTCTGTTGTTTTTGTGCATAAGCAATTTTAAGCGCTAATGCCGTTTGCTGCAGGCTAGGGTTATGTTCCAAAGCACGATCAATCCATTGCTTTAATTCAGGAATATCAATTAATTCCGTAATCGAAACCATATCAATAGCAGGCTCAGTATCAATAACAGACCAAGCCGTAAGTTGCTCAAGGGATTCAGAAACTCGCGCTTGATACGTTTGCTGAGAATGGGTGGCGCAGCCGATTAACCCCGCAATCAATAAACTCACGGCGGATAACCTTAGCCAATGCGATGACATCATAGTGGTGTACTCCTGTTGATGAACCTTAGCGTAAATAAACAGGGGTTAAGAGAGGGTTAACTTAAGAAAAATAACGCCCAGAAATTCTGGGCGTTCATATTCGAGAAAATCAAAAAACTGACGGTGAGATTAGAATTGATAAACCACTTTTAGCTCAATACTCCGCTCTGCGCCATACCCGCAGTTTACGTTGTTGTAACAGCTGTAATACTCTTTATTGAATAGGCTAGCCATCACATCCACGCCGGCACCTTGTAGATTATCGCTCAACTGACCGAGAGCGTACCCTAAAAAGATGTCAACACCCTAGGGTCTGTGGGTCTATTGACTACTGATCCCCTTAAAAAATGATTAATGTACGGCTGACGTATCCACTGCGTGTTTCGGTTTAGGAGCAAACCAGATCATACATCCAGCCACCGCAAAAATAACCGCAATCATCAAAAATAACTGGTTAGTCGCCACCATGACACTCTGGTTTTGTAAGGTCCAGTCCATCGCAGATCGCGCCTGCTCAGTACTCATTCCTGCATTCTGCATCGCTTGGCTCGCCACGCCCGCTTTATCGGTTAAGCCAGATAATTCCGCATGAACATAGCGAGACTCTCGCTCCCAAGATGTATTAATCATTGAGGTGGCAAAGGCACCAGATAAGGTTCGGATAAAATTCATCAACCCTGCTGCCGATTCCATTTCATGCATTTTGACACTACCTAGCGCAATTGCAGTTAATGGCACAAAAAATAACGGCATCCCAACACCTTGGAAAAACATCGGCCAGCTAATTTGTGAAAACGTCATGTCTACGATGCCAAAACTGCGCATAAAAGTCCAAAAACCCAGCCACATCACTCCAGCAAAAACAAAAGGCCGAGGATCGTATTTCGACGATAAGTTAGCAATAATAGGGGCGAGAAAGACGGCCAATATTCCCATAGTGGCGGTAGCATACCCGGAAATAGTCGCTGTATAACCCATATAGATTTGCAACCACAATGGCGTTAACACTGAGATACTAAAAAAAGCCCCAAAAGCAAGTGACAAAGTCACCATACTCATACTGTAACCTCGGTGTCGAAAAACCTTGAGATCCACAACAGGATTCCGTTCAGTTAATTCCCAAATTAGAAATGCTACAAAGCCGATTGCAGCAACAACCGCTAGAGTAATGATTCGTGAGGATTCAAACCAATCGTGATCTTTCCCTTCATCCAGCATCAATTGCAAAGCGGCCACCCATACCACTAATAGTAATAACCCCACTTTATCAATTTTAGAACGAATGGTTTTGGTCTCATACTTCTGCAACAATTTCCAACAAATCAAAGCAGCACCTATTGCAAAAGGCATTTTCACCATAAAGATATATGGCCAACTAAATTGATCACACAACACACCACCTAAAATTGGCCCCATTATCGGAGCAATCAACGTAGTCATACTCCAAATACCAATGGCAACATGCCCCTTATTTTTCGGGAAAATTCTCATCATTAAGGTTTGTGATAACGGCATAAGAGGGCCTCCGGAAAAACCCAGAAATATCCGAAACATAACTAATGTACTCATGCTATTTGCCATTCCACACAATAGTGAAAAAACACCAAACAGCAGAAAACAAGTTACAAATACTCGGATAGACCCAAAACGTGAAGCTAGCCAGCCCGTTAATGGTACCGAAATAGCCTCAGCAACCGCATAGGAGGTAATTACATAAGTTCCTTGACTAGCAGAAGTTCCTAGACTTCCGGCAATGGTAGAAACGGAAACATTGGCAATGGTGGTATCTAAAATAGCCAAAAAATTCGCCATTGCTAGACACAAAGCCCCTACAAACAGTGCTCCACCTGACAAAGGTTTGATTTCATGGTCAGAAGCGTGACTCATCCTCTCACCTTAACCTTGTTCTGCTAATTGGGTTGCCCGATATTGCACTAACGTTTGTGCGTTAATTTCAGCGGCGGTATCAATAGTGACAATCATTGAAAGCCCAACCTGCAAGGGATGGCTCTGTAATTCTTTCGGATCCAATTCAATTCGTACGGGCAACCGTTGTACCACTTTAATCCAGTTACCGGTCGCATTTTGTGCCGGAATCATAGAAAATGCCGAACCTGTCCCGCCCGAAAAACCCGCAATCACCCCGTGGTAAGTCACGTCATCGCCATACAAATCTGCTGTTAATGTAACTGGCTGACCTATTTTCACCTCACGCAGTTCCACCTCTTTAAAGTTGGCATCAACATAAATCTGGTTAATAGGCACGACGGTCATTAATGGCATTCCAACTTGAACCCGACGCCCAACCTGAACCTGACGTTTAGCCACCACCCCGCTGATTGGGGCTCGGATAATAGTACGTTCTAGATCAATTTTAGCTTGTTCCAAACGAGCTTTAGCCAATAAGACTTCCGGGTTATTTTCTACTGTGGTGTTATCTGTTAACGCGGCATTGGCTTTTTGCGAACCGATACTCGACAGCTTCGTCGCTTTCGCTTGCGCCATTGCCGCTTGAGCTGCATGCAAATTGGCTAGTGCTTGACTATACCCTGTTTGTGCATTGCTCAGCTCTTCCCCCGATACCGACCCCGAGCGCACAAGCCCTTCACGACGAGTTAAGTCTATTTTCGCTCGTTCAAAATTTGCTTGCGCTGCACTTAACTGTGCTTTGGTACGTTGCTCATTCGCTTTTTGCGCTTCCACCAAGGCGGTTAGTCCTTCATCGTTGGCTAAATAGCTGCGAACACGACGCTTTGCTAGCGCTAAATCGGCTTCAGCTTGACTCAAGGCCAAACGAGCATCGGTATCATCAATGTGTACCAACACGTCACCTTTGTCGACGTATTGAGTATCCACCACATTAACACTGGCAATGATACCGCCCACCGCTGGAGTCACTTCCGCAATTTCGGCCGCAGCATACGCATTATCGGTTGAAACAAAACGTGAACCAATAAAGTACCAATAAGTACTGTAACCCCCACCAACAATGATGATCGCAAATAAAAGAAATAAGAACCCTTTTTTACGAGCTTGTGAAGCTCGGTGAGTATCAAAATGTTCCGTTGTTTGTTCAGACGAATTCATAAAAAAACCTTTTAAAACTAAATCAAGAATGAGAGTGAGAAAAACCACCGCCTAAAGCATGAATAAGTGCAAGATCCAAGCTAAACGCACGAGACTGAAGATTAACCAACGCCCGTTGGTTATTAAGTAACGTCTCCTCAGCGACTAAAACATCAAGGTAAGTCGCTAACCCTCCTTGATAACGATTGTTAGCAATATAGTGAGCGCGCTCAGCTTGTATGACGGCTTGTTGCGTTTTTGCAATCCGCTCATCCAACGCCTGAGTACTGGTCAACACATCCGCAACGTCATGCAAAGCTTGATTTAAAGTAGCGTTATATAAGCTGACCGACTCTTGATAACGGGCTTGAGCAGAAGTAAGTTGTCCTTCTAATCGGCCGCCCGTAAAGAGGGGTAAATAGATGGCCGGACCAATGCCGCCTGCATCATTACCGCTGTTAAACACATTATCGAGACCGAAAGCTTGATAACCGATAAATGCGGAAAAACTCACATCGGGATAAAACATGGCTTGTGCGATCCCTACCCGCTCAGCAGCCGCCTCAGCCCGCCAGCGTGCAGCAACAACATCGGTTCTATGCCCTAACAGGCCAATACTAGCGTCTGCTGGCAGACCAAAACGAGCATTGAGCGTAATGGTTGGAGCATAAATCGCTCGTGCGCGATCCGGCCCTTGCCCAACTAAAGCGGCAAGCGCATTTTTTTGTAATTCAATCGACTCATTCAGTGCCAAGAGTTCAGCATCAACACTGGCAGCAATCGATTTTGCTTGGCTAACCGCCCCCAGAGTTTCAAGCCCGTTGTCGTAGCGTTTTTGCAATAACTCAACCGTTTTCTCTCTCACCCCTAAAGCCGCTACTACCGTGGTTTGGTTAGCATAGAGACGTGCCAGTTCGGCATAGGCATTAGCAATGGATGTCGCTAACATCAAATGAGCAGAAACACTTTCAACCTCTGCAGCGGCCAAATCTGAGGTTGCCGCCGCAATCGACGCTCGGTTCTTACCCCAGAAGTCAAAGTCATATTGAAAATTAAGCGTGAGTGAGCCGTAATCATTCCAACCATGAGGTGGTGAATACGATTGGTACTGATAACTGACTTTACTTTCGCTTGCAGAAGCCGCCAACCCGACATCCAACGAACGAGCAGCCCCTGCTTGCTCGGCAATGCCTCGGGCATTATCTAATCGTGCCTTCGCCATTTGTAACGTGGGGGAATACTCAAAGGCTTCTCTTATTAATTGATTAAGCTGTGTATCTTGATAGCGTTCCCACCAAGTATCCGTCGGCCACTCTATGCTGGTATGATCAGTAAACGTCTGTTCGGTATTCCACTCTTGTGCGGACTTCATCTTGGCCAAGTCTTGATCTAGATCTGGACTTGCGCAGCCAAAAAGTAACGCCGTACTGAGAATACTCATCGAAAAATAAGAAACAGATTGGCTCTGCATAAGCTTTATTTGAGTATTGTATTTCACATTTCACAACCTTATAACTAAACTGCACGGTACAGTTATACTCTTGACAGAAATGGCTAGTCAAGAGAAACTTATAGAAATTTTTCAGTTGGGATTGATGGGTGAATGCGAGTTAAAAGTGAAGAAAAAAGGCAAGCTATTTTAGAGGTTGCAAAAGATTCTTTTACACAACAAGGCTTTGAACAGACATCCATGTCACACATTGCTAAAATGCTGGGCGGTTCAAAAGCCACGCTCTATAACTACTTTAGCTCTAAAGAAGAGATCTTTTCAGCGGTCATGGCCTCTTCAGCCACCGAACAGATCGCTAATGCGTTCTTATCTCTTGATAAAAATCGAGATATTGCCACTTCTTTAGAAGAATTTGGCGTAAATTTTCTCAACTCGATTCTCGGTGTTGAAGCCATGGCAATTTATCGTATGGCGATCCACGAAGCTGAACGCTCCTCTGTTGGACGACATTTTTATGAGCAAGGGCCAAAAAAAGGCTGGACGCACGTCAGCGAGTATATTGCTGCACAAATTGATAAAGGAATGCTAAAGCCCTGCGACCCTTGGATAGCCGCCATGCAATTTAAAGCTCTTCTATCTGCGGAATACGTTGAACCGTTTGCCTTAGGGGCCATAGACAAACCCACTCACACACAAATTAACACCACCGTTCACCGAGCCGTCACTATCTTTCTTACCCTTTATTCTTCACAATAACCCCTCTTTTATTGATACAAAAACAGGTTGGTGAAAACGCCCTCCCATAGTCTATAAGATAATAAAGCAGGAGCCAGCACTTTGGCTCCTGTGCTTCCAGCGCCGAACACGCCCTATTGCCAACCTTACTTTCTCATTCACACATGAAATAGTTCACAAGCGATTCAATAACAAAAAATACTGGACATGATAACGATTCTCATGCTGAAATAATGTTATGTTATAACATATAGAATTCTACTAATGAAAAAAACGTTATTCTTGCTTGCTGTTATCGCCATTGCCGTGGTGTTTTTTTGGAAACCCAGCGCATCGGACAAACCCTCTCTTTTATCCGTTTCTGGTCCGTTTGAGTTTAGTAGCCAAGATTTGTCAAAAGATGGTTTTCTTTTTTCTCGCTTACAGGTCGTTGAAGCATTAATCGGTATTAATGACCAAGCACAACCTTATCCGCTTTTAGCACAAAGCTGGCAACAGAGTGAAGATGGATTACGCTGGGTTTTTGAAATTCGCCCCAATGTTCTGTTTCATGATGGTCAGCCGCTCACGGCCCAAGCTGTCGTTCACTCACTCAGCCGAGCCGTCAATAAACCGGGAGTGATTCGTCAAGTCCCGATTGAGTCGATTACCGCAGAAAATGAGGCGCTGGTGATCATCCTACAGCGTCCTTATCGGCCATTGCTTTCCGTCCTCGCTCACTATTCCACCGCGATCATTTCGCCATCGTCTTATCATGAAAATGGGCACGTCAATCGCTTACAAGGCACCGGCCCCTACCAAATTGATCAATTACAAGCACCACATAAGGCGCAAGTCATGCGTTTTGATCGTTACTGGGGAACACCAGCGGCCATTGAGAAAGTGGAGTACTTAACGGGGCATCGTTCAGAAAGCCGAGCGTTGCTCGCGCAAACGGGGCAAGCGGATATCGTCTATACATTAGATCCTATCAGTATCCCAGCCCTCCAGCAGGCCAAAAATGTCCAGTTACACATTGAGTCAATACCACGAACCGTGTTGATTAAAGTCAATAATGCTCACCCATTTCTTAGTCATAAATCAGTACGTCAAGCCCTTAGCTTCGCTTTGGATCGTCAAGGTATGGCAGAATCCGTACTCCGTTTGCCACAATCCCATGCTTACCAACTTTTTTCTCCCGCTTTAGGCTCTTGGCATCTGCCCACTTTATCGGGAGAACAACGCCAGTTAGAAAAAGCGCAACAATTATTAACCGACCAAGGCTGGCAAAAAAACGCGCAAGGCTTTCTGGAAAAATCGGGGGAAGTTTTCCGCGTTCAGTTACTGACTTATGCCGATAGACCAGAGCTTCCTCTCCTCGCAACGGCAATCCAAGCACAATGGCGAGAGTTGGGTATTGATGTTCAAATTTCGATTGATAATTCCAGTGCCATTCCTGCCAAGCATCATGATAATTCATTAGAACTGGCACTAATTGCCCGCAATTTCGGTACACTTGCTGACCCCCTACCTTTACTAATGGAAGATTTTGCTACCGAAAAAGGATCCGATTGGGGACCCATGCACTGGTCATCCGATCTCTTCTCACAACAGCTTGATCTGCTAGTCACTGAATCTGACCCAGAGAAATATGAACAATTGGCTCAGCAAGCCGCTCATATCCTTGCTGATGAAATGCCTCTTATTCCTGTGACTTATTACCAACAAATTATCGCGGTAAATCGTCAAATTCATGGCTTCTCTTTTGACCCATTTGAGATTAACTACCGTCTGTCGGAGATGAAGTTCCATGACTAAACTCTTGCTCTCTCGGTTGTACCAAGCACTTTTTGTCGCTTGGTCAGTGGGCACCTTGACGTTTATTTTGATGAGAATGATCCCCGGCGATATCGCCTACCGCATTGCAGCAGGTCGCTATGGTTATGACTATGTCAATGAACAAGCCGCCTTAGCGGTGCGAGCGGAACTTGGGCTTGATCGTTCAGGTGTTGAGCTTTATCTCAGTTGGCTATGGGATTTGTTGCATTTTAATTTGGGGCATTCTCTCGTCAGTGGCGAGCCGATTGTTGATGCCCTATCTCATCAGCTTGGCCATTCATTACTTCTTGCGGGCGCAGCAACGTTACTTTCTCTATGCCTTGCCATTCCACTTGGGATCTACTGTGGAAGAAGAGTTAACCAGTGGAGCGATCACCTTGCGCTCTTTGGTTCAATCACTGTTAGGGCTCAGCCAGTCTTTCTGATTGGGTTGGTGCTGATCTTGATTTTCTCTTTACACCTGAACTTACTGCCCGTAGCGGGGTTTGGCCGACTAGAACACGTGATTCTTCCTGCATGCGCATTGGCATGTAGCCTTGCCGCTATGTCTAATCGAATGATCCGTAATGCCACCCACCAAGTGATTCATTCCTCCTATTTTCAGTTTGCACGTCTTAAGGGGTTAACCGAATCTCAGGCATTTCAGCGACATGCACATAAAAATATTGCTTTGCCCGTCATTGCTTTCGTTGGCATTCAAGCAGTCGGCTTGGTAGAAGGAATCGTCATGATTGAATCCTTATTTTCCTGGCCCGGTATTGGTCATGCCCTTTCTCACGCTATCTTCCAACGTGATATTCCGATGATCCAAGGTGCGGCATTGATCATGGGGTTACTGTTTGTGTTCATCAATACCTTGGTTGATGTGGCCCAGTATTACCTAGATCCAAGACAACGATTTGCAAAACAGGAATCACACGCATGAGTGGCCTTATTCATTTATCTCGAACCCAATGGGTGGGATTGAGTATTTTATTCGTTCTCATCACGCTCACCGCCATCGAGTGGCTTTTTTATCAGGGTGATCCGGCCCAACAATCATTATCTCAAGCGTTTGCATTACCGTCTTGGCAAGAACCGTTCGGGCGAGATCACTATGGCCGCAGTAACTACGCTCGGCTCAGTAGTGCAATTATGACCTCGCTCAGTATGGCGCTGTTCAGTGTTCTCACCTCGGCTTCATTAGGGCTACTCGCAGGGGTGGCGGCGGCATGGAAAGGGGGCTGGTGGGATAAAAGCTTGTCGTGGTTGGTCAACCTACTTTTGGCTATGCCGGGGCTCATTTTGGTTCTTCTTTTTGGTGCCATGCTACCGGGCTCATTTATGATCCTCTATTTTGCTATCTCTTTAATTTTATGGGTAGAGTATTTTCGAGTGGTGCGTAGCCGAACCCTAACCTTGCTGCGCTCTCCCGAAATTGAAGCCGCCCGACTTTACGGATTCAGTTCGTGGTATCAATTTAAACGCCACTTGTGGCCAACACTGCGTACCGATCTCTTTACCTTAGGTTGCTTTGGGGCTGGAAATGCCATCTTGGCGCTTGCCTCGATTGGTTTTTTATATGTAGGCCTTAAACCACCCGCCGCAGAACTAGGGCTCATGATGGTTGAGTTATTTCGTTATTATCATCAAGCCCCATGGGTACTGCTTCAGCCTATCGTGGTCGTCTTTCTGTTAGTCATGAGTTTTCATCTATTAGCTCGAGGTAAACACGCATGAACACTTTATTACACGTAGAGCAGTTAGCGATCAATAGCCAAGAACAGTGTTTGGTTGATCCCGTCTCCTTCCATCTGGCTTCTGGTGAAGCAATCACCATTTTAGGAGAAACGGGCTCAGGGAAAAGCCTTCTTGCCAATGCAATTATTGGAACGTTACCCAATGAGTTAACCTTGCAAGGAAATATCACGCTATTTGGAAAAAATCAGAACTCCCGCTCTCAGGCAGAGCGTCAAGCACTCTGGGGAAAGAAAATCTCGATTCTCCCTCAAGAACCTTGGTACGCCTTAAGCCCATTAATGAACGTAGGTGAGCAAGTCCGTGAAGTTCATACGTTAGTTAATCACAATGCCGCTCAGGCGAATGAAAAAACACAGGCAGCCTTTAATCAGGTTGAACTTAGCCAAGACCAAGAGAAATACCCCCATCAGATCTCTGGAGGCATGGCACAGCGGGTAGCCTATCTTTGCGCCACTCAAGCAGGAGGCGAGCTGTTGATCGCTGATGAACCAACCAAAGGGCTAGACAGCAGTCGAAGAGATCAGATTATTGAACAGCTCCTCACCCATAAGCAGCGAGGAGCGGTACTCACCATTACTCATGATGTTGAAGTCGCTGACCGCTTAGGGGGAGAGATCATTGTCATGAGAAAAGGGGTTATCCAAGAGCGAGGGCCAGCAGAACAAGTGCTTAAACACCCTCAATCAGACTACACCAAAGCCCTTATTGCTGCTGATCCCCATTTTTGGGAAAAACGTTCTAAATCTCAAATAGGTGAACCACTACTGACGGTTCATCAGTTAACCAAAGGGTTTGCAAAGAGAACACTATTTCGAGATCTTAATTTCACATTATCCAGTGGTGAAGTTCTTGGCATCAGCGGTGACAGCGGTTGTGGCAAATCAACCTTGGCCGATCTCTTGCTTAGGTTACAATCCCCTTGCTCTGGCGGCATCACGTTTCACCAGAAAATCAAGGTCGCTGAGGCGCTGAAGCTGTATCAAGACCCTCCCAGTGCGTTGGCGAAACATTGCACATTGCAAACGCTATTGAACGATCTTGAACAACGACATGCGATTGATAAGCAGGCGATCCCGATCTTAATGGCAAAACTCAACTTATCACCGGATTTATTGCTGCGTCAGGCAACTCAAATCTCGGGAGGGGAATTACAGCGCTTTGCTATTTTACGGGCTTTATTAATGAAGCCTAAGCTACTGATTGCCGATGAACCCACCTCTCGTCTTGACCCCGTTACCGCAGCAAACACATTGGAATTGATGCTGGATTTAACACAACAGATAGGCTGCGCGTTAGTCCTCATTAGCCATGATAAAGTAGCATTAGAGAAGCGCTGTCATAAGGTGGTTCAACTCTAGTTGTTTCACTTAAATTATTTGTTAGTATAGGCCATTATAGTCGGGGAGCCTTAAGGCTGAGATCGCATTGCGAGACCCGTTGAACCTGATTCAGTTAGCACTGACGTAGGGAACTATGGCAACCGATGACGCAGCCTTCGCATACCACTAGCATCAATGTGTATACGATGATTTAGCTTCGACCATATTGGTCGTCATTGGCCAGTTCCTATACGTCATCTATAGGAGCCTTTCATGACCAATACCTTATCTGCTCTTTCACCCATCCCAATCGTATTAACCATTGCTGGCTCAGATAGCGGCGGCGGCGCCGGGATCCAAGCCGATATCAAGGCTATTTCCGCCACTGGTAGCTATGCTTGTAGCGCCATTACCGCCATCACCTCACAAAATACCCTTGGAGTAACGGCAATTTTGCCGATTGCCATTGAGCACATTGCCAGTCAACTGGATGCGATTTTTAGTGACTTTACCGTGGCCGCGGTAAAAATTGGTATGCTAGCTGATAGCCAGATTATCCATATCGTGGCTGAAAAACTCCGTCACTATCAACCAAAGATTATCGTGTTAGATCCGGTAATGGTCGCCACCAGCGGTGATGCGTTACTTGCCGATCAAGCTGTCAACGACTTAAAGCAGCAGTTATTACCATTAGCCACGGTTATTACCCCCAACTTACCTGAAGCTGCGGTATTAACTGGCTGTCCGATGCCAAAACACGACCAGCAACTTGATGAGATCATCACCGCATTACAAGCTTTGCCAAGCCAAGCGGTGCTACTTAAAGGTGGTCACTTTACTGCATCAGTAAATAGTCACGATTGGCTGATCTGCGCCTCGCGGGTGATGCGTTTTTCAGGGCGAAGAATCCACACCAACAATACTCATGGTACAGGTTGTACCCTTTCTGCGGCGCTCGCGTCTTACCTCGCGCAAGGCCTAAGCCTTGAGCAAGCGGTAACGCGAGCAAAGCATTATATCTCGCAAGCCATCTTACATGCTGACCAGTTACAGGTAGGTAAAGGCCATGGGCCAGTAAATCATTTCTATGCGCTTCACAACAAAAATGGCATCAATAATAAAAATTTGGAACCGGTTACAGAAACCGGTTTCAAATGAGTAAAAAACGATCTAGACTAGTCACAGATTAAGCCTATTTCTGATAAGTTGATTAAGGGGTAACCTATGACACAGTACAGTTTTCCGAAAGATTTTCTCTGGGGCGGCGCAGTGGCGGCTCACCAAGTTGAAGGTGGCTGGAACAAAGACGGTAAAGGCGTGAGTGTGGTTGATGTGCTGACTAAAGGGGCGCATGAAGTACCGCGAGTGATCACCGATAGCGTAGAATCCGATCAGTTTTATCCTAACCATGAAGCGATTGATTTCTATGGGCATTATAAAGAAGATATCGCGCTATTTGCCGAGATGGGCTTTAAATGCTTTCGCACATCGATTGCTTGGACGCGGATTTTTCCGAACGGCGATGAAGCCACACCTAACGAAGCTGGGCTGCAATTTTATGATGATTTGTTTGATGAGCTATTGAAATACGGCATTGAACCGGTCATCACCCTTTCGCATTTCGAAATGCCGAATCACTTAGTGAAACACTATGGCAGTTGGGCGAATCGCCAAGTGATCGACTTTTTCGTTAAATTTAGCCAGACTGTGATGGAGCGCTATCAGCACAAAGTCAAATACTGGATCACTTTTAATGAAATTAACAATCAGCGTAACTGGAAACTGCCGATTTGGGGATATTGTAACTCAGGCATGATCTACACCGATTACCCAAATCCTGAACAGATGATGTACCAAGTGCTGCACCATCAATTTGTTGCCAGTGCGCAAGTGGTCAAATTAGGCCATCAGATAAACCCTGATTTTAAAATCGGTAGCATGATCCACATCATGCCGCTCTACCCAGCTACTTGTCGTCCAGAAGACGTGTTACTCGCACAAGAGCTGATGCGCGAAAAGTATCTATTTAGTGACGTTCAAGTCCGTGGCTACTACCCAAGTTATTTGATTAAAGAATGGCAACGTAAAAATATCCAAATCGACATCGCCGCTGAGGATGAGCAAATTTTACGTGAAGGCTGCGCTGATTACCTCGCGATCAGCTACTACATGACCAATATTGTCTCAACCCAGAAAGAGCAAGGACAAACCACCTCCTTGTTTGAAAATAGCCGTCTCAATCCATATCTACCCGCGTCGGATTGGGGCTGGCAAATCGATCCCGACGGTTTACGTGTTGCCTTATCTGAACTGTATGAGCGTTACCAAAAGCCAATTTTTATTGTCGAAAATGGTCTTGGCGCGCTTGATGAAGTGCAAGCGGATGGTTCAATTAATGATGATTATCGAATTAACTATCTCAGCGAGCACATCAAAGCGGTGGCGACCGCCATTAACTACGATGGTGTTGAGGTGATGGGCTATACCCCTTGGGGCTGTATTGATTGCGTGTCTTTTACCACCGGTGAATACAAAAAACGTTATGGTTTCATCTATGTCGATAAGCACGATGATGGCACTGGGACCATGGCGCGCTCGAAGAAGAAAAGCTTTTACTGGTACCAGCAAGTGATTGCCAGTAACGGACAAAATATTTAATTCCATCGATACCCAAACCACTCGCCGTTGCCGCTAGGCGGCAAGTGAGTAAGTCCCCATGAACATAGATAGACTATGTGATTGGGGCGAACGAACGTAGTCAACACCCCTACAGCTTCAAGTCGGAAGGGTATACACTCACCAGCCCTTTGCACGCTCAAATGACAAAGGGCTGGATCAGTTAGGAGTAATTGCCGTCATGGCCACCATTAATGATGTATGCAAAGCCGCCGGAGTGTCTAAAGCAACCGTATCACGAGTGCTGAACGGCAATGGTCAAGTAAAAGAATCCACCCGCCAAGCGGTTCTTGCCACCATGCAACAACTCGGTTATCAACCCAATACCTTAGCGCAAGCGCTGGCCACCAATACCTCTCATGCAATTGGTTTAAGTTTGCCACATTTTCAAAGCAGCTATTTTGGTAGCATTCTGCATCATGCCGAACAAGGGGCCCACCAAGCGGGCAAAAAATTGCTGGTGGTCAATGGTAAAAATAGTGCCCAAGGTGAGCGAGAAGCGCTGCAAACATTGGCGAATCAACGCTGTGACACGATTATGATCTATAGCCGTCATTTAACGGAAAGCGAGCTAAGTCAGTGGCAACAAACGCATGCCATACCGCTCGTGGTGTTAAATCGACGCTTTTCTACGGCTGCCATCGCAAGCTTTGGCTTAGATCAAACTCAATTAGCTACCCTTGCTATGCAGCACTTATTAACCCTTGGCCATCGAGCGATTGCTTGTCTTACTTCACCGCTCAACAGTGAAACTGGTCAGCTCCGCTTCGCCGCTTATCAGCAGCAACTCGCGCAATCTAATATTGAACCTAACCCTGATTTGATCGTCGCAGGCGATAATCGCCTTAACTCTGGCTACCATGCTACCCAGCAGCTACTCACTCGTGGCGTCAACTTTAGTGCGATTTTTGCCTGTAATGATGATATGGCGATTGGGGCCATTCGCGCTTTACATGAACACGGCCTGCACGTACCACGGGACATTGCCGTTGTGGGTATTGATAATGAACCTGCAGCGGCCTACGGCATTCCAAGTTTATCAACCGTGGCGCTGCCGATTGTCGAGTTAACTCAAGCGGCCACACAATGCGCGGTGATACTTGCTAATAAGCAGCCAGTGACCTCATTGCATCATACCTATCTTGGCCAGTTAATTGTGCGTGAGTCATCACTACCCGCTTAATTTTCAGCGTAAAACGATCACATTGCGCCGATTAAATGATATAACCGGGACTCCCTTTTGCACTATTGTTGATAAAACGCAAAGCAACACCTTGCTGCACAGTCAATGATGGTCTTTTCATACTTAACTACCCTCCTAATAGTTAAGTTTTCTCTAAAGTAAGGAATATATATGTCTGATATCGCAACCAGTATTGATGCCATTCAACCTATGGTTGAATCTTCTTCTGGCTCTATCTGGGGTTATGTGGTCGGTGGGCTAGTTCTTGTCGTGGCCGCTGGTTATTTTGGTTTCAAAAAGATTAACCAACCTGCCTTTGTGATCAAACAAATTCGCAAGCGCAACCGCAAAGCAATGCAAAAACAAGGGATAGAAAGCACCGAAGCGTTAGCCGATTTGGATCATTTGTTGGATGCCGTTCAGCAACACGCTATCGATAATGGCATGAGTGGTACGGCGATGGTTCAGCTGCTAGCACCCCTCAATGATAAAGCCAAAATCAACTCTGCGGCCGGTTTTTATCAGTCCATGGCTTATATTGCCAAAAGCATTAATCAGCCGCAGCTAGTGAAAAGCCTACAAAATAAATCTAAACAAGTGAAATCCAGCTCGCCACTGATGGCCGGACTACTGAAACGCGCTGGGGTTTAATTCTCGATTTCTGTGGCTTGCTATAATCACCAGCAGGCCATAGCAACAACCATTCCGTTCATTCGTATAGCTTAACCTCGCTCACATTTTTCCACTCTCCCTTCGATCTACGCCCTAAATTGCTGAGTAAGGGATGAGTTGCATTATCTAACCATTGTCTACCCTTAAGCAGTTTCTTATTGATAGCAGTTAGGTTTTAGACGATGCATCCAGAATATTCCTCTTCAAAAATAAACGTTTATCAAGTCTTTACTCGTCTATTTGGTAATACGCAAACCGCCAACATCCCTTGGGGCACAAAAGCGCAAAACGGAGTGGGTAAGTTTAGTGATTTTACGCTTAAAGCCTTGCAAGAAATTGCTCAATTAGGGGCAACGCATATTTGGTATACCGGTATTCATCATCATGCTTTAGTGGCTAACTACCGCCAGTTTGGCATCAGTGATGATCATCCAAGCGTAGTCAAAGGACGCGCGGGTTCGCCTTACGCAGTGAAAGATTATTACTCAGTCAATCCCGATTTGGCCGATAACCCCGCGCAACGTAACCAAGAGTTTTTGGCCTTAATTCAACGCTCACATCAGGCTGGCTTAAAAGTTATTATTGATATTGTTCCGAACCATGTGGCGCGACACTATCAAGGATTAAACAATCCTCCCGGTGTTGAAGACTTCGGACAAAGTGATAATACTCAACTTGAGTATGCCAGAGACAATAATTTTTATTACCTACCCAATCAGGCGTTTCAAATGCCCGATCTGCCCGATCACTTAGCACCATTAGGAGGTGAAAGTCATCCGCTCCTGGCTGAGCCTTATCAAGAGTTTCCAGCCAAATGGACCGGCAATGGCTCGCGGCAGGCCAAACCGGATGTGGACGATTGGTATGAAACGGTAAAGATTAATTACGGCGTTACTCCTAGTGGAGAGAAAGACTTCGCCGAACTCCCCGAATCCTATCGCTGGCTTTCTCATCAAGCGCATTTTACTTTTTGGCAGCAGCAGTCCGTGCCGAACTCGTGGCTTAAGTTTCGTGATATTGCCCTCTACTGGCTAGCGCAAGGCGTGGATGGCTTTCGTTATGACATGGCGGAGATGGTACCGATTGAGTTTTGGAGTTTTATGAACTCAGCGATCAAGCACGTTAACCCTAATGCCTTTTTAATGGCTGAAGTCTATCAGCCCGACCTTTACCGTGATTATATTCAGTTAGGCAAAATGGATTATTTGTACGATAAAGTCGATTTGTACGATGGGTTAAAAGCCATCATGCAGGGCAAAGCTTCAACCGCGATCATTGGCAGCATTGAGTATCAAATGCGTGATATTGAACATCATATGTTGCATTTTTTAGAAAATCACGATGAACAACGCATTGCCTCGGCTGACTTTGCCGGTGATGCTGAACAAGGGCGACCAGCGATGCTGATCTCTACCTGTTTATCCAGTGCGCCGACCTTGATTTATTTTGGTCAAGAGGTGGGAGAGCCAGGGGCGGAACAGGCTGGATTTGGTCAGCCGTCACGCACCTCTATTTTTGACTATATTGGCGTACCTGAGCATCAAAAATGGCTTAATCATGGTCGATTTGATGGTGGGCAGTTAAGTGATAAGCAGCGTCAGCTACGTCAATTTTACTGCCAGCTACTCAACTTAGCTAAAAACAGTCCAGCGCTGATGGGCGATTATCACGATTTATACGCCGAGAATTGGCCACATTTTGCACAGCAACAAGATACGCTGTTTGCCTTTGCCCGCTCTTGTCCTGAGCAAAAATTAATTATAGCGGCTAACTTTAGTGCCACGGAAAGTAAAACCGTGCCACTGCATTTACCCCAAGAGCTGATTAAACATTGGCAATTGAGCGAGGGAAAATATGCCTTAATCGATCATCTCAATCAGCAACCACTCACACTGGTGGTAACGGAGCAGCGCAGTTATGTCGAGATAAATTTTCAGCCGCTTTCCACGCATTTTATTGAAATTTACCCAGACCGCTCGACATTGTCAGCGACCAGCCAAGGTATTGCAGGATGACCAAGGAGTATAATATGCACGCCCCGTTTCTTTTTCACGGTCAAACCGAATCATGGGTTACTTACCACGATAATGGATTAAGTTTAACACTAGCAATAGAAGCCTCGTTTCCATGTAGTAAGGTTTTCGTTCGCCATGAACCTGATAACGAAGAAATGTTAGTCGCAATGGAAAAAACGGCGACCACCGAGCGACTCAGCTATTGGCAAGCGACCATTCCACTCAACCAAGATAGAGCGATCACACATTACGTATTTAAAGTTCTAACCACACATAACCAGTGGTGGTTAGATGCCAAATCAGTGTCTACCCGGATTCCCAGCCGGGAATGCCATTTTAAATACAATACACAGCATCAGCCTCCACGGTGGGTCAGCCAACAGATTTTTTATCAAATATTTCCGGATCGCTTTGCCAATGGCAAACCCGAGATCAGCGTAAAAAGCGGTGAATATTCCGTGAGTGATGGAAAATCGGTTATCGCTAAAACGTGGGGAGAGCCTGTTGATAGCCACCAAGGTAATGGCGGCTGTGAATTTTATGGCGGCGACCTATATGGGGTAGAAGAAAAGCTTGATTACTTACAAAACCTTGGCGTTACCGCGCTGTACCTAAACCCTATCTTCCATGCGCCTAGTAACCATAAATATGATTGCATGGATTACTATACCATCGACCCACATTTGGGCAGTAATGAACATTTTGCACAGTTATGCCAAAACTTACACCAACGAGAGATGAGAATCATCCTTGATGCGGTATTTAATCACACCTCAACCGAACACCCTTGGTTTAATTTACAAGGTTGGCACCCACAATGCGGAGCATATCAATCCAGCCATTCTCCTTATCGCCATTATTATTTTTTTAATGGTGATGGCCAAGACTATATTGGCTGGAAGGGCATCGCTAACCTACCAGTACTTAATTTTCAACATCCTGAAGTCAGAGCGGCGATTTATCAATCTGACGATGCTGTGATTAAACATTGGCTCAAAGCACCTTATCACATTGATGGCTGGCGCTTTGATGTTATTCATATGCTGGGTGAAGGTGAAGGCGCGAAAAATAATACTCATTACGTGCAAGCGTTTCGAGAAGCCGCGAAAGACATTAATCCGGATTGCTATGTATTGGGTGAACATTTTTTTGAAGCGACCCAATGGCTACAAGGCGATCAAGAAGATGGCGCGATGAATTATTATGGTTTTGCGCATCCTTTACGAGCTTTGCTCACTCATTTAGATATTGCTTTTCACCCTATCGATATCCAAGTAGCGCAGTTTCTCGATTGGCTAGCAGAAGCGAGAGCCAAAATCCCGTGGGCCAATCAATTAGCACAGCTCAATCAATTAGATAGCCATGATACCGCACGATTTATCGAGCTGATCGATGGTGATCAGGCCTTGTTTAAAATCGCCAGCATTCTACTTTTCACCTATGTGGGTACGCCTTGCCTTTACTATGGGACGGAGGTTGGATTAAGAGGCAGTCATGATCCCGACAACCGTCGTTGTATGCCTTGGCAGCAAGTGACAACATCACCTTATTTTGCTTTCTTTCAACAACTGATTGCGCTACGAAAACAATATGTCGCTTTGCAAATAGGGGATTTTCAACTGCTGTATCAAGATGAGAGCAGCTTTGTCTTTGCGCGCTGCTATGCGGAGCAAAGAGTTCTGGTTGCGATTAATCTTAGTCATACCCGTGACGTATGTTTGCCCCTCTGGCAGTTAGGGTTAACCAGTGGAGAGTTTAGCAATGCGCTAAGCGCACAAGATTATAAGTATCAACATGGAGAAATGCTCATCACACTTGAGGCCAAAAGCGCTATGATTTTAAGCTAGCCAGTACCAAGCAAGCCGGTTATTAATTCCGGCTTGCTTGGGTTCAGTTACTCCGCTTGACTAAGCACAATCTGGCGCTCAGTCACCGTTTCAGCTTCACTGTGACTGGGTAAAATGCCTAACGTATGTAAAAAACCTTTCAACATAATGGCATAGATAAACATCATCGGCAGACCGGCAACCACACACAGTGATTTGATGGTCTCAATGCCACCACCCGCTAAAAATACACTGAGACTGATCAAACCAATGGCAGCCGCCCAGAGTAGCTTCACTCGATTGTCAGGATCGCCATTCAGTTCAAGTTGATTGGTGGTCAGCATCGCCGTGGCGACACTGGCGCTCGACATGGTGGTCAACATTAAGAAAAACTGGATGATTAAAAACAACCCTAGAATCCAACCACCGCCGGGTAAAGTTTTGATCAAAGCGACCACCGCATAAGTTAATCCGCCTTCCGCCATCCAATCTTGCACAGGTAAACCGCCCAGCATTTGCGCCCATACCGCATAACCACCGAAGATAGAGATGAAAAATGCGCAGCCTAAAGCGCCCATCGAAAGGGTATAAAGGATCACCTCTTGAATGGTACGGCCACGTGAAATGCGGGTAATAAAGAGCCCCATCATGATCAAATACGCGTAATACCAAAACCAGTAGTATTGCGTCCAACCTTCAGCAAAGCCACTTTGCTGAACCGGATCGGTCCACAAAGACATTCTAAAAAAGCTATCTAGCATCACGCCTAATGAATCAGTAAAATTATTGACGATAAAAGCAGGCTGAGTGACCAGCAGGACAAACAGCGCAAACACAATCGCCAAGGTCACTGTCCAGTTTGAAATTTGATTAATGCCTTGATTAAAGCCCACTAACATCACCGCGACTAATGAGCTGACAAACAACGCAATAATGATCCCTTGTAGACCAAGGCTATTATTGATCGCCAATAAATCGGCAACCCCAGTACTCACCAGCGTCACGGTTAACGCCAATGAGCTAGCAAAAGCGGCCAGCGTGCCAAAAATCGACAACAGATCAATACTTTTGCTGACCAGCGGATGATTGCCGACTACGGATGAACATAAACTCGACACTTTTAAAGTGCGCCTTTTCTGTACATAAAAAGCATAGGCAAAAGGAATCGCGGGGAAACAGTAAATGGCCCAGCCAGTGATCCCCCAATGGAAAATCGAATAGGTCACAGCCCAAGCTGCGGCTGGGTAACTATTCGCCTCGGCAAATAACGGCGGCGATTGGAGGTAATACATCGGCTCACCAATCGCCCAGTAAATTAAGGATGCGCCAACACCAGCGGTGAATATCATCCCACCATAAGAAAAATTGCTGTATTCGGTTTTTTCATCACCCAGACGGATTTGGCCATGTTTGGAAAAGGCGAGCCAAAGTAAAAAGCCGACTAACGCCAAACTGGCTAGTTGCACCAACCAGCCAAACCAGTGACTGACCCACGCCATCGCTTGTCCGGCCATGGCTTGTGAGTTGGCAGGATAAAGGGCTGAAACGGTCAGTAATACCAATACCAAAATAATCGCCGGGAAAGCCAAGCCATAGTTAAGATTTTTCAAGCGCCTGCCTCCAATCCTGTAAAGCACGAATATGGGTTGGGGTAATACCGCAGCAGCCACCAATCACGGTTGCACCTAGTTCATACCACTGCTTGGCAAACTCAAGGTAATCTTGCGCGCTGAACTCACGCATCGCCTGAACGGTTTGATTAGCCGCATGTTGCGCTTTAATCGGCGCAAAGCTATTAGCATACACCCCGATCTCGATACCGGTTTTGTCTCCATTCAACACATTTTTCGCTTGCGAAATAGCATCCGCCATCACTTCAGGTACTGAGCAGTTAAATAACATCCCTGCCCCTCCTGCCGCATAGACTTGCTTGGCGGCATCCGATACCGACTCTCCAGAACGCAGCTGCGCCACATCGCTATCGTCTTTTAAAGTAAACGCGTAATAACAAGGCTTACTTGATTGCCCTAAGACCTGTTGAATCATGCTCAACTCTTCTAAGCTGGCAATGGTCTCGGCAATCCAAATATCCACATAAGGATCTTGCGCTGCATACAGGGTTTGGGTGATTTCTTGCGCTGGCTGCGCCTGAAACAGATCCGGGCGATAGCTACCCATTGCTGGCGGAATCGAGCCCGCTACCTGTACAGCATGTGACGCTTGCTGTGCAACCTCAACGGCAATTTGCGCCGCTAAACGGGCTAATCTTGCACCATCACTGCGATACAGAGCTTCGCCTAAATGAAAAGGCACACAGGCATAACTATTGACGGTAATAATATCGGCACCAGCATCAATAAAACTTTGATGCGCTAAACGGACATGCTCTGGGGACTCAATCAGCGCTTGGGCGCTCCATAAAGGCTGAGAAAACGGCGCGCCAATACGTTTTAATTCGCGGCCCATACCGCCATCAAGAAGGGTAAATGTGCTCATATTCTTGTATCCATACTGCTTTATTGGTTCAAGCATTGAAGCATACTGTGAGCAAGATCATAGTGAATAAGCTTCACATACAACATGAAAATTTTTCAGGTTAGCAGCAAGGATATTTTTCATCATCCACAGACCCTAGGTAATTCAGGTGAATAAAGCGAGCCAGCACCAACGTCGCTTTAAATTAGAAGAATATAGAGTAAAAGGTCTAATGTTTGATCTCCGTTCAGCATTTCCTTTATCAATATGATTGACGGTATTAATCGTTATGTTAAATTCATCTTGTAACCTCGTTTTATTCGCTGCCCTAAAGGCCCTCTTATGATAAAAAAAATAATTCTAATTGCCGGACTCACCCTCGCTTTATTAGGTTGTCAATCCGAAGATGATAATACTGCACGCGCTGATACAATCAGTAATGAAAAACGTGATATTGCCTACTACTTGAGTCAAAACTACCATTTATATTCAGGCTCGTTACAGAACACACTTAATAACGATCAGCTAAGTGTTTCCCTTGCAAATTTAGTCAGTGATGATCAAAATCCAACGTTAACATCACGAGTAAAACAAGCCGACAAAACCATCCGAACACTGCAAGGTATTGAAGCGTTTACTGACGATCTCTTAGAGCTTCGTTTAGCTGATGGCACTATGCTCAAAGATTTACAACAAGGCCAACTGCCATTATTTGCTTTTGAACCTAAAGGCAATGAACAAACCTGGGACTTTATCGAAGCATTTGATATTTATGGTAATATCCATTATTTAGATGTCTACCAAATGCCCAATGTTCCTGTCTTTGTTGTCGATAATAATAGCGCCAAGTCGCTACAGGCCGGCTTACAAGCCATGCGTCAAGAGCTACAAAAATTGGGGCAACAACCGATCACTCAATCTGACGATCTCGTCGCTAGATCGCAAGCGCGTGATCTCAGTGAGTCGAATAAATCGGCTAGCCAACCACTATCAACCACGGTACTGAAAAAAATTCGCTTAGAGGATGACAAAGAGCCCTGGATTTCAGGCAAAGCTGAAATTTATGCGCTTGTCACAGGGGTTGATCCAAGTCGTGATAAGCCGACTATTGATGTGATAGATATGCCTTATCTAAGTTATGACAAAGTTGACTATTCTCCTAACCAAGTGATGATCCATTGGTCTCGTTATCGTTGGGGGGCTGTCGATATCGTCCTGATGGAACAAGATAGTGGTACGAATTATCAAGAACTCGCTAAGCTGTTGGTTGAAGCGGCTGAAAAAGTGCTTCAATCGTTCCCCGATCTTGAAGCGCAAGGCTATTCGGTGATTGCCAATATTACAGGTAAAATTATTGATGCCATTCCCAGTGGATTATTGACTAATGATGATGATTTTGTTGATGTTTACTATACTATTCAACAAGATAAGCATTATATTGACCACCCTGGCGCAACCAATAATGCACTGGTAACCTTCGAACCGTTAACGATTAATCCAACGCATTAAACCACGCCCACTCAAACGAGCAGGCTAGTTCACCGCCTGTTCGTTTGTTATGTATGATCTCTAACCATCTAAATTAATTTGTTTGATTAATTCCTCTTGCACACGCTCTGCGTCAGATAATGAAATTTGACACGTTCCAGCCGCGTGATGACCACCACCACCGTACTTAAGCATTAATGCGCCAACATTGGTTTTAGAGCTGCGATCAAAAATCGATTTACCCGTAGCAAAAACAATATTCTGCTGTTGAAAACCCCACATTTTATGAATCGAGATATTACAGTGGGGAAATAACGCATAGATCATAAATCGATTACCCGCGTAAATCACCTCTTCACTGGTTAAATCGAGCAACACAAGATTACGATACACTTTTCCACAACGCTGAATTTGTTCTTTAAATTTAACTTCATGCTTGCGATAAAGATCAACCCGCTCTTGAACATCAGGCAGTGCCAAAATTTGCTCAATACTTTGCGTTCGACAATTCTCAATCAAATTCATCATTAAGTTATAGTTAGAGACTCGAAATTCTTTGAAGCGACCAAGTCCAGTGCGTGCATCCATCAAAAAATTTAATAAATTCCAACCTTGAGAATCGAGGACTTCATCACGAGTAAACTGAGCTGAATCGCCTTTATCAACCGCCGCCATCATCTCTACCCATCGCTCGGGAAATACCGATTGACCACCATAATGATCCCATACCACACGCGCAGCAGAGGGCGCATTCGGGTCAATAACATGATTAGGCCGAGCCCCTTGATTACGAATGGTTTCTGATAAATGATGGTCAAACACCATATGCGCTTCTTTAACATAAGGTAAATTGGTCACAATATCGTGCTCGGTAATCTCGATCAGTCCATCTTGCATATCTTTCGGGTGTACAAACTTAATCTCATCAATCAAATCAAGCTGCTTAAGTAATACCGCACACACTAAACCATCAAAATCACTTCTGGTAACTAAACGGAATTTTTGTTGTTGTGGCATGGTTAAATCCTTTTCCAATGTTTGTCATTCAACAGCTAAAAATAAACCTATACCCAAACAACTTGAAGTTGCAGGTAGGCGGTAAGTAAGTCCTCATGAGCATAGGCAGATTATGCAATTGAGGTGAACCAACGTAGCCAACTCCGCTACAAATTCAAATCGGAAAGGTATTGAAATAAATACGTTACCTTTTAAGGGTAGTCGAGCTTAATAAGGCTCACAAACGCTTAAAACATTAAACCCAAAATAGAGTGGAAACCCACATCAGCAATATTTCGCAATAGATACGTTTTGCCCAAATTGACCATGTCACGGTGCACAGACGAAAGCGCGGTCTCGTAGGCATTCAGTAATCACTATTCTACCTGACACCTTCATTGCAAAAAGGTAAATCCCACGCGCCTAAATCCAGTATTTCAATCTGATTAAAATGTGGTTCTGCAAGGCCTTTTAAGTAGTTCACCACATTCAAACTTTGTGAATATACGCTTTGACTGCCAGAGATAAGAGTCCGTTTCATATCAATTCCTTTTTAAACTGAAAGCCAGTGCTGTTGAATAAGTGGTTGAGGTGGAACGCGGGATAGCCAGCACGATGGAGATAAAAATCGCCCCTGCTCCGAAAATTTGCGTCCAAGTGAGTGCTTGATCGAGAATGACATAACCCAGTAAGCAAGCTGAGACACTGCTCAAAAAGCCAAGAAAGGACACCGTGACCGTTGGCAGTTGCTCAATACCACGGAACCAGAGAAAGTAAGCCAACATAGCGCCAACCACACTCAGGTATCCGTAACCCAGGTAGTTAAGCACAGTAACTTGCTCTGGTACGCCTTCAATCCACAGGGTCGTGGGCAGCAAAAACACGCCACCAAATAGTAATTGCCAGCCGGTAAATCCAAGTGTCGACATGCCTTGAGGACGGCCCCATTTTTTAGTCAGAACGACGCCAGAGGCCATACTGAATGTTCCTAAACCGGCGATCAATAAACCTTGTATGCTCAAAGATGCGGTTTGATTAAGCACTAATAGTCCAATCCCAATGATACCAACACCCCCAGCAACCCACTGCAAAGGGGTGATCCGTGTGCTCAGTAGAATCCAACTCATCATCATCACCAACATAGGTTGGAATGACATCACCAATGCTGCCATTCCTCCTGGTAATTCAGTCGCTGCAAAAAATAAGCAGTAAAAGAAGAAACCAATATTAAAAAAGCCCAATACAGGTAAACGCCACCACCAATGTCCAGTTGGTAAAGTTCGAGCAAACAGTACTAGCAATATCCCAGCAGGCAGAGCTCGTACTAAAGCAGCCATGAGTGGCGAATTTGGCGGTAGTACTTCGGTGGTTACGATATAGGTGCTGCCCCATACGATAGGTGCGATGGCAGTAAGCAGCATCGTCTTGATTCCTGACGTTGTATTCATTTTTCACCCTATTTAGTAGCGTTAACTTCCATAAAAGTATCTCTCAAGAAAGATACTTTCTAGAAAATAATAGAGAAATGGTTTTTAATCAAGTATCTTTTCAAAAAGATACATTCAGAGGGAGAGATCATGTCATCAGATAACACCATGCCAAATGACAAAGTGGATGCCATTCTTGCACAGTGGCACAATGTCAGACCGGAGCTAGATTGCTCGGCGATGGGTATTGTTGGCCGATTAAGCCGCACCCATGGACTTTGGAAACCTCAATTAGATCAAGTCTTCCAACGCTTTGATTTAAGCTCAGTTGAGTTTGATATTCTGGCGACCATCCGTCGTAGCAATACCGCCATCACGCCTACTGAGTTGTACCAAACCTTGATGCTCTCTTCCGGTGCGATCAGTACACGCATTGAACAACTGGTGCAACGCGGATTAGTGCAGCGTATTGCCAGCGATCAAGACAGACGCAGTTGTAAGGTAATTTTGACCGAACAAGGACAAAGGTTGATCGACCAAGCCTTGAATGCCCATGTCGACAATATGAATCGCATGTTGGAAGTGCTCACTAACCAAGAACAAATACAGCTAGAGCAGCTCTTAAAAAGAATTCTGCTGGCAGAATAAAAGCAACCACTTCGAGGAGAGCCGTTTTAAAAGACAAGCGCTTCTGGACGAAAAAGCGCTCGACGCGGATTGTGCAACAAACTTGAAAATAACGCTGGGGAATCTGTTTTCAACAAACATGTGCAAAAACTCTTGCTCCATGGCGTAAACCGTAGCCAAAGTGATAGTAACCAGCAGCACAGTTACAGCTTCAAGTAGGAAGGAAATACGTGCGTAAGCTCATACTTCTTTATTAACCAGCAGCTCAACACCTTGATTCGGCTTTGTTCGCGCTAAGACCATTGTTAGTATGAGGTTATTGATGTACCAATGACTTGGATAATGTAATGAAAGATGATCTTCTCGCGATTGTGACCAATGCAGCATTAAATCCCAAACAAAAAACCCTTGCTTTAGCGGCTCAAGCAGACGCCAGTTTACCTTATGTCTCTCGTAGTCCAAAATTAATTGAGGCGATGGAACAAGGCATTATTTGTGATATGTTTGAAGGACATGCGCCGTTTAAACCTCGCTATGTATTACCCGACTATCAACGCTTCCTCACGCAAGGATCATCGTATTTAGAGCTAACACCGGCAGAAGATTTTGACGATGCATTAATGAAATTGATGGTTTTATATCATCATGTTCCATCGGTGACGAATATGCCGGTATTTTTAGGCTACCTTGACCAACTGCTGCTACCTTATTGCCATGATGTGACCGATGAACATCTTTACCGTTCATTAAAGCGGTTTTGGATTCAATTAGATAGAACGCTTCCCGATGCATTTATGCATGCCAATATTGGGCCAGAAGATAACCGTGTTTGCCGCATGGTGTTAAAAATCGATGCTGAATTACAGCAAGTTGCCCCTAACTTAACACTCATGTACGACCCCGAACGCACGCCAAACAGCCTACTTCGTCAAGCAACGGATAATATTATTCATTGCAGTAAGCCTCATATCGCCAACTGGCCCTTACATCAAGCCATCTTTGCTGAGCAAAATACCCAGCCTAGTTTCGGTATTGTCAGTTGTTATAATGCGTTACCCGTTCGTGGCGGCGCAAATACCTTAGTACGTCTAAACCTTAAAGCTGTAGCTGAACAAGCGCAGACCATAGAGACAATGTTAAATCAGACCTTGCCTTATTATTGTGACTTGATGTACGAACTGATAGAGCAACGTTGCCGATTTTTACATCAACAATCAAATTTCTTTCAAAGCTTTTTAGTGACTGAAGGGTTAATCGAAGAACAGCGATTTGCGCCAATGTTTGGTATTTATGGCATGGCCGAAGCAGTTAATCATTTATTAGCCGATCAAGCTGAATACGGACGCGATCCAGCAGCGAATCAATTGGCATTAACCATTACTCAAGCCTTAAGTGATATCGTTACCCAGACACCCGTAACCTACGGCTTGGCGAATCGCGCTTTACTGCATTCACAAGGTGGTTTATCGATTGATACACAAACCACTCCAGGGATCCGAATTCGCTACGGTCAAGAGCCCGATCCCGTTAGCCATTTACTCGCATTAGCGCCGCAGCATGCTTACTACCACTCTGGGGTGAGTGATATTTTAACCCTCGACGAAACCATTAAAGCCAATCCTCAAGCGTTAACCGATCTCTGCCTAGGTGCTTTTGCCCATGGAATGCGAGAATTTACCGCCAATACCCAAGGTAACGATTTAGTCAGAATTACCGGCTATATGGTAAAAAAATCCGACTTAGAGGCCTATTATCAACAAGGTTCGCGTACCAATACAACGGCACTGGGCGCTGAAGCCTGCACCGAAACCAAAGTGACTCAACGAGTACCAAGAGTAGTAAGTCATGAATTTATTGCAGGTGAATAATGCCAACGACTGTCAATCACAACCAGGAGCAGGCTATTTATCAACCATCAATAACCGGGCAAATTGCCCGCTTATTGCCTTATTCTGTGGTCGATGGGCCCGGCAACCGATTGGTATTTTTTCTACAAGGCTGTAATTATCGCTGCCCCGCTTGTCATAACCCACAAACGATTGATCGCTATAGTGAAGATTCACAAGCGCTGACCGTCTCGGCTGCAATTGAGCAGATAAAGCAACGGCGACAGTTTATTTCCGGCATTACTCTCAGTGGTGGTGAAGCGAGTTTGCAAATCGAATTTGTTTGCGCATTGTTTAAAGCGGTGAAAACCACCCGTGAACTCTCGTCATTAACTTGTTTACTCGATAGCAATGGCAGTCTTGCCCGCAAACACTGGCAAAGTGTGTTGCCTTGGATGGATGGAGCCATGATCGATTTAAAAGCATGGCACGAAGCGTGTCACTTTCAATTAACTGGCCATAGTAATTTAGCCGTTAAGCGGTCATTACACTTTCTGGCTGAACATGGCAAGTTAAGCGAAGTGCGTTTATTACTCATTCCCGATAAAACAGACTATGACCAATATAGCGACGCATTAGCGCAATATTTAAATCAGTTACAACAATTACAATCCGCTAAAGGAGCGCCTTTTCAACTACGAATTAATGCATTTACCAATCACGGTGTCTCAGGAGTCGCTAAGTCGTGGTCAGCGGCCACTACAGAGCAAGTGAACCACTTAATGGCCAAGCTCAAACACCAAAATAACTGGGAGATGGAAGGCGGTGGCCAGTGAGTGACCTATTGACCTAGCACAGATTGAAACCGCTGCCAGCTAGCACTGGAAAAGAGCTAAGAATAGCTCTCATCATCCCCATGAGCACAGACAGATGATGTGATTAGAGTATTAGGCTAAACGAACGTAGAGGACATTGCAGCATCTCTCAGTAAGAAGGACATCTAGTTATAAAATGACCCTCTCATGAGGGTCAAAATCGTTGATATAAAATACAGATCAAACCATTAGGTACGAATATGCTTAATCGCAGCATTCAAATCATCAACATTGTTCTGCAAATCCCTCACGACTGGAGCGAGTTGATTAATGGCAATATTCATATCCGATGAGAGTGATTTAATATTACTTAAATTGCTGGATATTTCATCACTAACGGCTAATTGTTCTTCGGTTGCCGAAGCTATGGATGTATTGAGTTTATGGATTTCAATCGCTGAGTTTTGTATAGTACTTAATCCTTCATTCGCGGTTGACATATTGCTACGTGTTGATTGCATTTTATCAGCACTGGAACGAATCGTTTTAGTCGACTGCTCTGCTTTTTCTTGCAGAGTAGAAATCATGGTTTCAATTTCACCGGTGGACTGCTGTGTACGTTGAGCGAGTGAACGAACCTCATCGGCGACAACCGCAAACCCTCGCCCTTGTTCACCGGCTCGAGCTGCCTCAATCGCTGCATTCAACGCTAATAAATTGGTTTGCTCTGCAATCGCCTTAATCACATCAAGGACATTACCGACATTATTCGATTCATTGGCTAATTGCTGGATCACTTCTGATGTTTTAGTAAATTCACTTTCTAAATCACCAAACTCATGGGTCGTTTTATCAAAAACCTGCTTACTGGTACTGGCTTCTTTTTCTGCACTGCCTGCGTATTGCTCGGCCATGGTGGTGCTTTCCGCCACCGTAGAAAGCGCAGAGGTCATTTCTTCCATGGCGGTCGCTGCCATTTCTAACTCTTGACTTTGTTGATTAGCAACCTTGGCGTTTTGCTGTGTAACATCACGAATCGTTTCTGAAATAGCAGAAATCGTATGATTAACTTGATTTATTTTAGTAATGGTTGATGAATAACTGGCCAATACTTTGTTGATGGTTGATCCGATAATTCCTAATTCATTCTTACTTTGATCATCTACCCGTAAAGTTAAATCAGAGTTTTTATCTACCTGTTGCAGCAACGTTGCCATGGTATCGATTGGCTTCACCACTTTACGATTAACAATAAAATAACCAATAATCGCTATCACGAACACACTGATGAGTGAAATATTGCCAATCAACACGGTATTTTTTACTTTCTTCGCTGCAATATTAAACTGCTGATTAGTACGATTCTCTAATTCAATGAAAAACTTATCAATTGGGGCCATAATTTTGGCTTTTTCTTGATGATATTGAACACTGTGTAGTAATTCGATAGCCATAGAGCGATCTGGTGCTCTCCTGACGGTATAATTACCGTTAGCATCAGCAAAACGTCCTTTCACTGCATTCATGGCTTTTACTTCCATATTCACCAAAGCATCTGAATTGGCTTGAGCTTCTCGCAATAATCGAAACTCTTGCTCAGTAAACCCTAAATCACTCATCATTTGATTTAGTGAGATAGCCTTGCCATCAGGCTTTGGTTTTTGGCCATGTTGTAAAACAAGATCCCAATAAATGGTGTGGTAATTTTCTGGGCGGGGTTTCTTTCCGTTACGAATATCTAAAATATCCATATACATTTTTTCGTATTTTTCATCACCGGTGACCACATAAGTTCGCCCTAAACGGGTTAAGTCATCCGAGCTTTGGCGAAGTTCATCAGCAGCTTGATAAGATTGATAACGCACTTGCGCCATATGATCGACTTGGTGCATCAAACCATTGAGTTGTAACACCGTTAAAACGCTAATAATGATTCCAGCCCCAATAACAGCAAATACAAGCTTCATGGTATTGTTTATCGTCATAACCCCATCCTCTGTTTTCCTCTCGCATGCCATTGAGGCTCGCAATAATCACTCACTATTTAGCATAGAACAAAGTGACCAAAAGAGAGCATTATCTGCATCAATTCACAACACAACGGATTATCCAGACGTTAGCATAAGGTATGGAAATATAGAGAGTTAGTTCAACAGCCCCGCCATTAAATTGCGGGACAGATGAGCCTGCCAAGTCAATAGTGACAATGTCACTATTAAGTGTCGGTATGACAACTGGATAATAAGGCTTGATACATCGAATGAAAGCCAAGCAACGACACTTTTATTTGCTCATGCTGTTGTTCATCGCCTATTAAATTAATGAGCAATTGTTTAGCATTAAACCAGTGAGTTAAGCTGTCTTGAGGTATAGTGGCCCAATGAGTCGTTCCTTTCACCCAAACATCCATCGAAATTGGCGCTTTATCATCTAACATGCCGCTCGCTTGATAACCGAGGTCTGCATAGGGTAGTGAGTTAAAAAATAGTAAATTCACCCCTTCTGTTGTGCAGCGCATGACAACCATGTCTGACAGCCGATCACTCTGACTATGGCTCACGCCCAAAATGACCACTTCCCCCCCCTCTTCAGTGTGAGATTGATAGTGCTCCCAATCTTGATAGGTGTGCGCCAGTTGTAATTCAGCCACCACTTTTAAGGGGATTAAAATCAATAGAATAGTAAAAAACCGTTGTTTCATATTGTCTGATTCCTTCGCACGACGCGCGCCATGATATGAATTGACGAAAAAGGTCTGCCAGACCCACAAACCATGGTTCTGGCATGACTCAATAATCATTCGTGTACTGGTAGTAAAATGGCTTCAAACCGCTCAGCATGAGCTAAAAATGGTTGCATGATCGCATCTACTTTTTCTTTAGAGACATGTTGATTCGCGCGTCGCTGTGCTTGAATCAAGGCCGGAGAGTCGGTAAGACGGTAGCTTTTTTCCAGCTCACTCAGTATGCCTAAATCTGAACGTAAATAGCGTGCGATTTGGTCCTCACGCTGTATTTGCTTGTTTTTAAGGACATCTGCATCACTCCCCTGTTCTGCTACCTGACGTAAAACGTCATGCGTCAGTGATAACAATTCATCAACTCGTTCCGGATCACAAGAAAATAGAATGCGCCCTTCTGCTTGCGGGCTGTCAGGATCTTGCCAAAACCAGCTGGTGACACCATAAACTCCCGAAGCTTCTTCACGCAATGTCAAACGTAATTGTTCTTGTACTAACTCACCGGCTAATTCCAAATAATAAGCATGATCTGGACGCCAAGAGGCTGCTTGAGCTAAATACAGTTCGACTTCTGCTCGAGGCTCTTTCGAATCAAACACTCGCAAACCTTCCTTTGGTGATTGCGCATAAACTGAATACGCTGAACGTTGCTGAGCATGGTACGGTAATGAGGCAAGATAATGGGCAGCTAAACGTTCAAGCTGGTCGGGTTGGATATCCCCGACTACAAAATACGTATAATCGGTCTTGTTGGCGAAATATTGCTGATAAATATCACTTAAACGCTGGCTCGTGAAGCGTGCAACTTGTTCACTCCTCTCACTATAGACGGTCGGGATATTGGGGTAGCGTAAAGCGGAAACGCGACGAATAAAACGATCCATTCCATCACTATGCTGGCTACGCTGCAACATATCAGTCTGGTACTCTTTTAAGACCTTTTCAGAAACAGGACTTGATGCCAATTTAATATGCAATAACTGAAACATTTTATCGACATTGTCGGTTTTTGCCCAACCTGAGAATCCTTGTTGATAATCATCAAGAATAGTTGACATGACAACCGGATTGCCTCGAAAAATGCTTTGTAATTCCGGTAAGGAAACCTCGCCAATTCCCGTTTCATCGACTAAGCTCACCGCAGTACGCAAAACGTGGTAGTCCTCACGAGGGACGGATCGTAATCCGCCTGAGGTTAAGGCTTTAAAATGTACCTGACCAGGGTTGCTATCACTATAACGATAAATCAGCTTACTTCCATTGCTTAGCCGATACTCTGTCAACTGATGTTCGGCCCAACGTTTTTCTCGTTTCACCGAGCCAGGATGAGGAGACACCACTGGCAAACTCGCTTGATGCTGTTCTCGCCGCCATTCACCCTGAGGTGTGGCCATATAAGTTTCCCAAAGCTCATGCCAAGAGCCTGTAGTCAATACGGGTTTAGAACGATTCACTGGCTGAGTGATTAAAACCAAGCGTGATTCCGGCTTAATCAACGCCTGAAAGGCTTGATTAACTTTATCTAAAGTCATGCTGCTTAGAAATCGATGATTAAGACGATATTTATCTTCTTCGCTCAAAAGTAATTGACCACTGGCAGCAGAAACCATTAAATCACCCACGAGATCAATGCTATACATAACCTTTTGCTGTGCGGCTGCATTAATTCGATTTAATCGAGCGATCTCGCCATCAAATTCATCGAGCGTAAATCCATGCTGTTGAACCTGAGCGAGAAAAGCCATTAATCCTTCTGTTGCTTGTTGGTAATGATCCTGCACAAGTTGTAGCGAAAAAACAGCTTGGTGGGTCTCTCGTCCAATATTACTGGCATAAAAACTGGCCGAACTGACCGCATGCGTCTCTTGTTGCTCCCAATCTTGCAATCGAATATTTAATAGCCGAGTGGCGATTTGAGTGGCAAGATCTTGTTCATAACGGGCTAACGTATGTTGCGGTAAATAATCAGAAAAGAAACTCAACTCAACACTTGGAGTGGTTATTCCTTCTTCAGAAACCACTGCACTTCGCCATCCATCAACCAAAGGAATGCTATAGTCAATCGTTTCTAAAGGAGTATTAGGTTTGGAAAGCGACGAGAATTGTTCATGAATTAATTGTTCAACTTGAGTAGGATCAATGTCTCCAACAACGACTACGGACATATTATCTGGCCGATACCAACGGTGATAAAAATCCGCAACACGTTGATTAGAAACTGTTTTAATGGTTTTAACATCACCAATAGGATCCCTTTGCGTATAGCGAGAACCCGCCATTTCTATGGCGCTTTTTTTATCACCTAACCTTAACATCGGCCCTAAGCGCGCTCGCCACTCTTCCAATACAATTCCACGTTCTGCATCCAGATCATCTTTAAACATCGTGACACGGCTTGCCCAATCAGCAACCACATTCATGGCTAATGTCAAAGACTCAACGTCATTTTTCGGCAGATTAAGCTTATACACGGTATTTTCAAAGTCGGTAAATGCATTGATATCAACGCCAAATTTCATCCCCGCCTTTTCTAGCTCGGCGATCACTTGATTACCCGGATAATGAGCCGTTCCGTTAAACGCCATATGCTCAACGATATGGGCAACGCCGCGCTGATCATCGTCTTCATTCATCGAACCAGCATTGACCACAAACCGAATATAAACACGAGACTCGGGTTGCGAATTTTTAGCGATATAGTAACGAAATCCATTCGCTAATGTTCCGACGGTTATATTAGGATTAAAACGTAATGACTCGAGCGGAGCCGTTGTCGATGTGTGAATCAATTGACAAGCCGCCAACCAGATCACACTAGATAAAATCACAATTTTTCTATAATTCATAAATAAGAAAATGCCTGAGTTTGAATAAACAATGCCAATAAAGACGAGCGAATCCGCAGACGTACGATACAAAAGATTTATCTGGTAAGATAAAAGACCCAGGGGTTAACAGACTTCACCACAATAACAAAAACAACCAGTGGCTCATCACCACTGGCTGTGACTGATAACCATCAAATCATTAGAATTCGTAGCCTAATTCCAGCCAAAATTCTCGCCCAGGAGAATAAAGCCCATATTCACCACTACCACTTGATTTCACTGCACTTTGACGGACTTGCTCGAAAACATTTAACACATCTAATTGCACATAGGCGCGGTGGGTATAACCTAAACGAGGTTGCCAACGTAAACGCGTATCCCACTGTGTGTGGGTTCCGAAATCGAAACTGCGGTGCATTTCTAGCCCATCCGGTGTGTCATTAACGTATTCATACCCTTTTACTGGTGCTTTAATGTATACCTTGTTTGACCAAACCAGATCATGCTTTGGCACCATCATATCGAGCCCAAGCCTGACAACCCACTCATCGGTACTGCTATTGACCGCTTGCTCCATTTGGGCACGAGTCATGATCTTCCCATCTAGATAAACCAATTGATTTGGATCGATATTTTTATTCAATGCCACCCTGTCAGTATCTAACCAGTCAGCACCTAATGTGGTTGACCAATGCGTCTCTCCCAGTACCCAAGGCGTAATATTACTCACTTGTAAGGTGTAGATATCGACCTGGTAATGGCTTCCATTTGAATAGGAATCGACTTTTTTACCCGCAACATCTTCTTGCTGAACAATAATTCGTTTTTTGTTATCACGTAATACGTACTGAGCAGATAAGGCAAAATTACCGATATTTTGCACAACGCCGACGCTCAGTTCATCAGCGAATGGCGTCTCTAGTTGGGTAATCGTCTCATAACGACGGGTATGATCGTCATTCAGCTTTAATACCTCTCCTGCCAGTTTCATCGCAGCGAATGAACGACCGTAATAACGGTTGATGCCTAGATTAAAACGAGTATTGGATAACGCTTGCCAACTACTGGAAAACCTCGGCGCAAGATTGGTATTACCTAAATAATCATCCCGATCAACTCGGATGCCCGGACGGACAGATACCGAATTCCATTTGATCAAATCTTCCATATACCAAGAATAATCCTGATAAGCAGTATGAATACGTCCCTTGCGCGTGGTTTCTGTTTTATTCATCAACTCAAAATCACCCATCATCATCGTGGTATTCTGAGTTACATCTTGATCACGCTTAAAGCGATAATCGGTTTTCCGATACGCCGCTCCGACTGAAAAACCGTGCGAGGCCTTGCCCCATGTGAAACGGTCAAATTGATAATCGAGCATCACTTGCGTATTTTCTTGAGCAATTTGACTATCCCCATACCCGCCTAATTCGTAATTCATCTCTGTATCAAGATCAATGATGACTTGTGCTTGATTGGCCGAAGAATCACGCTCATCGAAAAATTTATCGTATGCAGCAGTCGCAGTGAGTTCACCCACACCAAATCGTTGTACCCATTTAATGGTGGAACCATACGCAACATGGCTATCTGTCACATTACCATCGATATTTTCAGCATAATATTTTCCTTCTTGATAATCAGAAAAACGAACGCCAAACTCCAAACGACGTTCAACATCTGGAGTCCAATTAAAATTCGCTAAAAAATTATCAGAACGACGAGTATGGTTCTGTTTATCCGTTTTCCCTTGTGGATTGAGCATCCGCGTTTGTTCAATATCAGAATCACGCCGACTAAAACCTATCACCATACCGATATCATCCGTGAGTGCGTGTTCAGCCATCACACTGAAAAATTCCTTATGATACTTGGGCTGAAAATCGGCATTAAAACCATTAGGGACGGCTTGATTGACTAAATCTTTTGCTGGCTCATCGACCTTCATTGATGCCCAACTCGATTGGGTCGTTCGATAACGTAACTTCACTTGATCTTCGCCGCTGTATTGGCGTGTTTCCGCCACCACCGCTCCACCAGTAAAACCACCTAATCGAGCCGGGACATCACTGCTATAAACCGTGACACCGGATAATAAATTCGCATCCAAAAAGTAAGCTTGTTCAGAACTACGATTAGGATTCACCCCCATAGAACCATCAAATAGTGCACCAGTCGGGTCAATATCATTATTGATATTAATGCCATCTAACATGTAGGCAGTCTGACTGGCATCCGCACCATTAATTGAAACTGATGCCGGTTTTATTTCTCCTCCGGTAAACCCTTGTAAGTCTCCCTCCGCAAAGCGAACGTTCGGATTATCTTTAAGATAATCCGTCAAATTCCCATTTGACGTTGGCGTGTTGCTAATATCTTCAGCATTGAGGGATTGTTTGATGGTTGTCTCATCCTCTTTAACATCAGTAACGGTGACTGTTAAATCCGAAGGTACATCATCTAAGTGAGATTGAGCAACAAGAGGACCACTGCAGAAAGCGATTGCAACGGCAATCAGGCTTTTATTAAAATAACGCATAAAAAATAATCAAATAATAATCGTTATCATTTAGATTATCACTAATAATTAACTAAGTAAATTGTGTTAAAGAACACCGCATAAAATAGAGCGTCTTATTTGGTGATAAATCAGCAGCAACGTTATCAGGCTATTGATTAACCGAATCGCTTAATATTGCCCGTAAACAACAAGTGAGTGATTGTGTTGTAACTTATTGTAAAACCTATACACACAAACTGGTACAACCAGAAAATCACTTTAATTCATTGATCTTGATAAATTAAATCTCTATCTTGCGCCTCTTTTTAGAAAACCACAGCGCCGTTTCCTTTGACAACTATTTAACAAAATATTAACATCAGGTTTTGTGTACTCTTTCTACTACAGGGTTCTTTTATTTCACCTTTTTGTACCCTGTCGCTCTTCAGCTTGAAGTGATGCATTCCAAAGTTAAGAGAACAAGATAGGCAAAGCGGCGCACAAAATAATCATCATGCTCCCAATCATTTGAGATTGCAGTTTTTCAGTGCATGCCTTGCTCAGTTTATGGTCAGTGCTGCCACTGTCATTTCAAGTGGAATGGATAAAAGACCGAGGAGGTCGAGAATGTTAAATAAATCTTCCCTTGCCGGCTGTATTGCTGTGCTATTCACCGGGCATGCCAGTGCCGCAGGATTTCAGGTTGCAGAACACTCAGCATCCGGTTTAGGCCGCGCATTTTCAGGAGAAGCGGCAGTGGCCGATAATGCCAGTGTGCTGGCGCGAAACCCCGCCGCCATGATGCGGTTTAAGACGGCGCAATTTTCTGGTGCACTGTCGATCGTCGATCCTGAAGTCAATGTGGACGATCTTTCTAACCACCAATCAATGAAAGATGTCGCACCACTACAAATTGTGCCTGCAGCCTACTATATCAGCCCAATCAATGACCAATGGGCATGGGGCTTTGCCATGTTTACCACCTACGGTGTTGCCACTGACTATCCGGATGACATTTATGCTGGTGATTTAGCGGGGGATACTTCGCTGATTTCAATCAATTTGAACCCCAATATCGCCTACCGCGTTAATCCAGAGTTAAGCGTAGGTTTTGGTCTTGATTTGGTCGTAGCCAAGGCCGAGTTAACTCGTCATAAAGGTGGCCTTGCTCCTTTCATGGGCGATGGAAAACCTAGCGATAAACTGATTGGAATGAAAGGCGATACGGTTGCATTAGGCTGGAATATTGGTGCAATGTACGAATTTGATCAACAAAACCGCATCGGTTTGGGTTACCGCTCACGGGTTAAACTCAATTTCGATGATGGTGAATTCTCCAGTTACGATACTGGTATCGCCACCAGCGCCGTGGTTCCTGGGCAATTAAAAATTGAACTGCCGGCGATTTTTGAACTCTCTGGTTTCCATCAACTGAATGATCAATGGGCAGTCCATTATAGTTACCAACACACGGATTGGAGCAGCTTTAAAGAGCTAACTGCAACCTCCAACCAATGTAAAAGTGGCACCTGTTTCCAAAAAATCGAGCAATATGAAAACAATAGACGCTGGTCTGCAGGCGCAACGTACACCGCCAATTCGACTTGGACGTTACGCGCAGGATTGGCGTTTGATGAACAAGCGGGAGAAGCCACCCTCAGCATCCCAGACAGCGATCGCTTCTGGTATTCAGCTGGTTTTACCTACACCATTAACCCACAGTTGACGATGGATGCGGGTTTTGCTCTTGTGCAAAGCCGTAATGGATCATTTACTGAGCAGAACCAAATTGGTCAAAACCTCAAATTTAAATCTGAGGCTATCGCTTATATCAGTGCGCTGCAATTTAACTACCGCTTTAATTAATTTCGGAGTCGAACATGAAACAGATGATTAAACTTTCACTACTCTGCTCTGCACTCTGGTTAGTCGGCTGCGGTGATGAGAGCAATAGCGCTGGTGCTAACACCGAGGTAGCGTACGAATCCTATATTCAACAAGCCCTACAACGTGATACCACAATTAAATTTGCATTAAGTGGTCAAGAGGCCAATGTACCTCTGCCTTCTTTTGCGCTAATGAATGCCAATGATGGCACATTAGAACTTCCACCTGGTAACAATACGACTGGATCGAATCCACTGGTTGCGATGGGACAAGTCGACGGCTGGCCCATCACCATGCCGCTGTTCCTCGATTTTAAAGGCGCAGGTTTGGCCGATAACATCATCACATCGGGTATTTATCTGTACGAGTTAACCGACTCGATGACCGGCTCTCCAAGTATCAAAACCTTATTAACCAATGGAGTGGATTACACTGCCATCTCCAGTGCCGCTTCCGATAAAATTCTCATTGTGCCGACCAAAGCACTCAATGCCTCTTCAGAATACATTTTGGCGGTCACCTCAGAAGTCTCGGATGCCAACGATAATCCGGTGGGGACCTCTGCAAGCTATGCCGCACTGAAATCCAAAAACAAGATTTACAGCGAAGGAGATATTGCGACGCTACAAAAAGTCACTCAAGGGGTGGAGAACATCTTCCAACTCAGCGGCGTCGATGAAACTCAAATCGTCTACTCGACGTGGTTTTCTACCCAATCGGTAAGCAATACCCTGTTTGCCACGCGTGGTGCAACCGCATCCGCTTTTGCCAGTGGCAGCAACCAATTAGAGACCGTGTGGAAACAAACGGGTATTGGACTCGATACCGCTTACACAATGCACTTAGGTACACCCGTTGATTTCGCTGCCGCTCTGACAGCCGATGACAATTTCAGTACCTATATTGGTGCAGACAAAAAAGCCGCTATTTTAGGGACTTACACGGCCAATACCGTTAACGTCACTAAGGGAACTGTCCGTCTGCCTTACTACCTTGAAACTGGCAGTCACTGGAATACTCAGCCGTTTGAATCGGCGATGCCAAGCCTTGCCAAGATCAAAGCCGCACTGGCAGACAGTAAAGAGCAATTAACGATTAGCAGCCAACTGCTTGCCGCGGGGATTGATACCAGCAAGCTCGCCACTGATGCGAGTGAACAGCTCAAGCTGATGGGTTTAACCTTGACCAAATCGGATGGTAGCCCGCTGGATCCTGAACGTTACATCACTCGCTATTCACCGGTACCCAAAGTGAAATCAGTGCAAGATGTGCCATTTTTACTGTTTACTCCGGCAGGCGCTGCGCCAACTGATATTGTGATTTATCAACACGGTGTGACATCGGCGAAAGAAAATGCCTACGCTTTCGCGAAAAACCTCACCGCAGCGGGGCTAGCAGTCATTGCCATTGATTTACCGCTGCACGGTGAACGAAGTTTAGACAGCACGCGCTCGGCCAATCATGATCCTCTTGCTTACATCAACCTCACCTACTTGGCTGTGGCGCGGGATAACTTGCGCCAAAGCATTCTCGATGTATTGGGGCTGCGTGCTGCGTTAACCGTTTCACAGCCACTATTCACGGGGACGTCACTGTCTGGCATCAATGTCGCAACGGGATCAAAAGTGCGCATGCTTGGACATTCATTAGGCGGTATTGTTGGCACCTCGGCAGTGGCCGAGAGCAATAAAACGTTGGGCTCGACTCCAGCCGATGCACTATACAGCTTCTCTGGCGCGGCTATTCAAAACTCCGGCGGACAAATTGCCAATTTGCTATTGGGCTCTGAATTCTTTGGCCCGCAAATCAAGCATAACGTTGCATTAAGCGCTAGCACGGAATACAAAGGGTTTGCTGATGCACAATGTGCCAGCTTAGATGATTCTGCTTGCTATAACTTGTTCACGTCCTTGGCAACCCAAGAGCAGCTTGCCCAAGTTACTTCTGGTTTTCAGATGTTCTCGTATGCGGCGCAAACTCTACTCGACACCATTGATCCTTACTCTGTGGTGAGCTCCCAACTGAGTCATAGTCCAATCACAACGGCTCTCTATTTCTCTGCAGTTGATGGTGATGCCGTGGTTCCCAATCTAATCGATTCGGCGGTGTACCTCAGCCCTCAATTCGCTGGTACAGAACCTCTGGCTGAGCTGCTGAGTTTAAATAAACTCAACTCAACCCAGTTGCCACCATTACCTACAACCAAAAGCTTTGTTCAGTTCAACAGCACAGCGAAACACTCAACCTTTGTTGCCCCGCAAGACGCAGGCTATGCTGATTTAGCGCATCATACTGAGATGCAAACTGAAACCGTCGATTTTCTGAGCAATGATCGTTTAGATCAGGTTAGCAATGCCTATGTTCTGAAATAAACACGATAATCACGAGGTAGCCACTTGCCGCCATCACGAAGCGGCAAGTCAGCCCGAGCAACACCGGACGTATATACTCTGCTTTTGCTCATAGACGATTTGCCTCACCAAGGCATACAAGCATATTTGGGCCTAGCGATAAAAACACTCGGATTGCACCAGTGCAATCCGAGTCGTTATCGATTAATACATTACTACCATCCAATGCAAGGCTATAAATTATGAGCGAATGATTCGATTGCGCCCATTTTTTTCGGGGAAAGGAATGCCTAATGATTTCATTTTTCGATATAAGGTTGTTTTATGTATACCAAGCTCGTCGGCAGTGGCAGCCCGATTGTAATGATTACGCTCTAAAGCAACCTGAATAGAGCGTCTTTCAGCCACTTCACGTACCCTATTAATGTCTTGCTCCTCTGAATCTTGCGATGTTGCCAAGCTTAATCCGGTTTTCAGACACACTGGATTAATCTCTTCGCCTGAACATAAAACAAAAGCACTTTCAATCATATTTTCTAACTCTCGGATATTACCCGGCCAGTCATGTGCCATCAGCAACGCAAGCGCTTCAGAAGTTATACCTTGAATATGACGTTGATGTTTCTGATTAAACTTACGAATAAACTGATCAACCAATAGTGGGATATCTTCTTTACGTTCACGTAAAGAAGGTAATTTCAGATCCACAACATGAATTCGATAGTACAAATCCTGCCTGAATTCACCATTAGCTATCATTTGTTGTAAGTTCCGGTGGGTTGCGGCAATGATTCTTACACTACTTTTTTCTGATCGAATGGCACCCAAAGGCTCATACTGTTGCTCCTGTAAAACGCGCAGTAATCGAACCTGAAATGCAGGGCTAATTTCACCGATTTCATCCAGAAATAAAGTGCCGCCCTCTGCTAATTTGAATCGACCTGGCTTATCCCGAGCCGCGCCAGTAAACGCGCCTTTTTTATAACCAAACAATTCAGACTCCAACAAATTGTCTGGTAGTGCCCCACAATTAACCGCCACGAAAGGCTGATCAGAACGGCTACTCATCTCGTGAATCGCTCGCGCTAACAACTCCTTCCCCGTTCCGGTGTCTCCTTGGATCAAAACGGTAATTGGGCTTTGCGCAATCGCGGGTAATGATTCAAAAAGCTGGCGCATGGTTGGGCTATAGCTAATAAAATTGCCGACCCGAAACTGACCATGCAGCGCATTTTTTAGCGCTTCAACTTCGCTCAAATCCCGAAAAGTCTCAGCTCCCCCAATCACATTGCCATTGGCATCTTTCAGTACCGCAGTCGATACAGAAATAGGGATCTGCTCGCCATTAGCGTTAATAATAAAACCGGGCTTATTAATGATTGGCGTCTGATCTTGCAGAGTACAACGCAGTGCACAATTGGCCTCACACATACTGGATTTAAAGACTTCAGAACACAATTGACCGAGTGCTTCTGCTCGGGAAATACCAGTAATCATTTCCGCCGCTCGATTAAAAAAGCTGATTCGCCATTGATCATCAACGGTAAAAACACCGTCGGAAATACTTTCTAAAATATCGATGGTAAGAGTTGGGTAAGGTGCCTGATTGAATGTATCCATAACGCTTCACTTAGCATCGCAGCCGATAAAACAGCAGTGTGGGATAACGGCCCATTACCCCACACCTCACAAGTAATCTCTATGCAACCAACATTGACCTTAGCATCCATGCGGTTTTCTCATGAACACGCATACGGTCAGAAATAAGAGCCGCCGATGATTCATCACCCGCGTCCTGAGCGGCTTTTAAGATTTCTCGGCAGGTTCTAATCACTTGCTCATGGCTTTGCGTTAGAATCTTGACCATCTCCATCGCCGGTGGGATCTCTTCCACTTCTTTAATTGAACTTAAAGCAGATAAAGACTTATAAGTACCCGGTGCAACAATATTCAATGCACGAATACGTTCGGCGATATCGTCCACAGCCGTTGCAAGCTCAGTATAATGCTCCTCAAACATTAAATGTAAATCACGAAACTGCCGACCAGTGACATTCCAGTGAAAATTATGAGTTTGTAGATAAAGTGTATAACTGTCTGCCAGCAGACGCTTCAAACCTTCCGCGATCGCAATACGATCCGCTTCATTGATTCCTATATCGATAGAATTCATTTTATCTCCTTGATTTATATAACACTTATTATCTTGAGTTTATAAAGCTCACCCATAAGCATAATCTCTTTTCTCCCGCAAATAAATAGCATATGCTATTAACTTATATTTTATACAAAATAGCGACATAGAAAAATGATCCGTCGTGTTAGGCACTCAATCTACCGTGATATTTTAGATAATGTTAAATTAGCTGTTGCTAATTATTACAGTCAACACTAAGATAAACCGACTATAACGCGTATAAATCATGACTTAGATGAACCCGAGTTAATCGTTATATTTTACGCCAACCGACTAAATAAAAGGTTTGATATGAATAAGTTATCGATAAACCAACCCGATGCTATAAAAGAAGAAAACCGATTAATGCACTTCCCTATTTCTATGTTTTCTATCGTCATGGGGCTAAGCGGTTTTTCCATCGTATGGCAAAAATCTCTAGGAACACTCTTTCCTTGGCTAACCACCTTTACTAGCGGGTTAGCCAGTGCCGCAATGATACTGATTAGCGGCCTTTATCTTTTAAAACTCATTCGCTATCCCAATGCCGTCATTGCAGAAACTAAGCACCCAATCAAAATTAATTTCTTTGCCGCCTTTTCAATCAGCTTGCTGCTTCTCTCTATCGTTTGGCACTCGTTTGAATCACTGTCTTATACATTATGGGGGATTGGAGCCATCGTTCAGTTATCAATCACATTATGGGCGATGCATAGCTGGATCCACCATGATCATTACCGCCTCGAACACGCTAATCCGAGTTGGTTTATCCCCGTGGTTGGGAACATCATTGCGCCTATTACCGGTGCTAAGCTCGGGTTTATCGAAATAAGTTGGTTCTTTTTCAGCATTGGTATCGTCTTTTGGCTGGTGTTATTCACCATCATTATTAATCGACTCATTTTTCATGCGGTATTGCCTGCACGTTTTAAGCCAATGTTATTTATACTGTTAGCACCACCATCCATCGGTTTTATCTCCTACAGCTCACTCGTACCTGAACTGACCATCTTTTCCAGAGTACTTGCTTCCGTAGCACTCTTTATCGCCACTTTATTATTACTGAATATCAATCAATTTAGAAAAGGCGGGTTCTATCTTTCATCGTGGGCTTTTTCATTCCCAGTCGCTGCTTTTAATATTGCTTTGTTGCGATATGCAGAATTAACTCAGTCAACGGTGAGTTTGTATCTGGGTAGAACTTTATTAGCGGGATTGACCCTACTGATTTTGTGGCTGCTATGGAATACATTTAAAGCCATCAAAGCTGGCGAGATATGTCAACCAGAATAAAGGCGTTTTTCGATGTAACGCGATCAAAAAATACACATTCACTGGTATACCCAAACCACTTGTATACCCAAACCACTTGGAGTGGCGGGTAGGCGGTAAGTGATAAATTTGTCTGGAACAAATTTACACAACCATCGGCTGGCCTTTGGTGAGAGCCAAGGATGGCTCTTATAATCTCCATGAGCATAGACAGGCGATGTGATAGAGATGAACGAACGTAGCCAACACCGATGCAGCTTTAAGTAAGAAGGGAATACATTCAGTAAAACCGTTGCCAAACAAGCTTTGAAGATACGTTAGCAACGGTTAATTCGATAACCAATCAGGACAGTTATTTTAAATCGAATACTCGGTAGAGCGAGTGGTCATCTTTTTGTTTAGCCGTTATATGCGGATTAAAATACATAACGGCACCGTTACTCAGATCTTTTATATATGGATTGACCGACACGCGTTCCTTTTTATACCAATCTTCGAAATAGTCCAAATTCTCTTTTTTCCACAAATCTTGCTGTTGATTCAATTTCATCGCTGGCACATAAAGAATTTGCTGTATATTGTCATCCCCAGAGAATTTTAATTTTTCGATTGGAAACCCCAAAGGCAAAAATGTTTGAGCCACCATATAATCTCCATATTGTGGTACCAGTGGGATATAGCCATTATTGTCTCTAATTAGCATGGGAATTCGGTCTGTGTTGGCATAACAAGGAGAGTAAACCGCGTTACAACTGACGTCATTGGAACCTTCTACCCTTGTGTAATCAAGCAAGTAGAAATTATCTGCACCTTCATTGTGATACCATTCCGTTGCGTTACTTCCCATGGCAGCTTTTACCGTATTAATCGCTATTTTATTTAACGCTTGCGCTTGTGCATCCAAATCTTGATCATGATCGACTTTTTTTATTGTATAAAGCATTTGATTACCCAAGCTCGCGCTATAGCCCATTCTTACCCCTTGTTGTGCTAATAACTGCATACCAGCTTCAAAAGGTGAGAGACTTCCGAGTGCAGCACCAGCAACGGTCATCACTGAAGCAGTGTTAACCAACTTATGGCTCTCTTTAGTATCATAAAAATAATTATCTAGGTTATTCGCCCTATGCTCAGGTTTAACCCACGTTAAAGGGTAAAGGAAGCGGCTCGGCACTGAGTAATCATCAGCATCCAGCTCATAATCGTCGGCATACTTTCCTTTTAGATTGATATATTCGTTTGGTGTTTCAGCACAACCAAATATAAATGATGAAGCAGCGAGTATTAACACTGACTTTAAGGCCGTCGTTTGGTTAAGCACAATATTTCCTATATTTATTTGATGATTCGCGACCCAAACAACTTGCAGTTGCTGGCGGGCGGTGAGTACATACCCATCAGGATAGACAGACGATGGGATTGGGGTGAGCAACACTTTCGACGGTTTCAGGTTGCACGAACATAAATCATCGAACATAAGCACTTGATACACCATCTGATGTATGAAAACTTCAATCAGAAAAATGCAAGATTGGGCGATAATTTATTTAGCAACCTCACACTCCACCTCCTGATCTTTAACATCAATGGTACACGATAGATCGGACCACGGAGTTGCTACGGTAAAAGATACGTCACCGCTCCACATGCTTATATCCATAACATAAGCTGTCGGATAGTCTCGCTGTAAGTTAGTTAATGATACATCACCACTCACAGAGCTTGCATTTTTCTCTTTATTGCCCAGTTCACAATATTGAACTGACTTCTCTGTTTTAAATTCATATACAATAATACATGGATTATCTTTCAAAACATAAGCTGCAAATTTTTCTTTCTTCGTGCTCACAGAATAATCCGAAGCATATAAGCGATAATCAGAAGCAATTGTATGAGCTGACACCACCATCAAACATACAGTGAAGGTACGTTTATGCCTCATTCTAAATGCTCCTTTTTTAAATAAATCCATCATGTGAAATCTCAAATTAACCCCACGCTTTAACATCCGACACCACTATTTTAAACGTTTGACCATTATGATTAACCGGTGGCGGATTCCCCACGCCAAAATTTCAATCAATTGTAACACCAGATCGATGCCCGTAGACAACTGTATGCATTGGAAAACCGATAAGGATACGTGTAACAAGATTTTGGACAGAAGCTCGTTAGACGAATCACTCTAACGCTCTTTATTCTGATGAGAAAAAGTGTAGTGGTACAGTAAATTTGGCGACCTAAATAACCACCCTTGTTATTGTCACCGTTGTAAGCAAAGCCCTGAACAGGCACTTGTGCAGAGTTGTACCTTAATGAATAGCTAAGTACCTATTTTCTCTCAACTGCCTTCAAGCTAACCCCTTAGCCTGAGGTTTCTTACCAATTCTTAGCCAATTTAAGAATTGGTAAGAAGTAACCCATGAGCTGTGCTCATGAAGGAGTCGACTCTCTTCAAAGCGCAGCTTTGGTTTAGCCACTTTTTGATATTTATATATAAATGGAGAAAGTGGCTTTTTTGCACTGCCTAGCAGAAGCGATACAAAAAGCCTATTTCCTCACAAAAAAGTTAAGCTTATTGCTTGGCGCTCATATGCAGCCTGCTTTAATATGACACTGAATGATAATAACATCAGCGCATTGTAATGCGACAACACAGCAGAATTGGCTAGGATATTTTGATGAGCGCGAACTTAAGCAATGTGATGAATTTCATCACTTCAACCGAATTCATTTTTTTATATTGCGGCGGTATTATCGCCATTGCGATTTGGTCGGCTATCAGCTTTTGGCTCAGGTTTTCTCCAGTCAGTGGCTCAATGCACAACGCCCTCAAGCAGACCAATGCAACACCAAAAAACAAGTTAGAGTTCCCTGAGTACTACTACGAACTCCGCGAATGGATGAACGAAGACAAATATTTAAAAGACTCTTGGAGAGAGTTTGAGGAAACATTGTTGCTGCCAGGTGAAGATTTCGATGGCGATAAGGAGGTCATCATGAACACACACCTCCCTGCTGTATATTTTAACCCAAAGAATCTTTTACTACCCAATATCAACCTCCGTTATTACAACGCATTACCTAATATTCTTACTGGGTTGGGGATCGTCGGTACTTTCATTGGTCTAACCGTTGGGATATCACTCGCAGCACCTGGTCTAAACTCAAACGACATAAAAGATGCAAAAGAGGCCTTAAATACTCTTCTTGATGGTGCTTCACTTGCCTTTATTACTTCTATCGTTGGCTTGCTTACGTCATTAGTCTTCTCCGCATATGAAAAGCGCTACACCCATCTGTTCAATAGTACTTGCCAAAAACTTAATTCAGCTTTAGATGCTCGTGTAGAGTATTTCTCAGCAGAGCGCCTAGCGAGTAAGAATCTAGCGGAATCTCAAAAGCAATCTTTAGCGCTACAAACATTTGCCAATGATCTCGCAGTATCCCTCGGTCAAGTAATTGAACAGCACGTAACCCAGCCAATGATAAGTGCGATAGACGAACTTAGAACTGATCAAAAATCAGCTAGTGACGAGACAGTGTCAAAAGTTATGGGCGAGTTTGCAGATAAGATTGCTGGTGCGGCGGGTGAAGAAATGAAAGCGTTCGCTTCAACCATTAAAACCATGAGCGACAGTTTAGAATCTCAAGTTGAGTCCTTAACGAAAGGTCAGGATGAGATGCAAAAAGCCGCACAAAACGCAGTTTCAGGCATGTCAACGGCAATGACTGAAGGCAGTGCAAAAATCAACGAGGGAATTGATGAAGCCGTCAATTCATTGCTAAATAGCGTAGAAAAATCGATAAATAGTGTAACCCAACAACTGGATGACGCATCACAAAAATTAGCTAGCAACCTCCAACAAGGGTTAGAGCAGTTTGATAACATCCTTCTCAAGTTAACTGATACAGCTTCCCACTACCAAGCTATGACCGATGCTAATAAAACTCTATACAGTGATATTTCTGAATCGATCCGAGTCATTGGTGAACTTTCTGAAAAAGCAAACCAAACCAATCTAGATTTTCAGCGAACAGCCGAGACATTCCAAAATTATATCCAGTCATTAAACAACACCTCCGTTAAGCTTGCTGACTCTACAAGTAGTGTTGACTCAACCTTGAGCACATTACGTGAAGTTCAGGAACAAATGACCCAAGTTTGGAATGAGTACGAAGAGCGCTTCTCTGATCTAGACACTACTCTAGAAAACTTGTTCAGAAATGTAAGCAGTGGCCTTGAACGTTATGCTTCTCAAACTGATGATTATATTCTTGGATTAGACAAACATGCCTCAGAAGTTGTTCAGAGTCTCGCTGCCGCAACCAAAGAAATCGCTGATGCGATTGAGTCTTTAGAAGATAATCTGGATAGGAAAACGGATATCTTTGAGTCCTCGATTATTTCTATCTCAAACGCAGCAGAAGAGAAACTAAAAGGATTCAAAGCCAACATTCACAATTACACGAAACAACTTCAGTCTGATCAATAAACAGGTAACTTATGAACGAACACCATGAACTCTTGGAAGATGAAGGTGCTGGTTACCTGATTTCTGTATCCGATATGATGTCTGGATTGCTTCTCGTATTCATCATTACACTCGTCGCATTTATCATCAACTTTCAAGACGCTATACAAAAGCAAAACGAGGTTACTGAAGCACGTAAAGAAGTTGTTCGGAAATTAACTAACACAGAACAGGTAAGAACTGAACTGCTACAAAATCTGAGACTCAAACTTGCAAAAAAAAATATTGAAGTAGAAATTGATACTCACCATGGCGTGCTTAGGCTTACTGAAAAAGCCGTGCTATTCAAGACCGCAGCAGACACCCTGAGTGAACATTATACTAATAATTTAAAAGTCATCGGGAGCGTCCTGAATGAAGTTATACCTTGCTATGCTGCAAATCCTCCCAATGATTACTCATGCCCAAACCTCAACGAGACAAGAGGTAAAGTAGACGCAATATTCATCGAAGGGCATACTGACAATGTCCCAATGAGATCCAGTCGAATGAAAGACAATTGGGAGCTCTCTGCTAACAGAGCCATCGCGGCTTATCGACTAGTTGTACCCAAAAGCGTACTAGAGACCCTCCAAAATACTTCGGGGCAACCCGTTTTCTCAGTAAGTGGGTATGGCGAGGGACGTCCAGTTGAGGGCCATGACCACGATACACCAACACCAGATGGTGCGAATCGTCGAATCGATTTGCGATTCATAATGACGCCACCTACGCTAACTGCCCCACAAAAAGCTTTTATCGAAAAGGGAGTTAGATAGTGTCTCTGAAAGACTACCTTAATGACTTCACAACTCTCGGTTCAAGAACTGCTCCAGATATTTCTCTATCGCACCTCAAGAAAGAGGCGCTGAAACTTAGAGAACGTCACGGCTTTACAACTGTTCCTATCCCGAATGCCACTGATATCCAAGCCGTGTACCGTAAACTGTTAAAGTCATTTCAGCATCAATCCTTATCACTTGATTTAAGCCGAAAAGAGATGAATTTGCTACCTTGGGCTTTCATGTTATCTGTGGATGGTAACCCTCCACTTTATGAAAATGAAACCTATATAACCATCCTGTTTACACATCTCGGCGAATCATCGAAACCAGAGGCTGTTAGACCTTTTATTCATGCATTTCTTCAAGAATATCCTTTACATTCAGAACAATTTGAGCCCTTACGCTCAGGACTTTACGAACTTGTCGAGACAAATAAACATACAAAACTAAACACAATAAAAGAGTGGATATTAAATTCCCGTATTTTGGATAGGCACAGTCACAAAAAGTGCAGTGAACAGCTATTAAGCAAAGGGTTCCAATCAACTTTTACCCAATACAAGCTTTCTATGGGACTAGAGTATGGTCGTTTCGCAATCGAATCCCTTTTATTTTACCTAAAGCGACTAGAAGTAGATTTAAGCACGTATAGCGAAGAAATTCAGATAGAGCTCATTTCTGCATGCTTAGATTTTTTCATAGAAAAAGATGACTCATTCAAGTATCCATTACTAAGAGTCCAACTCGCACAAGGGTTACTGACTTCATACTCTCGCCACCAAGCTTCATCTAGGATAAAAAAACTTCTCACTGATTTCTTCCTCCAACAATATGGCGATCCACGTACATCAACCGAGCAATGGCATGGTGTCCATTCATTGGCTCTTGATGTGATAAAAGGCTGGATGGTTGAGAACACCATGAATGATTTCTTCAACTTACTAAGCCATGTCGCTAAGACGGACTCAACTGCTGATAAGCACTGGAGATACAGGAAGCGATTTTGGAATGCTTATCTAAAGAAAGGACATATTCAAGAAGCATGGGTAGCACTGGGAACTCGTGCTTATGCCGAAGCAAACAGCTTTCTACAAGGTGGTCGTAATACTTATGCAACACTTTCAGGAGCTCAGCCACATCATAGTGCACTGATAATGGTAATCAATGGTGTAATGATTACAGAGTGGAGCCATGTAGGTAGCTACAGGTTATGGGATAACAGCAATAAAAGACCCAAACTTTATTTGAAGAGTTACCACAGGGAATCTTTGGTCAATTGGGCTGACTACACTGGCCCTCACACTGGTAGTGAAAATGGTAGGTGGCAGTATAAACTTTCACAACTAATTAATGATTTAACAGGAGTTTCGGTGTCCAACAAGGAGTATATGCATGTCTAGAACCGCTCAACTCACATGGCAAAAAAACGACGACGGTTTTCTATTTCAGGTTAGTCATGAGGGTTTGATTTTACCTCCTAGCCAATGGTCTAGATACAGCTTAATAATGGGTGACACGCATGTTGTCGTGGATCCCTTGTTTCGTGGCATAGAAGATGTACCAACTCCACTTATAAGCGACGCTGGGATAACTTGCTCTGATCAATTCATTGCATCACTTACTGAAGTAGAGATCCAAAAACTGTGCCTTCCTCCAGTATCACACGCCAAAGTTAAAATTGTAGCTAAAGGGCTAATTAGCCAGCCAAATTTTCAATTGTCATATCGACTAATGGCTCCTGAAGGCAGGCCAATGATGGGAGCCAAGGTCGCTGGAATAGAATTAAAGCATAGAGGACAAACTGAGTTAATCCTTGATCCACTCTACAGCATCATCACTAAGATTGACCAATTTAACAGCACTAACATACTAGACCAAGATGAAAGGTTCGTTCGATGGGGAGAAATAAAAGAGCTGTTACCTGACGATTCTGTTGTGGATGGTCAACTGCAAAATATCACCATATGTCGCGCAGATAGGGTTACTTTAGATATCAAAGAGCACGGGATTTTTAATCCATTATTAATCAAATCAAATCCTACAAAAGACTGGGATATTCAGGGGCAATCTGATGTTGAATATGCGATACCTAAAGCTAGGCAGAAGAAATTTGAGGATCACTTTAAGGCCTGGAGTACAACAAGGTCGAATTATGCCATTGGCAATGGCGTATATGTTGTTCTTCCCCTTAGAGTGCAAAAAGTCCTCAGCGTAATAAAAGATTATCAGACGAAAGATAGTCAAGAGAGGTTAGCTTTCGTTTCAAATCCACATAAGATCATTAATGAACGTTTAGATCTGGAAGATAACCCTGAGGATCTTGATTCCATTTTTGTGGAAACCCCCGACTTCATTAGCCAGCGAATCGACACAATTGGTGTCTGGTCACCCAAACTTTGCGCATATGTTGCAAAACGGGAAGGAGACTGGGTACCTGATGACGATGAAAGACTATTTTTTCCGGTAGATGATCTTCTGGTGAATTTTACAGTTGATGAAATGAAGCACCTTCTAGGTGAAATAAACATCGCGCTAGACAATGAAGTCTCTGAAATATCATTTGAAGGACAACGTGTCCCCGTATCACTGGAAACCAAAAACCTACTTATAAAAATACTTAAGCCCTTTGACGAGCATATAGGGCCTCCCGATGCCCCACTTGAAGTTCTGGCTCCAATCGTGAAAGACAATATTGAAGAAGTAGAGTTTGAGGTCATAAAGCATAATGCTAGGCCGAAGCTGCCTAAACTACCAAAAGCACTCAAAACAAAATCACTGTATGAGCATCAAAAGTTTGGTGTTGAATGGTTAGCTGACCATTGGGAATCAGGCTCGATAGGTGCTTTGCTCGCTGATGATATGGGGTTAGGCAAAACCATGCAGGCATTAGCGTTCCTGGCATCAGTTAAGGAGCTCATGAATGATAACCACTACCCTACCAAACCGTTTCTCATCGTAGCGCCTTCTGGATTGCTTAAAAACTGGCGCGACGAAGCTAGTCTCCATATAGAGGAAGGAGGGCTGGGTGATGTATTTGAGGCGTTTGGAGCTCAAATGAGGGACATAAAGACTTACAGTGTAGTGGAACGCAACTCACTATTGTCAGGTAGTGGCTGGGTATTAACTACCTATGAAACGCTTAGAGACAAGATCAAATACTTTCTCTCAATTGACTGGGGAATCACCATCTTTGATGAAGCCCAAAAGATTAAGAACCCAGTCTCTCGTATGACTGAAATGGCAAAATCATTGTCTTCTGATTTCACATTGATGCTCACTGGCACTCCCGTAGAGAATGAGCTGAAAGATTTATGGTGCATTGTCGACACCGCTCAGCCTGGTTTATTCGGTTCACTCAGCCAGTTCCATAATGAATATGCTAAACCAGCAGAAAGTGACCCTTCTGAAGCTCAAAGACTTAAGTCTCTTCTGGTAGAAAAAAGTAATCCCCCGCTGATGCTTAGGAGATTAAAAGAAGATCATCTTGAGGGACTTCCTCAAAAACTCATCCATCAAGTGGCTAAACCTATGCCTGAGCTACAAGCAGCGGAGTATGAAAACATCGTTCGAGATGCACAATTGAGAAAAGGAATGGCTGGTGGCGTTCTAGAGACGATACAAAAAATCCGAAGAGCATCGCTTATCGCAGAAGAGTTTGACGGAAACGGTATAACCGACGGAGTAGTTAAACGTTCCGCAAGACTTACTGCACTAATAGAAATCTTAGACAATGTACATAAGTCTGGAGAAAAGGCTTTAGTGTTCTGCGAAGCTATTGATGTCCAAGAATATCTTTCAGGTTACCTACAGCACCGATATCAACTCCCTTCTAGGCCGCACAGAATCAATGGCTCGGTCGATGGTTATACACGAAAACAATATGTAGATGATTTCCAGAGCGGCGCTGTGGGCGATTTTGATGTCATGCTGCTGTCACCAAAAGCGGGAGGTGTTGGTTTAACTATAACTGCGGCCAATCACGTCATCCACCTTACACGGTGGTGGAACCCAGCAGTAGAAGACCAAAGCACAGACCGTGCATTCCGTATAGGACAAAAGAAGGATGTTAATGTGTACATACCAATGGCCATTCATCCCAAATATAAGGACGCATCGTTTGACGCTAACCTCAATAGACTTCTCTCCAAGAAGCGAAGTCTTAGCTATAACGCCTTGATGCCAGGTACCATTACTAAAGACGAAATGAAAGATTTGATTTCCCAGAGTGTTGTCTAAAAACGCAGCCTAGTCACCTAGGCTGAGAATTCTTGAGCATGAAAACTTAAAGCAAGTAAGAAACTCAAAGAAAACAAACATGAGCTGTGCTCATGAATAAACCGAGCTTCTTCAAAGCGCAGCTTTGGTTTAGCCACTTTTTGATATTTATATATAAATGGAGAAAGTGGCCCGTCTTTATGAAATGGATAATGGCTTGAACAGCTTTAGAACGATTACCCACAACTTAGAGATTTAGATCACATTTAAGAATATTTTTGCTCACTCAGCCTTGTCGATGAAATTTTACTGACTAAGTTAATCCCATCCAAAGATTACTCTTTGGTGTTCAGATATACCTTTCTATTGATTCGTGTATCCGACTGTTAATAAAAATACTAATAAGCGACCCCAATAGATGTTCAGATAAGCAAAGACACTTCCTTATCTTAACGATTCAGTCTGGCGTAACGCTAAATAATTCCGGGGATTCAATTTATCTATTTGATGAGTATGTCTCTTGTTACATCAAGTTTCCTACTCATCCTCTAAAGAAGGCGCTGAAATAGTATTTAAGGATGAAATATGAAAAAACACGTTATTGCGATAGCGGTTAGTTTAAGTATCCCACTGGTAGCACATGCGATGGAGCCATGGAATAAAGATACTATTTACAATTCGGGAGATCTAGTCACTCACCTTGGAGAGTCATTTGTATCTTCCTATTGGACACAAGGAACTGAGCCAGTAGTAAACGATATCTCTTGGGATGGCTGGATTCACATCAATGCAGATACGATTGACAACTATGAGCATGAAACACCTTATGCAGGAGGTTCAGCCGTGAACTTTGAAGGAGATATTTACCTAGCTAAGTGGTGGGTTCAAGGAGAGTACCCTTCTAAGTCTGGCACTTGGCGTTTACTCGATGACTTAGAACCATCTCCAGACCCAGATTTAGACCCTAAATCTCCCGAGGCAATTGCGGGAGTTGATAAAGATAACAATGGAGTTCGTGATAGTTACGAAGTGGCTGTAACAGAGGCGTATCAAAACCCCCAAATTGTTCAACTGGCCATTAGCCTAGGTCTTGAATATACCGATATCAATGAAATTGCGTTTGATAAATCCATCCAGTTGTCAGTTGAGGATGCGACTAAAAAGTACAATGAAATTTTGGTCTTGGAAGAGTGTGCGGAGAAGTTGCTAAAAACAGGTGTTATTGAAATTACGCCACTAGAGCTGCATGCCGATACCTTGTACAGAGCGTTAACCTACCGAAACGGTAAAGAACGTATTTTCGAACAGATGGAACACGATCTTGATGCGATTTTAACGATTGAGCAACCGTGTGTAGGGACAATGGCAGAGGAGGCGGTGAGATGAAAAAGCGCGCGACTATTCTTGGTTTGATGTCACTATTTTATGCTAGTACGAGTGCCGCTCAGTGTGAAAATAATGTCGATAAACTCCAGCTTGTCTACATCAACGGAATGTTTACTTCTTCAGAAGGGGCTAAGCAAAACGTAAGTGCTTTGAATCGATTCCAAGACAACTATCTTTATACTGTAGAAAAGGCATCAGGCGTTGAATATTCCTATAACTACTCGGACTTCAAGCTCAAACGAATAGCCCACACTTGCTCATAGTAACTTTTAATAACCCCTAGATTGGTGACTTCGTATTACTTCTGGTAGGAGAAAGTAGTAATAATAGACAGTGCATGAGTATTTACTGTGAATTGCTTTGGGGCATTTTCGTGTTGTATCCCCCTTAACGACCTTGGACAAAACGGTTTAGAATTGCTGCCTAAATTTTTCAGCTATCAAACCTAAGTTATGCATGATAGTTCGATTACGGGCTTGCTCATGAGCGTCAGGTGCAAGAATGGCGATTAACAGAAAACAACTAAGGTCATTCCAGCCTTGGCAATACACTAAGTGTTTATCACTCGTTTGGTAAAATTGGGTAGAACTTAAGAACGGAGCATCACTAGCAGCTAAGTCAATGTGCCTAACTTCCTCTGACTTCAAGATCGGTAATGTATTGGGATGATCATAAGCTTCATCTCGCCCAAAAAAATCTGGTTTTTGACCAGTCTCCTTATAGTGTCTAAAGTCTTTAGTCAAAGATTGAAGCTCGCTTTCAGTAAGTGAATTAACTAAGATCTTATGCTTAAAAATTCTAATATTTAATGACTTACTCACTCTTGAAACTCACCCAAAATACTCTCATTAAACTCTGTTAATGCTTGAGCATTCAGATCAGCAATGACTTCTAAGCGAGCACTCATTGGCCTAAATGATGAAACAGAGTCAGCATTCTTGCCTTCTAAAGCTTTTATCAGTCCTTCAAAAAAAGCGGCGCTCATCATATAACCAGCAGGCTCATTATTCGATAAAACTACGACTGGCTCCCCTGATAAACAATCTTTAAAATGCTTTCTAGCTTCGCTTGATGACACTGCTTTTTCTGCATAGATTTTACTTGTTTTCATAACACACCCGAGTACTTGATTGTGCATATAAGCATTGCATGCATGTTTGTACAGAATCAAATTGAAGTGTGTGCTGTCACGAAATGGGGCAGAAATCAGCTAGCCACGGCAGTTAGCTCAATGGTTGAGAAATAAACTCTTTAATGTGCGGATTGTATTGGAGGTAAAAATAGAAATCGAATTCTATGAAGTGAGTACGAATAATAGCGTCGTTCTTCAAGTTGATAAACTTACGAATGTGGTATAAGTGAGATGATTTCTTAGTTTAGCCGAAGATAGCAGCATGATTTTTGTTATAAATCTACAACAATATGAAAAGAAGGGTGGAAGCCCCAGCCACATCCCGGCACACACGTCATTCGCTGTGGCTGCTTCCTTCCGGACCTGACCAAGTTCACGAACTAGTGTTGCGGGAGGACCAGAGCCTCCATAGTTCACTTTAACGCGTTGGCTAAAGAGTGCGTGAATTATCAGGCATCCCTAGTACTATTGCAACCCTAAATCCTGAGAAAAGCATACTCAATGAATTAACTGACCAGCAATTGAACAATTCGCCTAAAATATAGCGTTTGAATACGGCGGTTCGATCAAGATATTGGTTCTTCGGTACTTTTTAATAGATAGTCCGTCATCCAAGCGGTGGATAGTAAGCATAGCCAAACCACAAAAACAGAATTAGGTACCTCTATGGCCGGAGAAATAACGACAGCCATAAATGCAATTGATGGCAACGTCCAACAGAGTAATTTGGCCCACTGAAATGATGACGCTTTGACTAACTGACTGATGATAGCGAGAAGTCCTGTTATGCACAAAGCCAGCAAAACAGCAAACGTTGCTTCCGCAATCCATAATGGAACAAGCAAAATTAACGCCCACCAATGACGATGTGGAGAGAATTTCCAACTATTGGCAGCCCACCAAATAGCCATCACGGAAAGTAACTGCAAAAAGGTCATACTGGGCGTTCCATCTAATTTTTCTGCCGACTGGGTAACCATTATCCCTACTTGCAAGGTCAGTAAAATCAACCCACTGACGGCCATAATGCCCATATTACTTGCCCGTGAAAAAGCAACCATCATCAGGGGAAACACGACCCACATACTGACCGATAATGCTGCTGGTTGATGCGCCAATGTGATGCCATACGTTGCCATGCCGATCAGCAGCACAAGACCAGCCAAACCACTGCGAGGAAGCACCCACAAGACCGGAATCAGTAAAGCAATGAATGGCAGCTCATGGGAACTCAAGCCAATGGTTTGTCCGCAAACCATGGCCAATACGATGGTGATCATAAATTGAAAGATGGACAATACCATACCCGCTCCTTATACCTATCCATGGTAACCATTGAACTAGGGCTTGTTAAGTATGGACCAATTTTGACAACAAATCTTTGCCGTAGTGCACCAAATTCCGTTTGTTGGTTAGTAACCTATGATGAAATGGCCCGTTTAATCGGTTACTCTGGCTTTGCCCGTCAGGTAAGAAACATGTTAAGTCAATTGCCACAAGAGAGAAGAGAGCAAACTACAGCGCTGTGACGTCTTGTTGTACAAGTATCGTTTCAACATATTTTATAACGTCAATTCTCTCTTGACAACGATTTGACCTCTTTCACAAAATAGCGATTCCGACTTAAGTCGTAAACGAATTTTAGTCTGCAAGCAACCATCATTAGGTGAGGGTCATGAGTCAACCATTAAGCGAATTATTACGCCTGCTACAGCTTGAAAAGCTTGAAGAAGGTTTATACCGAGGAGAAAGCGAAAACCTTGGTTTACCCCAGGTCTATGGCGGGCAAGTCATTGGTCAAGCGCTCTCTGCTGCACGTTACACGGTCGATTCTGATCGCACCGTTCACTCCTTCCATAGCTACTTTTTGTATCCCGGCGACCCTGAAAAACCAATTATTTATGATGTTGAAAACCTGCGTGATGGAAGAAGCTTTAGTACCCGAAGGGTGAAAGCCATTCAAAATGGTCGACCTATCTTTTATCTCACCGCTTCTTACCACATCAACGCTACTGGATTTGAACACCAAAAAATCATGCCTGATGTTCCGGGGCCTGAAAACTTTGCCTCAGAATCTGAATTGGCTGCGCAAATTGCCCACCAATTGCCAGAATCTGTTCGTAATATTTTTTGTGGTGAAAAGCCGATTGAGATGCGCCCAGTCACGGTCATCAACCCACTCAAACCACACAAAGCCGAGCCAAAACAGTATTTATGGATCCGTGCGAATGGCGAAGTACCCAATGAACCATTGATCCATCAATATTTACTCGGGTATGCCTCCGACTGGGGTTTTTTAGTCACTGCGTTACATCCTCATGAAGTGTCATTAATGACACCGAAATTTCAAGTTGCCACTATCGATCACTCTATTTGGTTCCATCGACCATTTAAGATGGACGAATGGCTGCTATACGCAATTGAAAGCCCTACCGCCAGTGGTACACGTGGTTTAGTCCGAGGTGAAATCTATAATCAGAAAGGTGATTTAGTTGCCACCGCTATCCAAGAGGGCGTAATGCGCTTTAAGTAATATACCCTTCCTACTTGAAGCTGCAGGGGTGTTGGCTACATTCTTTCACCCCAATCACATAGCCTGTCTATGCTCATGGGGATGATGAGAGCCATCCGTGGCCCTCACCAAAGGCCAGCCTACGGCTGTTCAAATTTGTTCCAGACAAATTTGTCACTCACTTGCCGCCTACCAGCAACTCCAAGTTGTTTGGGTATAGCATATTACAGCGGTAAAGCGGTGGTGTATTTCAAAGACTCCATCGCAAAGGTCGAGGTCACATTATTTAATCCATCCACTCGGTTAACGAGCTTTTTATAAAACTGGTCAAAGTGCTTCATATCTTTGACCAGTACCTTCATCATGTAGTCATACTCCCCTGCCATGCGATAAAACTCCATCACCTCCGGATATTCAGACACGGTTTCAGCAAAACCTTGATACCACTCATGCGAATGATCATTGGTTTTTACCATCACAAAGGCAATAAATGACAAGCCTAGTTGTTCAGGATCAAGTAAAGCCACTCGTTGCTTAATAATTCCCGATTCTTCTAGTTTTTTTAAACGCTTCCAACAAGGCGTTGTGGTCAAGTTGACCGCTTCGGCTAATTCATTGAGTGATAACGTCCCATCTTTTTGCAACATCGATAATAATTGCCTATCCACTTTATCCAATGACATACCCCCAGTGATAGAAAATATTTCTATAAAAGTAGCAAAACACAGGTAAATTAACCAACCTTTTCTCCACAACATGAGGTTAAATTACCTATATATTCTCATGACTTTCTGATCCATTTATGGACAGTTGAGAGTGAATTAACGTGCAAGATAATTAGGAAGAACCCTATGTGTACCGATCATCAATGGATTAACAATGCGATTCGTAAGATAGAAGCGGATTTTCAACGCTCTGCTGATACGCATTTAATCAAACTCGACCTTCCCTGTATTTCTGGCGTCGATCTTTATCTTAAAGACGAAAGTACCCATCCAACAGGGTCACTTAAACATCGCTTAGCTCGCTCTCTGTTTCTTTACGCTATTTGTAATGGTTGGGTTGGCCCTGATACGCCAATTATTGAATCGTCATCTGGAAGTACTGCCGTTTCTGAAGCTTATTTTGCTCGCTTACTTGGTTTGCCTTTTATTGCCGTCATGCCTAAATGTACTGCGCATAAAAAAATTGAACAAATTGAATTTTATGGTGGCAAAGCGCATTTAGTTGAGCGAACTGATCAGATTTACGCGGAATCTCATCGACTAGCTCAAGAATTAAATGGCCATTATATGGACCAATTTACTTATGCTGAGCGAGCCACTGACTGGCGCGGAAACAGCAATATCGCCGATAGCATTTTTAAACAAATGCAAAAAGAAGAATATCCGATTCCTACTTGGATCGTGATGAGCCCAGGAACGGGAGGAACCTCGGCTACCATTGGTCGATTCATTCGTTATCAACAATACAACACTAAACTATGCGTGGTAGACCCAGAAAACTCGGTCTTTTTTGACTATTATCACACCCGCAATCATGCGCTGACCTTAGAATGCGGCAGTAAAATTGAAGGAATTGGCCGGCCGCGAGTTGAACCCAGCTTTATTCCAAATGTCATTGATGAAATGCGAGTTATCCCAGATGCTGCGAGTATTGCGACCATTCATTGGCTAGAAACCATCTTAGGTAGAAAGGCTGGTGCTTCAACAGGCACTAATTTATACGGCGCATTATTATTGGCCAGCGAAATGAAGCAACGAGGCGAACGTGGATCCATTGTGACGTTACTGTGCGATAGTGGCGATCGGTATCTCGATACGTATTACAACCGTGAGTGGTTAAAAAACAATATTGCTGACCTCTCTCCTTATCTGGCCAAGCTAGAAACATTCCAATCTTCTGGTATTCTCGACTAGCTTTATACTATCCAAACTAAAGTCACAATCGGTCTAAAGCTATAGCCACTTTAAAGCTATAGCCAGCCTAAAACCATAGAGAGGTATCATACCTCTCTGATGCTTTATATCAAAAACATGACGCCTCCTTGACTCGCTCAACATAAATGACCGCAATAATAACCCCATCAACAACCACTTGAGTATGGATAAAGGAAAGGCATGATGAAAAAAACATTTTTCGCACTGAGTGCACTGACATTAATGTTGGCTGGCTGTGATAATACCGAGCCAACGGCGGCTACAACAGAGCCTGCGATCTCCTCACACAATGGCTCACAAACAGAGGCGGCAATCGATGAAACCTTTACCTCAGAGCACACCGCTTATAATAGCCTTGATTGGCAAGGCACTTATCAAGGTGTCCTTCCTTGCGCCGACTGCGCAGGAATAGAATATACCTTGACTCTAAATGACGATCTAACCTACACCCTAACTGAAATTTATCAAACGGATGAGGAAACTAAACCCTTGACTAGCACAGGGAAATTCCACTGGGATAAAAATGGTAGCGTGATTACCTTAGAAGATGGGTCCGACTCTGCTAACCAATATTTCGTAGGAGAGAATATTTTGATGAAATTGGATATCAACGGCGAAAAAATCACCGGTGATTTAGCCACACTCTATCATTTGAAAAAACAATAACTCATTCACTATCACTTCAAGTAACCATAAAGCGCTGGCCAATGGATCACTAGCGAGCGCTTTATGGTTACGGTTGAGCCTGATTAAATTACTCACGGGTTAAATAGTCGATTTGGCTTAACCATTGCGTCGCCAGTTCGTGGTAACGGGTACCAGCTAGACGCTGAAAAGAATCTCTCGCGCTATCCCAACGTTTTAATTCAAACTCACTAATGGCAGCGAGCAACAACCAGTAATGATTATTTTCATGACTTGCCTCTAGTCGTTTAAACAAATCGGCAGCCTGCTGCCAGTTACCTTGCTGATAAGCTAATAGGCCCTGTAGCGCATAAGTATCTTTTTTCTCTGATTTTGCTAACCATTCTGCTGCTTTAACTTTATCACGGGCTAATAAATAACTTTGCGTCAGCAAGGGTTGATAACGGGGATGATCACTGAGTTGAGGGTGTTGCTCTAGTACTTGTATCGCGCGATCAGGCGCATGAAAACGCAACAATAACTGTGCATATAACATCATACTTTGCTGTGGCAGACGATTCGCTTTATAAGCACTACCTAATGCATTCACCGCTTGCTTTTCCTGATCTAATTTTAAGAATGAGTAAGCATATTTTTCCCAATATTCAGCGTTTTCCGCATACTGAGAAACCAACCAGCGCAGTACTCGATTAGCATTATGCCAATCCTCTTGTTGCTGATACAAGGCGAGTAAAAAGCGTTCTCTTTGCTCAGTGTTCTGATACTCAACAGCACGTTCCATTGCTTTGGCTGCATCACGATAAGCTTGTCGGTGGAATAAACTGTATGCCTTTAACGAGTACAGCTCAGCAGACTGAATTGCCGACGCATTCTCTTCTATCGCTTGCATTGCAACAAACCAGTTATCAACCCGCTCAATAACGGTGTTATAGCTCTGAGTTTGATAATGCAATTGGGCTGACAAGTTCAGCAGTTCAGGTTTACGTGCCTTATCTTGATTAAGCCTTAATAAAGACTCTACCGCAACAGTTGCACAATCGTATCGGTTGAGTGCAACGCATGCTTGGAGTTGCAAGTGAGCAGCCATCTGCTGAGATTGCTGATCTGAAGATTGTACTTGTTGCACAAATCGCTCGATCGCACTCAATGTCGTCAAGGGATCTTTTTGCAGCTGCATTTGCAATCGTTGGTAAGTTTGATAATCGTCAACCTCAGAACTGACACAAGGCAGAGAAACAGCCAACCCCAAGGCGAGTAAACTATGTTTCCAGTTCATAGCGTATCGTGATCCTTTGCCATTGTTTTTCTTCGGGTGCCACAAATCGCCAACGAATGACCGCTCGTTTCGCTGAGCGAGCAAATACCCCAGGCGGCTCTTCTGCTACAACTTTAATCTCTTGTGCTCGCCCCTCTTGATCAAGATAAAGATCAAGTGTGACAAAGCCTTCGATCCCATCCCGTTTAGCTTTCGTCGGATAACGAGGTGGGATCTGAATGACAGGTTTAGCCTGTGCCATCGCGCTGCTGATCATACTGCCAACCCCATTCCCTTGCGGACTAAAAGTCAGATTGACGATTTGTAAATCAGGCTTATTGGTTTCTATTGGCACCTTCATATTGGGTAAAGATACTGAAGAATCAAATGCTAAGGTTGATAAATTCAATATGGTTGGTGGCGGTGGCATCGAGGCACTTTGTGGTGCTTGGCTAACGTCAACCGATTGATCTTGCTCTGGTTCCATATGCTCAAACGGCCTGGTATGAAAAACCGTTGACAAATGAATCGAGTGAACGCGATCAACCTTTTGATTGCCAAGTGTTAGCCAATACATAAGCCAAACTAGCGCAAAATTGATCAATAGAGCGATGAACCACGGTTGTTGCAACCAGCGATAGGGTAGCCATTGGCAATGGTTAGGATTCTGTAGCCACAGCGACATTGTTCACCCCTGCAATTCTAACTTTATCAATAACTTGGATAAGACGCCCACTATTAACTGATTTATCGACATCGATCACAACAGACACATTATTTGCTTGGGTGACTTTTTGTTTAATACGGCTTGTTAACATCGCGACCTCGACCGCTTGATTATCTAACCAGATTTGCCCCTGTTCATCGACCGACACGGTGACAGAAACACTAGAAAGGCTATCTGTAATCTGACTATTGGGACGCTCAACCTTGATCTGATTCTGCTGCTGGAATGATGCTGATAAAATAAAGAAAATCAGCAAGATAAATACCACATCGATCAAAGGAGTCATATCTACATTGGCTTGCTCGCTTGACTCTTCACTATGACGAAAACGCATTTTGCACCTCGAGTTGACGACGCAAACTCGCTAAGTAACGGCGCTTACGCTGGTTTAAGTGATGAACAAAATAGACCCCCGACAGCGAGGTGACTAAACCCGATAGCGTGGTAAGTAATGCTTGTGAAATCCCACCAGATAACTGACGTTGTATATCCAGTTGATTAAGCTGCTGAAAACTCTCAATCATCCCGTCGACCGTGCCAAGTAAACCCAACAGAGGTAACACCTTAACTAAAATTGATATCCAAGGAATCCCTTGATTTAACTGTTGCTCTGCTTGATTTAACCAAGCACGACAAACCGATTGATACCGATGATTCGATAACCCAATTTGCAAATTATATTGCCTCGTTATCTCAGGCACAAAGCGAGCGCGACAACGACTTTGATGACGATAAGCTTGTGCTATCAACCACCACATCACTATCGATAAGGTCATAATCCCCCAAACTAAAGGGCCAGCAGTATAAATAAAATTCAGCATTTACCCCCCTGAACGTCAGCTTGCTGACGGATCACTATCAACCCCGCGCTCTGCTGTTCCAGCACCTCAATCAATTGAGTACTTTGAGCTTTTAACCCGCAATGCAGCAGAAGCAGTGGCACCGCGACAATCAGGCCCATCTCTGTGGTTAATAAAGCTTGTGATATACCGCCAGACAACAGTTGGCTATCAGCACTGCCATGCTCAGTAATCATGCGAAATGTTTCGATCATCCCCCCAACCGTCCCCAACAGACCAAGCAGCGGCGGAATACTCGCAAAGACAGCAAGGCTGCCTACACCGATTTTAAAACTGGGTACTTCCTTGAGTACCGCTTCATCAATCACCGCTTCAAGCTGTGCACCCTGACATTTTTCGCTCGCCAGTATCACTCGCCCTAAAGCATTCCCCGCATTGGCTTGATGCGCCAATATTTGTGTATCAATCTCACGCTTCGCTTTTCTCAATGCCAAACCACGAACCACTGCAATTGCAACACCAATCATGCCGATCAATACGATCATAACCCCAACCACACCGGCTGGTTTGATACGCTCTAACCAAGTCGGTGCATTCGCTTGCTTATCAAGCAGTGCTCCAAAACTTGGGTCAATAAGCATCTGTTGTTGATCCATCCCTACGGTGGGTTGAGGTGCCATCTCCATCCAAGTTTTTTCACTTGGCAAATAGCGTAGCCAGCGTGGGCGATCCTTCATCACATACGCATTAAATGGGCCAAACTGAGTCACCTGAGCCAACTGCTGCTCACCATTTGCCAGCACAATGGATTGCTTACTGCGCAGCACCTTACTGGTAAAAACTGACTGTTCCAGCAACGCCACCCACAACCGCTTAATATGCGCCAGATCAACAGACTGTTCTTTTTTAGCCATAAACCCAGATTGGTCAAAGAGCCACAACCCATGAGGTGAAACACGCTGCATCATTAAATCGCCATGTTCGACCACGTGCTTAAAGACACTATTCATCGATTCACGTTGTGTTTGATATTGTGCTCTTCTCTGTTTCAAAGACGCTTGTAGCTGCAAAATACGATCTTCCAGTGCTATATTATTTGCATTGGTCTGTTTTAGTTTGTCTTGAGCACGAGCCAGCATGTGGCGTGCATCTCTTAACTCTCCAATTGCCTGTTTAACCCGTTGATCAGCTTGCTGTTTTTCAATCAATGAACCTTGCTTTACTTGTTCTAGTACTCGATCCAATTCAGAGGCGAGCACACTCGCTTGCCAGCCAATCGCCAGCGCTAACATTAGCCATACTGATTTCATTACATGGTCTCGATTTTCACTGCTGGAAGAGTGAGAAGTGTAGGTAACTGCTGGCCCTGTGCGACCTGCGCTGCGTGTTTTATGGAGCGGATCCACTCTGCTGATAAGGGTTGCCAACCTTGATCCCATACACCCGCTTTGGCTTCATCCGGCGTAAAGTAATAAAAACCTAACCGCCCGACTCGAACAAAGTTAACCAAATTACCATCCAGTTTCCCTTGCCAACTTTCCGTGGTATAGCCGTAGCTGAGTTCGACCTGATAGGCATCAAGTACAGAGAGAGTTTTTTCACCTTCAGATAAACTTGCATCAAACAACTGGCGGCGTAAATTTTCAATTCTTGCCTGGCGCTCTGCCAATAAAAAAGGCGCATCTGCTGCGACAAATTGCGCCAAAGAGACAACCATGTCTTCCAATAATGGGCCTAACATCATACGAGTTAAACGAAGTTGAGCTTGGCTTTCGTCCATCGCCACTAAGGCATTTTCAAGTTGAGCGACTTGTTTTACTAACAACTGGTGATACTTATCGGCCAACTGTTGTGCACGGATCACTTGGCGATATTGTTCGATAACCTCAAGATGTTTGTCATCAAGACCTTCCACCTTGATTTGTGCCTGTTGGCTAGCGATTAATCCCTCTGAATCTTGTTGCAAAATCTTATCTATTTTTTCAGCAACCGCGTTCCCTGACGCAGCCACACAACCCATAACCCAACACAATCGTACTCGATTCCGTATTTGCTTCTTTGTTATCAATACCAACCTGACCTCTCCGACATTACTCTCATCCCCAAATAACTTGGCGTTGCAAATAAGCGGTAAGTGAATGACAAACGTGCACAGCCAAAGGCTGGTCTTGGATGAAGGCCAAGAATGATTTTCACACATGAGCATAAATACACGATGTGATGAGGACAAACGAACGTTGCCAATACCGCTGCAGCTTCAAGTAACCAGGAGATAGTTAATTACCGTCATTTTCCGACAAATGCGTACATCGTCTGTGGGAAAAAATGGCATCAGTCTAAAAATTTACGGCGAAGACTATCATCAAATACAAATGATAACAATTATTATTCTTTATTGATGTTTTGAATAGATGATCAACTGGTTGGACACAATAAAAACAAACGATACCCAAACAACTTGGAATTGCAGGTAGACGGCAAGTGAGTGTCCCCTCAGTCAAAGATGACCGAAATAAAACTGAGCTCCAAATAGCATAACGCCCAAGACAAGCTTGGGCGTTAATCAATATGATCGGGGAAAAGGTTAATTAACCTTGAATACCAACAATCAACCACGGCGCATTGGGTACGCTAAGATCACGTTCTAAATGCCAAATATCTTGGATATCTTCTTCAATCTGCTCGCCAGCGTCACGATATCGTCCACTAAACTGTAAGCTTAATTGAGCTTTGTTCACATCATAATCGGCACGGACAATTTCCGCATCAACATACATGACATCGGTTTGTGGTTCGTGATCTAGCTTGGCACGCTCTGCTTTTAAATCTTCAAATAAGCTAGCTGAAACATATTCTTCTATGGTTTCAAGCTGATTATGATTCCAAGCCCCTTGTAAGATTCGGTAATGCTCGCGAGCACCATTAATAAATGCAACCTTATCAAATCCAGGTGGATAGTTATGAGGGACGTCGCTATGCCTTTGCCCACCAAAACTACCAGTAGGATTTGTCTGTTCAAAGTTGTGTACATTAGGCTGATTGACACTACTATACGCTGGCTGCTGATGTTGATTGATCGATGTTTGTTTGGCACCGAGTAACCCCCGCATCAGTTTAAAGATCACAAAAGCAATTAAGCCAATGATCAAAATATCCATAAACTGGATTCCTTCAAAGGCTCCGCCAAAGAAAGCAGCCAGTAATCCTCCTGCCAATAAACCACCCAGCATTCCGCCCATTAAACCTTTCTTATTCGACGTTGCTGCGGTCGTTTTTGCGGTGTCTTGCTGTTTTAATGTATTGGTATTTTGTTGTTTCTGCGCTGGGGCAGTTTTAAAGCTTTTACCAAATGATTTACCACCACCAAACTTTTTTGCGTCAGCGTGCGGTACGACCATCACAGATACCATCAGTAAAGCCATAAAAGAGAACAGACGTTTCATATTTATCCTTAAGCACTAGAAAGCTGTGTTACACACTATCATCATATCTGGTTCACTAAACCAAGCAAACTATTTGACTTTATTGACATGTATCAGAATATTGCAGCGCGATTCAGTTGACGCCCTATAAGGGGCTGTTTAGAATATCGAACATTGTTCATTTTTTTATTCTGCGAATTTAGTAGTCTATTATGGCCCGACGAAACGATCATACTCGAGAAGAGCTGGTCTCTTTAACCCTGAAAGCAGCCAAAGAGTTTTTGAGTAAGCATTCCTACCATGAAATGAGCTTACGCAAAATAGCCGCCATGATCGGGTATGTCCCAAGTACGCTGGTTAATGTTTTTGGTAACTATAATTTACTCTTGCTACATGTTGTGGCACAAACACTCGATGAATTGGCTTATGAAGCTAAATTAGTGGTCAGTCAATGTCAGGATCCGAAAAAAGCGCTGTACCTATTAGCCATTTGTTATCATGATTTTGCACACAAAAATCCTTATCGCTGGCAATTGATTTTTGAACACAATATGAATGGTGAGGTGTTACCAGAATGGCAAGCTGAACGAATTGAACAGATGACCAGTATGCTAGAAGGGCTATTGCAGATCATCGCACCGCATAAAACGCAGAACGAAATATTACGCACAAGCCGTGTATTATGGGCTGGCGTTCATGGGATAACCTTACTGAGTGTCGATGATAAATTCTTTGCTAAACAGCCGGTTGATGGTAAAGCGTTGATCGACGATCTTCTCACTCAATATTTGTCTAATTGGTAAGGTTAAGGAACACTAATGCCGCATTCTCAGTCATCGTTGTTGACTCAGCAGCGCTTCCTTCCCTACTTCATCACTCAGTTTTTTGGGGCTTTCAACGATAATATTTTTAAAAACGTTTTGTTACTGCTTGTTGCATTTGCCAGTGCTGATACTCTTACGATTTCCAGCCATCTTTTTATCAACCTCGCTGCCGGGTTATTTATTCTTCCTTTTTTCCTCTTTTCTGCCTCAGCGGGTGTGTTAGCTGATAAATATGAAAAATCAGAGTTCATTCGCCGTGTGAAACTGTTTGAAATCGTAATTATGTGTATCGGTGCGGTCGGTTTTATCACTGAAAACTATCTCTTACTACTGATCATGTTATTTCTGATGGGAACGCAATCAGCATTTTTTGGCCCAGTGAAGTATGCCCTGTTACCTCAACAACTCAAAACCCACGAACTAGTCGCTGGCAATGCCTTGGTTGAAACCGGTACTTTTTTAGCGATTTTATTGGGTACGCTTGGTGCTGGAGTGATTGCTTCTGCGGATCATGCACTGATGATTGCTGCGGGATCTGTTGTGCTATTTGCGGTATTGGGCTACATTTCTAGCTGGTTTATCCCTTCAGCTCCGGCTAGTAATCCTCACCTGATTTTTCAATGGCAACCGATACAACAAACACGCAAAACACTTGCAATTGCTAAAAGTGATCGCACCATTTTTCAAGCAATGATGGCGATCAGCTGGTTTTGGTTTTTAGGCGCGACTTATCTCACCCAATTTCCTAACTTTACCAAGCTTTTTCTCAATGGTGGTGAAAGCGCCGTCTCATTTCTACTGGCGCTATTTTCTATCGGGATCGCCATCGGTTCATTGGCCTGTGATAAACTTTCAAATCATCGCATTGAGATTGGCCTTGTGCCGTTAGGCAGTTTTGGTATTAGCCTTTTCGGATACTTAATGGCAAGCAGTATTCCTGCCACTTTACCTGCATTTGTTCACTTTGACGATTTTATTGGCTATGCCGCACTCTGGCCCCTGTTTAGTTATCTGTTATTACTCGGAGTATCAGGAGGGATTTTTATCGTCCCACTCTACGCCTTAATGCAGCAACGAGCCAAAACGACCGAACGAGCGCAAGTGATTGCAGCACTCAATATTTACAATGCACTGTTTATGGTGGGGAGTGCTCTACTCGGTATTCTTTGTTTAACACTTCTATCACTCAGCATTCAGCAACTATTTCTTTTACTGGCGGTACTCAATTTTTTAGTCGCCATTTATCTGTTCTTACAGGTGCCTATTTTTGTGGTTCGTTTATTGGTATGGGCGCTGACTCATACTATTTACCGCGTAAGACATAAGCATTTACACCACCTTCCAGAACAGGGAGGTGCACTGATTGTTTGTAACCACGTCAGCTATATGGATGCCTTATTGCTGAGTGCCGTTTGCCCGAGATTGATTCGCTTTGTGATGGAAGAGGATTACGCTAATCTTCCGATTTTAAGACGCTTTTTACGTCGCGCTGGCGTGATCCCTATTTGTGCCAATAAACGCAGCTCTATTCGTCGCGCTTTCGCTCATGTTGAACAAGCGCTACAAGAAGGACACTTGGTTTGTATTTTTCCTGAAGGTCGCTTAACGTCTGATGGTGAGATGAATCCATTTATGCGTGGGATGGACGTAATTTTAAAACGCAGCCCCGTACCGGTTATTCCAATCGCGATTAAAGGCTTGTGGGGCAGCTTCTTCAGCCGCTACCAAGGTCGAGCTTGTGTTGGTTTTCCGCGTAAATTATGGTCAAAAATTGAAATTGAAGTAGGAGAACCGGTTCCCAGCAGTGACGCATCAACCGAATTGATGCAACAACGTGTGGCCCAATTACGTGGTGACAGGCAATAAGAGCGGTTAACCTGTTTGGCTGTCGCGACAGCCAAACAGCTGATTTACCATCTCACTGACTACAGTGTGCGGTATTGCAGATAATGCTCGGTCAGCCAATCTTTCAGCGCCTGACGAGAAACTTTAATACCTTGATGCATTAGTGATTCAGGCATTGGTAAATAGTCAATGGGCCATTTAAACTTTTCTAGCCGAGTTGCACACCATTCATTCCCTTGCGCCACTGAAAAAGGCAATGTACTTTGTATCATCGCCAGTGGACGCGCACCAAAGATCTCATCGGCAACTGGGACAATAATTGCTTGTTGAATCGCTGGATGGCGATTAAGTATCGCCTCAATTTCTTCGCAATGGATATTTTCGCCTCCCGAGATAAACTGGTTATCTGCTCGGCCGATGATCACCAATTCATTCTCTTGCCAGTAGCCTAAATCTTTACTATCAAACCAACCCTGAGCATCTTTTAATGGTGTTAACTGACCGTGATAATAGTAACCACTCGCTAAGGTATCTCCTCCGATGTAAATACGCTTATCGTGCAGCTTGATGGTTCGCCCTGCTAACACATGGCCAGCACTAGGGTGGTTGTCAACTCGTTTTGCCGTGATCGTCGACGCCCCTTCTGTCATCCCATAGCCCAACCAAGTATCTATGCCCCGCTCTGCGGCTTGGTCAGCTAATAACGGCGGAATGTGACTTCCTCCCAACAAAACTCGGGTGAGTGTCAATGGCTGTTCATTGTCGAGCAGGCGTTTCAGTTGAGTGGCCACTAGTGAGGCATGGCTTACTCCTTGTATATCCCGCGCTAAATCGCCACTACCTATTTTTAAACACGCGCCAGAGTATAACCAACGGTAAATAATGGCTAATCCCGAAACATGATACAAAGGCAGGCTCAATAGCCAAGTATCTTGCTGAGTAAATGAAAACTCTCGCAGCAATCCTTCAGCAGATGCAAAATGTTGCTGGTGTGTATGGGCGACGGCTTTAGGTTCACCAGTTGAACCAGAGGTAAAAAGTAGTGTCGCTAATTGTTCAACCTGATAGCACGACCGCTGGCATGGCGCGCTAAACTCGACCTCTGAGTTTATTCTTAACCGTTTTATTTTCGGCCACTGCTGTAATAAGGTTGACTCAGCGACCCCAGCCGAGGGCGCGAGCCACAACCACGGTTGACCTGCGCCATACAGTGTTGCCAGTTTATTACATAATGAGGTGATAGGCTGAGGCATGGTCAACGCACAAAGTATTCCCTTTTGCATTGCAGCGAGTAACAAAAATACTGTCTCTGGATGGTTTTTCCCAACCAAGGTCAACACGTCACCTTGGGTCATGCCTGCCTGTTGCAAAAAACGAGCATATTGATTGATCACTCGAGTCAATTGTAGCCAAGTAAGTTGCTGATGCCCCGACAATAACGCGACTCGTTGTGGATCATGTCGTTGCCAAGGTGTCATGCCGACTGCCAAACCAACGTTTGCTGATCTAATGGCATTACCGGTAAATCACATCCCGGCCAAGCAACCTCTAACTGAGCGCTAAAAAGGCCGATGGTGTCTAATCCGGGAATCTCATTCGGTAAGTGAGCGTGAGCAAAACGGGCTAATTGGGTCAACCCTAAGCTTGATTCAATACTTGAGCTAATCACCACTTGAATACCTAAAGCCTGCGCTTTGTTAATCAGGCCGATACAGCACTCAACTGAGCCAATTAATGTGGGTTTAATGACGATCGTTTTTACCCCGGTTAAATCCTCAAGTTGAAAATCATCACGGCGTATTGCGTGTTGCAAGGTTTCATCCCACGCAATGGCAATTCCCGTATCAATAGCAAAAGAAAGGCTATCACTTGGTATTTGGCAGGGCTCTTCTATAAAGGCAATCCGCCCTCTTAACGAGGGAGTAATATAATGCGCAAACTTGGTCGCTTTTTCTTTACTCCAAGCACGGTTTGCGTCCAATCGTAAATAAAGTTCAGGCATCGACTCTAAAAATAGATTCACTAACATTCCATCGCGAATCGGTTCGTAAAGCCCAACTTTAACTTTTGCTATCTTTTGCCCAGGCATTGCATTCAACTGTGGGATTAACTCGTCGGGATCGCCAGTACATAACGGAGCAACTTGGTACTGACCAGCTTGCGGCAAACCATCAGCGAGTTCTAACTCTGCCATAGAGAGGCCAAACGCGACCGATGGAAAAAGGCGATCCAAACATAGCGATTGACCGTTGACCCATAATGCTAGCTGCTCTTTCGCTAACGCCCCAGCTTCTTCAAGTGACTCAAGACTAAATCCAGCCAAAGGAGCAATTTCACCCCGACCGATTTGACCATTTTCATGCAACTCAACGATAAACCCAACCCGTTCTGTTAGCTTTTCATTACGGAGGACCACTCCGCTATCCATGGGTAATCGATATTGGTACAGTTTTGCGCTGCGCCTCATACTGTCATATTCCTTTGTTGTGAAAAGTAATCACCGCCGCGACTACGCCGCAGTGATATTTAGCAAGTTGCCGACCTTTTTATGGGTTCCGAGGAAATTTATTAAAGTTAGGACGACGCTTCTCATTAAAAGCATTTCGGCCTTCTTGGCCTTCATCTGTCATGTAAAATAACATGGTGGCATTGCCCGCTAATTCTTGTAAGCCCGCTTGACCATCACAATCAGCATTGAGCGCTGCTTTTAGGCAACGTAATGCCATTGGGCTATGTTGTAACACTTCACGACACCAGCGAACGGTTTCTTTTTCCAAGTCAACAACAGGAACCACTGTATTGACTAATCCCATCTCTAACGCTTCTTTGGCATCGTAGAAACGGCATAAAAACCAAATTTCGCGCGCCTTTTTTTGCCCAACGATACGCGCCATATAAGAAGCTCCCCAACCGCCGTCGAACGAACCAACTTTCGGCCCAGTTTGACCAAATTGGGCATTATCCGCCGCTATTGTTAGATCACACATCATGTGCAAGACATGTCCACCACCAACGGCCCACCCAGCAACCGACGCGATGACCGGTTTTGGACACGTACGAATTTGTCGTTGAAAATCCAACACATTAAGGTGGTGAGTACCGGTATCATCTTGATAACCGCCGTAATCACCTCGAATTTTTTGGTCGCCACCAGAGCAAAAAGCATCGTCACCTAATCCGGTTAAAATAATGACCCCCACCCCTTCGTCATAACGTGCATCAGCTAACGCATGAATCATCTCTTTCACTGTTTGGGGACGAAAAGCATTGCGCACTTGGGGGCGTGCAATGGTGATTTTAGCTATCCCGTCTGGCGATTTGTGGTAATGAATATCTTGATAAGTGTCAGTACAATCGTGCCAGACCACTGGCGCATAAAGTTCTTGTTCTGAAATGCCTACTGTTTTAGCCATGGTAATTTCCATTGTTGTTGTCACCTACACCTCATGCAGGCGTAAGTAGCCGTTTTTTTACTATCTGAGCAAATGCATCAGGTTGTTCATGATGTACATTATGCCCAGCATGGTCGATAACACTGTAGCTCAACCCGCTGTGCTCTGCGAGCTGACGAAATTTTTGATCGTGTTGCCCACATACATAGTGAACCGGAAAAGGCAGGTTCATCAGTCGAGGCAGCAAGTACGGCTGTGTGGCCAACGACGTGGCTAACAGCATCCTAGCGATCGGGGGACCAAGATTACCACTTCGCAAGCGAATTAAAGTTTGTCTTTGCTCATGATTGAGTGAAGAAAATACCGCTTGCTGATACCAATCGGCCAATACTTGAGCGATAGGCTCAGATTTAAAGCGCATTGCCCAGTGCTGATCATGTTGCCAGCGAGCATTTTTTTCAGTCTCACTAAGCAGCCCAAAATGTCCCCCCTCGACCACGAGTCCTTGGATATTGAGTTGGTCAAACCAGCCTTCGGCACATCCAGTCATCGCGATACGTCCACCTAATGAATACCCCACGAACCAAATTGGTGTCGATGAATCATAGTGGATGAGAATTGTCTGTTTAATATGCTGACAACAGCTAGCAAAATCATGGCATATCACACTTTGGCTCTGTCCATGCCCCGGTAAATCGATCGTTAAGCAAGCTTCTTGGTTGAGTCGTTCAAGCACTGGCTGCCAATCGTCACCACTGCCCAGTAAACCATGCAAAAAAACCAGTACCGGTCGAGCTGATAGAGTCTGAGTGAAAGAGGAGGTACAACTATAAAGCATGGATTTGTGATAATAATTGTTGAATATGAGCCGCAGCCTGTTGCGGTGGTGTAATCACTTCGATCAGTAAAGTGCCTTGTCCTGTCGTTAAGTGTGTTTCAATCGCCGCTTGATAAGCCGCTAATGTTTCAGGTTTTTGATACGCTAATCCGAACTGCTTAGCCACATATTCAAATTGTAAACCATGAGGCATTTGATAAAGTGCTTCTCGCTGCTGCTCTGGGACAGGCAATAAATCAAAAATAGCCCCACCATCATTATTAATGACCACAATCACCAAGGGCTGTGGGGTTTCTCTAACCAGTGCCAACGAGTTCAAATCATACAATAATGAAGTATCACCCAGCAGCGTGAGCATCGGTTTTCTTGATGCGCGTTGTACCCCGGATGCCGTTGCCAATAGACCATCAATACCTGAAGCACCGCGGTTAGAAAACACCTCTCTTGGGGTGAATGCGGTAAACATATCCGCCAAGCGCACAATTAAACTATTACCAAGAAAAAGATCGCAAAGCTGGCCTCGCTCACTGAGATCAAGCGCTAATGCCACTTCACTTAACTGCGGATTGGAAAAATGCAACTGAGCCAATTGAGTCACGCTGCGTGCGTAATTTTTAAGTTCATTAGCCCAGCCAGAATGGGTTTGCTTGAGCGCAGGCAGTGTATTGAGCTGCACCTTTACCCAGCTTACCATATCGCACACCCAATGCTGCTGAGCGAGATGTGACTGATTATTACGTGTGGCCTGCCAAGCAAGATAAGCATAATCACATTCACCACTCGAAACGCGTTGCTCAAGCCAATAATTTAATCGTTTAGACACGATACGAGCACCAAATTGAATGACTTGTTGACATTCACTCAGCAGCACTCTGGCTGCACTATTTTGTAACCACAAGTCATAATGCGCCCATTCACTACTCACTCCAGATTGGGGATCACACAACACCGGCCAGCCGAGCTGTTTAGCAAACTCAAGCGCAGCTTGCGCTTCATGTAACCGTACCGAACCAATCAGTACCACGCCTTTTTTACTCAAAATACGCTTATCTATCGGATCAATGGATGCGCTAGCATAATGGCGTTGCGTATAGGGAGCGCTCCCTTTGCGCCAACTTTCTATACGGTTGAGATAGTCGGCATAAAGCTGTCGATCATTATAAGCATAAAGCGGCTCTGGAAACGGACAGTTAATATGGATTGCACCACCGAACTGGCTTTGTTGATATAGCGCATCGTCAAGAGTGGTTAACAACCAATTGAGGGATAAACTCACATTAGGGCTAGGCAGTGCAATAGATTGCGTGACGTGACACCCATAAATACCTGATTGTTCAATGGCCTGATTCGCGCCACATCCAACGAGATCAACCGGACGGTCGGCCGTCAGTACAATCAAAGGCTCCCCTGTCAGTTTTGATTCAGCAATCGCTGGTAATAAATTGGCCACTGCGGTTCCTGACGTGACGATAATCGCCACCGGCTTGGCGCTCGCTTTGGCTAAACCGAGCGCCAAAAAACCTAACCCACGTTCGTCAAAATGAGTATGAAGGTTGAATTTACCATTATCGGCAGCTTCCAACGTCAGTGGCGTTGAGCGTGATCCCGGGGCGATACATACCTCACTCACTCCAAAACGAGCCAATTCTTCTAATAGAGTTTGTGACCAAATTCGATTCAATAATGCTTGATCTTGATTCATGAGGAGAGCCCCAAAGGTAAACGGTCGGTCATTAAACTGAGTAACGTCGACATTTTTTTATCCAACTCTTGCCATTCATGCTCGGCAATAGACCCTGGAACGATCCCAGCGCCTGCAAAAAGTTGCACTTCGTCATCCACAACTAATGCGCTGCGAATCGCAACACAAAACTCAGCTTGTTGATGGCTAAAATAACCCATTGATCCGGCATACCATCCGCGAACAAAAGGTTCGTGCTGAGTAATAAAACTCAACGCAGCTTGACGAGGTAACCCAGCTACGGCTGCAGTCGGTTGTAACGCTCGAAGCAGTTGTACCGCATTCACTCCAGCTTTTAGTTGAGCATAAATTCGGCGTTTAAGGTGCTGCACTTTACGCAAGCGAACCAAATTCGCTTGTGGCTCAACCCTCACCAGTTCAGAATAAGGCGTTAAGCGCTCAATAATATCGTCAACCACAAACTGATTTTCATTGAGATTTTTACTATCGTGCGTTAACCAATCGGCGAGCTGTTTATCTTGCAAGGGATCGCCTCCACGTCCAATCGTCCCTGCCAACGCTTCGGTTTGTAACTCTTGTCCGTTACGGTAGTAAAGACGCTCTGGTGTGGATCCGATAAAACTATGTCGATGATCCAAAGCCAGTAAAAAATGAAAACTCTCATGATTTTCTAAAGCACTAGCTTTCAGTAGCTGAGCAGCTCGAATCGGCTGATTAAGCATGATACGACTCTGCCTAGCCAACACCACTTTTTGTAAGGCAGAGCGCTCAATCCCATCCAACGCTTGTTGCACGATCTTAGTCCAGTCAACTTGATTCGGAGAGTGCTTCACCTGCATCACTTCACTGCAAATTGCCCCCAATGGCACAACTTCGTGCTGTAATCGCTGTAAAGTCGCACAGGTTCGTTGTCTATCTTGATTGATATTGGCGGCGATTGACCAATGATCATCAAAACGAATCAGTTCAACTTGTGGCAAGAAAAAAAACGATGCCATACAACGAGGATTTTTTTCTGTTTGACCATCAAACGAACGCCCTCCCCAAATGCGTTGATGCTCACCCACAATGGCATAAGCAGGCGCAGGATCTGAAAAGGTATACAGCTGACCAAGAGCGACCACTTCTTCACGGGTATCACGAGATTGCCAATAAAATTTCGGAAATATCGGTTGGGCTTCAAGCCAATCGATCAACGCAAAGGGGGGCTTTCCTGCCAACTCTTGGATAAAACGAACGTCGTTATCCCTCGCGTCGTTTATTTGCTCTATCAACCGAGCAATGGCTTGATAAAAATTAGACAAAGCGACCTCGTCTACTCTGAGATTCGATTTTACAGTCGCTACTCTATTGAGAGAACCCATTTAAATCAAGGTTACCGCACCTCTTTTGTGGCTTTTCTATGTAAACGACCAGTCGCAAGAGTGGGTCACCCGATGAATGGCTGGCTTTCAATACCCTGTCATCTATTATTATCCTAGACAACAATTCCGCGCTCTTGGTTGGTCAGCAACGATGCCACATTTTAATCGTCAGATTTTTATTCTAAAAAAAGGCAATTTGGTGTAATTTAATCAAGGGTTTCAATTATTTTTAGGAACATTGCAATGCAAAATATCGGGATGTCATCAAAACTCGATAATGTCTGCTACGACATTCGAGGACCAGTACTTAAACATGCTAAAAGAATGGAAGAAGAAGGGCATAAAATACTAAAGTTAAACATCGGCAACCCGGCCCCTTTTGGTTTCGATGCCCCTGATGAAATTTTAGTCGACGTCATTCGAAACTTGCCGACCTCACAAGGTTATTGTGACTCAAAAGGCATCTATTCTGCCCGTAAAGCTGTCGTACAATATTACCAAAAACGTGGCATACGTAGCTTAGACGTGGAAGATGTTTATGTCGGAAATGGAGCATCAGAGTTAATCGTCATGTCGATGCAAGCGCTGTTGAATAACGGTGACGAAATGCTGGTTCCTGCTCCTGATTATCCGCTATGGACCGCTGCGGTTGCCCTTTCAGGAGGAACGGCAGTTCACTACCTCTGTGATGAGCAAGCCGATTGGTATCCCGATCTAGATGATATTAAAAAGAAAATCACGCCGAAAACGCGTGGGATTGTTTTGATTAATCCGAACAACCCAACCGGTGCCGTATACAGCCGAGATTTTTTACTCGAGGTAATTGAAATTGCTCGCCAGCATAAATTGATGATTTTTGCCGATGAGATATACGATAAAGTTCTGTACGATGGTGCAACCCATACTTCTATTGCAACGCTTACCGAAGATGTATTAGTTATCACTTTTAATGGCTTGTCTAAAGCCTATCGTGTTTGTGGTTTTCGTGGAGGGTGGATGTTTTTAACTGGCCCGAAACATCTTGCTCAAGGCTATATTGCAGGATTAGATATGCTCGCCTCAATGCGTTTGTGCGCTAACGTACCGATGCAGCATGCGATTCAAACCGCGCTTGGTGGTTACCAAAGTATTAATGAGCTGATCTTACCCGGTGGCCGCTTATTAGAACAGCGCGATCGCGCGTGGGAACTGATCAACCAAATCCCTGGTGTATCATGTGTTAAACCCAAAGGGGCGATGTATTTATTCCCGAAAATTGATACCAAAAAATACAGCATCAAAGACGATCAAAAAATGATTTTAGACTTTTTGATCCAAGAGAAAGTGCTATTGGTACAAGGCTCTGGCTTTAACTGGCCAAAACCAGATCATTTCCGCATCGTGACCTTACCTCATGTTGAAGATCTGGAAATCGCCATCGGCCGCTTCGAGCGTTTTTTAAGTACTTATAGCCAATAAGTCTTATTTAAAATAGAAGCCCTCAAGCTATTGAGGGCTTCTATAATTGTCATATCTATAACTAGTTAATACTTATTGAGTATTCTCGCGATCTCATCTTTACTTTCCGCAGAAATGATTGCATTTATGTCATCATCATTTTGGAATAATTCAGATAAAGCGACAATGGTTTGAATATGACTGTCTGAATCTACGGCTGCCAGTGTTACGGATAAATAAACATCACCATTATCTTCCGATTCAAGATCTACACCATGTTTAAATACCGTCACTTGCAAGCTTGCTTCATTGACACCGTCTTCTGGTCGAGCATGTGGCATGGCAATTTTAGGTGCTAATACATAATACGGACCAATTTCTTTGTGTTTTACTTTGATTGCATCTAGATAGTTTTTATTCACTTTACCTTGAGCGATGAGTGTCGAACAGGCGATATCTAACGCAGCGTCAACACTTAAGTTTTTTTCGTTTGAAATAACAATTCCGCTGTCGCCAATTAAATTAAAAATACTCATGAAACAATCCATCCAAGAATTAGACCAACCACGCCGAAGTCAAAATCTGAAAACGTTGTTGCTTCAAGCCCCAAACCACCCAGTACAGGTAACAACATCATCGGCAGGAACGAAATACATAAACCCTGAGTAAATGAACCAAGAATTGCGCCACGTAACCCACCCGTTGCGTTTCCGTATACGCCTGCTGCGCCACCGACAAAAAAGTGAGGTACAACACCAGCCACAATAATTGTCCAATCCAGAGCCCCTTGAACTGCCATCGCTACCAGACCAGCGGCAAATGAAGACAAGAAACCAATCAATACCGCATTAGGCGCTACGGGAAATACCATTGGACAATCTAGAGCAGGTCGAGCACCAGGAACTAACTTGTCAGAGATGCCTTTAAATGCTGGTACAATTTCCGCAATAAGCATCTTGACACCTTGTAGTACAATGTAAACACCACCGGCAAAGACTAGCGATTGGATGAAGGTAAATACTACCCAGTTTTGGCCACCTGATACGGTTTCAACAAATTCGCCTCCCGCAAAAATCGATGAAATCATAAAAAATAGTGACATAGTAACCGCAACGGCGACTGGTGTATCACGCAAGAACATTAAACTCTTAGGAACATTTAAGTCTTCAGTTGATCTTGATGTATCTCCAAATTTAGAGCCTACAAAGCCAGCAATGAGATAAGAAAATGTCGAGAAGTGCCCCATTGCAAGTTGATCGGTATTCATTACCTTCTCGGTGTACTTCTGTACAAGTGCAGGCATAATGACCATCAATGATCCAACGATAACTGAACCGATAGCTACTAACAGTGCGCCTTTAATTTCCGCAGTTGACAGAATTACCGCAACCAACATTGACATAAACATGGTGTGGTGACCAGTTAGGAAAATAAACTTTAATGGTGTAAAGCGTGCCAGAAGAATGTTCACCATAAAAGCAAAAAACATAATCAATGCCATTTCATAACCAAAAGCTTCCTGTGCTATAGCAACAATCGCTTCATTATTTGGAATGACACCGCTGACTCCAAATGCTTCAATAAAAACGGTTGAAAAGTTATTTAAAGCACCAACAAGAGCACCTGCACCAAAACCTAAAATCAGGAAACCCATTACGGTTTTAATTGTACCTTTTAGGATTGTCGAAATATCAGATTTTTGTGCAACCAAGCCGATAAAAGCAATAAGGCCGACCATAATTGCTGGCTCTTTTAATAAGCCAAACATAAATTCAAAGAAATTTTCCATAGGTCATCATTCCTTATATGAATTTTTTTAATTGTTCTTCAATCGAACTTTTATCAAAAATATTTGCTAGGCTAACTATATTTTCTTTACCTTGATCTTTTAATTGGTTAGCTATATCCGTTGCAGCGACCCAAATATCCGCTTTGCTTGAAGAAGCAGAGGATAAATCCTCATGCTCTACCTCTGCTTCTAGACTAATTTTAGCCACAACCTCTTTCACAGCCATTTCCATCATTAATGATGTGCCAAGACCGTTACCACATACCACCATAATTTTTTTCATAATATGACTTCTCTGTAGAGTTTAATTAAGAGCATTTATTCCCATTACTTGATGAAAAAATAATAACCAAATCGCAAACAATTAAAAACGATCTAAATCACAAAGTCAGATTGACCTTGTGACATAGATCAACAAAAACAAAACATTTTATTAGATAAAATTCCATGCGAAAGATCAGCGTTAAATATGTGATCGAGATCTAGTAATCTTTTATCAATAGGGGCAGTCCCTAAAAATAGTCGGATGAATTGTTACTATTTTCCGTAGTCAGAAAGCATTTTTTTGAGCAAGCTATTAACGTCTTTGGTTTTTTTGCTGCGTTTAGTTAAAGCCGTTAATGATGTTGGTAATTTAACCGATTGTTGATCTGCATTCACTGCATCACCGCTATCACGAAGTTTTTGCACTGCAGCCATTATCATACGAACTTGTTCACCTTTGTCATTTTCGAGCACCACAATGTTCTCAGACTCGACTTGCACAATCGTGAGAGTACCGTGTTTTACGGATTCAATTTTTTCTCCCACTATTGAAGACTGAGGAGGGACAGATCGATCAAGAACTTGACCACTTCGTAGCTTAGCCGCTGTGATTGAACGAATATTACCTGTATTTTCAAAAGCGACGATGACTGTATGAGTGTTGTAGTACTCAACAACCGTAACATAACCATGTTTTTGAGTTTCAAACCTAGCACCTATTTGCATATCATGGGGTGCGTCCATTTTTTTAATTAACATCCTAAATTCCTAATACTACTTTTGCCACTTTGGTCTTTAAACAAACAAGTGACCTACTTAAAGTATATATGTTCAACGGATTGAGAGAAACGATTAGATTCTATGTTGGTTAGGGATAAACTCACTTACCGCCTACCTGTAACTCTAAGCTGTTTGGGTATATACTCTGCTGACTAGAGAGCCTATCCATCAATTCGATTAAGCAAGGGTGTCTATTGCTATGAAAGAGAGCCACTTTTTTGCTCACCTCGCACGGATGAAATTAATTCAACACTTACCGCTGATGCGTTCCATCTCCAAAGAAAACGTTTCTGAACACAGCCTGCAAGTCGCGTTTGTCCGTCATTCGATTCATCACTGGGCTTCAAGATCACCAAACACAACGACTCAAATTACTCGGTAGATTCTATGAGGCGATTTATTCCTGAATTAGCTGAGAAATATCGGATTAAAAACAAAATAATTTCAAACGTTTATTTATAAAAAATCTTATTGAATAATAGACATATACTAAATCCAAATATAACCCCAATTAAACCCGATAATTCATTATTAAAAAAATTCCTCAGAAAAATTACAAAAAATGCAGTAGAAAATGAACAAACAAAAAGACTAATATATTTCATAAAGTTTCAATCCTTAATAAAAAATATTGCGATCTGGTCAGCAAAATAGTCATCCCAGTTTCATAACATTCACAAAAAACCATCTTATCATCATCTGAATCAATAGGCTTTCAACACGATGTAGTACAATTAGGAACACTTATTTAGATAACTTTAAAAACTTCTATTACCTGTGAATTACCGCTGATTTTATCCAGTGGAGGAAAGAAGCTAGATTTAGTTGCGTTTATCACATTTAGCCATTATCTCTAAAAATTGTCCTAATTCATGAGTCACTTCTACTTTTGATAAAGACCCATAAGGCAACCCGGAAATTTGACGATTAACTAAAGAAACAGCATTTTTTCGCATTACAACCTACAGGAGCAGTGCTATCTATTACTTCTTCTATTAAAAAATAGAACTAAAATAAATACGCCTTCACTAGTGATTTTTTTCGTACCACAATACACAATGACTTATTGATAAACATAACTATTTCACCGGCATACGAGACAAATCAAACACATTACCCTCGGGAACGAATGTCACTCTGCTCACCACCGCTGCAAGTTTGTCGCGGCAAAGCGGTAACTTCAAGTCATAGAGAGATAACGTTATACTCCGTTGACATGATCCATCAATTCCACTAAGCAAGGATGTCTATTGCTATGAAAGAGAGCCACTTTTTTGCTCACCTCGCACGGATGAAATTAATTCAACGCTGGCCACTCATGCGTTCTATCTCCAAAGAAAACGTTTCTGAACACAGCCTGCAAGTGGCGTTTGTTGCTCATGCACTGGCGATAATAAAAAACAAGAAGTTTGCCGGGCAGCTCAACCCTGAGCGTATCGCGTTATTGGCCATGTATCACGACAGCAGTGAAGTGTTAACGGGCGATTTGCCAACACCCGTTAAATATTTTAACCCTGATATTGCTAAAGAATATAAAAAAATCGAAGCCGCCGCTGAACAGCGCCTACTGGCCATGTTGCCGGAAGAGTTGCAAGACGATTTCAAGCCTTTTCTGCTCACTGAAGCGGCGCACAATGAAGATGCAGCCATCGTCAAGCAAGCCGACAGTTTGTGCGCTTATCTTAAATGTTTAGAAGAACTCAGCGCAGGTAACCATGAATATGCCCTAGCTAAAAAGCGGCTTGATATCACATTGAAAGAGCGGCATACCCCAGAAATGGCTTATTTTTTAGAAACTTTTGCCCCAAGTTTTGAATTAACACTAGACGAAATTAGCTAACACACTGTACGTTTTATAACAATAAGTTTGATCAGGAGTTGGGATGCAAATTGTAATCAATCCGGAATGGCAAGCACGCAATAATGATGAACATAAAATTCGCCGTGATGATCATCGCAGCCCTTTTCAGCGCGACCGGGCGAGAATTCTCCATTCTGCTGCTTTTCGTCGTTTACAGGCAAAAACTCAAGTCCATGGAACCAATTTAAATGATTTTCACCGGACTCGTTTGACCCATTCACTTGAAGCGGCGCAAATTAGCACCGGGATTGTGGCGCAACTAAGACTAAAACAGCCCGAATTTGCGGATTTATTACCCTCAGATAGCTTGATCGATGCGTTATGCCTTGCGCATGATATTGGCCATCCCCCTTATGGGCATGGCGGTGAAGTGGCACTTAATTATATGATGCGTGAACATGGTGGGTTTGAAGGCAATGCCCAGACGTTTCGCATTGTCACAACCTTAGAGCCGTACACTGAACATCATGGAATGAATCTTTCTCGCCGTACCTTACTGGGGTTACTCAAATACCCTGCGCTATTGAGTCAAACACATGCTGATAAGCGACCCGAATCGGTACCTCATCAACGACAGTTAAAGGCCAAGGAGTGGTCGCCCGCTAAAGGTATTTATGATTGTGATAAAGCCTGTCTTGATTGGGTTCTTGCTCCACTCAGTGAGCAAGATAAACAACAATTAAGCCAAATGCGAGCACGTCCAGCGACACCTTATCAGCATAAAAAAACACGCTTCAAATCATTAGATTGTTCCATCATGGAATTGGCCGATGATATCGCCTATGGCGTTCATGATTTAGAAGATGCGATTGTCCTTGGCATGGTCAATCAAACAGAATGGCAACAAGCAGCAGAAGAACAACTACTAAATAGCGGCGATGCTTGGTTTGTCGAGCACACCCAAAGCGTAACGAAAATGTTATTTTCTGGCCAGCACCATATTCGTAAAGATGCGATTGGTGGATTGGTCAATGCGTTACTCACCAGTATCAGTATTAAACCCGTTGAAAGCGCTTTTGACAGCGATTTACTCGCGTTTAATGCCTATTTACAACCTAGCATGGCCAATGCGTTGGAAGTCTTAAAATCGTTTGTCAGCCAATATGTGATCCAAGTTCCACAAGTACAACGCTTTGAATATAAAGGACAGCAGCTGATTATGGATCTCTTTGAAGCGCTGGCGGCCGATCCTGAACGCTTGTTACCACAGGCAACTCGAGAAAAATGGCAAAACGCAGAACAACATTCAGGAGGAGGGATGCGGGTGATCTGTGATTATATCGCTGCGATGACCGATGCTTACGCGCAGCGTCTACATCAGCAGCTTTTTTCTACTCACAGCTCTTACTAAAAGTCTCGACACGAGATGTTATCGATAAGCCGTGGTGTCTCAAGCAGTTTTGATTGCTACCGGCTTGATCTGCTGCCGTAATGCTGCTCAAACACCCCTTTGGGCATCTGGTTAATTTGATGATCAATCATGGCTTCAAAGCAAGTCAGTAACGGGGAGAAGTCTTGTTTAGGTTGCCATAGTTGCAGTAAGTGAAATCCCGCTTCTACTGTCGATAACGCATTATCATTCGGCGCTTTACGAATGCGATAGTTACCCTTTAATGTTTCAGGAAGATGCAAACACGGTAAATGATGTAACTGAGTGTTGATCTGCCACATTTTAAATACCTTTCTCCAAGTGCCATCAAGCAAAATAACTCGAACTTTTTGTTCTATTGAAGGCTCGCTATCCGAAACACAAATTGAATGCTCACAGGGATACAAAACCTGATGAATCACATCCGGCTCGGCCAGCAATGCATTCAATTCAGGGTGATGACGAAAGTCTTCACCGATCCATAAGCGACAATTAGCAAGCGATAAGGTCAAAATACGAGCCGTCCCCATTGGACGATGTTGTTCCGTTGGGTGTTGAAGAATGATAAGCTCCACCGTGGAATCTAGTGGTACAATTCCCGCACAAATACAAGCTTTGCGCGCTTTTCCGCATCGAGAACAATAACGAGACATATTGTGAATCTTTACCTAGTGTTGTGTTTAGTCAGTTTACTGTGCCTCGGCTTACAATTTGAGCCGTTCAGTAGTCTTAGTGCTTGGCACCGAATAGCGATTGAACAAGGGCAATGGTGGCGCATTCTAACAGGCAATTTAACGCATACCAACTTTGTTCATCTCACGATGAATCTAGCAGGACTCTGGGCGATTGCCTTGCTCTTTCGGCCTACCGCAAAATCACTTCTTGTGGCTCTAATTATTTTAAGTGGCTCAGTAGGCATTGGGGTTTACTTTACTCACATGACACTCTACGTGGGTTTATCTGGCACATTACACGGTTTATTTGCCTTCTTTGCCGCTCAAGAATGGCTACACGGTAGAAAGAGTAGCCGCTGGCTGGTTGTTAGTGTGATTGCCAAAGTGGCTTGGGAACAATGGTTTGGCGCATCGCTTGGGACGGAAATTTGGATCGAAGCTCGTGTCGCGACAGAGGCTCACTTGATTGGATTAATCGCTGGAATACTGTGCGCTATACTAGAAAAAGGATATGCATTAAAAATAAAGCGCCCAAACTAGGCGCTTTCTCATAGAGCATGCTTGATGATCAACCTTGCTTGATAAGTTAAATAATCGGACGCTGACCCCGACTCAGCAACTTAAGCAGCACTGAATCTGCCGCCTCTCCGGCCACGCCAGCCAATTTATCGGCTAGTTTTTTCTTCTGTACATAGCGTATTGCGAGCACCGTTTTTTCTTTACAAGCTTTCACTATCAAATCATCTGAGGTGACTATTTCATCCACTAAACCTAAATGTTGTGCTTGAGTACCAAACCAATGTTCTCCGGTTGCCACCTTCTCTAACTCTAACGTTGGACGATGATCACGAATAAACTGCTTAAATAGTTCATGGGTTTCTTCTAGCTCTTGCTTGAATTTATCACGGGCCTTATCCGTGTTTTCACCAAACATGGTTAGCGTTCGCTTATACTCGCCAGCGGTCAGTTGTTCAAATTCAATATCATTTTTCTTCAGCAATTTATGGAAGTTGGGTAACTGAGCAATCACACCGATAGAGCCAACAATCGCAAAGGGGGCTGAGACAATTTTATCGGCAATACATGCCATCATATACCCACCACTAGCAGCGACTTTATCTACCGCGATAGTCAAAGGTAACTGAGCCGCCTTTAAACGATCCAATTGTGAAGCCGCTAAACCATACCCATGTACCATACCGCCGCCTGTTTCTAAGCGCAGTAGGACTTCATCACCAGCTTGGGCAACGGCTAAAATAGCTGTCACCTCTTCTCGCAATGAAGCCACTTCTTTCGCATCGATGCTGCCACGAAAATCCAGCACAAACAGATGAGGCTCACGCTCAGTAATTAACTCCCCTTCTTTTATCGATTTTTTTAACGCCTTTTCTCGAGATTTTTGCTGCTCTTTTGCCTTTTTTTTCTCTGCTTTATGACGTGCCTTCAACACACTATCGTCATGCAGATAAGACTCAAACTGCTCAACCGTCTCTTTATGCTGGTCAGTCAAGTTGGTAATCACTAGCTCACCTTTAGCAGAAGGATGCTTTACTCCAACCGATTTTACCAGCACTAGCACCATGACGAGTGCAACGACGACAGTCGCAATCTTGGCTAAAAATAAGCCATACTCCAATAAAAATTCCAATGTACTCATCCTCTTCAATGCGAATTGGTGTATTGTAACCATCTTGTCACGAAGACGAAAAGTAAATCATAACGATAAGGAAACATAGCGTGAATTATTCTGTTTCTGTTGACGCCTTAAAAAATAAAGTCATTTTGGTTACCGGTGCAGGAGATGGTATCGGTAAACAAGCCGCCCTCACCTATGCAGCTTGCGGTGCAACCGTGATATTATTAGGTCGGACGGTAAAAAAACTCGAAACCACTTATGATGAAATAGAAGCGGCGGGCTACCCTCAAGCGGCTATTGTACCATTAGATATGCTTGGAGCGACCAAGCAGCACTACTTAGATATGGCTGATACCATTGAAGAGCAGTTTGGTCAATTAGATGGCGTACTGCATAGCGCAGGTTTACTGGGAGTTCTTAGCCCATTTGACCAAATTGGTGAAGCGACTTTTGATGAAGTCATGCAAGTGAATGTTAAAGCTCAATTTATGCTCACCCAAGCCGTGCTTCCTTTATTAAAAAAAGCCAATAATTCACGCCTGATTTTCACCAGCTCAACCGTTGGCCATCGTGGTCGCGCTTTTTGGGGGACTTATGCGATTTCCAAATTTGCCACTGAAGGGATGATGCAAGTCCTTGCTGATGAATTATCGGAAACATCCATTCGCGTCAACGCTATCAACCCAGGAGCCACTCGTACGGGAATGCGAGCGAAAGCCTACCCAGCAGAAGATGTCAATAAGTTAAAAACCCCCGAAGAAATTATGCCTCTTTATTTGTATTTAATGGCACCAGAAAGCCAATCGGTACATGGCCAATGCATTGATGCACAGCCTAAACGCTAGGGTCTGTGACCTTAGTTGGCATAAACGACCGGAAATAAAAAAGCCTTACTCAAAAGCAAGGCTTTTTTATTAGGTTAAGGTTGCCCGCAAACGGTCTTGCACCGCTTCCACTAATAGATCAGGCTGAAATTTAGAAATAAACCGATCACAGCCTACTTTTTGCACCATTGATTCGTTAAAGCTGCCACTCAATGACGTATTCAGTGTGATATAAAGATCTGACATCCGCGGATCATTTCGTATTTCATAGGTTAGACGATAACCATCCATCTCTGGCATTTCAGCATCGGTGATCAACATGAGTAATTCTTTATTAATGTCTTTACCTTCATCACACCATGATTTCAGTAACTTCAATGCCTGCAGACCGTCCCAGCACTCAATAATATTAAGCCCGAGCTGAGATAATGTCCCTTTTACCTGACTTCTGGCTGTTGCCGAGTCATCAACAATCAAAATATTACGCCCAACCATTTCACTCAATAAATTATGATCCAAGACTTCTTCAGAAATAGAAACATCGTAATCAATAATCTCAGCCAATACTTTTTCAACATCAACCACTTCAACAATGTGTGTCTGATCCTGCTCTTTAATATGCGTGATAGCTGTCAGATAATTTGAACGGCCAACTGATTTAGGTGGAGGTTGAATTTCAGTCCAAGCCGTATTGATAATATTACGTACCTGGCCAACCAAGAAGCCCTGCACAGTACGATTATATTCGGTGATGATAAGGTTTTGTTCTTGATTCTCTAAGCGAGAAGGTGGAAAGCCAATTGCTTGACGTAAATCAATCACTGGAACCGCTTCACCGCGCAAAGAAGCAACGCCAATAATATTGGGATGTGAACCTGGCATCTTTGTGGTGATGGGCACTTTAATCACTTCACGGACTTTGAAGACGTTAATGGCAAAAATTTGTCGACTATTCAAACTGAACAGTAACAGTTCTAGGCGGTTTTCTCCCACCAAATTGGTCCGCTGATCAACCGTGTTTAAAATACTCGACATACAAAATCCTACCAATAGAGAAGCATTATCATGTTACAGTATATACCGAAACCATCGTAAGGTATTTAAGTCTGTGTACAAATTACATGACAAATTTGTACACTCACCGATTCAAATAAAAAAAACGTTATCCTTCAACAACCTTCATCAGTAACAAACCATCATATAACGCTTGTTTTATCAACGCAGCTCCCGGCATGGTTGCCTGTTTATAAAAACGTGATTCTAACAATTGGAGATCTTGATGATAAACCGGTAGGCTTTGCTCTTCAATACAGCGTTGAATGGCCGGATAAAGTACACTTTTTGCCTGATTGATCACACCGCCGACTAATATCTTTTCAGGATTAAATAAATTAATCACAATCGCAATCGCTGCACCAAGATAACGCCCTAACTGTTCGATAACTTCAACCGCTAACGGATCACCTTCTGCAGCCGCTAAACAGATATCTTCAATCGTGATCTCAGATTTATTAACTAATGAGGACTCCTCACCTAAAGCGATACGAATTGCAACCTGTTCTCGAATGGCTTGAGAACTTGCTACCGTTTCTAAACACCCGATATTACCGCAGTGACAACGTTTTCCTTGAGGATCAATTTGAATATGCCCTAATTCACCAATATTACCATGGCGACCTTGTAACACTCGTCCATCAACAATAATTCCGGCACCAAGACCGTGGTGGATAGAAATTAACACTGAATTATCAACATCCTGTGAATGACCAAACAACTTTTCAGCTAATGCCCAAGCCCGAGTATCATTCGCAACAAAAACAGGAAGACCCGTTGCTTTATAGATTTCAGGGCCCAACGCTAAATTCGCCACATTATAATGTGGCATCTGTAACACAATACCTTGTTCTGAATTCACGAGGCCAGGTAAAGTAATAGCAATGCTGGTTACACGATCCAGCTGAGCGGCATAGGTTTGGAAAAACTCTTCAATTTCAAATAATAACCGCGCCAACACATCGTCTTGGTCAATCTCATGAATATCGATTTTCGTATCGATTAAGACCTCACCGCCCAGTTCATGTAATGCGATAGTAAGATACCCTCTCCCTAAACGCATTGATAGAAACTGCCAACCTTGATTATTCGTCTGTAGCCCGACCGCAGGACGACCTCGACTAATCGCTTCTTGAACGGTCGTTTCATGAATCAGATGCGCATCAATCAGCTCACGAGTAATTTTTGTAATGCTCGCCGGCGCTAATTGACTTTCCTTTGAGAGATCAATACGAGAGATAGGACCTTTTTGGTCGATGAGTTTATATACACGGCCAGCATTGACCTGTTTGATATGATCAATATGGCCTGGTTGAGCCATGTACATGGTGCACTCCAAAATTCAATAACCTGTCAATTTTTTTACTTTGCGAAGTAATTGTGAAGCAATTTGGTGAATAGCCGTGACAAGCGTCACGCATATAACTAGAACTTTGTGTTTTTAGTCAAAATGTACAGAGCAAAATCACAACAATATAAGCCGATTTCACTCTTCGCTACGCTCATGTTTACGCAAAATAGACCTTAATTCGCAGTCAAATAGGCCAGGTGGATCTGCTAAACATTATCCTCGAAGCCTTCCGATGGTAATAATGATATTCAACTATACTTACCTCAGTGCTGGGCTAACTTGTCGGAGAAAAGAATGACAAACATATTGAGAAGAACAAAAATCGTCGCCACCTTAGGCCCTTCCACTGATAAAGGGGAAGTGTTAGAAACCATCATTCACTGTGGTGTTAATGTTGTGAGAATGAATTTCTCGCATGGTACAGCAGAAGATCACCGATTACGAGCGGGTAAGGTCAGGGAAATTGCAAAAAAAATGGGCAAAAATATCGCCATTTTAGGTGATCTTCAAGGGCCAAAAATTCGTATATCTACCTTTAAAACAGGAAGTATCATCTTAAATGAGGATGATACTTTTATTCTTGATGCTCAACTTGCACCGGGAGAAGGCACGGTAAACGCCGTCGGCATCGACTACAAAACACTACCAAACGACGTAAACAGTGGCGATGTTTTGCTTCTGGACGATGGGCGAGTTCAACTCCAAGTCATAGAAGTTAATGATAATAAAGTAATTACGCGTGTCGTGATAGGCGGAACGCTATCCAATAATAAAGGAATTAATAAAAAAGGAGGCGGGCTGTCAGCAGAAGCACTCACAGAAAAAGACAAACGAGATATTTTACTCGCGGCAGAAATTGGCGTCGATTATTTAGCCGTTTCGTTTCCTCGAAATAGCCAAGATATGGACTATGCCCGTAAATTGGCTCGCGAGGCAGGGTTAAACGCTCGTTTAGTGGCTAAAGTTGAACGTGCAGAAACGGTCTCCTGTGATGAAAATATTGATGATATTATTCGTGCTTCCGATGTCATTATGGTTGCCCGAGGCGATCTTGGGGTTGAAATTGGCGATCCTGAATTAATTGCAGTTCAGAAAAAACTAATTTATCGAGCAAAGGCATTAAACCGAATCGTTATCACCGCAACACAAATGATGGAATCAATGATAGCCAACCCAATGCCGACCCGAGCAGAAGTGATGGATGTGGCTAATGCAGTATTAGACGGGACAGACGCGGTCATGCTTTCAGGCGAAACAGCGGCAGGGAAATATCCGGTAGAAACAGTAAAAGCAATGGCGGATGTCTGTATTGGAGCTGAAAAAATGATTGAAGCCAGTCAACAGAATTATCGAATTGATCGCGCATTTCAAACCGAAGAAGAAGCAATTGCTATGGCAACCATTTATGCAGCAAATCACCTTGAAGGTGTTAAAGCGATGGTCACGCTCACCGAGTCGGGTAGGACAGCATTAATGACTTCACGGCTCAATTCTATTTTGCCTATTTTTGCTATGTCGAGAAATGATATCGCATTAAATCGCTGCGCTTTATATCGTGGCGTGACGCCATTTTATTTTGATAGCAAACAGACTGAAGGCATGGTCGTCGCACAAGCCGCGTTACAAGCTCTCAAAGAGAAACACCTGCTAGAATTTGGCGATTTAGTCATCATAACTCAAGGTGACATTATGGATGTCGAAGGCACAACAAACTGTATGCGCATCATCCCAGTACTATAACCCCCATTATAGCGGTGCCGGTAAGCAGCAATAAGTGGTTGGGTCTCATATTCGTCATATGATGAGCCTCAAAGAGAGCGACATCGCCCAACCTCTAGAGTCTGTTGACCCGAGCACTTCAAATAAGAAGAAAACCGCTTATTGGTCAAAATAATAGGAACCGGTTGAGCGAGCGCCTTGGCGTTGCTCAGCTTGCTTCTGAGCCAATAAAAACGTCTCAATGAATCGATATCCGGCCTGCAAACCCAACCGATAATCATGTAATAAATCATCATGGCGACTCAATAACGAACTCGATCTCAAGGGCTCACTGGGTACAATTTGTACAATAAAAGCATCATCAGGGGGAGAGTACAAAAAGTCACTGGTCAAGGCATAAGTTTGATAGTGAACCATCAACATATCGGCTAATCCAGAATCAAATTTATTTCCTAGCAGGTGGCTTAATCGATAAATATTATCAGCGCCAAATAGCCATCGTCCGCCATTTAACACGTCCAACTGCTTTTGTTTTAACTGCTGAGATTTTGCGATTTGTTGATCAATAAAGCCTTTCCAGTCTTGCTTCCAGTTCAATAATCTATTTTGCCAATGCATTTGGATAGAATTCATCGATTCTCGCAACCACTGTACCTGACCACCTTGAGACGCTTCCGTTAATACATTTTGTTGGCTCTCTTCATCAAGCGTTTCGGTTCTAATCACCGCAATAAAGCGAGCCTCTTGCCGCCATGCTTCTTGGACAGGAATAGATGCAGAGACACCACCATCAATGTAACTCTGCTGCCCTAGTAACACATCTTTCGTGTACAACCCAGGGATGGCGCAAGTCGCGGTTAATACTTCTCGCCAATGCTCACTTAACATCGGGAAATAAGCATCTTGCAACGAATTAACTTCAGTAACTGCCGCAAAAGCTTTACGGGTTCCAAGCGTAGAACGGCCCATGTCTAAATCTAATCGGTAAGGATATTGACAAATTTTATCCAATGCCCATTCTAAATTAAGGTGCTGCTTACGTCGAATGTAACTGAATAAATGGAAAAACTTTGGATCCGTGGTCAATTCAAGAATAAAAGCCTTACCTAACCCCTGCTGACGACAAAGATAGGCACAAAGATTGAGCGCCCCAGCAGAGGTACCATAAAATTCATGAAATGGATCGAAATTAGATAGGATAAAAGCGTCTAATACGCCTGCAGTAAAAATTCCTCGCTGCCCTCCTCCTTGAGCCACTAATGCATTCTTACCGGTAATAAATTTCGAGAGTCGATCAATGTCGACTCTCTTTTCTAACTCAGAAACTGTCCCTTTGTTCACCATAGGCGAACCCTTCTTTTTGATTAGTTGGCAATCGCAACAACGCCGTATCCGATTAAGATAACAAATACTGCTGCCGTAATCACTAAAGCATACTTAAGATCGCGTTCCATACCTACCTCCTTTTTACGCTGCCCCTATTGCTTCATATGGCTGCGAGATAGCAATCACGTTCATTTCCATCAACATAGAAATAAACAAACATCGCTAACCCCCAAGCAACATTGAACCCAAAAGGGTTAACTAAGTAATAACATTCAAAGCATGGTTATACAATCTTTATGATTTTTGTCACGATAGATATGAAGCCGCTATCACATTAATTGTCCTGATAAGGATGACGATTACCGTTTAGCATCAAACATCAGCAGGCATTTTATTGACCAATAATCGACATCTCGGAGCCATTCGCTGATGTGTGTCTATTTTTTAGTCATTTTATCTATTGTTATAGATAGTTTTATCCATTAGTTATCACCCTTAAAACAGCTTATTTATTTGTTAAATGTAAAAAACAAAAAAATAGATAACTACTTGTATATGAAAAATTATTTTTTTGCCCTATTTAATCAGCATAAGCTTACGTTTACATTCTATTGCCATCTTTAACATATCGCTGTAGTCTCTTAATCAATGCGCAGCTGATTATTTCAGGTGACGCAAAAACATAGCAATATATTTAGAGCAATATTCTGAGTTCTTAATGTTTTGGAGAAATTTAACTCTAAGTTTTGACTTAATCATGGATGATGAAACAGACTTTTAACAATTAAACCTGGTTTAAATCTAATAACTTAGTGATAGGTAGAAGACGATATCCTTCAGTCATTGGTACCAGTGTGCTTGAGTGAGAGAACCGCTTTACTCGGTACACTGCAGTAAACTTTCAACTACCTATGAAATGGCCAATTTATTAAGAAGCTTCATACCTCAGGGAAGACAAAAGGAGTAAAAAATGAAGCGAGAACAATGGGGTTCACGAGCAGGGTTTATACTAGCGGCAGTAGGCTCTGCGATTGGTTTAGGGAATATTTGGCGCTTCCCTTATATGGCCTATGAAAATGGCGGAGGAGCATTTTTCATTCCTTATCTGTTTGCCATGTTAACTGCAGGGATTCCATTTATGATCCTAGAGTTTAGTATGGGACAAAAAAATCGAGGTTCAGCCCCCACCACTTTATCAAAGATTCATACAAAATTTGAATGGCTTGGCTGGTTTCAAGTCGGTATTGCTGCGGTCATTGGCGTTTATTATGTGGCCGTTATCGGATGGGCTATCTCTTACTTTGCTATGTCTTTCACGCAAAGTTGGGGCAGTGATACCAATACCTTTTTCTTCAATGAATACCTGAACTTAGGTGATAACTCGCCGACACAACTTGGCTCCATTCAGTGGAAAATAGCCCTCACCATGGCGATTGCTTGGGCAATTACTTATGCAGCTATTGTCGGTGGCGTCAAATCTGGAATCGAGCGTGCATCTAGAATTATGATGCCTATCTTATTTGTTATGGTACTGCTATTGATCGCGCGGATGATCTTCTTACCCGGTGCATTAGATGGCGTAAATTATATGTTCGAACCTGATTTTAGTAAAATCTGGGACGTTAAAGTATGGGCTGCGGCTTATGGACAAATCTTTTTTACCTTAAGTATTGGCTTTGCCATTATGCTCGCCTATTCCAGCTATCTTCCTGAGAAATCAGACATCACCAACAATGCATTTATGACGGTACTGATCAACTGTGGTTTCTCTATTCTAGCGGGGATTATGATTTTCTCGGTGCTGGGCTATATGGCACAAGAGCAAGGGAAACCACTAACCGAGGTGGTCTCAGCAGGGGTTGGATTAGCCTTTGTGACGCTACCAGCGGCGATTAACTTATTACCGATCCCTTATATTTTAGGCCCACTGTTTTTCTTAGCATTGGTTGTGGCTGGGTTAAGCTCCCACATCTCCATTTTAGAGGCTGTAACCTCAGCCATCATCGACAAACTTGGCTGGAGCCGTAAAAAAGCCGCTAACGTCGTGATAGGTTCAGGCTTTATTATTTCCATGGCTTTTGCAACTAACGGAGGGCTGTTACTGCTCGACTTAGTCGACCATTTTGCTAATAACGTGGGCATTATGCTTAGCTGTTTAGTTGAGTTAATTTTGATGACTTGGCTGATGAAAGTTTCCGATGCTCGTAAATACGTAAATAGTATTTCAGATTTTAAAATTGGCGTATGGTTTGATATCTGTCTACGTTTTATTTCCCCTGTGGTACTGGCTATCATCGTAACGACCAAATTTAGAACACTCTTTACTGAAGGATATGGTGGTTACAACCTTACGTTAGGCTGGGCAATGATCCTACTATTACTCGCTATTGGAGTGATGGTTAATTTAACGAATCGCAAGGAAGCATACTAATGACAACAAGCGCAATTATCATGATGGTGATCGGTTTAGGTCTGACATGGGGTGGAGCCATGATTTGTATTAGAAAAGCAATGGCAAAGCAGCAGTCATAACCTGAAGTCTTGAGATGAAAAAGCCATAGATTCTCACTAAATAATATAAAAAGGAGGCCGAAGCCTCCTTATTTATAGGGGAAAGAAAAGATAAAGATTAACCGTGATTACGGATCCATTCATCCATTTCTGTTTTAAGATTATCAGACTTAGTACCAAAGATAGCTTGTACGCCACCAGATACAACCACAACACCCGCTGCACCAAGTTGTTTCAATTTTGCTTGATCAACAGCCTCGGTCTTAACTACAGAGACACGAAGACGAGTAATACACGCATCTAAATTGGTGATGTTTTCTTTACCGCCAAATGCAGCGACAAGTTCACCTGCCAGCTCTGAGCCTGAAGAAGTGCTAGCATCAACAGATTCGTCTTCACGTCCAGGTGTTTTTAGATCCAAAGTACGGATCACAAAAGTAAACACAACATAATAAAGAACAGCGTAGGCAATACCTAAGCCGACAAGCAGTAGCATATTCTCAGCACGTGGTGATTGAACAACAAAGTCAATAAAACCATTTGAGAATGTGTGACCATGTACTACGCCCAAAGCGTTAGTCAGTACATAAGCAAGGCCAGCAAGGACAGCATGGATTGCATACAATACAGGTGCAATGAATAGGAAAGAGAACTCAATCGGTTCAGTAATACCGGTTAAGAATGAAGTTAACGCAGCAGAAGCCATGATACCGACAATTTTTGCACGATTTTCAGGTTTCGCACAATGCGCAATGGCAAAGGCCGCCGCAGGAAGACCAAACATTTTGAACAGGTAACCGCCAGCAAGCTGACCAAAACCATTACCCGCAGCACGGCTAGCATCATCAGCAGTTAGGAAGCACGTCATGATACCGTTAACTGTTTGACCCGCACCATTGACACATTCACCCGCTTGATAGAAGAAAGGAACGTTCCAAATATGATGTAAACCAAATGGGATCAATGAACGCTCTACGACACCATAGATACCAAACGCTGTCACTGGGTTCTGGTTTGCTGCCCAATCAGAGAAAGAGGCGATTAGCGCGCCCACTGGTGGCCAAATAAACGAAAGAATGACACCTAATGCAATCGCTAAGAAACCAGTAATAATCGGTACGGCGCGTTTACCAGCAAAGAAGCCCAAATATTCTGGTAGCTGGATTTTGTAAAAACGATTAAATGCCCAAGCAGCCACACCACCAGCGAGAATCCCACCAAGAACACCGGTTTCATACTTTCTTCTGATCGCTTCAATTGCTGAATTATCAAGCGTTTGACCAATGGCTAGCAACGCCTCTTTTGCTTGATCAATTTCGACATCAGCCAAAACCTTCAACGTCGCAACCATAATACCGTAGCCAACAATGGCAGAAAGACCTGACACACCATCGTTATTCGTGAAGCCTAAAGCGACACCAACAGCAAATAGCAGAGCCATCTGACCAAACACCGAACCACCGGCTTGTTCCATTAAGTGAGAAACCACCTCTGGCAACCAACTAAAGTTCGCTGCCCCCACACCAAGCAAAATACCTGCAACAGGTAAAACTGATACTGGAAGCATCAGAGCTTTACCTACTTTTTGCAGGTTAGCAAAAGCGTTTTTAAACATGTTTATGCTCCTGATTAAGTTATTAGAATTAATTGGGTTCTAACGGCGCACCCCCGTAGCCTAAATGTTAGCACCCCATGAAAATGTAACCACAAAATGTATTATATTTTCCGCCTCTAAATATATCTTGATGCCCCTCAAACTTTCTAGTTAGTTAAGAAATTTAGTTTCAAAATAATAGCCAGATCACAAACTATTTCACGTTTTTTTACATCACAAAACAAACGTAACTTACTGATTAATATACAAAAAATACATGAGCTCATTAATTTTGATGGGTGAATAAAATAAGCGAGCTTGTTATTTTTTGTAACAAAATTACACAACCACTAGTATAGTATAAAAAAACAACAGACTTAGTAAACAATAGAAAAATAAGTATAAACCGTGAGCAAAGCGCTTAAAGATGAAATCTTGATCACATTTTTAGGTACTTATTAGATTTCTATCGCAAAAAAAGATCTTGGAAATTTTTACTGGTTTTTTCTGCAACTTTATGCACAGAAAGCCCCTTTAACCGAGCAATAGACTCCGCGACTTCAGCAACATATGCGGGTTGGTTCTCTTGGCCTCGATATGGCACAGGCGCTAAATACGGAGAATCCGTCTCAATCAATAGCCGTTCAAGTGGTAGCTGTTTAACTACTTCTTTCAACTCCGTTGCTTGGCGAAAAGTGACGATACCGGAAATTGAGATATAAAAACCCAACTCTATCGCCGCTTCGGCAAAAGATAAATCTTCAGTAAAACAGTGTATGACGCCACCACATCGCTCAGCATGGCCTTGCCTAAGTATAGCCAGAGTATCTTGTCGTGCTTGCCGAGTATGGATAATTAACGGTTTATTAAGATCAACCGCAACATCAATATGTTGCGAAAATCTTAATTTCTGTAAATCAGCGGTTTCTGGTTGATAATGATAATCTAACCCCGTTTCACCAATCGCAACAACTTTTGTATGGCTGGCATACTCACGAAATCGATCAAGCTCAAAATCGCTCATTACATCAAGCGGATGGACACCACAAGACGCATAAACGTGTTGATAAGGTTCAATCATGGCTAGCATAGAAGAGAAAGAATCCAAGGTAACCCCAACTGACAACAGCTGTTTAACCTTGGCTTGTTCAGCTTTAGCAATCACATCATCAATGCTTTTATGGATATTTTGATAATCTAATTTATCAAGATGGCAGTGTGAATCTACAAACATGGAGCCTCGTTAAATTTAAATAGCCAATCGGTAATTAATAATTCAGCATTTAACCCACTAAATAAGCGTAACTGCTCGATCAGCTTCGCCAAGCCCTGGGTCTGTTGTTGTAAACGATCCAAGTGAATCATTGCTGAAAGAGCCTGACTCCCTGGAGTAAAATGACCACAACTCAGGCCAAAAGCGACTTTTTGTGCATCGGTTAATAAAAACCACAGCCAGTTTAAATAGGTCAATGGCTTAGCACTGAGCGCTTTACTGCAAGCAAGTAATGATGACAAATCACCACGTAGTGCAGATAAAAATTGCTGCTCAATATCGCTATAGTGTTTTATTTCACCCGAAGCAATCGCTTCTTTAGTCGCCAGTGGCGCATTGCGATAGATATGCGCTGCATACTCCGGTATGGGCAACTGACACTCGGCTTCTAACCACATTTTGACCGATTTTGGCTCTGGTTCTGGAATGGCAATTTTTTGACATCGGCTCACGATGGTCGCAAGCAATCGATTGGTATTTTCTGTCACTAACACGAAAATACACTGCGCAGCATGCTCTTCAAGTGTTTTTAATAGTGCATTCGCCGCTGATTCATTCATCGCCTCGGCAGGTTCAATCGCAATTAATCGAAATCCAGATAGCTGAGAAGACTCTTGTGCTAAACGATTAGCATGACGAATTTGATCAACGGTAATATTTTTCCCGACTTTCTCTGGCCGAACTAAGTGATAATCTGGATGACTTTGTGATCGCATCAATTCACACCCATGACAAAAACCGCAAGGCTCGCTCGAGTGGTTCGTGCACATTAGCGCTTGAGCAAATCGCTCCACAAGTTGAAACGCACCACATCCCTCGGGGGCAGAAATCAAAGTTGCAGAGGCAAAGCGTGTGCTATCAAGCTGAGTTTTCCATCTCATCCACGCAGGAATCAACCAAGGATAAAGTGAATTCATCGTTGATCTTGACATGTCGTTAACCACTGGCTGAGTACTTGCTGAATGTTATGGCTTACAGCGTCAATCGGCTGCTGTGCATTAACAATGGCAATAGAGTCATCATGGTTGGCTAATTCTAAATAACGCGATCGAGTCCGCTCAAAGAAGCTGATGTCCATCTTTTCGATCCGATCCAACTCTCCTCGTCCACGGGCACGCTCTAACCCAACTTTAGGGTCAATATCCAGATATAACGTAAAATCAGGACGAAAACTGCCCAAAGCTATTTGCTTTAACTGTGACATGGTTTGGTGAGCGATTTGACGCCCTCCCCCTTGATAAGCTTGGGAAGAAAGATCATGCCGATCCCCAACCACCCAATCTCCTCGTCTTAACGCAGGTTTAATGACATTCTCAACCAATTGAACTCGCGCTGCATACATCAGCAAAACCTCGGTAATATCGTTAAGCACTTCACCCGGATGCTCTTCTTTCACTAAAGCTCGCATCTTTTCAGCCAGTACCGTGCCTCCAGGCTCACGTGTTTGAGTGACCTGAGTAATACCGTGTTCATAGAGTGTATCCATAACGACTTGCATTGCTGTGCTTTTGCCTGCACCTTCTAACCCTTCAACTACGATAAATTTTGTCTTCATTATTGGTTTCTAAGTTGTTTTAAATAAGCGCGTACCGCGCGATTATGTTCAGTTAATGTTTTAGAAAAAACATGATCCCCCTGACCACTGGCCACAAAATACAGATAATCACTTTGCTCTGGATTGATCGCTGCATAAATCGAAGCTTCTCCCGCCATCGCAATAGGCGTGGGTGGCAGCCCGTTAATCACATAGGTATTATATGCGGTCGGCTCACGTAGATCGGCTTTACCAATACGACCATTATAACGCTCTCCCATGCCATAGATCACGGTAGGATCCGTTTGTAAACGCATCCGTTTGTTAAGTCGATTAATAAACACTGAAGCGACTCGTTCTCTCTCCGCATCTATCGCTGTCTCTTTTTCAATGATGGATGCTAAAATTAACGCTTCATAAGGAGACTGCAGTGGTAAGTTTGGCTGACGATTTTCCCATGCTTTAGCCAACGTTTGATTTAATTTGTGGTGCGCACGCTTTAAAATTTCCACATCGACTTCACCTTTCGTAAAGTGATAGGTTTCAGCAAGAAATAGCCCTTCTAATTGTTGATGTTTAATACCCAGTCGTTGAGCGATGTCAGCTTCAGAAAGATCTCGGATGGTTTGGCGAAGTTCTGGTGTGTTCGCTAAAACTTCACGCCAGTCACTAAATCGGCTGCCTTCCACAAACGTGATAGAAAATTGAAATTCTCGCCCAGAGACAAACAAAGCAAGGCTTTGTTGTAACGACATTTTAGGCACTAGTTGGTACGTTCCCGCTTTTATTTTGGTTAGTTCCGGATGTAACCGACGAAGCAATTTTGCAGTAAAGTGATCTTCAATCCACCCTTTTTTAACCAGTAGAGCTAACGTCCCATTTAAACTTGTCCCTGACGTTATAGTGATCAGTTGGGGTTCATTGATAGACAAACTTTGCGTTAGATAGCGGTCCGTCTTTGAAACTAGATACAAATAACCAGCAAAGCTGATCATTAAAAAAAATAATAGCAAAGACAATAACTTTTTAATCACGAATCAAATATCTCCTGAAAAGCGCGCACGTAGGTGCCAATAATATAATTTTGAGAAGTAATTTTGATGACAGGTGCGACTTCTAGCAGAGCATTGGATAGGAAAACTTCATCGGCGAGATAGAGATGCTCAAGCGGAAAATAGCCAATCTCCGCCGTTAAACCTAACGATGCGGCTGACTGTAAAATAATACGTCGAGCAACACCGGCAACACCGGTATTATCTAAACTGGGCGTATATAAGACATTTCCCTTTATCCAAAATAGATTTGCCATTGTCGTTTCAACCACAAAACCATTGAGATCGAGACAAACACCATCCAGGTAACCGGCCTGATCCATTTCTCCTTTAAGCAGCACTTGCTCTAAACGATTATTATGTTTGTGCCCTGCAAGAAGTGGATTTAGACCCATTTTTTGGGTACAAACCCCAAGAGTAAGACCCAATTCTCGCCATTGCGCATAATGTTTAGGATACTCGAAAGGATAAATCGTCACATTAGCCGGACTCGCCTGTGCTGGGCTATAACCACGGCCACCCACTCCTCGACTAATATGTAGTTTTAGCCCCGCCTTTTTATCTTGTTTGGCTGCACCTGTAAGCGTATCACGAACTTTTTGCCAATCTGGTGCCATGATACCAAAATATTCCAAGCAGGCGTCCATGCGCTCACGATGATAATCCCAATACTGAATGCTTCCATATTTGGTGAGCATCGTGGTAAAGCAACCATCACCGTATTGAAAAGAGCGATCCCAAATACTGACTGAATCACCTAGCTTGCCATTATGCCAATACATCTTCAATTCCCTGAAAAAACAAACGGCCTAATGCTAAGCACTAAGCCGTTGAAACACAAGTTAAGTCAAAAAGGAAATTAAATGCGCTTAAAAATTAATGAACCGTTGGTACCACCGAAGCCAAACGAGTTGCACATCGCATATTCCATACCATCAACTTTACGTGCCGTATGAGGAACCAAATCGATTTCCAGCCCCTCTTCAGGATTATCTAAATTAATGGTTGGTGGAACCATCTGATCAACTAAAGACATGATGGTAATAATAGATTCCACTGATCCCGCCGCACCGAGTAGGTGACCCGTCATTGACTTGGTTGAGGAAACTAAGACCTGGTTTGCCCCCTCTTCACCTAACGCTCGTTTGATCCCTTTTATTTCAGCCACATCCCCTGCAGGCGTCGAAGTACCATGCGCATTGACATAACCAATTTGACGACCAGCCACACCAGCATCACGCATAGCTGCTTCCATAGCGAGTGCACCACCAGAACCATCTTCACTGGGCGCGGTCATATGATACGCGTCTCCTGACATGCCAAAACCCACTAATTCTGCATAAATTTTAGCACCACGAGCTTTCGCCAGCTCATACTCTTCGAGTACGATCACGCCAGCGCCATCACCCAATACGAATCCATCACGCTCTTTATCCCAAGGACGAGAAGCTTTTTGTGGTTCATCATTACGGGTCGAAAGCGCTTTAGCTGCACCAAACCCAGCCATACCCAGTGGGGTTGATGCTTTTTCACTACCACCAGCGACCATGGCATCAGCATCACCATAGGCAATCATACGTGCGGCATGACCAATATTATGTAGCCCTGTGGTACAGGCGGTTGAAATAGCAATATTCGGGCCACGCAAGCCACGCATGATCGACAGGTTGCCCGCAACCATATTAACGATCGTTGAGGGGACAAAAAATGGACTCACTTTGCGTGGGCCTTTTTCGATCAAAGACTGATGGCCTGATTCAATCAGATCCAAGCCACCAATGCCAGAACCAATTGCAACCCCTATTCGGGAAGCATTTTCTGAGGTCACTTGTAAACCTGAATCGTCTAATGCTTGAATACCCGCAGCAATACCATATTGGATAAAGAGATCCATTTTACGGGCATCTTTTTTAGACATGTACTCTTCACAGTTAAAATTTTTAACTAAACCTGCGAAACGAGTTGAGAAATTTGTAGTATCAAAGTGCTCAATATTAACAATACCACTTTGACCAGCTAGCAGGGCTTTCCAAGAAGATTCTACTGTGTTGCCTACTGGTGACAACATACCCATGCCAGTGACAACGACACGACGCTTGGACACGATCTTATTCTCCGGAATTGAAAAATTCTATGAGAGGGATTAAAGATTGAGAAAAACTCAGGCGGCTAGAAGGCCGCCTGGGGAGAACATTACTGAGCGTTGCTGGTTACGTAATCGATCGCAGCTTGAACAGTAGTGATTTTCTCTGCTTCTTCATCAGGAATCTCAGTATCAAATTCCTCTTCTAGAGCCATAACGAGTTCAACAGTGTCTAGAGAATCAGCACCTAGATCTTCAACGAAAGAAGATTCATTTTTTACTTCTGCTTCGTCTACACCTAGCTGTTCAACGATGATTTTCTTTACGCGTTCTTCAATGTTGCTCATGTTTTCTTTTCCTTTACAGATTTCGCCTAATGCGATGATTCCGTAGTTTATTCGAACTAGTGAAAGTTGCAAGAGGGAGCTTGCTGGTCAAACCACAAATTTACCGATTTTAACCGAAATTCACACCATTATTGATATAAGTCATGCATAAATATTATGCAATTTAAACCCAACTGTTACCAGAAGTCGGTATTAACTTGATATATAACACCCGATTCCATTAAACAACCGGCGTTAAACCATGTACATACCGCCATTGACATGCAATGTTTCACCGGTAATGTAACCCGCTTCAGATGACGCTAAAAACGCAATTGCTGAAGCAATTTCCCGTGGGTCGCCCAAACGTCCCGCTGGAACTTGTGCTAGTGTAGCAGCACGTTGCTCATCATTCAGCGCTTTTGTCATATCAGTTTCAATAAAACCTGGTGCAACTGTGTTAACCGTCACACCACGTGATGCAACTTCACGAGCCATTGACTTAGTAAAGCCAATTACGCCCGCTTTTGCTGCCGCATAGTTTGTCTGTCCAGCATTCCCCATGGTACCAACCACTGAACCCACATTAATGATACGACCATGGCGTTTTTTCATCATGCCACGTAACACCGCTTTCGATAAGCGAAAAATGGAAGTGAGGTTAGTATCGAGAATATCTGTCCATTCTTCATCTTTCATGCGCATCAATAAATTATCACGGGTAATACCCGCATTATTGACTAAGATATCGATACTGCCAAACTGTTCATTAATCGCTTTTAATACCATCTCGATGGAGCTGAGGTCAGTGACGTTTAAAGCAAACCCTTTGCCGTTATCACCTAAATAAGTACTGATGGCTTCTGCGCCATGTTCACTGGTGGCGGTACCGATAACCGTCGCACCACGAGCAACTAGTGCTTCCGCAATCGCTTTACCAATCCCACGACTAGCACCAGTGACTAAAGCAACTTTACCTTCAAGACTCATAAATTCCGTCATGTTTTTTCCCACTTTATTTTACGGCATCCAATGATGCAAGATCGTTAACAGCTGCAGCATCGACTGTTTTTACAATACGTTTTGTTAAGCCAGTTAACACTTTACCAGGGCCAACTTCAAACAGTTTTTCAACCCCAGCATCACTCATTTTCTGTACCGCTTCGGTCCAGCGTACTGGGTTATACAATTGGCGTACCAAGGCATCTTTTATCTTAGCCGGATCTGTTTCTGCAATTACATCAACGTTGTTAATAACAGGAATATTCGGTGAATTAAACTCAAGCCCAACCAACGCCAACGCGAGTTTCTCTGCTGCAGGCTTCATTAACGCACAGTGAGAAGGTACAGACACAGGTAAGGGTAATGCACGTTTTGCCCCAGCCTCTTTACATAGCACACCCGCACGCTCAACCGCTTCTTTTTGTCCGGCGATGACCACTTGACCTGGTGAGTTAAAGTTAACCGGTGAAACAACTTGTCCTTGAGCCGCTTGCTGACAAGCATGAGCAATCGAATCATCGTCTAACCCAATGATCGCATACATCGCACCCGTTCCGGCTGGTACCGCTTCTTGCATTAGCTGACCACGCAATTCAACCAATTTAATTGCTTGCTGAAAATCAATCACGCCTGCACACACTAACGCTGAATATTCACCAAGACTATGCCCAGCAAAATATTCTGGCTGTTCAAACCCTAAAGATTGCCAAACTCGCCAAATGGCAACAGAAGCGGCTAAAAGTGCAGGTTGAGTACGAAATGTTTGATTGAGATCCTCTGCTGGACCATTTTGTACCAACGCCCATAGATCATAACCCAGAACTTCAGAGGCTTGGGCAAAGGTTTGTGTGACCACTTCATATTGCTGTCCAAGTTCAGCAAGCATACCAACAACTTGTGAACCTTGGCCGGGAAATACGATAGCAAACTTGCTCATATTCTATTCCTTAACCTTAATAATGAATAAGGAGTCATAACACTCCTTAAAACTAAATAAATCACTGAATGAGGTTCAAAAACGTACTAACGCTGAGCCCCAAGTAAAACCTCCACCAAAGGCTTCAAGCAATAACAGATGACCTCGTTGAATTCGTCCATCACGAACAGCCTCATCAAGTGCCGTTGGAACCGTTGCGGCAGAAGTATTACCATGACGATCTAAAGTGATAACGACCTGATCAAGAGACATAGACAGTTTTTTGGCTGTCGCTGAAATAATACGATAATTAGCCTGATGGGGAACAAGCCAATCCAACTGTGACTTGTGCATATTATTGGCTGCTAACGTGTCTTTCACCAATTTTGACAGTTGCGTCACCGCAACTTTAAAGACTTCGTTACCGGCCATATACAGCCATTTGTCGGGATTACCACCGCGTTCAGGCACTTCAAGGCTCAATAAATCACCAAATGCGCCATCGGCATTGATATGCGTCGATAAAATACCGGGCTCTTCACTGGCTCCAATCACAACCGCACCGGCTGCATCACCAAATAAGATGATCGTTGAACGATCGGTCGGATCACAGGTTTTTGATAATGCATCGGCACCAATCACAAGCACATGCCGACACATACCGGACTTAATATGTTGATCAGCAACCGATAAACCATACATAAAGCCTGAACATGCCGCAGCCAAGTCAAAAGCCGGACAGCCTTTAATCTGCAATTTCGCTTGTACCTGACAAGCGGAAGAAGGAAAGCTATGGCTACCACTGGTGGTTGCAACAATAATGAGATCTATCGCATTTTTATCAATACCTGCCATTTCAATGGCATTTTCGGCGGCATAAAAAGCCATATCTGCCACCGTTTCGTTTTCAGCAGCAATACGACGTTCACGAATACCAGTGCGAGTGACAATCCACTCATCACTGGTTTCTACCATTTTCTCTAGATCTGCGTTGGTACGCACCTGAGTTGGCAGGTAGCTGCCTGTACCTAAAATTTTGCTATACATGAAGACTAATAATGCCTCTCGAGTAAAACCGCTTCCAAACGATCGCTGATGCGGCTAGGGACCTGTCGTTTTACCTCATGAACCGCTTCACCTATCGCGTTGACGACTGCGGATACATCAGCACTTCCGTGACTTTTGATCACAATGCCGCGTAATCCTAGCAAACTTGCGCCGTTATACTGGTCGGGGTTCAAGGTTTTTAATTCATTAAATAAATCTGAAAATAGTTTTCTTGCTAGCCAACCCTTTATGGATGAGGCTAAAAATCGAGTTTTTAGCTTATCAATAAAGAGTTGTGCTGTTCCTTCACACGTTTTTAAACACACATTACCCACAAAACCGTCGCATACCACGACATCAGCAGCATCGACTAATAGCTGATTCCCTTCAATATAACCAATGAAATTCACGGCCTGTGTTTGCTTTAACATTTGTGCGCACTGTTTGACAAGATCATTGCCTTTTATTTCCTCTGCGCCAATATTTAAAATGGCCACACGAGGTGGACGATGCAAGTGTTGTTCAGCCAATGCAGCTCCCATCACCGCAAACTGAAAGAGAGAATCGGCATCACTCGACACATTTGCCCCAAGATCAAGCAACCAGGTTTTTTTGCCTGATGCTGTCGGTAAAGCGGAAACAAGCGCCGGTCTATCAATGCCCGGTAAAAGCTTGAGACGAAAACGTGACAATGCCATTAATGCTCCAGTATTGCCAGCACTCACGCAAGCATCGGCGCAACCTTGAGCAACACAATCAATAGCCAGCCCCATAGAGCTACCTTGGCTATTACGCAATGCCAATGAAGGTTTTTCTGAGTTAGAGATCATTCGGTCACTATGCACCACACTCAAACGAGCATCGGGTTCGTAACCTAGCCAAGATAAGTATTGGTTAATCGTTGTTTGATCACCAACAAGAATCACTTTTAGCTCTGGGAAATGCGACAGTGCCTGCACGGCGGCAGGCACTGTAACGCGAGGACCGAAATCCCCGCCCATTGCATCAAGTGCAACGGTTAATTTTTGCAAAGGTCAACCTTACTTGTTGATAACCTTTTTGCCACGGTAGTAACCGTCAGCAGTCACGTTGTGACGTAGGTGAGTTTCACCTGAAGTCGCGTCTACAGAAAGAGCAGCTGTAGTTAGTGCATCGTGTGAACGACGCATGCCACGCTTAGAACGTGTTTTACGGTTTTGTTGTACGGCCATGGACCCTACTCCTATGTTAATGCTTAAAGATTTACTTCTTTAAACTTTTTAAAACATCGAATGGATTCGGCTTTTCTTCCAACACTTCTTCTGGAAGTTCACCAAACACCAAATTGTCTGATTTAACGCTACAATCCGCTTCATCATGCATCGCAACTTGGGGCAAATTTAAGATGAACTCGTCTTCAACTAACTGAATGAGATCTACCTCGCCGTACTCATTAAGATCTACCAAATCATATTCGTCCGGGGCATCTTGTTCGCTTTTCTCACTATAGTAGGGAGTATAAGTAAACTCGACTTCGCACTCATGTGCGAATAACTCATTACAGCGTTGACACTCTAAATCAACTGCGATGTTAGCTTTACCAGAGATAACAACCAGTTGCTGTTCATCCATCCCAAATGACAATGAGACGTGAGCGTCGCGTTTTACGCCTGCGACTGACTCTTCTAAACGCTTTAAAAGACTCTGTTGGATGATACCATCGTAATCAAGTCGTTTTTGAGCAGCTTTAGCCGGGTCAACCGTTCGCGGTATTTTTACCTTTTGCATAGGGCGCGAATATTATCTTCCAAAATAGTTTTAGTCAAAGGAAAAGGCAAAAAAGTTGCTTTTCCCACTCTTATTTATCGTTATTGTATGGCAACGCAATACCTTAATGGGTAAGACTAACCGCCTCACTCTTGAAACAAGTGTGCTCTGCTTGAGATAGTACCAAAAGATCCGATATGCTACCCACAAAGCCGCGACAATTGTAAATTAAAATGCAGAATTACCAACTAGTTTTAGCGTCAACCTCACCGTATCGTCAGCAATTGCTGGAAAAACTCGCTATTCCGTTTATCACCACACAACCCAATTGTGATGAAACCCCATTGAACAATGAAGAGCCAGAACAATTAGTTACTCGCTTAGCAACCAATAAAGCGCTCTCCTGCTCGCTTGACAAACCCAGCTTGGTGATAGGATCCGATCAAGTTTGCGTGATTGATGGAAAAATCGTGGGAAAGCCCCACCATCGAGAACAGGCCATTGAGCAACTACTCAACCAGAGTGGACGAGCCATCACTTTTTATACTGGGCTTGCGCTATACAACTCACTCACCCGAAATACTCAGGTGATCGTCGACACCTATACGGTTCATTTTCGTAGGCTAACCCATGAAGTAGCCGCTCGTTATGTCGACATAGAGCAGCCCTTTTACTGCGCTGGAAGTTTTAAAAGCGAAGGTCTAGGCATTGCTCTTTTCGAACGATTAGAAGGAGACGACCCCAACTCATTGGTTGGTTTACCTTTAATAAAATTGGTGACACTCCTTGCCAATGAAGGCGTATCGGTTTTATAGCGCAATCAGCTCGCGCCGACTAATTTAGTCGGCGCATTTTATCAAGTGCTTGCTGTAATTGAGCCTCTAACGGAGCGTGTATCTCCATTTTCTCCCCTGTCGCAGGATGCAAAAATAAAATATGTGCTGCGTGTAAAAATAACCGATTGATACCAAATTGAGCCGCATAAGCATCAAAACGGCGATCACCATAGCGGTCATCCCATGCGATGGGATGACCAACATATTGAGTATGTACTCGAATCTGATGGGTTCGTCCAGTAATAGGGCTTGCTTGGATTAACGTCGCTTGGGGAAATTTCTCTATAATTCTAAATCTGGTCTCTGAAGGCTTTCCTACTGGATTTACCCGCACAATACTATTGACTTCATTTTTTAATAAAGGTGCATTCACTACTTTATGCTTTGTCTGCCACTCTCCCATGACTAAGGCATAGTAATATTTCTGTACCGTTTTCTCTCGAAACTGACTCTGTAACTGACGTAGTGCTGAACGCTTTTTGGCCACTAATAGAATTCCGGACGTATCTCGATCAATGCGATGAACTAACTCCAGAAAACGAGCCTGTGGGCGTAATGCCCGTAAGGCTTCTATCGCGCCAAACTTTAGTCCACTCCCCCCATGGACAGCCGTACCTGATGGCTTATTTAATATCAATAGGTGCTCATCTTCATAAAGAATACAGTCTTCTAATTCAGCGACCCGGTTTAGCTTGGTACTTAGCGCGGCGTTCGTTTGCTCTTTTATCTCCACTGTGACAGGTGGAATCCGTACCACATCCCCTGCGGCGAGTTTATATTCGGCTTTGATACGCTTTTTATTCACTCGTACCTCACCTTTACGTAATATTCGATAAATTACGCTTTTCGGTATATTTTTTAATTGGTTACGTAAGAAGTTATCTATACGTTGACCTGCCATGTCATCGTCGATGTCGACAAATTGGACTTCAGTTCTCATTTCGTTCATGTGGGCATTTTAACGGTAATTTATGGAAAATCACGCTTTTCTTAACTAAGGAAAATAACTTGGTTGTCACCAATTCCAAACTAATTTGTTGAAAATAGCAGCAAGTCTCATTTATACGCGATTAATAAAGGTTTGCGTTATTGATAAAAATACAATTTCAACCGTTGGATTATGCTCCCTTACCGAGAAAACTGTGACATTTTTATCCAGCGTATGAAAAATTTAAGCGCTTTCTGATAATGCTGATTGCTGAGTTTACCAGTCACTGCTATAGTTCATGGCTGCAACGAGTCAAAAGGTTAAGCTTGATGTTTTATCTTTTTATTCGCAGCAAATTTGTGAGTAGTTCCGCTAAACATCAGTATGCAGCACGTGGCGTAAGACATCACTGATGAAAGCTTCTTGTTGCCCTACTCCTCGTCTTTTCATGTTGAGTACTCTCCGCCACTATGCGGATCACAGGCAATCGTATGCTTGTGATGACTGATGTGCCCTCAGAGCATCCCCTCCAGCCGGGAGGCTGTAACCAATAGCCATGGGATCTGGCACCATGAAAACGAAAAAAAGCAGCAAGAATAATAATCAAAACGAAGAAAATACAACGAGATTTTAAATGAAAAGAATGTTAATTAACGCAACTCAAAAAGAAGAGTTGCGTGTCGCCTTGGTCGATGGCCAGCGACTGTTCGATCTAGATATCGAAAGTCCTGGACATGAATCTAAAAAAGCTAATATTTACAAAGGACGCATTACCCGCATTGAACCGAGTCTAGAAGCCGCATTTGTTGACTACGGTGCCGAAAGACACGGATTCCTCCCCCTCAAAGAAATCGCCCGCGAATATTTTCCAGAAGGTTATAGCTATCAAGGCCGTCCAAGCATTAAAGAAGTGCTAAAAGAAGGTCAAGAAGTCATCGTCCAAGTGGAAAAAGAAGAACGTGGTAGCAAAGGGGCCGCATTAACGACTTTTATTTCTCTTGCTGGTAGCTACTTAGTGCTAATGCCGAATAACCCTCGTGCTGGCGGAATATCTCGTCGTATCGAAGGTGATGAGCGCACGGAACTAAAGGCCGCTCTCAGCACACTAGTCTTACCACAAGGTATGGGGCTTATCGTCCGTACTGCTGGCGTTGGCAAAAGTGCCGAAGAGTTAGAATGGGATTTAAATGTCCTATTAAACCACTGGAGCGCGATTAAGCAAGCTTCTGAGTCTAATCCGGCTCCTTTCTTAATTCACCAAGAAAGTAACGTCATTGTCCGTGCAATTCGCGACTACCTCCGTCGTGATATTGGTGAAATTCTTATCGACAGCAACACCATCTATGAACGTGCATTAGAGCATATTCGTTTGGTTCGTCCGGACTTCGTCAATCGGGTGAAAAAATACGAAGGGGATGTACCACTATTTAGTCATTTCCAAATTGAAAGCCAAATTGAATCGGCCTTCCAACGTGAAGTTCGCTTACCTTCTGGCGGCTCTATTGTCATTGACCCAACAGAAGCACTAACCTCGATTGACATCAACTCCGCCCGAGCAACCAAAGGCGGTGATATCGAAGAAACGGCATTGAACACCAACTTAGAAGCCGCGGATGAAATTGCTCGTCAGCTCCGTCTACGAGATCTAGGAGGCTTAGTTGTTATCGACTTTATCGATATGACACCTGTACGCCACCAGCGTGAAGTAGAAAATCGCTTACGTGAAGCGGTTCGCCTAGATCGCGCTCGTGTGCAAATTGGCCGTATTTCTCGCTTTGGCTTATTGGAAATGTCGCGTCAACGCTTAAGTCCATCGTTAGCAGAGGCCAGCCACCATATTTGTCCTCGCTGCTCTGGTACTGGGGTTATTCGTGATAATGAATCACTGGCACTTTCTGTATTACGTCTGATTGAAGAAGAAGCTTTAAAAGATAATACCTCTCAAGTTCTAGCGGTTGTCCCCGTTTCTATCGCTTCCTACTTACTCAATGAGAAACGTCGTTCAGTAAACCATATTGAACGTAATCAAGCAGTGAAAATTACCATTGTTCCTAACTCTGATATGGAAACGCCTCACTTTGAAGTGATTCGTGTCCGTGAAGGTGAAGAACAAGAGATGCTTTCTTATTTAGTGCCTAAAAAGCTCGAACAACTGAAAGAAGCGGAAAGCAAAGAAGCTGCAGAAGTAGACGTTAAACCTAAACGTTTAGAAGAGCCTGTATTAAAAGGATTTGCAGCACCGGCGCAAACCGCTCCTGCCCCTCAACCCAAAACAGAGCAAGCCAAGGCCCTCACTGAGCAACCGACTAAACCTGGATTAATCAGTCGGGTATTAAGTGCATTATCAGGGCTATTTAGCCATGAGCCTACGGCACCTAAAGAAGATGAAACGCCAGCGAAACCGGAGCAAGAGAAGCCTTCTCAAGCTCGTCGTGAACGCAATGATCGCCGCCGTAACCCTCGAGATAAGAACCAACGACGTAAAGCGAATAACGAAGAAACCAACAGCAGTAAAAATAAAGCTGATAAAGAAAACGCCCCTCGCAAGGCACAGCAAGAGCGCAAACCCAAACAAGAACGTAGTGAGCAACCACGTCGTAATAAACGTGACAATGCACAGACGACAAAATTGCAAGAGCAAGGGCGTCAACTTGCTGAAGAGGCGTTGAAAGATACCGCAGTTCAACCAGAAACGGTTACTCAATCTGAAGTCAAAGAGTCAAAACCGGCTGTCATTAAAGAACGTCGTCAACGTCGTAAGTTGGAAAAATCAATTCGAGTGGTAAAAGATAATCCGGTATCAGCCATAGATAATGAAGCCAAACCGACCACCGCTGCTGTCAATACACCTGAGTCCAAACCGGTTGAACAAGATCCAGCGATTGATACACTAGCTTCTGAAATATTGCCAAATGCCAATCATGGTAATGAAGGCAAAGAAGAACAAAAACAGCGTCGTAACCGTCGTTCACCTCGTCACCTACGTGCCAGTGGTCAACGTCGCCGTCGTGGTCGTGATCGTCGCCCAAATCCATTCCGCTTACGTAAAGGTGGGGTCGCTTCTCCTGAAATGGCTATGGGGAAAGTAATGCCTCGCTATGATTTAGCTAAGCCTAATCGTGAACAAAACCAGACACCACTAGTTACGACCGATGTCTCACCTCAAGCGACAGTAGAGCAAACGCCCTTACTCGGCGGCTTTGCTTGTCCAGAAATGGCCATGGGTAAAGTTATTCTGCGTCGGGAACCGACTACAGAGCTTACACAAAACGCAGAAGATCAGTCATTGATCGTCGCTAATGCTCAACCCATTGCTGAATCTATCGATACTGAAAGTCAACATAGTGAAAATAATGAGTTAGTCATTAATGCTGAGTCGGTTAAGTCAGTAGAGCCGATAAGCTTAGATGTTGAGACAACACCAGTGACTCCTACGGAAGAAGTAGAAGACGCACCTGAAAGTGATCTGCTACCAGAGGAAGCTCCTATCGTGATTAATGAGCCTAAGGCTAAAACGGTTAAACGCAAAGCAGGACATGCGTTTGCGCCGATGGCTAAAGCGCCAGGCACTCATGATCTGAAGGAAATATCTGTCATCGCAGCGCCGTTACGCGATGATCGCTATCAGCCTAAAGGTGCCGGTAGTCAGGCCGCAAAAAATCAAGCAAGTGCTGAGATGGCAAAACCTCAGTCTTTCTAAGGTCAGGTTAAACCGCCCAAGGCTGCCAACAATGGCAGCCTTTTTTATGTTTCAACAACACTATCGCTCATAATCAAAAGCTTAAACTATCCAGTCAGCATCCTGAGAATAAGTCCTCTATCCTCCATCCTCAATCAGGATGATGAAGCCTCTAATTATCTAGCCAACACGATGACATCGACAGCTTTAAACCAACGTATCAACTTATTGATGGAGCACCAATAACCAATTTTGTAATCTATCTTGCTAAGGCTGTATAAAAACGAAAATATATCGCTCTGATACCCAAACGACTTGAAGTTGCAGCTAGGCGGCAAGTGAGTGACAAATTTGTCTGGAACAAATTTGAACAGCCGTAGGCTGCCCTTTGGTGAGAGCCACGGATGGCTCTCATCATCCCCATGAGCATAGACAAACGATGTGATTGAGATAAACGAACGTAGCCTACATCGCTGCAGCTTCAAGTCGGAAGGGTATAGTGATTGAGAATCTACGGATGGTCGCTATCCTCTGATAAGCAGGAATAGGTAGGATTGAGGAAGAAAGAGCACACGAAAACAATCGACTAGTAGGATGCACGAATAAACATCATAAAAAAATTAGATTATCTTTCATTAAGCAAAAAGCCCTTCTGTTTTAGAGAAGGGCTTTTATATTTCATGAAGACATCTCGTGCTAGCGAAAACGTCTCACGAACTCAGCTTACTTTTTCTTTGCTGGTTTTTGGTCTTCTTTTTTCTTGATGACGGTTGTTCCTTCGAACGTTTCGCCTTCAACAAATGGTTTACCGTAGTACGCAGCAAGAAGAACATCTTTTAGCTCAGAAATCAGTGGGTAACGAGGGTTTGCACCAGTACATTGATCATCGAACGCTTCGACAGAAAGTTCGTCAACTTTTGCAAGGAAATCAGCCTCATTTACGCCTGCTGCTTGGATAGATAACGGAATATCTAGCTCTTTCTTCAACTCTTCTAACCAAGTCAATAAACGTTCAATTTTCTGAGCGGTGCGATCACCCGCTTGGCTCAAGCCTAGGTGGTCAGCCACTTCAGCGTAACGACGGCGTGCTTGTGGACGGTCGTATTGAGAGAACGCAGTTTGTTTGGTTGGGTTATCATTCGCGTTGTAGCGCACAACGTTAGAGATAAGCAATGCGTTCGCAAGACCATGTGGTATATGGAACTCTGCACCAATTTTATGGGCCATAGAGTGACATACACCTAAGAAAGCGTTTGCAAATGCTACACCTGCAATTGTCGCTGCGTTATGTACTTTTTCACGAGCAATTGGGTCTGCTGCGCCATTCTTATAGCTTGAAGGTAAGTACTCTTTTAGCATTTTCAAAGCTTGAAGTGCTTGGCCATCAGAGTATTCGTTAGCCAGAACAGAGACATAAGCTTCTAGAGCGTGAGTCACCGCATCATAACCACCAAATGCAGTAAGAGACTTAGGCATGTTCATAACAAGGTTCGCATCCACGATAGCCATGTTAGGTGTTAGCTCGTAATCAGCCAGTGGGTATTTCGCCCCAGTTGTATCGTCTGTCACAACTGCAAATGGGGTTACTTCTGAACCTGTACCGGAAGTGGTCGTGATACAGACCAATTCTGCTTTCTGACCCATTTTAGGGAACTTGTAAATACGTTTACGGATATCCATAAAGCGCATAGCAAGCTCTTCAAAATGCGTTTCTGGGTGCTCGTACATTACCCACATAATTTTTGCTGCATCCATTGGTGAACCACCACCAAGTGCAAGGATAACGTCTGGTTGGAAGCTCATCATCGCATCAGCACCTTTCTTGACAACAGACAGCGTTGGATCCGCTTCTACATCAAAGAAAGTTTGCACCTCCATGCCTTGTGCTTTTAGCAAGCTAACCACATCGTCTGCATAGCCGTTATTGAATAAGAAACGGTCAGTAACGAGGAAGGCGCGTTTTTTACCTTCTAGATCACCAAGGGCAATAGGAAGGCTTCCACGACGGAAGTAGATAGATTTTGGAAGTTTATGCCACAACATGTTTTCAGCTCGCTTAGCCACTGTTTTCTTGTTGATTAAGTGCTTAGGACCGACGTTTTCAGAGATAGAGTTACCCCCCCAAGAACCACAGCCAAGCGTCAAAGAAGGTGCAACGTTAAAGTTGTATAGATCACCAATACCACCGTGAGTCGTTGGGATGTTAACAAGAATACGTGCTGTTTTTAGACGATCACCGAAGTAACGGATACGCTCTGCATTCACGTCTTGGTTTGTATATAGGCCAGAAGTATGACCAATACCACCGATTTCAACCATTTTCACAGCCTGGTCGACTGCATTTTCAAATGAAGAAGCACGGAACATACCCAATGTTGGAGACAGTTTTTCATGAGCGAATTCGTCATCATAAGAAACCTCGCCAATACCTTCACCGACTAAGATCTTAGTATCAGCAGGTACTTTCACTCCCGCCATTTCGGCGATTGCAGTGGCAGGCTGACCCACAATTTTTGCATTCAATGCGCCATTAATTAGCAATACTTTACGGACTTTATCAGCATCTGCTTTACTTAAAACGTGAGCTTTATGTGTGGCAAAGCGCTCTTTCACTTCGTCATACACTTCATCCATTACAATAACAGCTTGCTCAGAGGCACAAACCACACCGTTATCGAACGTTTTAGACATTAAAATAGAAGCCACAGCACGTTTGATATCAGCAGTTTCATCAATAACAACAGGTACGTTACCCGCCCCAACACCAATTGCAGGCTTACCTGAAGAGTAAGCCGCTTTAACCATGCCAGGGCCACCAGTCGCAAGGATAAGTGCGATACCATCATGCTTCATCAATGCATTAGATAATTCAACTGAAGGCTCATCAATCCAACCGATAATATCTTTTGGCGCACCAGCTGCTACAGCGGCATCAAGCACCAATTTCGCCGCAGCGTTGGTTGAATTTTTTGCACGTGGGTGTGGTGAGAAGATGATACCGTTACGAGTCTTCAACGAAATAAGAGATTTAAAGATAGCGGTAGACGTTGGGTTGGTGGTAGGAACAATACCGCAGATAATACCAACTGGCTCTGCAATTGTCATGGTTCCAAGATTGTCGTCTTCTTCAAGAATGCCGCAGGTTTTTTCGTCTTTGTATTTATTGTAAATAAACTCTGACGCAAAGTGGTTTTTGATAACTTTATCTTCCACAATCCCCATGCCAGATTCCGCGACAGCTTGTTGCGCTAGTGGAATACGAGCTTGGTTTGCGGCTAGTGATGCAGCGCGGAAAATTTTGTCAACTTGCTCTTGAGAGAAAGTGGCAAATTCTGCTTGTGCTGCTTTAACGCGAGCAACGAGAGCATCAAGTTCAGCCAAATTAGTAACAGGCATAGTGAATCTCCTAAAAATAGAAAAATGTTAAAAACTCTTTATTAAATCGATAACCTGATGCTTTTCTATGGTCTTCATAACCTACTGAATCAGAGACTTAGTAAATAGCTTTCACGACTGAGTATAATATTTCACTGTTTGAAAAAAATTGACTCAGATCAGTTATCAAAAAGTAATTACGAGTTTAGGGGGAATACCGTGAAAAAACAACAGATAACACAATGAATTAAAAGAAAAACAAAACCAAGAAATAAGTATCCCAAAAACAAAGTTTACGCATCAAAAAACTAAAAAAACTACAACAATCTGTAAAAAAGTTTCATTTTTAAACAACACCCTCATTTGTGACCAACATTTCATGTGCTACTTACCAGTATATAAACGCAAGCTTAACTCTCCACTGTTGTCACTATTTTTTCGCTAAAGTGTGCTAACGTTAACAAACTTTCCACACCAGCTCACCCATTAGCTATCAATTGCAACAATTTATTTGCATTATTCTTTAACGATTAGTTTTCTTAATCATGAGCAAACCAATACGATAGTTTTTTTCATTCGTGATTTTGCGCAGATTAGCATACATTACGCGCGCTTTATTATCTTCTTATGATCGCCAAGAGAACCTTTCATGTATCTTGAACTTGCTATTTTTCTTCAATTCTTTTTAGGCTTGGTTGCTGCCGTTAATCCAGTCGGCATTATGCCGGTGTTTGTCTCCTTAACCAGCCATATGACTGCGGAAGAAAAAAACAAAACCGCGGCGACCGCCAATATAGCAGTAGCCGTGATTTTGATTACGGCCCTACTCGGTGGACAAGTCCTGTTGGATATGTTTAGCATTTCGCTCGATTCCTTCAGAGTCGCGGGAGGCTTGTTATTGATCAGCATTGCATTCTCAATGATGAGCGGGAAACTGGGGGAAGATAAACAAAATAAACAAGAAAAATCGGCGCATATCAGCCGGGAACAAATCGGAATCGTGCCTATTGCGATGCCTTTAATGGCGGGCCCTGGTGCCATTAGCTCAACCATTGTTTACAGCGCACGCTATCCAGGCATATTAGACACGGCTGGCATTGCATTAACCATTGCCGTTTTCAGTCTCAGCTCTTGGTTACTATTTCGCTCAGCACCTTATATTATACGCATCCTTGGGCAAACCGGCATCAACGTGATCACCCGGATTATGGGGCTAATTTTAGCAGCATTGGGCGTGGAGTTCATAGCCAACGGTTTGCGCAGCCTTTTCCCTGGCCTCGCTTAGATACCGATTATTCATTATCACATAGTTACAAATTAAGACACGGTTACAAATTAAGAAAGCGCCCAATGCGCTTTCTTAATAATCATTCAACATAGCGGAAATCATTTTTCAGCGAGGATAATTCGCAACGTTCGACGCAATGGCTCGGCTGCTCCCCACAAAAGCTGGTCTCCTACCGTAAAGGCATTGAGAAAATCATCCCCCATCGACATTTTACGTAAACGCCCGACAGGGACAGAAAGCGTCCCCGTCACTTTCGCTGGGCTCAGTTCACGCGCAGTAATATCACGCTCATTTGGAATCACTTTAACCCAGTCGTTATGTGAAGCGATCATCTCTTCAATTTCATCGAGAGGGACATTTTGTTTTAACTTGATAGTTAACGCTTGAGAGTGACAACGCATGGCTCCAATACGAACACACGTTCCATCAATTGGAATGGGTGAATCCTGCAAGCCTAAAATTTTATTGGCTTCAACACCAGCTTTCCACTCTTCTTTGCTCTGTCCATTCTCACGCTTCACATCAATCCATGGGATGAGTGAGCCAGCCAAAGGCACGCCGAAGTTGTCGGTTGGGAACGATGAGGAACGCATCGTTTCCGAGACTTTTTGGTCGATATCCAAAATTGAACTCGCAGGATTTGCAAGCTCTGAGCTAACTGAATCATTTATCACGCCCATTTGTGAAATCAGTTCACGCATGTTTTGTGCGCCAGCTCCAGATGCAGCTTGATAAGTCATGGCACTGGTCCATTCAACCAACCCTTTCTCAAATAAGCCTCCAAGCCCCATTAACATCAAACTAACCGTACAATTACCGCCAACAAAGGTGTTCGTTCCCTGATGGATACTTTGTTGAATTTGGTTAAAGTTGACAGGATCTAAGGTGATGATAGCTTCAGGATCCATGCGTAACGTTGATGCAGCATCAATCCAATAACCTTTCCATCCGGCTTGTCGAAGTGCCGGATAAACTTTTTCTGTATATCCACCACCTTGGCAAGTAATTACGGCATCTAACTGCTTCAAACTGTCGATATCAAACGCATCTTGTAACACGCCTGCATCTTTACCAAAATTAGGCGCAGCAATGCCAATTTGTGATGTACTGTAAAATACCGGCTCGATGAGATCGAAGTCTTTTTCTTCCACCATACGCTGCATCAGTACTGAACCGACCATGCCACGCCAACCCACTAAACCTACTCTCATTACACTAACTCTCCGTGTGTTCAAATAAAAAAACTGCCACCCACATCTATAAGTGGTTCAATCTAAAATCTCAACATTTGATTACGTTAATTTGAGACTTTATTTTCTATCTACTGTGCTTTAACACTGTTTTAAGTTCAACCCCCTAATAAAGCTTATCTTTTCTTTTTTTAGGATTTATTAATTAAAAGTTTACTTAATTATTGAAATTCAGTTACACGAAAACACCACACTACAAACTTTTTTATTTCATTAAATTTGCCAAACAGCAACATTTAAGCCTACAAAACAACCACTTTATCGATATAAATCACAACAGTTATCATTGAATTCGATATATTATTCCTTTTAATGTAAAGTCTATTCGAACTGATAAGGACGCCCAATCTCCTTAGTATTATCATCGAACACGAGGTTCTAAACATGACACAGGCCCCACCACGCTTACCCAGTTTGCTGCAAGTGATTGTTGCACTGGGTCTGTTTTTATTATTGGCTTTTTCGTTTACGGCTAAGTTTGATTTGCCCATCCAACTCGCCCTTTATATTGGCTGGTTTATTATTATGGTGCTCGGTATTCGTCTTGGTCACCAATACAAAGCATTAGAAAAAGCCGCCTTGAATGGCATTTCCAATGGATTAGGCGCTGTATTGATTCTTCTTGCGGTTGGTGCTCTTGTTGGTACTTGGATCGCTGGCGGGATTGTTCCAACCATCATTTATTATGGATTAAAAGCCATTCATCCATCGATTTTCTTACTTGCCACCATGATTATTTGTTCTCTCACCGCGTTAGCAACCGGAACCTCTTGGGGAGCGGCTGGAACCGCTGGGATCGCCATGATGGGAATTGGGCAAGGGCTCGGCGTTCCCGCCCCCGTGACGGCTGGTGCTGTTTTATCTGGATGTTACTTTGGCGACAAAATGTCACCTTTGTCCGATTCGGTTATTCTCGCTTCATCAATGTCTAACGTTGAAGTGGTGGAACACATTAAAGGCATGTTGCCAATCGCGTTAATTAGCTACATTATCACCGGAATCATGTTTACCTTATTTGGGTTTCATTATGCGGGTAATGTCGATATGTCGCAGGTCCAATCCGTTATCAATGCGATGGAAACACAATTTTATATCACGCCTTACTCTTTTATTCCGGTGTTGATTGTTTTGGGCCTTCTCGCTATGCGTATGCCATCTTTCCCTGTCATTAGCTTTGGGTCACTGCTTGGCATTATCTGGGCGATAATGATTCAAGATGTCGAATTTCTTCCTGCATTTAATACAGCATGGGCACCATTTAGCATTTCTTCTGGCGTTGACTTCATTGACTCAATCTTAAATCGTGGGGGTATGTCATCCATGCTCGGATCGGTGGCTGTGATTATTTTTGGCCTTGGCTTTGGTGGCTTGCTTGATAAAGTCGGCGTGTTAGAAACCATTGCCAAACTATTTGAACGTCGCGTGACAAATAGTGGTTCACTAGCAACCAGCACCATTGGTACTGCATTTATGGGTAACATCTTTGGGTCAGCAATGTATGTCTCGCTGATTCTTACCCCTAAAATCTGTGCCAAAAACTATGACCGTTTAGGCTATCAACGTAAAAATTTATCCCGCAATGCTGAATTTGGCGGCACGCTCACTTCCGGTATGGTGCCATGGAGTGACAATGGTATTTATATGGCTAGCATCTTAGGGGTGGCGACGCTCTCTTACGCACCGTTTATGTGGCTTAGCTTTGTTTGTATTGCCGTGACCATTTTCACTTCATATATGGGATGGTTTGTTGACAAATGTGAACCAAGCGTAACAGCCAATACCGAGAATACGGACGAAGCAGCCGAGTTACAACGTCAATCGATCTAATCTTAAACTCACCAAGATCAAAAAGGAGCGTTTCCGCTCCTTTTTCTGCGTGGTATGACCGATTATGACTGACTTTTTCTCGTTAATTGTTCACGTAAATTGGGAGGAGTCCCTTTGATGGTCAACGTATCCGTTTCTGGATCGTAAAAAACTCGCTCTCCCATTAATAAACTATCAAAACTAATATTAAGCCCGCCCCCCGCGCCTACATACTTGGTCAGTTTTCTGACCGCAGAGCGATCGCCAGGAAAACTTTCTTCTAACTCATAACCGTGTTCACGAGTAAATTCAAAAAAGCTCGTTCCATCTTGGCTTGATGGTAATTCCCCCGAAAGTTCTTTGACCTGAACTTCATCCCCCGATTTAATTTGATCATTACAGTAGTCGTAAACTTGTTTTTTATAACTGATCGCCTCTTCTTTTTCTAATTTAGCATCGGTACAAAAATCTTCCACGGCTTGCATAAGCACTAAATTTTGTTGCTTGGGATCCAATCCGATCTCTGCTTGTAAGAAATCCAAGAAAAAATCTGACACTTTACGCCCCACCCGACCTTTAATGTAGGAAAGATAGCGATTAGAATCCTTATCCGTTTCAAAACTAGACAGATCAATCCTTGCTGCTATGTCCATTTTGCTAATGTCTAAGTAATCTGTGGCGCTAATATCTAACCCCTCAGTCACCTTTAAGCTTTGGTTAAGTGGCAATAAACCGATAAATAAAAAGTGCGTCGCTAACGATTGATATTCTGCAAACACAAGAATACCTTCATCGGCGAATGGGTATTTGATCAACTCATTTTTTAGTTTCTGAGCACTCATTTGAGAAAACGTATAAAAATCTTGCTCACCTTTGCGCAAAGCGTTTAACCAACCTAGGACATCACTGTCGGATTTAAACGACCCAAACCCCTTCCCGGCTTTCGCGTTAAAAACGCGATGCAGCTCAGCGACTAGTTTTTCGGTCGCGGTATCGTTATCAAGCGATTGAGTCCGGTAATTAACCATTAACTCATCGTTATCGTTTTTACATAATTGATGCAAAATGACATTAGAAAGGTGCAAACTCATAGTGAAATAATCGTCGTACTGGTTTCAGTTGTAAGGCATAGTAGGTTATCATAAGCCGCTTTTACTATCATCTATAGAGTCTTTATGCCAATTACATCGAAATACAGTGACGAACAAGTTGAAACGATCCTGACCGAAATCGCGGCCGTGCTTGATAAACATCATGCGTCTCCAGAACTCACGCTGATGATCGCTGGTAACATTGCTACCAATGTACTCAATCATGATGTAGCCAGTTCCCAACGTAAAGCCATTGCAGAGAAGTTTGCTCAGGCATTAACTTCATCTTTACAAGATTAATTTCATTCACAACACTGGATAACTAGAAAAACCCATGGTAGATAGCGGAAACACATACGGCGAGCGAGTATCACGTTTAGTAAGCTGGGGGCACTGGTTTGCTTTCTTTAATATTATTGCAGCCATGCTTATCGGTACGCGTTATATTACTCAGACACCATGGCCAGACACGCTGTTAGGGCAATTTTATCTCGTCTTTTCTTGGGTGGGACACTTTGGTTTTTTAGTCTTTGCGCTTTATTTACTCGTTCTTTTTCCGCTTACTTTTGTTATTCCATCACGGACATTATTCCGTTTTTCTGCGGTCTGTTTTGCTACATTAGGTTTAACCGCTCTTTTAATTGATACGCAAACCTATCAAACCATTAATTTACATCTCACCCCGGTTGTATGGGAACTATTGTTCAGCGATGAAAGCAGTATTAGTACCGATCTACAGCACTTGTTTGTCGTTCTACCTTTGATCTTTTTACTACAACTGGCGTTATCTGAGTGGGTATGGCGAAAACAACGCAAGCTTTCTCATAAACGCATTGGACGACCTTTAGCAGCGGTGTTTTTTGTTAGCTTTATCACCAGCCATATCATTTATGTTTGGTCGGATGCTTATTTCTATGCCCCCGTTACCAGTCAAAAATCCAACTTTCCCCTCTCCTACCCCATGACAGCCAAATCCTTTATGGAAAAGCATGGCTTATTAGATAGAGATGAATACTTAAAGCGGCTAGAAGAGAATAAAAACAACGTTGATTTAGTCAATTATCCGTTGGAAAAAATTGAATTTGGCCGCAGAGCGAACCATCTAAACATCGTCATTGCTAGTGTGGATAACCTACGTGCTGATGTTGTGACGCCGCAATTAATGCCAAATACTTATCGGTTTGCCAGTCATGCACTGACTTTTAATAATCATTTTAGTTCTAGCAATGATATGTATGGCATGTTTGGTTTGTTCTATGGCTTACCAAGCAGCTACGCCAGCAGTATTAAGGTTCAAGGTGCATTACCCATTTTGGTTAATACCCTGCAAGAGCAGAAATATCAGTTTGGCTTATTCAGTAGCGATAACTTTTCAGATCCTCTATTCCAAGAAACCGTCTTTCGTGGGTTACCGCTTACCAAGTTATCTTTTGAGGCCGATATCAGTCATGATCAACAAACGATTCTACGCTGGGCGCAGTGGGCTCAAGAACAAAATTCACCTTGGATGAGTTTTATAGAACTGACTACTGTTAGTCAATTTAATAGTATGGCCAGCAATAATGAGAAATCAAACACGACCGAGAGACTTCGTCACAGCTATTACGAATCGGTGACGCAAGCCGATCACGAATTAGCCCAATTATTTGCTCAGTTAAACGAGTTGCAGCTACTCGATAACACCATTGTGGTCATCACCTCTAACCACGGTACAGAATTTAATGAAACCAAAACCAATAGCTGGGGAGCGAACAGTAATTACAGCCGCTACCAATTGCAGGTTCCAATGATTATCTACTGGCCGGGCAAAGTCCCTACCACATTTACTCATCAAACCAGCCATTTAGACTTCTCGGTCACTTTATTACAAGATTTACTAGGGGTATCTTCCAACCCAAGTGACTTTAGCAGTGGCAAAAATTTATTTAATGAAAACCGACGACGTTGGATACTCGCTGGTGACTCACGCGAGTTAGCACTTATTACTGACCAGCATACAACCGTAATAGATAAATTTGGTAATTTTAAGCTGTATGATGAAAACTATCAGCGATTAACCGATCAAAATCCGACGCTACCTATTTTGATGCAAGGGCTAACCGAATTGCAGCGTTTTTATTCAAAAGATAATTAAATCATAACTTTAAGCTTTTTTCGGCTTGACGATGACAATAAAAATAAGTACATTACGCCCATCGGACTGTAGCGCAGCTTGGTAGCGCACCGTCATGGGGTGTCGGGGGTCGGAGGTTCAAATCCTCTCAGTCCGACCATACACCTAAAAAAAGAGAGCTTCGGCTCTCTTTTTTTTATCAGAGGGATAAATAATCACTCTTGTAACCGTGAAATCATCCCCCTCCCTAAATAAAAAGCTAGTAGTACAGAGAGGGAAAAGACTTAGGCCCGATTAGGATAAGTTTTATTATGCTGCGGTATGCTTTTTCTGGGTGTGTTGATAAAACTCAACCTCCATTGCTGGTTCAGTATAATTACCTAGAATTATATCTGCTGCTTTTTCTGCTACCATCATGGTGGGAGCATAAAGGTTGCCATTGGTTATTGCCGGGAAGATAGAGGCATCAACCACGCGCAGGTTTTTAACACCATGAACATTAAGCTCAGCGTCCACTACAGCCATATCGTCATAACCCATTTTACAGGTACAACTTGGATGATACGCACTTTCGCCATCTCGGGAAACAAAATCCAGAATTTCCTCATCAGTTTGAACTGAAGGTCCCGGAGCTAACTCCTCACCACGCAGATGATCGAAAGCGGGCTGTTCAATAATGTTTCTGGTGCAACGAATCGCTTCAACCCACTCCTTGCGTTCTTGCTCTGTTGACAGGTAGTTAAACAGAATAGCGGGCTTCTGATCCGGATCGTTTGACTTTATTTTAACATGCCCGCGAACATCAGTATTCATCGGTCCAACGTGTAGTTGAAAACCATGCCCATCCCGCGGTGCGCTTCCATCATAACGAATTGCCAGTGGAAGGAAGTGATATTGCAGATTCGGATAAGCGACTTCATCATTACTACGTATAAACCCACCAGCTTCAAAATGGTTTGTCGCGGCGTCCCCCTTACGTCGGAACAACCAGTCGAAGCCTATTTTAGGCTGGTTATACCATTTTAGTGCAGGATAAAGACTAACAGGTTCTTTACAAGTGTACTGAACATAGAGTTCAAGATGATCCTGAAGGTTCTCGCCAACGCCAGGCAAATGATGAACAGGGTTGATTCCTAACGCGCTAAGCTCTTCCTCATTGCCTATACCAGAAAGTTGTAAAAGCTTAGGTGAGTTAATGGCCCCCCCACATGAGATAATCTCCTTCCCGTAAACCGTGCGGGCTTTCTTACGGCGTTTGAACTCGACACCGATTGCAGTTTTACCATCAAATAGGATACGGCTAGCTGTTGCACCCGTTAGTACAGTCAGGTTTTTACGATGCTTTACCGGATGCAGATAAGCACGGGCAGCACTTAATCGACGGCCGCGATATATGTTTTGGTCAAATGCAGAGAAGCCTTCCTGCTGATAGCCATTAACATCATCGGTTAACGGGTAACCCGCTTCCTGTGCTGCTTTAAAAAATGCATCAAACAGTGGGTTATTACAAGCAGCAGTTGAAATAGCAAGCGGACCGTTGTCACCGTGATATTTATCGGCCCCTTTTAGGCGGGTTTCAAATTTCCGGAAGTAAGGTAAGCAGTGCTTGTAGTCCCAGTTTTCCAGACCTTTTTCACGACCCCATTTTTCATAATCCATTGCGTTTCCGCGAATATAGATCATACCATTAATACAACTACTACCACCAAGTACCTTACCTCTTGGTTGAGCAATTTTACGGTTGTGCATATGTGGCTCAGGCTCTGATTCATAAAGCCAGTTATACGTACTATCTGTTAGCAAGTAAGTTAGTGCTGCTGGCATATGAATACGGAAGTCAAACCGATAATCCGGGCGACCCGCCTCTAATACCAATACTTTATTTTCAGGATTTGCACTCAATCTGTTTGCTAATACGCAACCAGCCGAACCCCCACCCACGATTATATAATCGAAAGTCTTCTTTGCCATTTAATTACCTCTTATTTTTCTGTGCCGGTATTTGTCTGTTTCCGGTTTAAAATGAATTCTTATCTAGAGCTTCGGTCTAAACACTCTTGTAACAATAAGTAGTGTTGGCTAATCGACGCCTGCAGCTTAAGTGGTTCTTTATCGATTATTTTTTCCGCTGTATAACGCCAGTTTTTTACTGTTTTCTTCAAAAAATCACGATCGGAATAAAGATTGTTATCGTAAGAACCAAAACCCTGCTGCATCGCATGCATCACCCACTCAAAAACGTTGTTGTTCGCCATTTCAGCCAACAACAAGTTGAGTTTTCGGTCTGTTTCTGCAAGGTCACAAAAGTTCAGAGGCTCTTGAGCGCTGGATAGCTCCAAACGGTCAATTAGCTCCAACATACGCTTTTTCTGTTCTTGAGTTGCACGTAACATAGCTAACAGTGCAATGCTCTGGTCTATACTTTCCCTAAACTCTGCAATTTCATTAGCACCAATGCGTTTTTGCTTAAGAAACAAGGCAAGTGATTCGCTGATATTAGAAACGTCTATTTGTTTGATAAATGCCCCACCTTTGGGGCCTTTACGTATTTCAATCAGTCCCTTTTGTTTCAAAGCTCTAATCGCTTCCCTGATAACACCCCGCCCGGTTTCAAACTGAACTTGTAACTCCCTTTCGCTTGGAAGGCAGTCTCCAGGAAGTAATGTTTCATTTAGGATTCTAGACTCAATTTGAAGAGCGATATCCTCACTTGCCCGCCCAATCTGAGCTGGCGTAAACAAACGTTCTACTGTCGATTTTTTTGTCACTTTGTTACCTATATCGTTTGCCGTGAGCTTATTGGTACTACCAATAGGCTAACAATAAAGCTAGCTATCTTTCAAGTTGGCTAATTTTCATAAACTTTTTAAATTATTGGTACTACCTTAATTGATTGGCGTATTTAACTTATTGATCTTTATTGGATTATGCCACCCAAAAGCCATCAAAACGAAAGGTTTGTCCGCTAATGATTTAATGGGTAAACTTTACAGAAAATATTAATTAAACCATTAAAAAACAATAATTTGAAAGTTTTTTGATTTCTTTTTAATTTATTTGAGTTCAAACCAATTGAATTTGATCTATCGCTTCTGATATGCAAAAGTAATTAAACATCTAACAAAGAGAACTTTTTTCAATATGACATCACTTTATATTCACGGAAAAGAATTTTGCGCCACCTCTGGAGAGAGTTTTGGGACGTATAACCCTGCAACAGGAAAGCTTCTGAGTGAGGTGGATCAAGCCTCAGAGCAGGATATAGAAGCAGCTATCGACTCTGCACAGAAAGGCTTCCTGCAGTGGTCCGCACTTTCTGGCGCTGAAAGAGGGCGAATCTTGATGCGTGCCGTTGCCATTTTAAGAGAACGGAATGATGAGTTGGCTAAGTTAGAAGTTCAAGACACAGGAAAGCCACTTCAGGAAGCGATTGAAGTAGATATCGCAACGGGCGCGGATGTTATCGAATATTACGCCGGTTTAGCCGCAGGCCTTCAGGGGCAACAGCAAGAACTGGGAAAAGACCAGTTTTTCTATACTCGTAGGGAGCCTCTTGGGATTTGCGCCGGTATAGGGGCGTGGAATTACCCCATGCAGATAGCGATGTGGAAATCAGCACCAGCGTTAGCAGCTGGTAACGCTATGATTTTCAAACCATCAGAAGAGACTCCTCTTACCGCTATCAAATTAGCTGAGATTTTTACTGAGGCCGGAGTTCCTGATGGCGTTTTCAACGTTGTTCAGGGGGATTACCGTGTGGGCCAAATGTTGTCCCGCCACCCTGAGATCGCAAAAGTGTCTTTTACTGGTGAATGTTCAACCGGTAAGAAGGTCATGGCAGATGCGGCAGGAACATTGAAGCAAGTAACAATGGAGTTGGGTGGCAAATCCCCGCTGATCATTTTTTCTGATGCCGATCTTGAAAGTGCCATCAACGGAGCCATGCTGGCAAATTTTTATACTCAAGGAGAAGTCTGTACCAATGGCACGCGAGTCTTTGTTCACGATGATATCTATGACGAATTTCTCACCCGCCTAGCCCAACGAACTAAGAAGCTGATCATCGGCGATCCGATGGACATGCAGACTCAGGTGGGAGCACTCATTTCTACTGAACATATGCACAAGGTTCTTGATTTTATTGAGCAAGGTAAAGCAGCCGGTGCACGTTTAATTGCGGGCGGTGAGCGCGTAATTCAGGCCCCACTAGATAAAGGTAATTTCGTGCAACCCACGATATTCGCGGACTGTGAAGATGACATGCCACATGTCAAAAATGAGATTTTTGGTCCAGTGATGTCTGTATTGCGCTTCTCTGATGAAGACGAAGTAATCCGTCGCGCCAACAATACAGATTATGGTTTGGCTGCTGGATTGTTTACTCAGAACCTATCGCGAGCTCACCGTGTTATAGCACAACTTGAAGCCGGTATCTGCTGGGTTAATACCTGGGGAGACTCTCCGGCCGAAATGCCCGTAGGTGGATATAAGCAATCCGGTGTAGGCCGTGAAAATGGCCCGGAAACGCTCAACAGTTATACCCAAACTAAAAGTGTCCTAATTTCATTAAAAGATCTGGGATCACCATATCAATAGACAATACCACTCAAGCAAAAGAAGGGATTATGCCTAGCTAGTCTCTTCTTATTCTATTTCATATCAGCCTGAGCGATTTTCGCAAACGGCTTAATTCGCCAAGCCCAGTTGCTCAGGTTTTAATTATCGTCCGCACGATACTTAAGGCCTGATGATACATGGTCTGTCACTGACGGCTGAGGTGTGGTCAACAAAACATAATAAGGAATAAATTGTGTTTCATCTCAATAATAAGGAGTCCAGGTAATGACCATTTGGTTATCCATCGGGATATTATTTACTTTTTCTACGATCGTCTTTGTTCTTTTACGATGGGGGAACATGAAGTGTGTCGGTGTCACACCGGTCAGGACTTTTGCTTTCATTGCTATTCTATTTACATCTGGCCTAGATGTGGGATTGATTATGTTCCCGCTAACAGAGTTTGCCGGTTACGCCGACCTTGCAACCAATCCAGAGTACGGGTTCAGTAATCCTCTGGCGATTGAGTTTGGTTTCTGGGCGTTTTTTATTTGGGCGTTCTATTTTCTAACTTGCTTTTATTTTTGCGTGATTGAACCGAGAGTTAAGTTTTTTGAGATCCCGTTAGTTAAATTCATCAACAACCTAGTGATCATTGGCACTTCTGCATTCACGGCTTATCTATTACTGGCTAACTTACCGTGGTACCTGCCAGAGCTTGGCGATGGCGAGAGTATCGTCGGTACCTTCTACCTGGTTGTGTTCGCAGTGATTGCTGTTTCGGTCTATTCTAGTACCAGCATTCGCTATGTGCGAGTGTTGAGTTTGGGTAGTAGTTGGTTGTTTTTATCACTAATTGTCATGATGTGGAGCACCGCTTTTCTGTCTGAAACGTCTAATGTAGGTGAGTTCTTTACTACGATCGCACTGTTGGGAGACTATTTTACCAACTTAGAGCATTTCATATTGCCAATTAATGACTACCATGAATTTTATCTGTATTGGTGGTTTGCCTGGAGTATCATGATCGGTCAATTTACCTCCCGCTTTGTCGGCGGTATGCGTACCTATCAAGTGCTAATTGCGATGATGGTGTTACCGTCAATACCCATCGCTATCTGGTTTAGCGTTCTTTATTACTACAGCGCCAACGCTATCCCTATTTCTAGCTTCTATAACCTAGCGATGGTATTTGTTGGTGTGACTTTTGTGATTAACTCGCTTGATTCACTGGTTCGCCTGTATACCGACAACTTGAACCTGACTGTCAAGCGCTTCGGTAAAGTGAAATATGTCGTTGGGAATATCACCTTTCTAAGCGGCCTGACTCTACTCTTTAAGCTGGACTTTCTGCAGATCCAGTGGGTAGGGGCACTAGCTATAGCACTTGTGCTGGCCTGCTTTAGTTATATTTTGGTTTCGCATTATCGTAAAGTTGCAGCTATTGATTCATCACCAGCAGAGAACAAAATAGACTTCCACAAAATTGAACTGGTTAACTAGATTGAACTGGTTAACTAGAAACTGACAAGGAGGCCATGAGCCTCCCCCTTACCCTTTGCTTACAGGAAAGTATAGGGAACGTTCATCTAGGGCATTTTATCAAACGGGCTCTCTGTACCACTACACAAAATTATTTGTGATGTTTTAATCTATCAGGTAAGTTTTGTATGTGATCTTCCCAATCGATCACATCAATTTCATAAACGACTTTATTGCGGACACTTTCACCAGCAGCGTGCATCGCCGCTTTAGAACCAGTAATTAACGGATGCCATTCAGGAAGCGGCCGACTGTCAGCCAGTAACCGATAGGCACAGGTTTCGGGTAACCAGTTAAATTCATCAATCTTATCTCTAGTAAGCTTGAGGCACTCTTCCCCTGATTCAAAACGATTAGGGTAATCTTTACAAGCACACGTTTTATTATTTAACCAACTACAAGCCACATTGGTGTAATAAACGTCATCGCTATCTTCATCCATTAGCTTATGCAAGCAGCACTTACCACAACCATCACACAGTGACTCCCACTCTGCTTCTGTCATCTGTTCTAATGATTTGCTTTGCCAAAATGGAATACTCATAGCACCTTACTTTTATCAACGTATTGGGGTCAGGTGTTATACCCCTCCATCTTACAAACTTCAAGCCATATAGCGTGATTTTACTGCGTATTACCACTTGATCTGTTAGGATCGGCAACCTTACGCAAACCGTATCTGTAAAGGTAAAAAAATGGATTGTCGACTTGATTGTGGTGCTTGCTGTATTGCGCCGAGCATCTCATCAGCAATTCCGGGTATGCCAAAAGGCAAGCCCGCTGGAGTACGTTGTATTCAGCTTAATGAGCAAAATTTGTGTCAACTATTTGGTAAACCAGAACGGCCAGCGGTCTGTCATCAATTCAAACCCTGCTCAAGTATCTGTGGAGAAACTCAGCAACAAGCATTACAAAACTTGATGTTTCTAGAGCAAAACACTTAAAAAGTCACTGATTAATATAAATCTACCTTTTGTCTTGCCATATGATGCATGGTGAGATGAACATCTCAAAGCTCCCACTCAAAAGTGAAGCTTGAGATGATTGGATGGAATTAAAGATGGGATTGAATTTTTTGTCGCCCGAGTAATGAATGAGATAATGTTGTTCCATCCACTAATTCTAATTCACCACCGACAGGGACCCCATGAGCAATACGACTAACCGATATCTGGTGTTCATGGCATAGCTCTGCAATATAGTGTGCTGTCGCCTCTCCTTCTACCGTCGGGTTCGTTGCTAGAATCACTTCGCTGATTCCCCCCTTCTGCAAACGAAAATCAAGCACATCAAGGCCAATATCACTGGGGCCAATCCCATCGAGTGGAGAAAGGTGACCCATTAAGACAAAATAACGGCCAGAATATTGTCCCGTTGCTTCTAAAGCAGCAATATCGGCTGGGCTTTCTACCACGCAAAGCTGTCCATTCTCTTGCCTTTTCGCATTACGACAAATATGACAGACCTCTTCCTCGGTAAACGTTCGGCATTCTTTGCAGTGGCCTATTTCAACCATCGCTTGGCTAAGCGCATCTGCGAGTTGTAAACCACCTTTTCTATCTCGCTGTAACAAATGAAAGGCCATACGTTGCGCTGACTTGGGGCCAACCCCAGGTAAACAACGTAAGGCCTCCATCAAATGCTCCAGCATATAACTGCTACGCATTGATAATACTCAAGGTTAAAATGGCATCTTCATACCAGGTGGAAGCTGCATACCGCCGGTAATTGCTGACATTTTTTCTTTCTGAGTTTCTTCAATTCGACGAGAAGCATCATTAAAAGCGGCAGCAATGAGATCTTCTAGCATCTCTTTATCATCTTCCATTAAGCTTTCATCGATCTCGACACGACGGACACTATGACTACCCGTTACGGTAATTTTAACCAGCCCTGCACCAGATTCTCCGGTGATCTCCATATTCGCCACTTCTTCTTGCAGCTTTTGCATGCGTTCTTGCATTTGTTGGGCTTGCTTCATCAAGTTACCCATACCGCCTTTACCAAACATAGTTATCTCTCTGGTTTTTCAATTGTGTTAAATAAGTGGGGATAAAACTGACGAATCTCAACCCCATTATCGCTAAATAGGTCGAACGCTTTGTTTATCCAAGACTGCATTAAAGCGACGCTCGATAAATTGTACGTTCGGATCTTGTGTTAAGCTTTCTAGCGCAAAAGAAAGTTTTTGTTGATACAAACGCTCCCTTAACTCTAACGGAGTTTCTCCCTCTTCGCCGATTACCACGGTTAGGTGACACTCTTCTCCTAACTGCTTGTTTATGGCTTGTAACAGCTCACTTTGCGCTTTATCCGTATTTAGATGTGCGTGGGAAGGACGTAAGGTTAATGCGATGGATGAGCCTTGTTTTATACATGTAGAGTTTAAAGCAAGCTGCTCAACGAGTTTTGCGATTTCTAATCGATAAATTAAAGCTGCCCACTCATCAGATTGGATAGACTCAGCAATCAACGTTTCAACCATTGCTGGTGTTTTTTCATGCTCTAATGCTTGTTTGATTTCGGTTGGCGTTAGATCTCGTTTCGTTGCAGAGACCAAGGTCGACTCGATTGAAGGACGCCATTGATACATGGGTTCATCAGGCTGGGTTTGCTCTGTGGATTGGAAATTTGGCGACATCGGCACCGCTGGTGTTTGGCTACGTTGAGCCACTCGTTCTAATACCGACTGTGGTGTTACAGATGCCGCACTAGGCTTTTTTGGCCCGTTTCCTTTAGACGTAAGCCCTTGACGCTGTGAGCGAAGTTGATGTCTTAATCCAACCACTGGAGAAGTGGTATCCTGCGCCGAATTCGGGGTAACTGGCGTAATTTCTTGTGCTTGCTGCTGTTCCTCTAAAGACACAGATGAAGACATTGGCATCGGCGCGACTTGTGTCTCTACCGGTATTTGAGGATCCGATGAAACCGAAGGGGTTACCTGCAATGCAGGTGAAGGCATCGCATTCGTTTCGGGTTGAGGATCAAACCGGTGGACCACCGAAACTTGTGAAGGCCGAAAAGCCATCATACGCAGCATGATCATCTCAATACCAACCCGCGCTGTCGGCGCGAGAGGAAGATCTTCTCGCCCTTTCAACGCAATTTGGTAGTACAACTGAACATCTTGTGGTGCTAACGCATTGGCTAAACTGCTAATTTTCTCTGCATCAGGCAGTGATTTATCCACACTAGATGGTAAAGCTTGGCACATAGCAATACGGTGTAATTGTGCTGCACACTGCTGTAGTAAACCATCCCAATCCACACCATAATCAGCCAGTGATTCAATACAACTCATCACCGTTTGCGGTTGTTTACTGCTAATCGCTTGTAATAAAGTCAATGCCTGATCGGTATCTAAAGTGCCGAGCATATGCACTACGGCGTCATAATGTATATGTCCGTTACCTAACGCAATTGCTTGATCTGTTAAGCTTAATGCATCACGCATACTGCCATCTGCAGCATGCGCTATCAAGGACAATGCTTTAGGCTGAGTGTCTACCTGCTCAGCTTGCAAAATGTGCTCAAGTTGCTGTTGGATTTTTTCAACTGCGATGGGTTTAAGATGAAATTGTAGGCAACGTGACAGAATCGTAACCGGTAGCTTCTGTGGATCGGTCGTTGCTAATAAGAACTTGACATACTCAGGCGGCTCTTCCAGCGTTTTTAATAACGCATTGAAACTATGCCGAGACAGCATATGAACTTCATCAATCAGATAAACCTTAAAACGACCTCGAGCGGGTTTATATTGTACGTTATCTAGTAGCTCACGAGTATCTTCTACTTTCGTCCGAGAAGCGGCATCAATTTCGAGTAAGTCAACAAACCGACCTTGATCAATCTCTTTGCATGTTGCACATTGCCCGCAAGGTGTCGAGGTGATTCCCGTTTCGCAGTTCAACCCTTTAGCAAATAAGCGTCCAATGGTTGTTTTACCTACCCCTCGAGTACCACTAAATAAATAAGCATGATGAAGTCGATTTTGCATTAAGGCATTTTCTAAGGCCGTCAATACATGCGCTTGACCAACAACTTCTTTAAACTTGGTGGGCCGCCATTTTCGTGCTAAGGCTAGATAACTCATGAAACCTTCCCTTGGGCTAATTAATGACCTTCAAATTCACAAATACTAAACACATGTAACCCTAAACGTTCGAGGCGTTTATCCCCACCAATTTCTGGTAAATTAATCACAAAAGCGGCATGTTCAACTTCACCACCAAGCTGGCGAATAAGCTTCGTTGTTGCTTCGATGGTTCCACCCGTCGCCAGTAGATCATCAACCAACAACACTTTGTCGCCGGGTTTAATCGCATCGACATGAATTTCTAATGTGTCTGTACCATATTCTAATTCGTAAGACTGCGCGAGTGTCTCTCTCGGTAACTTCCCGGGCTTACGGACAGGAACAAATCCAACCCCTAACTCTAGTGCGAGTGGTGCACCAAATAAAAAACCGCGGGCTTCGGTACCAACGACCTTATCAAATCCTAAGGGTTGATATTTTTTAGCCAGTAACTGGATGGTTGCTTGATAAGCTTTAGCATCTTCCAATAAGCTGGTGACATCACGAAATAAAATGCCAGGTTTGGGATAGTCTTGGATACTCTTGATGCTTGATTTAATAAAAGAGAGAGTTTCGGTTGTCATAGCTCAATTAACTTCGATTGGCTCATCACAGCTGAGGCTATTGATGATAATTAGAATTTTATGCACATTCACTGATGTGCATACGAAAAACAAAGGCCCACTCGAAGAGCGGGCACACTTCGCCATAATGCTAGTGATTTTTGGGTTGATTAGCAACTAGCTCATACGTCGGTAAACGGACAAACCAAGCGATCAGCACCATAAGACCGATAAAGAGCAGAATTTTCAACCACAAATGAGACACCACGACAATCGACAATGTGAAGCTAGCCAAAATCAACAGACAGCCACGCCGCTTCACTCGCCTTGAAACGGCACGATGCTGTTGCCAATGAACTAGAATTGGGCCAAATACGCGATGATGATTTAACCAATAATAAAACTTAGGGCTACCATGAAAAAAACAAGCGCTGGCTAATAAAATAAAAGGGGTGGTAGGAAGAAGCGGTAGCACAATACCCAAAATGCCAAGCAAAAGACTCAGCCCACCAACAAAGTTAAGTATCAAATGACGAATATTGATGATAGGCCTCATGAGTATAAATACACCGATATGCTTGTGATAAACAACGCTAAGCCAACGTCTCAACCGCTTTAACTATACCTAAACGGCTTGAAGTTGCAGGTTGGTGGCAAGTGAGCAAATCCCCATGAGCATAGGCAAACGATATGATTAGGGTAAACGAACCTAGCCAACACCGCTTCAGCTTCAAGTAGAAAGGGATAAGGAAACTATATTACTATTCCTCAAACACTGGATCCACCCTAGGGTCTGTTGAGCCTAGCTTTGAATGCCTTGGTAAATATCCAACGTAAAGCTACTCGCGCCGATACAACTTGCTGAGATTTGGCATCCTCGATGGATTGGAAGATCCTTGGTGATGAAGTTTTTTAAGCAATTTTCTCCCAATTTAATACCAGGATTGACCGAGTGCATGATATAACCGTTTGACCACTGGCAAGGCAAGCCAGCAGGTAACAGTGAAACCGTTCCATCGGTTAAGTCTGCTAAGCCAAACAACGCATCAATCGGCGCTCCGCCTTCAGAGCATTCAATCCCTCGTTCAAAAATCGCGGCTAACTCCTTCAAATCAGCATTATGGTGGCGTAAATTACGTAAATAATCATTGAATAATGCCCGAATTAGTAATGTGCTCGCGACACCTAACTCTTTATCACTGGATGAATCAATAATGTAAAAAATCAGTTGCCCATTGATCAACCATGCATAATCAAAGACTAAAGGCATCACATCCGTTGATTGTAATAAGCGATAGCTGCATTTCCAGATGCCTTGTGACGTATCATTCTCTGGTAGCAAGGCTTGTAATAGCTCTTTTGCGGTATTGGGATTTTCTCGTAAATACTCTAGATGCCAATGAAGCTCTTGCTCTTCTGGAATATCACCACCACCATCGACTCGAAACCATTGACTGGCAAAGTCGCGTTGGTCACTCAAATGATGAGTAGTATCTTCCAAGGTACTTTTGATTGCACACCGTAAATATTCATGGTTACCAATCGGTTTTGGTAAAAAATCTTTAATACCGTAACGCAGCGCTTTGGCTATTTCTGACATTTCGTCGGTAGCTGAAACCACAATTAGCGGTAATGACGGATACTCAAGGCTAACTTCTTCAACAAATTCGATGCCGTTCAACACTGGCATCGACAGATCGCATAAGACCAAATCAGGGTCATTACTGCGTAATTTTATCAGCCCATCAAGGCCATCTTCCGCTTCAACAACTTTATATCCCTGCGCAGAAAGGTAACCACTGGTCACTCGCCTAAAAATAGGGTCATCATCCACCAGCATAATCAACGTATCCTGTTCTGGCGGTTTTTCTGTGCGCCGATTCTCTCTAATATAGTCTTTGTACATGGTGTCGACCTTACGATGTGATTAGCGACTTAGCGTAAATTAGCGCTGGCTGCCTATAACCCATGATATTATTGTATTGATAATTATTTGTATTAATCACCCCCTAATTGCCGCACTTTGTTCTGTTTATAGAGCATCGTTAGCACGATAAAAGGAAGTTCTCGCTTACTTACAAAATAGTCACAAAAGACGATTTACACAAATATTCCTCTTTTTGTCGCGGTTACATACTATATGTATGGAATATCGCGAATCGTCCAACATGTTGATGTGACGCAACCTTTAAGCGAAGATATCCGTATAAATTACCTAGATTATTAAAATAATGTGGCAGGAATAATGAAATTAGATGATCTCAATCTCTTTCGACTGGTTGTCGAACATGGTAGCTACACCGCCACATCTCGTAAAACGATGATTCCCGTAGCGACCATTACTCGACGTATTCAGGCACTAGAAGACTCTTTAAATCTTCGGTTGTTAAATCGTCATGCACGTAAATTATCATTAACAGAAGCAGGAGAACGTTTTTTCCGAGATTGCTCACCATTACTTGAACGCCTCGCCGCGATGACAGAAGAAATTACCGACGAATGCCGTGGTGCATCGGGAACGATTCGTCTTTCATCCCCTTCCAACTTAACTAAGCGCATGATGATGCCGATGTTCAATGAGTTCATGCATCAATATCCAGAGATTAATCTTGAGCTTACGACCAGTAATCATGCCGACCAATTAGACCCTACCGAATGGGACGTTATATTCCGAGTTGGGCCTCAACGCGATTCCAGCTTAATTGCTAGAAAAATTGGTGAAGTTAAAGATATTTTGGTCGCAAGCCCTCACTATCTGATAAAACGCTCAGAACCCGCCCATGCTGAAGATCTCTCTCATCATTCGTTATTAAAAGGTGAGCCTTTGCTCAAGTGGCAATTGGTTAACAGCCAAGGCGAACACGTGATTAATAATGATCCGGGACGCTTTCAGTCTAACGCACTCAATGTAATTCGTAGTGCGTGCTCTGATGGGCTAGGAATCACGTTAATGCCTGATGTCATGCTAAAAGAGTTTCTTGCTGATGGCAGTTTAGTTCGTGTTTTACCGGATTGGAGTGCTAACCCTCGGGATATTTATATGCTGTACAACCACAAAGATCATTTACCTGAAAAAGTGCGCATATTCATTGACTTTGTCATTGCTTACCATATTCATTAAAACCGTCTTTGCCTACATCACTGCAGCTTTTAATAGTAAGGAGCAAGCGATGAAAAAGAGAGCGAGTATTTACACCGCTCCCTTTTTCATTTCATGGTGTTGGTTGTGCATTGAAAAGCAGGTCAGTAAAAGGTTTCGCCTTGCCCCGCTCGAGTCACTATCCCTTCACAAGGAGCAAAATGGTCACCATACTTCAGTGCGTGCTGATTCATCATTTCGACTAGCGCTTTCAATCCGAGATGATCCATGTAACGGAAAGGCCCGCCCAAAAATGGAGGGAAGCCGATACCAAAAATAGCACCAATATCCCCATCTCTTGCGGAGCAAATAATCCCTTCATCCAAACAGCGAACCGCTTCATTCAACATTGGCAGAACACAACGTAGAGCTATCTCTTGATCGCTCCACTTCGATTCTGGGGTTAGATTAAGGAGTTTATAAACCGATTTATCCACTTTTTTATTTTTATTCCCTTGATAAGCATAAAATCCTTTGCCGGTTTTTCGTCCTTTTCGATTATCGTTAAGTAGCGTTTCAAACACGTCTGGCCCTTGAAAACGAGGCCCAAGCTCATTTACCAACACAGGCATAATTTTCGATCCGACATCAATCCCAACTTCATCTAATAAAGTAATGGGCCCGACTGGGAATCCAAAGTTAAGTAGTGCGTTGTCAATATGCTCGATCGGTTCACCTGCTAACAACACTTTTGCCGCTTCATTCATATATGGTGCAAGAATACGATTGACGTAAAATCCAGCACAATCTTTAACAACAATAGGTGTTTTGCCTTGTTTCTTTGCTAAAGCAACCACCGTCGCAATAGTATCGGATGAAGTGGTAGTGTGAGGGATAACTTCAACTAAAGGCATTTTTTCGACGGGACTAAAATAATGCAATCCAACAATATTCTCAGGTCGTGCTGCTTTCGCTGCAATTTTAGCTATCGGCAAGGACGAAGTATTGGTTGCAAAAATAGTCTCAGGCTGAGCGTATCGCTCAACCTCTGCTACCATCTGTTGTTTGAGTGCTAGATCTTCAAATACAGCTTCAATCACCACATCTAGATGTTTAAATCCAGTAAAATCGGTACCGCCAGACAATTTCATCATCTGAGCCTGTTGTTGAGCTCGAGTGAGAATTTTGCGCTTACGCTGTTTATCAAACAGTTTGAAGTTATAGTTGAGGGCATTGAGTACCCCATCATTAGAGACATCTTTGATTCTTACTGGCAACTTTGCTTTAGCAACACTGACATAACTGATGCCCGCTCCCATTAGTCCACCACCCAACACACTTATGCGCTGGATCTGCCGAGGCTTGGCATCACTTCCATGCTCTTTTTTCATCTCTGTTGTGGCAAAGAAAATAGACCGTAATGCTTTTGATTCCGGAGTCATCACCAACTCACCAAAACGTATGGCCTCTATGGCTAATCCGGCTTTTAAACCTTGATCTAATCCGGTTTCTATGACCTCTAAAATGGCCTCGGCAGCTGGATAGTTTCCCCGTGTTTTTTGCATCGTTTTCTTACGGGCTTGATCAAAAATCAGCTTACGGCCTAACCCAGTATTGGCGATCAATTTTTCTTTGAGTGGTAACTTTACTTGGCTACGTTTTTTACCTTTATCACCGATAAAATGTCGCGCGACATCCAGCAAAACACTTTCAGGGACACAGGCATCCACTACCCCAAGCTTCTTCGCTTTTTTCGCTCTTATCTGTTTACCGGTTAACATTAAATCTAACGCGGGTAATAAACCAATTAAACGAGGCAAACGTTGAGTGCCTCCAGAGCCAGGAAGCAGCCCTAACATCACTTCAGGTAAACCTAATCGCGTTTTATCATCATCACTACACACGCGATAATCGCAAGCTAATGCTAATTCAAGCCCACCACCAAGACAGGGACCATGAATAGCTGCCACCACAGGAAAAGGAAAAGCTTGCAACTGTTGAAACATCTGTTGTCCCTGAGTGGCTAATGCTTGGGCCTCGGAAGCTGAACGACACGCATCTAACATTCGCACATCAGCGCCGGCAATAAAGTTATCAGGTTTTAATGAATGAATGATCAACCCTTTGAGCTGTTTTTTTTGCGCATCTAATTGCTTAAAAACCCCTTGCATTTCTTGTGCAAAAGCCGCTTGCAAGGTATTCATTTTTTCTCCGGGCACATCAATTGACAGCCATGCAATATGCTGATCATCGATCTTTAAGTGGAATGCTTTTACCTCACTCATTATTCAACCTCCAAAATCATGGCTGCGCCTAATCCACCGGCAGCACAAGCAGTATTGAGTGCTAATCCACCACCACGACGCTGCAATTCTCTCAATGTTTGGATCATCATTCTGGCTCCTGTCGCAGCAAAAGGGTGGCCATAAGCAATTGAACCACCTAACACATTAAACTTGTCCATATCAACCTCACCGATAGCTTGGCTGCGTCCTAAATATTGTTGAGCAAATTGATCGCTCGCAAACATTTTCAAGTTCGCTAACGTTTGCGCGGCAAAAGCTTCATGCATATCAATTAATGTTAAATCGCTCAGTTCAATACCAGCGCGATCTAGCGCGATAGGAGTGGCAAAAGAAGGCCCCATTAACATATCTTTTTCAACGCCAATTGCAGAGAATGCATAAGAGCGAATATACCCCATCACCGGCAATCCCAGCGCTTTGGCTCGCCCTTCGCGCATTAAGATCAGAGCGGCTGCGCCGTCAGTTAGTGGGGTACTATTTGCCGCTGTGACCGTACCATACTGACGATCAAACGCCGGACGTAATTTTGCATAGCCTTCAAGGCTCGAATCAAAACGAATATTATTATCTTTGTCGATCCATGCCTTATAAGGCTCAGGAAATGCCGTCATCACTTCGCCGTTAATTTTTCCTTCATGCCATGCTTTGGCTGCAAGCGTATGAGAGCGGTGAGCAAGGGCATCTTGATCTGAACGCAAAATGCCATGTGACTTTGCCATTTGTTCGGCGGTTTGTCCCATTGAAAGCCCTGTCGAATACTCAGCAACCGCAGGTGGAACCGGCCTCAGATCTTTGATTGAAAGTGATTTTAATATAGCGAACTTTTGACTTAAGTTTTTAGCTTTACTTAATGCCAATAAACTTGCAGCTAGTTTTTTTGAAACACCGATTGGTAAAACCGAGGAAGAATCAGCCCCTCCAGCAATGCCAATATCTATCGTACCGGCCATAATACTTTCAGTCACATTGACTGCAGATTGAAAGCTCGTTGCACAAGCCCGAGTCACGCTATAAGCATCGGTGCTAATATTCATGCCTGTGCCTAATACAATTTCTCGGGCAATATTAGGGGCTTCAGGCATTTGTACAACTTGCCCAAACACCACTTGCTCTATTAAACGGGGATCGATATCGGTGCGAGTAAGCAGTTCACTCACGACCATTTTGCCTAAATCTACTGCGGGAGTTTGAGAAAAGGCGGTACTTTGGCGTGCAAATGGCGTTCGTAGCCCTGCAACAATCGCGACACGTTCACCAGAACGGGTTTTCACTTCCTGCTTGCCCATTATTTCTCCTTAAAATAAGAGGTCAGACCTGACAAGTATTGTAATCAAATTGTTACACAAATCAAACAAGTGTTTAAATAAACGTGATTCCGGCAACGAAAGGAAGGCAAAAAAAAACCACACAAGACTGTGTGGTCGGAATATATAAAAGCAATTAACTTACGCCAATTGAAATAATCAGTTTCCTGATTAGGAGAAAGTAAAGTCAGCCTTCAAAAGGAAGTGTCATCTTGCTCAACGTGTCAGTCACAAGGACTAACGAGATGACAAGTGTTAATATAGCGGCTTACCCATAAGATATTTTGAATTAGATCAATTTTATCCCCGTTTTTCGCCCCTTACGAGACCAAAAATTGATCCAAAACAAATTATAGCCAAACGACTGGGAGTTACAGGTAGGCAGCAAGGGAGTAACAAATTTGTCTGGAACAAATTTGAACAGCCGTAAGCTGGTCTTACGCCATTTTACTTTTTATGATCAAATCTGCTCTTTTATTCCCTTCCTTTTTATAGAGCCTTAACTCTATAAAAAGCCATTTTGTTACATTTTAATGCCAATTACGCATCATATTTTAAACTTTAAATACACATTAGCCAATGGTCGGATTTCTATCTTCTATACTAGCGTCTAGTATCAGCCACCAAATGAGTAAAAACTCAACACAACGCCCAACTAGAGGCGATATAAAAAGGAAAAGATCCAATGAACAAGACGCGTCTGTTTAAGCAGTCACTATTAGCGGTGACTATCTCTCTTACTACCCAACAAGTGATCGCAGCAGGATTCCAGCTCAACGCACAATCAGCTACCGGTCTTGGCCGTGCTTTTGCTGGCGATGCCGTTATCGCGGACAATGCCTCTGTCATGTCACGTAACCCAGCGACAATGACCCTCTTTGATAAAACAGCTTTATCATTAGGGTTTGAAACGATCACCTCAAAAATAAAAGTGAAAAACGCTACCTATACCGGGCCCATGGGAGCGAGTTCTGCTGACTATAATGATGCAGGTACTACCTCTGTCGCTCCTAATATTCATCTTATCGTACCTATCGATGAACAATTTTCATGGGGAGCTAATATTTACTCAAATTTTGGTACTCGTACTGACTTTGGTAAAGGATATACCGCAAACGAATTCGGTGGTGAAACGGAAATTCTTAGTGTCAATTTCGGTCTATCCGGCGCTTATCGTATCAATAAACAGTGGAGCATCGGTGCTGGTCTCGATCTGATCTATGGGCAAGGAACATTGAAACGAGCTTTCCGAGATGATTTCTATACTGGCCCTGTTATTAATCCAGAAACTGGGCTTTTAAACGCTTTAAATGGTAGACAGTTAGTTGATATAGATAAAGCAGATGGTTTTGGAGTCGGTTTTAATATCGGTACAGTTTTTGAGCTAAATGAAAATAACCGCTTTGGCTTATCTTACCGCTACACGCCAGAAATCACCGCGAAAGATGGCAATAAAGAGGTCAAACTACCATTACCTGATATGGCTGAATTCTCTGGATATCATCGCTTAGAAGACAGCGCCTTTGCCATCCACTATAGCGTCCAATACATAGGATGGAGTGCTTTTGATAAGTTAAAATTTAAAAATCAAAACATTAATGAAAAAGCATATGAGTGGCAAGATGGCTGGCACTATTCAATTGGTGGAACCTACTACCTAAGTCGTGATTGGACACTGCGTACTGGCTATATGTATGACACCAGTGCACAAGATAAGATCACCTCAATATCGGTTCCTGACTCTGATCGTCAGTGGTTTTCAGCTGGCTTTACCTATCACCTTGATGAGAAATCTAATGTAGATTTTGGCTTTACCTATTTGATGGGAAAAGATGTAAAAGTCAACGAAAGCACTCCGGCGTCCTCTATATCAGCAACAACCAAAGCTGATGCAATCCTAATGGGCTTACAATACAGCCGTACGTTTTAGTCAAGAATCATTATCAAACTTAAATATAACGGGCTGAAGTATCAGCCCTTTTATTATTTTTATCATCTTAATTTCTCTCATTTAAGCGAACAGATGTACTGGTTTCACCCACTTACACCCTACATGTGTACGCTGAAAAACAATCACCCCACCTCACGCAATAGAATAAAAAACTAAATAAATAAACATAAGCAAAATATAAAATCAAAAAATCCCATTTTATTGTTTTTCATTGTTAGCATCGCGTTCCGGTGGTTAAACTTCTCAACCACCTATTAGAATATTTCAGCGAACATTATCATGACAATAAATCGTACCGTGCTTACCACCGCTATCGCCTGTGGTTTGATGACACTCTCCTCCGCCTCACTTGCCGCGGGTTTTCAATTGGCTGAATATTCAGCCACCGGATTAGGGCGAGCGTATGCAGGAGAAGCTGCGATGGCGGATAATGCCGGCGCACAATGGCGCAATCCAGCGATGTTGACTTATCTTTTTGGCACACAAGTCTCTACCGGTGCGATTTATGTCAATCCTAATGTGGATGTGAATGGGACTGTTAATTTTCACAATGTTGTCTCTCACGCTAATGCGTCTGACTATGCCAATGACGCGGTTATTCCTAATTTTTATCTCTCTCATCAAATGAATGAACGGGTATTTCTAGGCTTAGCACTAGGAACTAACTATGGCATGGAAACCGATTTATCAGGCTTTGCAGCCAGTCATTTTGGTGACGAAGCCATGATCAAAACGATGGAAGCCAACCTAAACTTAGGCTATCAATTAACCGAAACGGTCAGTATTGGCGGTGGTGTTCGATATGTGATGGGGGAAGGCCATTTTGGTGCTAGGGTGCCAGAGAAAAACTTCATTGGGCCTGGAGTATCCCTTCCCCAAGGTTCAACCCTAAAATATATGGAAGGCGATGACACCAGTTGGGGCTGGCAAGTTGGCACCACATGGCAAATTAATCCACAGCACCGAGTGGCCTTGAGCTATAAATCGGAAGTGGTGATGGATTTTGAAGGCCATGCGGAAGGCATAACTTATGGTAACTACAAGCCTGGGCAGCTTTCCATCACACTACCCGCAACAGCAGAACTGGCTAGTTTTCATCAGCTTTCCGAACAGTGGGCGATTCACAGTAGCATTAACTGGACAGATTGGAGCAGCTTTGATCAACTTACCGCTGAGTTTAATGATGGTTCAAGTGATTTAATCAAGTCGGAAAACTGGAAAGATAACTACCGCTTTGCGTTAGGCACCAGCTACATTTGGGATCAAGATTTAACCTTACGCGCAGGCATTGCCTACGACTTATCAGCGGTAAGTACAAAATATCGTACCGCGACTATTCCAGAAACCTCTCGAACTTGGTTAAGTGTGGGTGCGGGTTATCAAGCGACCAAACAACTTACGTTAGATGCCGGTTTTACTTATATTTTTGCCAAAAAAGCCTCCCTCGACGAGCCAAGGGAAGTGTCGGACGAAACGGCGGCATCTATTGCGGGTACCTACTCCGGAAAAGTAAGTGGTAATGTCTGGTTATTAGGCGTACAAGCCAGCTATCGCTTCTAAAGTCCTAGGGGTTGTTTGACCCTAGCCACAGCAGCATAAAAAAAGACTGAGGAGAATTCCTCAGTCTTTGGGTGCAAGCAAAGGTGTATCAACGATCCACTACTTTAACATTAGCCTGCTATCGGCTATGCCGCCAACTTTTTCTCTCATTAATTTGATCCTAGCCCCCACCTTGAGGTCATATCTAGGGTCTGCTGACGCAACGTATCCCGATGTTCTTTTTCACAGTGTGCTACCTGATAATATAAAACCCTTATCATATAAAACCATAATTTTAGACCGTGTTTCATTGGATAAAGTTAAGCTACTATAAATCCTTACCAACCTAAAAAGGAAAAACCATGTCCGACGGCGATATCAAACAACAGCGGCACCAAGCTCGTCAGCAAAAACTCAAACAGCAGGTCGATGCTCGCATAACACAAGCCCAAGAAGAAAAAGGGCTATTACTGGTGATCACTGGCAATGGTAAAGGAAAGTCCACCTCTGGTTTTGGTACCATTGCTCGAGCCGTCGGCCATGGCAAAAAATGTGCGGTAGCACAATTTATTAAAGGAACTTGGGAAAACGGCGAACGTAACCTACTCGAAAAACTTGGAGTCGAATTTCACGTCATGGCGACAGGCTTTACTTGGGAAACACAAAATAAACAAGCCGATACCGAAGCGGCCCAGCAAGTATGGCAAGAGTGTCGACGCATGCTTAAAGATCCCGCATTAGACGTGGTGTTATTTGATGAGCTGACTTATATGCTCAGCTACGGTTATATTGAGCTAGAGGATGTGCTGCATGCACTGATAGGACGACCAGCAACACAGTCAGTGATCATTACTGGCCGAGGCGCGCATCGATCTTTAGTGGAAATTGCGGATACAGTATCAGAAGTAAAAAACATCAAACATGCCTTTGATGCAGGAATCAAAGCACGACAAGGAATAGACTGGTAAGGTGCCTTGATCCTGCTAGCCGCTCACGCGACAGTGATCCTATCAGTAAGCGATTCATGGCCGTGCACAAAGTCACGGCCTTAGCGTTAACCGTGTAACAAGAAAATAAAATTAATGTTTCAGTAACCCTTTAAGTAAACTATCTACAGCTTGTTTGGTTTTTTCATCTTTAATTTTGCCACCTAATTTTTCTATGCTTCGATCGATCTCTTTTTGAGCTTTTTGTTTCAAGACGTCATCAAATACCAAGCGAAACTTAGGCTCAAGCCACTGACCTGAAATATGAACAGGTATCGTTACATCACGCAGCTCATCAATGTCTTTACCACCTTGCCCTTTTAATGTGCCAACAATTGATGTCCGGACAAGAAAATCAACCGTTTCTTGTAAGTAATTCGCCTTTCCTTCTCCATGAATACGCAGTAGTGGAGATTGCATGGTTAGATTGGAGGTAGAAACTTCACCTTTGTTCAGTTTCAGCGTCGCACTCATCGCGCTGAAATCGGTTTTCTTGACCGTATCTGATTCATCGATTTTTTGCCCTTTGAGTTTAGCGTAATGGGTACGAATCAACTGCGCGACATTAATGCCATTAACAGCCCCATCGGTAAATCGAATTGCCACCGTTCCCAGCAAATTTTTCTGGATACCCGTTGGAGTCAAGCTTTTGCCTTGCAGAACCACATCAATATTACCGGTACCTTCTAACAGTCCATTCTTCAGCACGTCGGCCAGTAAGGGTTGAACTTTCACCCCTGTAACCGTATTTTTCACGCGATAGGTTGCGGGTATCTGACGCGTATCGACCTGAGCACTGGCTTGAACTTTACCCTGATAAAGTTCAGCCGTTAGCGAACTGAGATCAATCACTCCTCGATTGATAGAGAAACGAGTCTGTACATTCTGCAGTTTGGCATTGGCGGCTTTTAATTGGTCTATCGTGATCTGCCCAATCATATCCATTCCTTTCAAAGCCGATAAATCAGGCTCAACCTCTTGCGCTGATGCTGATGGCGTTGTGTGCAAATTCTGAGTAGATTGAGCATTTCCAACCGATTCAGTTTGTAATTGACCTAGCCCCAAAAATTCATCAAGGTCGATATGTTGACTGTGTAATGTAAAGCGAACTTGTGGAATATCACTCAATAGTACACTTGCCTTTCCCGACAACTCTAGCGCGTTAGCGACCAGTTTTTCTACAATCAGATTGAGTGAATTTTTCTCGATATCAAAAGAGAAAGAGGCATTCATTGCCACTTGCATTGGCGATTGAGGTAACGCTTCCCCTTGTAAATGGGCAAGCAAATCTAATTCATCAATAGAGATGGTTGAAATCGCAGTATCAACCACTAAAGCTGTTTTTCCTGCCACATCCAATTGCAAGTCCGCCGCTTTTCCTTGCACAGAGAAAGCGAGCGAATTGGCCTTATCAAACTCAAACGTAGCCATTTCCAGTTTTATGGCCTCTATCTGAGTGGCAGCATCATTAAAATGTGCATTCAACGCAATATTACGCAAAGCATAGTGTTGATAATTTTCTGATAACTTGATTTCTGCTTGGCCAGCCACACCAAATTGTTGCTGGTTGTTGCTACCTTGTGCAGAAAAATCAATTGTAGTCCATCGATTAGCAGCAAATTCGGAAACCATTAATTGCACATCGTATAACTTTATATGTGTCGCTGTTTGCTGATCATTAACCTCCAAGCGAGCATCTTTAACTGAAACACCCGCTAAATTGATTGTCCAAGCATTTTCAGTCCTGGTAATTTCTGATTCTGAGCTTCTAGTTCCGCTTTCGGTATGATCGGCTTTCGTCGCAGTTTGCTGCGTATTCTCTGTGCTGGTTCGCTTGGCGACACGATCGATATTTGAGCGGCCATCTTTTAATGTTTCCAGATACATTTCAGCGCCTTCAAGCTGAACATTACCAATCTGTAACTGTTTATCAAACAATGGCATCACCGCTAGCTCGATACCGACACGATCGACTTTAAATAAATTTGCTTGTGTGAACCCGATAGGATTTTTAAGTTCAGTTTTACCAAGCTCTAACCCAATCGATGGAAAAAATGTCCAGTGAATATCACCATCAATAACCAATTCAAGTCCGGTATGTTTTTTTGTTTGCTCCACAATCAGTGGCTTAAATTGATTAGGATTAACAAAAATAACTAACGCTGCAATAGCACCGACGACAATCACCAGCAGCATAGCAATAAACAGGGACAGTTTTTTCATCTGCTTTTCCTTGCTTGACGAGATAAAGAAAGTGGCACTTAAAGTGCCACTAATACGGAAAAATATAAAGTCAACTATCGGTTAAATTTATGATTTTAGCAATCTAGCGATATGTGCTTTCAGCACATCTATCGCGATGCGGTTTTTTCCACCACGAGGAACGATGATGTCCGCATACTGTTTTGACGGTTCAATAAATTGCAGAAACATCGGACGAACGGTTTTTTGGTACTGTTTTAATACCGATTCCATCGTACGGCCCCGTTCTTCTACATCACGTTTTACGCGGCGTAATAAACAAATATCTAAAGGGGTGTCCATAAAAATTGAGGCGTGCATTAAGTCGCGTAAACGAGGATCTGTCAGCAGTAAAATACCTTCAAGAATAATTACTTTCTTCGGTGTTAATAACGTGGTGTTGGCCGTTCGAGTATGTTCACTGTAGCTGTACTCTGGAACTTCTACCGCTTCACCTCGGACTAAGGTTTGCAGGTGTTCACATAAAAGATCGTGATCTAAAGCATTAGGATGGTCGTAATTCGTTTTGACACGTTCCTCCATACTCAGATGGCTTTGGTCTTTGTAATAGCAATCTTCCGTGATTACACCGATTTGATGGTCGCCTACTTTGGCGCGAAGTTCATTATAAATGGTACTCGCGATAAGGCTTTTCCCAGAAGCAGAAGCGCCAGCAATACCGATGATGACGCATTGATTATTATCAGACATGGTTGAGTGTACCCGATACGTGTATGTGAGGAATGAAGATAAACCGCCTGATTATAGGGAGTTCATCCTACAGATACCAGTTCGTAAATCAGTAAAATACCCGTAATTTCTTATCTTGAATAAATTCACAGCAAGGCAAACGATTACCTTGCTGTTTGGAAAATATTTTCACAAAAATAAATTTAGCGGTGTCAACATTCACCGCTAAAAACTGAGACTTAATCCACGAACGTTAAGTCAATCATTTCTGGTTTTACTTGGCCTTGCCAATACAAGCTGGCGCAAATTCGCTCGGCAAGCATATAGAAGATCTGACTATGTTCACTGTCAGGACGAGCGATGACTGTTGGTTTACCAGCATCAATATCTTCTCGCATATGAATATGCAAAGGGATCTGAGCCAATAATGCTAAGCCATATTCTCCCGCTAATGTCTGCGCACCACCAACACCAAAAATCGCTTCTTTTTCGCCACAATGACTGCAGATGTGGTAGCTCATATTTTCCACAAGCCCAACCACCGGAACCTCTACCTTCTCAAACATGGCCGCACCTTTACGCGCATCGGCTAGGGCTAAATCTTGAGGAGTTGTCACAATCACCGCCCCCGTTACCGGAATTTGTTGAGAGAGCGTTAATTGAATATCACCCGTGCCTGGTGGCATATCAATCACCAAATAGTCGAGATCGGGCCATTCGGTCTCATTTAGCAACTGAGATAAGGCTTTAGAAGCCATCGGCCCACGCCAAATAGCGGCATCAGCTTTATCGACTAAATAACCGATGGAATGGGTATAAATACCATGCGCTTGCACGGGCAGCATCCATTTGTTGTCACGCACTTCAAGTTTCGCGCCTTGCACACCAAACATTATCGGAACCGAAGGGCCATAAATATCCGCATCGAGCAAACCAACCCTCGCCCCACTGCCCGCAATCGCCAATGCTAGGTTTGCAGCCGTGGTGGATTTGCCAACCCCACCCTTAGCAGAGGTAACCGCAATAATATTTTTAACCCCTTTAATACGGTTGGCAACCTGGGTCACTAAAGCTTTAGGTGTAACCGAAATCTGATAATCAAAACAGGCAACCTGTTGTGTTTTCTGTTGCTGAACAATCCACTGCTGCAATTCTGTAACCAATGCTTGAGCTGCAAATGGGATCTGTATTTCAAATTTCCCGCTCGCGGATACGGAGACAATACTCGGAGAATGCGCCCAGTCATCAATCAAGTTGGGGTGAGAAAACTGAGTGAGCCAAGAACAAAAATCATATTTGGACGTAAATGTGAGCATAAGCCCTCCTTTTTTGCTCATGCTACCACTCTCTTTCACGACACTGAACCCTAAAAAGATAAAGTCTTATCTCGACTCTTACCTTGGCGTCAGTAGCGTCATCAGGTAGTATTAACCATTACTTTCAATACCTATCAAATATAGCGAATAATTAAGTATGGCAACTGAACCAAGAACGGTTTCTCCAAGGAAACTACTGGTAACTTGTGCCCTTCCGTACGCTAACGGTTCAATCCACTTAGGTCATATGCTTGAGCATATCCAAGCGGATATTTGGGTGCGTTACCAACGCCTACGCGGCAATATCGTAAACTTCATCTGTGCTGACGACGCTCACGGCACGCCAATTATGCTTAAAGCACAGCAGATGGATATGACACCGGAAGCGATGATCGCTGCTGTCAGTGAAGAGCACCAAAAAGACTTCGCTGGATTTGATATCAGTTTTGATAACTATCACAGCACACACAGTGAAGAAAACCGAGAACTCGCCTCTTATATTTATCTGCAACTGAAAAAAAATGGCTTTATTACTAGTCGCACCATTTCTCAGCTCTACGATCCAGAAAAAGAGATGTTCTTACCGGATCGCTTCGTGAAGGGAACCTGCCCGAAATGTAAGTCAGAAGATCAATATGGCGATAACTGCGATGCTTGTGGGGAAACCTACAGCCCAACTGATCTGATCAACCCTCGTTCTGCCGTTTCTGGTGCCACTCCCATTATGAAAGAGTCGGAGCACTTCTTCTTCGATCTTCCTCAGTTTGAAACGATGCTTAAAGAATGGACTCGCTCCGGCTCATTGCAAACAGAAACCGCCAATAAAATGCAAGAGTGGTTTGAGTCGGGTCTTCATCAGTGGGATATTTCCCGTGATGCACCCTATTTTGGGTTTGAAATCCCCGGTGAAACCAACAAATTCTTCTACGTATGGCTCGATGCGCCGATTGGTTACATGGGGTCATTCAAAAATCTTTGCAGCAAGCGCAATGATTTAGACTTTGACGAATATTGGCATAAAGACAGCCAAACGGAGCTGTACCACTTTATTGGTAAAGACATTGTCTATTTCCACAGCCTATTTTGGCCAGCGATGTTAGATGGTAGTGGGTTCCGTAAACCGACTAACATTTTTGTGCATGGTTATGTCACCGTCAACGGCGCAAAAATGTCTAAGTCGAAAGGGACATTTATCAAGGCCAGCTCTTACCTTAAACATATCGAACCTGAGTGTTTACGCTACTACTATGCGGCAAAACTCAATAACCGGATCGATGATCTGGATTTGAATCTGGAAGACTTCACACAACGTGTGAATGCCGACGTCGTCAATAAAATCGTCAATTTAGCCTCTCGTAATGCGGGTTTTATTGCTAAACGTTTTGACGGTCAATTATCGGCTCATTTCGCAGAGCCCGAGTTATACCATGAGTTTATTACCGCCGCGGATCGCATTGGCGAGCTGTATGAAAATCGTGAGTTTAGCCGTGCCATTCGTGAAATTACTGCACTCGCGGATAAAGCCAACCAATACGTGGACGAAAAAGCCCCTTGGGTGGTAGCAAAACAAGAAGGCCAAGATCAAACACTGCAAGAGATCTGTACCGTAGGTATCAACCTATTCCGCGTGTTGATGACTTACTTAAAACCAGTCATGCCATCACTCGCTGAACGCTCTGAAGCCTTCTTAAATCAAACGCTCACTTGGGATGGCATTGCTCAGCCTTTAACAGATCATCCGATCACTACCTTCAAAGCGCTATTTAATCGTATTGATCCTAAGCACATTGAAGCCATGATCGAAGCGTCAAAACAAGAAGCTGCTGCTGAAAAATCTGCCGCAGAAGTCGCTGCACCTAAAGCACAGCAAACGGAGTTAAGCAAAGATCCCATTAGCGCAGAAATCGAATTTGACGATTTTGCTAAAGTAGACCTACGTATCGCGAAAATTCTTGCTTGTGAAGCGGTACCGAAAGCGGATAAATTGCTGAAATTCCAGTTAGATATTGGCGGTGAAACACGTCAAGTTTTCTCTGGCATTAAAGCAGCATATAACCCAGAAGATCTGGTCGGAAAATATACCGTCGTGGTCGCTAACTTGAAACCACGTAAAATGAAGTTTGGTCTATCAGAAGGGATGATCTTAGCCGCTGGCCCTGGTGGTCGTGAGCTGTGGATTTTAGAACCACATGAGGGTGCCCAACCTGGTATGCGTGTAATGTAACTCATTCCAGAGAACGTCAGCTTTAGGGTCTGTTGACCCTAGTGAGTTAGCCCCTATGACTTATCGGTACTAGGGGCTTTTTTCTTTTTTCAATCCCTCTTTTCGAGCATAGCGCACCAACACGGTGCGAATTTAACGAATAAAGCAAATTAAGCTATTGATTTATTAGCCATAAAATATTGGCATCAAGCATGCAACTCCTTTAATGGTGACTAACATAAACAAGGAGTCGCTTATGTTTGTTTTTATTTCAATGCTTATCTCTATCGCCGTTTTGTATTTGATGTACTTATTTACCCAACAAAAAGAGTCGGCTTTACAGCGGAAATACACCTTATTAATCAATTTACGACAGTTACTCTTCTTATGTCGTCAGCATCGTAGTGCTACACATCACAGCTTGATGTTTGGCCAAGACCGGTCGACAGAATTACAACACTTACAGCAACAGATTGAAGAGAATTCAGAACGTTTAGTTGCCACTGCACATTTTGATAATAAACCTATCTATCGGATTTTACAGCTGACATTGAAAGGGCTAGCCAATGATTGGCAAAAGCGAAGCATTTCTCGTAACCAAATGCTGCATGGTAAAGCGATTCGTCACTGCTTATTCTTACTAGATGAAGTCATGTTGGCTTGGCTAGTCGAGTCGAACCGAGAAGATTTGAGTGATGAATATCATATGAACTGGCAACAAGTACTTGACAGCATGGATGCATTAACTCAACTACGGATGTGCATTGAGGAGATGCATACCGAGGAAGGGCGCGCTCGGCTAAAATATTATTGCGGAGTTGTGCATCGAAAACTCAACCAGTTGGCACTCATTAGCCCGTTGTCTATTGCATCACCAGCCGGTGGTCAGGCGATGCATCGCTTAACGGAGTTACAAGATGCGCAGGCATTCATTATGGAACCTGAAGCTTTTTATCAACTCACCTCAGAAATTTCACTGAGTATCGCCGACGTGTACGATCAAATGTTAACGGATCTAACAGAGAGCTTATACCTACCATTACCTAAATTAGTTCTGGCTTAACGCTCTTAAAGCGATCCATAAGCACCGTGAATTCGGTGCTTATGGATTTGAAGCGATTATTTATTTGAGCATTTTACGAGCCGCTTCGACCACCACTCTAATAGAACGCGCTTCCGTTTCTTTCAATGTTGCATGATCAGGGATCTCTTTTTGTGTCCGGTTAATGATCACCCCCGCCACACAGCCAGCTTTTAACCCAGAACTCGCACACATGGTTAATAAAGTGGCGGATTCCATTTCAAAGTTAAGCACGCCCATTTCTTGCCATTCTTTCATCGAACCTTGGAAACGGCGAACGACACGTCCGGTGAAGGTATCATAACGTTCTTGGCCTGGATAAAAAGTATCACTTGATGCCGTCACTCCCATATGTACGGTTGCACCGCTTTCCAGTACCGCTGCTTTCATGGCAGTCGCAACGTCAAAGTCAGCTACCGCTGGGAATTCCATTGGGGCAAAGTGCAGGCTAGCACCGTCAAGGCGAACCGAACCGGTACTCACAATCATATCCCCCACATTAACATGAGGTTGAATTGCGCCAGTGGTTCCGACCCGCAAGAAAGTTCGAACACCTAATTGCGCTAACTCTTCAACAGCAATAGACGTTGAAGGGCCTCCAATCCCGGTTGAGCACACCACCACAGCGTGGCCATCAAGCTCAGCACGATAGAGCGTATATTCACGGTGACTGGCTAAAAAGACAGGGTTATCCATTAATTCGGCAATTTTTTGTACTCGTGCGGGATCCCCGGGAATAATGGCCAACGTGGCCCCATTCAAATCGGCCTGAGTAACACCTAAGTGAAATACAGCTTGAGACATAAGTAACTCCTTCATCGCGGCTTATTCTGCGCATCGTTAGTATTGGGTACAGCGCTACTCTAGCCCACTCACCAGCAACAATAAGTGATAGCCATCACAACAAAACGAGTAACAAAAACAGAAATTTCAAAGGAAACCGATTTGCATCACACATTTTTGTTATGTTTATGTAATAAAGATTCCTATCAACGCTAGATAACCATGTGATCACACGAGTAATCTCTTACCAAGAAGTATCACGCGCGGGCTTAAAACGTAATAGGCGTAAAGCATTTAACGTCACTAATGCCGTTGCGCCACTATCGGCTAATACCGCAACCCATAAACCAGTAATACCCAGTAAGCTGGTGACCAAAAAAATGCCTTTCAAGCCAAGAGCTAACGTCACATTTTGACGAATATTATTCAGGGTTGCCCGTGAAAGCTGGATCATACCGGCTAACCCTAACAGTCGATTATGCGTTAAGGCGGCATCTGCGGTTTCTAACGCAACATCGGTACCGCCCCCCATGGCAATACCGATACTCGCCTGTTTCATCGCGGGGGCATCATTAATCCCATCACCCACCATCGCGACCTGATGTTGCTCAGCCAGTTGTTCAATAAAGGTAACTTTATCTTGTGGTAACAACTCAGCTTGGTATTCAATGGATAACGTCTGAGCAATGGCGGCAGCACTACGGGAGTTATCCCCCGTGAGCATAATGCTCTTTATACCCAGTTGTTTCAGCTGCGCAATCGCGATTTTGGCATCATCTCTTAATGTATCTTGCCATGCGATAATGCCGACCGGCTGCTGATCTTTAACCGCTATCGCCAGCGTTTTTCCCTCATTCTCTAAACCAATGATCTGGGCTTGAAGCGACGAATCTAATGCTCTTGGCAATTTATTCGGCGATAATAAAGAATAACGTTGCCCATCAACGACACCGGTTATCCCTCGCCCAATCAACGCTTGTTTATCGATAGCCGTGCTCATTGAATATCCGCGACACTTGACCGCTTCAATTAATGATGTCGCGAGTGGATGCGTTGACCCTTGTTCAATCGCAGCAACCGCGCTCAACCAAGTAGGTTCAGATGCGATCAGATCAATAATATCGGTGACTTGCGGCTTTCCTTGCGTGAGCGTTCCCGTTTTATCAAACGCCATGACTTGAATCCGACCAAGTTGTTCTAATGCTGCTCCGCCTTTAATCAATACTCCTCGTCGAGCACCTGCCGCTAAGCCTGAGGTTATGGCCGCTGGCGTCGAAATAACCAACGCACATGGACAGGCAATCAATAACAATGCTAGACCTCGGTATGTCCAAGTTTCCCAAGGTTGCGCGAACAACAAAGGAGGAAGCACCACAACAGCCAAAGCCACGGCCATCATCAGCGGAGTATACCAGCGACTAAACGTATCGAGAAAACGTTCCAACGGTGCTTTACGTGACTCAGCCTCCTCAATTAAATGCAAAATTCGGTCAATTGCATTCTCTCCAGCTTGAGAGGTAATTCCCATCTGAATCACTCGATCGACGACAACAGCCCCAGCGAATAAAGCCTCACCTTGCTGCCGTTCAATAGGAATCGACTCCCCCGTGAGTGCGCTTTCATCAAAGCTTGCCACCGGATCCAGCAGGGTACCATCGGCGGGTAGGCGTCCCCCCGGAGCCACTTCGACCCTATCACCGGGTTGCAATTGCTGGGCTGAAACTACCGTTCGCTGACCTTGCTGATCGATTTTAGTTGCCATATCAGGGACTAGCGCCATCAAAGCCTGTACGCCTGAGCGAGCACGGGCCGCGGCCACTCCCTCTAGCCGTTCACCAATCAAAAAGAGTAACAACACCATAGCCGCTTCAGCCGTTTCACCCAAATATAAAGCCCCCAAAGCCGCCACGGTCATCAAGGTTTCAATGGCAAAAGGCGTTCCCGACTGGGCCAATTTCCAGGCTTTTCCTGCAATCGGGAACAGGCCGAATAGGCAAGTTAGTGTAAAGATCCACATCGCCCACTCTGTTGACCACGGAGCAGCGATAGCTCCTATCGCCATTGCAGCACCAATAGTGCCAATACGGAGGTTGTCTGGTTGTAACCACCAGGGTACTGATTGTTGCCCTTGATCCGATGCTGCCTTCATTGACGATTGAATCGCAAATCCAGCATTGGTGACCGCTTGCTCTACACGATTCGCGGTTTCCGCTTGGTTAAATTGCACAATTAATTTTTGCGTCGTAAACAGAACTTTTGCATCAACAACATCAGTCACTTTCTGCAAAGCCGTTTCTATTTTTCTCGCACAAGATGGACAATCCATCCCCACGACTTGCCAGCTTTGCTGATACAACGCCTTGGCTATAATAGGCTCTTCCTCTTCGAGTGCAGTGCTTTCACAACAACGTCCACCACAACAAGAGGTACTATTGGACGTAACACCATGCTGCCCTGCATGATTCAGGTTTGTGGAACAACACGCTGTCGACGCTTGATCAAAATCAGATGGCTGAGTAGCACAACAACCTTCATGCTTTACACACATAAATAAAGCTCCTTGACTGAGTATGTATAAAGCATAAACCTTAGAGTTAACTCCAAGGTCAAGACCTTAATGAGATAAAATAATTAATCAAAAAATGCCCATAAACCTATGGGCATCATCTCCAAATTTAACTGTTATCAATAAATTAAGAAATTATAAGAAATTAAAAAAAATTAAGGTAAAACTAAACCGGATTCTTGAAACACGCGGTTAAATTTTTCGCTATCGCCAGCAACACATCACGCCGAGTAATGATGCCAACCAACTTACCTTGTTCGACGACTGGATACACTTTCGGTTTACCGACTTTCATCATATCCGCGAGTTCAATGATCGACGTATCGGGTGAAACAGAAAGCACCTCTTGATGCATACAGTCACTGACAATGTGGGTATCTTGACAGAAATAACTCACTTTAATCAGTTTATCGAGTAAATCTTGTTCAGATATAAACCCAATAACTCGTTTCTGCTCATCAATGACTGGCCCCCCTAAATGACGAGAATGCATGACTCGTTCAAGAGCAGCACTCAGTGACATATCGGGGCTGAAGGTAACCGCTTGAACGGTCATGTAGTCTCTTACTTTCAATGAATCCATTACTGTCTCCTTGCGTCATGAACTACGCCTATACAGTAAGTGTTGACTAATTTCTTGATTTTACTAAATAGAAATCAATATTTTTTATCTGAGAAACTAACGATACCAGTAGTGACTGGCCAGAGAAGGGGGGTGAATCGTCGATAAGAGGAAGCCAGCACACGCTGGCAAACTCAATGGCTACCAGCGTTGGGCGGCTTGATGGTCGGAGTCGCGTGACTCAACCCAACGGGAACTTTGCGTGGTGCGCTCTTTTTTCCAAAAAGGTGCTTGGGTCTTTAATGTATCCATAATAAATTCGCAAGCCTCAAAACTAGCATGGCGATGAGCACTGGTAACGCCAACAAAGACAATCTGCTCACCGGCATCCATATCACCAATTCGATGAATGACTCGAACCTTTTGTAAAGGCCAACGACTCAGGGCCTGCTCACAAATAGCCTCCAGTGTTTTTTCCGTCATACCGGGGTAATGCTCTAAATGCAGCCCAACCACATCATCGCCTAAATTCATGTCACGCACTTTGCCGACAAAAGTCACAATCGCGCCAGCGCCACTACCTTGTGCTAAAGCGGCGTATTCATCAGCAACAGAAAAATCGTCATATTGAACGGAAACGTTTGAATTCATGCTGTTCAGCCTCCAGTTACCGGTGGAAAGAAAGCGACTTCATCTCCCGATTGTAAAGGATGCATCATTGGGACAATCGATTGATTAACAGCGGCAAGTAATTTATCAGCCTGTAAGGCAAGTGGCCACTTGCCTTCTTGTTGAGATAAATAATGACGAAGTGCTTCTACCGTTTCAAAACGAGCCTCAAGCTCTATTTGATCGCACCCGAGCAATTCTCGAGTTTGTGCAAAAAAAAGTACTTTGATCATTGTTCTGCCTTAAAGTGTCCTGATTTACCGCCCACTTTTTCAAGTAAACGAACCTGTTCAATCACCATATCTTTTTGTACCGCTTTACACATATCGTAAATCGTTAATGCGGCAACAGAGGCTGCGGTCAATGCTTCCATTTCAACCCCGGTTTTTCCTGCTAATTTACACACCGACTCGATACGAACTCGATTTTCATGTACTAAAGCTTCAAGATTCACTTCGACCTTTGACAGCAATAAAGGGTGACAAAGCGGAATGAGATCCCAAGTTTTTTTTGCTGCCTGAATCCCGGCAATTCTCGCCGTTGCAAATACATCACCTTTATGATGCTGCCCCGAAATGATCAGTTGCAAGGTTTCAGGTGCCATGCGCACATAAGCTTCTGCTCTGGCCTCTCGCTCAGTATCTCGCTTGGCAGAGACATCAACCATGTTAGCTTCACCACTGGCATTAATATGACTAAACTGGTTCATCATGCTCCCTTTTATAGGCTCAAGTGCGGCATAAAATTACAAGGACGGTGGCTGGCATCCAACTGCTGTTTAATAATTTTTGTCCAGCCGGTTCGACACGCTCCGGTCGAACCGGGCATGGCAAAAATAACCGTATGATTAGCAAACCCAGCCACAGCACGAGACTGGATAGTAGAGGTTCCGATCTCTTCATATGACACCATACGAAATAGCTCGCCGAAACCTTCAACCTCTTTATCAAATAAGGGTTTTAATGCTTCTGGCGTACTGTCACGCGAAGTAAACCCTGTACCTCCTGTAATCAAAACAACCTGAACGTGCTCGTCAGCAATCCACTGGGAGACAATGGCACGAATTTGATACATATCATCAATGACAATTTGTTTATCAACTAGCTGATGTCCCGCTTCTATAAGTTGATCCGCTAAATAACGGCCGGAGGTGTCATTGTCTTCCGTCCGTGTATCTGACACGGTTAATACGGCAATATTCGCCGGTTGAAATTTACTTTCTGCATGCCCCATTTATTCACCTTCACTATTTATTCGTTGCTAGGGTCTGTTGACCTTTCGCGATTAAATTTTGTTCGAAAGGTCGACAGACCCTAAGTCACACCACTATCCACCGATAGAAGCAAGATGTGGTGTGATTCCCGTATTCCCCTCATGCAAAAAGTGGCTTACGGATTTATTCTGTAGTTGTCTTTGGATACGTTGAATCAATGCTGATTGCTGCTCATCATCTTGCAACAGATCGCGCAATTGAACGCCTTGGTCACCAAATAGACATAAATGCAACTTGCCAAGAGCTGAGATACGTAAGCGATTACAGCTATGGCAGAAGTTTTTCTCATACGGCATAATCAGCCCAATTTCACCCTGATAGTCAGGATGTCGATAAACTTGGGCTGGCCCATCATTTTTACCGCGAGCCTTAAGTTGCCACCCATCAGCGATGAGTTGATTGCGCAACGCAATACCAGACACATGATGTTGAATAAACAACGAGTCCATCTCCCCCGTTTGCATCAGTTCAATAAATCGAAGTTGTATCGGGCGATGTTTAATCCAAGCCAGAAACTGCGGCATCGTTTGTGCGTTGAGATTTTTCATCAATACCACATTGACTTTGACTTGCTCAAAGCCAACTTCGAAGGCACGGTCAATCCCTTGCATGACTTGATAAAAGCGGTTTTCACCGGTAATTTGTTGAAACATACGAGGGTCAAGGCTATCGACACTGACATTAATATCCGTCAGCCCAGCTTGTCTCCATTCGTCAATTCCCTTTGCCATACGATAGCCATTGGTCGTCGTTGCGACTTTTTCAATGCCTTTCTCACCGGCAACCGTGTGTATGATTTCAGTAAAATCTTTACGTAAGCTTGGCTCTCCGCCAGTAATTCTGACTTTAGAGGTACCACAGTGAGCAAAGGCACTGACAATGCGATGGATTTCAGGCAAGGTTAAAAAGGAGGAATTCTTTTTCCCCGAAGGTTGATAACCATCGGGTAAACAATAGGTACATTTAAAATTACAGACGTCTGTAATAGACAAACGCAAATAATAAAACTTGCGTTGAAATCGATCTTCAAATTGTTGCGCCACGGAACACCTTTCCAAATACGGGAGGCATAACCATTTCCAGTTAGGCCCTTGTGACGTGAAGTCACTGGCTTATGTCACTTATCATTATAGACTTAGCAACACTAAGCTCGGAGTTATGGCAACTAAAGAGGTCAGAGTATCCTCTCAATTGCAGCTAGGCGCTAAAATACTTAATATTGGTGTGTGATTCCAGTACCAGCACGAAAAAAACTTACTTGTCACTCAAATTACCTGAAAATGAGTACCATCTGTCGCTGAATTACTCTAAATTTTAAGGCATCGCAGGGCATAAGAAGAAATGTATGAGCCTCTATAAACATAAAAAGGTGGTCGCCATTGGCGGTGGTCACGGATTAGGCCGAGTATTGGCGGCATTAAACGTTTTTGGCAGCAACGCAACTGGGATTGTAACCACAACCGATAACGGTGGATCGACAGGGCGCATTCGTCATTGCCAAGGTGGTATTGCGTGGGGAGATACTCGTAACTGTATTAATCAGTTAATTACCGAGCCATCGATCAGCTCAATGATGTTTGAGTACCGATTTAAAGGCGCGGGTGAGTTAAATGGGCATAATCTAGGAAACTTGATGCTGACGGCACTTGACCATCTCTCGGTCAGGCCGTTGGATGCGATCAACCTTATCCGCAACATGCTAAAAGTCGATGTGAATATCGTCCCCATGTCTGAACACCCTGCAGATTTAACCGCACTATCGACGGAAGGGAAATGGGTCACAGGGGAAACAAGCGTCGATGAAATGCAGCAAGACTTGTTAAGACTAGATCTTGACCCAGAAGTCCCGGCGACTCGGGAAGGTGTCCACGCGATTGAGCATGCTGACGCCATTATTCTTGGCCCAGGCAGCTTTCTGACCAGTGTAATGCCACCATTGCTGTTACCAGAAATCGGCCACGCTATTGCCAATAATACTCAAGCTAAACTTATCTTTGTGGAAAACCTCTCGCCAGAATACGGGCCAGCAGGGCGAATGAGTTTGGCCAAAAAACTCGAATGGTGTGAACGAGCTTGCCAAGCACGTGAAATCGATGTGATTCTTGGAGCCGAACCTCACCCTGAATTACTGGATAAGTGGAACTGCATCACTCGTGACCTCGCCTCACCCAACCGTGACTGGCGACACGATCGCGTCAAGCTTCGTCAAGCGATTGAAGAGCAATTAATCGCTTAATTGCTTAATTGCTTAATTGCTTAATTGCTCATAATGATGGGCCGTATGCTTGAGTTTATCAATCATACTCGCCACTTCAATAGCCTCGTCTATGGCTATCCCTTGCTTGAATTGATGGTCAAGCGCTTGAGCCTTTGCATGCAGTCTATCAGCGCCAAAGCTAGCAGCACTGCTCTTTAAGGCATGACTAATTTCAGCCAAGTAAGCGAGCCGTCCTGCATTTTTTTCATCAGATAAATTTTTCTGATATGTGGATAGCTCGCTTAAAAATATCTCGATTAAGAGTGGCAAGTTTTCTGCACCAATCTCTTGTGATAAGCGCTCAATCTTATTGCGGTTGATCCATTCCATGGGCGATTACCTTTCCTTCTCTCGCTCTTGCTCTTTTTCATTCCAGGCTTGTAACTTACGATAAATTGTTGATGGGCTAACATCTAAGTAGCTCGCAGCGCGGGGAATATTACCATCACACGCCTTAATGGCTTGTTCTATCGCTTGTTTTTCTGTCACCCATAATGGAAAGATATCATGCACAGAAAGCACAGATTCCATCGTTTGAGACACTAAACGTTCTTGAGTACTCGGTAAATTCAACGGTGGCGGTAACATAGACAAGGTAATCTCTTGCCCATTATTAAGCACCACCACGTTACGTAACACATTTTGTAATTGGCGTACATTTCCTGGCCATTCGTAATGCTTAAAGCGTTCAATGACTTCAGGAGAGAGACGAACAAATTCCTTTCCTTCTTCTTTGGCCATATGCCCAAGCAATGAGTAAGCAATTTCAATCACATCCTCCCCTCGCTCTCTTAGTGGCGGCAAATGGAGAGGAATGACATACAATCGATAGTACAAATCTTCGCGAAAACGCCCCTCTTGAACTTCTTTCCAAGGATCACGGTTGGTCGCACACACAAAACGCACATCAACTTTATGCATTTTTGAGGAGCCGACTTTTTGAAAAGTCCCGGTTTGAATAAAGCGCAATAGCTTGGTTTGTAAGTCCAAATCCATTTCGCATAATTCATCTAAAAACAGAGTGCCACCATCCGCTAGCTCTGCTGCACCTTGCCGATCAACGGCAGCGCCAGTAAATGCGCCTTTGACATGGCCAAATAATTCGCTCTCAATTAAATCTTTTGGTATCGCGGCACAGTTAATGGCAATAAACGGTTTTTCGCCACGTTTACTCGCCGCATGGATCGCTTCGGCACAGACCTCTTTTCCGGTACCACTTTCTCCCGTGATAAAAATACTGGCTTTACTGCTGGCCGCAGAATCAATCGTTCGATACACCAATTGCATGGTCTGGCTACTGCCAATAAACCCTTGATAACTAGAATTATTCGCATGGCTAGGATTATTTTTTAATTTAGAAGCTTTACGAATTGCATTATTCACGGTAATCCGTAACCGATCCGCTTCACAGGGTTTAATTAAAAAGTCCTGAGCGCCATAACGCATCGCTTCCACTGCGGTATCGATCGAACCATGCGCGGTCATAAAAATAACAGGCACATCCGGTGAACGCTCTTTGACCGCTCGCAACACATCCATCCCAGTCATATCTGGCAAGCGCAAATCAAGTAAAATTAAGTCCGGTTTACGTTGATTTAAACTTTCAATGGCATCGCGTCCGGTACCAACAATCGTGATATCAATTTCTAATGGCGTTAAATAGGAACGATACAGCGCAGCAACCGAAACGGTATCCTCGACCATAAGTAGATGTTTTGATTTGAAGTGATTCTCAGTGTGTTGCATAACCCAGCCATTTATTATTTGCATTTTGATTAATCATTGCATTAAGAGTTGCATTTTGCAAATTTCATATTGCTATTCTGTTATTAATGAGCGGTCAATGTCGCGTAATATCCTCATAAACCAGCAATTTTATACTTGGCATGAAAAATGCTTATTTAAAAGCGACCCTAACGGGTCACCTAGCCAACTGACGTTGTTAGTGAATACTATATTCATACTATATCAGCCAATAGACCTTTTTCTATTGGCTATTTTTTTGCCTTTACCCCGCACTAACGATTCGTATCATGTGCTAACTATTCGCAATAAATTGCTGCCGCAATTTTTCTATTTCATCTCGCTTAGCCGCCGCTAACTCAAATTCAAGATCTTGTGCGTGTTGGTACATTTGTCCTTCTAATTTTAAGATTTCTTTCTCTAGTTGTTGAGGGGTTAAGTGTCTATATTCAGCTCTCTCTTCGGCGACTTTCGACAAAGGCACCACCCGGCTCACTTTTTGTTTACGTGCCTTAGTCGCATCGCCTAGCTCCATGATATCGCTAATACTACGCTTTAAAGCCTGTGGCTGAATGCCCATGCTCTCGTTATAGGCACGTTGTTTTTCTCGGCGACGTTCGGTTTCATCGATCGCTTTTTTCATCGACTTTGTTACGGTATCAGCATAAAGAATGGCTTTCCCTTCCAGATGTCGAGCCGCGCGACCAATCGTTTGGATTAATGAACGTTCAGAGCGCAAAAAGCCTTCTTTATCGGCATCTAAAATGGCCACTAAAGAGACTTCTGGCATATCTAACCCTTCTCGTAATAAGTTGATACCCACCAAAACATCAAACACACCAAGCCTTAAATCACGAATGATCTCAACTCGCTCAACAGTATCAATGTCTGAATGTAAATAGCGCACCTTTATCCCATGTTCATGCAAATATTCGGTGAGATCTTCAGCCATACGTTTGGTTAACGTCGTGACCAAAACTCGCTCATTTTTTACTGAACGTAATCGAATCTCTGATAGCAGATCATCCACTTGAGTCGTAACCGGGCGAACTTCCAGTGCCGGATCGAGTAACCCTGTGGGCCGAACCACCTGTTCAACCACTTCACCAGCCGATTTTTCTAGCTCATACTGACTCGGGGTCGCGGACACAAAAATCGTTTGTGGTGCGAGCGCTTCAAACTCCTCAAATTTTAATGGTCGATTATCTAACGCAGAAGGCAGGCGGAATCCAAATTCAACTAACGTTTCTTTACGTGAACGATCCCCTTTATACATTGCGCCAATTTGTGGCACCGTGACGTGTGATTCATCGATTACCAATAGACCATCATGAGGTAAATAATCAAAAAGCGTGGGTGGCGGCTCGCCTTCACTACGGCCGCTCAGATAGCGAGAATAGTTTTCGATACCAGAGCAAAAACCCAATTCATTCATCATTTCGATATCAAACTGAGTCCGTTGCGTAATGCGCTGTTCTTCCAGTAACTTATTATGTTCAAGCAAGTATTGACGACGAAGCTGTAGCTCTTGCTTGATCTGCTCAATGGCTTCCAGAATTCGCTCTCGAGGCGTAACATAGTGCGTTTTAGGGTAGATGGTATAACGCGCTAAATCACGCTGCTTAATGGCTCCCGTTAACGGGTCGAATAAACTGATGCATTCCACCTCATCATCAAACATCTCTACACGAACGGCTTCTTGTTCCGATTCAGCAGGAAAAATATCAATGACCTCGCCTCGGACTCGAAACTGACCACGCTCAAATGCCATTTCATTACGGGTATATTGTAATTCAGCTAAACGACGAAGCATGTCACGTTGATTGAGCACATCACCACGACGTAAATGCAGCATCATTTTCAGGTAAGAGTCAGGGTCGCCCAAACCATAAATGGCAGAGACCGACGCCACGATAATGGCATCTTTTCGTTCGAGTAACGCTTTGGTTGCAGAAAGACGCATCTGCTCTATATGGGCATTAACGGCAGCATCTTTCTCGATAAAGGTATCGGTTGTCGGAACATAAGCTTCAGGCTGATAATAATCATAATAAGAAACAAAATATTCCACAGCATTATGTGGGAAAAAACTTTTCATCTCTCCATACAGTTGAGCGGCTAGGGTCTTATTCGGTGCTAATAAAATCGTCGGACGCTGCGCTTGAGCGATCACATTAGCTAACGTAAAGGTTTTTCCCGATCCGGTGACACCCAATAATGTTTGATGCGCGAGTCCTGCATCAATCCCTTCTAACAGGCGCTGAATTGCTGCGGGCTGATCTCCCGAAGGTTGATAGTGCGAAACCAACTCAAATGCTTTGCTCATTATCATCTTTCCATGTTAGCGATTTTTATACCGGATATTCTCCGCATCCCAGCCTTGACTAGCAAGTAAAAGTGTTGCATTAACGTTTAAAATAGCTGAATGCTTTTCTCTCCAGCAGGATAGTGTTCGCTCAATAAAGTCAGCGCGTCCGTTCAAATCTAAACCGGCCATCTTAACGAGTAACAAAAGAATAAAAACGCTGACTCTTACAGAAAAATCTTGCGTGGTAGATCGCTAAAAGTTCACAACAAATCGTAGCCAACCTCTTTTTACTTTGCTATTATCCTCAACCCTAGTGATACTCCTCCCCGGCATTAACCTGTAAATAATCCACTGGTTTTCCCCATTTCTCTTAAATACATCTAAAATTTGTATATTTCACGCTATTAACCACCCACTTTTCTTATCTGTTGATAAAGCAATAAAAACCCTTAAAAACAGATACTTAAGCAGAAAAGAAATCGATTACACTGCTAAAACATAAAAATAAAAATAGAAAAGAAATAATTACCCAACAACCATCAACACACTTATCCACAAATTTGGTGGATAAGTAAATTGGGGCCAAACAGGATAAGGGATACAGAAAAGTAAAGTCCTTAATGTAAAAAAAAACTATTTTTTTCACACCGTATGAGTTGACACTTTGAATGCCAGTCGCTAACATCCGCAACAACAATTGATTCCCCCTTAGTTCAGTTGGTAGAACGGCGGACTGTTAATCCGTATGTCGCAGGTTCGAGTCCCGCAGGGGGAGCCAAATTCCAGAAAAAAAGACGTCCTAGGACGTCTTTTTTTGTCTCTAAACCTAGCACCTAGCTATATGAAGGGGTGGCATTCTCTTAATGTCTTATCCTGACTGATACTAGCTTAGTTTATCGAAGCAGCCCCCTTCACCGACCTAGAAAAAGTAAAACTGGCTAAATTAGGTGCGGAATGACGGATTTAAACCCGGATTATCATTCTCACTGCATAGTTTAGATTTATAAAACCTTTCGATTACTTTCTCAGCGGTATAAAATGGGTATTTAACTATTATTTTCTCGTCATCGATTATTCTTCTAGTAAAATAATCACCACCATAGAAATATTTATTCTCGAAATTATAATCTCTTTTTACCTTGCCAGATTCAAGAATAAAAACATATGGAGTAAACTGAATAAACCAAGGGGTGGTATTATCTGAGCTTGCATATCTTGTCTGAATAAAAAGCCTCAAATTACTGTCTGATGTTTTACAAGAAAAAACAAACACATCTTGTCCATATGGATTAAAATCTTTTTGTTCAAATAATAAACGTCGCTTACCAGCGATTGTTATGAATGCCTTAAGAATACCATCATTGAGGCCCGCTTGTTTGACGATACTCTCTTTCTGGAAAGAAATGAGAAACCCATCGCCTTGGAAATCTTTTATTTTCTCATCTTGAGTTTCTTTATATGATAATACAATTAAATCTCCAACATTTTCATCACTGGCTCGAGCTATACTAAAGCACAGTGTTAAGATGATAAGGTAGACATAACTTTTCATAAAATCGTAACCTTAAATTATTTTTTTATTAATACAGCCATCCATACCCAAACAACTTGGAGTTGCTTGGAGTTGCAGGTCGGCGGCAAGTGAGTCAGTCCACCAATCGGATAGGTAGACGATGCGATTGGGCTGAACGAACGTAACCAACACTGCGACAGCTTGAAATAGAAAAGGTATAAAGTGTCCACCACTCCCACCAGTTACCACCCGGCGAATGAACTCAATGATGCAACAAAATCTGCTGATGGTGGTAAGTAAAATTCAACTTGTTGAATAAGTTTTCATCATCTGCTAGATTGCGGGCGAATGAATAGGCTCCTATACAGGTCAACACACACATTGGTTTATTTGTGCAATTTAGACTCTCCTTACTTGAAACAGTAGCGGTGTTATACCCAAACAAATTGCACCGATCTGCGACGTCAAGTTAGTTAGCTGTATAAAAATCCGCCAAAATCGATTATTCCGTTCATCTACAATAAAACAAAAATAGGAACACTTGTGAAATATTTATACATCTTCTTAGTGCTGTTAACATCGATAAACTTATCGGGTTGTGGTTACAATGATATTCAACGTCAAGACGAAGCGGTAACCGCAGCATGGTCTGAAGTGATCAACCAATATCAACGTCGAGCAGACTTAGTTCCGAACTTGGTCAATGCGACGAAAGGCTATATGGCACATGAAGAGAAAATATTAATTGAAGTGACTCAAGCCCGAGCAAAAGTTGGTAATATGCAAATCAATGCGTCTTCGCTCCATGATCCAGCAGCATTGCAACAATTTCAAGCAGCTCAAGGTGAGTTATCCAATGCATTATCACGCCTGATGGTCGTCAGTGAACGTTACCCTAACCTAAAAGCTGATAGTTTATTCCAAAACCTGCAAGCTCAAATTGAAGGTTCTGAAAACCGCGTAACGGTCGCTCGAAATCGTTATATTCAAACGGTTCAACAATATAATACCTTAATACGTATTTTCCCGAACAACCTCACGGCAGCACTCTTTGGTTATGAAGTGAAACCAAACTTTAGTGTCGAAAATGAAAAGAAAATCTCCCTTTCCCCTACGGTCAACTTCGGTGATCATCATGCGCCTATCACAAACTAACCCAACGTTAACACGCCAATGGATTCAAACCGTCAGCTTGATCGTTATGCTATCCATTTCGCTCTTTTCTTATGCTACAGAGCCGCCACAACTTAAGCGGCATATTACCGACCAAACGAATACACTGACCAAGGCGCAAATCGAACAACTCGACCAACAATTAGTGGCATTAGAAAAGCGCAAAGGAGCACAATTGGTGGTGTTAATCGTTCCCACCACTGCCCCACAAACCATTGAGAGTTATTCGTTCTCGGTAGCCGAAGCAAATAAAATTGGCCGTAAAGAAACAAATGACGGTGTGTTACTGTTAATCGCTAAAGATGATCGACGTTACCGAATTGAAGTCGGCTATGGCCTTGAAGGCGCGATCCCAGATGCCACATCTGCGCGAATCCAGCGTGAATACATGAGCCCGCATTTTAAACAAGGCGATTTCTTCGGCGGTATTCATGCCGGTGTTGATGCCTTGATTCAATTGATTGATGGCGAAGCCTTGCCACCACCTTCTACAAAAAGTGAGGGGTTTAGCTTAGGCAAAATTTTTCTCGTCATTCTATTACTAAGCCCATTGATCCTAGTCGCCATTATTTTACGCCAGATCGTGTTCGCTTTTATTGGCGACCGTGGCTTAGTTGCCCGTATGTTTGTCGGTGCCATGATCATGGTTCTATTTTCTTTTTTCATTGGGTTGGAAGATCAGGCATACACCGCGCTAATCAGTGCCGCAATGGGAGCGGCCTTCCTTGCGATACCGGAGGGTTGGTTCAACTTTGGTGGTGGTTCAAGCCATGGCTCGTACAGTTCAGGTCGTTCAAGCAGTTCGGGTAGTTCGGGCAGTTCGAGTAGCAACTCGGGTGGTGGCTTTAGTGGCGGCGGCGGTAGTTTTGGCGGCGGTGGCTCATCAAGTAGCTGGTAACGATACCCCCAAACCAATACATCACTTTAACTGTTTCTATACCCAAACAACTTGGAGTTGCAGGTAGGCGGCAAGTGAGTGAATCCCCATGAGCATAGACAGGCTATGTGATTGGGGTGAAAGAACGTAGCCAACACCCCTGCAGCTTCAAGTAGGAAGGGTATAGCAATGATTATTTTTTACGAGGTTCTATGAATACCAACAACACTGATGAAAAAAATCGTCGTCCTCTCGCGGTAAGGGAGCTTAAAGTCACCAAGGGCATCGCCATCTGGTTAAGTCGGAAGCAGATTACCCCTAACCAAATTTCACTGATGAGTATTGCTTTTGCGCTACTGGGGTGTTTGATATTGATGATATATCGTCAGATGCCCGCATCATTTTGGTTAATCCTGACCGCGATATGTATTCAGGCGCGCTTACTGTGTAACTTATTTGATGGCATGGTGGCCGTCGAAGGCGGGAAAAAGACCCCCGCCGGTGAACTTTTTAATGATGTTCCTGACCGGATTGCCGATCCGTTATTCATTATTGGTGCGGGATTTGCCACCGCTTCGGCGATGGGTATGACGCTGGCTTGGCTTTGCGCTTTACTCGCCGTGTTAACCGCATATATCCGAGTTTTAGGCGTCAGCATGGGAGGTGAAGCCGATTTCCAAGGGCCGATGGCCAAACAACATCGAATGGCGCTCTTAACTTTTACTTTACTGTTTATCGCAGCCTTATCCTTATTTGATGAAGTGCCAGCCTTTTTTATCTATACCATGGATGCGGTGTTAGCCGTGATGTTGATTGGCCTAATTGTGACCATCAAACGTCGTTTACAGCACATCTACCAATTTCATGCAACGCGCCTCTCGTGGCCTAACGAACAAGGTGAATGACTATGTTCCATCTTCCGCAGCACTCACTGCATGTCATGTTGGCCATTTTAGCCGCTTTAATCACAGGCACCGTGTGTTATTTGTGGCTCTCACGTCGCCATCCAGAACGAGATTATCTTGAGCTGAAACTGCGCATCCGCTCTTGGTGGTGGATGGTTGCTATTGTCTTTATCGTGTTGCAGTTGCCACTCAATTACACGCTGTTTTTCGTCGGCTTTTTGAGTTTTATGGCACTCAAGGAATTTCTATCCATCGTACCGACACGAATGACGGATCGCCGAGTCATTTTTTGGGCATATTTATCTATTCCGTTTCAATATTACTGGCTCTCAATGGGCTGGTACGGCATGTTCATTATTTTTATTCCGGTTTATGTCTTCCTTTACCTACCCATGGTTATGGTTTTCATTGGTGATACCAAGGGCTTTATCCGCTCTGCTGGTATCATTCACTGGGCGATGATGTTAACCGTTTTTTGTATCAGTCATATGGCATACTTGCTGGTTTTACCCAGCTTGAACCCCGACGCAGGAACTGTGGGTATGCTGTTATTTTTATTAGTCATGACACAATTTAACGACGTCGCACAATATGTGTGGGGGAAAAGTTTCGGTAAGCATAAAATCGTTCCCAAAGTGAGCCCCAATAAAACGTGGCAAGGTTTTATTGGCGGCACGTTAACCGTCACACTCTCTTCGTATTTCGTTGCCCCTTATTTAACCCCATTGACGGCCAATCAAGGGCTTGTGGCGGGTCTGATTATTGCTTTGAGTGGCTTTATTGGGGATCTGGTTGTTTCTTCGGTGAAACGTGATCTGCGGATTAAAGACACAAGTCAGTTTATCCCAGGACATGGAGGAATTTTGGATCGTATCGATAGTTTGATGTTTACCGCGCCGTTGTTCTTCCACTATCTTTATTACCTTTACTACTGAGGTGTGTATGGCGCGTCTTCTCAAAGTGCTGTTTTTTTTATTGATCGTCAAACCCCTTGTGTTTATTGGTTTGGGATTAAATGTCTTGCAACGACAACATTTACCGAGCCAAGGCCCGATCATTATCGCAGCGAACCATAATAGTCATTTGGATACCTTAGTCCTGATGGCTCTTTTTCCGTTACACTTAATTCATCGAGTTCGCCCTGTCGCTGCGGCCGACTATTTTCTGGCTAATCCATTTGTCGCTTGGTTATCACTCAATATTATTGGCATCATTCCGATCCGTCGAACGCCTTCAAGCAGTGAGCGCGATACCGTGCTACAAGCCTGTCATGACGCGCTAGAACAAAATGACATTCTAATTATTTTCCCTGAAGGTAGTCGTGGTGAGCCGGAAATTATGAGTGGCTTAAAAAAGGGAATTTATCACTTAGTCAAACATCATCCACAACGTTCGGTGTTACCGGTGGTGATGCGTGGATTAGGTCGCTCCCTGCCCAAAGGAACCGCGATGTTGGTACCTTTCAACTGTGACGTTGTCATTGGTGAACCGTTAAGCGGCTTTACGGATGCAGAGGATTTTGTGCTCACGATGCAAAAGAGTTATCAGCACTTAGCTACACACTGCATCACACATTCCCAAGCGGCGGTCGACGATCATCAGCAGGATTTTTAGCTATCTATCACCAACATTCCCAATCACATCGTAAAATGAGGTGATTGGGAAGAACCGATACCACAGCAATTTTCAGTAGAAAGGAGAGCTAAGTTTTACTCACCTTATTTTGGGGGGGTTGAAACAATTAGCCAAACCATACGTGTAAAGTGTATAGCAGCGAGGCCTAGCAATACGAATAACAATGCTAACACCAGCCACTGCTGCATGAAATCTTGTTGGGTCAAGTCGGTTTCTAGCACCAATTCGAGGCTATCGGCTGTGGCTCTTGCAGAAATAACCACACCTTGTATCTCGCTAAAATTTGACACTTGGTTGAGGTATTCACGGAAAGTGGTCAACCCATCGATACTAAATTGGGCATTTAATTGGTCATATAATTTTTCAAGCTTAGGAGGAACCTGGGTAGCGCTTGCTAAATGAATCAACACTGCTGGTTCAGAGAGTGGATGACTCAAGTGGTTATCAACCAATTGCTGGCTAATCTCTTTATAAACTAATGCCATGGCCTGTTCTAGCGGATAAGTTTCACGCTTATGAGTCACCAAATAGGCAGTTTCATACTCATCTGATACCATTTGTTGCCAACATTGCTCAGCCGAACAAGTGCTCGGATTTGGTAAATCCGCTAATAACTTCTGCCACTGTTTAGTTAACTCTTCTTTAAATTGAGGACAATGCTCCGAGTAGTCACAAATAGGAGCAAATAATTCTGTCATCTTTTTGAAATATCGACCACTTAAACCTCGAATATCTTTTCTGGCACTGATGGTCTGCTTATTTAGTGATGCCAGAACAGTCAGGCGATAATAAGTATTAGCATTTAATTCTGGAGTAAGATTGGCATTATTGTAGTTATTAATAAATGCTAATTTAGTTTCCTCTACACTATCTGGCACACTCAATGTTGGTAACGCGTGATCAAGTAAATAAAAACGTTGGCATAAAACAGGATCAAAGCCATCCCAGTGGTTTTTTTCTGTTTTTAAACATTGCCGATGACCAGACAACACCACTTTTTCACCTATATTGGGATGCTGTTCTAACAACTCAGAAGCCCCATTAGCGGTAATCTTTCTCTCGTGCCAAATTTGTTGCAAACTCGCATCAAAAATAGGTTTTTCGACCATATTAAATGCAATTTGAGCGAAGATTAAAATAGCAATTAACATGCTAACATGAGGAGTAACTTGCGGCCTTGCTTCCGGCTGATCGGCGGCTAGCGATAAATTTTTATCGATAGAAACTAGTTTTTCTCTTTCAGGATACACCTCAAAATTAACAAAATGATCTATTTTCCGTTCGATTTCCTTTTTCCATTTAATGGGTGCATAGTAAGCGTATGAGCTAGCCATCGTTAATTGAGGCGGCTGAAAATATACCAGAAGCTCATCGCCACTCTCTTCTAGACTATAAATTTTTCCATTCATTTTAGTCACCATCACAGGTTTAGAGTGAGCGCGACGCATTCGAATAAAAAGCCAATAATTCAAAGGAAGGAGAAATAAGCTAGTGGCTGTTGCCAGAGCAGGATATCGCGAGTCGAATAACAATAAGAATAAGCACATGTTCAGCAGTACTGCGATCATACTGCCCATACCCAAGCCGGTGGGTTTTAATTGCTGATGTTCAGAAGCGTTGGCTTCACGTTTACCGGTTATTTTGATGTTGCTTTCTTTTAATTGACCTATTTCAGCATTATGTATTTTTTTATGATTAAGTTCTCGATTTTTCTGTTCGGTAGCGTCCTCTGTGATATACCAAACGTTATTTAATGAAATAAGCCAAGCTTCATCATTTTCATATATCACTTCAACAATATTTTCTTCGGGTTGTAGGTATGGCTGAGCGGTATAAGGGATATCGACCAAATATCCATTTATAGTGAAAAATTGCTCTGTGGCAAAACCATTTTTCTTCAATACCGACTTGGATATTTCACCAATAATTTCATATACTTGAGTATCTTTAGGTTCGAAATTAAATTTAGTTTTTAACGCATTTCTTTCCGCAAACGTTGTATGACGCGTTGGTTGAAGATCTTGGGGTAAACTTTCTAGTTTAGATTTAGCTGTGTCTTTTTCAGCTTTAAAACTAATTAAAGCAACAAGAGAAACAATCGCTATTATTAAGCTTATTATCAATATAAAGTTATTCATATCGCAAAAATTAAGTCATCAAAAAGATTGGTCAATGTAGCAAAATACCATATTGAAATCATTACAATTTGCGTCGTTGATTATCCACAACCATCTTGTATGCTAAAACAACGATGCAAGATGGTTTGAAGCCAATTTGCATCGTTGTAAGTTAGTGTTAAGAGAAAAGCAAGAACGTACTCAACCTCGCTAAGCAGCGCGGACGACGATATGCATTGAAAGATTAGCTGGTGACAAAATATTCTACTTTAATCTGATATATAATCGTATAAATCACAGGTAAAACAACCAAGGTAAGCACCGTGGCAAAACCTAAACCAAACACTATCGTTACCGCCATTGACTGAAAAAAAGGATCTGAAAGTAAAGGAACCATTCCTAACATCGTCGTTAATGCCGCCATCCCAACAGGCCTAACCCGACTCACCGCTGATTGATAAACAGCTTGGTAAGGCGGTTTACCATCTTTTAATTCCACGTTAATTTGATCAACCAATACAATGCTATTTTTGATAATCATCCCACTTAAACTCAGCATTCCTATAATTGCCATAAAACTCAAAGGAGCATCTAATACTAGTAGACCAAAAGCTACGCCTATCACCGCAAGCGGTACGGTCAACCAAATAACAATCGGCTGTCGTAGCGAATTAAACAGTAAAACGGTAATCAAAAACATGGCTAAATACCCCATGGGGATAGAGCTAGCTAATCCTTGCTGCGCTTCAGAAGAGGTTTCAAATTCACCGCCCCACTCCAGTGTATAGCCAGCAGGTAACTCTAAGGCCTCAACCTTATGACGTACTTTTTTGAGTAATGAATCAGCGGTTTCATGGCTATAAGTTGCCGGATCAGCTAATACCGTAATCACTCTCTTTCTATCACGACGCATAATGATGGGGTTTTCCCACTCACTAGTAAAATGGCTAATCAGTTGGGTTATCGGTGTGAAATCACGATATTTAGAACTCCAAACTTGTAACTCATTTAAACTATTAGCCTGTTTACGTTCATTCGCCGGGGAACGAGCAATTATCGGTAATAGGTGTGAACCATCCCGATAAATACCTATTTGTTGACCATTAAAATTGCGTAGTAAAGCGGTATCTAGATCTTGCTTACTAATTCCAATTTCACGTGACCGAGCTAAATCAATTTGTGGTCGAATAAATAAACTCTGATTTCTCCAAGTATTACGAATATTATCTGCGTCAGATTCTTGATCAAAGATAACCTTAACATGCTCTGCTAATTTTCGAAGTATTATAGGATCATCCCCATACAGCCTTGCCTCTATCTTCGCCGCTGGAGATGGGCCATTTTCCATTTTTTTTACTCGATATTCAGCTTCCGGATAAGTATCTCTTAAATATTGCTCTAGCCAAGGTAAAAACTGGGCTAGATTTTCTAAATCTCTCATCTCAAGTAGTAATTGAGCGTAAGCAGCATACGTTTTCTCTGGCTGGTAGGTTAATGCAAAACGTTGCGCTCCCTGCCCGGTCACCGAGGTAATATTCACTATACCGTGTTCATCATAAATAGGTAATAAGTCGTGTTCAATACGCTTGACTAACGTCTCAGTACTGAGGATATCAGTGCCTTCTGGCATCCAAATATCGACCATAAAAATAGGTGTTGTAGATGCTGGGAAAAATACACTTTTTACTTTTGTCATGCCGACTACAGCAGCAATGAGCATCAGGAAAACGGTGATCAAACTCAAAAAACGATAACGCATTGCAGACGATAATATTTTATCGTATATATTAAAAATGACTCCGTTATAAGGGTTTTCTTCAGCATTATTTTTATCTCCATCCTTAAAAAGTAAATAACAAAAGAAAGGAGTAATTGTAATTGCCGTCAACCAACTGATTGATAATGATATAAGCAATACTTGGAATAAAGAGGCACAAAACTCTCCCGTAGCATCTGATGAAAGGCCTATCGGCGCAAAAGCCATAATCGCAATGATGGTCGCACCTAATAGCGGCCCTTGACTTTGTTTAACAATACGACTAGCCGCCTCCCTACGACTTAATCCTTTTTTTATACCAATAATAATACCTTCAGTAACAACAATTGCATTATCAACTAGCATGCCGAGAGCAATAATTAATGCGCCAAGTGAAACGTTCTGTAACTGAATACCAAATACATTCATGACAATAAATGTCCCAAGTATAGTAATCGTTAAGACGGCCCCCATCAAAAGCCCGGATTTTAACCCCATAAACACCAACAAAACGAGAATCACAATCGCAACAGACTGAGCAAGATTAATGATGAATCCACTAACGGATTTATCCACAATTGATCCTTGATCATAGATGACATTAAGTTGCATTCCGACTGGAATTTCAGATGATAATGATTCTAGATGTTGGCTAATTGCCCGAGAAATATCGACCACATTCACGCCAGAAGAATAAGAAACACCGACCGATAAAGCTTTTTCTCCATTGTTATGATAAATTTGACTTGGTGCTTCTGTGGTCGTTCGATATACATTAGCAATATCCCCCAAATAAATTAATCGTTGGCTGTCCGCAGGGCTGACTAAAATATTTTTCATTTCGGTAATATCAACAAATTCCCCTGTTGGATGAATTCGTATTCGATAATCACCAACCAGCATTTTTCCTGCATTGGAAACCACATTTTGAGTTTGCAATAGCCCGTAGATATAATCCGGCTCTAACCCTAAAGCCGCTAATTTTTGCTGGCTTATTTCTACTACGACTATTTCTTGTGGAATACCCGAAACGGAAACTTTTTTTACCCCAGGTATTAATACCAGTTCTCGACGTAATAAATTACTAAAATTATGCAATTCTCGATAGCTATAATCTTTTCCAGTAAGATTGAGTAGATAACCATAAACATCAGAAAAATCATCAACAATTACCGAGGGGCTAACACCAGTGGGCATCGTACCTTGCGTATCGTTCACTTTACGCCGTAATTCATCCCATACTTGCGGTAAACTATGCTTATCATATTGATCGCTAATTTCTACTTCGATTTGAGATAAGCCCGCACTATTGATTGACGTTATGTGCTTTATCTGTGACATCTGCTGAATCGCATCTTCTAATGGAAGCGTCACTTCTTCTTCTACCTGTTCCGAGCTTGCCCCCGGATAGTTAGTAATCACTAAGGCTGTTTTTATGGTAAATTCAGGCTGCTCAAGTTGTCCTAAACTCGTGAAAGAAATAACCCCTCCAACCATCATCAATAATACAACCATCCAACTGATCACTTTATGGTTAATGCTATAGAGCGCTGCATTCATGGTTATACCCCTCTCGCCCAAGTCAGGGGTTTAACTAACTCTTTTCCCGTTAACGAGTTGACACCATTAACAACCACTTGCTCACCACCCTCAAGCCCAGACAAAATTTCAACCCCTTCAGCGCGAAGATTACCTAGTGAAATCGGGGTTAATTTCAATGTCTGAGTCTCTGGCTGATATACCCAAACAAAGGCATCATGTTCCCCTTTATCTGTAAAATCCTGACCTGTTTTCACTAACGCACTCAATGGTAAAAGTGCCATCGAAGGATAATGAGAAGAATCAGGGATCATATCAATTGAGACCGTCGTACTCATCCCGGGTAATAAATGCATGTGTTCTGGTGCGGTTAAGGTAAAGGTCATTTCATAGGTTTGTGTTCCTTCCGCTGCAAGAGAACTATGCTCTTTATAACGCAACAAAAAACGCTCCCCTAAGCTATCAAACTGCGCAAAAGCCTTTATATCTTCAAGAGGCATGGCATTTTTTAAGTCAAGAAGCACAGATTCTGGCAATTGAATTTTTAGATCAAAAGTATCGATATTTTGCAAAGTAATGATGGTTTGATTCGAAGGAATCATTTGGTAGTTATCCGTATGTACCTTCGCGATAACACCTGAAAAGGGAGCATATAACGTCGTATACGCTAATTGATCCTTGCTTGCTCTCAGGCTAGCCTCTGCTGATTTTAAGATCGCACTGGCACTATCAACATCTGAAGCCGAAATTAATTTTCGGTCCAGTAAAGTTTGCTTGCGTTTAAAATCAACTTCAGCCAGTTCAAAGTTTGCTTTTGCATTCAACAGAGCATTGATAGCATCACGTTTATCTAACTCGGCAAGAATATCACCTTGAGTAACAGATTGTCCTTCCACTAAATCTAGTTGAATCAGTTCTCCATTAATTCTAAAAGCAAGGTCTGCTTGCTGGCTCGCATAGACCTTACCAGGGAAACGTCGTTGTTGTGACGACGGGGATTGATCAATAAGAAGCAATTTTACCGAGCGAGGTGCACTTGGATGGGTAGCTTCGTTTTGACTGGCAAAATTACAACCAGCAAGCAAAGTTGATAGTGCAAATATGCTGGTAATTGGATAAAACATAAATTTCAACATAGTATCCTTGAGATCTGTCTACTAATAAAAATTTATTATAGAGAACCCTTCCATTGCAAAAAACACAACAATGTGCAACATTGAGTTCTAAAAATCAAAACAAAGGCATCTAAATATGAGAATAGAAGATATTAAATTATTTCATTTAATTGTAGATGCAGGCAATTTAACTAAAGCCTCTGAATTACTAGACTTGCCTAAATCCAACTTAAGTCGACGGATTAAAAATCTAGAAATAGAGCTAAAAGTCAGCTTATTCCATCGTCATCAACGAGCAATCACGTTATCGGAAAATGGCCGACTCTTTTATCAACGCACTCAACCCCTCCTGGCAGATTTCGATGCCGTCATTGAAGATATGACACACGATTCACTTGAGCTAAACGGTCATCTTAGATTACAGTTACTACCATTACCGGGGATAGATATCTTTGAAAAATCAGTATTTAAATTTATGGAGAAACACCCTAAAGTACATATAGAAATAATTATCAGCGCCGATGACAGAAACTTAATTAAAGATAATATAGATATCGCCATTCGTATTGGAAAACAATTAGAAAACTCTAATTTAATTGCACGTCCATTAAAAACAATTACCATGGGCTATTACGCCAGCCCTATTTATTTAAAGAAGCATGGCCATCCCTATAGTGAAGATGAATTAAAACAACATAACTTTATTATTCAAAGAATGCCTGATGGCAAATTAGCAAGGCAGTTTCCTTTATCTAACGGACAAACATTTCAGGCAAAAGGAAAACTGATTGTCAATGATATTGCGCTTATCACCAGTGCTTGCATTCAACACCAGGGAGTAATGTACCACCCGAATCATCTTGCCAAACCTGAAGTCGAACAAGGAAGATTAGTACATTTATTGCCAAAAACTGATTCGGTAAAATATACTGGATGGCTAGTTTATCCCAATCGCAGTAGTTTATCTCGCGCAGCAAAAGCTCTAATAGATTTTATATACAAAGAAGTTGAACCTATGGTGATTGAATAGCGATATCCACATACGCTTAACTGTTCAAATAGCAAAAAATCGACAATTATACCCAAACAACTTAGAGTTTCAGGCAGGCGGCAAGAGATAAATAAAGTATTGCTCTATTCAACCTTTGACTGAATAAAATCTAACACTTGAGTGACATACGGATCGGTATCAAAAATCGGATCACCATGGTGAGCCCCATCAACTAAATAAAGATGATTTTCTATCCCATAACCGTCAAGTACACTTTTTAAATACTCACTTTGGCTATATGGTACCGTGGTATCATTAAGGCCATGAAAGATAATAAAAGGTGGTGTTGTGTTATTAATATAAGTTGTTGGGGAAGCCCATTTAGCAAGCTCAGCATCTTCTCTTGGTGATTTACCCAGCATTTTAGCTTGTGATGAGTCTGGTGCGTCATGGTCGATTGCTCCGCTATTTCCTTTCAGTTCAACAAGATCGCTCGGTCCAAAAAAATCCACCACTGCGGACACTTTATAACGCGGCTCATGCCCTGCGAGATAAAAGCCACTGTCATAAGTATTAGACGTCGCCACTAACATCGCCAAATGCGCCCCAGCAGACCGACCCATCATCACCACACGATCACTCTTTAAAGAGAAATTCTGACGGTGATCCATCAGATAATTGATCGCATCGTTAATATCTGCGACTGGTGCAGGAAACGTTGCTTCGCTGCTTAAGCGATAATTTACTACCGCCACCGCGTAACCTTGCTTTAACAACGTGTTCGCTAATCGTCCATTTTTAGTAAAAAATTCATCTTTCGATCCACGCATCCATGCTCCACCATGAACCCATACGAGTAAAGGTGCCGCTTGTTGTTGATGAGGCAGATAAAGATCCAAGGCAAGAGTCTTTCCGTTCACTGTCTTATAATCGATGGTTTGTTTTTGAACAGGAACTGGCGTGAGCTCAAGCCCATTTCTCACGCTACAACCCACTAAGCTTACGATACCAATCAGCATTGTTAGCCCTATTATTACTCTTTTCATTATGATGACCTCTTAAAATAGTACACAAGCCAATATTAAAGTAATGGCTCGACCTATCCACTCACTTTGCATTTATTTACCTGACACGCTGAGATTGGTGGCCATTGAATTCAAACCATTACCGGCAAATAGCGTTGGATAAAACGAATAACGGTAGGAACGTATTTCTCCGTATCAAAGACTTTCGCGCTATGGCCCACGCCTGGTTCAATCAAAAGTTGATTCTCTACTCTGTGCTGATCCAACTCTTGTTTAAACTCCATACTTTGTACTATTGGTACTTGTTTATCTCTATCACCATGCAGTAAAAGAAACGGTGGTGTTTGAGCAGAAACATAGTGGATCGGTGAAGCTTGTTTCGCTAATTCCGGGGCTTGTGCCGGAATAGCGCCAAGAAATTTAGAAACGGATGAATTTTGAGTGGTCTTGTCGCCTTTGGCATTACCTAACGCTAATAAATCCATTGGCCCAAAGAAACTGACCACGGCGGCAACTTGATATTTGGGTTCAAAGGGAAAATTGAGATCTCGATGCGTGTTCAGCACGCCGATCAGTCCCGCTAGGTGCCCTCCCGCAGATCGCCCCATTAGCACCACTTTTTCAGCATCAAAATGATACTCATCTGCCCTTTGATGCAAAAAATTGATCGCATCATTAATATCGATCACCGGTTGAGGAAAACTCGCTTGCCCGCTTAATCGATATTCAACCGCAGCCAAGGCATAGCCCTGAGCAAGTACCGAATCAAGCAGTTGTCGATTGCCCGTTTCAATCGCTTCTTTACTACCTCTCTTCCATGCTCCGCCATGAATCCAGACTAGTAACGGTGGACGCTCAACCCTAGACTCCTGAGGAAAATAGATATTGATCTTCAGTGCTTGCCCATTAATCGTTTTATAAACGACATCTCTACTGACGTTAGCGTTAACATCTAAACTTAAGCTCGGTGATGCAAAACAACACAGCAACAAGAAATAAATAATTTTTTTCATGATCAATTCTCAAAGTCTCTGGTGATCATGGCACCAGAGACATGTGGTTTAAAAGTGAGATTAAAATGTCGTGTTAATAGCGAACCAATAACGCCGCCCATCTTCCACATAACCATATTCTTGATAAGTGGTTTCTTTATCAAACAGATTGTAGATACCGGCCATAAGCTTGACATTGGTATTGAGTTGCCAATGAGCACCAAAGTCGAAATAGGTGACTGAAGGGGCTAGCACATTGCGAGAATCTTGGGTAATTGCCTGTTTTTCTTTACTCCGGTAGGAGGTACGAGTCCAAATATTGAGATGATCAACGACAGACCAGTTAGTATTAATCGCCAAAAGATGATTAGGCATCTGAGTCAACGGCAATCCTTTGTCATCACCAGACTGTTTTTCCGTCTCACTATAGGTATAGGTTGCTGACACATCGAGAGTTTGAACAATGTTTTTCGAGATAGACACTTCCGCGCCATACGTTTTGGCATCTTCGACATTGACGTAAGTGGCATCGCAGGCTCGGCCACTGCAGTTGGCATCAAGGTTGACCTTGTCAATTTTATCTTCGAAGCGGTTGTAAAACAGCGTCACGTTCGATGTGAGAGAATCATCGCCAACAAAATAAATTCCTATTTCCGTATTGACCGATGTTTCAGGTTTCAGATTTGGGTTACCAAAGACCTCGCAGCGACCATTGCAGCTTTCTTGTACCCAATCGCCTTCCATCTCCGTCAAGCTCGGCGCACGATAGCCTGTCGAAAGCCCACCTTTTAGCGTCCAATGGCGATCTAAACTATAAACACCGTATAAACGCGGGCTTAGTTGAGTATCAAACTGATCATTATTGTCCAAGCGTAACCCTGCGGTTAATGCAAACAGCTCGGTTAAGTACCATTCATCTTCGGCATACAAAGACCACTGGCGGTTTTTAAACAAAAACTGGCGATTATCCAACTGCTGTTTTTCGTAAGCAGCACCCACCGTCAAATAATGTTCGCCAATGGGCATCGACCACTGTGTATTCACGCTGGTATTTTCGACCTCCAATTGACGGCCCACATTTTCAACGTTTTCGTGACTTAAATACGATTGACCTTGCCCCCATTGATAAGTCCCAGCATGAGCCAAGCCGAATGAGCGACGGTGGTTATTGGTTTCTGCATTTGCCGTTCTGGACTTGTTTTCAGTATTGATGCGTTGTTGATCATGATAGGTATAGTCGAAGGTCAGCGTATCGTCATCGGTCGGTGTCAGATAAAGCGACGCGCGATAACTTTGTAGCTCCTTACCCCCATTAGCATATAAGATTTCATCTTCTTTACGCTCTTGATACAAACCCGATAGCGAAGCACTGAGTAAGTTTTCCACTAACGGGCCTGCAAGATAAAGCTGGCCTTGATAAAAATCACCAGATTGGGCCTTTTCTTGCAATGTTGCTTCAGCACGAAGGCTACCGTGCCACTGCTGATAATCTTTGCGGGTAATGATGTTGATAACACCACCGATCGCATCCGAACCATACAACGTCGACATGGGGCCACGTACCACTTCGATACGTTCAATAGCATTCAGCGGAGGTAACCAGTCCTGTTCAAAACCACCCCCACTACTCACTTGAGTTTCGCGCCCCGACTGCTTGCGCCCATCAACAAGAATAACCGTATATTCAGAAGGCATCCCCCGTAAAGAAATCTCCTGACGCGAACCGCCTCCGGTGATAATGACCCCCGGAAGATCTTTCAGAGCATCGGTTAAGTCTTTGTAAGAGCGGCTATCTAACTGCACACGGTCAATCACACTAATCGATGCTGGTGCTTCAGTGGCAGCTTTGTCATAACCTGATGCGGTCACCACCAAGGTTTCCATCGAAGAAGCGTCTATCTGCGCCGCAAAAGCCGGGGTAAAAAGAACGGTACTTAGCCCTATCGTCATCATTTCTGTCATTTTTACAGACTTACGACGACAATCAAAACGAACTGGTTGCATGATAATTAATCCAGATTATTACTGATAATTATTATCAATTAGATAGAGGGAAAGATAAATTAGCAATCAGAATCGTATTTGTGAATGCGAATATCACTATCCGCATATTGCATAACACTGCTATGAATTATGCAATTATTAGATTTTCTGCATGATCTTCGACATAATATTGTTTGAAAATTGAGCGCACCCATTCACACATCGCATCATCATGAAATCGCTTGTGCCAATAGAGATACACCGAGGTAAAGTCTAAGCGGAGTTCATTCGGGACAGATCGGGTGATTAAGCGACGATCTCGACACGCCTCCTCAGCATAAGCAGCAGGAAGATGGAAGATGATATCGCTGGTCGCTGCAATATTCGCTGCAGAACTAAAATGACTGAGCAGCACAGGAACCGATAGGCGATTCTTTTTATCGACTAAACCAAGCTCAATAAATTTATGTTCAAACGAGAGGGTTTTTTCTCCCTGCAGAGAAATTTGTCCAAAACTGCAATGGCGCAATTTTTTCGCCGAGAGTGTTTGCTCGGCAAGCGGATGATCCCGACTCATAAGTAGCTTAAATTCACGTTTGGCAACTATCATTCGGTATAAATTTTGATCAGAGCTGGGGGGCTGATGAGCAGATAGAACAAAATGCACATCACCGGCAATCAAGGCTTCAAAGTGCCGTTTCGCTGTAGTATCAATACTGATGGTCATTTTCGGCGCTTGACGGCGAATTTCACCAATCACCGTGGGCATTAAGGTATTGATCTGCGGCTGGAGACCAAAAAATCGTACAGTACTTGTGGTTGTTTGCGGATCAAAGGACTGTTTGTTCACCAATACTTCTAAGCTATTGATCACTAAATTAATGTCTTGCTTGATATTCAAGGCTTTCGGCGTTAACTCATAGCCTGAATGGGTTCGAACCAAAAGCTCATCGGAAAATAGTGCACGCATTTTTTGCAGCGCACGGCTGACAGATGACTGGCTAACATTCATTCTCAGAGCCGTATTCGAGACATGCTTTTCTTCAAGTAAATGCTTAAGAATCAGCAGAGAATTGATATCAACCTGAGATATGTCCATAGTAAAAGCTCTTTGATAAAAAATTTACCACTACGAATACCAGCCATCGGCTAGCACTTCTGCTTGTTCTAACACTAGCTTAATCGCCTCTTCGGCCGCATCCGGTGGGTACTTCCAGCGACGCAGTAAACGACGTACAAGGTTGCGCATCCGTGCACGCACGCTTTCACGTTTCTGCCAGTCTACGGTGGCGGATTGACGCAGTTGGTGGGTCAATTCAATCGCCAGTTTGCGTAGGTTATCATCACCTAAGGTGCGTACTGAAGCCTCGTTGATGACCAATGCACGGTAAAACGCTATTTCATCGGTAGATAGGTTGAGCTTTTCCATCATCTCAGCGTCAGCTTGCATCTCTTTAGCCCACTGGATCAGCTCTTCAATCACCTGAGCGGTTTCAATGTTACGATTATGGTATTTTTGCAAGGTCATCATGATACGATCAGAATATTTTTTCTCCTGCACCACATCGTTTTTCATCCGCGCTTTCACTTCATCACGCAGCAGCTTCTCAAGCAGCTCAACCGCCAAGTTTTTCTCTTTCATGTTCTTCACATCTTCTAAGAACTCTTCAGAGAGCAAACCAATGTTCGGTTTATCCAAGCCTACGGTTTTAAAGATATCATCGACGCCCTCGGCCACTATCGCGTTATTGAGGATTTGGCGCAGGGCAGAGTTTCGCAGCTCATCACTGCGTTTGCTATCCACCGTAGAATGTTTGAGAAATGCGGTTTTAATCGCGCCGTAAAAGGCGATTTCATGGCGATAGCCATTCACTTCATCCAACGTACTGCACAGCGAGAAGGCTTTCATCATTGCCGCCATCACATCAAGGAAACGACGTTTACCATCACGAACTTGTTCGCCTTTACTGTTGCGGTGTGAGAGGCCCGAGATATGGTTGACGGCTCCCGGCAGCAGTTGCAGCGGCCGAGTTTCAAAATCAGGCCGATAGTGAAACACCTCACCATCCACTGGCGTGGCAAACATGCCACGAATGACGTCGATTTTTTCCATAAAGAGCGCGAAAGCTTCCGCGGTATCGACAGTCGGTTTACCTTTGCCTTGGCTGTTGGTGTAAGTCTTGAGGGCGTTTTTAAGCTCATTGGCAATACCAATATAGTCAACCACCAAACCGCCGGGTTTATCCTTAAACACGCGGTTCACTCGCGCTATCGCCTGCATAAGGTTATGACCTTTCATTGGTTTGTCGATATACATGGTATGACAGCATGGCGCATCAAAACCGGTTAACCACATATCGCGCACAATCACTAATTGCAGTTCATCACTGGTGTCTTTATAGCGTTTCTCAAACAGCTTCTTGGTCTTCTTATCATGAATGTGCGGCTGCATTTTTACTTTATCTGCGGCGCTGCCGGTCATAACAATTTTGATTGCGCCTTTTGCGGGATCATCGTTATGCCACTCAGGTTTAATCGCCACAATGGCATCGTATAAATCGACGCAAATCTCGCGGCTCATGGCGACAATCATCGCTTTACCCGGAAAGGTTTCACAGCGAGTGGTAAAATGCTCGACCAGATCTTTTGCCACCTGCTGGATGCGTGGCTCGGCACCGACCAGTTTTTCCAGCGCCGACCAGTGTGATTTGATTTTCTCACGGCTGGCGGTTTCTTCGTCTTCGCCGATTTCTTCTTCGACCTGATCGTTCAGCGCTTCGATTTCATCTTGATTAATATCGAGCTTGGCGAGGCGCGATTCGTAATAAATCGGCACCGTTGCACCATCATCGACCGCATCTTGAATATCGTAAATCGAGACATAGTCACCAAACACCCCGCGAGTGTCTTTATCGTCTAGCGATATGGGTGTGCCGGTAAAACCAATAAACGCGGCATTGGGCAGTGCGTCACGCATGTATTTGGAGTAACCATAGACATAACGCTGGCCGACCACATTGCCATGCTCGTCTTTGACATCAACAAGGCGCGCTTTATTACCATATTGACTGCGGTGCGCCTCATCAGACACCACCACGATATTCGAGCGTTCAGAGAGAACAGGATGCGCGGTTTCTTCATCAAGCAGCGCAAATTTTTGTACCGTGGTGAAGATGATGCCACCGGACTGACGATTAAGCAGTAACTCGCGCAAAGCATCGCGGTCAGTGGCTTGTTGTGGGATTTGCTTTAAGGTGTCTTGCGCCATGGTGAAGGTGTTAAAGAGCTGGCCGTCTAAGTCATTACGGTCGGTAACAACAACCAAAGTCGGGTTATTCATGGCGGGTTGTTGCAACAATTTACTGGCGTAGCAGACCATCGAAATGCTTTTGCCACTGCCCTGAGTATGCCAAACCACGCCCGCTTTTTTACTTCCCGGCACTACGGTATTGGCATAATTGGCTCGTGGCTCAGTAATTTGATCAGCGGTGGTGGCCGCAATGACCGTCGCTTTCACCGCAGCACGTACAGCATGGAATTGGTGATAACCGGCGATTTTTTTGATGACTTTGTCGTTATCGGTTTCAAACAACACAAAGTAACGGATGTAATCGAGCAGCAATTCTGGTTTAAAAAAGCCACGCACCATGGTTTCTAATTGGAATTCGAGTAGCGGCTTATCGTCTTCACTCTCTATCGTCTTCCATGGCAGGAAGCGCTCTTTGTTGGCGGTCAGCGAGCCAACTCGCGCCGTCCAACCATCAGAAATGACCAGCGCTTCATTGAACACAAACAGATCGGCGATTTCTTCTTTGTAAGTTTGAATTTGATTGTAAGCATGCCAAATATCGGCGTGATCATCGGCGGGGTTTTTCAGTTCAATCACCGCCATTGGCAAGCCATTGATAAACACCACCACATCGGGGCGACGATTGCCTTTGCTGCCCGTAATGGTGAACTGATTGACCACTAAGAACTCATTGTTCTCATAGTTTTCAAAATCCATTAAGCGAACATGAGTATGCTTGGTCACCCATTGTCCGTGCTCCATTACCGAGTATTCAACCGGCACACCTTCGATCAAGTATTGATGAAATATTTTGTTATTTTTGGTCAAAATTGGGGTTTGTGGCGTTGAAACTCTCTTGGCTACATCAACTAATATGTCCATGGATACATCAGAGTTTAGCCTCTCAAGCACAGAAACTAAGCGTTCCATCAATGTAACTTGTTGATAACTTTCACGCTCAGGTTGAGGTAAATCAGGTGAGGTTTCATAACCGCTTATCTTGTTATAGCCGATTTGTTCAAACCATGCCAAGCAGCTAATTTCTAGCAAGTTTTCACTTATCATTGCTTATTCCTCCACACCTTCTTTGTAGTCGGCTACTGCTTTCTGATAAACACCAGGGTTAACGTGCCATAAAATCTCTGAAGGTATGTATGTATCACCTAAGATATTTATTGCTTCATGGCTATCATTTAAATATTCATCGAAATCAGGATCTTGAATATATTCTTCTTCTTTTGGCTCTAATGCTCTAACTCTTAATTCATGAATAAACCATACTAATGAATCAGTTTGGTTAGCAATAAACAATGCATAGGACACATCCAAATTTTGCTGGTAAATTGAACGGCCATGAGCAAGAGGGCAGAAATCGTTCCTTAGTTCACCGATACCTTTTACAGCACTCTCAATATTATTCCCAAAACTAACTACAAATTTTAGATAAGCCTCTCTAGTTTTCTTCGGGTTATCTGTATTCTCTCCTACACTTAAAGAATGAAGAGCTTTTTTGACAAGCTTTCCCACAGCAATATCTTTTTCATACGGTACTTTAAACTCATCCAGAATGCTTTTTGCAAAGCTTTCTATTAACGATTTACATTGTCCTACAACCATACCAGATTGACCTTCATCAAACGCTGTTTGAATAGACTGAATAGTTGAGGACATTCGATATTTATTTTTTGTTAATAAATTAAGCTCTTGCACTTGAGGCATTAAATTGATGTTCATTAATTACGCTCCAAGTCAAGTTGTCCAGAAAGCAATTTAGGGAGCAATGTGTCTCGCAGGGACGCAAGCTGTTCATTTTGGCGAGCATTAGAAGTTATTGCGTCATAGAGAGGCTTCACTACTTTTCGATAGACACTTAGCACTTCGCTACTTGGAACTACAACTGAAATAGGCTTGAAGCTCTTCTTACTGATTTCGGCGAATGTGCTGCCACTAGCGCGTTGCTTAATCTCATCCATACGGTGAACACACCACTGAAGAACAAATTCCGGTGGTAATTGCTTTTCGCACTTCATTGCGATGTAGCCTTGGTTAATTGCCATTGGCACTTTAGCTAGAGCTAAATAACCGACAGGAGCACGAGAAGATAGCAACACGGTATCTACAGGAAGTAGCCCTGAACTAATCTTCTTCAAACCAGCCTCTGTCACTTTACTCGCAGTATCAAGTAGAACCTTATCTTGAACACCTGATAGGTCTTTTGGCGATGTCCAATGGATGTTCCCATCTACCCAGAAGTCATCATTCTTTTTAGATGGCGTACCGCCACCAACAACTATTACTTCATCACCGATTTCAGACAGTTTCCACCCAACAGGAATACCAGTTTCGCTATCTAGCTTTTCAGGGAATAGCGAGGCAGTAGCTGCATCCATTCCCTCTGGTTGCTCGCTATTCATTTTGGCTTTCACTGGATCGAAATCGACAAACCATGATTTGAAGATGGCTTGCGCCATTTGTTCTAGGGTTTGGTTTGTTTGAGTGTTGAGAGCTATCTTGTCGTCAAGATCACCTAACAACTTAGCAATTGTTTTCTCTCTATCGATACCTATCTCATTTACCAATAATGAGCTTAAGTGATTTCGATTAAGTGTAGGTACACCAGATCCCACATTAAATTTGGTAAAATCAATGCTTCGCATCAGGTAATAAATATAGCGAGGATCATGTCCTTTGAAGTCTTTAACCCATAGTGTGGTATTCAAGGGCCAAAACGGTTCTTGAACATACTGACCTCCTCCTATACTTCCGCTTCGACCAATGACTACTCCGGGAGCTTCAACTTTAGCAGTGTTGTGAAAGCCTCCAACCCCTGTAGATGCGATGACAGGGACTGCACCCTCCGCTCTATCACCTTTCGGAAGATCAAACCCTCTTTGCAATGTGATAAATTCATTAAGAGGCGTCTGTTCAAAGCTCATAACCTAACCCCGCTAGGTTTTTTTTAATCTCGGCTTCTAAAGTTGCGGACTCAGCAAACTGCTCACTCAACTTAGCCGTTAGCGTTGCCATTTTCTCAGCAAAGGGAATGCCGTCATCTAGCTCTTCTGCTGCGCCAACGTAACGCCCCGGAGTGAGTACAAAATCGTGTTTTTTAATCTCTGCTAAGGTTGCGGATTTACAAAAACCGGCTTGGTCTTGATACGTCACGCCATTGACTTCTTCGCCTGTTTTCCAAGCATGGAACAGGTCAGCGACTTTCTGAATATCCTCTGGTCTAAAATCACGCAGAACGCGGTCTTTCATATAACCAAGGTTACGCGCATCAATAAACAGCACTTCGCCTTTGCGATCACGCAGCTTACGGCCCGCTTTATCGGTGCGCGCTTGTTTATTTTTGGTTAAAAACCAGATACAGGCCGGAATTTGCGTGTTGGTAAACAGTTGCCCCGGCAGCGCGACCATACATTCGACCAAATCATTCTCAACCAAGGCGGCGCGAATTTCCCCTTCGTTATTGGTGGATGAACTCATCGAACCATTAGCCAGCAGTAAAGCTTGCGAGCCATCCGGCGCAAGGTGGTAGAGCATATGCTGCATCCACGCGAAGTTGGCGTTGCCTGATGGTGGAGTGCCATATACCCAGCGCGGATCGTTATCATCAACGCCGGTATTCCACTCTTTCATATTGAACGGCGGATTCGCCATGATGAAATCAGCTCGTAAATCAGGGTGTTGGTCGTTGGTATAGGTACTGGCTGGCTCCTTACCAAAATCGTAATCCAGCCCACGAATCGCCATATTCATCGCCGCCAGTTGCCATGTGGTGTAGTTGTATTCCTGACCGTAAATCGAGATTCTTTGTTTTTGCGTGAGCGGGTCAATTTCTTTTTGGTGAGCGCGACGTTCAATAAACTTCTCAGACTGGACAAAGAAACCGCCGCTGCCCATTGCTGGGTCATAGACACGGCCTTCAAACGGTTCAATCATCTCTACAATCAAGCTAACGATAGAGGCAGGGGTATAGAACTGACCGCCTTTCTTACCTTCAGCCAGGGCAAATTGGCCTAAGAAGTATTCGTAAATGTGGCCAAGAATATCTTTGCTGTTCAGTGACTTATGATTAAATGGAATGGTTGCAATCAGGTTAATCAGCTCATTGAGTTTTGCTTGATCAATTTTTAGCGAGGCGTAGTGCTTGTTGAGCACACCTTTTAGCTTCTGGTTGTCGCGCTCAATCCCTTCCAAGGCATTATCAATCAGGTGACCAACAGAAGTAATTTTCTTGGTCTTACCATCAATAACCAAATCGGCACCGCCAATCACACGAGGGCCATTGTCTTGCAGAAACTGCCAACGAGATTCTGTCGGTAACCAAAACACGTTTTTCTCTTGGTAGTAATCACGTTGCTCTAGCTCAATTGCGATTTCTTGTTCCAGTTCTTCTGCCGTGTAACCTTCAGGATCGAGGAAGTACTCGTGCTCAGGGTTAGCAAAATCTTGTTTTAGCTCTTCTTGGCGCAGGGTGAAGGCGTCAGACACATATTTAACGAAAATTAGCCCCAGCACGGCATGTTTGTATTGAGAGGCATCAAGTGAGGCACGGAGTTTGTCTGCGGCTGTCCAAAGCTTGCTTTCTAACGATTTGAGGAAGTGTTGCTCTTGTTCGTTCATTTAAGATTTCTTGAGGTGCAAAACATTGGCCTTATGATACCAGCCGAATCACAAAAATCATGAATTTATAATGAGGTTTAGTATGGTTTTATGAGATAGCAAACATAATCGTCGTTATGCCAGCCACTTGCCGATGCTCGGATGAAATCGGCGACAAAGAAAAAAGCGTGAACAGGTTATAACCCGTTCACGCCTCTCAAATGTGGCACGCCCTACAGGATTCGAACCTGTGACCACATGCTTAGAAGGCACGTGCTCTATCCAACTGAGCTAAGGGCGCATTACAGGGTTGGCATTATACGAATTCACTAAGGTAAATCAACGGCTTTATGCGGTCTTGTGTGTTAAGTGCCTAAATTAAAAACAATAGCACACTCATTTTTTTGCCATGGCAAGTGAACGGATGATAAATCAAGCCCTTCCCTACCGCTCGATTGAGGATAAATTGGTTATTTTCTACCCATGCGCTAGCCGCTTGCTTAAAAGCCAAACAAAGCAAACGATTGCTTGTGGATATTTCCCTTGATCTTTGCGACAATTCGCGCAAAATTTTTGGCTACTAATGCGTAAGTAAGGAAAGTCATGACGGCTCAAAAAATTGATGGAAAGTTAATCTCCCAAACGGTACGTTCAGAAGTTGCGGCTCGTGTTAAAGCACGTACTGAAGCGGGACGACGAGCCCCAGGACTCGCCGTAGTATTGGTTGGAGAAGATCCAGCCTCTCAAGTGTATGTCGCCAGTAAACGTCGTGCCTGTGAGGAAGTCGGGTTTGTTTCTCAATCCTATGACCTTCCGGCAAACACCAGTGAAGCGGAGTTACTCGCAATAATTGATACCTTAAATGCCGATAGCACGATTGATGGCATTTTAGTGCAATTACCACTTCCTGCCGGAATTGATACCACACAAGTGCTGGAACGTATCTTGCCGGATAAAGACGTGGATGGCTTCCACCCCTATAATGTGGGCCGCTTAGCTCAGCGAATTCCGACCTTACGCTCATGTACCCCCAAGGGCATTATTACCCTGTTAGAGCGCTATAATATTCCTTTGCGGGGTAAGCATGCCGTGATCGTCGGGGCTTCAAATATTGTCGGTCGACCCATGACTTTGGAGCTATTATTAGCCGGTTGCACCACGACTACTTGCCACCGTTTCACAAAAGATTTAGCACACCACGTTCGTCAGGCTGATGTTTTGGTCGTGGCGGTCGGAAAACCTCATTTTATTCCTGGTGATTGGATTAAAGAAGGTGCCGTAGTGATTGATGTCGGTATTAACCGTTCAGAAACCGGTAAGCTGGTCGGCGATGTCGATTATGATGTCGCTTGTACCCGAGCCAGCTTTATTACGCCGGTTCCCGGCGGAGTTGGGCCGATGACGGTAGCAAGCTTAATAGAAAATACCTTGATGGCCTGCGAGCTGTTCCACACCGACTAATCCACGCTCAGCCATGCGAACAAAAACGGCGAGCTTTTTATTGGCTCGCCGTTTTTGTTGCTTTGTCTTTGCCAGCGTTACAGCGAAAGAATCACGCCCGCTAAAGCCGCGCTCATTAAATTGGCTAAGACCCCAGCCGAAATAGCTCGAAAACCATATCGAGAAATAAAACTGCGCCGCTCTGGCACTAAGCTGCCTAGCCCACCAATCAATACTGCCATGGTTGAAATATTGGCAAAGCCACACAGTGCAAAGGTCACAATGGCTTGAGAGTGTTCGCTCAGTTGCGATTGAACGTTCATTAACTGAATAAAGGCCACAAATTCATTGACGATAATTTTATTGCCAATAAGTGCCCCAGCGGTGATTGCTTCGTGCCATGGAATGCCCAGTAGCCATGCAACCGGCGCAAATAGATAGCCTAAAATCAACTCAAAGCTAAGTTCGACCCCGACCAAACTGCCCGCCCAACCGAGCAGGCCGTTAAGTAGTGCAATCACACTGACAAAGGCTAATAAGGTGGCACCAACGGCGACCGCGATACGTAACCCAGACATGGCTCCATCGGCCACCGCTTCGACAACATTGGTTGCTTTAGGCATGTCGGCTAAATCATCACATTGCGGTAAAATGTGAGGCTCAATTTCTGGTACTAATATTTTGGCCATTAACAAACCGGCCGGAGCTGACATAAACGCCGCAGCAATCAAATAGTTTAAATTTACGCCCAGTGAAGCGTAACCAACTAATGTTCCTCCAGCGACAGAGGCTAACCCACACGTCATCACGGCAAAAAATTGTGAGTCACTCATCTGTTTTAAATAGGGTTTCACAACCAGTGGTGCTTCAATCATACCGACAAAAATATTGGCCGTTGCGGAAAGTGATTCAGCCCTTCCTGTGCCGAGCAGTTTTTGTATCCCACCACCGAGAACATTAATGACTTTAGGCATTAATCCGATGTGATAAAGGCCTGAAATCAATGCTGAGAAAAAGATAATGATGCCAAGTACATTAATCGCAAATACAAAACCAATGCTGTCATTCGCTAAACCACCAAAGATAAAGCGGATCCCTTCTTGTCCATAATCAATTAAATGTGACACCGCTCCAGTCACCTGATTTAAAATGTCCTTACCCATCGGAACATACAGCACCAATAGCGCAAAACCGACTTGCAGCAAAAAGGCGGGAACCACCGTTTTCAATTGAATATTTTTTCTGTTTGTAGAAAGTAGCCAAGCGATAACTAAAATCGCGGCAACACCAAGAAGTGAGTTCATGAACGCATCCGAAAAGTTTACCAATAGGGGAAGGCGTGGGATTCTATTCCTCAAATCGGATTGCGCAAGTGGCAAATGTTAATCGGATCGCACTAAAAATATCCCTTTGTGACACCCATATTTAACTGTTTGATTTATAAATAACTAAACGATTGCTTGATGCTATTATTTCCATTTAGAAAAAATATTTCTCAGGAGAGAAAAAATTTCGCGCCATTATCTTTCATTTTGATTAAAACGGAGATAAGGAGCTAGTTGCTGATCCCAGTAACAAGGTGAGCCAATTTTGGCTTTGATAAAATCAATGACCGCAGTGATTTTCTTAGGCATATGTTGACGGCTTGGATAAACCGCATAAAACGGCATCACTTGGTTGGCACGCCAATCGGGTAACAGTTGAATCAGTTTACCTTGGCGAAATTCATCCTGAATTAAATAGGTGGCTAAATAGGCAATCCCCCACCCTGCAACCGCGGCATCACGCACCGCTTCGGCGAGATCAACCGAATAATTTCCCGAAACTTGGATGGTCAGTTGCTGCTCAGCATTGGCAAATGACCAATGGGTATAGTCTCGCTCCCAACTGCGATAAATTAAACAATTATGAGTCAGCAGATCATGAGGCGTTTGAGGTATGCGGTGTTGCAATAAATAATCGGGCGAAGCCGCGACAATAAACTGACAATCGACTAAACGTTGAGCAACGTAGCCCTCTGGTAAGATTTCATTACTCGTGATCCAGAGATCGAGCCCTTCTTGCAGCATATCGACTTTATGATCAAATAAATGCACTTCAATTTTCAATTTCGGGTACAACTGATGCAGCGCCTCTAAGGTCGGCAGAATATGCAAGGTTCCGAACGACTGCGATAAACCCAGCTTTAATAATCCGCAGACTTCATCGCGCTGACTTTCCACCTCTGACTGGGCGGTATCAATGATGCTCACGAGCTGAGCGCAATGGTCATAAAAGGCTTGGCCCGTTTCAGTCAAAGTAAAACTGCGTGTGGTTCGCTGGATCAACTTTGCTCCTAGTGCAGCTTCCAGTTGTGCTAATTGCTTACTCACATGGGAGACCGAAACGCCTAATGTTTTAGCTGCCGCGGTAAACCCTTGTTGTTTGACTAACGCAGCAAAGATCACCATTTGCCCGGCACGATCTGATAACACATTCACCCCTATGGTTATGATCAAAAAGGGCTGATAACCAGCCCTTTCGTTAAAAGTGTTTGTTGGCTTAAAATTTAATTCTATCGGCTAAATGACTGACCGCTAGCGCGAAATAGTGTGAACGGTTCCACTTCATCAGCACATTATAGTTGTTGTACACCAAATAGATTCGCCCTTTTTCATCATCTGGAATAATCAGCCATGCTTGAATATCCTGATCGAGTTTTGGCAATGGTTGACCGTCGTAGCGGGTCACACCCAGTTGGCTCCACTCTTGTAGGTATTTTCCTTTGCCTGCTTGGCGACCTTCTAAGCTGCGATCAAACCCTTGTGGTATTTTAACTTGTCGCCCCCAAGTGTATCGATCATCCCACCCCGATTGGCTGAGATAATTAGCCGTTGATGCAAAGACGTCCGCCGTGGTTCCCCAAATGTCTTTCTTCCCGTCGCCATTTCCATCGGCTGCATAAGCCAAAAATGAGCTAGGCATAAATTGGCATTGCCCCATTGCTCCAGCCCAAGAGCCTTTCATCTCGTCTATCTGGATGTGCCCTTGCTGTAAAATTTGCAATGCGGCCATGGTTTCTTTGCGGAAAAACGCTTCACGTCGTCCATCATAAGCCATTGTGGTCAACGCATCGATCACCGAATAGTTACCAGTAAAGCGGCCAAAGTTACTCTCGACTCCCCAGAGCGCGACAATAAAACGTGGATGAACCCCATACTGTTTGCCAATCCGCTGTAGCTCATCGTAATGTTGATCATATAACGCCTGAGCTTGGTTAACCTTCCAATCGGGTACTGCGCGTGGAATATATTCATCCAAGGTTAGCCGTTTTTCCGGCTGGTTACGATCAGCAGTAACGGCGCGAGGACGATGTTCCACATTCGCAAACGCCGCCGTTAAGATCGATTCAGAAATCCCCTCTTGACGCGCCTCTTGCTTTAACCCTTCCACATACTGTTCAAAACTGACTGGATTTGCCCATAATGGCCATGAACATGCCATCCCTAGTATCACTGACACAATTTTTTTCAAAAGACTCTCCTCAAACCATCCGGGTTACGAACCTTGTCTATTTTGCTGTTTTTGTTCTTTATAACGTGCTAATAAATTTTCTGGTGGTGGCGGCAATTGTAAAAAGAACCCTTGTTGCCCCAACGCCGTTTTCACCTTCTCAACATTCACGTAGGCCAATTGACGCTTGGCCAGATTAACTAACATGACAAAAATAGGTTTACCAAAAGTCTGCATTAAGGTGTCAGGAACCTGTGAAAAATCATCTCTCTTCGGAATATAGAGATAAGTGCCTTCTTTTTTTGAACTCTTATAGATAGAACAAAGCATGCCAACCCTTTCCATTGAATTTTCCCGCATTGGGGATAAAATTTCGCTCATTTCGGATCATCACCGCTAAAATTGCGAGGAAATCACCGAATTGACGGCAAGATAACTTGCTGTACCAAGGCGCTGAATATAACATGACACCTATAGTCTCCGACAACGCTAATTACCCTATACCAAATGCCCTTTTCCGACAAATAAAGAGGGATTGTGCACTCATTGTACCTTCGCTTAAATTGTAGATTCGCTTAGGTATAGAACAGGCGTTTATTGAGGTCAACGTTACGATGTCAAATATACCTGACCTAAAAGGCCGTAGTTTCACTTTATCTGTACTGCATCTGGCGGATAATCAAGTGGAGACTACGGTGAATTTTCTAAAACAAAAAACAGAGCAAGCCCCCGCTTTTTTTGCCAATGCGCCGATTGTTTTAAACATTGATAAAGTAGTGGGTGAGATTGATTTTGCTACACTAAAAAATGGCATTATTGAAGCCGGTTTTGTCCCCGTTGGCATTACGGGGTGTAAAGATAAACGTTGCCAAACACAAGCTTTTTCCGCGGGGTTTGCGGTGATGACGGCCAGTAATACGCCATCTCACGCTCCGACCCAGATGGCACCGACCAAAGTGGTTCGCAATCCGATACGTTCAGGGCAGCAGGTGTATGCAAAAGACGGTGACTTGGTTATTTTAAACCATGTTAGCCCTGGGGCAGAAGTGATCGCCGATGGTTCAATCCATATTCATGGCACACTACGCGGCCGAGCAATTGCAGGGGCTAGTGGGCAAAAAGAAGCACGTATTATTTGTCACGATTTACAAGCCGAACTAGTTTCCATTGCAGGGAATTATTGGCTGAGCGATCAAATTGATAGTGAGTTTTGGCAAAAGAAAGTGATGCTGAGTTTAAGCGAAGAGTCACTGCATTTTGAATTACTCACAATTTAGCATCGAAAGGAAACTCATTAGATGGCACGCATTATTGTTGTAACGTCAGGAAAAGGTGGGGTAGGCAAAACCACCTCCAGCGCAGCTATTGCGTCTGGTTTAGCTTTAAAAGGCAAAAAGACGGCGGTGATCGATTTTGATATCGGCCTGCGAAACCTAGATTTAATCATGGGGTGTGAACGACGTGTGGTTTACGATTTCGTCAATGTGCTCAATGGCGAAGCCACGCTTAACCAAGCGCTAATCAAAGATAAACGCAATGACAACTTGTTTATTCTCCCCGCTTCACAAACACGAGATAAAGACGCACTGACCAAAGAAGGGGTGCAACGTATTTTAAATGAACTCAATGAAATGGGCTTTGAGTTTGTTATTTGTGATTCACCCGCAGGGATCGAACAAGGGGCATTAATGGCGCTGTATTATGCTGATGAGGCCATTGTCACCACCAACCCTGAAGTCTCTTCAGTCCGTGATTCTGACCGCATTTTAGGCATTCTGGATTCGAAGTCATTACGGGCAGAGCAAGGGCTTGAACCCGTGAAACAGCACCTGCTGCTCACGCGCTATAATCCAACCCGTGTTAGTCAGGGGGAAATGCTCAGTGTCGAAGATGTAGAAGAAATTCTACACGTTCCTTTACTCGGGGTGATCCCAGAAAGCCAAGCTGTATTAAATGCTTCAAATAAGGGGATTCCCGTTATTTTTGATGAGCAATCTGATGCTGGCCAAGCGTACGATGATACGGTTGAACGACTGCTCGGGCAGGAAATTGAGTTCCGTTTTTTAACTGAGCCAAAGAAAGGCATCTTTAAACGACTTTTTGGAGGCTAACCCTATGTCATTACTTGAATTTTTCCGCCCACAGAAAAAAAATTCAGCAAGTTTAGCCAAGGAACGCTTGCAGATCATTGTCGCTGAGCGTCGCAGTCAAAGCGATCCAGCCCCAACCTATTTGCCCCAGCTTAAAGAAGATATCTTGAAGGTGATCGCTAAGTATGTGGCGATTGATCCTGACATGGTTGAACTTTCCTTTGAGCACAAAGGCGATGATATTTCTGTGCTGGAGTTAAACGTTAAATTGCCCGATGAAGAAAAATAATCGCCAGCCGATCATTCCCGCCTAGGCGGGAATGATCGAAGTGGTCACTTTATCAAGTTATTTAATCGCTCACCGAGTAGCGGTAAACGCCAACTCTGCATCAGCTCAGGGAGGCATTCTGGATCTCGGCCTTTATTCCAAACCCAATTCACTAACTGATTTAGCTGCTTTTTGGAGGCTAAAAATTCCGTTGATAAGCCGGATGTTTGCGAGACCCCTTTCACTTCATCTTTGAGCTTCTTAAACAGTTGCTTATAGCCGGGATGATCCATCAAAGGCACGATTAATGCTGGATAGTGTTGCGCAGGAATTTGCTTTGCCTCTTTTACTATCAGTGAAATTTTCGCTCCATGACGACGAATAACATGAGGGTCAATGCCTTCCTCTTCCATCCGTTTCGTCGAGTGGAGAGCTAAACGAGCAATGGTTAATAAGTCATGCTCTCGAATCACAAAGTTAAGCGCTAAATCTCGCTTCATGGCTTCTTGATAACGCCATGTGGCTAAGGGTTTTAAAATCGCTAATGCTGGTCGATTAAGCTGCCATGCTCCTTTAATATCAAGATAAACATTCTCTGGGTCAGTCACCCGGGTTCTTTTCTCAATTTGCAGTAACGATTCTTGCTGTGCCGCATCCCACCACCCCATTTGACGAACTTTGGTCAGTAATTGCTCATACATAGGTAATAGATAAAAAACATCTGCAGCAGCATAGTCGAGCTGCTTTTGTGACAATGGCCGTGCCAGCCAATCGGTACGTGATTCACTTTTGTCTAATGTGACCGTTAATAAATCTTGCACCAAAGCAGCAAAACCGGTGGAAAGCCCATAACCGGTAAACGCGGCCATTAATTGCGTGTCAACCATAGGAAAAGGGACGCACCCAAAACGGTGTTGGAATACTTCCAGATCTTCACCACAAGCATGCAGTACTTTAAGTACTGAAACATCTTGCAATAGTGCCATGAAAGGGCTCATATCTTCGATAGCCAGTGGGTCAATCAACGCCAGTGTTTCACCATCAAATAACTGAATCAGGCCAAGTTGTGGGTAAAAAGTACGAGTCCGCACAAACTCGGTATCCAGCATTACTACATCCGATTGACGAGCGAGTGTACAAATTCGTTGTAGTTCATTAAATTGGTTAATAATTTGATAATTCACAAATGGCTCACTTTGCCTTGGTTGATTAAGAGTCGATGAGGTTAAAAAGAACAATGCCGACAAGTTGAGTCGGCATTGTAACACTATAAATGGTGATCACTGAGCAACAGAACTAAGCACTTTTTGCCTTTTCTGCTTGTTGTGCATCATTTTCTTCACGCAATACGCGGCGTAAAATTTTACCGACATTGGTTTTTGGTAGTTCTTCACGGAACTCAATCAATTTAGGTACTTTATACCCCGTTAGGTGCTTACGGCAATGAGCAATCACCTCTTCTTTGGTCAAACTTGGATCGCGTTTGACGATATAGATTTTCACTACTTCGCCTGAAACCTCATGAGGTTGACCAATCGCTGCCACTTCAAGCACTTTGCCGTGTAACGCAACCACATCTTCAATTTCATTTGGATAAACGTTGAAACCGGAGACAAGAATCATGTCTTTTTTACGATCAACAATATAGACCATGCCTTGTTCATCGAATTTGACAATATCACCAGTGGATAACCATCCCTCTTCATCAATCACTTCTTTGGTGGCTTCTGGGCGTTGCCAGTATCCCTGCATCACTTGAGGGCCACGAACTTGTAGCTCACCCGTTTGATCATATCCCAACACCTGCCCTTCATCGTCGACAATTCGAACTTCAGTCGACGGTACAGGCAAACCAATCGCCCCCGAATAATCGGAAAGATCATAAGGGTTGCCTGTCACTAAAGGAGAGCATTCGGTCAAACCATAGCCTTCTAATAAATGGATTCCGGTGATCTTTTTCCATTTTTCAGCGACCGCACGTTGTACAGCCATACCACCACCGACCGACAGTTTGAGATGGCTAAAGTCGAGTTCATGAAAGTCTTCATTATTCACTAGGGCATTGAATAACGTGTTCACCCCGGTGAGTGCAGTGAATGAGTATTTTTGTAGCTCTTTTACAAATCCGGGGATATCTCGTGGATTGGTGATCAATAAATTGCTCCCGCCCATTTCAATGAACAGCAACAGGTTAACGGTTAACGCAAACACGTGATAGAGCGGTAACGCCGTTACCACAAGCTCTCGTCCTTCACGCAATACTGGCCCGTAAGCACCTTTAGCTTGTAATACGTTAGCAATCATATTGCGGTGCGTTAAAATAGCTCCTTTCGCAACGCCTGTCGTCCCCCCCGTGTATTGTAAGAAGGCGATATCTTCTCCTGACATGAAGGGTTTGACATACTGTAAACGTCGACCTTTACGCAGTGCTTTGCGCATAGAAATGGCACCCGGTAGATCATATTTAGGAACCATGCCTTTCACGTACTTAACCACAAAATCGACTAAAGTACCTTTTGCTCGCGGCAGCATTTGCCCAAGGCTCGTTAAGACCACGTGCTTAACTTGGGTATTGTCGACAATTTGTTCTAACGTATTGGCGAAATTAGACACAATAACAATTGTACCAACATCAGCATCATTGAGTTGGTGTTCTAATTCACGAGGGGTATACAGTGGATTGACGTTCACGGCAATCATACCCGCACGCAGAATCCCAAAGAGTGCCACAGGATATTGCAATAAATTGGGCATCATCAGAGCGACTCGATCGCCTTTTTTTAACTTAAGCTCATTTTGTAAATAGGCAGCAAACGCTCGACTGCGTTCTTCCAACTTACGAAATGTCATTACTGAGCCCATATTCATAAAAGCAGGCTGATCCGCATACTTGTGTACTGACTGCTCAAACATCTCAATCAATGATAAATATTGATCAGGATTGATGGTTTCCGGTACATCGGCGGGATAACGTGAAAGCCAAGGTTTATCCACGGTAATACTCCTCGTAATTGGCTGGCATAATTATCATTATCTTTGTTATAGAAATGATCTCTATTACAGCACAGCCAGAGCGCTTGAGCACGAAACACTCAAACACTTGTTTAAATTTTGTTAACTAAGCCAAATATTAGTTCTGCGACCTGTAAAGGTTGCTGAAGATGACAGTGATGGCCGCCAGAAATGATCTGTTTTTCCATTTTTGCATGCCAATAGTTTGCGACGTCTTGCTCAAGAGAGGCAAAACCATGCTCCCCTAATATCACCAGATGAGGGCAAACAATCTGCTCCATCACTTGCTGTGCGTGAGGTAATGACTGACGATAAAGCGATTCAGTGGTTAACTTTTTATCGTACCGCCATTGCCACTTGCCTTCTACTTGCCAAATCCCTCTTCTGACGATGGGTTCTAACAAGTGCATCGGCAATTGATTGACACGCGCTCGATGTTGCAGTGCTGCTGGCAAGCTAGAATAATAACGTTCAGATTTACGACGCAAACGATGGCGACTGATGACACCTTTTCGCCAACGCACAAGGCTATTTTCCGGTGATTCTATCAAAGGTGCGAGGCCTTCAATTTGAACGAGTCCTGCAACTTGCTCAGGAAAGACGGCACTATAGCAACTTGCGATTAAAGCACCAAGTGAATGACCGACTAATATTAGTCTGTTTGGTGAAATTGTAAGCAGTAGTTGATAAATATCGTCAATATAGTCGTGAAAAGGATAATAACTGGCGCTGGATTTGTGGCTAGAAAGGCCATGGCCGGGTAAATCAATCGCACAGAGAGCCCAATTGGGTGCTAAAGGATGTAACGCCTCTATCACGGTTTGGAAACTGGCTGCGTTATCTAACCAGCCATGTAAAAAAACTAAAGTTACCTCGGCTTGTTTTGGACAGCCAATGGTTAACCCCGCCAGTTGTCCATAATCAAGCGCATATGTGTGAGATTGTAGCATCACTTCACTTCTTGAATCACACGTCCACGGCGTGGGTAATCATCAATAGAACGACAATGAAAATGACCACAAGGGAAAAGATAAGGGCCAATATCATCGATAATAATCCGCTCTTCGACTCGCCATAAATAGTAGCCCTTCACTTTCATGACCGGGAAATGGTAATCATATTCTCCCACGTTTCCCTGCTCTGATGCCGCAGTGGTACCAATCATGGAGATCAAACGCCCAGGGCCATAGGTGACGGGATCAAGAAACCCATCCACATATCCGACAAAACGCCCTTGAGGTTCATGCGCTAAATTCGGACGACCTGATTGATCAAGAGGTAGATTCACAATCTCAATTCTGGTGCTATCAGTCAGGTTGGTGATTTGGGCAATCACGCCGCCTAAACGAACCTCTTCATGTGCGTTAGCTGGCCTTTTAGACCACTCGGTGTAATCAGAAATTACCGATTGTTGTTCGCTCATCAATTGAGGAGGAAGAGAAGCACAAGCAGTCAATATCATTAGCAGCGAAAACAAACCGAGACGAAATGGATGGTGCATCATGGGATTTCCCCTTTGGTTAGATATACATATCGACACCGAGCATTTGGGCAAGTTCCTCTTGTTTTGCTTGATTCATTACCCCTAAGTACTCTTCTATGGCTTTACGAGCCTGACCTTCCGGCAAATCGTAGTGCAACCTTGCGCGATCAATATCAGCGAGATCGACTTGGCGAATCGAGTGAGAAACCGCATCGGCCACTTTACTGGTTTGGCTAACTCTTGATTGCCCTTTCGCCCCGTCATTTTTCTTCGCTTTGGAAGTTTGCTGGGTATTCGAGATTCGGGCGGGGGGCAAGCCGTTAATTGCAACCATACTGCTCCTCACTCACTAAGTTTACTATTCGCTTAAATCGTACCCACGATTACCGTGGTTCGATCACGCACGCCCCGGTAATTTTTTCCAAGCAACCGTATCACGTAAATAAATCGGGCTGGTTTCTTCAACAGCAAGCGTCCGACCTTGTTGCCACTCTTGATACGCTAATACCACCATATCTTGTGCTTGTGGGTAAAGCACTCCGCTTTCTTGCTGGACAAAGGGTAAGCTCGAGAGTGTGTCTTGATAGGCCGCCCAACCTGTCCCAGCGGTTGACCACACTTGAGATTCACTTTCCTTCCCCAAGCTCGCTAGCAATGATTGCGGTGCAACGACCGATTCGGTATCAACCGTTAACCAAATGCCATTTTGTTGACGTTCAAAACGCGCCCAATACACTTCGCCCATTCGGGCATCGATCGCACACGCAACTCGAGTTACCCCCTGCTCACGATAAGCGCCTTGCGCTAAAGCGGCTAAAGTCGAGACTCCTATCATGGGTAAATCGGAACCAAACCCTAAACCTTGTGCAATTCCAATGCCAATACGAACCCCAGTAAAGCTACCTGGGCCTCGACCAAACGCTAAGGCATCCAGCTCTTGTAAGGTTAATCCCGCTTCTTTTAACACCTCATCAACCATGGGTAAGATTTTTTTGGTATGGTCACGAGGTGCAACTTCACTACGCGAGTAAATGTGCTCACCAACCATCAAAGCAACAGAACAAGCTTCTGTTGCGGTATCTAAAGCTAGAATTTTTGCGCTCATGTGTTTCTCTAATTGATTGCGGTTTCTGATTGAGACTGCAGAAAGTCTTTAACCACCTCTAAATCTCGAGTTCGAGGAATTGGTGGTAAACTAGCAAGAAAGACACCACCGTAGTCACGAGTAACTAAACGGTTATCACAAATGATCAATGCGCCTTTATCTTTCTGATCTCGAATGAGTCGTCCTACACCTTGCTTCAAGGTAATTACCGCCTCTGGCAATTGAACTTGAACAAATGGGTCCCCACCTCGTAAGCGACAATCTTCAATACGGGCTTTTAGCAGTGGATCATCAGGTGCAGTAAACGGAAGTTTGTCGATAATAACACAGCTTAGCGTATCGCCTCTAACATCAATTCCTTCCCAAAATGCGCCGGTTGCCACTAACAATGCGTTACCTAGTTCCATAAATTCCGCTAGGGTTTTCTGTTTACTGGTTTCCCCTTGTAATAATACTGGCAAGGTTAAACAAGCTCTAAATCGCTCGCCTAATTCCCGCATCATACTGTGAGAGGTGCAAAGGAAAAAACAGCGCCCTTGGTTTTGTTCAATCACTGGGGCTAACATTCGCACCAATTGATCCGCCACTCCTGGACTGTTGGGTTCCGGTAAATAACGCGGGACACATAAACGAGCTTGCTGCTGGTAATCAAAGGGGCTGGGTAAAGAGAACTGCTCACGGGGTTCTAACCCTAACCGATGAGTAAAATGGCTGAAATCATCTTGCACCGCTAAGGTTGCAGAGGTGAAAATCCACGCGCCCTCTTTGAGAGTGATTTGTTCTTGAAATTTATCGGCCACGGATAGTGGCGTAATGTGTAGGCTAAAATGACGCGGGGTTGTATCAAACCAATAAGAATATCCTGTTACGGACACATCGCAAACTCGCTCAATTCGACCTTTAATGGAATTTGCACGCTCAAATGCCGCATCAAGTAACTGGCTTCGTCCTAAAGTAAGTTTAAGAACATCAATGGCAAAATCTAAACTTTCTTGTAATCGTTCAATTTGCCGAGCGATCGCAACCGATGCCATCGCATCACGCCAGTTTCCTCGAAATCCGCAATCCCCCAGCAAAATACGTAAGTCCATTGCGCTTTGCAGTAATTTATCGCCAATTTTCTGCAATTGGCGCATGTCTTTAGCTTCGGTGCGATAACTAATTTCAATATCTTTTGCCAACTCCTGAATTTGTCGGCTCGATACTGACTGACCAAAATACTGGCTGGCAATGTCAGGGAGCTGATGTGCTTCATCAAAAATAAACACGTCAGCTTCGGGGATCAATTCACCAAATCCGGTTTCTTTAATAGCAAGATCAGCAAAAAAAAGATGATGGTTAACCACAACAATCTCCGCATCCATTGCTTTACGGCGCGCTTTAGAAACAAAACAATCTTGATAGCTTGGGCACTCTTTTCCTAAGCAGTTGTCGTTGGTGGAGGTAATGGTTGGAATGATAAGGCTGTCTTCCGGTAGCGCATCGCATTCACCAAGATCACCGGTTTTCGTTTCAGATGACCAGCTACGCACCTTGACCAGTTGAGTCAATAAGGTCGGATCGCTTCCGTTATTATGACTTTCAATCATCTGGCGGCTAAGTCGATCAAGGCAAAGGTAATTGGCTCGTCCTTTGAGTAACGCCACTTGGCCATGAAAGCCTAATGCACTAATCATCAACGGTAAATCACGATGAAAAAGTTGCTCTTGTAAGTTTTTTGACCCGGTACTGATGATGATTTTTTTGCCACTCAGTAGGGCTGGCACTAAATAAGCGAAGGTTTTGCCTGTTCCTGTTCCAGCTTCAACCACTAATTGCGATTGTTGCTCAATGGCATTAGCGACCGCTTTTGCCATATCGACTTGTGCTTGACGCCCTTGAAAGCCAGGAATGGCCTTGCCCAAAGCTCCATGTTGAGAAAAAGTTTTCGCGATCATCCTAAAAACAAGTGCCGTATTGAATGATGCGATTATGGCAGGTTTCCCTACCTAGCGCGAATTCAAATCGCATTCGCACTAGGTGAGAACTTTATTTGCGATTTTATTTGCGATTGAGGTAACGGGATAACCAAGCGGGTGCATCATAACCATCACTCGCAGAAGGCATCATCGCCTTCGCTGCATCAACTGGAGAGGCTTTGCTTTCCCACATCGCATCCAGTAATGCTTCATCAATTGGATTATCCCCCATAAGAGCATGCACTCGCTCGACATACAATTTACGTGCAAGTAATTCTTTATCCATAAACACCACCTAGCGTGCGCTCTGTTTAGAGTCGAAAGAAAAAGCCGTTATCTTCTAGCCATGATTGTTGTTGAATCTCACTTGATAATAGATTAATTATAGACCTTACTGTGTGGGCTGCATCACCGTTCTGGCTGCCCTCGATTTATTTTTATACTAAAAAGTATTCATGGAAGTTATTAATGGAAAGAAAAACCCTTCTGACGCATTGTATTGATGCCCCAGGCCTGATCTCAAAAATCACCAATATTTGTTACAAACACCAGCTTAATATTATTCATAACAATGAGTTTGTAGATAACACCAGCGGTCATTTTTTTATGCGAACGGAGCTTGAAGGGTATTTCAACGACACCACGCTGCTTGCAGACTTGGACAACGCGCTACCGAGTGGTACAAAGCGAAAATTGATCGACTCAGCACGGAAACGTATCGTTATTCTGGTGACCAAGGAAGCACACTGTTTAGGCGATATTCTCATGAAAACCTATGATGGTAGCCTAGATGTTGAAATTGCAGCGGTAGTTGGTAACTACGATAAACTGCAAAATTTAACCGAGAAATTTGATATTCCTTACCATCATGTTTCACATGATGGGCTGAATCGTCAAGAGCATGAACAGAAAATGCTGGAAGCGATAACGCCTTATCAACCCGACTTTCTAGTACTCGCAAAATACATGCGAGTTTTGACGCCAGGGTTTGTGGAAAAATTCCACCACAAAATCATCAATATTCACCACAGCTTCTTACCTGCCTTTATTGGTGCGAAACCTTATCAACAGGCTTATGAGCGTGGCGTGAAGATCATTGGTGCGACTGCACACTTTGTCACCAATGACTTAGACGAAGGCCCAATTATCAAGCAGGATGTGATTCCGGTTGATCACACCTTCAGTGCACAAGATATGGCACAAGCGGGCCGAGATGTTGAAAAAAATGTTTTAAGTAAAGCGCTCAATAAAGTCATTAACGATCATGTTTTTGTTTATGGTAATAAAACCGTTATTTTATAGCGTCTCATCAAGCATCATTGAAAAAAGTGAGGGCTGACGCCTCGTTCAGCCCTTGTTTAAACTATCGTTATCAATCAAGACAACCTTAAGATGCTGAGATCATTTTATAGTGTTAGCGCAAGCTCTACCCCTTGACGAATGGCTCGCACGGCATCAAGCTCGCCAGCATGATCTGCACCACCGATCACATGCAGCTTATCCCCAAGCTGCGACCACTGCTCTTCAAACGGTCGAACGGATTCTTGCCCTGCACAGAGAATAATATGGTCAACTGCGAGATGCTGGTGCTCTCCTTCCACAGTCACATTCAAACCGGTTTCATCGACGTTTTCATAACTGACACCACCTAACAGATGTACACCACGTTTTTCTAATGTACGTTTATGAATCCACCCCGTCGTTTTACCGGGCCCACGGCCTACTCGGCCTTTACGACGTTGTAGTAACCAGACTTGCTGTTCGCTCAATACCTCAGGGTAGGGATATAGCCCTCCAGCATGGGCCATTTCTTTATCTATTCCCCATTCATGTAACCAATCGTCTAAGCTATTTTCTTCTGGTTCGGTTAACATGGTTGCAACATCTATTCCGATACCTCCAGCACCAATAATTGCAACGTTTTGCCCAACCGGGGGTTTTTCACGAATCAGCGTTTGATAATCAATCACTTTTTCATGATTAGTGATACCATTGAGTTGAACTTTTCTGGGTTCAACACCGGAGGCCATCACCACCTCATCGTAGTTGGCTAGCATATCGAAGCTAACTTGGCAGGCTAGGTGTAACTGTACTCCCGTTTGATCAATTCGATTGGCAAAATAGCGGATGGTTTCTCTAAATTCTTCTTTCCCTGGGATTTGCATCGCCAAACGAAACTGACCTCCAATTCGGTCATGCCGTTCAAATAGATCCACTTGATGACCACGTTCAGCCAATGTGGTCGCACAAGCAAGCCCTGCTGGCCCAGCTCCGATAACCGCTATTTTTTTCTTTATCTCAACCGGTTGCGATGTTAATTCCGTCTCGTAACAAGCACGTGGATTCACCATGCAAGAAGCACGTTTGGCTTGAAAAATATTATCCAAACAGGCTTGGTTACAACCAATACAGGTATTGATCAAGGCGGCTTTCCCTTGCTCAGCTTTGAGGACAAATTCCGCATCGGCCAAAAATGGTCGAGCCATCGAGACCATATCCGCTTGCCCACTAGCAAGAATTTTCTCCGCCTGCTCTGGCGTATTAATCCGGTTACAGGTTACAACGGGCACACTTAGATGTGATTTGATTTTTTCAGTCACCCAGCTAAACGCCGCTCGCGGTACTTGAGTCGCTATTGTTGGAATCCGAGCTTCATGCCATCCAATTCCAGTATTGATAATGGTCACTCCTGCTTGCTCCAACGCTTGGGCTAATTCAACCACCTCTTCAAAAGTACTGCCCTCCTCGACCAAATCAAGCATAGATAAACGGAAAATAATAATAAAGTTAGGCCCCACCGCCGCACGAATAGCTCGAATAATTGCCAAAGGGAAACGCATGCGATTTTGATAGCTGCCTCCCCAATCGTCGTAACGAACATTAGTTCGCTTACAAATAAATTGATTGATAAGATAGCCTTCCGACCCCATCACTTCGACACCGTCATACCCTGCAAGCTGAGCAAGTTCAGCACTATTGGCAAAGGCATCGATCGTTTTACGGATTTGTCTGACACTCATCTCACTGGGCGAGAATCTAGCAATAGGCGCTTTTATGGCCGAAGCACTTTGAGCAAAAGGATGCATGGCATAGCGACCAGCATGAAGTAATTGCAGCGCAATTTTTCCACCATGGCGGTGCACTGCATCGGTCACGACTTGGTGTGCTTTGGCATGTTTAGCTTTACTAAATTCAGCACTAAGCGGATGCAATCGACCACGAAGGTTAGGAGAAAAGCCCCCAGTTACAATCAAGCCGACCCCACCTTTGGCTCGCTCTTCATAAAAGGCAGCCAACTTATGTAAACCTTCTTTATGCTCTTCAAGCCCGGTATGCATTGACCCCATCAACACGCGATTACGCAGTTGGGTAAATCCTAAATCTAATGGCTGTAATAAGTGTGGGTACATAGGCGACATCACTTTTGTTGGTCTCATCATGGTCGGACCAGAATAATCTTGCCCTTCATAAAAATCAAACAAGTGTTTACATTTTTGTAACACTGATCAATCTTGTTGTTTGGATATGACAGATCACGTAGGATGTTACACACTATGATCAGGACCTCATTCACGGTTGCATTGGAGAGACAATGAGACAGTTATTCCGATTTATTGGGCTGATATTTAAAGGATTTTGGAAAGTTATTACTTTTATCCGTTTAGCCCTCACTAACCTTATTTTCCTATTAACCATCGCTATTGTTTACTTTTTGTATCTCAGTGCCGACGCTCCAACGCCTGTTGTGGAAAAAGCTTCAGCTCTTGTGCTTAACCTCTCCGGTCCCATTGTTGAACAAAGCTCTTATCTCAACCCGATGGAGTCTTTCAGTGACTCATTATTTGGTCGGGAAATGCCCCGAGAAAATGTCTTGTTTGATGTCGTTGATACACTTCGTTATGCAAAAGATGATGATAGTGTCACAGGGCTTGTGCTCGCGTTACGAGAGATGCCTGAAACTAATTTAACCAAGCTGCGCTATATCGCTAAAGCGATCAATGAATTTAAATCGTCGGGTAAACCGGTTTATGCGATCGGGGATTTTTATAATCAAAGCCAATATTATCTTGCCAGCTATGCCGATAAAGTTTATCTCGCCCCTGATGGCGGTGTGATGTTACGCGGCTATAGTAGCTATAATTTGTACTACAAAAGCCTACTAGAAAAACTCGACGTCAATACTCATGTGTTTCGTGTCGGTACTTATAAATCTGCAGTTGAGCCCTTTATCCGAGATGATATGTCTGACCAAGCAAGAGAGTCAGCCAGTCAATGGTTAAGTCAATTGTGGGGCGCTTATATCAGTGATGTAGCTGCTAACCGTAAACTAGAGCCTCAACGTTTGAACCCGACCATGGAAGAGTTTTTGTCATTATTAAGCAATGCTTCCGGTAACTTAGCTGACTTATCCCTCTCACTCGGTTTAGTGGATCAATTAGCAACGAGACAACAGGTGCGTCACGAACTGGCTCAAGTTTTTGGCAGTAATGGTGAAGACAGTTATAACGCGATTGACTACTATCGCTACCGTAATACGATGAAACCGACCTTGATTCGTCATGCTGACGATATTGCGATTATTGTTGCCAGTGGAGCGATTATGGATGGCACTCAATCTCGCGGTAATGTCGGCGGCGATACCGTTGCAGGGTTATTGCGTCAAGCTCGTAATGATGCAAAAGTCAAAGCAGTCGTGTTACGAGTCGATAGCCCAGGAGGCAGTGCATTTGCATCTGAGGTAATTCGTAATGAAATAGACGCGCTGAAAGCGGCTGGAAAACCGGTTGTCGCCTCAATGTCAAGCCTTGCGGCATCCGGCGGATATTGGATATCAATGAGTGCCGATCAAATCGTCGCGCAGCCCACCACCTTAACCGGTTCTATCGGGATTTTTAGTGTGATCACGACTTTTGAAAAAGGACTAAATAAACTGGGCATTTATACCGATGGCGTCGGTACATCACCTTTTTCTGGCGTTGGTATTACCCGCGGATTGGACGAAAATGTGAAAGATGCGATCCAAATGGGGATCGAAAATGGCTACCAACGCTTCATTACGTTGGTCAGTAAACATCGTAACCTACCGCTTGCAGCGGTTGATAAGGTCGCACAAGGACATGTATGGACCGCGAAAGATGCCCAGCAGTATGGTCTGGTGGATACTTTAGGTGATTTTGATGATGCGGTAGCTATCGCCGCACAGTTAGCCCAACTCGAACGCTATAACCTTTACTGGGTTGAAGAACCCCTCAGCCCAGCCCAACGCTTTCTGAAAAGTCTCTTAAGCGAGGCACAGGTAAGGTTTGAGATCAATTTGGCGAGTGTGGTTCCTGCTGTTTTTCAGCCAGTAACACAGCAATTGATGCAAGATGCCTCTATTCTCAATCAACTCAATGATCCTAAAGGGTATTATGCACTGTGTTTAACGTGTCAAAGCCAGTAAAACGGCGAGATTAATGCTCGCTTACCCACATGATAGATTAAGAGGCACTTTCTAGGACTGTGCCTCTTTTTATTGCAGAAGTTTTCGCTATAATTTTGCGTCTGTTCCCTACAATAAGCGATACCCCTATGACTAGAAAGCATATTTATATTGCCTACACTGGCGGTACTATTGGTATGACCAAATCCGACCATGGTTATGTACCTGTCGCTGGATTTATGGAAAAACAATTGGCAGGTATGCCTGAATTCCATCGTCCAGAAATGCCGCTATTTACGATTCACGAATACGATCCATTGATTGATTCCTCTGATATGACACCAGAAGATTGGCAAATCATTGCTGATGACATTCGCGATAATTACGATAAATATGATGGTTTTGTCATCCTCCATGGTACGGATACCATGGCGTATACTGCATCAGCCCTATCGTTTATGTTTGAAAATTTGGGTAAGCCCGTGATTGTCACTGGCTCACAAATCCCACTAGCCGAAATTCGCTCTGATGGTCAAGCCAACTTACTTAATTCATTACACCTTGCAGCAAACTATCCCATCAATGAAGTCACTCTGTTTTTCAATAATCAATTAATGCGTGGAAACCGAAGTACCAAATCACATGCTGATGGTTTTAGTGCCTTTACTTCACCAAACTTACCCCCATTATTAGAAGCGGGTATCAATATCCAAATTAGTAACAATGTCAAAGTCGACGAAACGCCTCAGGGGCCGTTTTTGGTACATAATATTACCCCGCAACCGATCGGTGTCATTACGATGTATCCCGGCATTTCACATGAAGTAATAAGAAATACCTTACTTCAACCTGTTAATGCTATGATCCTACTCACCTTTGGTGTCGGTAATGCACCACAAAATCCCGATTTATTAGCCCATTTACACGATGCCTCTCAACGCGGGGTGATTGTCGTCAACCTCACTCAATGTCTGGCTGGGAAAGTAAATATGGGAGGATATGCAACAGGATGCGCCTTGGCTGAGTCAGGGGTAATTAGTGGTTACGACATGACCCCAGAGGCAGCTTTGGCTAAACTGCACTTTTTACTTAGCCAGAACCTCTCGTATCAAGAAGTGAAAGAAAAAATGCAACAAGTGTTGCGCGGAGAAATGAGCTTATAGATTAGTCCATCCTCAGTGTCAGACTAATTTCACTTTTATCATCAGACAAATATCACCCGACAAAGCAAAAAGCATTGTCGGGTTTTGAGTGATAACGCTTGGTTTTTTATCAAATTAAAAACGCTAACTTAGTGTGATGTGAGGGCTTACGCTTTATTCGGATTAACTCGAACAATGTCTTCTTGCTCAGTGCGAAAACGTTTTTTTAGTTCAGCTTTCGATTTTAAGACCATTTCTCCACCAATAGCTATACTCATATGGTCAGCATCATGATTATGCTTTGATTGGTACAGCATCACAGCTTGCATACAATAATCTCGCTGTGCTGCAGAAAGTGGTGTACCTTCAGGCCACTTGCCCGTTTCTACAGCGAAGAGTAAACGCTCATATGCTTCAGGGGTAATCGCATCAATCAACTGATGTGCATTCATGACCTTTTCCTTGATGACTAAGATTGCAGCCACCATAGCGAGCCCATCTAGTCAGTCAAGAGTTGCTAAATAAATCAGTGTATCGGATCACAAGCTACGACTATGAACTGGATAAAAACCTTATTACTACTACTGCCTATACTATTAGGCGGCTGTCTAGAAAACCGTAAAAATACCGATAAACTCTGCACAGATAATCCAGCATTACAGTGTGACAGGTTAAACATCAATGACGGACAATGCCGAGTCGCTCGAACCGATCTGATCTGGCATCGCTATGAGGTACTCACTAATCCCACTGTCGAGAATAAAATCACTGAATATCAGCTAACCCGTGACTATCAAAAATGCTTAGAGCTCGCGGCTCAAATCCAGCTCATTGACCAAACGGAACTCAACCAACGCCGCTTTTCTGCACTGATCAATTCGAATGAAGACTTAAAACGCATCACTCAAGAACTACATCAAATACGAACGCCTAAAGCGCTCTATTTTTTATGGAGTCAAACCGGCGATAGACAAGCTCGTCGTGATTTCTTACAACTAGAAGGCAAGCCAGAACTCGAAACGGCCGACATGCAATACGCACTAGCGACCTTTTACACCACACGAGATCAAGAGAAAACAATACGTCTTCTTATTCGAGCCCTAGAACTCAGCCCCGCAAAACAGGTTAATCCTGAAATATTTCAATCACTTGCTAGCACCCATCAAGCATTAAATAAAAAAGAAGAGGCTTACCTCTGGGCCATGGTGGGTCAGCAGTTTGGGGTTCAAATTGCCTCTCAAGCAGAGCTTAGACTGATGTATCCATTTAGTGAAGACACCTTCACGCGATTGGACAATTTAGCCAACCAATTAACCAAAGCCATCCGGCGCGGTGAATTTACGGATCGGTTAATCTCCCATTGATCATCGCGCACTCTGCTATTGTAAGCTTTTAACAAGACATGCTTAAATTATCGGCTATTTTTTACTTTTTGTTGAAAGTTAACGACACAGAGTTAACACAAAAGCGCTCCCCGGTGGTTTGAGGACCATCGGGAAATACGTGACCTAAATGGCTATCACAGACCGCACAGCGAATTTCGGTTCGTACCATTCCGTGACTTTGATCCTCTAAATAGTAAATCGCATGCTCATCGAGTGGCGCATCGAAACTTGGCCACCCACAGCCAGAATCATACTTATTCTCCGAGCTAAACAAGGGCGTTGCACAACAGGTACAGTGATATAAACCGGTTTGTTTATTGTGCAATAACCGACCACTAAATGGCGCTTCGGTTCCTTGTTGACGGCAAACATGATAAGCCTCATCACTGAGAACTTCACGCCAGTAACTATCAGGTTTTACGAATTTTTCTTCTTGTTTTGTCATACCGCCCTCCTCCTTTTTCCTCTTGAAACATTTACTTTTTTATAGAAAACTTGCTTATTCTACACCTTGTAGCACATACTTTCCTATCGAGAGAGCAACAGTCAGCGTAATCAGTGGCTGAGCTTTATTTTACGTCGATTGGTAGAGATAAAAATCAGCACCCGGGGTAAATATTAACCAGTTGCAACGGATTGTTAAAAAAAACGCTGCTTTTTTTTGACTTTAAACAAGTTAAGTCCGATTATCTGTTGCAGACATTTACTGGATTCTGTAATTTTACTACCAGTTATCTTTAATCAGAAATTAAGTTGTGGAGCAACTATAATGACTATCAAAGTAGGTATTAACGGTTTTGGCCGTATCGGCCGTTTCGTATTCCGTGCAGCACAAGAGCGTAACGACATCGAAGTTGTAGGTATCAACGATCTGATCGACGTTGAATACATGGCGTACATGCTAAAATACGACTCAACTCACGGCCGTTTCAACGGTACTGTTGAAGTGAAAGACGGTAACCTGATCGTTAACGGTAAAACTGTTCGCGTAACAGCAGAGCGCAACCCAGCAGATCTTAAATGGGGCGAAATCGGTGTTGACGTAGTTGCTGAAGCAACAGGTCTATTCCTAACTGACGAAACTGCTCGTAAACACATCGAAGCAGGCGCGAAAAAAGTAGTTTTGACTGGTCCTTCTAAAGACAAAACTCCAATGTTCGTTATGGGTGTAAACCACGAAACTTATGCAGGACAAGACATCGTTTCTAACGCATCTTGTACAACTAACTGCCTAGCACCTATCGCTAAAGTTCTGAACGATAACTTCGGTATCGAATCAGGTCTAATGACAACTGTTCACGCAACAACTGCAACTCAAAAAACAGTTGATGGCCCTTCAGCAAAAGACTGGCGCGGTGGTCGTGGTGCAGCTCAAAACATCATCCCATCTTCAACTGGTGCTGCTAAAGCGGTAGGCGTTGTTCTTCCTGAACTAAACGGTAAACTAACTGGTATGGCTTTCCGCGTACCAACGGCTAACGTTTCAGTTGTTGACCTAACTGTTAACCTAGAAAAACCAGCTTCTTATGAAGAAATCAAAGCAGCAATGAAAGCCGCTTCTGAAGGTGCTCTAGCTGGCGTACTGGGTTACACTGAAGATGCAGTTGTATCAACTGACTTCAACGGTGACACTCGCACATCAATCTTTGATGCTGCGGCTGGTATCGCACTTACTGACAAATTCGTTAAAGTGGTATCTTGGTACGATAACGAAATCGGTTACTCAAACAAAGTTCTAGACCTAATCTCTCATATCTCTAAATAATGTGACGATTAGCGAAGAAATTCGTTGAGAAGAAAGGCGGCCTTTGTGTCGCCTTTTTGCTTATCTGAAAGAGAGCCATTAGAACACAAAAATTACAACTTCAGGAGCTAGATATGGATTTAAAAAAACTCCCCACTTTAACGGTACTCTCCGACTGTGTGACCATTGTAGAAAAAGATAACGTCAAAATTGTTCGTGTTATCCACGATAAAGCGGTGGCTGGTATTGCTCTACACGGTGGTCATGTCCTTTCTTTTCAACCGACAGGTCAACCCGATTTGCTCTGGATGAGTGAGCATGCCCTCTTTGATGGTAAAGCAGCGCTACGAGGTGGTATTCCGATTTGTTGGCCGTGGTTTGGTCGAATCGCAGCACCCGCACACGGGTTTGCTCGTTCCACAGAATGGACATTAGTTGAACATCGAGAAAATGAGCAAGGGGTAATTATTTCTCTCGGTCTGGAAACCTCAGAGCAAACGCTGGCAATCTGGCCCCACCAGTTTCAAATTCGCTTATTGATCGAAGTGAGTGATACCTTACAAGTTACCCTTGATGTGCTCAATACCGATCAAGAAGCTTGGGCTTTCTCTGGTGCCTTACACAGCTATTTAAAGGTGGGCGATATTCGTCAAACGCAAACCACGGGCATGGGGCCTGAATACCTCGACAGTCTTAACCATGGACAAAAAACGGCAGGCCCAGATAACCTGATTCTCACAGAGACCATTGACCGGGTATATACACAGCCGGAAGCACAAATTCGGGTCGCAGACCCTGTATTTAACCGAACTTTAGTGGTTGAAAATCAAGGCCATAATTCAGCCGTCTTGTGGAACCCTTGGGCGCAAGGCGCACAAGCAATGGCTGATATGAATGACGAAGGCTACCAGACGATGCTATGTGTCGAATCAACATGGCATGCCAATCAATTAGAAGAGGGAAAAATACTACAACCTGGCGAGCATCATCAGCTTTCAACAAAATTATCCGTTCAATAAAATTATCGGTTCAATAATGTGGGGGACAGCATTCGCTGTCCTTTTTATTTCGTTCGCTTACCGTTAAACTTAGCCTCTCTTTTTGCTGATTATTGGATCCCTATGGCTTACCTCTGCCCCCTTTGCCATCACGCCCTACATTTACAAGAACAGAGCTACTGCTGTGATAATCGACATCAATTTGATGTTGCCAAAGAAGGTTATGTCAACTTAATGCCAGCGCATCATAAACGTTCTAAAGATCCTGGTGATAATAAGGAGATGATGCAAGCAAGACGTCGCTTCTTACAAGGCCATCATTACCACCCCATGCGGGAAGCGGTCAGCAACTTATGTATTGAAGCGTTAACCAATACTGCCTATCGAGTCCTGGATATTGGATGTGGTGAAGGTTATTACACCGACTATATTGCCGCCGCTATTCAAGCGCATGCCCCGAATGCGACAACTTATGGGATCGATATTTCCAAAACCGCCATTCGCTATGCGGCTAAATGCTACCCAACAGTCAATTTTGCTGTCGCTTCTAGCCACCGCCTTCCTTTTGCCAACCAATCACTGGATGCCATTTTACGCATATATGCCCCTTGTAAGGAGGAAGAGCTTGACCGAGTGCTCATGGATAACGGAGTCGTCATCACGGTAACGCCTGCTGGCCGCCACCTCTACCAGTTGAAAGAAAAAATTTACCAACACGTTCAACTGCATGATGAAACGCCAGAACGGCTCACCGGGTTTAACCTAGAACACCAGCAACCACTGCATTACACCATGTCCTTATCAGGCTCTGAAGCTGTTGATCTGCTACAAATGACGCCTTTCGCTTGGCGCGCGACAGATGCCCTAAGAGAAGAACTAAAACAAACTCCGCAGTTTACCTGTGAAGCTGATTTTATGATCCGAGTATACCGAAAGCAGTCCTGTAAACGATAAAGACACGATTTAGGGCTCATGATGGTTCTTGTAAAAAATTAGGCACACTCCTTGCTTATTCATAAATAACTTCCATTGTTCTAAAAATAATCAAAAGTTTTTAGAATAATGGCCGATATTATTGCTATCTAAGGGCAAAGGAAGGCAACACCTTTCCATACTCCGGCAAAGGTCTGCTGTGCTGAATAAGGAGAACCAACATGAATCCTGTTAGTACTGGAACTACCGCTCACTATACGCCGAATAGTGTCGGTTCACCTTCACCACAAATATCGCCTGATACGACAGCAAAAGAGCCCTCGCCTTCCCAAACTGAGGCAACAAAAGTTACTTTATCCGAAGAAGGGAAAGCCTTACTGGCTGCCCTAAAGGCACTCGATGAGGAAAGTCAAACTGAACAACTAAAATCGAAAACCGTCGGTGACAAAGTGGAAGCCTTTACGCATGGAGCATTAGGTATGGATCATCCGAAACAGCCGAAGCAACCGACCGATACCCCTTACACCGCAGGGAAATATCTTTCCGCAGCGGCAAAAGTTGGTGGTATGTTACTGCTATTGGCGTAAGCATTCCTGACCCTATAAAAGCGTTCTCATTCGCCCCCTCACCTCTTTCTTTGCTGACAACGAGTCGGTACACTTAGCATTATTTATTGAGTGGAACAGATCATGACACGACTATCTCTTCAAGAGCAAATGCTCAAAGCCGGCCTTGTTAACGAAAAAAAATTAAAAAAGGCTAAAAAAGGATCCAAGAAATCACGCCTTCAAGCTCGAGAGGTAAAAGCGGCGGTTGAAGCCAGCAAACAAGAGCAACTCGAACGTGATAAGGAGTTCAATAAACAGCAAAAAGAGCAGCTATTAACTAAAGAGATCCGTGCTCAAGTCAAGCAACTGATTGAGATGAATAAATTGCCGCATAATAATGGCGATATTCAGTATCACTTTACCGATGGCAACCTAGTTAAAAAGTTGTATGTCGATAAACAAACCCAAGACCAATTGAGTAAAGGACATCTTGCTATTGCGCGTTATGAAGAGGGTTATGCCATCATCCCAAATATCGTGGCACAAAAAATTTGGCAACGAGATGAACACAGCATCATTCCATTACCTGAAGAAGATAAACAACCCCATGATGAAGATGATCCATATGCTGATTTTGTCGTTCCAGATGATTTAATGTGGTAAAAGCTTCCTGAATCATCACCAGATTAACTCTTTGTTTTTAACATTAAATTAAATCATGCTTACCTTTGTTTGTATTTTGCGCAGTTGAAATATAAAGGGCTTTACAAGTACTAAGAAGCCTTATATTATTCGCGCCACACGGAGAGATGGCTGAGTGGTTGAAAGCACCGGTCTTGAAAACCGGCGATGGTTAATAGCTATCCTAGGGTTCAAATCCCTATCTCTCCGCCACTTTTAAAGATGAAACCGCTGTTCTTACAGCGGTTTTTTCGTTTCCTTCGCCTGTTCAAATTTGTTCCAGACAAATTTGTCACTCATTGGCCGCCTACCTGCAACTCCAAGTTGTTTGGGTATACTCTCTAGCATGAATCACCAAAATCGATCAAAATCATAAAAAAATAATATGTGACGATACCCTATTCCACTAAGTTAGTATAAAATGAGCAACTTAACACAATGTAACAAAGTACGATTAAATGAAACAAATAATATTAGCACTGCCCTTAGTGTTCCTTTTAGGAGGATGCTCGCCTTCTGTTCCTAAGTGTGGCGATTCTGAAACAACCGATCTCATCAAGCAAATCGCTAATGATGAAATGATCAACCAGTTAGGCTCAAATGCTGGAAAAATGTTCTCATATTCTGTAAATGCAATAAGAACAACTGATAAAAATGATAAAACAGGAGCATTTGAATGTGCTGCACAGCTTGAGATTCATGCTCGCAACACAGGAAATTCCAGCGAGATTCCTATTACTTACACCGTAGAGATGACCGATAATGGAAAAGAATTTTATGTTAATGTATATGGACTTAAATAAATGAAAGCAAATCTATTAAAAAATAAAGTAAACACTAAAACATTAAATTTTGTTTTACTATCAATTGTGACTTTGGGTATTTTCAATATAATGTGGTTATTTAAAAATAATAGTGTTATTGAAGATACTTTAGAACAGAAAATTCTTGATCATCGTGTTATTATTGTCTTAGCTGCATTAATTGGTTGGTCTTCCGTTTTTTCATCGACACCAGATCTAGAAGTTTTAGGTGGTCTTTTAAGTATTATATCTAGCATTTTTTATATTGTTTGGGCTTTTAAAGCCAAAAAGGCCTTGCAAAAAATGATGTTAAATGATCATAAAATAGATTATTCGATGAACTCGTTTTATACCTTCTTTTTTAACATTTACTACATCAATTTTTGTATAAACGAACTTGCAGAGGAAGTTGAAAAATCAAACTTACTCTCTGAAAGAATAACGGCTTAAGTGCAAATCAACTAACGTAAATCAAGGCGACCTTAACGGTGGCCTTTTTATTATCTTAGCGCTAGGGTCTGTTGACCTTTCGAGCTAATTTTTGCAGCAATGTTAGCTACGTTCGTTCACCTCAATCACCTTGTCTGTTTATGCTCATGAAAACTCACTTGCTCCAACCTGTAACTCCAAGTGGTTTGGGTATATGATATAGGTGTTCTTTTCCTCTGTAGTCTTTGCTAATTTAGTCATTTTCGTCTTTAATATTGATATCTTTAACTACTGACTGGAAATACAATGTCATCCGATTTTTATGGCTCAAGTGCCGAATATGCCCGTAAAGAGAGCGGCTACCGCGAGAAAGCGCTAAAACTTTATCCATGGGTGTGTGGTAAATGTGCCCGTGAATTTGTGTATTCAAATTTGCGAGAATTAACCGTCCACCATAAAGACCACGATCACACAAATAATCCTGAAGATGGCAGTAACTGGGAGCTATTATGTTTATATTGTCATGATCATGAACATTCAAAATACACAGAACATGAGCGTTATGGCGTTGATCCCGTCGCACGATTAGACGAGCATAAAAGCGCAACCTATAATCCCTTTGCTGACTTAGCGAAACTGATGAAAAAATAGTTCCAAGAAAGTGAAAAGAAAATTAACGAATTAACCCTCACTTTATCTGCCAAGGTTTTATTATGCATCATTTCAGCAGCACTTAATGATACATATCAAACTGTTGTAACTAATGTCTGGTAATGTAGCCATCTTTGTTGATTAAGTTATCGATTAGGTAGCATTGATAACTGATAGAACGCTGATCAATGGATTAAATAAGAGACGTGTATGACAGATAAAAGAGTTCGATTTTCAGACAAGGATAACCTGATATCCACTACAACTCCTGACAGTTATATTACTCATTGTAATGATGATTTTTGTAAGGTGTCGGGTTATCAACCAGACGAACTAGTTAACCATCCTCACAATGTTGTGCGGCATGCCGATATGCCTAAAGCGGCTTTTGGCCAGCTATGGGAATACATTCGATCTGGCAAAAGCTGGATGGGGTTAGTTAAAAATAAATGTAAAGATTCAGGACATTATTGGGTATCTGCTTTTGTTACCCCCATCTTTGATGAAGTCGGGAACGTCTTTGAATATCAATCCGTTAGAACCCAGCCTACGGATGCACAAATTTCGCGAGCGCATTCGCTGTACGCCAAACTTCACCATGGAAAAGTCGCCATACGCCGCATGAAATGGATGACACTCTCTTTAGGGGTAGTGGCTGCAGAACTGATCATGATTGCGGCTTTTAGCATTCTACCGATCTCTGACACGATACTGTTTAGTACATTGATATCTCTCTCGCTATTGCAATTCGCACTCTTGTTTACCCTTCACAAACGTCTAAAGGTAATTAATGGATTAGCAAAACAGGACTACGATAACCCTTTGATGGAACAACCATATACAGGTTATTGTGATGATGTATCACGGATTGAACTGACATTATTAATGAAGCGAGCCGAGTTAAGGGCAGCGACAGCTCGCGCTAATGAAACCGCGACGGCACTGCTTCAATCAGCGAATGAAGAGATGCTCAACTGCCAATCCATTGATCGTGAACTGAGTGAGCAAAATATCGCCACAGATGCCATGGCGGTTTCAGCTGAAGAGATGCTGGCCTCAATTGATGAAGTGGCTGAGCAAGCCAGACATAGTGCAGAGTTTGTAAACCATGCGCGCACAAAAGCCCGTGAAGGTGAACAAACCATTGATGAAGCGGTAGAGACCGTTCGTGAACTGAGCCATCATTTGGATCAATCGAAAGCTGCTTTGGAACAACTTTATACGGATGTCAACGGCATTGAAACCATTCTTGAAATGATTCAAGGTATTGCAGAACAAACTAATTTACTCGCCTTGAATGCCGCGATTGAAGCGGCTCGAGCTGGCGAACATGGGCGTGGCTTTGCGGTGGTGGCTGATGAAGTTCGCGCCCTTTCTAGTAAGACCAGTTGTTCTGTTGAAGAGATTCATAAAAAAATAGAACGATTACAAACTGCCGTGAATCAAACTGGCAACTTAATGAATAATGGTATCCAATCTTCTGAACAATGCGTGATGAAATCGCAGCAAAGTAAAGCGTCCTTTGCAGCGATTGTCGGCGATCTAACTTCGATTGGTGAGCAAAGTGCACAGACTTCACAAGCGATTTCTGAGCAAGTACAAGTAACTCAAGCGATGAATGAACATGTTTTCCGAATGAAAGAGGCGATTCAATCAACGCAGTTATTGTCTTCCTCTTCGGTGACGAGAACCGATGCGCTAGTCAATCGTCTCGAAAGTTTACAACGATTAGTGAGGCAATTTAGCGTTAAATAACCTTCAAAGAAACAAGTAGAGAAGAAATTAAGATACGAGATATACCCAAACAACTTGGAGTTGCAGGTAGGCGGCAAGTGAGTGAATCCCCATGAGCATAGACAGGCTATGTGATTGGGGTGAAAGAAGGTAGCCACCCCCCCCCTGCAGCTTCAAGTAGGAAGGGTATAGTACAGTAAACCTGCATCGCTGTGGTTTTCAGCCACAGCTTTTTGTTCGCCAGCACTAAGATAGTGCTCTATATTTACTGATCTTTTTCAAGTAATGAACTGAAATTAAAACCTTTTTCTTTTGCATAAGCGACGCGCTCTGCCAGAGTCATCTCATCTTCACTGCTCATACACCACAACATACAACAACGGGTACCTGTACGACAAAAAGCCAACACAGGCTTAGGGCATTGTGCTAATAAATCGGTAAACATCTCGACTTGTTGAGCGGTGATCTGGCCAGAGATAACAGGTTGATGATAATAGTTCAGTTGGTATTTTCTTGCTTCTTGCTCAATCTTCCGATTTAAAGGTTGGCCAACTTCTTCTTCATCTGGTCGATTGTTGATCACGGATTTAAAGCCTAACCTTGCAATGTCTTGCATGTCTATCGGTGATATTTGTGGCGCAACAGCCACTTGATCAGTTAACGAAATCAATGTCAGCATAAGCCTAGTCCTTAGCCATTAAATGGCATTCAATGGAATTTTAAGGTATTGAATCCCATTGGCTTCAGCGGATGGTAAAGCGCCTGCTCTCATATTCACTTGTACAGAGGGCAGAATAAGGGTCGGCATTGTTAGTGTCGCATCTCGAGCTTGCCGCATCGCTACAAACTGTTGTTCACTGATACCTTGTTTAACATGAATATTATGCAAACGTTCTTCACCTATTGTGGTTTGAAATTGGAAATCCTCCCGTCCAGGAGCTTTATAATCATGACACATAAAAACTCGGGTTTGATCGGGTAGAGTAAAGAGCTTTTGAATCGACTGGTACAACGTTTGAGCGTCACCGCCGGGGAAATCACAACGTGCCGTTCCATAATCTGGCATAAATAATGTGTCGCCCACAAAGGCACTATCACCAATGACATAAGTCATACAGGCCGGGGTATGCCCTGGGGTATGGATAGCGATAGCGGTTATCGAGCCTAAGGTGAATCTTTCCTGATCAGCAAATAGGTGATCAAATTGGCTACCGTCCATACAAAAGTCTGAACCTGCGTTAAATAGCTTACCAAACGTATTTTGTACGATGGTAATATTTTTCCCAATCGCTAAAGTACCCCCGACCTGTTGTTTAATGTATGGTGCCGCACTGAGGTGATCAGCATGGACGTGGGTTTCTAAAATCCACTCGACGGACAACTGGTGCTGCTTTATAAACGCAATCAATTTATCCGCAGACTGATATGATGTGCGCCCAGAAGCTGGATCATAATCCAGAACAGCATCCACCACAGCACAATGTTGAGAACTCGGATCAATGACAAGGTAGCTATAAGTAAAAGTGTTTGGATCGAAAAACCCATGTACTTTTGGTTTCATCCTATCCCCCAATGTTATTAGTTAATACTAATTTAGAGTATTGTTGCTATCGTAACTAAAATACACATGATTTGCTTACAGTTGTGATCCATCACTCAGCCCTTATCTCATCATTTTCCACGCTCCGATCGCAGAAAAAATTACTAGGCTAATTCCAGCTCCGAGATAAAGCGTTTCAATGCTCGCCCCCACTTCAACTAAGTGCTCTAAAAACAGAATAACCATAATCACCACAGAAACTTGTAATAAAGTGATTTTTAAATCATGAAAATTCTTGATCGTGAGTGCGCTCAAAAATGCACTATTTTCTAAAGCCGAGGGACGGATAAACAATCGATATAGGCCAACAGAAATCAGTTGAAATGTGATAGCAATTAAAGAAATATCTAGAATTTTTAAAAGCTTAACAACTAAAAGCTTTCCCCCCGTTTCACTAAAGTGAATAGAATTAAAAATATCCATCACCACTCCAAACATAATCATTACTATGGTGCAGTACAAAATAATTGCAGCACAAAAACTAACCACCACGACGGCGAGGACTAAAAAGCGCGTTTTCTCAAATAAGCGTTCAATCATAGGAATCTCGGTTTATTTTCATATTTATTAGGGTCTGTTGACCTTTCGTGCTTATCGATTCAACGACAACCGATAAAAAAGAGCCCAACAGGGACTCTTTTTTATCGGTTAGATTGTAAATAGATGAACGCCTCACACATTAAAGTGTTGTAATTGTTGATCCAATTGATTGGAGCTATCCGCAAGTTGTTGACTTTGTAACGCTAAATCTTGTGCTGATTGACTAATTTGATCGGCTGAAAGGTTAATATGACTAACATTGTGGTTCATCTCTTCAGCCACCGTGTCTTGTTGCTCCGCTGCGGCCGCTATTTGTGTCACACGATCATTCGCTCGAGTTAATTCAGCCACCATTTTATTGAGCATTTCTTTGGTTTCTGTTGCTGTCTGAACATTTTCTGTCACCCGAGTATGGCACTGTTTCATCGCTTGTGATGCGCTGTCAGCACGCACAATCAACGATTCGATGGTTTGCTGGATTTGGTGAGTCGACTGCTGTGTCCTTCCCGCTAAATGACGGACTTCATCGGCAACCACGGCAAAGCCTCTTCCTTGATCTCCTGCACGCGCGGCTTCAATCGCAGCGTTCAATGCCAATAGGTTGGTTTGCTCAGAAATCGCCTGAATCACATCGACAATTTCATTAATACCAGTGACATCATTACGTAATGCTTCAACTAGTTGGTCTGTTTCTGACACTTCTTGCGACAGCTGTTCAATATTTTGTTCCGTACTATCCATCATCTGGCTACAACTTTGTGCTTGATGAGAAACATCATCCGTTGAAGCGGCTGTGTGTTCGGCATTTTGTGCTACATCACGAATGGTCGCATTCATCTCATTCATCGCTGTCGCGAGTTGCTCCAATTGCATACGTTGCGACTGGGTGCTGGCTGCGGTTTCTTCACTGGCTGAAGCAATGCTCGTTGCCATTTGTGCCGTATTCATCGTCGACTGTTTCGCTGTTAATAAGGCTTGATGGGTATGTTCGATCATGGTGTTGATTGAATGACCTAAACTGGCAATTTCATCGCGCCCTTTCGGATGAAATCGCACCGTCATGTCTCCTTCTGCTGCCCGTTTTACTTTTGTTACAAATAGAGCTAATGGGTCAGTAATATTTTTGCCGATCATGCTAGAAAATATCAGGGTGATCAGCAGCCCCAGTAAGGCAAACCCTAGGTAGAATAAAGAGCTCTGATAAACGGTTTGATTAATATCATACACAATAACCCCTGAGCCAATAATCCAATTCCACTGGTTGGTTTTGGCGACATAAGAAATTTTATCCTCAACTTTTCCTTGAGGCGACACCAGTGTGTATTCAACAAATCCAGCCCCTTGACGCTGAACCGTTTGCGCCATCTGTTGCCAGTGGAAGCGTCCTGCTCCATCTCGAACCTGGCTCATATCTTGATTAACGGCTTCAGGTCGTAAAGGATGTAACACTAAACGAGCATTGGGTGTCATAATCCAGAAATAGTTATCACCATCATAGCGTAACGCTTTGATCGCTTCGGTTGCTTGTTTTTTTGCTTGTTCTTGTCCTAATTGGCCCGAGAGTTGTGCATAATAATCGACTAAACTGACAACCGATTCGACTTGATTTTGTATGCTCTGCTGGCGCTCTTGGTAAGCCATTTCTCTCAGTTTACTGACCCCATAGAGGCTGATCAGAGCGATAGTTAGCAGCGAAATAATTTCAATAACTAATATTTTTTTACGTACGTTGAGCACTCTCAGTATTTTTAGCATAGTATTTTCCTAGCACAAACGTGATCACGGGCATTTTTGCCTCTACTATATGTGGTGGCTATATTCATTAGGAGCTCTCTGTGATATTGCTCCAGAACTCACTCACCTAACTATGGGAAACCCCTTCAGGTTATGCAACATTATTAGTTTTTTTCTGTGTGTTTATTCTAACTTTTTAGCAACAAAGCCTTTTGCATTTCCCACAATCTACTGTTAAACACCGTTATTTCTGGTGAGAGATAGGCGTTTTTCTCTTACTTGATCGACTCTTGGATTTAAACAATCGCGTACGACGTACTTGAGGCAATGCACTTAAAGATGGAGGGATAGGGTTGTGCTTGATTTGTTTCATCCACTCGGTGATTTGTAATTCAAGATCTTGCATAAAAGGGTGATAAGCCTGATCTCGTTCAGCCATAGCTTGAAGTTGGTGCTCCCACTGTGCTGTCATATCAGGATAGGTCGCTTGCAGAGGAAGAGCATGTATAAGCCCTTTTCCAGCTTGGGTACTTTTAATTAGCTTATCTTCACGCTGTAATAGTTGCCGTTTAAATAGCGTGTCCAAAATACCAGCTCGAGTGGCTTCAGTGCCTAATCCATCCGTATCGCGAAGAATTTTTTTTAGCTCTTTGTCTTCGACAAATCGAGCGATGCCCGTCATAGCTTGTAGTAATGTCGCCTCAGTAAAATAGCGCGGAGGCTCAGTTTTGCATGCCTTAATTTCTCCTTCTCGACAAGTCAAGGTTTGGCCAACCGTAAGAGGGGGCACGTTATCGATTCCTTCATCTTGTGAAGCGCTTTGGCCAATTAACGCTTTCCAACCTGCTGTGATTAACTGGCGTCCTTTCGCTATAAATTTCCCTCCCGCAATATCAAACTCTAATTTTGCTTCCGCATACACGGCGGGAGGATAAAACTGGATAAGGTATTGTCGAGCAATTAAGCCATAGATATGTTGTTCAGCTACCGACAGTCCATTTAGCGGGGCCATTTTCGGCGTTGGAATAATGGCATGATGCGCATCAACTTTTTTATCATTCCATGCTTTCGATTGACGAGATAAATCCGCCCCCTGCACAGCAGGATGCAGCTCATTCAGGTTATGTGCAATCGCCGAGGTGACTTGCTTCGCCTGTACAAAGTGCTCTTTAGGAAGATAGCGACAATCAGAACGTGGATAGGTAATTAATTTGTGTTTTTCATAAAGAGATTGGCACGTATCCAACACCTGCTGCGCACTGAATTGATAGCGCTTAGCCGCGTCAATTTGTAACGCGGATAAGGAGTAAGGCAATGGCGCAGCTTGTTTGGTTTGATTTTGTTCAGATTCAATGACCTTTGCTGCTTGTCCTGCGATACGCTTAGCCACATTTTCAGCCAACTGACGATGAAGTACTCTCCCCTCTTCATCTTGCCAAGGTTTACATGCCTCACTCGGTTGCCATCGTGCTCGAATATCAAAGCAATGCTCTCCATGTTGATAAGGAATTAAAGCATGCAAAGTAAAGTAGTCTTTGGGTTCAAAGTGGGCGATCTCTTCATCACGGCGTACCACAAGCCCTAGTACCGGCGTTTGTACTCGACCAACCGATAAAACACCTTGGTATCCCGCTTTCTGACCTAATAGCGTATAAGCGCGAGACATGTTCATACCATACAGCCAATCTGCGCGAGAACGAGCTAATGCTGAGACCGATAAAGGTATAAAATCACGATTATTACGCATTGAAGAGAGCGCTCGTTGAACGGCAGACAAATTAAGATCACTAATTAACAAACGCTGTATGGTTTTCTGCTTATGTTTAGCAACGTGACAGTAATCAATCACTTCATCAACCAGTAACTGTCCTTCTCGGTCGGGATCGCCTGCATGGATGATGTCTTGCGCTTCTTTTAATAATTTACGTACTACTGCGAGTTGCTTACTGGCGCTTTTTCTTGGCCTAAGCTGCCAATGTTCCGGAATAATGGGCAAGTCAGCAAGGTTCCATTTTTTATAACGTTCATCATAACTATCCGGCTCAACTTGCTCTAATAAATGCCCAATGCACCACGTCACGATATCACCGTGACCACAACGGATAAATCCTTGCTCTTTTTTGTGAGGCTTAGGCAGTGCATCCGCTATCGCTCGCGCTAAGCTGGGCTTTTCAGCAATAAATAAACGACTCATAACATCAAATCAATAAAAAAAGTAAGGCCACATTACTCAATGTGGCCTTATAAAATCAAGAAAAACTGTAATTTTATACAGTATTATTCATTGTTGTCAGAGGTGCGTCCGGCTGCTTCTTTAACCAGTGGTTGCAATTCACCTTTTTGAAACATCTCCAAAATGATATCGCAACCACCAATTAACTCACCTTCAACCCATAATTGGGGAAAAGTTGGCCACTGAGCATAAATAGGTAGCTCAGCTCGGATATCTGGATTTTGCAAGATATCGACATAAGCAAATTTTTCACCACAAGCCATCAGAGCTTGTGCCGCTTGAGAAGAAAAACCACAGCTTGGTAGTTTTGGCGATCCTTTCATATATAGGAGAATCGGGTTTTCGGCTATTTGCTGTTTGATTTTATCAATGGTTTCCATTGCTTCCTCTTGATGGATGGCTAGTTGAATGCCTCCATTCTAAATCATTAAGAGAGAATAAAAAGCACAATATGTTTAAGGATTTCGAGCAACAAGGCCAAAGATAGTCGTTAACGATAAATTTTTCTTCACTACAGGGTGTTAATAAAGTAAAAACTTGCTAAAATAGCTAGCAAGTCAGTCTTACCGACGAAATACAATAATACTGGAAGCCATCGAAGGAAGTATATTGCTCTGTCGAGTGCTCGAATGTTTACCTACCTCGTCAGCAATATATCTTCTTTCCTCGAAAAACGGAGAATAGAGCAATGGCATTTGAATTACCTGCGTTACCATACGCAAAAGATGCACTAGAACCACACATTTCAGCAGAAACCTTAGATTACCACTACGGCAAACACCACAACACGTATGTGGTTAAACTTAATGGTTTAATCCCTGGCACTGAATTTGAAAGTAAAACGCTAGAAGAGATCATCAAAACCTCAACCGGTGGTATCTTTAATAATGCTGCTCAAGTCTGGAACCACACTTTCTACTGGCACTGTTTATCTCCTAATGGTGGCGGTGAACCAAGTGGTGCCGTGGCTGAAGCAATTAATGCGGCCTTTGGGTCATTTGAAGAATTTAAAGCGAAATTCACCGACTCTGCAATCAATAACTTTGGTTCATCTTGGACTTGGTTAGTCAAAAAAGCAGACGGCTCACTGGCGATTGTCAACACATCAAACGCCGCAACTCCGATCACGGAAGATGGCGTAACGCCATTACTAACGGTCGACTTGTGGGAACACGCCTACTACATTGATTACCGTAACCTACGTCCAGATTATATGAATGGCTTCTGGGCTTTGGTTAACTGGGACTTTGTCGCTCAAAATCTAGCGAAATAATTCTTTACTGATTATTATCATGCTGTTAAGCCTGCATCCATTGCAGGCTTTTTTTATTAAAGTTTTTTCTCTTAATGCCGCTATGAGGAAGGCATCGAGGAGAAATAATGCAAGTACATACGCTAGATAAAGCTGGAATTATTAATGAACTGCACATTGGTTCGAATATCAACCAAGCAATTCAACATGGTCGTCATGCCGATTTTGCACTATTCATGGCTTTGTTTTCTAATGATGTTCGAGATGCCTGTCCGGTAGAGCCTATCGAAGAAAAAATCACGACCGAACAGCTGTTGCGTAAGCAATTTTCACTACCTGAATTACAACCACTACGCAACGATCATTCGTCTTATCAGATATCAGCCCAGCAGGCCCATTGCTTTCACTCCGGCGGCTTAGCAAGTGCCAAGCTCTCACACTATCTCAAACCGGAAGCGCTGACTTATCTACCTGAAGCGACTCAAGGCTTTCCGGAAGAGGTCTACTTGAATCTATCTGGACATGATCGACGCCACCTAGCCACAACATCAGCAAATCGCTTACTAACGACCGACTTGTACCCTCAACTCAATACCGCTTGGCGACAAGATCAGCTACGTGCTCAAGCATAATTAATGAAAACTAATGGTGTACCAGCCCTACACTCTGTGAAATAGAGCAAAGATTAACCATCATTTTTCTATCGAACGATGGTTATTTGAGATCATTCACACTGAACTTTATTTTTATCAACCATGCTTTTTACACCGATTCATCACTGTAATGAATCGCTACTTGAATAGGATGAAATGATAATGTCACCTATTTATCCTGTTTTTAATACAAAAATCGTCCTGCAATAAACATTAGTGGATATCAACGATTCGGCTTCAGTTTGAGGTTGATCATGAGGGAAAAGCCATGGAAATCAATAAGGCGCTTGTAGTTATCACGTCTGCTAGCTCATTATTTGGCTGTACACTTGCAACACATTTTACCCGTCTAGGGGCGAACGTGATCATTTGCGATACGCAGCATTCAAAGCTGATTGAAAGCTGGAAAAATTGTCAACGCTTATCAGGAAATATTGACTACTACGCATTAAACGATCACTCTTTTGTGAGTATCGACCTATTATTTTCTTATATTGTTCAACAATTTAACAAGGCTCCTGATGTATTGATTAATCACTGGCCTGCACTTCCCTTTCCCTCATTGATTGATGATAAGACAAATCAACACTTTATCGAACAAATGGGCGATATCACATCGTCACTATTTACTTTCGGGCAAGCCTGTACGATCCGAATGCGCGAGCATCAAACGAAGGGAGTGATTGTTAATGTTATTTCCTATCCTGAATGTGATGAAAAATCAGGTATTGATACGGCGCGCTCATTAGTCGCAGGGTTAACTCAAACTTGGGGAAAGGAACTCACACCGTTTAATATTCGTGTCGGCGGTGTTGTTCCTATGTCAGATAAACACACTTCTGACTCGCATTGGGCTGAAGTTCAAGACGAACTGATTCGCAATACCGAATATATCGTTGCCAATGACTATTTTAGTGGGCGAGTTATCTCTGCTTAAACGTTACTCAAGAAACTTTCGTGTACTGGCTGAGTAAAAATGCGATGATCCATTAAAACCCCCCCTCTAAATAGTCATCAAAGTAATCTTCTTCATGCTCATCATAAACGCTGGTTTCTCTTTCTGCTTTGAAATCACGGCGCTGTAAATACACTTCTCTGGTTAGTGCATAAGGATCAGGGGAGTTGTCTAACATAGACTCTTGCTGCACAAGTGCGGCGCGAGTTTCCATGCCTTCAATAGCCCATTTACCAAGGCCTGCCCAAATATTTAAATAAGAAAGAGGGGCATATAAACCGTCAACCATATCCGTGGTTTCACGTACAGTAAAAGGGCCGTAGCCTGGCACCATCACATAAGGGCCATTACCGACACCATAATGACCGACTGCATCGCCAAACTGTTTTTCATCGTGCTTATTGATTCCGGCTTCAGAGGCGATATCAATCAAACCTAATAAACCAAAAGTGCTATTGAGCCAAAAACGGTTAAAGTGATCGAGTGCTTTTTCACCATTGCCCATGATTAAATTATTAATCATGCTGGCTGGTTCATCTAAATTTGACAAGAAATTAGCAACACCACGTCGAAGTGGTGAAGGCACATAATCAACATACGCAATGGACACGGGACGAACGATATAGGGATCTAAATAATCGTAGTTAAGGGTCCACATTGTACGGTTAAACCCTTCAAAAGGATCCTCTGGATTTGAGTCAGAAACTGAGCCGTCATGAGGTACAGAGCTACACCCAAAAAGTACTAATATAAAAAAAAGGCTCACAGACCGTGATAAACGGCTTGGCATGTTAGTTATCCATCTTTTATGCGACAAGGATCACTCCTTGAGTTGTTCTACTATAAACGGTATTTACCGCAATCAGGTAACGTTAAGCTTTGCTTAACACAGGATCAATGGTATTGAGTGTCAATGGTGATATCAACAGGATCACCTATTTCAACGATGGTACTTTCTCCAAACCAATCCCCTTCTCGGGTTGCTACATTGCCATCGTTATCCAAGCGTGCTCGAACAATCAATCTCTCTAATTGAGATAAGTCACGCCCCTGTAGCATGCTGTTACTGTTATCAAGGAGCACCGTTACCGGAAACTGGCTCAATGGGTAGCGAGCCGCTGCCACAGGAATAGGAGCACCATCGGCACTATGAATAGAGACAATTAACACGCCATCTTTAGGGACTATCACTGTATCAGCTAAACGAACCGTCACTTTAACCGAAAGCGCTGGCGAGCGATTTGCAGATAAGTTGCGCTGAGCACTTTCAATACTACGCGTGAGCATATCATAACGAGTATCATTTGGCCCAATCATCTGTTGCATCTGCTGCCAATAGGCAATGGCCTTTGTGTAGTCGCTGTTTTCAAAAGCATCAAAAGCTAATAACGAGAAAACTCTAAGATCCACATCATCGGCCTGAGCTAACTTAAGCAGCAGTGTTCTTGCTTGATTTTGCTCCCATTCATCATTGGAGAGAATCAAGGCTTGAGCATAACCGAACTGAACATCACCGTCTTTAGGGGCAAGTTCATAGGCTTTTTTGCTCGCGCCAATCGCTGTTTGCATATCACGATTGGCCATTCCAATCCGCCCAAGCAATAACCACCCAGTGGCATCATTCGGTTGATAATGCAACCGAGTCCGTAAAGATAAAGTGAGATCTTGCATCTCTTGGTCGGTCAACTCAACCCCATGAGGTGATGGTATCATGAGCTTCTTACTCAGTTCAGGTAAACTGGCACTCACTTGCTGCCAATGTTTAACTTGGGAATAAGAGCCATACTCTGCATATAATCCATAACTGAGCGTTATCATGAGTAGCATTGCCAAAACAAAGATAGCGCCTTTAGCTGACATCGACTCACGAGTTAATTCCGATCGACTTGGCACATCATCTAATAATGACTGTTTCAACTCGGTAATCAGTGCTTGTGGATCATCCACTAAACCTTCTTGCGTTTCCGCCTCAAGTTCAGCTAAACGGTCTTTGTAAAAGGCTTTATTCAACTCATCCCGCAACGGTTGATCATTATTATTAGTTCGTTGGCTCATGGGAATAGCAATAAAGAGGCTTGCTACGATCACTAAAATAAGTGTAGATAGCCAAAATAATGTCATGCTTGTTTATCTCCTTGGCTTTCATCCTTCAATAATGCTTGCAAGCGTGCTTCTTTTTCTTGATCCCAATTTTCGACCTGAGTCGGATGATTCTTACGACCTCGGCTGCGCATAACGAGTACGCTAAACCCGATCATCAATACCAAAAGCGGCGCAATCCACAAAATAGCAGTACTGGCTGTCAATGGAGGATTGTAGGTAACAAAGTTGCCATAGCGAGCGACCATGTAATCGATTACCGTTTGCTTTTCATGACCTTGCTTTGTCATTTCATATACTTTTTGTCGCAAGTCCTGAGCGAGTTCCGCATTAGAATCAGCAATTGAGTTATTTTGACATTTGGGACACCGCAGTGTATTACTCAACTCATGAAACTGTTTCTCTTGCTCTGGTGTATCAAAGTCATAGACATCAATCACAGCCCAGCTAGATAATGAAAGAAACAATGTGGCAAACGTCGCCCAACGCATCAATCTCATGGCTGACTCTCCTGCACAAGTTGCTGATAGATAGGCTCAAGTTGGTTTTTCCAGTGATGAGGATTAACATCACCAACATGGCGATAACGAATGACTCCATGAGCGTCAATCAGAAACGTTTCCGGTGCACCATAAACGCCCAAATCCAAACCTAGCATCCCACTGCCATCAAATAGACTAATTAAATAGGGGTTGCCCAATTCATTTAACCATGTCACCGCTTTGTCACGTTGATCTTTGTAATTTAGGCCGATGATTTTCACCCCTTGATCTGCCAGTTGGTTTAAGTACTGATGTTCGGCATAGCAGGTGGGACACCAAGTGGCCCAGACATTCAGTAATAACGGTTTTCCGATAAAAATCGATTGATCATACAATCGGCCTGGCTCTGCTAAATCTTCTAATTTAAATTCAGGAACGACTTTACCAATCAAAACCGACTCCAGTTTGGTTGGCTCATCTCCTGCTGAATTTTTCATCAACTGGGTAACAAAAATAGCCACCAAAAGTAGAAAAGCCAATAATGGGATAAACAGCACTTTTTTATGCATTGTCTCCCCCCAATTGTACGGTTTTTCTAAAACGATAACGTTTATCACTTATCGCAAAAGCACCACCAATAGCCATAAATAAAGCCCCGGCCCAAATCCACCGTACAAAAGGCTTATGATAAATGCGAACCGCCCAAGCATCACTGCCCTCTAACCGCTCACCCATCGCAATATAGAGATCTCGAGTGATACCTCGATCAATAGCAGCTTCCGTCATCATAGAGCGGGCGGTGCGATAAAAACGTTTTTCAGCGTGCAATGTATTAATGTATTGCCCATTTTTGGTGATTTCGAAGTCAGCAATATAACCATCATAATTAGGGCCATCTCTATCTCTTAATCCTTTAAAATAGAAGTTATACGAATCTAAGGTGAAATGTTCACCTGGGGCTAACCGCACATCACGCTCCACGCTATAGTTTTGCACCATTGCAATACCAATTACACTCACCGCCATCCCTAAATGGCCAAGTACCATCGCCCAGTGACTACGCGACAGTTTTTTCACGCCCACAGCAAAAGTATGTCGATGAGTTGCTCGTTGATATAACTCAATCCCATGTAAGCTAATGATCCAGAAAGCCATCACCCATCCGAGATAAGCCATCGGTCTAAATTCATCTGTCAAAATATGGATCAAGACGGCACTGCTCAGCAAAGCGATCCCCGCCGAAATAATCATAGGTTTGACAAGACTAGCTAAAGAATCACGCTTCCACCGAATCAATGGGCTGATCCCTAAGAAGAAAGCAAAAGGCACCATTAACCAAGCAAAGACTGTATTAAAAAAAGGGGCTCCGATAGAGACAGAGCCTAATCCAAGTTGCTTATGAATCAAGGGCAGCAGTGTACCGATCAGCACGACGACTAATCCGGTAATCAATAAAATATTGTTGCTTAATAACGCATTTTCACGAGAAACGAGCGCAAACTCACCGTGTGAACGCACCGCACTTCCCTTAAGAGCGTATAGCAATAAGGAGCCACCAATAACAATGACTAAAAAAGCTAAAATAAACATACCGCGAGCGGGATCAGACGCGAACGCATGAACCGACACTAAAATGCCAGAACGAACTAAAAAGGTTCCTAATAGGCTAAGTGAAAAGGCAGAGATAGCGAGTAATACCGTCCATGCCTTAAAGGTTCCTCGCTTCTCAGTAACCGCAAGAGAGTGCATTAAAGCGGTTCCGGCTAACCATGGCATTAACGAAGCGTTTTCTACTGGATCCCAAAACCACCATCCCCCCCAGCCGAGTTCGTAGTAAGCCCACCATGAACCTAAAGCAATTCCTAACGTCAAAAATAACCATGCCGCCGTCGTCCAAGGGCGGGACCAACGTGCCCATGCGGTATCTAAACGTCCGGTCATTAAAGAAGCTATCGCAAAAGCAAAAGCAACAGAAAAGCCGACATAACCCATATATAAGATAGGAGGATGAACAATTAATCCTGGATCTTGTAGTAATGGATTAAGGTCTCGTCCATCAATAGGAAAATGTGGCAAGGTACGGATAAAAGGATTGGAAGTAACGATGATAAACAGTAAAAAGCCAACAGTAATCATGCCCATAATCGATAATACACGCGCAACCGACGCTTGTGGCATCCCTCGGCTAAAACTCGCCACCGCCACCGTCCACCCAGCCTGAATCAACGCCCATAGTTGCAAAGAACCTTCGTGCGCTCCCCAAGCTGCAGTTAAACGATAATACCAAGGCAATTGGCTATTTGAGTTGCTCGCGACATACAGTACTGTGAAATCATTGACGTAAAATGCCCATAATAAAATAATGAACGATATGGCAAGCATGGTCAGCATTCCCCATGACAGGGGACGAGCACTATTCATGAGTAGCCGATGATGGTATTGCGCCCCCACCATAGGAAGAATACTCAATAAAACAGCAAAAGCCAGAGAAAGGATAAGCGAAAAATGGCCAATTTCGACAATCATTGCAGGCTTCCTTGTTGCTGTTCTTCAGTATAAATCAACGGTGCATGATTTTTTTGCAGCGCTTCGGCAATTTCGGTCGGCATATAGTTTTCATCATGCTTAGCTAACACTTCAAAGGCTTCTATTGTTGTGGCATCTTTTAATACACCTTGTGCAACAATACCTTGTCCCTCTCGAAAAAGGTCGGGAAGAATTCCCTCATATTCCACTTTAACCGTTGGGCCCACATCATGTAATAAAAAACTAACTTTTAGTGAATTGGGATCACGAGAAACAGAGCCGACGGTCACCATACCTCCAATTCTTAACCGTTGACCCACTTCTGGTTTTTTGCCTTTCTTGCCATTGACCAGTTCTGTTGGTGTATAAAAAAGATCCATGTTTTGGCTTAATGCATAGAGGATTAATCCGGTTGTTATCCCTAACCCAATCAAAATTGCGAGGATCATACTAAGCCGCTTCTTTCGTCTCGGATTCATAGGGTATTCTCCATATTTTTAGCCGCCTCAATACGAGCCTGTCGATTGATTTTCTTTTGCACATCTTGAAGTTGGTCTCTCCCGGCTCGCACACTCAACACCCACAAAAAACCCATTGAAAAGAAAGTAATACCAAACGCACTCCACACATATTCAGCGTAACCTCCCATGGCAAAAAACTCGCTCCAAGAATTAAAATACATTTATTTCTCTCCCTGTAATTGTGTGGCTAACTCAATAACCCAAGGACGTTGACTTTCTCGTTGAATGATCTCATTGCGTAAACGAATCAAAGTGACCGCGACAAAGAAAAATGCAAAACCGACAATACAAATCAATAAAGGCCAAAGCATGTCTGATGAGATAGATGGTTTAGCAAATTTCGTGATTGAGGCACCTTGATGCAAAGTGTTCCACCACTCAACAGAGAAATGAATAATCGGTAGGTTGATCACCCCGACAATCGCAAGAATACCCGCAGCTTTTGCCGCCATTTTGGGGTCATCAAATGCTTGGTACAGTGCAATGACACCTAAATACAGGAAAAGCAAAATAAGTTCTGATGTCAAACGCGCATCCCATACCCACCAAGCACCCCACATAGGTTTGCCCCAAATGGCTCCAGTAACCAAAGCAATGAACGTCAATACAGCCCCAATCGGAGCCATTGCTAAAGCCGCCATATCTGCAACTCTAATTTGCCAAACAAGACCAATAAAAGCAGCCATCGCCATGGCTAGATAAGCTCCCATCGACCAAATTGCAGAAGGAACGTGGATATAAATGATGCGAAAACTATTACCTTGTTGATAATCAGAAGGCGCAAAAGCTAGCCCCCAGACGATACCTGTCACCAAACACAATAACGTTAAGGTAGTAAACCAAGGCAGAAACTTACCGCATAACTGATATACCGTTTCAGGCTTGGCATAAGGATGAAGCCATTTCCACATTGTTCGTCTCACTCTTGCTTCTGTAACCGAATCTTTTTGTTCAGATTATTATTCACTTAATCGGAATCAAACCGACTAATGCACACTAATTCGTAAAGCCGCACTGATGGCTAATGGCGTTAAGGTTATTGCCCCCATAAGCATCGCGCCTAAAATAGCCAATTGCCCAGCATATGGTATACCCAAGGCTGCAGCATCAATTGCTGATGTGGCAAAAATTAAAATCGGAATATACAGCGGTAGTACCAATAAACTGAGCAATACACCACCTTTTTGTAGCCCCACGGTTAACGCAACACCAATGGCTCCCACAAAACTTAATGTTGGCGTGCCCAAGGTCAGTGTACAAACCGCGGCCAACCAGGTATTGAAGTCTAACGCTAGCAATATAGCAAGCAGAGGGCTGATCAAAATAAGAGGAACACCGGTTAATAACCAGTGTGCGAACACTTTGGCTATGACGACGACAGAAAGAGGCGTTGGCATTAGCATCATTTGCTCTAATGCACCATCTTGAAAATCGTCACGTAACAATCGCTCTAGTGACAGTAGTGCCGATAACAGAGCAGCAACCCAAAGAATACCGGAAGAGATTCGAGATAAAAGTACCGGATCTGGGCCAATACTGAGCGGAAAGAGCGTTATCACAATAATAAAAAACCACAGAGGATTAACAATATCAGCCTGACGACGATAGGCAATCAGCAGCTCTCGACGAACAATTGTGATCATCAACGAGAACATGACTCCACTCCCAGTTTAATTTTTCTCAATTTCGCATTATCAGTAAACATGTCCTGATGGGTCGTTAACATAATCATGCCTCCAACCTCTGTATGACGTAAGAAAAGTTGTTCCAGAACCCAAACACCCTGTTTATCGATAGCAGTTAACGGCTCATCTAAAACCCACAGTAAGTGCTCACTTAACCAGAGACGAGCCAAAGCAACTCGACGCTGCTGTCCTGCAGACAACTGAGCAACAGGAACTTCTTCAACCCCTACCAGCCCAACTTTGGCTAAGGCTTGATACAACGGCTGATCCTCGCAAGTACTGTTGCTCACCTTTTGATAAAAACGCAGGTTTTCTAACGGAGTCAATTCACGTTTAATCCCCGTTTGATGACCAAGAAAAAGGAGATCGCGGTGAAAACTTTCGCGGTCTTGCGCGATATTCTCTCCCTTCCAGAGTATCTGACCAGCATCAAGGTTACCCAGCCCGGTAATCATCCTCAGCAACGTAGTTTTACCCGTACCATTTCGACCTTCAACCTGAACCAGCTCACCCGCTTGAATGTTAAAAGACAATTCTTCAAAGAGCACTCGATCATCTCGAATTGCCGTGAGATTTTTTGCTTCCAGCATGAGCTTCTATATCAATATGTTGGGTCGACCATATTAACACAGCCATAAAAAGACAAAATAGAATAAGGGTATTCTGGGTCACGAAAACAAATAAGAAATTGTTAATTTTTTGGTAAGAAAAGGTAAATTAACCCTTTGGTTTTATATGGGTATACAGACCTGATAGGGCGAAAAAAAGAAAGAACTCGATGCGACTCTCTCTAAATAGCGAAAAATAAAAAAAGGAAGCTCTAACACTTCCTTAATCAAAAGAGGGAACTTATTTTAGCGTTTTTTTCCAGTTGGATAAGGCGGTTTTCTATCTGGATCACTAGTCAGTGGTGGGACGGCCTCTTTGCCTGTTAACTTTTTTTGCAATGAAAGCATCAACTCAGCTTCAGCCTTAGGCAATTCACATTCCTCAATCAGCTCATTAATGTCGGCACCAAGCTTTGCCATTTTACTAGCACGACTATACAAGCGAGCATCAGTATCCGCGTTTTCTAACTGCTTAAGGCGCTCACTGAGATGAGCAATCATCTCTTGCTGTTCTGTCACTCGTTGCCCAAGCCCAATAGCGGCTGAACGTATTTCTAACAGCTGTTTGGTCGATTTTTGTAGCGATTTATCTAAGCTACGAGCCTGCTGACGAAAATAATCAGCTTGGCGAATCAGCTTTCGATGCAATGCCACTAGGCAAAATATGAGTAATAGTGCTACCAATAACCCGCCTCCAGCTAAAACAGGAGGCGTTAAATCGAAAAAATCACCCATTATAAATGAGCCATTTCATCCCATTCTTCTTCTGACAACAGCTTGTTCAGATCAACTAAAATCAGTAGCTTGCCATCGCGATTGCTAACACCTTGAATAAATTTAGAACTTTCATCAGTGCCAACACTCGGTGTGGTATCAATTTCAGAAGAACGCAGGTAAACGACTTCGGCAACACTATCGACCAAGATACCAATAACTTGGCGCTCTGATTCAATAACGATGATACGTGTATTATCGGTAATTTCACCAGACATCAGACCAAAACGTGAACGAGTGTCGATCACGGTAACCACGTTTCCACGTAGGTTGATAATACCCAGTACATAATCTGGTGATCCGGGAACTGGGGCAATTTCGGTGTAACGCAAAACTTCACGCACTTGCATCACATTAATGCCATAGGTCTCTTCTTCCAATTGAAATGTCACCCACTGAAGCACTTCATCGTTTGAGTGTTCTTTTCTCACTTTTACTTCAGACATACCGTTTCCTCTCTAAGTCGTTACCGACAAATATATAAATTATTTATCGAGTGCTTTGACATCAAGCCCTGCATTAAGCATAGCGATTAATGCTTGAACATGAATCAACGCACACATTTTTTCTTTAACCATTCCCGCAAGCCAAGGACGTTTGCCCACCTGCTCCCGCCAACGGACTTTATCACTACTTAGCCATTCTGTTCCTAATAGTTTGCTACAAGCAAGCCCCCACATACTTTCATCTAACATAACAATGTATTGATACCCTTCTTTATATGAATCATCGTGTAACTTTTCAGCCATGACCCATTTTGCCGTATCAACCACATCTAACTGATGCTCTCGACTCGTTTGTAGCCCTAGATACCATGGTGGACGACCAATTAAATGATTCAGTGTCGCTTTGCGATGAATACCACCCAGCTCATCAAGCGGAACAGCAAAAGTGACACCATTAACTTCAAAGTAAAGTACTTGGAAATTCGCTTCACGAACTGGGCAGTTCCAATGACCAATGGGTGACACTTCAGCTTGTGCTGTATCATCAGCTTGCGACTCTACTTCTTCAGTATGGTGGCTAGCGACCGCTTCTGCCACTTCAGGTTGCACCTGTTGTTGCGCTTCTTTAACAACCTCAACTGTAATGGGGGCAACCTCTTGTTGATAAGGTTCGATTTCCCATTCTTGAATTTCTTCTGTTACGAGAGGCTGCGGAATCGACTGAGCTATTTGCTGCGTGTTTTGCTCTAAAATATCGTCAATACCGAGTTCATCCACTGGATTACTGGTTTCTAACTGACTCAGTAATCGTTCTACATCCTCTAAGTTGGGTAATTCAAATTCAACTAAAGTTTGATCAACATAGTCAACCTCACTTTCCACTTTAAGCGCAGGAGCAGGTTGAGGCTCAAGTGATGGTTGGATTACCGGAGAATCCAATGTTGCTTGAGAACTCTGATCATCAAGCTCTTCTGCTAATAACGCAGTAAAGTAATCTTCTAAAGCTTGTTCACTGGATAATAATGGGCTACTCATTGATGGCTAGCCTCTCTAAAAACAACAGCAGTTGTTTATAGGCAAAGACACCACGACAGCCTTCTGCAAAGTGGGAAACGGGCAAGCGTTTTAAGCTGGCATCTCTGAATTTTGTATCAATTGGTACCGCTGAAGTCCAAACTTGCTCGGGATAGTCTTTTTTTAATTGATTAAGTGTCTGTAATGAAGCACGAGTCCGTTTATCATACATCGTAGGTACAATGGTCACTTTAAACTCACGACTACGAGACTTTTGCATAATAGCTAAAGTACGAACCATGCGTTCAAGCCCTTTCATTGCCAGAAACTCGGTTTGCACTGGTATTAAAATACGATCACTAGCAGCCAAAGCATTGACCATCATCACACCGAGGATAGGAGGGCAATCAATTAAGACGTAATCATAACTGGCACGCAAAGCGAGTAATGCGCGTTTAAGAATAAGCCCCATACCACTGCGATTGCCCATAACACGATCCAGCGTCGCTAAAGACATATGAGCGGGGATAAGATCGATGCCTTCAATATCCGTTTGTAAAATCAGCGGCTCAACACTTTGCTCGGTAAAATCACGTAATTGAAAAAGATCAAATAAACTCGCCGGTATCGCATCAGAATCATAACCTAGATACGTTGTTAACGACGCATGGGGATCGGTATCCACCAACAACACACGTTTGCCTTGTTTACTCAGTAGGCCCGCGAGGGTGATAGTCGTTGTCGTCTTACCGACGCCTCCTTTTTGGTTCGCAACGCTCCAAACAATCATGATGCTTCCTTAATTCAGACCGACTTCAACCAACATCCGCTCAGCAATACGTTCGAGAGGAAGATCTTCCGATGAAATCCCAGCTTTCGCTACCGCTTGAGGCATTCCATATACTACGCAACTCTCTTCATCTTGCGCCCAAATCGTGGCACCAACGGCTTTTAGCATGCGAGCGCCTTCTCGTCCATCAGCCCCCATTCCAGTCAGCACCATAGATAGCACTTTATCACCAAATATTTTCGAGGCAGAGCCAAAAGTGATATCAACACAAGGCTTATAATTCATTCTCTCACCGCCATCAATAATACGAAGGCGTGCTGCCCCGGGGCGACCATCGATCATCATCTGTTTGCCACCCGGCGCAAGATAGGCAACACCGGGACGTAACATATCCCCATCTTCTGCTTCTTTGACTTCAATTTTGCACAATGAATTAAGGCGACTGGCAAAGGCTGCGGTAAACGTCGCTGGCATATGCTGAATGAGTACGATGGGATGCGGGTAATTCGCTGGTAACTTAGTCAGAATTTTTTGTAATGCAACCGGCCCACCTGTCGATGTTCCGATCGCGGTTAACTGATATTTTTTCCCCGATGCTTTAAAACGAGCAACAGGCGCAGCCTGACGACTCGCAGCACTCGAATTCGAGGTCGAAGGCGAGACCTGACGTGTCGAACCACTTGATGTCACAGGCGATTTTGCAAGCAGGCTACGACGCATAAACGTTCTCTTGCCTGCAATATCCATCACTTTTTGCTGAAGTAGTGAGACGGCTTCATCTCGATTACGAGCAATATCTTCAAATTTTTTCGGGAGAAAATCGAGAGCCCCCGCATCTAACGCATCTAACGTCGCTTTCGCTCCATCATGCGTGAGTGAGGAAAACATCAAAATTGGGGTGGGATTATTCGCCATAATCTCACGTACAGCCGTGATACCATCCATAATGGGCATTTCAATGTCCATCGTGATGACATCAGGTTTTAAGCGCAAAGCTTTATCTACAGCTTCACGACCATTTGTTGCCACATCAATGACTTCTAAACGCGATTCGGCATTGATGATCTCACTCACTCGACGTCGAAAGAAGCTTGAATCATCAACAACTAATACTTTAATCGCCATAGTTATCCTTATTATTAAGTAGCGAAACGCTACTAAAAACGCGAGGCTGCCGCGTATTTTTTCAGTAAATCAGATATATCCAATATCAGCGCAATATGCCCATCACTGGTAATCGTCGCTCCGGCCATACCTGGTGTCCCCTGAAGCAGTTTATCGAGAGGTTTAATCACGACTTCTTCCTGCCCAATTAGAGTATCCACCACAAAGCCGACGCGTTGATTACCTATCTGTACGATAACAACATGCCCATGCCCTTTACGGGCTTCAACCATGCCAGCTTGTGGGGCTAACCAATTTTGCAAATAGAAAAGGGGAATTGATTTATCACGAACAATAATGGTTAATTGGCCATCAACCACGTTCGTACGACTTAAATCAAGATGGAATATTTCATTCACACTCGCTAGAGGCAAAGCAAAAGGATGCCCAGCAACACCTACCATTAAGGTGGGTAGAATTGCTAACGTGAGGGGAACTTTGATGGTAATTTTGGTGCCTTTACCCAGTTCTGAATCTATATCAATCGAACCATTTAACGTATTAATTGCCGTTTTAACCACATCCATCCCAACACCACGGCCTGAGATATCTGAAATTTTCTCTTTACTTGAGAAGCCAGGCATAAAGATAAGGTTAAAGCATTCTTTATTGGTTAAGCGAGAAGCGGCATCTTCGTCCATCATGCCACGTTTCACGGCAATCGCTCTCAATTTATCGGGGTCCATACCCCCACCATCATCGACGATAGCAAGCTCAATATGATCCCCCTCTTGGGAAGCAGATAAAATGACTTTACCGGTGCGCGGTTTGCCAGATGCCACTCGATCATCGGGCATTTCTATACCATGATCGACTGAATTACGAACCAAGTGAATCAGAGGATCGGCCAATGCCTCAACTAGGTTTTTATCTAGATCGGTTTCTTCACCGCGTAATTCCAACACGATATCTTTTTTAAGTGTTCGAGCTAAATCACGGACGACACGAGGAAAGCGACCAAATACTTTTTTAATCGGTTGCATGCGAGTTTTCATCACCGCACCCTGTAGATCTGCCGTGACAACATCTAAATTCGAAACCGCTTTAGACATTTCTTCATCATTACTATTTAGTCCCAAGCTCAATAAACGGTTTCGAACTAAAACCAGTTCACCAACCATATTCATAATGGTATCGAGCGTGGATGTATCAACTCGAACTGTGGCCTCAACCTGTTGTTGTGGTTTTTTCACCGGACTCGCCGCTGTCGTAACTTCACGTTTTTCAGCAGTAGGGGTCGCTTTTACAGGAGAAGTCACAGCCGACGAAGCAGCTTTTTCCACAGGCGTTTGGGCTGCAGTTTTTTCCACAGGTGGTTGGGCTGCAGTTTTGCTATCTGTCGTTTGACTTACGCTCGTTGATGATTGGCTGATCGCGCTAGCAGGCTTTGTCGCCATTTCAAGTTCATCGATAGAAGGCCCTTTACCTGAGCCGTGTAACTCATCTAATAAGCGTTCAAACTCTTCATCTGTCATCAAATCACTATCGGAACTAAAACTGGAGCTTGCCGCTGGATTTGTTGATGTTTTATCTGGCGTTGATGAAGCAGATGTCTCATGCACAGAAGGCCCCTTGCCTTGGCCGTGTAACTCATCGAGCAGTTTTTCAAATTCATCATCGGTGATATCACCACTTGAAGAATCACTGTTTGAAGAACTACTAGTCGGTGCTGAAGGACTTGGCTCAGTGCTTGCAGAGGCTGTATTCGTTTCTGCACCCGGAGCTCGCCCTTTACCATGCAGTTCGTCGAGCAGTTTTTCAAACTCATCTTCACTGATATCATCAATCGAACCACTGCTCGTAGTATGTTCAGTGGATGCCGTACTTTCTGTACTTGCAGGAGTTTCAACCACAGGCTCATCGATTACTGCTTCAATTTCAGCCGCAGGAGGCGTTTGTTGATCAGCAGAAGGCTCATCTTCAGACTCTGGTTTACATAGCGCGTGTAACTCTTCAATTAATTGAGGATCAGCGGGTTGCACTGGTTCACGATTTTGTACCGCTTGAAATTGTTCATTGACCGTATCAAGGGCACGCAGCATGGTATCCATCAAACTCGCAGTGACGCTTCTCTGCCCATTCCGTAAGTAGTCAAACACATTTTCTGCGCCATGACAGGTTTCAACTAACTCGGTTAACGCTAAGAAACCCGCACCACCTTTTACCGTATGAAAACCTCGGAAAATAGCATTAAGAAGGTCTCGATCTTGTGGATTATTTTCTAATTCCACTAACTGCTCTGATAGCAGCTCTAAAATCTCACCGGCTTCAACCAAAAAGTCTTGAAGAATATCTTCGTCTAAATCGTAGCTCATACGTTACCCCTAAAATCCAAGACTCGACAGTAAATCATCGACTTCGTCTTGAGATGAAACTGCATCAATGCGCTCATGAGGGTTTAAAATCGGTCCTTCAGGTTCGCAAATTGCTTTTTCAACGTTTTCTGATTGTTGTTGTAATTGATTCTTGCCAAATACGGTCAAAATATCCACTAAACGACCTTCGACTTCGTTCACTAATGTGATCACGCGTCGGATGATTTGCCCCGTTAAATCTTGGAAGTCTTGCGCCATTAAGATCTCGGTAAGTTGCCCACGTAGTTCGCAGCTATCACCTTCGACTTGAGACAGGAGATCGTCGATACGATGACAAAGGGCTTTAAACTCACTCAGTTCGATTCGACCTTGCATCAGTTGATTCCATTGAGGACGAATCACCAATAAGCTTTCATGAAGGTTGTCAGCCATCGGCATACAGCGCTCAACAGCATCCATGGTTTTATTGGCTGCAACTTCTGTTTTATCAATCACGTAATGCAGTCGATCACGCGCATCAGGGATTTCATCATTCGCAATCTGACTCATCCGTTCATCGACATGAAACTCCCGCATGGCATCATGTAGATCGCGAGTTAATACACCGATTTCCTGCAGCACAGGGTTTCCTTCAGATTCATAAATCTGTTTAACCAGTTGGTTGGCGCTACCTTGCTGCCCTGCCTCTAGCAGTTGAACGAGTTCTTTTGCTTGTTCTAATGAAATCATCCTGTTTTAGCCTTGCTCGCGTAATGAATCAAATACCGTTATCGCTAACAAATTTCTACTTATGCAGTCTATTCGTTTGGCATTCATAATGTTAGCCTTCATAGCTATTGCTACATTGATAAAAGTTAGCGTTATAAACGCTCAAAGATTTTCTCTAGCTTCTCTTTCAATGTAGCAGCCGTAAATGGTTTTACGATATAACCATTGACTCCAGCCTGTGCCGCTTCAATTATTTGTTCACGTTTTGCTTCTGCGGTAATCATTAACACTGGCAAGTGTTTCAGTTCTTCATCCGCACGAATATTCCTCAGTAAATCTATACCTTGCATACCCGGCATATTCCAGTCAGTGACGACGAAATCAAAACCACCTTTTTTAAGCATAGGCAACGCCGTCAACCCATCATCTGCTTCTTGCGTGTTATTGAAACCCAAATCACGAAGTAGGTTTTTAACGATACGGCGCATTGTTGAAAAATCATCAACAATAAGGATCTTCATGTTTTTATTCAAAATTGCCTCCACTGAGTTCAAAGTCAGTGATATTTAGTCGTTTTGTGTCCAGGAACTTAACTTGGTTCGCAGACGTTGCATGGATTGGCTCAGTATTTGGCTCACGCGGGACTCGCTCACGCCAATTACTTCACCGATTTCTTTCAAGTTTAGCTCTTCATCATAATAGAGCGAAAGTACTAAAGCTTCACGTTCAGGAAGCGATTTTATTGACGTAACCAATGCTTTACGAAAAGCTTCGTCAGCGACGCCCTGAAAAGGAGAATTATCTTCACCATCTTCTAACGGTGAAATAGCATCATCGGACACACCGAGATCTTCAATGCCGACAATTCGAGAACCATTAATATCATTGAGTGCACTATGATAGTGTTCGAGAGACATGGATAAATGTCGAGCAACTTCTGAATCTGTTGGATTTCGGCCTAACTCACCTTCGAGTATAGCAATCGCTTGGTTAATTTCTCGATTATGTTTATGTACAGAGCGTGGTACCCAGTCCCCACGTCGGATATCATCCAACATAGCGCCACGAATGCGAATGCCGGCATAGGTTTCAAAACTCGCTCCCTTACTTCCATCATAGTTTTTTTGTGCCTCAAGCAAGCCAACCATTCCAGCTTGGATTAAGTCTTCAATCAAAACACTCGGCGGTAAACGGCCAATTAAGTGATGAGCAATACGCTTGACCAATACCGCATATTGGTCCAGAAAAAGCTTCTGACTCGTCATATGTCCATATTGATCATAAGTAAGCGCTTTATTCACCAAAAGGTTCCCCTACTATTTCTGTTCGGTTTAATAACCGTTCCACAAAAAACTCTAAATGACCACTTGGCGTCCGAGGGATCGGCCAAGTTAAGGCTTTATTGGCCAATGAGCTAATTGCCAATGAGGCCGGTGAGCGTGGAAAGGCGTCGACAACGATTTTTTGCCTTTTTACAGCCTGACGTACATTATCATCTAACGGGATACATGCGACCAGTTCCAAGCTCACATTTAAGAATCGTTCGGTAACTAATGTTAATTTAGCAAACAATTCTCTTCCTTCACGATAGCTTCTCACCATGTTGGCGACAATTTTAAATCGCTGAACTTGGTGTTCTCTGCTTAAAAGTTTGATCAGCGCATATGCATCAGTGATTGATGTGGGCTCATCGCATACTACCACAACAACATCTTGTGCCGCACGCGAGAAGCTAACAACCATATCAGAAATTCCGGCTGCCGTATCAACAAGCAGAATATCCATTTCATCTTCTAAAGAACCAAACGCACGAATCAAACCAATGTGTTGGGCATGGGAAAGCTCCGTCATCGACTGAGTTCCAGATGTCGCCGGAATAATTTTTATTCCATGAGGCCCTTCAACAATGGAGTCTTTCAGCTCACATTCGCCAGCCAAAACGTGCCCTAGATTTTTTTTAGGACGAATCCCCAGCATTACATCGATATTTGCTAGACCTAAATCGGCGTCCAGTACCATGACTTTTTTCCCTTGGCGCGCCATACAGATGGCCATCCCAAGCGTCACGTTTGACTTACCCACTCCACCTTTCCCACCCGTGACAGCGATCACTTTGGTGACTGAAGGTTGAGTTAAACGGCGTAAGCCACTTGCTTGATCATATATCATATTATCCGTCATATCTGTCCGCCGCCTAGAATCTCTCTGAATCACTATTCCAGTAATGAGGTTCATTTTCTGTCGACTGCTCAAGTAACTCATTGGCTTTTGCTACCATATATTTAGGCTGAGCAATCACGATGTCTTCAGGAACACGCTGCCCATTAGCGATATAAGCAACCGGCAACGCGTTTTGAACGACAACACTGACAAATTCACCTAAGCTCAAACATTCATCAAGCTTAGTCATAATGCACCCAGAAAGAGGAATTCTTCTAAAGTGCTCGATGGTTTCTTGCAGAACCTTGCGCTGAGCTGTAGCGGGAAGCACTAAATAGCTATGAATCATTTCGCCGCTTTCTTGCATCAAAGTATCTAACTGCTCGGAAAGGCGTACATCACGTTGCCCCATTCCAGCTGTATCAACGAGAATTAATCGTCGATGACGTAACTGAGAGATTACATCGGCTAACTCTTTGGAATCTTTAGCAACTCTTACTGGGCATCCCATGATTCGGCCATAAATCGATAACTGCTCATGAGCCCCTATCCGATAAGTGTCTGTGGTAATCAAAGCCACATTATCGGAGCCATATTCCATCGCAGCACGAGCGGCCAGTTTTGCTACAGTGGTTGTTTTTCCAACGCCAGTAGGCCCTAGCAATGCAACCACACCTCCCCGTTTTAAAATATCTTTTTTGACCACGGGGATTTGATCTGAAACTAAGCCTAATAAGGCCTTCCAAGCTTTGGGAGGTGGTGTATCTTCGGGAATATAGCAGGCCAACTGATCAGCAAGATCCAGCGATAACCCCATCCGCTCTAAGCGTTTAATTAACATGGCACGCAACGGCTCTCGTCGCTCAACTTCTTGCCACATTAATCCTGAAACTTGGTGTTCTAGCAATCGACGAATGGAGTTCATCTCTTCTCGCATGATCTCGAGTTCATTCGGAGTAAGAGCAATGTCTTCACTTTGATTCTGCTCATAGCGAGTGGGGTCTAATCGAGCACGTTGCCGTGAGGCTGCACCTTTCTCATCGACGCCTTTTGAGAACATAGATTCATTGTTTTTTTGATAAGAAGAGGTTGAACTACGTTTTCGCTTAAGCAATGCCGTCAGTGAATCTTCAGTGTCTTGACGAGGTTCCGTTGTAGAGGTTTGGTGATGGCTATATTGTTTAAGCATGCTCGCAAAACGCTCAGTCATACCGTGGCCATTAGCCTGATTAGCTTGTTGTAAGCTGACCCGATCCTCTGCAAGCTCTCGGCTGGATTGTCGAGTCGGCGTTGAGGTTAATGAAGCAGATCGATTGCTATTCTGAGGCGGATTCGCACGATATTGCTTCGTAGCTAGCGACGTATTTGAGGCGGGTTCGCCATCCACAGCCGCCACTATTTCGACGCCACCTGCGACTTTTTTATTGGACATAATGACAGCATCCGCACCAAGTTCTTCTTTAACTTGTAGCAGAGCCATTCTCATGTCTTTGGCAAAAAATCGTTTAATTTTCAAAGCAGATATCCGTACTTTACGTTAAGGTGGTTAATTTCCCACCGCTTGTACAATTCGAATTTGTTTTTCATCTGGGATTTCTTGATAGGAAAGAACCCGCAAATTCGGGATTGTATTTTTGACAAACTTGGCCAAGGTCGAACGTAACACGCCAGACGTTAGCAACACAGCAGGTTCGCCTTTGAGCTCTTGCTCTTGGGTTGCTTGACTCAGTGCCATTTGTAAGCGTTCAGCTAAACCAGGTTCAATTCCCGCTGACTCACCTCCTGAGGCTTGCATAGTTTGATGCAATATCTGTTCCAGCTCAGGGACCAAAGTAATAACCGGCAATTCAGGCTCTATGCCGTTGATTTCCTGAACAATTAATCGTTTCAGTGAGATGCGCACTGCTGCGGTTAAAATGTCAGGTTCTTGACTCTTACTCGCGTACTCAGCCAAAGTCTGTACGATAGTACGAATATCTCGAATCGGAATCGCTTCGTTGAGCAGGTTTTGCAACACTTTTACCATAGTGCCAAGTGGCAGTTGATCAGGCACAAAGCCATCGACTAATCTTGGCGCTGTTCGGCCGAGCATTTCTAATAGATTTTGTACCTCTTCGTGGCCAAGTAACTGAGCGGCGTTATTGGTTAATAGCTGGCTAAGATGCGTCGCGAGAACCGTTGATGAATCAACCACGGTATAACCTAACGCTTGCGCGTGCTCTCGTTGCTCCTCTCTAATCCATATGGCTTCTAAACCAAATGCAGGATCATACGTTTGCTCACCATCAATCATGCCGTACACTTGTCCAGGGTTAATCGCTAACTCTTGATCAGGTCGAATTTCCGCTTCACCAACCGCAACCCCCATCAAGGTGATCCGATAGCTGTTCGGCGTCAATTCTAAATTGTCACGAATATGTACCGGAGGAATCAAAAAACCAAAGTCTTGCGAAAGCTTTTTTCGTACCCCTTTGACACGTTCCAGTAACTCGCCACCTTGGTCTCGGTCAACTAACGGTATTAAACGATAACCGACTTCTAAGCCAATGACATCAACAGGTTGTACATCATCCCAAGAGAGTTCTCGTGGCGTTGTTGCCTCTGATTGATTTTTTACCGGAACCTGTGAATCTTCTTTCGCTTTTGCTTGCTTACGTTGGAGCCAATAAGCGGCACCGCCCGCTACGGCAGCTAAACCTAAGAAAGAGAAATGTGGCATACCCGGGACAAGCCCCATTACACCTAGGATAGCAGCAGTAATCGTTAACGCTTTGGGGTTATCAAACAGTTGAAAAATGACCTGTTGCCCCATATCTTCATCGGTATTTTGACGCGTGACCATGATCGCAGCGCCAATCGAAAGCAACAATGAAGGAATTTGAGCCACCAAGCCATCACCAATGGTTAATAAAATGTATATTTCCATCGCCTGGCTAAAATTCAGATCATACTGAACCATACCGATGATAAGCCCGCCAACAATGTTAATAAATAAGATCAGAATACCAGCAATCGCATCCCCTTTAACAAATTTAGACGCACCGTCCATTGAGCCGTAAAAATCGGCCTCTTTGGTGACTTCAAAACGTCGAGTTCGCGCTTGTTCTTGATCGATCAAGCCTGCATTTAAATCAGCATCAATCGCCATCTGCTTACCGGGTAAGGCATCTAAGGTAAAGCGAGCGCTTACCTCCGAAATACGACCCGCACCTTTGGTTACGACCATAAAGTTAATGATCATCAGAATAAGAAAGACAACCAAACCAACGGCATAATTTCCGCCAATAACCACACTACCAAAGGCTTCAATAACGTTACCCGCCGCTCCGGCACCTTCATGACCATGCAGTAAAACAACTCGAGTTGAAGCCACGTTCAAGGCTAAACGTAGTAAGGTTGCAATCAATAGCACAGTCGGGAAGGCTGCAAAATCAAGCGGTCGTCGTGTATAAACAGTCACTAATAATACGACCATCGCGAGGGCAATGTTAAAGGTAAAAAATAAGTCGAGTAAAAAAGCGGGGATGGGTAATACCACCATCGCCAAAGTGGCCAAAACCATGATCGGCGCACCAACCGCTGGTAAGCTACGTTGAGGGATGTTGGGTAATTTATCCGCAAATGGCAGCGTAAATTTCATAGGCCTGCAGCAATAAGTTGAAATAGTTCACAAGGTAACGGTATGTTACCGCTTTATTTGCTATTTTTATGCAATTTTTAGTCCACTGAAAATCGTCAAAAATATGACTTCATACAACTCATCATTCGCAATGCCCCACTTTTCGATATAAAAAACTGCCAATAAGGGCAGTTTTTTATCACTTGCAATCTTATTTGCTATCAGTTACGGATGCACATTCCACTGAACTTGTCCCTGCTGAGACGATGACGAGTATTCAATACATATAATGCCGGAGGTTGGAAACATAGGCGCAGGCAGGTTAGCGACAAATTCCGCACTAAGGTAGGCCACCAAAGGAAGATGGGAGACGAGTAAAATACTCTCTAATTGCTCCGTTTCAATCAATGCTGCTAAGTAATCGAATACCGCCTCGGCTTGTCCATAAGGCGTAATATCGTCACAAGTTTCCACCCGAGTGGCAGAAAAATAGCATGAAATCGCTTGCCATGTTTGCTGGGCCCGTAAATAAGGACTCAACAACACCTTATCAAACTGATGCAGGTTTTGCTGCTCAGCACATACACGAGCAACCGCGATCGATTCATTACGACCCCGATCGGTTAACGCACGTTCTGCATCGCTTGCTGCATAGTGGTGAGCTTCACCATGGCGCATAATCACTATTTTCATTCTCTTTACCTAATCTACAGGATTGATGACGACTTATACTTTAAGCAATCAGAATCAGGTTTCTTCGCCAATTTAGGCACAATTAGCCACGATTATAGCAGCATAAAATACAAAGACCTCGATTGAGATAACAATCTGTTTAAAAGACTTTTCTATGTTCAAAATGCTCATTTGCTCAAAAAATTCATACTGCTCAATTGGCATCACCTGATTTCAGTCCCATACTAGTATCAGTTACCGTTCCAACGCGTAGTGTTGAGCTTTATTGTTATTTCTTGGTTATCATACAGCTCACGAATGAGATATTTTTGACACTCGATCGGCTCTTCCCTTCAATTATCAGTTCGGAGAAATTTGTGCATATTAGCCCTAATGATACCAATCGCTATCGCAATCTAACTTTAAAGAATGGTTTGCGGGTGCTGTTGATCCATGATGACCATGCACAAAAATCTGCCGCAGCTTTGGCGGTTAAAGTCGGACATTTTGATGATCCTATCGATCGGCAAGGGCTGGCACACTACTTAGAACACATGTTATTTCTTGGCACCCAAAAATACCCAAAGCCAGGTGATTTTCAAGCATTTATCAGTCAACATGGCGGCAGTAATAATGCTTGGACTGGGACAGAACATAGTTGCTTTTTCTTTGATATTTCAGCCAATCTATTTGAAAAAGCACTGGATCGATTTAGCCAGTTTTTTATTGCCCCTCTATTTAATGCTGAGGCTTTGGATAAAGAACGCCAAGCCGTCGATTCTGAATTTAAGCTAAAGCTAAATGATGACTCGCGTCGCCTGTATCAAGTGCAAAAAGAAACGATCAATCCAGCGCATCCGTTTGCTAAATTTTCGGTGGGAAACCTAACAACCTTAGCCGATCGGCAAGGGGGCTCGATCCGCGACGAAATCATCACTTTTTATCAAAACCACTACTCTGCTGATATTATGACTCTCACGCTGTTAGGCCCACAGCCACTGGATGAGCTAGAAACATGGGTGATAGATAAATTCAGCAATATCATCAATAAACAGCAAGCCAATAAAAGAATTGAGCCTCCGTTCGTTACTGAAGAGCACACTGGCCTTTTGATTTATGTTGAACCGCTAAAAGAAATTCGCAAACTCATCTTAAGCTTTCCCATGCCCAGTACCGACGCTTATTATCAGCGCAAACCTCTTTCTTATCTTGCTCATTTATTAGGCTATGAAGGCAAAGGCAGTTTGTTAATCGCGCTTAAAGCACAAGATTGGATCACATCGCTTTCTGCTGGAGGGGGAACCAGTGGCAGTAATTATCGTGAGTTTTCCATCAGTTGTACATTAACAGAACAGGGTTTGGCACATATTGAAGAGATTATCCAAGCTGTGTTTCAAACGATAGAGCTCATTTGTCAACAAGGGCTTAATGAATGGCGATATATGGAAAAAAGAGCGGTTCTTGAAGCCGCATTTCGTTTTCAAGAAAATGCTCGGCCTTTAGATATAGTGAGCCACCTCGTCATTAATATGCAGCATTACGCCTCCGCAGATATCATCTATGGTGACTACATGATGCAAGCTTATGATGAAACTCTGTTGCGGAAGATTTTAACGTATTTAACACCTAAAAATTTACGTGCCACTTTAGTCGCTCAAGGTTTACATTACCATCGTAAAGCTCAATGGTATAACACCCCATACTCGGTCCAAAAATGGAACGCACAGCAACTCAAACAATGGGATTCACCCGGTAATCGCTGGCCATTGCATTTACCACCCAAAAATATTTTCATTTGCGAACAGTTAGAACCCAAACCTTTAGAGTCTTGCTCTCAGCAACCACAAATCATACAAGAATTACCCGGTTTTCGTTTATGGCATCTGCAAGAAACCGAATTCAGGGTGCCTAAAGGGGTTATTTATATCGCGATTGATAGCCCACATTCGGTTGCAAATATTCGTAATATTGTCATGACTCGTTTATGTGTAGAGATGTTTCTTGAAGGCTTAGCACAAGAAACCTATCAAGCTGAAATTGCTGGAATGAGCTACAACATGTACGCTCATCAAGGTGGCGTTACCTTGTCATTGTCCGGCTTTAGCCAAAAACAGCCGCAACTGATGAAAATGATTTTAGATAAATTTGCGACACGTCAGTTCAATGAACATCGTTTTCAAACGGTTAAACACCAATTACAACGAAACTGGCGCAATGCGGCACATGATCGTCCAATATCACAACTATTTAATGCGTTGACAGGCTTATTACAACCAAACAATCCTCCCTATAGTGAACTCCTGACTGCGCTAGAAACGATTGAACGTCAAGAACTGGCACCTTTTGTCGAACAAATTCTCACTCAACTCCATGTCGAGATGTTTGTCTACGGCGATTGGCAACAGCAAGATGCACAAGCGATGGCTGAAGTGCTCAAAGATGCCTTAAGAGTGAAAGACCAATCTTATCAGGAATCACTGCGACCATTGGTTATGCTTGGGGAGAGTGGGACATTCCAATACGGTATGAATTGCAATCAAGATGATTCAGCGATCGTAGTGTACTATCAATCTCAACAAGTCACTCCGCGAACGATAGCGCTTTATTCTCTAGCTAATCATTTAATGTCAGCCACATTCTTTCATGAAATACGCACCAAGCAGCAACTCGGTTATATGGTCGGTACTGGAAATATGCCCCTCAATCGTCACCCTGGCATTGTTTTGTATGTCCAATCTCCCAATGCTGCGCCTGCTGAATTGATCCGTTCGATTGATGAATTTCTCAATGCCTTTTACATGGTGTTACTGGAATTAAATGAATATCAATGGCACAGCAGTAAACGGGGGTTATGGAATCAGATTGCCGCTCCGGATACGACATTAAGAAGTAAAGCACAGCGCTTATGGGTTGCCATTGGCAATAAAGATCAAACATTTGATCAGCGAGAACAAGTACTGGAAGAGCTCAAGCAACTTCAACGCTCAGATATGATCCGTTTTATTGTCAAAACGCTGAAACCAAGAACCGCCAATCGCTTAATTATGCATACTCAAGGTAATGCACATCGCGAGCATCCGTCACTGACACTTGGAGAAAATATTGAATCAGTCACACAATTTCAGCGTCGCCCGAAAGCATACGATTTAGGTTAGCATTCTGATTGAATAATCGACATTAAGCGATGAGGATGCAATTTTATACAAACACCTTGCCATTTAAACGCCAAGGTAGGATTACTCAGGCGCTCCCCCTTTCCTTGAGGCGAAGAAAGTTTGGTTTTAATCCCCAATTCAGTCAATTGCTGCCACTGCTTCGCCAATGATGGAAATTGGCGCAAAATATCTTGTTGATATGCCTCTGCACTTTCAGCTAAAGATGGAACAACAAACTCGACGTGTTCCCATCCTTGCTGAGGATAGACCTTTCCCTTGGCCGGATAAGGTAGCTCTAAGCAATCAATTGACCAACCTTGACTGCGCAAAGGCTGGCTTAAGGAAAACACTATAATGGGCCGCCCATGAATTTCAGCCTCAGAAACAACACTTCCTTGCGCCAACCATGCTTGATGTGCCGCTTCGGCTAATGACCAGTCATTGATTCTCAATGCAATGTGATCCAATAAAAAGGGCGAGAGATCGATCTGTAAATGCTGACAAAGCTGCTGAACTTTGAGCATGAAATCATGTAATTGATTTTTCATTTGCTGAGGATGAAGGGCAGATTCCATCAATGCACAACACATATTGGTCACCTAAAAAACAAATTTACCTACCATGCTACCAACATTACATTGGAAAGTGGAAAAATTCCTAATTTTCACTCTATAAGCGATTTCATAATATTGTTATTATGTCCGCTAATTTATGAACAAGATCAAGATATGCATTCACACCTTTTTTGTGTGACATTAATGCATACCTCACCAATTCTCGGAATTGAAGGACACGCGTGTGAATATTCAAGCACTGATTAATGATAAAGTCTCTCAGGCTCTTGAAGCCGCTGGCGCTCCGGCAGGGACTCCTGCTGCGGTACGCCAATCCGCAAAACCACAATTTGGCGACTATCAAGCAAATGGCGTGATGGGCGCGGCCAAAAAACTCGGCATGAATCCTCGAGAGTTCGCACAAAAAGTTCTAGACGTTCTGGATTTAGACGGTATTGCGAGCAAAACTGAAATCGCTGGCCCAGGTTTTATTAATATTTTCCTGTGTGAGTCATTTCTTGCACAGCAAGCAGAACTGGCTTTAGTCGATGCCGCTTTAGGCGTGACCCAAGACACTCCAAAAACCATTGTGGTTGACTATTCGGCTCCCAACGTTGCTAAAGAAATGCACGTAGGGCACTTGCGCTCTACGATTATTGGTGATGCTGTCGTCCGTACCCTTGAGTTTCTCGGCCATAACGTGATTCGGGCTAACCATATTGGTGACTGGGGCACGCAGTTTGGTATGCTCATCGCTAACCTTGAGCGAGTCCAACAGCAATCTGGCGAAGTCTCCATGGAGTTGGCTGATCTTGAAGCGTTCTACCGTGAATCCAAAAAGCTGTACGATGAAGATGAAGCATTTGCTGAAAAAGCGCGTAACTATGTGGTAAAACTACAAAGCGGTGATGCATTTTGCTTAGACATGTGGAAAAAACTGGTCGACGTGACCATGATCCAAAATCAACGTAACTATGACCGCCTGAACGTTTCCCTCACTCGTGATAATGTGATGGGTGAAAGCATGTATAACGATATGCTGGCTGGCATTGTTGCCGACCTCAAACAAAAAGGATTAGCGCAAGAGGATGATGGCGCACAAGTGGTCTTTTTAGATGAGTTTAAAAACAAAGATGGTGAGCCTATGGGCGTCATTATCCAAAAACGCGACGGTGGATTCCTCTATACCACCACCGATATTGCCTGTGCTAAATATCGCTATGAGCAATTAGGAGCTGATCGCGTTTTATATTTTATTGATTCACGTCAGCATCAACACTTGATGCAAGCTTGGACCATCGTTCGTAAAGCGGGGTATGTACCCGAAACGGTCAGCCTTGAGCACCATGCCTTTGGGATGATGCTAGGAAAAGACGGTCGGCCATTTAAAACTCGTGCCGGTGGAACCGTTCGTCTCGCTTCACTTTTAGATGAAGCAGAAGATCGCGCATTAGCCTTAATTGAAGCAAAAAATCCAGAGCTTTCTAACGAAGAAAAAGCACAAATATCCACCACTGTTGCGATGGCAGCCGTGAAGTACGCCGACTTGTCAAAGCATCGTACCACCGATTACATCTTTGACTGGGATAATATGCTCGCCTTTGAAGGCAATACCGCGCCTTATATGCAGTATGCTTATACTCGAGTAGCCTCTATTTTCGCTAAAGCAGGCGTTGCGATGGAGAATCTCACTGGCAAAATCATCGTGAGTGAGGAAAAAGAAAAAGCCTTGATCGCTAAATTGCTTCAGTTTGAAGAAGCCGTTCAAGCCGTGGCTCGTGAAGGTCAGCCACATATAATGTGTAGCTACTTATTCGAATTGGCGGGTCAATTTTCTAGCTTCTATGAAGCATGCCCAATTTTGGTTGCCCATGAAGAAGCAATTAAACAAAGCCGCTTAAAATTGGCCGCCCTCACGGCTAAAACCATTAAACAAGGTTTAGATCTGTTAGGTATTGAGACGTTAGAGCGGATGTAATCGCTACGCTTTAGAGAAAAAGGTTGGTCATATGGCCAACTTTTTTTTATTTATGCAGCGAAACACGGTGACAGATCTTTTTAAGTATTAGCGATATACTCTTATTATTCAGCGTTTATGGATTCGAGATATGACATTTAAACTCCACCCTCAGCTAGAACAAGATACTGATATTATTGGTCAATTTCCTCTCTGCCTTGCTTTGCTTCATAAAGATTCAGCCGCACCTTGGGTGATATTGGTGCCCCAAAAAAACCAACTCAAAGAACTCCACCACTTATCAATGCAAGAGCAACAGCAATTCTTACTTGAATCACAAGCCATCAGCCAAGCGCTCGAAGCCCTGTTCCAACCAGATAAACTCAACTTAGGTGCGTTGGGTAATATTGTTCCTCAATTGCATGTTCACCATATTGCTCGTTTTGCCACAGACTGTGCTTGGCCTGGACCGATTTGGGGCAATACCCAAGGCATACAGCGTAGCAGTCAAGAACAACATCACATGTTACAAAAATTACGGGCCATTTTATCCTTGAGCACGCTGTTCTCACCTGAACGGTAAATGAATAAAGCGCCACATCATCTAAGATATTTAGGTCTAATCATAAAAAAAGAGCCGCTTATAGCGACTCTTTTTTTACTCATCGAAATCGAAACCACTAAACGAGACAACCTGTTGACAGGTCAGTAGTCGCTTCAATCACATCGTTACCGTAAGTGGCAAACCGTTCTCACGAGTCAGACAGTAACGAACACGGGTGACATAATTTGCAGCATTAGTATCAATCAAACGAGTAATCACTCCTTTTTTGACCCAGACGGCAAGCATTGCATCGACACCATCTTCGCTCAAAGCAAAACGATGGGCGAGATCTTTGCGGGTCGCCGATCCTTGCTGTTCAATTGTTTGCTTTAGCTCAGATAAAATCATGCCAGTTGTACCTCAAGTGTCTGATGTTTACGCCCCAGACGTTTCATATAGTGGAACACCAAAACGGACGTCAACACAATTCCCAAAATCCAACCCCCACTACTCACTGGATGATCATTGAAATGGGCAGCCTGGTAAAACAGTGCCGCCGCTCCATAAGCGAGCCCCATCGTCCAGACAGCAATAAAGCGGGCATATTTTGCACCAAATTCTCGTACATAAGCCCCCATTGCAGCCACACATGGGGTATACAACAAAATGAATATTAAGTACGAGAATGCAGCATAGCTACTGACAAAATAGTTTTGTAGATTACCAAAAATAGAGGCATCCACTTCTTGTTCTTCAGCGATCGCATCATTATCCGTAAGATCTCCAACTTCAATACCTAATGGATCCGCAAAATTAAGCCCCATTAAGTTTTCAGGAATAGACATTAGCGCTTCTTGCAAACTGGCAAGTAAATCAAATTCGGCATCTTCTTCATCAACAGAGCTATAGAGGTTATTTAACGTTCCAACAACCGCTTCTTTGGCAAAGATACCAGTAATAATACCGACTGTTGCTGGCCAGTTATCTTGATTAATCCCAATCGGGGCAAATATCGGTGTGACCACTTGAGCTGCACTGGATAAGACGGATTTATCACTATCTTCATTGCCAAAACTACCGTCTGTACCTAACGAGTTAAAGAAACTGAGAATGGTAACCACAATAACGATGGTTTTTCCCGCTCCCAAGACAAAACGTTTCAATTTCTGCCATGTCTTGATCAACACATTTTGTAAAGTAGGTAGCTCATAATCTGGCATTTCCATCAGCAGACTATCACTTGAACCTGGATATAGAGTTTTCTTTAATACCCATCCGGTAAATACCGCTGCAACAATCCCCAAAAGATAAAGTGCAAATACAATATTTTGTCCATTTTCAGGAAAGAAAGCCGCCGCAAAAAGCGCATAGACAGGCAAACGTGCGCCACAAGACATAAAGGGGGCCATCGATGCCGCTAATTTCCGCTCTCGTTCTTGATCTAAGGTTCGAGTGGCCATAATGGCTGGCACATTACACCCAAATCCCAACACTAATGGGACAAATGCTTTCCCAGGTAGCCCTATTTTTTGCATGACTTTATCGAGTACAAATGCCGCACGCGACATATAACCCGAACTTTCAAGCAGCGCAAGAAAGAGATACAGGCAAGCAATTACCGGAATAAAGGTAGCAACGGTTTGAATCCCACCACCTAATCCATCCGCTAATAATGTTACTAGCCAAATAGGAAGATGTTCATCAAACAAATAATGGCCACCATCAACGAATAATGCCCCAACACCAATATCAAAGAAATCAATAAAGGCACTGCCAATATTGATCGAGAACATAAACATCAGATACATCACTGCGAAAAAGAATGGAACACCGACCCATTTATTTAAGATGACCTTATCGACTTTTTCGGTAAAGCTATGGCTCAGTTTTCCTTCACTACGACGGACTTGTTGACAGCAGTGATGCAGAAATGTGTATTTCACATCGGCGACATGTAAATCAATATCCAGTTCACATTTTAATTGCTCACGATTAATTAACTGACGCTCTTCTTCTATACGCTCATTAATCACCAGTAAATCATTCTCTAAAGCTCGAATTGCTAAAGCTCGAGCTGACACTTCTTGTGCAGAAAAAATCGGCTCTAACTCGGCAATGGCCTGCTCAAACGTTGCACCATAATCCAGTTCTAACTGTTTTAGTGCGATACCTTGAAGCATTTTTTTATGCAACTGCTCTTTAAAACGTTGTACCTGATGTTTATTATTCGCCGACAAGGCTAACACCGGGCAACCCAGCATTTGCTCTAATTTTTTGCTATCAATAGTTTGGCGTGCTCTTTTTAACGCATCCATTTTATTAAGCACAACCACCATAGGACGACCTAACTCGCGTAACTGTAATGTCATGTAAAGGCTACGCTCTAAGCAGGTCACATCAACAACATTAATGATCAAATCTGCCGGGTGCGTTAGTACGGCTCGTGAAGCGATGGACTCATCAATACTATTGCTATCATTCCCGCTATCTAAGGCGTAAATACCGGGTAAATCGGTCACTTGAAACTGGTTGCCTGCATGACTATAACGGCCGGTTTTCTTTTCAACCGTCACCCCTGCCCAGTTACCCACTTGCTGTTTAGCACCGGTTAGACCATTAAATAGTGTGGTTTTCCCACTATTTGGATTACCGACAGTTAAAACTTGATATACCATTACGCTTTCTCCACTTCCACTGCTGAAGCAATGCTTTCTCGAACGGCAATAGACACGCCCCTGACTTGAATCTGAAGTGGATCGCCCATCGGAGCTCGACGGATTAATGTTACTTGGGTATTGGGCAATAAACCCATTACCATCAATTTTTTACGAATATCTAACGATAATTCGTTCAACGCTACGATGAGACCTGACTCACCGACTTTTAATTCTGATAGTTTCATTGGTCGCCACACAAACCGCATTGTAAATGAGAAGGATTTTTATTTCTAACCAGAATAATACGCCGACAAATCCTGTTAGTCATTGTGTGAAATCAAAGATTGCGTAAATTTTCTCGTTACTTTCGCTAAAACCCCCTCCGTTAAAAACGTCAAATTATTTATCAATCTTATCAAACTGATCAGACCACGAAATGACCGCTGAAAAGAAAGTAATAAAAAACCTTTAAAAACAAATAGATACAGTTAAATTAAATTAATGTCGCTTTTATCAGGTGATATTGTCGTTAATTTTATAAGTAAAAAAAGTCAGCTTGGTTATAGTGATTTTGTCAACGGGGATTGTCCCCATCGATAGAACTCCAGAGGTGATATGGCACTGCACATATCACTCCGGCAGCAAGCGAAGGTGTCATTGACGCCCGTGGTATAGTCCCCCCGGCTATACCACGATCTTTTTTTATCATGTCTCATCTATCCACTTTGTCGACACAATCCCCCACCCTAAGGTAAACGAGATACCATTGTTAATGATCTGGTTGTTAATGATCTATATCCAAACAACTTGGAGTTGCAGGTAGGCGGCAAGTGAGTGAATCCCCAATCACATAGACAGGCCTATGTGATTGGGGTGAAAGAACGTAGCCCCCCCCTGCAGCTTCAAGTAGGAAGGGTATAGAGCCTGTTGCCTACCGAGTTAAGATGATGAAATGTCATCCTCAGCAAACTGGGATGGCGAGAGACCAAAGTGCGACTTAAAGCGTTGGCTAAAATAAGAGGGATCGTTAAATCCACAAAGAAAGGCGACCTGAGAAACTTTCTCGCCATTGATTAATAAGCGACAAGCTTGATCGAGGCGGTATTCAGTGAGATATTCTTTAAACGTTTTGCCCGTTGCATTTTTAAAACGACGCTGCAGACTGCGCTCAGACACATACATCAAAGCTGCTGCTACAGATGTGGTAAATTCAGGGTCGGAATAATGTTCACCAATAATCTTTTCCAACTTACTTAACCAGTGAGATTCAGAAACATCAGAAGCTAAGTGAAGTTCGGCAGCACTGTGCTCTGCCGTTTGAATCTGAGCAGGCCAAGTTAACTCAATTAAGTTACGTTCAGAAGAAGAAAATAACTGCAGATATCCTCCAGTTAACTGAATGACATCGTCTAATGTTTGTGTCTTGTGCTCATTTAAAATAAGCCTCTGCTGCGCTAACTGTTGCGGTGCTTCACCAAAATCCGTGATAGTCACAACGACACTTTTTCCTCGTTGTATTCCTTTAATTGTTAAGGTCTGATGCCGATGAAGTCGATTTAATGCATCAGAAAAAATAAGATTGAATATGCTATCTAATCCTGGTTGTTTGAGAGACATATTCGGCAGCTGTTCATCAATATCGCAGCTAATTTTAATGTCAGCTTGCTCAAAATCGTGTTTCCAACCTTCGAGCATGGTTTTTAAAACTGGGCCAAGGGGTTGGCACATACCCTTTGCTCCCCAACCATCATTCAACACGTTAATTTGCTTAAAATGATAACTTAATCGTTCCGCGACACCAATTAACGCATTAGATTGATTTGCTGCCGCCTTTTCTACTAACAGGGTAAGTAACGATTGATTTTTTAGTAACCACTGCTTAAACCATAGCTGACGAATCTGAATTTTCTTACGTAACTGTTGGTTATGATGAATCAACCATTTACTTTGTTGTTGAGCTTGACGTGTTTTTAATGCCACTTGTTGACGTAAATCGTCGTTCAAGCGCGACATCACTCTCGAACGCCAATGAATCACTAACAGGATCAAGACGATCACAAAGAGTAAGTAACTTATCAAGGCAAAAACTGACAAGTACCAAGGTTCAACAACTTTAAAGCTCCAAGTCGCGATCTGATCCGGATTGTGTTGATCTCGAAGTGATAGATGATAATCACCAGGAAAAAGGTGATCGAGGGTCAAATGTGGCCCTTCAAAAGGATGCCACTCCTCTTCATTGAGTCGAAACTCGATATATTTGTTACCAAGGTGGGAAAACGAACCAAAATGAAAGCTGATCGCTTTTCCATAATCAACACTTAATGTTTGTCCCGCAAGGCCACCAATATGAGCAAGACGATGATCGATATTCACTTGGCTCAATATAATAGGAAAGCGTGGAATCGGTGCCTCTGCGATCTGTTGGCTTTGGAAATGAACAAATCCTTCACGAGCGGCAAATAGCAACGTTTCGTTACTCTCCTCGCCTCCAACGGCACACGCTCTCGTTTGAAATTCATTGTTAATCAAGCCATAAGGGGAGCCGATATGTTTTTTTACTGAACCATCAAAGTGGTAAAGGGTTAATCCTTTCGATGAAGAAAGCCACAATCCTTGAGAAGTTAAAAGTAAACATTTCAGGCGCAAATTTTCTTCGATTAAAGGCAGCGTACGCACCAAGTGCTGAAGCGGTTGAAAATGAAAAACCTCAAACTCAGTTAAAAACCAAAGCCGGCCATCTTCTGCTTCCACAACTTGGATAGTACTACCATAAGAAGCACTATCTTTGTAATAGATGATTTTATCATTATTAAACTGATATACCCCTTGCTCACTACCTATTAACAGCCCATACCTTGAGCTGGTGTGTAACCAAGTTAATTTGAGTGATGAATCCTGTGCTGCTAACCATTCTTGGCTATAGTCAATATAACGATGATTGTTCGGATTGTAAGACCAAAGGCAATCGGTCGAAATTCCCCATAAGATGCCATGTTGATCAACCGCTAAAAAATCAGTTTTGTGGCTTCTTAATGTTTGAGGAATTGGGGGTAACAAAGCACGATGATCCGACGATAACGGATAATAAGATACTCCATCGTCGCTAGCGATCCAAAGCACTTGACCGATTTGCTCAATATCATTAACCCCTCCTTTATGAATCAAACGATTTTGGCTTTTATTGTTCGGATCAAGCAAAAAAAGACCGTCTTGATTTATTAAGAAATAGCGGTTTGATTGATTCAAATACTGTATTTTTTTTACCGCGGAGTTTGTGGGTATATCAGAAGATTGATTCGGAAAATAACGAGTCAACATCTGACTAAAAAGTGAAACGTAACGGACGCCTTGCTGAGTGGCTATCCAGATCCCTTGATATTGGTCATGCGCTAAAGCGTAAACTTTCCCATCTGGCAAGCCATAACTTGTGTGTTTTATTTCAGAAAAATCGCTAATTTCATCTCTAGACAACGAATAGATACGAAGTCCACTGTCTGTCCCCACCCAATAGCCATCGTTGGTTTCAATCATGCTAGAAACTGACGATTCACCAATTCTTTTTAACACCTTGCTTGGATTGTCTAGGTCAATCAACAATGCCCCGCGATGTGTACCAACCAGTAAGTGGTTTCTGTGCGCTGAAAATAACAGTTTTTTGATGGTATGTTTTCCAGACTGAGTGATGTGAGTAAATTGCTTATCTGTCGATAAGTAAGTCCCCACATTGGTCGCTAAAACCCACCGAGTTCGTATTTTCACCGCATCATTAATTATAATTTGGCTTGCTTGATTAAGTTGATAAAGTTTACTTAATGAAAAAGTTTGCAATTCACCATCAGCGATACGGTAAGTATAGAAAAACTGATCATCGGTTAACCACAGATACCCACTAGACGTACCAATATTCTTAATGGTGACCCCCGGTGTCAGAACCAATACTCTTTCCGACTCTCTTCCCGGATAAGTACGATAAAGTTCATTATCGACAAAGGTCCAAAATGCACCTTGTAAATAGGTTAAGTGTTGATAATTTTTCGGTAAAGCAGAACCTCGCCTCGGTAGTATGGTTTGCCCATCAAAAAAAACCACTTTTCCATCGGTATCATGAATCCAAATCCCCCCTTCATCCCCTGGGAATAAGTTTTGCGCAACAAATACTCTTCCCTGTGATAACGTGGGTAGGGAATAAAAGGTTAAGGGAGTCGAACTGAACGCCTGCATAGCTGGCAACAATAGCCCTAGCATTAAAAAGGCAACGGATAATAAGCGGTACAAAGTCATTCCTTTAACCGATAGATGAAACACACGCCCCCCCCTTGTTTATATCGTTATTTTCCAAGGCGAATTAAATAATACATCGACCGATTAACCTTGCAAACTCTCGCGTTTGGATGTGAATAAATCAAGGCGGTTAAACATGAATTAGCGGGGAGTATTGAGATAAACAACTGTAGCGTATTTTAGCTAAATGAGTTGAATTAGGTAGGGATAATTGAAAAATCTGTGATGTGACGTATTGCTTTTGAAATGATTCGCAATAACGGCCGGCTTACTTTGCCAACACGAGCAAAGTAAGCCGGCCCTCAAAAGCCCCCTAAACAAGGGAAACGGTACACACAAATCACAAGTTTAAGTGATTCAGGCATAAAAGAATCACTCTGAGCCTTGGTTGCCGTTGCCACTCAACTATTGCGATAAACAGGTATAAAAACTATTCGCTAATTGCTCAAGAAATGTAAAATAGCTTCCCATTTGTACCGCAGTCTCAGCCCCCAATGGATCTAAAATACCAATATTGGCTTGACTGCCTCGAACTACGGTTTCAATCACTGCAGGTTGAAATTGAGGCTCAGAAAACACACAGACAGCACGATGATGAGCTAAGTCATTACGAATATTAATTAATGTTTTTGCACCAGGCTTACGATCTGGGCTCACAGTAAAATGGCCAATATTATTCAGCCCATACCGCTCCTCAAAATAGGCATACGCATCATGAAACACGTAATAAGGCTTACGGCTGACCGAAGTTAACTGCTGAGTGATGGCTTTATCCGTCTTATCTAACTTCACCAGAAATTGTGCTAAATTATCTTGGTAGGTTTTACTATTCTCGGGGTCGGTATCACTGAGACGCTCCGCTATAGCGTGTGCTACCGTTTTGACTTGTTCCACACCAAGCCAGAAATGCGGATCATGGGTTCCATGATGATGTCCCTCATGATGATGTGATGCCTCTTCACGATAAGCTCGTAATGCTAAGTTAGGAATCTCACTTAAGGTCAATACATTGCGGTGTTGACTGAGCGATTTTTCAAGAAATGGCTCCAGATCAGGACCAAACCAAATGACCAAATCGGCTTGACGAATCCGCTTTACGTCAGAAGGCCGAAGCGCATAATCGTGTGGCGAAGCATTGGCGGAGACAAGCACATCCGGCGTGCTCATTTGCACGGTTAGCTCCTGAGTGATCATTTGGATTGGTTTTATACTGGTCAAAATATCGCTTGCCCACACCATAGAAGGTAATGCGGTTAATATAACAATCAATGTCAATCTAGATAACATGATACAATTTCCTGCTGGTAGCGTTCGTTGATTCGAAATGTTACATTATAACATCACTTAATTGCAAATGAGTTTCTTTCATGTCAACGCTAATTGAATTGCATGACATCTGTGTTGATTTCAATCAGCGCCGAGTTCTAGACAACATCAACCTGTCGCTGTCTCGCGGCAAAATTACAACGTTAATCGGCCCGAATGGCGCAGGAAAATCCACCCTAGTCCGAGTTTTACTGGGCTTACATCAGCAAGACTCAGGTTCAATCTGGCGAGAAAAAAACATCAAAATCGGCTATGTTCCTCAAAAACTCAAGCTCAATGATACCTTACCGCTGAGTGTGAATCGTTTTCTTCGCCTTGCTGGTAAATACAGTCCGCAAGAGCTCAATGAAGCGTTGCTCTTAGTTGGTGCGGAGCACCTTAACCATAGTGACATGCATAAATTATCGGGTGGTGAAAATCAACGGGTACTGCTTGCTCGTGCATTATTACAGCGGCCAGATATTTTAGTGCTAGATGAGCCGGCTCAAGGTGTCGATGTGCAAGGACAAATCGATCTTTATGATTTAATCGATGCGATTCGTCTTCGTTTCCATTGTGCCGTTTTTATGGTTTCCCATGACTTACACTTAGTGATGGCAAAAACTGATGAAGTGATTTGTTTACATCACCATATTTGTTGTTCTGGCTCTCCTGCAGATATTTCACAACACCCAAGCTATCTTGCATTATTTGGCCACCGTAGCCGCGAAACGCTGGCCTTTTATCAACATAATCACCAACATCATCATGATTTAGCGGGCCAGCCAGTAAAAGGAGAGGCTCAAGTTTGTTCCCATCATTCACACGGTCACCATCACCATGATTGAGTTTTTATTACCCTCTATCGCTGCCGGTATCGGAATTGCAATTATAGCAGGCCCACTCGGTTCGTTTGTCGTTTGGCGTCGAATGGCCTACTTTGGCGATACTCTCGCACATGCCTCCTTACTTGGTCTTGCTCTTGGTTTTTTGCTCGACATTAATCTCTACTTTGCCTTACTCATTTGCTGCTTGGGGCTTGCTATCATTTTAGTCACCATGCAAAGACAAAAACTGATTGCGACCGATACATTACTCGGCATTTTAGCTCACAGCTCTCTATCACTTGGCCTGATTGCGGTCAGTTTTCTCGATAATGTACGCATTGATCTTATGGGTTATTTATTTGGTGATTTACTTGCGGTAAGTCCGATGGATCTCTGGTTTATCTGGAGTGGCGTCATTGCAGTCAGTATTGTGGTTTATCTTTTCTGGCGTCCCTTGCTTTCGAGTAGCGTCAATGAAGAGCTTGCCAGTGTTGAAGGGGTTAATATTGAGTTAATGCGTTTGGTCTTGATGCTGCTGATCGGCGTAGTTATTGCGGTTGGCATGAAGTTTGTCGGCGCATTGATCATGACATCGTTAATGATTATTCCTGCGGCGACGGCAAGACGTATGGCAAAAACACCTGAGCAAATGGCGATCATCGCCTCTTTGATTGGTATTGTCTGCGTCTTAACTGGGCTTTCTCTCTCTTGGCAATTTGATACCCCTGCCGGGCCATCAGTGGTCGTCAGTGCCGCGATAATGTTTATGTTAAGTCAGTTTATTAACCAGCGCTAATCGCTATAAAAAGAGCCACCAAACTTCGGTGGCTCTCATCATCCCCATGAGCCTAGACAGGCGATGTGATTAGGGTGAACGAGCGTGGCCAACACCCCAGAAGCTTCAAGTCAGAAGGATATACCCCTTACCAACCAGTCACTTCGCGTAAAGCTTGGCCTATTTCGGCCAAACTTTTCACCGTTTTAACGCCGGCCGATTCAAGCGCGGCAAATTTCTCATCTGCCGTCCCTTTACCGCCAGAAATAATCGCTCCCGCGTGCCCCATTCGCTTACCCGGAGGCGCGGTTACACCGGCAATATATGAAACGACTGGCTTAGTCACATTCTCTTTAATGAAGGCTGCTGCTTCTTCTTCAGCGGTTCCGCCTATTTCACCAATCATTACAATAGCTTCGGTTTCAGGATCGGCTTGGAATAGTTTTAAAATATCAATAAAGTTCGAACCTGGAATCGGATCGCCGCCAATTCCCACACAGCTAGATTGCCCAAACCCTTCATCCGTGGTTTGTTTCACCGCTTCATAAGTTAATGTACCCGAGCGAGATACGATCCCAACTTTACCTTTCTTATGAATATGGCCCGGCATAATGCCAATTTTGCACTCGTCCGGAGTAATCACTCCCGGACAGTTTGGGCCAATCATACGTACGCCGGTTTCTTCTAGCTTTACTTTGACATCAATCATGTCAATCGTCGGAATACCTTCCGTGATAGTCACAATTAACTGAATACCTGCATCAATCGCTTCTAAAATCGCATCCTTACAGAACGGGGCTGGAACATAGATCACCGATGCCGTCGCGCCGGTTGCTTCAACGGCTTCTCGTACAGTATTAAACACGGGTAAACCTAGGTGGGTGGTTCCGCCTTTACCAGGAGAAACGCCTCCTACCATTTGGGTACCATAAGCAATGGATTGTTCAGAATGGAATGTTCCTTGACCACCAGTAAATCCCTGACAAATAACTTTGGTCTCTTTATTAATTAATACTGACATTATTATTTGCCCTCCGCAGCAGCAACGACCTTCTTCGCTGCGTCTGTCAATGACTCAGCGGCGATAATATCTAAACCTGATTTTGCTAATACCTCACGGCCAATTTCCGCATTGGTTCCTTCAAGGCGAACCACCACAGGAACTTCAACACCGACTTCTTTCACCGCGCCGATGATCCCTTCAGCAATCATGTCACAGCGAACAATGCCACCAAAAATATTAACTAATACTGCTTTTACATTATCGTCCGACAAAATGATCTTGAATGCTTCTGCCACACGCTCTTTGGTCGCACCACCGCCCACATCAAGAAAGTTTGCAGGTTTTCCACCATGCAGGTTAACAATATCCATCGTCCCCATAGCAAGGCCGGCACCATTCACCATACAGCCGACATTTCCGTCAAGAGCAACATAGTTAAGCTCCCATTGCGCAGCGTGCGCTTCACGCGCATCCTCCTGAGAGGAATCATGCATTTCACGCAGTTTAGGCTGACGATACAGCGCATTTGAATCGATATTAATTTTGCCATCCAAACAGAGTAGATTCCCCTCTGCAGTCACGACAAGTGGGTTAATTTCTAACAGAGCAAGATCATATTGAGTAAACATGTGTCCTAACCCCATAAAGATTTTGACAAACTGTTTAATCTGCTCACCTTGTAGACCAAGTTTAAATGCGAGTTCTCGGCCTTGATAGGCTTGAGGGCCAACGAGAGGGTCAATCGCCGCTTTATGAATCAGCTCTGGTGTTTCTTGTGCCACTTTTTCAATTTCAACCCCACCTTCAGTCGAAGCCATAAAGACGATACGACGGGTAGCTCGGTCAACTACAGCCCCTAAATAGAGTTCATTGGCAATATTTGACGCTTCTTCGACTAAAATTTTTGAAACCGGTTGCCCATTTGCATCGGTTTGGTAGGTCACGAGATTTTTTCCTAACCATTTTTGGGCAAACTCTTTCACACCCTCTTTGCTTTCATGCAGTTCAACACCGCCTGCTTTGCCACGACCGCCAGCATGAACCTGACATTTCACGACCTTCTTAACGGTACTAATGCGCCCTGCCGCTTCAAAAGCTTCTTGCGGGGTATCACAGGCATAGCCTTCCGGGACAGGCAAACCGAATTCTGCAAACAGCTGTTTGGCTTGATATTCATGCAAATTCATTGTGTTATTCCATTTGTATATTTTTATTCCATATAGCCCAACGCTTTGTTGAGCTGTACGTCTGTAGGGGTACTCTCAATGACTAGCCAAATGGCTTATCAATATGGCCGGATGTTGAGCAGATCCGGCCCCGTACTTAAACGTTCATCACGTCTAAATTTTATACATCCAATAATAGGCGTGCTGGATCTTCCAGTAACTCTTTCACCGTGACGAGGAAGCCGACTGACTCTCGACCATCAATTAATCGGTGATCATAAGATAATGCCAAATACATCATGGGTAAGATTTCAATCTGACCATCCACCACCATGGCTCGATCTTGGATTTTATGCATTCCTAAAATCGCCGCTTGCGGTGGGTTAATGATAGGTGTTGACATTAAAGAACCGAAAACTCCGCCATTTGTGATGGTGAAATTTCCGCCAATCAGTTCATCCACCGTTAACTTACCATCACGCCCTTTCTCGGCTAACTCTTTAATCCCTTTCTCGATCTGAGCAAGGCCTAACGTGTCACAGTCCCGCAATACCGGTGTCACTAAACCACGCGGTGTTGAGACTGCAATACTGATGTCGAAGAAATTGTGGTAAACGATATCATCCCCATCAAGCGAAGCGTTAACTTGAGGATAACGCTTCAGTGCTTCGGTTACCGCTTTAACATAGAAAGACATGAAACCTAAACGAATGCCATGCTTCTTCTCAAACCGATCTTGATATTGTTTACGCAGTTGCATGATAGGCTTCATATTGACTTCGTTAAACGTCGTCAACATCGCTGTGCTATTTTTCGCTTCTAATAAACGTTCAGCAATACGTTTGCGTAAACGAGTCATCGGTACTCGTTTCTCACTACGTGCTGCCACGGGTGCAACTGTCGACGTTTGTTCAACTTCTGGCTGTGCTTGTTGGGTGGCTAGGTATGCTTCGACGTCTTCCCGAGTAATGCGTCCACCGACACCGGAGCCTTTCACCTGTGAGGGCTGTAAACTGTGCTCTGCTAATAAACGACGAACCGCTGGACTTAACGCGTCATTGGTTTCTTCGGTGAGAACGGCTTTGTGACGTTTATCGGGAGACGGTTCTGTCGCTGCCGTACTATCTTGTGTTGGTTCACCTGCAACCGCACCCGGTTTAAGCCGAGCTAAGAGTTGCTTAGACAAAACGGTCGCGCCTTCTTGTTCTAAAATGGCTTCCAACATACCTGCTTCCGGAGCTGGAACTTCTAACACCACTTTATCCGTTTCGATCTCAACAATCACTTCATCTCGATCGACCGCATCTCCCGGTTGTTTGTGCCATGTCGCTACGGTTGCATCTGCAACTGATTCAGGTAAATCTGGAACCAGAATTTCAACTGTCATAATCTGTCTCTTCCTTTTACTTCTAGTTCTTAAGCTAGGGTCAAAGCGTCTTCAACTAACGCTTTTTGTTGTTTCATATGAACCGACATATAACCGACGGCCGGTGATGCAGAAGCTGGTCGACCCGCATATTTAAGCTCTGCTCCAACAGGAATCGCAGCGCGGAAGTTATGTTGGCTACAATACCAAGCCCCTTGGTTTTGTGGCTCTTCTTGACACCATACGTAATCAACCACATTCGAATATGGTGCAATCGCGGCTTGTACTTCTTCAAGGGGGAAAGGATAAAGCTGTTCAATGCGAACAATTGCCACATCTTCTTGGTTATTATTTCGACGCTGTTCAAGTAGGTCGTAGTACACTTTACCCGAACAGAAAACAACTCGCTTGACGTTAGCTGGCTCAAGGTTATCCAACTCACCAATAGCCGGTAAAAAAGTCCCTTCCGCAAGGTCGTGCATACTCGATACACAAAGTGGATGACGCAACAGAGACTTCGGTGACATAACAATCAAGGGTCGACGCATTTTACGTACCACTTGACGACGCAGCATGTGATAGACCTGTGCTGGCGTTGAAGGCACCACAACCTGCATATTTTGTTCTGCACAAAGCTGCAAGTAGCGTTCTAAACGCGCCGATGAATGCTCTGGGCCTTGGCCTTCATATCCATGAGGGAGCAGCATGGTCAGGCCACATAAACGAGCCCACTTTTGCTCGCCCGATGAAATAAATTGGTCGATAACCACCTGAGCACCATTGGCAAAATCGCCAAACTGGGCTTCCCAAATGGTTAACCCGCCTGGTTCTGCCGTCGCGTAGCCATACTCAAAGGCCAACACGGCTTCTTCAGACAATACCGAGTCAATGACTTCAAAGGGACCTTGTTTATCATGAACATTCGCTAATGGAATATAGGTACTCGCATCAGCTTGGTTATGTAAGACCGAGTGGCGATGGAAAAAAGTACCACGCCCTGAGTCTTGTCCGGAGATACGAATACGTTGCCCATCATCCACTAATGTTGCATACGCTAATGTTTCAGCCATCCCCCAATCGAGCATTTTTTCACCCAACACCATCGACATCCGATCGTGGTAGATCTTTTCTACTCGACTTTGTAATTTATGACTTTCAGGATATTGGCAAATTTTCTGGCCTAGTTCTTGTAAACGCTCGAGTGAGAATTCATTGTCCCAAGCTTCATTCCAATCATGCCCAATATAAGGTGACCAATCGACTGAGTGCATCGTCATCGGTCGCCACTCTTTAACCACCACTTCACCATGATCTAATGCGTCACGGTATTCATTGACCAGTTGGGTGGCCGTTTCGATATCGCTTTCATTACGTTCAATCAAAACATCGGCATAGAGCTTACGAGGCGTTGGATGTTTTTTGATTTTTTGATACATCAAAGGTTGTGTGGCGTTCGGTTCATCCGCTTCGTTATGACCATGGCGGCGATAGCACACCAGTTCAATCACCACATCGCGTTTGAACTCATTACGATAATCCAAGGCCATACGAGTCACAAATGCAACCGCCTCTGGATCATCAGAGTTCACATGGAAAATCGGAGCCTGTACCATCTTAGCGATATCTGTACAGTACATGGTTGAACGGGTATCACGAGGATTTGAGGTGGTAAATCCGACTTGGTTATTAATAACAATTCGAACCGTTCCACCGACACAATAGCCTCGAGCCTGTGACATATTAAAAGTTTCAGCAACCACCCCTTGCCCAGTCACCGCAGAATCACCATGAATGGTAATTGGCAGAACTCGACTCCCTTCGGAATCACCTAAACGATCCTGTCGAGCACGAACCGACCCCATTACCACTGGGTTTACAATTTCTAAATGTGAGGGGTTAAAGGCTAAAGCCAAATGAACATCACCGCCTTCTGTGGCAAAATCAGCCGAAAAACCTTGGTGATATTTTACATCTCCCGTTCCCCATGATTCACCATGCTTACCGGCGAATTCGTCAAACAGATCCTGCGGTTTTTTACCCAATACGTTAACGAGCATATTTAAGCGTCCGCGGTGAGCCATGCCGATCACCACTTCTCGCATACCACTTTTACCAGCATGACGAATCAATTCTTTCGTCATCGGAATTAAGGCGTCTCCCCCTTCCAAAGAAAAACGTTTTGCTCCAGGGAATTTCGCACCAAGATAACGCTCCAACCCTTCCGCAGCCGTTAATTCATCGAGAAAAGTTCGTTTTTCATCGAGGGTAAAAGAGGGGGTTCCTAATACTGGTTCCAAACGCTGTTGAATCCAACGTTTTTGCTCTGTATCCGTCATGTGCATGTATTCTGCACCGATCGAACCACAATAAATTTTATTTAACGATTGATAGATATCTTTCAACTTCATGGTGTCCGCGCCAACGGCAAAAGAGCCGACGTTGAACGTTTCTTCCATGTCATCTTCAGTTAGGTTGTGGAACGAGGGGGCGAGTTCCGCCACCGGTGGGCGTTTCCATAAACCCAGAGGATCGAGTTGAGCGGCTTCATGTCCGCGAAAGCGGTACGCATTAATTAGCTGCAGAACTTTTACTTGCTTTGCATCGACTTCAGGATCACTAACTTGGACACTGTAATGCTTTGTCTCTTGAGCGAGTCGTCGGAAGTAATCACGGATACGCGAATGGGGTTGTTCAACCACATGATCAGGCTGCGCAGGCAAACCTTCAAAAACACGTTTCCACTCCTCACTTACCAGATCGGGATCACTTAGATACAGTTCGTAGAGATCTTCTACATACGTTGCATTGGCGCCAGCCAAGTGTGAAGACTCGAGCCATGCCTTCATCACGCCGTTGTGCATTATTTTCCCTTAACCAGTAGTTTTCACATTTGCTTCGGTCTTACGCCGAGCTACAAAGGCAGGCCCGAAGGCCTGCAATTTTTTCATCTAAACCGAGCGATTCACCAACATCGATTTAATATGGCCAATCGCTTTTGTTGGGTTTAATCCTTTAGGACAAACACTTACACAATTCATAATGCCATGGCAACGAAAAACGCTAAATGCATCGTCAAGATTTGATAAACGCTCATCCGTTGCCGTATCACGGCTATCAATTAGCCACCGGTAAGCGGCTAATAAGCCTGCTGGCCCTATAAATTTATCCGGATTCCACCAGAAAGAAGGGCAAGAAGTAGAGCAACAAGCACACATGATACATTCGTACAAACCATCGAGATGCTCACGATCTTCCGGTAGCTGTAAATGCTCCCGTGATGGTGGTAATTCGCCATCTGAAATCAAAAACGGCTTCACTTTTGCGTAATTATCATAGAACTGCGTCATATCAACGATTAAATCACGTACAACCGGTAAACCAGGTAAAGGGCGAATAACGATTTTGCTCCCTTTCAAGCTGGATAATGGTGTAATACAGGCTAACCCATTTTTACCGTTCATATTTAAGCCATCAGAGCCACACACTCCCTCACGACATGAACGACGAAACGCAATGGTTGGATCTTGCTCTTTCAATAAAATCAGTGCATCCAATACCATCATATCCGAGCCTTCTTCGACTTCAAGTAGATAGTCTTTCATATAAGGCTTTTTATCGACATCCGGATTGTAGCGATACAAAGAGAAGTTCAGTTTCATTCGTTATTCCTCCCTTAGTACGTACGAATTTTCGGCGGAAAAGCTTCGCGATGAACCGGTGACATATTTACATCACGTTTGCTCATCTGTTCAGTTTCCGGATTGTAAATAGAATGACATAACCAGTTTGCATCATCACGATCAGGATAGTCAAAACGAGCATGGGCTCCACGGCTCTCTGTCCGATAATTCGCCGCGACGGCGGTAGAAAATGCCGTTTCCATTAAGTTGTCTAGCTCTAAACATTCAATACGCTGCGTATTAAACTCTTTTGATTTATCCGCTAAATGAGCGTTGTTGAGACGATCTCGAATCACTTTCAGTTCTTCAAGCCCGGTTGCCATGGCTTCCCCTTCACGGAAAACGGAAAAACTATTTTGCATACAGCTTTGAAGATCTTTACGGATTTGAACGGGATCTTCACCACCTTGACTCGTTTCCCAACGCATAGTTCGAGCCAAAGAAGCTTCAATATCGGATTGAGTAGCAGGGCGAGCTTCAGCTTGTGCTGCCAATGTTTCGCCAAGATGTAATCCCGTTGCACGTCCAAACACCACAAGGTCAAGCAGTGAGTTTCCTCCTAGACGGTTTGCCCCATGAACCGAAACAGAAGCAATTTCTCCACAAGCAAACAAACCTTGCACTTCAATATCTTTGCCTGCTGCATCTTGTTTTAAGGCTTGTCCTGAAACCTGAGTCGGCACTCCTCCCATCATATAATGACAGGTTGGAATAACGGGAATCGGCTCTTTAACGGGGTCAACATGGGCAAAAGTACGAGACAACTCACAAATGCCGGGCAAACGGGATTCCAACACCTCTTTACCTAAGTGATCGAGTTTAAGCTTGATATGAGGCCCCCATGGGCCATCACAACCTCGTCCCTCTCGAATTTCGATCATCATTGAGCGCGCAACGACATCGCGTCCAGCAAGGTCTTTCGCATTGGGCGCATAACGCTCCATAAAACGCTCACCATCTTTGTTGAGTAGATAGCCACCTTCACCACGACAACCTTCTGTGACTAAGACACCAGCCCCTGCAATCCCTGTTGGGTGGAACTGCCACATTTCCATATCTTGCATCGGAACACCGGCTCGCAGTGCCATTCCGACACCATCACCCGTATTAATGTGTGCGTTAGTGGTTGAGGCATAAATTCGCCCAGCACCACCGGTTGCCAGAATGGTCGCCTTAGATTTAAAGTAACAGATTTCTCCGGTTTCCATACACAAGGCAGTGCAGCCGAGTACCGCACCATCTTGATTTTTAACTAAGTCAAGTGCGTACCATTCTGAAAAAATCGTGGTTTTGTGTTTAATGTTTTGCTGATAAAGCGTATGCAGCAAAGCGTGGCCAGTTCGGTCAGCCGCGGCCGCAGTACGGGCCGCCTGTTCACCACCAAACTCTTTCGATTGCCCCCCAAATGGACGTTGGTAAATACTCCCATCGTCAAAACGAGAAAAAGGCAGCCCCATTCGCTCTAGCTCAATCACGGATTCTGGGCCATTTTTACACATGTACTCAATGGCGTTTTGATCGCCAATGTAGTCTGAACCTTTCACAGTGTCGTACATATGCCACTGCCAGTTATCTTTATGTGAGTTACCCAACGCCACGGTAATACCACCTTGAGCTGAGACAGTATGAGAGCGGGTTGGAAAAACTTTAGAAAGTAAAGCACAGGTTAAACCTTGCTCTGATATTTGTAGTGCAGCACGCATCCCTGCACCACCTGCGCCAATCACAACGGCATCAAACTCACGAACAGGAATAGTCACTTACACACCCCACAGTACAAATAATCCAGAAAAAAAGTAGCCTAATAAGGTCACGATCACGACAAGTTGCAGCACGCCACGCAATTTTGAGCACTTAATATAGTCGGTAATCACTTGCCATAAACCAATCCAGCCATGGATAAGAATGCAAACCAGGGCCAGCATGGTAAATACTTTAGTCAGTGTACTGCCAAAGAATTGTGTCCAAGATAAATATGAGAGGTCAGTGAATGCGCAAAAACTCACCATATAGATGGTGTATAAGGTTAAAATGATCGCCGTCGCTCGAATTAACAAGAAATCGTGAACACCATTGCGTCCTAATGAAGAGACATGTTTTACCATAACCACACCCCCGCTAATAACGAGAAAATCACCGTCATGACCATGGATACTTTGGCTGTCATAGAACCGGTATCTAGTTCTTCAAAATAACCTAAATCCATGATCAAGTGACGGATACCGCCAATAATATGGTAGGCCAACGCGGTTAAGATGCCCCAGAGAATAAATTTAACGAAGAAACCGCTGACGATTTCACTCGCCTCCATAAATCCAACCGGAGAGGATAAGGAAAGGGATAATAACCATAGCAAAATACCGACCGCGACAAACGTAATAATACCCGCCACTCGATGGAGGATAGAGGCGATTGCGGTGATCGGAAAGCTGATAGTCTGTAAATCTAAATTAACAGGTCTTAACTTTCTTTCTTTCACGGGCTTGCTCACTCAGCTCTTGAAGCATTTATAGTTATGAATGAAATTTAGTAATAAACCAATAAAATCCGACCTAAACTAAACAGATTCATCTTGATTAATATGATAAAAATGTAAAATATAAGTTAAAAATAAACTCAGAATAATAACGTTGAGTTTGCTTTTTATGCTGAATTAATATGATTTTTACCAAATTTTGCTATGCCGTTATGCGGCTGGCAACATTATACAACAAATAATGTAACAATTTTTGCTACACAGAACAGATTTTTAACTTTATATGTATAAAAAATCAAAGTAAGTGCACACAACAGAGGAGAAAAATTGACTTTAAATGAGATCAGACGTACAAGAATGACACACAAACATCCTGGACGGATTAAATAATAAACAAAGGAGATTGTTATGGCAGATAAGAAAGCAACCCTTCATATTGAAGGAAAAGCGCCCATTGAACTGCCGATCATGGACGGGACCCTCGGTCCTCAAGTAATCGATGTTCGTCAGTTAGGTTCAAATGGCTACTTTACCTTTGATCCGGGTTTTCTTGCCACTGCATCTTGTGAATCTCAAATCACTTATATTGACGGTAATAAAGGTGTTTTATTACACCGAGGTTATCCTATCGATCAATTAGCCAATAACGCAGATTATTTAGAAGTTTGTTACATCTTGCTTTATGGTGAAGCACCAACTCGACAGCAATACGATGAATTTAAAAAAACCGTGACCCGCCATACTATGGTTCACGAGCAAATAGCGAGTTTCTTTCATGGCTTCCGTCGTGATGCGCACCCAATGGCGGTGATGTGTGGCGTGGTCGGTGCATTAGCGGCTTTCTACCACGATTCGCTCGATATTAACAATGATACACACCGCGAGATCGCAGCTTACCGCTTGTTATCTAAGATGCCGACCCTCGCAGCCATGTGTTATAAATATTCCATTGGTCAGCCTTTTATTTATCCACGCAATGATCTGACTTATGCAGAAAACTTCTTGCACATGATGTTTGCTAACCCATGTGAAGAGTATGAAGTGAATCCTATCGTTGCCCGTGCTATGGATAAAATCTTTACCTTGCACGCGGATCACGAGCAAAATGCATCCACCTCAACCGTACGTCTTGCGGGTTCTTCAGGAGCAAATCCTTTTGCTTGTATTGCCGCAGGTATCGCATCACTATGGGGGCCTGCTCATGGTGGAGCCAATGAAGCTTGCCTACGTATGTTGGAAGAAATCGGTTCCGTGGATAAGATCCCTGAATATGTCGAGCGCGCGAAAGACAAAGATGATCCATTCCGTTTAATGGGCTTCGGCCATCGGGTGTATAAAAACTACGATCCTCGTGCGACCGTAATGCGCGAAGCGTGTCATGACGTATTGAAAGAACTCAATATTCAAGATCCGCTCTTGGATGTGGCGATGGAACTAGAGCGCATAGCACTTTCAGATGAATACTTTATTGAGAAGAAACTCTATCCTAACGTAGACTTCTATTCAGGTATTATTTTAAAAGCCATTGGTATTCCAATCTCAATGTTCACGGTTATTTTTGCTATGTCACGCACCATTGGTTGGATTGCTCACTGGAATGAAATGCATAGCGATCCAGAAAACCGAATTGGTCGCCCACGCCAGCTCTATACTGGTCAGAAACTAAGAGATTTCCAACCACTTCATGAACGTGAATAACTCCCTGACATTTGTTGGGTAAAACAAGAGCGAGGTTTGCCTCGCTCTTGTTTTTTATACTGGATTATCGATATCGATAAATTCCACCTCAAAGCCATGTGTGCTCGCCAACCATTCCCCTAACGCTTTCACACCATAACGCTCTGTGGCATGATGACCTGCAGCAAAATAGTGAATATTAAGTTCACGCGCTATATAGGTCGTGCGCTCAGAGACTTCTCCCGAAATAAAAGCATCCATGCCCTGTTCAGCGGCAAGCGTAATATAGTCTTGCCCACCACCGGTACACCAAGCAATTTTTTTAATCGGCTTATCTTGTTGCTCCGGTGCGATGTGTAAAGGCGAACGCTCAAGTGCTTGAGTGATCTTAGTCGCTAACGCTTCACCACTCAACGCATGACGCAAACAGCCATATAGAGCCACCGATTGAGGATGCCCCTCTAAACCGCCTTCAACCTCAATCTCCAGTAATTGTGCTAGCTGCGCGTTGTTACCCAGTTGAGGATGAATATCAAGTGGTAAATGATAAGCCAGTAAATTAATATCGTGTTTGATCAATGTTCGTAACCGAGTACCTTTCATGCCACGAATGGCTTCTGGTTCCCCCTTCCAAAAATAACCATGATGAACCAATAGCGCATCAGCTTGACGTTGTACTGCTTGCTCAATCAATGCCTTAGATGCCGTTACTCCAGTGATAATTTTTTTGATGTCAGATTTACCTTCGACTTGCAGCCCATTCGGGCAGTAATCTTTGATTAATTGTGGAGACAAGGTCTCATTTAACAAAGCTTCTAACTGAAAATTGTTCATCTTGTGTTCCATGACTTGATTAGCATGACGTGGTTATAACAATTTCAAGCTAGAATGTCGAAAACAGTACCGCCTCCGCAAGAGTAAATAATATGGACATCACACCGCTGATCAATTGGGTCATCAAAACCCCAACCCTGTTTGAGGCCTCTTGTCCTCTCGTGGCAAAGGTTCCTTTTACACCACCAGCGCCAGAGCAACGTTGGCCTAACTATCAAGGGAATCCAAGGTTAGGGTTTGTTTATCAGTTTATATGCCAACAACTGTTTACTCGCACCCCGCGTTATAATGCAGTATCGGAAGAAATCCAGCTTAACGAAGATGGAAAAACGCTCGGTGCCATTGATTTTATTACTAAGAATCGCCACACGGATGCATATGAGCATTGGGAAGTCGCTATCAAATTTTACCTTCTTCACCAAGGTTTATGGTATGGGCCGAATGCAGAAGATCGGCTAGACATTAAACTCGCTCACATGCTCAATCACCAACTCTCCCTCTCAACTCGCTTAGAGTTTTGCCAAACTTATCCATTATGGGCCAATGCCCAGCCGCATTTACTGATGCAAGGACGTTTATATACCAATCCATTTCAAGCAGAGCCCATTCCAAAAGAATGCTTAGGTTACTCACTTAATTGTAGCCAAATTCAGGGGCACTGGTGCTATCAAGACCAAGTCTCACTCATTGATGAACCACTCTACTCTTTAGATAAACCCCAATGGTTAACCGGCAGAGAAAAAACATCACCGACTGACTTCGCTGAGCAGCATTATGAGGAGTTTGTGCATTGCCAAAGTGAATCAGGCATTTTTTGGTTTATTATGCCGCGTCATTGGCCTGCATCAGCCAAGTTCAACCACCCCAAATAACAAGGGGAAGCACTCCGTACTTCCCCCGTTTACACGAACCCTTGATAACGCGTTTACAAACCTGCGTCGCTAAAGACTTGATTCACAATTTGCTGCGCTTCATGCTCAATCAGAGCGAGATGTTGTGCTCCTTTAAAGCTCTCACAGTAGATTTTATAAATCTCTTCCGTTCCCGATGGGCGAGCAGCAAACCAACCAAATTCAGTAGTGACTTTTAGCCCACCAATGGCGGCACCATTACCCGGTGCATGGGTTAAACGAGCAGTGATCGGATCGCCAGCTAATGTCTGAGCCGTAACCATTTCTGGTGATAATTTACTCAAAACTGCTTTTTGTGGCCCATTCGCTACCGCTTGAATACGGCTATAATACGAATCACCATGTTTAGCAGCGAGTTCATCATAATATTGCTGAGGATTTTTCCCAGTCACGGCGGTAATTTCAGCCGCTAGTAAACATAAAATAATGCCATCTTTGTCTGTTGACCAAGGGGTACCATCTTTACGTAAGAAAGAGGCTCCCGCACTCTCCTCTCCTCCAAAGCCAAATTTACCCGAATATAGACCATCCACAAACCATTTGAATCCCACCGGAACTTCACATAATTCACGACCTAAATCAGCAACGACTTTATCAATCATCGCGCTGGATACTAAGGTTTTGCCTACCGCCACCTCTGTACTCCATCCCGTACGATGACGATAAAGGTAATCGATACAAACGGCGAGGAAATGGTTGGGATTCATCAATCCTTGCGGGGTTACGATGCCATGACGGTCATAATCTGGATCATTTCCAAAGGCCAAATCGTATTGATCTTTTAACGCTAACAGCCCAGCCATTGCATAAGGCGATGAACAGTCCATTCGCACTACGCCATCTTTATCTAATGACATAAATTGGAAGGTTGGATCAATCGCTTCACTGACCAAGGTTAAATCTAGATTGTAGGCTTGACCAATTTGACGCCAGTAATCAATCCCACTACCACCCAGTGGATCAACGCCAATTTTCAGCTTGGCGTTCTGAATGGCTTGCATATCAATCACATTAACCAAGTCATCAATATAGGGTTTTACTAAGTCAACTTGCTTTAATAAAGGGGATTGCTTCGCTTCAACAATCGAAACCCGTTTTACACCACTTAAACCTTGAGAAATCAGTTGATTGGCTCGATTTTCAATCGCTTGAGTTAACTGTCCCTCCGCTGGCCCACCATGAGTTGGGTTGTATTTAATGCCACCATCTTGTGGTGGATTATGTGACGGTGTAATCACGATACCGTCGGCTTTAGCCGTATGCTCAAGGTTATGAGTTAAAATAGCGTGTGAGATACCAGGGGTCGGTGTATAGCCATTATTTTCTTGAATAATGACTTCAACACCATTGGCAATTAAAACTTCGAGCACACTACTCAATGCAGGTTCTGAGAGTGCGTGGGTATCTTTACCGATATAGATCGGGCCATCTGTTCCTTGCGCAGAGCGAATATCCACCACCGCTTGAGCGATAGCTAAAATATGAGTTTCGTTAAATGTTGCCTTATCGGCGCTTCCTCGATGACCTGATGTACCAAACTGAACTTGATGCTGTGGGTTGTTCGGATCAGGTTGCAGTAAATAATAATTAGCAACAAGGGCGGGAATATTATGCAAATCTTGCTGTTGTGCTTTTTGTCCTGCACGTGGGTGCATAGCCATAATGACATCCTATGTAAAATAACAACAAATAAAAAACCCCATAATACGCCGTTTTGATTGCATATTATGAGGTTTCAATCAGACTTTTGCTTTTGAACGCTAAAAAGTCAAATCGATTGAGTCACTTTGTCGATGATCTCGGTCGGAAAATTCATTCGAACCATCACCTGTTCCACCATTTGCTGTTTGCGGCTTGTATTATTGTTGGTGATAACCCAAAAAGGCGTATTAGGAATTGCTTTTGGCTTGGTTGTTTGTCCATTGGCCAATAGCGTTTGCTCATTATCCGCAAAATAGACACGTTTACGCCCTTTGACTGACATCGCTTCAGAAAAACTTTCAGGATCGATACGATAGAGTGTAGAAAGCACTAGCATAAAACGATCAATCGCTTTTTTAAGATCTGCAAATTCATCTGAAATCAGTAAGCCACGCATCTCTTTAACGCTATCGATTTTCGTTTCTTGTGCGGCATCTTTACTCACAACTATACCTTTAGGAGCCAACACGTCAGATACAGGTTGTTGCACAGACTGTTGTACAGGCTGTCGAGCAACGTTCAGTAAACGTCGCAAAATATCGGAGGCACTTTCACCTATATGTTGGGTTTGGCTAGCAATGTAACGGTATAGATCTTCATCAACCTCTATTGTTTTCATTCGCTTTTCACAATCTCAATGTTTAAACTCTCAGGGATTATAGCGAGATCTTTGCCGAGACTCTACGTTAAACCTATTACGATTAAGATAAAATGTCAGCATTGCTCAATTATAAACTCGAAGGTGAGGGTCACACCGTTGTTTTGATCCATGGTCTATTTGGCAATTTGAGTAACTTAGGATTGTTAGCCCGTGACCTAAAAATCGATCATCAAGTATTAAGTATTGACCTACGTAATCACGGCCAATCTTTTCACTCATCACAACATAATTATGCTCTTATGGCGCGAGATGTCGATCAACTACTTCAGCATCTTGGCATCACCCAAGCAACGATTATCGGCCACTCAATGGGCGGAAAAGTGGCGATGAAATTGGCAGATTTAGCACCAGATATTATACAACAGCTCATCGTACTGGATATGGCACCGGTCGCTTATCATATCCGTCGACATGATCATATTTTCGCTGGATTAGATTCGGTATTGGAACAAAAACCCGCCTCTCGAAGTGAAGTCATGGCGCTATTAGCCAAACATATTAGCCAAGAAAGCGTTTGCCAATTTTTGGCGAAATCACTCATCAACCAAGACAGTGTAATGCTTTGGCGCTTTAATCTGGATGCCATTAAAGCCAACTACGAAAATATCCTCGGTTGGGAGCCTATTGCAAAAAATAAGACACCAGCGCTCTTTATTAAAGGAGCCGACTCAAATTATTTAACCGCAGAGCATCAAACCGCCATTCAGCAACAGTTTTATAACGCGAAAGCGCATGTGATTGCCAAGACCGGACATTGGTTACATGCTGAAAAACCGATCGAAGTGCTGCGGGCTATTCGAAAATTCATCGTTTAACTTAAAAATCCGTATAAAATAAGGGGTAATTCAAACATCATGGGCTGATTAACTTTGGCTAATAACAGTGGTATAGTTCGCGCAAGTAATAAATTGGTATAAAGGATAACCATGCTTTACGACTATATGAACATGCTCGAATCTATTGGGCTTGATCTGCTTTTTGCGTCTATTTTTTTCTTTATTGGAATGGCAATAAAAGACGTCTTAAAACAAGGCAATGTTCCGCCATTTGGTCGTCGTATCGTATGGCTGGTGCTATTTTTAGGTTGCGCGGGTTTTATTGCCAAAGGCCTAATTCAACTCAGTTGGGAAGGCACAGGGCTGGGCTAATGACCTAGCATCATTCCCCATCAACCGATAACAATGTAAAGGTAAAGACTCTATGGCAAGTGTAGGTATCTTTTTTGGTAGCGATACAGGTAACACCGAAGCTATTGCAAAAATGATTCAAAAACAACTCGGTAAAAAACTGGTCCACGTCCAAGATATTGCTAAAAGTAGTAAAGAAGATATTGATAACTTCGACCTGCTACTGCTTGGCATTCCTACTTGGTATTACGGTGAAGCTCAATGTGACTGGGATGATTTTTTCCCTGAGTTAGAAGCCATTGATTTCTCTACTAAGTTGGTAGCTATTTTTGGATGTGGTGATCAAGAAGATTATGCCGAATACTTCTGTGATGCGATGGGGACTGTCCGTGACATCGTCGAAGCCAAAGGCGCAACCATCGTAGGCCATTGGCCAACCGAAGGCTATGAGTTTGAAGCGTCAAAAGCCTTAGTGGATGATAACCACTTTGTTGGTTTATGTATTGATGAAGATCGCCAGCCAGAGCTGACCGAACAGCGTGTCACCACTTGGGTAAATCAAGTTTATGAAGAAATGTGTCTTTCTGAACTGGAAGACTAACTGAACTGGAAAACTAAAAAATAAGTCCTCTAAACCCAAACGACTTAGAGTTGCAGGTAGGCAGCAAGTGAGTGACAAATTTGTCTAGAACAAATTTGAACAGCCGTAGGCTCACCTTTGGTGAGAGCCACAAATGGCTCTCATCATCCCCATGAGCATCAACAGGCTATGTAATTGGGGTGAAAGAACGTAGCCAACACCCCTGCGGATTTAAGTAGGAAGGATATAAACGGAGGGCTTATTTTTGTCTCGGATTAAGATAAACGCTAAAATCTACCACAAAATTTGTCCTAAAAATGGGGCGATCAATACCGTCACCATGCCAGCAATCATCATCACTACACTCGAAACCACACCTTCAGAATTGCCTATTTGATACGCTTTAGCGGTTCCAGCGCCGTGAGCAGAGGCCCCTAAACTGGCTCCTTTACCAAAACGCGAACGAATCGACAAGATCGCCAATACAGTTTCTCCTACCGCCATACCAATCACTCCAGTCAATACAACAAACAAAGCCGTTAAGTCACTTTGTCCACCGATAGAACGCGTCGCCTCCACCGCAAAAGGGGTGGTAATTGAACGCATCGCTAAGCTACGCTGTAATAATTCTGGCAACTCAAACCAACGAGCAAGTAAAACGGTACTACCCACCGCAACAATCACCGACACCAAAACCCCAACGGATAATGACAGCCAATGACGTCGAATCAGTTTGCGATTGTCATAAACAGGGATAGCAAAAGCAACCGTTGCCGGGCCAAGTAGCCAAAGTAACCAATGCGATTCTTCCATATAAGCTTGGTACGGAATACCTAACCCGATCACAACAGCGACTAAGAGTACAGGAGCCAATAAAAGCGGCATTAGCAATATCGAACGCTTACGCTGATAAAGCATTTTGCTGCCATAATAAAAAAACAGCGTTAAAAGAAGACAAGCAACCCCTAGTAACGATAGATGTACCGACACCTTATACCTCTCTTACTTGATGACTTTTACGTCGAGCCCATTTTAATTCGAAACGATATAATTTATCGACAATCCAAGCCGTTGTTGCAATCACCACAATGGTACTGATCACTAAGACCAGCATAATACGCCCTCCTTGTTCACGCATAAGTGGCTGATAATTGACGACAGCAACAACCGCCGGTACAAAAAACAACAACATTTCTGCCAGTAACCAGGATGCCCCTCTCCGCAGCCAATCCACCTTCACAACTCGGCTAAACACTAATACCAATAATAAGAGCATACCTGTTAAATTGGCAGGGATAGGAAGATGAAAATGCTGAACCAAGTAATCGGCGATAAACCATATCAAAGCTAGTACCACAATTTGACCAATCGTCAATAAACCATTTTCTACTTTTTTCATGTTATTAATCGTTATTTTGTGAAATTAATCACATTATAACCAGGTGCAAAACCTGCATAAAATGACTTTTTATTATAAAAATCATTCCAAAATGGAATAATCAAACGAGCACGATAATTATGGATATTAAAGCGCTGCGCTACTTTGTTGAACTCGTTAACCAGCAAAGCTTTACCCGAGCATCAGAACAGCTGTATGTGACACAACCGACCATTAGTAAGATGATTCGTAGTCTTGAAATAGAAGTAGGACAACCTTTACTTCATCGAGAAGGACGACGATTTTGGTTAACTGAGGCGGGAGAAATCGTCTATCAGCGAGCAGGAGAAATTATTGCCCAGTTGACCCAGTTAGACGCTGAGCTGATAGATCTCAACCAATTGCAACGCGGTCAACTTCGATTGGGCATTCCCCCGATGGTTGGGCATCTCTATGCAGGGCTGATTCGGCAGTACCGCCAAGTCTATCCAAATGTTGAAATGACTATTGTCGAGTACGGGGGACGCAAAATAGAGCAAGCAGTATTGGATGGCGAATTGGATGTCGCTATTACCATGCTTTCTCAGCATGCAGAACAAAATCTCAATACGTTAGTACTGGATAATTATCCTATTTATGCGGTACTTCCCAATAGTTCACCTTGGAAAGATATGCCAAAGCTTAACTGGAGCATGTTAAAAAACGAACCGTTTTATCTTTATACACAAGAATTTACACTGAGTGATTATGTGCAGAGCCTATGCAAGCAACAGGGATTCATACCACAAATCGCAGCGCGTAGCAGCCAATGGGACTTTTTGGTGGCACTGGTCAAAAATGGTATTGGAGTCGCATTTTTACCTGAACCACTTTGTCAGAGAATACAGAGCGATGGTGTGCTAGTGCGACCGATTACCCCAACGATTGATTGGCGACTCTGTGTCATTTGGCACGCCGAACGATACATTTCTCGAACTGCAGAGGCATGGATCGAGCTATGTAAGCAGTATCAAAGCACATCGAACCTCCGTCTGGATAAAAAAGATTAACCAGCCATGATCATAAAGGTAATGAGTCATCAGTTCGATATTTCGGCTTTTTGCGAACATAAAGTTTACGGTGAACTTCTGAAACTACCGTTCCTTCTTGGTCTTTGACATGGATAATAAATTCAGGAAAGCATTTATCACCATTAGCCGTCACGGCCAATATATCATCGAGTTGGGCCTGAGAAATCAAAAACTCAGCATAAAGATCACTTTGGCCTGGCTTGATAAAATTAATGCTCGCCTCTTTATCCCAAACATAATATTGCTTTCCCAAAATCCCCATCAACATTAAAGAGTAAACAGGATCAGTGAGAGAAAAAATACTTCCTCCATATTGAGAACGGTTGGCATTTTTATTCCACCAACGTAGCTTTAAGCGTAATTTGGCTTCACGAAAATCATCACTGAGTGATTCAATTTTTATCCCTGCCCCCCAAAAAGGAGGCCAACTATTTAGTGCCCACTTCACAATATTAGGTTTATACAATATTTCCAGTGTTTTATTCATGCTATCCGTGCCTTAGACTCTAATTGATCTCAATACCTCAGCAATGATGAATCGCATGGCCATGAGGTTGAGAAGTATAACGCAGTTGATGTTGCACAATTGTAACTGGTCAGATAAGATTTCACCGTGATTTAACACGACTTTATACATAAAGACAGTAACCCTTTGAACTTCGTGGTTTATTGTTTTGACTGGGTGACCTATAATGTGAGACAACATTGACGTCTGTTTACGACGGCAGATCATCAACGGGAAAGTATATGTCAGACAATAACCAAGCGCTAAAGGATGCTGGTCTTAAAGTAACCCTTCCACGGCTAAAAATTTTAGAAGTATTACAGCAGCCTGAGTGCCAACATATTAGTGCTGAAGAGCTGTACAAAAAGCTGATTGATCTCGGTGAAGAGATCGGCCTTGCCACCGTTTATCGAGTTTTAAACCAATTTGATGATGCAGGCATTGTTACTCGCCACCACTTTGAAGGGGGCAAATCCGTCTTTGAGCTCTCAACGCAACATCACCATGATCATTTAGTCTGTCTCGATTGTGGTGAAGTGATTGAGTTTTCAGACGATGTCATCGAACAGCGCCAAAAAGAAATTGCCGCTCGATACAATGTTAAATTAACCAATCACAGTCTGTATCTGTACGGTAAATGTGCTGACGGGAACTGTAAAACCGATCCTGACGCTCACAAAGTCAAGTAATTACATAAAAAAACCACCGCATGGTGGTTTTTTTATTACTCGTTAACCCAAGACGTTAAGCTAAAAGTAATCTCGAATCAAAACTTCTGCAATTTGTACCGCATTGGTTGCTGCGCCTTTACGTACGTTATCTGCCACAACCCATAAATTGATACCACTATGATGGCTAATATCATTGCGAATACGCCCCACAAGTACGCTATCTTTGCCACCAGCATCACGTACTTGGGTTGGATACTCTTCACCTTGAAAAACATCAATTCCATCCATTTGATCTAATAATGCAATCACTTGTTCGGCATCAATCGGATCACGGGTTTCAATATGTACCGCTTCTGCATGTCCATAAAAAACCGGGACACGTACGCAAGTGGGATTAACCATTAACGAAGGATCATTGAAGATTTTTTGGGTTTCCCATACCATCTTCATTTCTTCTTTCGTATAGCCGTTATCCATAAATTGATCAATTTGTGGAATACAGTTAAAGGCTATTTGTTGACTAAAGGTTTGCGGCTCCGCCGGAATACCATTGAGTAGCTTAGCCGTTTGCCCGGCTAATTCATCAATACCCGCTTTACCTGCACCAGAAACCGACTGATATGTAGTGACATTGATCCGTTCAATCCCGACAGCATCATAAATAGGTTTTAAAGCCACCAACATTTGGATGGTTGAGCAGTTCGGATTAGCAATAATATTTCGATTACGAAACTCTGCAATAGCCTGAGGGTTGACTTCAGGAACAACCAGTGGGATGTCGTAGTCATAACGAAATTGTGAAGAGTTATCAATCACTACTACGCCAGCTTCTGCGGCAATCGGTGCCCAGCGTTCAGATAACGCGCCACCGGCAGAAAATAAAGCAATGTGGGCCTGTGACCAATCAAATTCCTCAACATTCTGTACGCAAACGGTCTTGCCGTTGAAACGGTAGGCTTTCCCTTCACTGCGCTCACTGGCCAGTAAAAATAACTCACCGACTGGGAACTGGCGTTCTTGCAGAACTTCCAACATCGTTTCACCCACGGCACCTGTTGCGCCGAAAATGGCAACATTAAATTCTTGGCTCATTCGTTACCTCTATATTAAAACCTAATTTTGCTAGTGGCTCGAGTTGACAAGACTCATCTCCCACCAGTTTGATTGCGCTGTATTCTCGTCGATCCCAGTACTGTTTTCGCATTTGATCAAAACCTCCTGGCTTACCAATGTCACGGCGAAACAGGGCATCATCACGTCGTACATCATAAATCAGTTGCGTTAGACTAAGCAGTGTCGCTTCATCCCATTTTTGATGTAGCGTTACTTCAGGAATCGGAGCAACAGGGAGTAAGCTGGATGGGTTGGCCCACAATGCTTGTCCTAAAAACTCACTGTAGCGGTTAAAAATCATCGTGGTACCACGCGCCTTTCCCTCTAGCCCATAACCTGCCACATGTGGCGTCGCAAAGGCAAGTAACGGCAGTAATGTCGCATCCACCTGCGGTTCAAACTCAAACACATCCAATGCTGCGCTGAAACCATCACGCTGCTGCAAACGGACTTTAAGCGCTTGATTGTCTACAACCGGTCCACGAGCGGCATTAATTAAAATTTGATCACTACGCAAGTGCTGTAAAACAGCCTCATCGATCAGATGATGTGTTGGCCATTCACCATCGTAAGTGATCGGAGTATGCAGCGTAATCACATCCGCTTTCTCTAATAGCACTGGCAGTGGGGTAAATTCGCGCTCATCCCCTTGAGACTGCTTTGGTGGGTCATTTAAAAGCACCTTGATACCAAGCCCAGTTAAACACTCAGCAAGGTAACTACCCACTTGACCAGCACCGATGATACCCACCGTTTTATCCCAAACAGAGAAACCTTGCTGCTGAGCAAGTACCATCAAAATACTAAACACGTACTCTGCTACCCCCACTTTGTTACAACCGGGAGCGGCGGTAAAGAAAATCCCTCGTTCAGCTAATAAAGTTTGATTTACATGATCGACGCCAGCGGTTGCCGTACCAACAAACTTTAATCGGTTCGCTTTAGCCAGTAAGTGTTCATCCACTTTCGTCACTGAACGAATCATTAAAGCATCAATATCGATGAGATCATCTGCCGTTAACGTTCTTCCTGGCTTTAGTATCACCTCGCCAAGCTGGCAAAATAACGATTCAGCATAAGGCATATTTTCATCAATCAATATTTTCATAGCAGGTTCACACAAGTTATTTTTGAGGGACAAAGAAATACGATGAGACGATAGCCTCGCTCATTGGCTCGCTATCTAGTTGACACGCATTGTGCAGAAAAGCGTTCACGGTGTCGAGAATTAAAAAGACCCGGTGCCTATTGGTCACCGGGTGAATATCCAGAACAAAAGGATCCTGTCCCGCTCTCCAGGGGACAGAGTCTGCGTCTGTTTGATCGGTATTACCGACCGGTTCTGGAAAATTTTCCTTTATGTAATCACTGATTACGCAGAGTACTTTTTGATCACCAGTGTTGCGTTCGTTCCACCAAATCCAAAGCTGTTAGACATGACCGTTGTAAGCGGCTGTTCACGCATTTGCGTCACGATATCTAATCCCTCAGCCGCCGCATCTAATGTCTCAATATTAATACTTGGTGCAATAAAATTATGCTCAAGCATCAATGTGGAATAAATTGCTTCGTGAACACCTGCCGCACCGAGAGCATGACCGGTCATCGCTTTAGTAGCTGAAATCGCTGGACTGTGACCGGCAAAAATTTCTTGAATCGCACCAAGTTCTTTGAGATCGCCAACCGGTGTTGACGTGCCATGAGTATTAACATAATCCACATGATCAACCTGTTGCATTGCCATTTTCATGCAGCGAGCGGCACCTTCACCCGAAGGCGCAACCATGTCATAACCATCAGATGTCGCACCGTAGCCGACAATTTCACCGTATATTTTAGCACCACGCGCTAAGGCGTGTTCTAACTCTTCGATCACCAACATACCACCACCGCCAGAGATAACGAAACCGTCGCGGTCAGCATCATAGGTTCGTGAGGCCTTCTCTGGCGTTTCATTATACTTCGTTGATAAGGCTCCCATGGCATCGAACATCATGGTTAAAGACCAATCTAACTCTTCACCACCACCGGCAAAGACAATATCTTGTTTACCCAGTTGAATCAGTTCCATTGCATTACCGATACAGTGAGCAGACGTTGCACAGGCTGAACTGATCGAGTAATTAACCCCACGAATTTTAAATGGAGTCGCAAGACACGCAGACACGGTTGATGACATAGTACGTGGTACCATATAAGGCCCAATGCGCTTGACCCCTTTTGCCCGTAGTGTATCAACAGCAATGGCTTGGTTTAATGAAGATGCCCCACCCGAACCGGCAATAATACCGGTACGATCATTAGAAACTTGTTCTGGTGTTAATCCGGCATCGGCTATCGCTTGCTCCATCGATAAATAAGCGTATGCAGCAGCATCGCCCATAAAACGCATTTGTTTGCGATCAATATGTTCCGCTGGGTTAATTTTCAAGTCACCCCACACTTGGGAACGCAAACCTTGATCTTTAAATTGTTCAGATGCGCTAATCCCTGATTTACCTGCTTTCAGAGACGCTAGAACTTCTTGGACGTTGTTACCGATACTGGAAACAATACCCATACCGGTGATGACGACTCGTTTCATGTGAGATTCCTATAATTCAAAATTTCTTGCTAGATGATAACCAAGATAAGTAACAAAAGTGGTCAGCTTTCCTATAAATCCGTACAATCTTGCCTTATTAAACACATATTGCCTAGAACTGATCGATTATGACGGCTATTACTCATGCACAACTGGCTTGGAATGATGCAGGAACCCCTGTATCAGACCACTTTGATGACGTCTATTTCTCTAATACTAATGGATTAGAGGAAACACGTTATGTTTTTATTGAAAAAAATCACCTGCCACAAAGATGGCATGAGTATGATCAACGCCGCTTTGTGATTGCAGAAACAGGCTTTGGAACTGGGCTTAATTTCCTCGCCACTTGGCAATATTTCGACCAGTTTTTACAGCAATCACCTGATGCTACGTTAAAATCATTACATTTTATTAGTTTTGAAAAATATCCATTAAAAAAAGCCGATTTGATCCAAGCCCATCAAGCTTGGCCTGAACTCGCCAAATACGCTATTGAGCTGCAAAAACATTACCCCATAGCGGTTCCTGAGTGCCATCGTATCCTATTAGCTGGAGGAGCCGTCACCCTAGATTTATGGTTCGGAGATATTAAAGACTGTCTACCTAAGGTGCCTGTTCCGCCACAAGGATTGGTTGATGCTTGGTATCTTGATGGTTTTGCACCGAGTAAAAACCCTGAAATGTGGAATCAGCAACTTTTTAATGGTATGAGCCAGTTAGCCAAATCAAAGGCGACCTGTGCCACGTTTACCGCAGCAGGGTTTGTACGACGCGGACTCATCGAAGCTGGCTTTGAAATGAAAAAAGTCAAAGGTTTTGGGACTAAACGAGAAATGATTGCCGGTCATCTCGCACATAAAAATCGATATACGAATATTGATCCTTGCTACCACAGAGAAGAAGTCACGAACCTGCAAGAAGTCGCCATTATTGGCGGTGGTATCGCCAGTGCAACCCTAGCTCACGCACTTTCGCAACGAGGAGTTCCCGTCACTTTATACTGCGCCGATACAGCGCCCGCAGCAGGAGCATCCGGTAACCGACAAGGTGCTGTTTATCCTTTGCTCAATAGCCAGCATAGTGGCGTATCACGAGTATTTGCTCCGGCATTTCTCTTTGCTCGTCAGTGGATCGAACAGATCGCACACCGTACATCATTTGCACATGATTGGTGTGGCGTCACCCAGTTAATGTGGGATGAAAAATCTACCGAGAAGCTAACCCGTATGTTGCAGGGCAATTTTCCTGATCAACTCGTTCAGTTTCTCAATCAAACGCAAACCCAAGAAAAAATAGGGTTACCGATTGATATGCCTAGCCTTTATTACTCGCTTGGTGGTTGGCTATCTCCAGCTGAATTAACCCAAGCTGTGCTGATGTTACTACAAGAAACAGGCATGTTAACGACCTACTTTGAACAGCCGATTGAAAAATTAACGTGGCTAGCCAGCCAGCAGCGCTGGCAATTAACCAGTCGCGATCAAACCTTTGAGCATCAATGTGTAGTTATTGCTAATGGCCATCAATTTGATCAGTTTGCACAAACTCGCCATATACCTTTAGGAAAAGTTAAGGGCCAGGTGAGTCACGCACCGACGAATTCAGAGCTACAACCACTGCAAACGGTACTGTGTTATGACGGGTATATGACACCCCATAGTCCGGATTACAAGACCCACTGTATTGGAGCCAGTTATGATAAGCACTCGTTAGACTATCTTTTTGATCCTCAAGCACAGCAAGAGAATGCTCAGCGGTTAGCTCGTTGCATTCCTAACCAATCTTGGCCTAAACAAATCGATGTCTCAGGTAATCAATCTCGACAAGGAATTCGCTGTGTTAGCCGAGATCACTTACCTTTTGTTGGCAATATCGGTCAACGAGACAAGATTGTTGAGCAGTACTCCGACTTACCTCAACAACCTCTAGAGCACATACCCTCGGTTGCAAACTACCCTCATCTCTATGGGATCTTGGGTTTAGGCTCTCGAGGATTAAGCTCTGCTCCTTTGATGGCGGAGCTGTTAGCATCCCAGATCTGTGGCGATCCACTTCCGCTGCCCGTGGATGTGCTTGAAAGCTTGCATCCTAGCCGAATGTGGATTCGAAAACTTAAAAAAGGACAATCTGTACGCTAATTGTTCTGTACGCTCATTGTTCGTCGTCCCGTCGAACGGCTAAACTTGCTCGATAAGTTGCTGCCAAAGTTCACTCACAATCGCCTGATCGACGGGTGATAATTCTGAACGGGCAGCCGCTAAACTCTGCGCTATCTTTATCTTAAACTCGACCAAATCATCAATCCCCGCCTCCTCACAAGCAGCAGCGGAGAGTGAAATATGCCCCCGTAAGTAGCCCCCAGCAAAGAGTTCATCATCTGACGCAGACTCAATACGTGCATCAATCAAATTCAGTAGTTTTTCTTCAAATTCAATAATCATGTTTTACTCGTTATTTCACTATAAATTGATCGGGGCTTAAAGGTGGCCGAGCATAGTGCTGGCGCAAGGCATCCGATAACCGTTTAACTCGCAAGGGTAATCCTTGTTTTAACAGTGCTAACACCTGTTGATGTACTTTATGCATAAAGGCCAATCGATCCGGTTCACTATCCCCATTTAAGTTGTCACAACTCACCGTAAATGGAAAACCCGCGCTTTGTGAAAAAATCCATTCATAAGCTTGAGGGCGAATTTCGACACGTTCAAATTCAGACTGGACTTCTGCCGACCGGCCATCAGGCTCATACCAATAGCCAAAGTCTTCCAGTAGTCGTCTCTGCGGCCCTGCGACACACCAGTGGGCAATTTCATGCAAAGCTGAGGCATAAAAACCTCGCGCGAAAATAATGCGATGGTAAGGGGTGAACTCATCTGCTGGTAGGTAGATAGGTTCATCACCACCTAGTTCTAACTTAGTTTGATAATCAGCAAAAAAAACCTGATTAAAAATAGTAATCAAGTCTTGATATTGATGCGTCATAAATGATGTCGCCTCTCCCTCTTTTTATTATGGTGAGCATTCTCTCGGTTTTTTACCACCGGGTAAAGGATTACCCTGAGGATCCGCGAGCACAGAACAGATTATCCGATACCTTAAACGCTTATCGCCATATCATTATCAATTAGTTTAAGTAATCAATACCTGGCGTTATCCTTACAAAAACTCATTCGTCAATAGCATTGATAGCTCTTACACTCACGCATTCTTAGGGGCTGTGGACCCTAAGCTTCAGGTAAATAAATAAGAGGCTCCGGCATGTTACTAAGTATTCTCTATCTCATTGGTATTACTGCGGAATCGATGACAGGCGCTCTCAGTGCTGGGCGTCGGAAAATGGATTGGTTTGGGGTCATGCTGGTTGCTAGTGCGACCGCGATTGGTGGAGGAACGGTACGCGATATTTTACTTGGCCACTACCCATTAGGTTGGGTAAAACATCCAGAGTTTCTAGCAATTACCTGCTTAGCGGGTGTGTTAACCACTGGAATTTATCGCTGGGTGATTAAACTAAAAGGACTATTTATTCGCTTAGACGCACTCGGGTTGATTGTATTTAGCATCATCGGTACAAAAGTCGCGCTAGGTATGGGGCACCATGTAATGATCTGTATGGTGGCCGCATTAGTTACTGGCGTATTTGGCGGATTATTACGAGATTTAATCTGTCGTCAGCCTCCTTTGGTACTACATGATGAGTTGTACGCTTCAGTGACCTTAGTCGCTTCAGGGCTCTATCTGGCATTACTTGAGCTGGGAGTCAGTGAAATCACCAATACAATAGTAACCTTAGTCGTGGGTTATCTGTTGCGTATGGCTGCGGTTCGATTTAAGTGGCGTTTACCTTCTTTTCACTTGGTTGAAACAGATAAACCGCTGCATTAATTCTCTTTTCCTAACAAAAAACCTCACACCTGATACAAGATGTGAGGTTTTGCTAAACGGAAAACCTTACAGTATTGGTGTTTCCGTATGGACACCGTGATTCTGGCCGCGATGACGCAGTAAATGATCCATCAGTACAATTGCTAACATGGCTTCAGCAATCGGTACGGCACGGATACCCACACAAGGATCATGACGACCTTTAGTGATCAGTTGCGTCGCTTTCCCCTCTCGGGTAATGGTTTCACCAGGAACGGTAATGCTTGAGGTCGGCTTTAGGGCAATGTTTGCCACGATGTTTTGCCCAGACGAAATACCCCCTAAGATACCCCCTGCATGATTGCTAGCAAAGCCTTGCGGAGTGAGCGGATCTCGGTGTTCGCTGCCTTTTTGACGTACAACCTCAAAACCATCACCAATTTCAACCCCTTTTACGGCATTGATACTCATGAGAGCGTGTGCAATATCGGCGTCTAAACGGTCAAACACGGGTTCGCCCAAACCCACCGGAACCTGAGTCGCCACCACTTGAATTTTAGCCCCAATCGAGTCGCCCTCTTTTTTCAACTCACGAATCAGTTGATCAAACGCATCCACCTTATCGACATCAGGACAAAAAAAGGCATTATTCTCAATTTCGTTCCAATCGACTTTCTCTATCGAGATCTCTCCCATTTGCGACAAATATGCTCGAATTTCAATACCAAACTCTTGTTTGAGATATTTCTTAGCAATTCCGCCAGCGGCAACACGCATCGCTGTTTCCCGAGCAGAAGAGCGCCCACCACCTCGGTAGTCACGCACCCCATACTTTTGGTGATAAGTATAATCGGCATGCCCGGGGCGGAATTTATCTTTAATTTCTGAGTAGTCTTTTGAGCGTTGATCGGTATTTTCAATTAACAGACCAATCGACGTTCCGGTTGTTTTTCCCTCAAACACGCCGGACAAAATTTTCACTTCATCAGGCTCACGTCGTTGGGTGGTATAGCGCGAGGTTCCAGGACGGCGGCGATCTAAGTCAACTTGTAGATCGGCGGCGCTAATTTCCAACCCTGGAGGGCATCCGTCCACGATACATCCTAGTGCGATACCGTGACTTTCTCCGAATGTGGTCACTCGGAAATGTTGTCCGATACTATTTCCTGCCATTATTTCCTCAAACTCGCTTACGTTGAGCGGGTAGTTTTGCCCATCGTATTCATGACTATTATTGGTAGAATCATACTCGCTTGATTAACGAATGATGTAAAGCCCCTATCGCGCACTAATTGCTAACAAATAGCCAAACACCGACACTAGGCCGGTGCTTGATAACGGTTCGATCATTAATCGCGGTACAATGCAAACTCATCCGCACACGCGACTAACTGTTCTCGGGTTAATAAAAAGACGCCATGGCCACCATGTTCAAATTCCAACCAAGTAAATGGAATATCAGGATATTGCTCCATTAAATGAACCATTGAATTACCGACCTCACACACCAAAATACCTTGTTCAGTCAGATAACGAGGAGCGTTGGCTAAAATTCGGCGAACTAATTTCAGCCCATCGGTTCCTGCGGCTAACCCTAGCTCGGGCTCATGTTTGAACTCATCGGGCAAACTATGCATATCTTCTTGATCCACATAAGGTGGATTGGTCACAATAATATTGTATTGTTCTTGAGGTAAATCTCTAAACAGGTCGGAACGGATAGGAAAAACTTGCTGCTCTAAACCATGATCTTGAATATTTTGCTCTGCCACTTGCAGCGCATCCGACGAAATATCGATCGCATCGACCTCGGCATCAGGAAACGCATAAGCACAAGCAATCGCAATGCAACCACTGCCTGTACATAAATCCATAATTCGAGTCGGTTGTTCGACTAACCAAGGCGAAAATTCGGCTTGAATTAATTCACCAATCGGAGAACGAGGCACCAACACCCGTTCATCAACAAAAAACTCTAGCCCACAAAACCAAGCTTTATTGGTTAAATAAGCCACCGGAGTTCGTTCATTAATACGTTTCACCACTCGCTCAACCACACGTAATCGCTCACTGCTGGTTAAGCGTGAATTGAGTACATGAGGAGGCACATCTATCGGTAAGTAAAGGGTAGGCAAAATAAGTTGAACCGCTTCATCCCAAGCATTATCTGTACCGTGACCATAAAATAGTTTCGCGGCGTTAAAGCGGCTCACCGTCCAACGAATCATATCCTGAAGCGTATACAGTTCAGAAACCGCTTCATCTACAAAAATCTTATCCAAAATTGCCTCCGAAAAGCGCTACAATACTGCCAATTCCGACTCATAACCGATTATTTACCGACAATGAACAAAAAACACACCGATTTCAATCCAAACGCTGATCTCGATGCGGATGATTTTGCTCTGTTTCAGGATGCAGTAAAAGGCGTAAAAAAGTTTGCGCAGGATACCATAGTCCGACCACCAAACAGAAACCCCAAACAAAAAGAAATCCGTCGAACCTCGCGCGAAGCGAGTGATAACGATTTTTATTTTTCTGACGAATTTGTTCCCCTCTTAAGTGAAGAAGGGCCTACCCGTTATGCTCGCCATGATGTGTCAAAGTATGAAGTTAAGAAATTACGTCGTGGTGTTTACGTGCCTGACGTTTTTCTCGATATGCATGGTATGACTCAAGTCGAAGCCAAACGGGAACTAGGAGCAATGATTGCTTATTGTTTAAAAGAAAATGTTCACTGCGCTTGTGTGCAACATGGAATTGGTAAACACATTCTTAAGCAAAAAGTTCCGCTATGGTTAGCTCAGCACCCCGACGTGCTAGCTTTTCATCAAGCACCATTAGAATTTGGTGGCAATGGCTCATTATTGATTTTACTCTCTATCCCTGAAAAATAGGCCCTATCATCTCGTTAGTAACGCATATCCGGTGGAATAGGTAGGTTATCTTCTTGAAGCACCGGACGTTCTCCCCCTTTACGTCGATACTGCTTAAGTTGAAAGACATATGCCAATACTTGAGCGACGGCCATGAATAAACCATCAGGGATCTCTTGTTCTAACTCCGTGGTATGGTAAAGCGCACGGGCTAAAGGTGGAGCAGGAACAATCATGATATCATGCTCACGAGCGACTTCTCGAATTTTTAACGCCAGAAAATCACCGCCTTTTGCCACCACAACGGGGGCTCGATCTGTGTCTTGCTTATAACGCAAAGCGACAGAAAAGTGTTCAGGGTTGGTAATAATCACATCCGCTTGCGGGACATCGGCCATCATGCGCCGCTGAGCTGCCTCACGCTGCAACATTCGAATCCGCCCTTTCACCTCAGGTTTACCTTCGGTGTCTTTGTGTTCATCTTTAATTTCTTGCTTAGTCATTTTGAGTTGTTCGGCGTGTTGCCAAATTTGAAAAGGGATATCAATCGCCACAACGACCAACAAAGAGCAGCTAATCAGTAAAATAAAATTGAGTAAAATATCCAGCGCATGAAAAAGATTTTGTGGAAACACATCCATGCTCAGCTGAAAAAGATCCCACTTTGATGCATCAATCAGATAAAATGCCACCCCAGAAACCAGTAATACTTTTAAAATCGACTTTAGCAACTCAACCCAACTTTGTAGGCCAAACATCCGTTTAAAGCCACTCAAAGGATTAAGTTTAGATAGCTTCGGCATCGCCGCTTCGGTTGAAAAGCTTATCCCACCGACCCCAGCTGCACCAAGCAAGGCTGCGACAAACAAGGTTACTAAGATGAGTAATAACGGTAATAATAAGCCCGTTAGCGTACCGCCAATAATTTCAAAGAGTTTACTGCTGTCAAAAATTTCTTCGCGGCTAAGAGAGAATAATCGCCCCATCATGCGGTATAAACCTCGAGCCAATAAATCGCCAAACCACATTAGCGATACCGCCCCCACCACTAATACCGAGACTGAAGCCAACTCTTTTGAGCGTGCCACTTGGCCTTTTTCTTTAGCTTGCTGTAACCTTCGGGGGGTGGCCTCTTCTGTCCTTTCTTGGCCGTCAGATTCTGCCATCATGGCCTCCTAACAATTTAAGCGTATCAAGCGACAAAGCTGCTGCTCACCCTCTAACCAGAATAATTCATAGTGTGCAAACAAACCGCTGATAATATACCAACAGAGCAATATGCCGACCAATAAAGCAAAAGCAAACCCGAGTGAGAAGATATTCAATTGTGGCGCGGCCCGAGTCATCACCCCAAAGGAAAGGTTAACCGTTAGCAGAGCAATAATTCCGGAAAGTGCCATACTCAGCGCCACTTTAAACATAATGCCAAGCCATAATGCTAACTCTCGAAAATCCACCGCAGTGAGTGCTCCACTGCCGATCGGTAAGCTTTTAAAGCTCATGACCACTAATTGAATCATTTTCAAATGACCATCGGTTGCCAAAAAAAACATGGTCGCCAACAACATAAATAACTGCCCCAATAAAGGGGTACTTTGACCATTCGCAGGATCCACCATGGAAGCAAAACCTAAACTCGATTGCATCCCTAAAATTTGTCCGAGAATAATAAACGTTTGAATCAGAAATTGCGTCACCATGCCCATCGCTACGCCAATAATTAACTGCTCTAACGTCGTTAAAAAACCTTGAAACGATAGTAAAGCTATATCTGCGGTAATTTGAGGAATGGCTGGCATGACCGCAAACGTAATGGCCAAACCGAGATAGAGGCGAATACGAGGAGAAACAAATCGAGCCCCCGTCACAGACATCACCATTAACATGGCAGAAATACGGGCAAAGGGCCAAAAATAGTGAGCGATAAAATCTAGTACCACACTGGTTGGGTATTCCATCGATACTCCTTAATAGAGCACCTGTGGTAAGCGCTCAATCATCGCCATAAAGAACTCCATCAGTATCTGGGTCATCCAATGCCCAAACATCATTAATGCTAAAAGTGTCACGATAAGACGAGGTAAAAAACTCAAGGTTTGTTCGTTAATAGAGGTCGCCGCTTGAAAAATTGCCACTACAAGACCAATCAATAAGCTCGGAATAATAATGGCGCATACCATGATAAGAACCATCCACAGCGCTTCACGAAATAGCTCAACAAACAGTTCTGGTGTCATTGGCCCCTCCCGCTACAAGGCAAAACTGCCTGCCAAAGTCGATAAAATCAGGTTCCAACCATCCACTAAGACAAAAAGCATTAACTTAAAAGGCAGCGAAACAATCATCGGTGATAACATCATCATCCCCATCGCCATTAACACCGAAGCAACCACCAAATCAATAATTAAAAAAGGCAAAAAGAGCATAAAACCAATTTGGAACGCGGTTTTCAATTCCGAAGTAATGAAAGCAGGAATGAGTACCGCCATGGAAACCTCTTCTGGATTTTGGACCTCTGCGCCAGAAATATTCACGAAGGTTTCTAGATCTTTCAGCCGCGTTTGTTTGAGCATAAAAGCTTTCATCGGCTCTTGGGCCAAGTCAAATGCTTGACGTGCAGAGATCTGTTCATTGAGGTAAGGTTGAACGGCTTGATCGTTAATCTGATTGAGCACCGGCGACATAATAAAAAAGGTAAGAAAAATAGCAATCCCGATAATCACTTGATTTGATGGCGTTTGCTGTAACCCCATGGCTTGACGCAAAATCGACATCACGACCACAATTCGGGTAAAAGACGTCATCAAAATAACCATGGCGGGTAAAAAGCCCAACATGGTCATTAAAGCTAAAATCTGAAGGTTTATTGAATAGTCTTCACTACCATCAGCATTCGTGGTCATAGTAAAGGCTGGAATACCACCGCCACCACTACCACTGGTTAACGCTAAAGTGTTCGATGCTCCTTGCTCTTTCTCCATCGCGCTCACGGTGATACCACCTTCAGTAAGCGCATTGGCCGGAATGGGGGTTTCCAGCGCTTGTTGCGCACTCGCTAAAGGAGCCCAGAGTAAAATAAGGAAGCAAATAAGGGTCATCATCCAAGATAACGACACCGAACAACAAGTATATCGATGGTTATTTATCATGTTTTTTCACTAACTGAGTCAACTGGGTAGCGAATGAACGTTGATCGGTCGCTTCTTGGATCAACGGAGTGCTCAACTTTGAAATTAACTGAATAGATTGTGTGGTGACGCCTATCAGAAACTGTTCGTCACCCGCTTGCACTATCATCAATCGTTCTCTTGTACCGATAGGCAATTGACGTATCACTTGAAATTCTTTTTGCTGACCTAAGGTTGTCACTCGCATCCGTTTTAATAACCAAGCCAAACATAAAATCAGCACCACAACGAACAAAAGCGACCCAAAAGTGGTCGCTAAATCTAACGATGCTTTCTCGGTGGCCAACACGGGCAGTGACACAAACCATAAACTGATGAACCATTTCATAAATTATCTCAGTTTCTTAATTCGTTCAGTTTGGCTTATCACATCAGTCAGACGGATACCAAACTTATCATTAACCACCACAACTTCACCGTGCGCAATCAAGGTACCATTAACCATCACATCTAATGACTCTCCCGCGATGCGATCCAACTCAACCACCGAACCTTGATTGAGTTGCAGTAAATTACGAATACTAATTTTTGAACGCCCAACTTCCATCGAGATGGTGACAGGAATATCCATGATAGTATCGAGCTTACGACGTTCATCGTCCGTAATCGGTGGTGAAGTATCTTTTAGCTCGTCTAGTGGCGCAGCTAACACTTCATCGACATCGATTTCTGGGGCACTAGGATCTTCTCCAAGAGCGGCAGCCCACTCATCTGCCAGTTTTTGATCATCTGATTTTGACATCTTTGCTACCTATTCTTACTCTTGTATTGGTTATTACTCTGGTATTGGTTATTACTCTGGTATTGATTCTTCATCTTCCAGCTCATCGTTCTCTAATTCAGCAATAATATCTTTGCCTAAAAACGCAAGATCGGTTTTTACCACATCTGGGCGACGGATCTTTTCTGAAATTTGTACGGCCAGCTTTTCACCAGAGCGGCCCATTTTGACTCGATAGGTCGGTAAGTCTTCCACAAACATCACCGCATGCTCTGGCATATCAATCGGGATAATGTCACCGACTTGCAGTTCCATCAAATCGCGCAGAGCAATATCTTGCTCCAATAAATTGACTCGAAAGTTAATTGGCACATCCATAATCTCATCTCGTAGTGCCGAACTCCAGCGGACATCGGTTTCCATTTTATCCGACTGAACCCCCGCATCGAGTAATTCGCGAATGGGCTCCACCATCGAATATGGCATCACCATATGAAAATCACCGCCACCACCATCCACTTCAATATGGAATGAACAGACAACAATCACTTCTGTTGGGCTAACAATATTCGCCATACTCGGGTTCACTTCGGAATCGAGGTACTCAAACTCGACTCCCATAACTGGAGACCACGCTTCTTTATAATCGGTAAAGACGATTTTGAGCAATAATTGGATAACCCGACGTTCCGTTGGAGTAAATTCACGCCCTTCAATACGAGCATGATAACGCCCATCGCCGCCAAAAAAGTTTTCCACCAAAATAAAGACTAAACGTGCTTCCATTGTCACCAGAGCCGTTCCTTTGAGTGGACGAAAACGAACCATATTCAAACTCGTTGGAACGTACAAAGTATTTTGGTATTCACCAAATTTCATCATTTGTACGCCATTGATTGAAACTTCTGCCGTTTTGCGGAGCATATTAAACAAACTGATGCGTAAGTGACGAGCAAAACGTTCATTAATCAACTCTAAGGTCGGCATCCGACCACGAACAATCCGATCTTGTGATGAGAAATCAAACGAGACCGCCCCCGGGTCAACGGAATCTAATTCGTCTTCATCGTCATCAACGCTGTCTACACCATGCAACAGCGCATCAATTTCGTCTTGGCTTAATAAATCGGTCACGAACTCACCTATTGCATTACAAAATCTGTAAAGAGCACTCGTTCTATCACCGGCTCTCCTACCACTTGTGTCATCGCCGCTTTTATATCTTCGGTTGCCTTATCCCGTAACTCAGTTCGCCCAGAGGTTGTCCGTAATTGTTCAACGGTTGCAGAAGCAAAGGTTGCCAATAATGTACTTTCAATTAAAGGCGAGTGAAAGCGAGCCGAATTTTCATTTTTACTCCCACGAACCATAAGCTGAACCTTTACCTGTACCATTCGACCACGATTTTCCCCACTGACATTGAACACAAAAGGTTGTGCAATGTTAACATAAGACACTGGTTCAATCGTGGCGGCTCGTTGGGCTTGCTGAGCTTGTTTGGGTTCAGGACTACCGGAACCGATGAAGAAGAAAGCGCCTCCAGCGATCAATAGCAAGGCGACGACAGACCCAACAATGATTAATAGTTTCTTTTTACTTTTAGGTGCATTTTCATCAACGGCCATAAGTTTACTCTATGCGGTTATTGTTTTATTAGTTTAAGCGTAATAACTGATTCCATCACGCTTTGTTGCCACATTCAAATCAAGTTTGATGTCTGACTCAAGGTTTTCATCTCCCAGCAAAGGGCCTTTACCAGCCAACCCTCCTGATTCTCTACCGTTGGCTGAATACTGCTGCTGTTGACCTGCACTCTGTTGTTGAACAGAAGTATCCGCTAACTGAACCCCTTGCTGAGCTAACATCTCTCTCAAACGTGGCATCGACTGCTCTAAGGCATCTCGTGCTTGGTTATTGGCCACCATAAACTGAACACTAGCCCCATCACCATGCATATTCATTCGAATATGCATTCGACCTAACTCTGGAGGATCAAGACGAATATCAATATTTTTTAGGTTCTTCGACATCATCATTTGCACCCGTTCGGCCATTTCATCTGCGACGATTCCTTTATTTAATGCTAAAGGTAATGGCTGACCTTGAACCATAGCTGGATCATGGCGCAATCCAGTCGGTTGAGTTGCAGATGATTGTCCTGCAGCGGTGGCTAATTGCTGAGCAAATGAATGCTCGCGCCCCGGCTCGGAGTCCAGTGATTGCTTCTCTTTTGCTAACATGACCGAACCCCGTAGAGATGCTTGTAATACTTTAGGATCCATCACTGGTACCGATTGGACTGACTCAGCGATAGTTGCTGCAGCAGCTGATCCGACAGAGCTGTTAGTCAAAGGGACGTCGTTCATCATCATGGTCGCGGCAGCCGGATGAGCCGATGGCTGAGATGAAATAGCCGCAGATGGGGAAGGCGAAACTAAGCCATGAGGAACATTCGGCTTAGCCGACTCATGGCGAGTATGGCCATCGGCTTGAGCTAGTGCCGTGATAGTTTCTACAGATTCTACCGTTGGTTCATCACCGCTGGCTGTAACGTCAGGAGAAGCGACAAGCTGTTCTTGGTTTGATAACTGTTCCTGGTTTGGTAACTGTTCCTGGTTTGGTAACTGTTCCTGGTTTGGTAACCGCTCTTTTTTAGGTAGCTCACTTTCTCGCGTTAATTGTTGCATTTGCGTTGTTGCTATAGATTTATCTTCTGCCGTTGGTATGACGAATTGTTCTGATTCATCAATCGGTTGTTTGGTGACGGTCATATCACTATGAGCAAATACAGCTTTATCGAGCGGGGCATCACCTTTCCAATCGGGCAACTCAGTCTCATCTAACGGCTCAGCTTCAGTCTTTGAGACGGTGGAAAAATCAATCGCTCCTTCCTCTTGAGTCGATTGATTAGGCAAGTTATTGCCGCTCGTGGTAAGTAAGGTTTGATTGGCTTGCTGTAGACGACCAAGGAGTTCATCACCGTCATTCATTACTTGTGCAGTTGTCACCGGCTTCACGTCTACCGATTCATTTTTCGTGGTGGCGCGATCTGCTTCGTCCAGCGAATCTGTATCAAGCTCGAATATGGCTGGCAGGGCGTCATTGCTCGATTGTATGGCTAATTGCTCTAACTCAATATCATTGAGGTTAACGGCATCAGGATCAGCGAAGTTTATCGGCTGCGTAGGAATCGCTTTCTGGGACTTTGATGAGCTTGCTAGTTCAGGTTCCTCGGTTTCAGCTTCGCCATTAGAACGAAACAAAAGTGTAGCTAATTGCTCGAAAAACCCAGTAACCTCTTCAGTCTCACCCTCTTTTAAACTGTTTTTTTGGCTAACATCAGTTGCTGCTGCACCTGATAAGCGTTTTTCCTCAACTGAAGAGATTGGACTGATATTCATATGCACACCGCTCACATTGTGGATAACATCTAAACGCCATGTTCGGTATTGACCGTATCTAGCATGGTAGGCTGCAATCGATGCAATAAATGAGCCAAAATGTCGATTTAAACGCGACTATCGAATGGTAGAGCGCAGACGTTGACGATTAAAATTAAGGGTAGAAAATTCATCCATCTGCTTTTGTTCACGTCTCGCTTGTAAACGTTCTTTTTCATTTTGTTTTTTCTCAATTAACCACTCATAAGAGCGACGCTGCTTACGAACATTCATCCAATGCTGTTGGCAATTTTCAACTTGTTGTGTGAAATGCTGTTCAGCCCCCCGCTGCTTGGCTAACGTTTCGTCCAGCTGAGTTAAAAAACGATTTAAGTGGCCATATTGGCTAGCCGTAAGCCCGGCTTGACCACGTTGCACCAGCTGTTGGCAGTAGTCTAACCGATACTGCTCAATCTGTTTCAATTGCTGATAATAACCCTCTAGCTCGCTTCTAGCGTTACTCAAGGCCATGACAGCTTGATCTTCCGTCTCTTGAGCTTGCTTTAACAAAAATTCTAACGCATTGTCCATACTCTACTTACTCCATGCTAAGTACATTTTTCAGCATACCAATACACATATCGTAAGGGACTGACTCTTTCATTTCTTGCTGTAAATAACTCTCTAGACGTGGTTTTAAAGTAAATGCACTATCAATCGCCTTATCGGTTCCAGGTTTATAAGCGCCGATAGAGACTAAATCTTGGTTTTTACGACAAATGGATAGAATTTGCCGTACCGCTTTTGACATCAACAAATGTTCGTCAGTAGTGATCTGCGGCATCACACGGCTGACGGACTTTTCGACATCAATGGCAGGATAATGCCCGGCATCAGCCATCTCCCTTGAGAGCACAATATGTCCATCAAGAATAGCCCGAGAAGCGTCAGCGATTGGATCTTGAAGGTCATCACCTTCGGTTAATACGGTGAAAAATGCCGTAATAGAACCTTGATCTGGGCCACCATTGCCAGCTCTCTCCACTAACGCAGGCAACTTTGCAAATACCGAAGGCGGATACCCTTTGGTGGCAGGAGGTTCACCAACCGATAGTGCGATTTCACGCTGAGCTTGTGCAAAACGGGTTAATGAATCCATTAATAGTAATACATCTAAACCTTGATCTCGGAAATATTCAGCAATCGCCAGTGCTGTTTGACAGCCTTTTAAACGCATTAACGGTGAAGCATCAGCGGGAGCGGCCACCACCACCGCTCGTTGACGCCCATCGGCCCCCAAGATCTCTTCGATAAATTCTTTTACTTCGCGTCCACGCTCACCGATTAAGCCCACCACCACCACTTGAGCGGTGGTGCCTCGCGTCATCATTCCGAGCGTGACCGACTTACCTACCCCAGAGCCCGCAAACAGGCCAATACGTTGCCCCTTACCAACAGTTAATAACCCATTAATGGCTTTAATGCCCACATCAAGCGGCTCACTGATAGGTTTACGTAATAGCGGGTTGATCGGCTGAGCATTAAAGGTGGCGTATTGATCGGTATAAATCGGCCCCAGTCCATCTAATGGGTTTCCCACGCCATCAATCACTCGTCCTAATAACTCCATTCCAACCGCGAGACCGGCTTCTTCCGTTAGCGGCGTCACTTTTGCACCAGGCAATACACCGTTAATTTGTTCACTTGGCATTAAGAATAAGCTATCGCCAGAAAAGCCAACTACTTCAGCTTCCATTTCGCCGGACATAGTTTCCACTAAGCACAAACTCCCAATCGGAGCTCGGCATCCGGTGGCTTCAAGAGTTAACCCTACCACTCGAATCAACTTTCCAGAAGCAACCGGACGACAGGTTAAGCCTTGCGTTTTATATTGGGCTAATCGTTCGGCTAGTGCTTGCATTACTCTTGTCCTTGTTGGTGACGATTAGTTCCACAAAAACGTTGTAATACACTGCGAACGCGCTCTTCCATACGGTAGTTAACACTCGATTCACCCGCTTCGATTTGTACATCACCTCGATTGAGGGCGGGTTCACTGTTCAGCGTCCACTGGCGTAGCGCTAGTTCTTGCTCACCATAAGCTTGCCTGATGATTTCACAATCCTCTGGGTGCAGTTTGACATGAATCGTATGCCCGGCTACAGGGAGTGCTTCAACCGACTCTTTAACGGTATCCAGAATCACCTGAGGGTTCATTTGTACCTCAACTCGCACGACTTCTTTGACTAGCGCCAACACCATATCTACTAATTGTTTTTCCACTTGAGCATTCATCAACTCCAGTGGCTGGGCAAATTGGTTCGCTAGATTCAAGAAGTGTTCAACTTGTTGTTGAATTTGTGATTGCCCGGCGGCTAACCCTTCAGCTTCTCCCGTCTCAACCCCTTCTTGGTGACCCGCATCAAAACCGGCTTGTTTCCCTTGCTCAAAACCTTGCTGGTATCCTTCGGCCTGACCTTGCTCAAGGCCTTCTTGATAGGCTGCGCGCTTAATTAATTCAATGTCTTCATCAATCAGAGTTTGAGGTTGATCGGGCTCTGGTTCATCAAAGCTTGGGACCCATGCCGGATCGTAGTTGAAAGCCGTTTGTTTGGCTTTTTTATTCTGTTCACTAGAATAGTCTGGCAACCCCCACTTTTTAGGGGGCTCAACGGTAGCATCAGAGCCTAAGCGGATAAAACCACGCTTTCTTTCTCCAGTCATGAAACACCTTTACCGAACGATAAAAAGGCCAGCTTAATGCGCAGGCCTTATATATTATAAAAATTCATCCGCCCCGCCAGACAACATCAGCTCTCCGTTGTCCGCCATTCGTCGAGCAATGGCCAAAATTTCTTTTTGCGCCGCTTCAACATCTGAAACTTTAATCGGTGGCATGGCTTCCAAATCATCTTTCATCAATTCAGCAGCGCGTTTTGACATGTTCTTGAAAATTTTCTCGCGTAGGGCTTCATCCGCACCTTTAAGAGCTTTTTGTAGCACATCTTGTGGAACATCACGGAGCAATTTCTGAATCCCTTGATCATCAACTTCAACCAAGTTTTCAAACACAAACATAAGGTCTTCGATCTGAGTCGCGAGGTCTTCGTCTTGTTCACGCATCTGATCCATCAGCAGACCTTCAATATTATTATCAAGGTAGTTCATAATATCGGCTGCCGCCTTCAAGCCGCCAATTTTCGCCGCTTGTGCCCCTGCTTGACCGGCAAATTGTTTCTCCATGATTTCATTCAACTCAGCTAGGGCCGAAGGTTGAACTTCTTCTAGATTAGCAATACGCATCATCAGATCAAGCCTATCTCGCTCGGAAAACTGAGCAAGGATTTCAGCAGACTGATCGGGATCAAGATAGGATAAAACGATAGTTTGAATTTGTGGGTGCTCATTAACAATAATGCTCGCCACTTGTCTTGGATCCATCCATTTCAGTGAATCCAAGCCTTTTGACCCAGTCCCGAGCAGAATTTGATCAACCAAGTTATTCGCTTTATCTTCACCTAATGCGGCAATCAAGGCATTACGCATAAAGTCTTCACTACCCATACCGATGTTGGTGTATTTTTGAATATCTTCCAAAAATGAGCGGTGCACTGCGGTTACTTTGTCTTGGCTCAAATCCTTTGCTTTCGCCATCGCACTACCGACCCGCTGAACCTGCTTTGGCTCTAAGTAGCGAATAATTCCCGCCGCATCTTCCTCGTTAAGGCTGAGCAATAAAATAGCAGCGCGTTCCTCTCCAGGAATGTTGGCAATATCAATGCCGTCTGCGGAGTCTTTATCTTCGATATCGTTAGGCATTTTGCATCCAATTCTTCACAACTTGAGCCGCAAGTTCTGGCTCGTTAGCGACCAGAGCACGTACCGCTTTTAATACGTCCTCATCTTTATGTAAATTAGGCAAATCAATACCAGAGCCAAATTCAAATAACTCGCCTCCTTCAATATCGCTGCCAATTAAGCTCGTTTCGCCATCCGCTCCAATAGGTAAACCATCAGGGCCATACAACTGTTCATCATCATCTGCCGCTGGATTAAGCAGTTTTTTCATTGCCGGGCGAACCAGTACTAACACAATAACAATAATCACCAATGCACTTGCTAACCAACGGATCCAATCATTAAAGTGTGGATTTTCCCAAATCGGCACATCAGCAAATTGCTCAACTTCGGGTTCGGCAAATTGCATGCTCAATACATTCAGTAAATCACCACGATTTTCATTAAAACCGACCGTACCAATCAACAACTGACGAATTGCGTTAAGCTCACCTTCTGTTAAAGGCTCATAAGTTACTTGCCCATTATCAGGATTGACGACTGGACGATTCTTTACCGCTACTGCGACCGTTTGTCGATTCACTACGCCCGTCTGTCTTCTTTCATGACTAATGGTAGTATCTAATTCAAAGTTACGCGTCGCCTCTCGATGCACTGAACCTTGCCCAAGAACGGAACCATCCTTCATCTGAGCGACATCTTGAGGTATTGAAGCATCCGCCGGAGGTTGATTACTTAAAGCCCCTGGAATACCAGCCACAACATTGCCGTTATTGTAATCTTCTAAGGTATATTCACTGCGTGTTGATGGTGTGTTCGGATCAAATACTTTACGTGTTTGTTCCACCGCGCTAAAGTCCAGCTCTATATCGACCTGTGCGGTATAATTACCTAAACCTAAAATAGGGATAAGAACCGAATCAATTTTGCTACGAAGATTCTCCTCTTGACGACGTTCAAGCTCTTGTTCTTTACGTCGAGCCGTTGAGATCGGATCTTGTGAGCCGGAGCTAAGTAAACGCCCGTGTTGATCGGTCACAGTCACACGGGTAGGCTTCATTCCCGGCACGGCACTCGCCACCATATCAACGATCGAATCCACTTCTTCTTGCTTTAGGTTAGTGCCTGTACGCAAGGTTAAAAAAACGGATGCGGACGCTTCTTGATTATGCCGTACAAAAACACTTTGCTTGGGAAGTGCGAGTAAAATGCGCGCTTTATTAACTTGACGCATTTCTTCGATGGCTTTTGCTAATTGACGTTCACGGCTCAGTTTTAAACGTTCTTGCTCAAGGCGTTGCGAAACACCAAATCCCATGTCTTGCAAAAGGATATCATCACCTGTATTGCGTGATTGATTTAGCCCAGCCCGAACCATATTAAGTTTAATGCTATTGTAATCGCTACTCGGTACTAAAATGGTATTACCATCTAACCGGTAGGCTTGTTTTTGTTGATCAAGATGATCCAATACAGGGATCAGTTCTTCAGTATCATAAGCCCCAAGAGGCCGCATTTCTGGTTCTTTTACCCAGAAAAATAACATAACAATCAGGGCCACACAGATGGAAATGGATAACACCAACACAATCTGTCTTAAAAGGTCAAGATCGCCCATAGCAAAGTCTAGCTTAGAAGAGCTTTTCTCTTCTAAATCTGGATTTTGTGCACCCCCCTCAAGATCAACGCTGGTCGACAGCGCTTGCTCTCCACCTGAGGTCAGTGTCAGATCGGTGGTTTGTTTATCTTCAGCCAAAGCTCATACCCTATGTGGTTATACTGGCATATTCATCAGTTCTTTGTACGCTTCAACTAGTTTATTGCGTACTTGAATGGTCGCTTCAAAGGCAACACTGGATTTATTACGAGCGATCATCACATCCGATAAAGAAATACCTTCATCGCCTCGATCAAAGCGAGTTTGTAAATCACCGGAGGCTTTTTGTAATCCGTTCACATTATTGATAGCCTGAGTTAGCATATTGCCAAAATCAGCGCCAACTTTTTGTCCAGTTGCGGCAGGCCGACCATTACCCGCTTCGACCATCATGGCCTGCATTTCACTGTGTAAGCTATCTAATTTCATGGTAACCTCGAGTGCCAATTCTTTGACTCTAACATCCTGCTTTAATAAAGCAGCAATTAATATGCCACTTGGAATCTGAGCTAAACGGATATTTAACCTGGGATATCAATACCCGCATCACGCATCTTCGCTAATTTATAACGTAGTGTACGCGGGCTAATACCTAATTTCTCGGCCATTTCTTTACGTCGTCCGTTACACTCGACCAGCGTTTCCATAATAATGGAAAACTCTTGATCTCGAAGCTCATCACCTAATCCAATCGGGCTACAATCACTTTTTACCAACGAGGCGCTTTCTGCCACTGGTTTGATTGTAGGATTAGCTCTTTCATCTTCTTGTTCAACCAGCGCTTGTAAGCCAGAAGCATCTTGCCAATCCAACCCTTCGAGTAAAATATGCTGCTGTTCAATATCCGCTTGCTCACTTAAGATCAAAGCTCGCTGAATGACATTATCTAACTCACGGACATTACCTGGCCAAGGATAACTCTGCAATTTAGCGATAGCGGTTGTTGAAATATTAGGAACAGGTAAACCGAGCTTTTTACAATGTCGTTCAATAAGATGGCTCGCTAAAGGGGCAATATCTTTTTTTCGTTCACAGAGAGCCGGCCAAGTAATTGGGAACACATTCAGCCGATAATATAAGTCTTCCCTGAATTTATTCTCTTGTACATAAGCTTTTAAGTCCCGGTTACTCGTGGCAAGAACTCGCACATCTAATTTGATACTTTTCCGACTACCCAACCGCTCAACTTCTCGCTCTTGTAAAACACGCAACAATTTTGCTTGTAAACTTAAATCCATTTCGCTGATTTCATCAAGTAAAATAGTTCCCCCTTGTGCTTGCTCAAACTTACCAGGACACGCTTGGACGGCACCAGTAAATGCGCCTTTTTCATAACCAAATAATGTTGCCTCAAGCATATTATCGGGGATAGCCGCACAATTAATCGCAACAAAAGGGCCATCTTTGCGGGGAGAGGTATTGTGAATATAACGAGACATCACTTCTTTACCTGAACCACTAGGGCCTAAAATCATCACGTTAGCATCCGTTTTTGCTACCTTTTCCGCTAACGACAACAATTTAAGGCTTTTTTCATCCGCAACCACGGCGTCCCCATTATCGTCAGACTTGACGGGGGCATAACGGCTAACCATATTCAGCAATACTTCTGGCGCAAAAGGTTTTGCCATGTAATCAATGGCCCCCTCTTTCATCGCCGCAACCGCATCTTCAATATTGGCATAAGCCGTCATTAACAAAACCGGTAAATTAGGCCAATGTTGTTTGATATTTCTGAGCAAAGCCAAACCACCCATACCCGCCATTTGTACATCGGATACCACAATGTCAACAGAATGACTTTTCAATTTTATCAATGCATCTTCAGCGCAATCAGCTTCAAGCCACTCATACCCAGCTAAGGCGAGTGTATCGACCAACGCTTCGCGTAGCCCCTCATCATCTTCAACGACTAAGACTTTATTTTGAGCCATGATCATTCTCCACTATCTGATTGAGATGGTTGGGATTGACGTTCAAGCGGAAGACACATCGTAAAACACGCACCTTCACCGGATTGTGACATCAACTCTAATCGGCCATCATGAGCACGACAAACCATTTGTACAACAGCAAGCCCTAACCCCGTTCCTTGAGAACGAGTGGTAAAAAAAGGTTCCATTATTTTATGCTGCAATGCTTCAGGTACTCCTGGGCCATTATCTTGTACTGAAATTTTCAGCTCACCATTCACCGGTCGAAAAAAAACATCAATTTGGGCTTGCTTTCCGACAATTTGAATTGCATTCATCACCAAGTTACTGATAGCTGAAGCGACCGCATTAGCGTTACCTAATAGCTTTGTTTCTTCCTGCTCAACTTGCAAATCGTAATCTATCTGATTGTTTTTCAAAGCCGTTTCAACCATGGGAGAAAACTCAGCAACTAAATCTGCAATAGAGAAGGGCTGAATAACTTTATTATCCCCTCCTTTTGCAAATAACAGCATATCATTAACTTGTTTTTCTAAGTCATGCAGCCGATCAAGTAATTTATGTTGAAATCGTTCTCGAGTAGCGCTCGGTAAATTAGGGGACGATAAATTCGAGGCGTATAGCATAGCACTCGACAATGGAGTACGAACCTGATGGGCTAAAGAGGCGACCATCCGACCAAGAGAAGACAAACGTTGCAAATCACTCACCCGCGATTGTAACAAACGGGTTTCGGTTAGATCGGTGATCAAAATCAATTGCCCAGTTGTCGACGCTGAAATAGCCAAACGAACCTTACGGCCATTACGCAGAGAAATTTCATGCCCATCATCTTCACGAGGCGCAAAAGCAACCTGAATAACCGTATACCATTTTTCACCTAATAAGGGAATTTGCAACAGTCGTTGTGCTTCTGGGTTGGCTTCACGCACAACCCCTTGAGTATCGAGTAAAATAACCCCGGCGGGCATAACATCCAGCACTTGTTTATAGCGCTCAACTTGATCTTCTAAAGAGTCTAGATGCGAATGCTGCTTCTGCATGAAGTTATCCATCACTAATATTTGACCTAAAAAACAACAATAGCCTAACATGCAATATGCAAGCCAGGCTATTTTTCTTTTATTTCATACAATTACACACCAGTCAATAAATTGACTCACTCAAGTTGACTATCGCTGCATATTGTATTTCCGCATTTTCTCAACCAATGTGGTTCGACGCATACCTAACATATCAGCAGCTCGCGCAACAATGCCACCTTGAGCATCCAACGCTTGATTGATTAAATTGACTTCTAAATCAGCTAATAGCTCTTTTAAGTTAATCCCTTCGGGCGGAAGCGATTGTGGCGTATCGAAATGGCCACTGATTGAGAATTCGCCGTCCTGTTCAAAACTGAAATTTTCTGAAAAAATATCAGCTAAAACATCTCTTTCTTGCTCTTCAACCGAGTTAAAGCGACTCGGTTCTGGCTGAAATTCAGGAATGTCACTGTATCGATACTTGGTGGGGAGGTGATTAACATCTACCAAGCTATTGGGGTAAAGAATCACCATACGCTCAACAAGATTGGCCAATTCACGAACATTACCAGGCCAATCATGCTCCATTAAAGAGTTGATGGCTCGTGGGGTAAAACAGATCGGGGAGGCTCCATCCACCTCCATCCGCGTCATTAACTCTTGAAGTAACAAAGGAATATCTTCTTTGCGATCTTTCAGTGCTGGCATTTCTATCGGGAATACGTTCAATCGATAATATAAATCTTCTCGAAAGCGTTGCTCGCTGATCATATGATCCAGATCACGGTGGGTTGCTGCCACTACTCTGACATCCGCTTTAATCGTTGTGTTTCCACCCACTCGTTCGAAACAGCGCTCTTGTAAAACCCGCAAAAGTTTCACCTGCATATTGGCAGGCATATCCCCTATTTCATCTAAAAAAAGAGTCCCACCTTCCGCCAACTCAAAACGCCCCTTACGAGCGGTTATTGCCCCGGTAAATGCGCCTTTTTCATGGCCAAATAACTCGCTCTCAAGCAATTCTGCAGGGATAGCACCGCAATTTATCGGAACAAAAGGCCCTCGTCGCCGAGCTGAATGATAGTGGATGTTGCGAGCCACCACTTCTTTTCCTGTTCCTGATTCGCCCAAAATAAGTACATTTGCTTCAGTACTGGCAACTTGCTCAATCAAATGACGAACTTCTTGAATCCCAAGACTTTGCCCAACCAAACTACGAAAAAGTGTATTACTGACAGTAGACGATTGAAGTTGAATACCTTTACGACCCAAAAACTCTTTGCAGTGACGCAAAGCATCGCTCAACTGTGGATAGTTAAGTGGGAACTCCAATTCGCCAATAAACTGAGGAAAAGATTCAAAAGAAAAAAAGTGTCGGTTTGCCACCAATAACGGAATATGATTCGCATGAAACAGGGTGTTTTTTAACGATTCAGGTAAACACGGTGCGTCAATCGAACCCACTATGCATCCAGCCCAAGCGTCGGACCAATCAATCCGATCAATGTGTGCGGAGTCTATGACTTCACACGGCTCCCCCACGAACTCTAGGATTGTGCTGAAACTTTGACGAACGAAAGCGTCGTCTTCAATGACAAGTAGTTTTGCTAAACCTTGCATAGGTGAGAATATTTGCCTTAATTCTGAGATTGTTGTGTTTACACCTTTGAAAATCACGGACTTGACTCAATACAAAATGAAACAGTCAAAGCAAGGATAACCAACGTGTGAAATTCAGCAACAAAAAAGCCACTTGGCTAGTTAGTGGCTTCTATTCTATTTAATTAAAAAAATAAGGCAACCAAGCAATTATCAGGTGTGATATTGGTTAAAAGATTAAGATAAATCTTAGATTCCAATCTCTGAAGCCGTTAAATTGTGATATTCCGCAGGGATTTGATCCCATGCCGACTTTATTTCACGGATAATATCAATAACGTCATCGATCGGTTGTGGGTCGTTTTTATGATTAGCCGTAGAAATTTGAGTGATCATAAACTCATAAAGCATATCGAGGTTTTGCGCGATTTCACCGCCATCTTTCATCGATAAACTACTACGTAAACTGATGATAATATCCAGTGCTTTTCCTAAGCGTTCACCTTTAACGGGTATATTACCTTGCTGCATGGCGGCCTTTCCTTGGATCAGACGCTCAATCGCACCCGCCATCAACATCTGTACAATTTTATGTGGTGAGGCTGCCGTTAGCTGGCTATCCACTGATACTTTTTTGTACGCCTGTAAAGAACCACGCATAGTCTTCCTCTTATAAAAACTTTTTGTATTGCTGAACTGATTTATTACCGTATCGATACTTTTTAAGGTTATTCCCCATCGATTGTGTCTTTTGCTGCATCAGTTCAACAAGGTGTTGTGTCTCTAAAATAGCACTCTGCCATTCAGTAGAGTGCGCAAATGAAGGATCTTCTGCCATATTCTTGAACAGTATTTCCAACACAGTTTCTCTTTTATCGACCAACAAGATAATTTCTTCAGTATTTATATCATCGGCCATCAATATTTTTTTGATTTGACGATTGATATCACATAATCGCTCAAGGGTCGTTTGCATATTACTGACCTAATGCATTCATCATGCTAGCAAGTTGAGACTGCATCTTCCCTGTTGCGTCTTGCATCGCTGAAAACTTTGCATGGGTTCGCTTTTCTAAGCCATCCATACGGCGATCCAACGCGTCTTGATCTTTGGACAAACGACGTGTTTGTTCCGATAAACTATTTTCTCGATTACGGATAGACCCAGTTGCCCCCGTCAAACCTTGAATGGCATCTTCTACTCGCTTAGCAAAGCCTTGGTTACCACCAAAAAACTCGCCAAGCTGAGTAAAATTAGTATTTAACTGGCGGTTAAGCATAGCATAGTTGATTTCTAACGTCCCTTGACGAGTCGTAGTAATCCCAAACTCTGTCAGGCTTTTTAAATTGGCAGGTGCTTGTTCAATCGGAGAAGAAAATACAGCTTTAAGACGAGAATCTGCGCTACGAACAATACTATCACCCGCTAGCGGGCCTGCCTGACCGGTGTTTGGGTTAACACCAGAAAGTTCTTTACTTATCTGATAAAACTGGTTGTAGGAAGCGACAAATTGCTCAATGTCCTGCCGAACACTATCACGATCATACTCGATATCAATTGCTGTAGGGGTTTGGCCCGGGTCAGTCTTTCCTTTCAAGGTTAAGTTGACCCCTTCAATGGCATTCTCAATCACATTATTATCACTGGATAATGTGGCAATACCATCGAGTAATACTTGAGAATCTTGCCCAGCTTGGACTTGAATCATGCCCTGATATGCATCAAAAGAATCCTGAGCTGATTTTAGTTCACGTTGAACATTTTCCATAGCTTCCAGGGCGTCACGCTCTTCAACGGGAAGTTTGGCACGCTGCGCAGCTTTAGCCTCTTCCGGCGTTATTTTGCCGCTTTTTACCGCCTCATCAATAGCGGCTTTTTCACGCGCTAGTTTGGCATCAAGCTTGGCTTGCGCTTCTTTCGGCGTGACATAAGAGTCGGTTAATGTTCCTGAAGCAGTATTACTCCATCCTGGTACATCAGGCGCTTTGGCTAACGCTTTATCATCAAGTTCAGGCTCGGGTTCAGAATAAGAATCTAATAAGGTGCCTGAAGCGGTTTCTGTCCAGCCAGGAATTCGCTCTTCTGGCTTTAGATACCGGTTAACCTGTTCAGCGACTTTGATTTCTGAACTTTCCTCCCCCGCCACTTTATCGGCGAGCTGTTCGGTTTGAGTTTTTACTTGTTCATCAAGCTCTCGCGCTGCCTCACCAAGTTTATCGGCTACTTTGGCGGCTACCTTTTGTTGTTCTGGCGTTAAAGGTGCAAGTAACTGCTGAGCTTGGGCGCGAGCGGCTTCTAAATCTTTAATACGATCTTCGAGCGTTTTATATTCTAAGCGTTTTAGTGCGTTGTTTGATTCAGCATCTGCGCGAATTGAAAGGCGATTTTTCTCGCCAGAAAGATTAGAAGCAACAATCAGGCGTGGCCCTTGTACGTCATTAATAATCGAAGCACGCACACCGGGATTGTTTTTTTGATTATTAATGCCACGAACAACATCACTCAACGTAGCATTGTTCGTAACTTCAACGGTAAAACTTTTAGAACCTAAAGAAACTTGCAGCTTACCCGGACCAAACTTAGTCTCACTTGGAATGACTTCCGAGGCGACTTTATGGTTTTGGGCAAGCTGCAGCACATCGACAGCGTATTTACCCGCCATGGCTTCCGTATTTGCTGTTGCGGATATTACGTTATCGTTCGATGTGTCAACTTTTCGCACAGCGAACGCTTTCTCTTGACGAAAATTCGCCATGAGATGTTTCATCGTATCCAGCGACTCTCTAAGTCGCCCATAGGCACTAATACTGGTATCAATATCATTACGCTTATTATCAATGCTCTGCTGCTTGGGCACGCGCTCGGCATTGACAATGGTGCTGACAACATTATTGATATCAAAACCAGTGTTCATTCCCATTGGGCCTAAACTCATCCAATCACCTCAACAATACGATTACGCCTTGATCACCAGCAACCCCGATTTTGGGTGTTGCTCACGAGAAAGACGTCGCAAAACTTCAAGCATTTCTTCTTCTGGGATCTGACGAATAACATCGCCAGTCGCGGCTTCATATATCGTCACCACATCCCGTCCGGATTCTTCATCGACTCTGAACGACAATCCTTTATTGATCGAATTAACAAACTCATCCATTCGTTCAAGGATTTTTACTCGTTGCTCTTCATTTAAACGTTCCCGCTCATGGGTCTGTTTTATGGCTGTCTCTAACGCTTGTTGTTGACTGCGTTTAAGTTGTTCTGAAACTTGTTCGTGAGCCTTTTCAGACTCTCGAACCGAACGATAACCATTTTTTGAAGAAGCACTTTTTACGCTCTCGTTTTCCGAAGCAAATTTAATGCCACTTTGCGAGCCGTAAGGCTGGATGTTCGATGTGTAGGATGGAACTTCCATAACAATCTCCCTTCCACCTTCTTATAGATAACTCAACCTTGATTTAGTTACCCATGTTACTCATTTAACCTGAAATTACCCCAACAGGCTAAGAGCTGCAGATGGTGACTGCTTCGCTTGAGCCAAAACAGAGGTACTGGCTTGTTGCAATATTTGTGACTTAGTCATCGCGGTGGTTTCTTTCGCGTAATCGGTATCTTTAATTCGACTACGAGAAGCATTCACATTTTCGTTAATGTTATCTAAGTTACTAATTGCATGGCCAAAACGGTTCTGGAACGCACCCAATTGTGCACGTTGGCTGTCTACCGATTTTAAAGCACCATCAAGCAAGGCGATGGCTTCTTGTGAGCCTGCCACCGTCGTAACATCAATATCTTTGACCGTTACGTCTTGCCCTGCACCAAAGCCAATTTCAGTCCCCAAATCACCACCAATGGTGACATCACCCGTGACTTTCTGCGACGAAGCAAACAACTGTAGTTTACCGTCTTCACTAACGGATGCTTGAATATCATCATTTTGACCATTAATGTAAGTCGCGACTTCTTCAAGATCATCACCCACTTTAGCGTTAATAGTAACGTTTTGTGCTTCCCCTTGCTTATCAGTATAACTCAAGGTAAGGTCGGTTGCGCCTGCTGAAACAGACCAGTCAGCGGCCTGTCCAGCGGTCGCACGATAAGCTTTTCCGCCCATTTCAGCGGTATCAGAACGCAAACTGCCCATGGTTAATGTCACCGCTTCGCCTGAATCAGCACCAATTTGGAAAGATTTACTACCAAAGGTACCATTCAGCAATCGGTTACCACCAAAAGAAGTACTTTCAGCAATACGATTAAGCTCGTCATTCAATGCGCCGACTTCTTCTTGGATAGCGAGACGCTCTGAACGAGAGTTAGAACCATTTGATGATTGAAGGGCCAGATCTCGCATACGTTGTAAGATATTGGTACTTTCATTCATCGCCCCTTCTGCAGTCTGTGCAATCGAAATACCATCGTTGGCATTTCGTACTGCGACATCCAAACCTCGACTTTGCGATGTTAAACGGTTGGAGATTTGTAAGCCTGCTGCATCATCTCGCGCACTGTTTATTTTGTACCCGGATGACAGGCGTTCCATTGATTTTTGCACACCCGCCGCCCCATTATTGAGGTAACGTTGTGCGGTCATCGCCGAAACGTTAGTGTTTACGTTAATTGCCATAGTATGATCTCCTTAGGCGATTGTTAGTGTTCTTCCGAGTCTCTCACCTCTCGTCCAAACACCTCATTTCTCTCGTATCCTTTAACGGCCTAGATTAGATATCCTTTAGCAAAAAATGCCTTATTTTTTTGTTTTTTTCTCTAAAACACAAAAGCGTGATCAGAATCAACATATCAAATATGGTGTATGACCTGAATTTGATCAATGAATTCATGATCAACGACGAATTGAAGATCGAATATTAGGATCTGTTGACCTTTCGAGCTAATTTTTACAGCAGTTTGTGGTTTCTTTATACAAGACAGAGGCTTTGAAATGTAGTGGCTCTACCTGAGAAGCCGATAACGCCGCAGAAAGGATCCACAAATGCTGCCCGAAGGGTTCGGCTAAAAGTGTTTGACTCTTTGTTGAGCGGTGTTTTGCATAGAGTAACTAGGCGAAAAACCGCCGCCGCGATTAAAACGCTTTTATCTCGAACAAAATTTAATCGCGAAAGGTCAATAGACCCTAGGTATAAAAAAATCCAGCCGAAGCTGGATTTTTGTGTTATTTCTTTCTTTTCATTAACCTAATAGGCTTAAAGCCGCATTAGGTGCTTGTTTCGCTTGCGCAAGGACTGAGCTGGAGGCTTGTCCAAGAATTTGCGCTTTGGTCAAGGCGGTCGTTTCTTTCGCAAAGTCGGTATCTTTAATCCGGCTCTTCGATGCATTGACATTTTCATTAATGTTGTCAAGGTTACTAATGGCGTGTCCGAAACGATTTTGGAATGCCCCCAGTTCTGCACGGTGACTGTCAACATATTTCAGCGCTGCATCGACAATCGCCACCGCTTCTTGCGCACCACCCACCGTGGTTACATCAATGTCATTGACTGTGACATCTGATGGGCCAGACATCCCCAAATCGGTTGCTAAACCGCCACCGAAGGCGACCGTTTCTACGCCATCTTTATTGCTGGCAAAAATTTGTAGCTTACCCTCTTCATTAACAGAAGCTTGTACCGCATCCGTTTGACCATTGATGTAAGTAGCAAGTTCTTCAATATCATCACCCGCTTTTGCGTCAATGGTGATCGGGTCGGCTGCACCGTTAATCGTGATGGTTAATTGATCGCCAGCGGCCGCACGCCAGTCTTTCCAGCTTTCACCGCCAGCTCTGTCTTGCGCGACGTAGCTCTTACCGCCCATCATTTCATTATCGCTACGCATATCTTTCATGGTGAGCATCACAGCTTCACCACTTTGCGAGCCGATTTGGAATGCTTTAGTTTGGAACGTGCCATTCAGTAGTCGGTTACCGGCAAATGAGGTCGTTTCAGCAATACGGTTCAACTCTTTATTAAGTGCGCCGACTTCTTCTTGAATCGCAACACGCTCAGATTTTGAGTTAGAGCCGTTGGCCGATTGTAGCGATAGATCACGCATCCGTTGTAGGATGTTGGTGGTTTCATTCATCGCACCTTCGGCGGTTTGCGCCATTGAGATACCATCATTCGCGTTACGCACCGCAACATCTAAACCACGGCTTTGTACATTCAAACGGTTAGAAATTTGCAGGCCTGCTGCATCGTCTTTAGCGCTATTAATTTTAAAACCGGACGATAGACGCTCCATTGACGTTTGCTGCGCACTATTGGCACTATTTAGGTAACGTTGTGCGGTCATCGCTGATACGTTGGTATTTACATTCACTGCCATGGTGGTTTCTCCAATTGATTTTCCGATATTTCCGGTTTTCGACGTCTCGTAAAACCAAGGTAGTTCTCTCAAAGTTATTCTCTTAGCGGCGTGGGAGAAAAAAGCTTTAGGAAAAAATGTCTTTTTTTTAAAAAAAAGCATCTGCATGATAACAATGGATAACGCGATGAAAAATTTAAATAAAACTCATATGTTCGACTCAAGATTTGTCGCTTAATGCCGATAATTGCCGTTTGATTTATCCATTGAGTAAGGTTAAAGCTAAATTGGGTTGCTTTTTAGCCTGCGCAAGAATAGACGCACTGACTTGTTGAAGGATCTGCTGCTTGAGCATCTGGGTGGTTTCTTTTGCATAATCGGTGTCTTTAATTCGACGATGAGAATCCGCTAGATTTTCATGTGTATTCTCTAGGTTATTTATCGCATGACTAAAGCGATTTTGCAGAGCACCCAGTTCGGCTCTATGACTATCGACATACTGTAGCGCGGTATCTAACACTGACACCGCTTTCTGAGCTCCGCCCACCGAGGTAATGTCGAGATCATGCACAGAATCATAACCATCAAGCCCAAGTTGTAGTTCATCTGCCAAGCCTCCACTGAATGATAACGTACCCGCCGTTTCTTGCCCTGGCATATAAAGTTGCAATTGTCCTTGCTCATTGACCGAAGCCGAAAGAGATTCAGTTTGCCCATTAATATAAGTGGCAAGCTGTTCAATATTATCTCCCGCCTTGGCTTGTACGGTTATTTGCTGGTTATTACCTGAGGCATCAAGATAGTCGATCGTCAAATCTCGACGTGCTTGGCTCACTACCCATTGAGCATTAACTGATCGGGCTGAGAGATAGCTAAAGCCTCCCATATCCAACGTATCTGAACGCATATTTTTTAAAGAAAGCGAAACCGCCTCACCAGATGCCGCGCCAATTTGAAAAGATGACTGACCAAATGAACCATTAAGTAACCGTCTTCCGGCAAAAGAGGTCGTTTCTGCAATGCGATTAATTTCATCATCCAAAGCGGTCATCTCTTCTTGCAGAGCTTGCCGTTCAGCATGGCTATTTGAACCATTCGCCGATTGCAGCGACAAGTCTCGCATTCGCTGCAACAAGGATGTGGTTTCTTGCATAGCACCTTCAGCGGTCTGCATGATAGAGATACCATCATTCGCATTACGCACCGCAACATCCAATCCGCGCATTTGCGTCGCCAGACGGTTAGTAATTTGTAACCCTGCCGCATCATCTTTAGCTCGATTAATTCGAAAACCTGAAGATAAACGTTCTAACGATTGGTTTAGCCTTTCCGTAGCGTTATTGAGATGACGCTGAGTCATTAACGCAGAAACATTGGTATTCACCGTCATTGACATTCGGTATGATCACTCCCACTTAACGGTTACTTTGACGTAACTCCGTTATCGACCACTCATGAAAAAACTTGAAATAAAATGCCGGACGAAAGCCCGGCAGAAAGAAGGGAAAATACGGAACCTACTGAATCGTTAATGCCGCTAGCATCTCTTGTGATGGCGCAAAGAAATACGCCCCTGTGACGGCATGAGTAAAGCGTAATAACTGATCCGTTTTACCATCGGTAACACCATACATGCTTTCCAGCATTACCTTAAAATTATGCAGTGTTTGGCAGTAAGCAATGAATAATAAGCCGTGTTCACCACTGGCCGTCCCATAGGGGAGGCTATGGCGAACAATTTTCAGCCCCCTACCTTCTTCTTTAATATCCACGCGCCCAACATGCGAGGCTGCGGGTACCTGTTCGAGTTCAACGGAGTCTGGCTTGGTTCGGCCAATCACTTTTTCCTGTGCCGACACGTTCAACCTGTCCCAAGCAGGTAAATTATGCACAAAGCGTTGCACCATCACATAGCTACCACCTGCAAATTCACCTTCAGGAATAATCGCCACCTCTCGACGCTGTTCATCTGTTGGATTCTCTGTCCCATCGATAAAACCGGTCATATCTCGGGCATCGAGATAACGGAAGCCATAAGTTTCGTCGACCACATCAACCGCATCAGCCACATGGCTTAAACATTTACGCATGACATAAAACAGCAGATCATGCCGTTTGGAATGGCAGTGGATGAGCACGTCTACATCGGTACTTGGCGCTTGTATTTCTCCTTCACCAAGCACAGGAAAATCGATTAACTCTTCAGGCATTGGAGCATTTACACGCTGCCAGAATGGCTTGCTAAAGGCCAGAGATAACGTCAGTTCCGCCCCTGGTTGTGTACGATTAATCTCCTCCACTAATGCGGGAAGTGCTTGTAATTGTTCCAGTACCTTTGCATGGTGTTGTTTAATCTTCAAAATGCTGTACAGAGCAAACGGCTCTGCATCTGGTAAAATGGCTGACTGTGGCATTGACATAAGGCATCCTCACTTTGCTTTTTTACACAGTGTAATCGAAAGATAATCTATGGTTTTGATGCCGATCATGGCTTCTCTGCAACCCTGCATCCCTCTCCTGGTAAATGCGCAGAAGATGAGAAAGCATCAAAGCAGTCTTTTACTCGCTGACTACGAGCAAAATACAAGAAAAACCATAATAAAATTAATAATGTCAAAGCGTTAGCCCACTGAAAAACGCCGTGTTGCAGATAAATATGGTAGAGTGTTTGTCCCCCTTGAATGACTAGCGTTAACAAAGTTAACGTTCGGCCCCAAGCAACCCAAAGCCAAACATACCAACGTTTAATGTGCCTTAAATGAATCAGCCACATCAGGATCATGCTCGGTAGCCCAGCCACTAACCCTACGTAGAGCATTTGTGTATCTGGGTAGATAAGGCTAAGAATCGTAGGGCCATGTTCACGACTCACGCCAGCCACGACTAACACCACCCAAGCTCGAGCTAAAAATAGCCACCCTAGCCAAAGCCACAGAGAAGCCTTCAAGTAACCATGTGTATCATAATGTTCAAAAGAATAACGCATCATATTGGGTCGATGGATAAAATCACTGTCAATACTTTAACGTAATCATTAGAAATAACCTACTCCCACGAGAGGGGTATTCTCTGTTGCTTGCTGAATAATTGAATGCCTTGTCGTTTGAGAAAAAGAGTCACAACATGCTAATCTACTGGGAAAATAGAAGGATTATCCATGAAAAAAACCACCATCCCCTCTCCACAAACGCAACAAGAAGCGATGTCAATCGCCAAAGCTACGCAAAAACCAGGTCAAACCAAAGAACAAACTAAACTGATTGCACAAGGCATAGAAAAAGGCATTGCGTTATATAAGAAGCAGCAAAAAGAGAAAAGCCGACAAGCAGATAAAGCACGTAAAAAATTATTGAAAGAGCCAGCAAAACCAAATGATAACCATGTACCTGTATTCGCAGCGACCTCATCTCCATCTTTCTCTAAACGAATGATATTACCTTGGATCTTACTCATCATTAGCTGGGCCGGATTTCTATTATTTCTGTATTAATCTATTATTTCTGCATTAAGGTGTTAAGCGCAGAATCATCACACCATGCCACGGCGACATTCACTTTTGTCGCCCCCTACTAAGGTCTGTTGACCTTAGCGATGCTATGCTGACCATCCAATCTAACTAACGAGCGAATTTATGATCATAAATTCGCTCGGTTATTTCTACTCGCCGCTTGTTCCAGCTTCACGACGCTTAATCAACTTGATTAATAACAGGCAAAAATTGGAAACGATACCAAAAAAAACCAAACGCAAAAAAAAAGCAAATAAAAAATAACTAACTGATAAATAAAAAATTAAAAATCAAATGGCCACTAATTGGCTAAAATGTGATCCCAACATCATCCAGTAAAAATGGAAACGTTTACAATCTTGCGTAAAATATACTTAGCATTAGGAACAAAATGATGTCCCACATACAAAATGGTTTGAGTTTTATCGACATTATGGTGTTTGCAATCTATGTTGCTATCATCATCGGTGTCGGCCTTTGGGTATCCCGCGATAAAAAAGGGATAGAAAAAAGTACTGAAGATTATTTCTTAGCTGGAAAATCTCTTCCTTGGTGGGCAGTCGGAGCCTCGTTGATTGCTGCGAACATTTCTGCCGAGCAGTTTATTGGGATGTCAGGTTCGGGCTTCTCTATCGGCCTTGCGATTGCCTCTTATGAGTGGATGGCAGCCATTACTTTAATTATCGTGGGTAAATATTTCTTACCCATTTTTATTGATAAAGGCATCTATACCATTCCTGAGTTTGTCGAGAAACGTTTCAATAAAAACCTTAAAACCATTTTAGCCGTCTTTTGGATCGCTCTTTATGTATTCGTTAATCTGACTTCTGTCCTTTATCTCGGTGGCTTAGCTTTAGAAACCATCCTCGGTATTCCATTGATGTATTCGATTGCAGGACTTGCACTCTTTGCACTGGTCTATTCGATTTATGGTGGTTTGTCAGCCGTCGTGTGGACAGATGTTATTCAGGTATTCTTCCTTGTGTTAGGTGGCCTACTTACCACATATATGGCCGTCGGCTTTATCGGTGGAAACGAAGGTTGGTTTAGTGGATTATCACAAATGGTAGATGCAGCACCAAACCACTTTGAGATGATTCTCGATCAAAGTAACCCTCAATATATGAACTTACCAGGCATCGCGGTACTTATCGGTGGGTTATGGGTTGCAAACCTATACTACTGGGGATTTAACCAATACATCATTCAACGCACTTTGGCAGCAAAATCAATTCAAGAAGCACAAAAAGGGATTTTATTTGCTGCTTTTCTAAAATTGATTGTTCCATTTTTAGTTGTGATTCCTGGTATTGCCGCTTATGTCATCACCAATTCGCCAGAATTAATGGCTAATATGGGTGAACTTGCGATGCATAATATTCCTACCGCAGCACACGCGGATAAAGCCTATCCTTGGTTAACACAGTTCTTGCCTGTTGGTTTAAAAGGCGTGGTCTTTGCGGCACTTGCAGCAGCGATTGTTTCCTCTCTCGCTTCCATGCTTAACTCAACAGCAACCATCTTTACGATGGACATTTACAAAGCATATATTGCGCCACAAACGGGCGATCATAAACTGGTAAATGTGGGGCGTATCACGGCTATTGTCGCCTTGTTTATTGCTTGCTTAATCGCGCCAATGCTCGGTGGTATTGGTCAAGCATTCCAATACATTCAGGAATATACTGGCCTAGTTAGCCCAGGCATTCTAGCCGTATTCTTACTGGGTCTATTCTGGAAAAAAACCACCAGTAAAGGAGCTATCACTGGCGTTGTTCTTTCTATTCCATTTGCTCTGTTCCTTAAATTTATGCCAATCAATATGCCATTTATGGATCAGATGCTATACACCTTACTCTTTACGATAGTGGTGATTGCCTTTACCAGCTTGAGCACATCGGTAAATGACGACGACCCGAAAGGAATTACCCTGACATCATCAATGTTTGTCACCACGAAAGGATTTAATATCGCCGCCTACGCGATTACCATTATACTTGCCGTTCTTTATACCATTTTTTGGTAAGCTTCCTCGGCCAGACTATAAAGCCCCGCTTCACCAAGGGGCTTTATCCCATCAAAGTGAGTGAAATATGCACCAAGAATTACTCCCTAATATCGTGTCATTCTTACAGTCCATTACACCTTTTGAACAACTCAAACCTGATATTCTTAATCAAATAGCAAAATCCGTCGACATACTCTACCTTGGTCAAGATGAATACCTCGAAGCAACACCAAATTCAGAACAGCACTTTATTTACCTCATTCGAGCTGGTGTAATTGAACAACGGTACTTAGATCATACCCTGCGTTCAAGGTTAGGAGAGTACGATATATTTGGCTTTAGTTGGCAAACGGACGCCCAAGCGCTTTATCATGTGATCGCGATTGAAAATACACTGCTTTATCGCATCAATTATGACACTTTGTTTACTCTTGTCTCTGCCTATCCTGACGTTGTAGCTCAATTCTCGCCCAATATCCCCACTCGACTTTCTCATACACCAAAGACAACGTTATCCACTCAAGCTAAAGATATTTTCTTACTCCGCGTCTGTGATGTACTTAATCGAAATATCCTTATCGTCGCCCCTGAAACAACAATCCAACAAGTCGCATATCGTATGCACAATGAACTACGCAGCCCATGTGCTGCCATCGTTGATAACAAAAAATTGATCGGCTTGGTCACAGATAAAGACATGACGAAACGAGTCGTCGCACAAGGGTGGGATATTCAGCGCCCTATATCCAGCATCATGACGACCGACTTACATACCGTTCATGATGGCGATCTGGTTCTCAAAGCTACTGAATTAATGATGCAATACCACATTCAAAACATTCCAGTGATTGATGCCAGCCAACAAATTATGGGCATCATCACACCGCAGCAATTAATCCAAAAACACAGTATTCAAGCGATTTTCCTAACTGAAAAAATCACTCACGTTGACTCCGTTCAGTCACTGATTGCTCTGTCCCATGAACGCGATGCTATCTTTGAAGCGCTGGTTGAAAATCAGGCTTCAGCAAGTATTGTGGGGCAAATGATGGCAATGATATATGATGCTTTTACTTGTCAACTATTAAAATTAGCCGAAACACATTTAGGCTCAGCCCCCTGTGCCTATGCTTGGATTGTAGCGGGTTCACATGCTCGCAATGAAATTCATCTCAGCTCAGACCAAGATAATGCGCTTATTTTAGACGATTGTGTGACAGATAAAGACCGAATTTATTTTAGCCATCTCGCCATGTATATGTGCAAAGGTTTAGCCGAATGTGGATACTCACTTTGTACAGGGCGTTTTATGGCCGTCACTCGTCAGTGGTGCCAGCCACTAAAAGTCTGGCAGGAATACTATCGAAAGTGGGCCAGAACACCAGAATATGATCAATTGCTCAAGCTTAATGTGTTTATTGAAATTCGATATATAGCAGGTGATAAATCACTATTTGATCAACTCGACACGTATCGACATGCACGAATTACCCACAATAGTAAATTGATGGCCGCCTTAGTCTGTAATGCGCTAAAAACACGCCCACCATTAGGGATTTTCAACAATCTGGTGTTAAAAAAAGATGGCAACAGCGGTGAGAAAACTCTTGATATCAAACATTCGGCGATCAATTGCTTAGTGGATATGGCAAGGATTTATGCCCTCAATGAGGGAGGTCATATGTTAGATACTGAAACGAGATTAGCGTTTGCCCATCAAAAGTCACAGCTCAGTGATAGTACCTATCAAGACTGCTTAGGTATTTATCAGTATTTAACCCATTTACGTCACCAACATCAGGTAAAAGCGTTACAAAACGGGCAAGAAATCAATAACAAACTTCTCCCTAGCCAGTTTGGAAGTTTCGAAAGGCAACATCTTAAAGATGCTTTTCGTATTATTTCAGGCCTTCAAGAGGCGATGCGTATGAAATTCGGTCAATAAAACCATGCTATTTTCATCCTCACCATTAAAATGTCTGGCCAAGCAACGCCTGCAAACCATTAAACAATGCGTCAATTTTCCCCCAGCAATAGATCAATTGCTGACGTCACCGCTTCCTTTACCTGATGATGATGTACGTCAACAAACCTTAATCGCCTTAGATTTTGAAACGACAGGATTAAATCCTAAACAAGATCAAATCATCAGCATCGGCTGGGTGCCGATTACACAAAATGTGATTCAATTATCCGGCGCTCAACATTTTTTAGTGAAACCGTTATCACAAAAAAATCATCAACAAGCGGTTATTCACCATATACTGCCGGAAATGCAACAACAAGGGATACCACTTAAGCAAGGAATTGATATATTATTCCAACAATTAGCCGGAAAAGTGTTATTAGCTCATGGTAGTGTTATCGAACGTCAGTTTCTCGCTCATTATATCCAACAGCAAGGTTGGCCTAGTCTGCCCTTAATTTGGTTAGACACACTAAAAATCGAACAAACATACCATCGATACTCTTGGTGCTCCCATGCGCGAGTAAAGCAAGATTGGCGCTTAAGTCATCTTCGTAAATGCTACCACTTGCCTGATTATCAGGCACACCATGCACTCTCCGATGCAATCGCCACTGCTGAGCTTTATCTTGCCCAGTTGAAACGGCTATTTGCTAAAGAATACATTCCTTTAGAGACGCTAATGAGAGCCTCTCTTTAGACTAACTTGGTCGACTCACCAACCAGTCAGGTGAGTGTGCTCATCACGATTAAAATAAAGGCTCATGACCCATGGCTACAATTAAAGATGTCGCAAAAGCGGCTGGCGTATCCGTTGCTACGGTTTCACGCGTGGTTAATAAATCCCCGAAAGCAAGTCAATCGTCAATCCAGGCCGTTACGCAAGCGATGAAAGCGCTCGGTTATCGACCTAATGCCGCCGCACGTGCTCTAGTGAGTCAAAGCACCAATACCATGGGGGTTTTAGTCTCTGATGTTTCTGATCCTTTTTTTGGTACTTTAATCAAAGCCGTTGATACCATTGCCCGAGAAAATGGCAAGCACCTGTTGATCGGTAACGGCTACCATAACTCACATGATGAACGGCAAGCCTTAGAGTTATTGATCAACAATCGTTGTGATGCGCTCGTTATTCACGCTAAAGGCCTATCTGATGACGAGTTGATTCGTTACGCTGAAGAGGTCAAAGGGATGGTATTGATTAATCGTCATATCCCAGAGCTTGCCGAACGCTGTATTTCACTTGATAACCGCAAAGGGGCATTCCTCGCGACGGAATATTTGATTCGTCACGGGCATTGTAAAATCGCCTGTATCGCCTCTTCCCACAATATCGAAGATACTGACGAACGTCTGCAAGGTTATCAAGCCGCGCTAACAGCCTATGGTATTGAGCTTCCCAAAAGTTATATCGAGTACGGCGATCCCAATAGTGATGGCGGCGAAATCGCCATGACCAACCTGCTAACCAAGTCATTAGAGATAACTGGAGTGGTGGCCTATAACGATCACATGGCAGCAGGGGCATTAGCGACATTAGAGCAAAATAGCATTGAGGTTCCGAATCAAATCTCTATTGTTGGCTTTGATGATGGCTTAATTGCTCGTTTTGTTCACCCAAGCCTAACGACCATTCGCTACCCAATCGAGATGATGGCGGAACGCGCTGCTCGTTTAGCCTTGGCACTATCACGTGATGAAGTGATTGAAGAAGAAACGGCGATATTTACTCCAACGCTAGTGCGTAGAAACTCGGTTGAACGTCGTTGATTATCGATAATTCACCTATCGAACACTCCAAAACCCGCTCGGATTATTGAGCGGGCTTTTTCTTTGAGCACTTGTCGAGACGATATGGATTCTAGCTCAAGGCTTCGTTCGGTTTTGTAGACTTCACGTCAACGCCTGCCGCAAATTCCCAAGCTAAAATTCAAACTGATAAGTAGTTTGATGCTGGTAGCCCCCCTCAGCACTCAACATTCCACGGTTAAGTCCCCATTGTGGTTGGTTTGGCCCGTCTGGAAAGTATTGTGTTTCCAATGCTAGGCCATCGTAGCGTTCATAAGTTTTACTTGCACCCGGCGTACCAGCTAAGAAATTACCTGAATAGAACTGGATGGCAGGTTTGGTGGTTTTCACCTTCATCACCACATCTTCTTTTGGTGCAATTAAAACTGCGGCGACTGATACCCCATCGGTCACTTCAGGCATGAATACAAAGGCGTGATCGTAGCCACCAGCAGTTTTCTGATCTTGCTCTGCAAGAAATTCTTGGCCAATCAATTTGGGCTCGGTAAAGTCGAAACTGGTGCCCGAAACTGGCTTTTGTTCACCAGTAGGAATTAACTCCGCATCTGTTGGCAAATAATGCCCAGCGTTAAGCTGTAAAGTATGATCCAAACTTTTTGCACTACTCGCCTCTCCGGCTAAGTTAAAATAAGCGTGATTGGTTAAATTAACAGGGCAAGCCTTATCCGAATGAGCTTCATAGTTGATAGCCAGTTGGTTCTCATTCGTTAACATATAAGTCACTTTAACATCCAGATTACCCGGGTAGCCTTGGTCGCCATCTGGAGAGTGAAGCGCAAACACAACTTGTTGTGTTTGCTGCTTCACCACTGTCCAACGTCTTTTATCAAACCCATCCCAACCACCATGTAAGGAGTTTTCACCGTTATTAATACCAAGTTGGTACTTCTCTCCGTCTATCTCAAACTGCCCTTTCGCAATTCGGTTAGCAAAGCGGCCAACAATGGAACCGAAGTAAGCGTCTTGCTTCATGTGTTCAACCATATTTGGTGAACGCAACAACACTTCACGGTTTTCACCATTTACCGGTAATGTGCAACTCAACCACGTCGCACCGATATCCATAAACGACGCCGTCATACCATTTGCGTTAGTTAGATGAATCAGATTCGCAGTTTGGCCATCAAACGACGGCATTTGCGCCATCGCTTGTTCTAGTTGTTCAAAATAGATTTTCATCGTCAGTCCTTACAGCACTTCAACTAAACCGGCACCATTTTTGGCTTGGCACACATAAATCGACGCTGTTAAGCCCGTTGCTGCTTGATATTTTGCTTCAACCGTTGCTTTTACTTCATCGACTAGCGCTGGCGGAACGAGGGCAACAATACATCCCCCAAAACCACCGCCTGTCATGCGCACGCCGCCTTGCTCTCCGATCACCGCTTTGACTATCTCCACCAGCGTATCGATCTCTTTTACGGTAATTTCGAAATCATCGCGCATTGAGGCGTGAGACTCGGCCATCAGCTCGCCCATACGCTTCATGTTGTGTGCTCGTAGCGCTTGCGCCGCTTGCACCGTACGATCGTTTTCTGTGATGACGTGACGAGCACGTTTTGCCACCATTTCATCCAGCTCAGCCACTTTCTCGTTGAACTGCTCAATCGTCACATCACGCAACGCTTTCACACCGAAAATGCGTGCCGCTTGTTCACATTGCTGACGACGCGTATTGTATTCACTGTCGACCAGACCACGTTTTTTGTTTGAGTTGATGATCACCACCGCCATCTCTTCCGGCATCGATACCGCTTCGGTTTCAAGACTACGGCAATCTAATAGCATCGCATGATTTTCACGCCCTTGCGCTGAAATCATTTGATCCATAATGCCGCAGTTACAACCGACGAATTCGTTCTCGGCTTGCTGACCGTTTAAGGCAATTTCCGCTTGGCTGATCTCAAGATTGAACAGCACTTTAAACGTTTGACCGATCACCACTTCCAATGCCGCCGATGAGCTCAAACCCGCGCCTTGAGGCACGTTGCCGCTGACTGAAATATCTGCACCTGTGAACGAGTAACCGCGTGCAAGAAGGCACTTCACCACGCCGCGAATGTAGTTCGCCCACATTTTATCTGGCTGGAAGGTAATGGCTTGCGTGATATCGAATTCATCCACTGCGTTGCCGTAATCGACCGAGACCACCCGCACGATATTGTCTTCACGCTTTGCGGCTGCAACCACGGTTTGGTAGTTAATGGCACATGGCAACACAAAACCATCGTTGTAGTCAGTGTGCTCACCAATCAGGTTCACACGACCAGGCGCTTGGATAATATGGCTTGGCACGTAGCCCAACACTTGCTCAAATGACGCTTTCACATTTTGGATAAGTTCAGACATAAGGATATTCTCTTAAAATAGTAATTTGATGTCGGATAGCGCGTTGAGCCTAATTTTCTATCGGTAAAGTCGCGCTATCCCGTTATTCGTAATCAGTCCAATTTAAAGACTTATACCCAAACAACTTGAAGTTGCAGGTAGGCGGCAAATGAGTGACAAACTTGTCTGGAACAAATTTGAACAGCCGTAGGCCTGGCCTTTGGTGAGCGCCACGGATGGCTCTCATCATCCCCATGAGCATAGATATGCTATGTGATTGGGGTGAACGAATGCAGCCAATACCGCTGCAGCTTCAAGTAAGAAGGGTATAGCATTCTTTGTAATGGACATCACTCACATCGCGCAGACGCTGCGCCGCTTGCTCGGCGGTGAGATCACGTTGGCTTTCTGCTAGCATTTCGTAGCCCACCATGAACTTACGAACTGTGGCACTGCGCAGGAGTGGCGGATAAAAAAGTGCATGAAGTTGCCAATGGTCAATGTCAGTGCCTTGTTCAAAAAACGGCGCGTAATGCCAGCCCATCGAGTAAGGGAAAGAGCATTGGAATAAATTGTCGTAACGGCTGGTCAGCTTCTTAATCGCGACCGCTAAATCGTCTCGTTGCTCATCGCTAAGTTCGCTCATGCGACGAATGTGCGTTTTCGGCAACAACATGGTTTCGAACGGCCATGCCGCCCAGTAAGGCACCACCGCCAGCCAGTGTTCGGTTTCCACCACGATCCGTGAGCCGTCTTTCAGTTCCGCTTGTACGTAATCCACCAGCAAGTTGCTGCCGTGTTCTTGGTAGTACGCTTTTAGATTGTGCTCTTTGCGCTCGATTTCATTGGGTAAGAAGCTGTTCGCCCAGATTTGACCATGTGGATGCGGCTGAGAACAGCCCATGGTTTCGCCTTTGTTTTCGAACGCCTGAACCCAAACGTACTCTTTGCCTAGCTCTTCAATTTGCTCATTCCATGTATCAATCACGCCACGAATTTTATCCACTGGCAGCTCCGGTAAGGTTTTGCTGTGATCTGGCGAGAAGCAAATCACGCGACTCAAACCACGTACGCCTTGCGTTTTAAATAGCGGATTGTCTGATTCTGGTGCATCTGGCGAGTCCACCATCAGCGCAGCAAAATCGTTATTGAACACATAGGTGCCTTGATAGTCTGGATTGATATCACCAGAGATACGTTCGTTGGTTGGACAAAGAAAGCATTTACCGTCATAACTTGGTAGCTCATCCTGAGCAGGCTTTTCATCTGCGCCGCTCCAAGGGCGTTTTGCGCGATGAGGGGAAACCAAAATCCATTGCCCAGTCAGAGGGTTATAACGGCGGTGTGGATGGTCCACTGGGTTAAATTCAACATTTGACATCTTAACTTACTCAACTCTTCAAAATTCTTTAAACGATCCCCTTTCTACTTGAAGTAACAGCGGTGTTAGCAACATTGGTTTACCTCAATCACATCGTCTATCTACGCTGATGGAGATTCACTCATTTGACACCGATCTAAAACTGCAAGTAGTTTGAGGATCAACTTCCCAAAACCATAAGAAGCTCATATCACAAAGCGGTAACTGCAATTACTCCGGGGAATAGCCATTAGGGTTGTTTGATTGCCAGTTCCAGGTATCGGCAGTCATTTCAGCCACCGTGCGTGTTGCTTTCCAGCCTAGTTCACGCTCGGCTTTTTCCGTGCTCGCCCAACATTCGGCAATGTCCCCCGGGCGACGCGGGCATAACTCGTAAGGCACTGGTTTACCGCAAGCGGTCGCGAACGCATCCACCATCTCAAGTACGCTCGAGCCTTTACCTGTACCTAAGTTGTAAATGTGCAAACCCGATGTTTCCCCCACCGATTTCAAAGCCGCAATATGGCCATCGGCCAAATCCATCACGTGGATATAATCACGCACGCCAGTGCCGTCTGGTGTTGGGTAGTCGTTGCCAAATACCGCGAGTTTTTCTCGGCGACCAACAGCGACTTGGGCGATAAATGGCATCAGGTTATTGGGAATGCCTTGTGGGTCTTCCCCCATACAGCCCGATGGATGCGCGCCAACTGGGTTGAAGTAACGCAGTAAGGTGATGCTCCAATCGTTTTCAGCATGGAACAGATCGCCTAAGCACTGCTCCACTATATATTTGCTGCGTCCGTATGGGTTGGTGGTTGCGCCTGTGGGTGAATCTTCGGTGATCGGCACGATTTCTGGGTCACCATAAACCGTTGCCGATGAACTAAAAACAATGCTTTTCACGCCCGCTTTACGCATGCTGCGCGCCAACACCAATGAACCATTGACGTTGTTGTCGTAGTACTCAAGTGGTTTCGCCACTGATTCGCCAACCGCTTTTAAGCCCGCAAAGTGGATCACCGCTTGAATATCGTGTTGCGCAAATACCGTATCCAAAAACACTTCATCACGGATGTCACCTTGGTGGAACGCAGGCTGTTTGCCAGTCAACGCTTCAATTCGGTTTAACACTTCCACGTTAGCGTTAGATAAATTATCAATAATGATGGGTTCAAGGCCCGCCTCAATCATCTGCACACAAGTATGGCTTCCGATGTAGCCCAGCCCTCCGGTAATCAAAACACTCATAAGCCCCCCCTAACTCTTCAAATTGGCTTCAATGACAAGCAGTCTATCAGCAGATAGTGATGTTTTTCTGTGATAAAAGCCCCAAAGTGGAAACGTTTACACTAAAGATACAATCTATTATAAAGGTATTTAATTTAATAAAGACAGAAAAAAATAAAAACTCGCTAGAAAAATGATAAACGTTTACACGACAATAAGCCGTTCAAAAAGAAGAGAAGAAACAAATTAGAAAAAGGGAAATCACGTCCAGATAAGCAAAAAGCCAGCACTGCTGGCTTTGACTGATCATAGATTCACTTATCATACATCACGTTAACGACGAAATGATTATCGTCTAATTAAGGATGGTTTGATTAACTCGCGCTCGCTTAAGCATGAAAGCCAAGGCTCGCGGCAATATCGTGTTTACGTTCGACAACCCACTGGCTATCAAATGGCCCCCAATCGGATAATCGATAATAACCATCATTATGACGACGTCCATCTTGAACAAAATTAAGTTCAATCCCGATCCCGGGCATCGCTTTAATCACATCCTGAATGGTGCGACGCGGCCATCCGGTTTTTTCAATCAACTTGGGGACATTAGGCCGCTCAAGGCTTTCAACCAATAAAGCCAAATATAAACGCCTTGCAAAAACAGGACTCAGTTCCATTGATACCTCCTAAATAGTGCAAGACACATTATTTCTGTTTTACCAGTAATTTTGTTGAGATAGATCAAGAACTTGCTAATCGAACCTTCTATCTAGTACTTTCTGGTACTTTTCTGTCTCTTTGAGCAGCGAGATTGATCATTCTCGATTATCTATCATCATAGATTGACTCATTCAGCGTTATGGCACCTTGTTTGGGTATCGTCTAGATATAATAAACAACAAAATCTACGGCTTTCATTTTGTCACTCTTCTCGCTTCCTGTTAGGATTCTCTACTCAAACAAGGTGCGATAAAAATAATCACCATCAATTTCAAAGGAATCATATGCTCATCACGCTTTACGGTATCCCGAACTGTGACACCATAAAAAAAGCACGCAAGTGGCTAGAAACACAGGCAATCGAATATCAATTTCATGATTACCGAAAAAATGGTATTACTCTCGAATTAATAAGCGAGTTTTTCCAGTCGTTAGGTTGGGAACACGTTATTAATAAACGGGGAACCACTTACCGCCAACTAAGCCAAGAACAAAAAGAGAAGCTAAATGAAGCCAGTGCCTTGGCACTTCTTCTTGAACAGCCAGCGATGATCAAACGGCCTATTTTACGTGTGCAAGATACGCTCTATCTTGGCTTTAATGCTCAGCAATACAGTGAAATTTTTTCTTAAATACAAGGATTTCAAGGATGACAGACAGCCCAGTACTGGCACTTGCAAAAAATTTAATTAGCCGTGAATCCGTCACCCCCAATGATGCAGGGTGCCAACAAGTGATGATCGAAAGGTTAAAAAAATTGGGATTTACCATTGAAGAAATGATCTTTGATGACACCACTAATTTATGGGCTCGGAAAGGGACGGAAGCACCACTTTTTGTGTTTGCTGGACACACCGACGTCGTTCCAGCTGGGCCACTATTTGAGTGGCATACCCCACCATTTGAACCGACCGTCATTGATGGCTATTTGCACGGACGCGGCGCGGCAGACATGAAAGGCTCATTAGCTTGCATGCTGGTCGCGCTGGAGCGTTTTCTAGCACAGAACCCAACGCATAAAGGCTCCATCGGTGTCTTAATTACTTCCGATGAAGAAGGCCCCTTTATTAATGGTACAACCCGAGTTGTTGATACCTTAATGGCTCGTAATGAACTGATTGATATGTGCATTGTTGGTGAACCCTCAAGTACCTTAAAAGTCGGGGATGTTGTGAAAAATGGTCGCCGTGGTTCTATTACTGGCGATTTAAAAATTAAAGGGGTCCAAGGACATGTTGCCTACCCTCACCTAGCCCATAATCCAGTTCACCACGCTCTTCCTGCTTTGGCTGAATTAGCCACAACCACTTGGGATGACGGGAACAGTTATTTCCCTCCCACCAGTTTTCAAATTCCCAATCTTCAAGCAGGTACCGGAGCATCCAACGTGATTCCTGGAGACTTTGATGTTCAATTTAATTTTCGTTTTAGCACCGAGTTAACCGACCAAGAGATCAAACGGCGAGTACACTCCATTCTTGATGCTCATGGGTTAGATTACCAATTAAAATGGACCTTGAGCGGTCATCCTTTTTTAACCGATACCGGTGCCTTATTAGAAGCAGTGATTGATGGTGTGACTGAAGTCAATCACCAAGCACCACAACTATTAACAACAGGCGGTACTTCTGATGGACGCTTTATTGCCAAAATGGGAGCTCAGGTCGTTGAACTTGGCCCGGTCAATGCCACCATTCATAAGGTAAATGAGTGTGTCAGTATTGCTGACTTAGAAAAGCTGACCGACATGTATGAAAAAATTTTAGAGAAGCTACTCGTCCAATGATGTTACCAAAGCAATTAACAGGCAAAGTTGATGATCACCTAACCGCGGTGATCATCGGAGAAAAAGCCTTTTGGGTCCACCCTCAAGTCAGCCACGATTTACTGGCTTTAAAACAGGCAGCCAAACAAGCGGGCTTTGATCTCAATATTGCCAGCGGCTTTCGCTCCTTTGCTCGCCAGAAAAACATTTGGGATCGAAAAATGACCGGGAAATCGGCTGTTTTAGATGATCATAACCGCCCCTTAACGATATCGACTTACTCTGAAAAAGAAAAGATCTTGGCAATTTTGCGTTGGTCAGCTTTACCAGGAGCCAGTCGTCACCACTGGGGGACCGACTTTGATGTTTTTGATAGACGAGCATTACCAGAAAATGGGTTATTACATTTGGAACCGTGGGAATACTTACAAGACCATCAAGCCCCTTTTTATACTTGGTTAAAGGCTCATTTAAACGATTTTGGGTTTTTCTTCCCTTATCAAGGCCAGCATACTGGTGTTGCTTTCGAACCTTGGCACATCAGCCATAGCCATACGGCTGAATATTGTTTAACCTCACTCACACTCGAGGCACTTCACGCAGAGTTAATCAACGAGAGGTTTGAAGGGCAAGAAACGGTACTGCAAAACCTAGAGATGATCTACAATCATTACATCATTAATATCGCAAAGGCGAATTAATATGGACGTTTTACTCAACCCTTGGATAATTTCAATCATCGCGATGAGCGTAATCATCGGCAATTTAGTCGCTTTAAAATACCTCTCAAAAATTCGCTTTCATCGAAAAGAAAAAAGTGATTTAGATAAACTCAATGAGCTGGATAAAAAACTCCATTCCGAGTTACTTGACCAAAACACGACCGAAGAACCTACCACAGCGACAAATCAAACAATCGCGCCAGAGAAAGCGATAAATTCAAAAAAATAAAGGACGCACAAGCGTCCCCTTTATCTTATTAAGTCAATATTTTATTATTCAGACTGAACTATAGCTGACAAGACTGGAACCATTTCTTGTAACAGTTCTTGTTCAACTGGCTTACCTGCAGAGTTAGTGACATTAATCGATGTACGATTACCTAGATCACCAAATAAGAAAGTATAAGAGCCTGATTTTAAATTCATCGGTTTCACACCTATTTGATTCCAGAATTCATCATTCGGTGAGGCATATTTCGCTTTAACCGTTCCTTGCGACTGGTTACGTTCTTCAATGGTAAACCCCATACCGGGCATCAAATTCGGTAAGCGCTGCCATAAGACATCATAAGGTGTTCGAGCGATGATGACAGGGAAACCACTACGATCCGCTCCCATAGTTATCGGGATCTGTTTCACCAGTTCCTGCGCTCGACGAGCAGCTTCTTCACGTCGATGTTGATCATAACGGCTAGTCACTAAGTTGGTCATAAAGGTATTATAACGCTCTTTATTGACCTCGCTAATAGGGAGCGCTTTACCATTTTCACGCCAATCAATCAGGGATATCTTAAAGCCATACCGATTATTAGCAGCCACTCGCGTTAGTTGGTAACGACTTCCTAACGTAGCATCTTCATCTTGCGAGCTCCAATTGATCCAATCGGTTTCTAGCTTGTTATCACTCTGCTGAAGAACCTTTATGCCTCGCTCTTGTAACATGCTTAAGGCTGTTTGCCAGATAGTATCGACCTCATCTTGGCGAATCATCCATAAGATCACTTCACCATTTTTTTGTCGCTCTGCGCGAGCACCAGGGATAAGCTCAAGGATTTGTTGAGGAGGGCGTACATCAACCTCCCGTCCAACAGGCCCTGCAAACTCTCCAGCAGGAATCTCATAATGAGGATAATACTGTGGGGTTGCATCTTCCGGTAAAACCCAAGGGGTAATCGGTTTTGTGTCTAAGTAAGTAAAATCATTTTTTGCTTGGCGTCGTTGCGCCGGACTACTTGAACAGGCACTTAAAACCAAAACAGCCAGTGAACCCATAACCAGCTGGCGGGATAACTTCATTGAAACTCCTACATGGCTGAAACGAAAAGCTCAGCCCTATTGTTATCATTTTTTATAAAACACAAGCTTCGGTCATCGCTTTCGCTACCAGAGGACGAGCTTGCTCTGAAAGCTCAATTAGTGGTAAACGTAAATGACCGTCGGCGATTAAACCTAATTGTTGCGCAGCCCATTTTACTGGAATCGGGCTCGATTCAACAAAGAGTCCTTTGTGCAGAGGCATCAGACGTTGATTAATAATCTCTGCTTCTGCAAATTTTCCAGCCAAAGCCAGTTTCAACATTTTTGCCATATCCGCCGCTGCAATATTGTTAGTGACAGAAATGACCCCTTGCCCACCTAATTTGACAAACTCAAGCCCGGTAGCATCATCACCACTGAGTAAAATAAAGTCATTGCCACATAATTCACGATGGAGTGTAACTCGGCTCAAATCACCCGTAGCATCTTTGAGTGCAACAATGTTTTTTAGTTCCGCAAGGCGAGCGACCGTTTCAGGGCGTAAATCAACAGCGGTACGTCCCGGGACATTATACAAAATGATTGGTGTGTCCGTTTCTTGGCTAATGGCTTTATAGTGTTGAAATAGGCCTTCTTGAGTCGGCTTATTATAATAAGGAGTGACACTCAAAAAGCCTTTTACTCCGGTATTATGTAATAAACGGCTAAAGGTGATCGATTCATGAGTCGCATTGGCTCCAGTTCCCGCGATCACAGGAATTTGACCTGCTGCAAATTCAACGGTTTTTTCTACAACCTTAACATGCTCTTCAACTGAGAGTGTTGCTGACTCTCCGGTGGTCCCTACCGAAACGATCGCGTCAGTACCGGCTGCGATATGATAATCTACTAATTTTTGCAAACTGGAATAGTCAACTTCACCATCTTGATGAAAAGGGGTTATTAACGCAACCATACTTCCTGAAAACATGTCTATCTCCCTAGATTGATAACTTTTGCATGGTACTGCATGGCACTTAAAAAAGACAAGGGGGGAAATCCGCTTAAACGGCGCATATCGGTGAATATTTATCAGATGTTTGATCCGACCAACTCTCTCCTCGCTAAAGCTTAGCGCTAGCAAGCATCCGGCTTTGTCAATCGCCCGTAATTTTATGCTTAGTCGTGAGTCAATAAACCCTAGCTTATTACGATTTCTCTATCATTTCATAACTGTGTTAACATACAAGAAAACATCAAATGAAGCGACATTATGACTCAACATCTTGTGATCACCGCGATCGGCTCAGATCGAGCAGGAATCTGTAATCAAGTAGTCCAGCTTGTTACACAGGCTGGCTGTAATATTGTCGATAGCCGCATTGCGCTGTTTGGAAATGAATTCACGCTGATTATGTTAGTCTCTGGCAATGCAAATAGTATTACTCGGGTTGAAACCACCCTGCCACTGTTGGGTCAGCAACAGGATTTGATTACCATGATGAAACGAACTTCTCCCCATCAACAGCAATCTAGCACTTATACCGTTGAAGTGTATATCGAATCCGATGACAAACTAGGGCTAACCGAAAAATTCACTTATTTTTTTGCTGAACGCCATATTGGTCTTGCATCCCTCAGTGCTCAAACCCTTCATAAATCGAAACTCGGCACAGAAATGGATCAATTCCATATTGCGATCACCGCTCAAGTTAATAGCGAATGTAATTTAATGCAATTACAAGAAGATTTTCAAATCCTATGCCAGCACTTAGACGTTCAAGGCGCATTAAATTTTATAAAAAACAGCCAATAAAAGGAAAGGAATTAATATGAATACTTTAACAGCAGGCTCTTCCGCTCCCGCCTTTGCACTGCCCGATCAAGACGGCAACACGGTTTCGCTTAGCGACTTTAACGATAAAAAAGTGCTCTTATATTTTTATCCCAAAGCGATGACACCGGGCTGCACAGTACAAGCTCAAGGGTTGCGAGACAGCAAAGCCGAATTAGACCACTATAATGTTGTTGTGTTAGGCGTTAGTATCGATCCTGTGGCTCGACTCAATAAGTTCATCGCGCGTGATAATCTCAACTTCACGTTATTGTCAGATGAAGATCACCAAGTTGCCGAACAATTCGGAGTATGGGGAGAGAAAAAGTTCATGGGGAAAACTTATGATGGCTTGCACCGTATCAGCTTTTTAATCAATGAACAGGGGATCATTGAGCAGGTCTTTGATAAATTTAAAACCAAGGATCATCACCAAGTCGTTTTAGACTATCTTGCCCAAAATTCATAGTCAGGAACACCTTTATTCCTCTTATGATAGATACATTTTATTGCTGCTAAGAAAAAGCCATCCGATCAATTAGGATGGCTTTTTTCGATAACGTTTTAACTTACCGATTCGCAGTATAAGACCACAAACTAGACGGTAAACTTACTTAAAATTGCATTTTGTTCACGAACATTTTCAGCTTGGACTTGCATTGCAATATTGGCTTCCTCGGCAGATTCTGCAACTTGAAGAGAAAGATCTTTAATTTTGACGGTGTTATTATTGATCTCTTCGGCAACAAGGCTTTGTTGTTCCGCAGCAGAGGCAATTTGCAAGTTCATATCGCTGATCTGCTGAATCGAATGCCGAATCCGTTGCAGTGCTGTATCAGCCAGTTGGGCTTTAGCAACCACATCTTCAGCTGTGGTTTTACTTTCATTCATCGCCACAGAAACCGAATTAGAGCCAACTTGTAATTGCTCGATCATCGTACGAATTTCAGTTGTTGATTGCTGCGTGCGTTGAGCAAGGGTTCTGACTTCATCAGCAACCACGGCAAAACCTCGACCAAACTCTCCAGCTCTTGCGGCTTCAATCGCCGCATTTAATGCTAACAAGTTGGTTTGATCAGCAATATCATTAATCACTTTCAAAATCGTTTCAATGTTGGCCGTTGCCGACTCTAAGCCACGCACTTCTTCGACCGCCATATCAATATGCGCCGATAAGCGATCAATAGATTCCGTCGTATCACTCACCACCGATGAACCTTCTTGCGTGGCTTCATCTGCCTCTTTAGTCGCCGATGCTGCACTTTGAGCATTATTAGCAACTTCGGTTGCAGTCACTGACATTTCATGCATTGCCGTCGCTAATTGCTCTAGCTCTTGCAATTGAGAGCGCATTGCCGAAGAAGACCCCTCAGCACTCCCTATCGTTTGCTCTGCTCCGCGCATAATTTCTTCGCCAATCGCTTTTGATTGTTGAATCTGCTGTTGCAAGATTTCGGTAAAAGTGTTGAACCCATGTGCAAGTTCAGCAAACTCTTTATCGGTATTGGTATTTAACCGTTTGGTTAAATCACCTTCTCCGGATGCCACATCCTGAATCGCGTTATTCAACACCCCAAGTGGGCGCATCAGCACTTTAATCAGAATGCTTAAGCCAATTACACTTAATATCACCCCAATTAAAGTATAAATAATAGAATTACTACGCAGCTTCGCCAACGTCGAAAAAGCCACCGATTCATCGATAATTGCGCCAACATACCATTTTTCATTAGCGACCTTACTAAAATAAGCAAGGTGAAGCTGCCCTTCTAATTCAATCTGTTGCATCCCGTCACGCAAGGTAATTTGAGGAAGGTAGCTCGAAAGCGGCTGTCCATTATTATTGATATCTGGATGAGCAATAGTGGTTCCGCTTTCAGTCACAATAAATAGATATCCGGCATCAAATAGGTTGGAACTGTTAACGAGAGCAGCAAGCTTAGTCAACTCTACATCATAATACATCGAGCCGATAAATTGCCCCTGAGAGCGAATCGGCGTACCGATAGAGATAATCATATTTTTTGTTGCAGCATCAACATAAGGGGCGGTCACTACCAGTGATTGCTGATTTTTCGCTTCAATATACCATGGGCGTCGACGAGGGTCATAACTGCTGTCAGGGCTCCAGTTGTCATCATTTTCAATCATGGAACCATCGGCTTCGTAACCTAAACCGATCGATAAAAAGCTGCCTTTCAAGGTCGGTTTTTCTAAAACATCCTGCACGTATTGCCGATTCACAGGATCGAGTTCCAGACTTTCACTCATCGCTTGAGCTAAGTTTTTTTTACTGCTCATTTCTGATGCAACGGTATTTTTAACCCCCAATACCTGCTCTTTTAAACTATTTTGCACTAGCGTTTGAACTTCAGCACGTACCGTCGCCAATTGTTGCAAAGATAATAGCACCACAATAACCAACAAGAGCGCCGATGAAGCGGCTATAATTTTGTGACTAAATTTCATATTTCCCTCGACTCCCATTCCATTTTTATTGTTATGATTTCTATATCGCCAAGCCAAATGAAAACTTAAGAGATCACCTTAATTACTTTAGTTGATGATTACGCTCTATTCCTCATATTATTCGCTTAACAGGGTATTTTCATCATTACTGGGAAGTGCATGCCATACTGCTTTCACTAACGTTGCTAATGGAATCGCAAAAAACACCCCCCAAAACCCCCACAAGCCGCCAAAAACTAACACAGCAATAATAATAAACATGGGGTGTAAATTGACCGCTTCAGAGAAGAGAATTGGAACCAATACATTACCATCGAGTACTTGGATGATGGTATAAGCAATCAATAAAGTGTAAAACTGTGGTGTCATTCCCCACTGAAATAAACCAACAATTGCAATCGGAACAGTGACAAGAGCTGCGCCGATATAGGGAATTAACACAGAAAAGCCAACAGCTACGGCAAGTAAAGCGGCATAGCGTAACTCTAAAATAGCGAACGTGACATAACTGACACCACCAACGATAAGAATTTCTAACACTTTACCACGGATATAATTTGAAATTTGTTGGTTCATTTCCAACCAAACTTTGGTCGCCAGTTTGCGGTTTCTTGGTAAAATCCCACTGGCAACATTCAGCATTTCTTGTTTATCTTTAAGTAGGAAAAACACCAACATAGGCACCAAAATAAGGTACACCGCTAAGGTCGCGATACTGACAAGCGAAGCCAGCGACCCCTTAACAATCGATTCTCCCATGCTCAGAGCTTGATTCTTCGCATTATTAATTAAAGATTCAACAATCTGTAAATTGGCCAATTCAGGATAACGCTCAGGTAAACTAGCAATAAACGCTTGAAGGCCATTATACATATTGGGTATATCATTAATTAAGTTGACCACTTGTTGCCAAATTGTGGGAACCAATCCAAATAGGGCTAAAAACATTAAACCAATAAAGAGTAACACCACCAATACAACTGAAGCTGAACGAGGCATACCCAATCGACACAATTGCACAACAGGCCATTCCAATAAATAAGCCAGAACAATAGCTACCAATAAAGGGGCGATTAAATGGCCGAAAAAATAAATAATGATAAAGCCAAAAAAAAGAATCGCGACCAAACTGACGGCATGCGGGTCGGAGAAGCGTCTTTGATACCAACGGTTCAGCATTTCAAACATCGAGAAAGGTCTCCTTTGAAACATATAATAAGAAATAATCAGCCTCAGATTGGCATTGATAGATAAAGCCCTGTTGCTGGAGATAGGATTGAATATCGCGAACTGAGCTAGCATCGCGGATCAGAATGGTGAGACTTGGCTTACCATAATCAAGCGTCAGGGTATGACGCTTTGCAAGTAATAACGTCATTGGGCATCGATGTTGGCGTAAATCAAGAATCTTGGGTTCCATTCTTCAGTTCAATCCTTAATATAGGCGTATCCGAGTCATCTCAGTATCTCGAACGAAACATCTTACGTAACTCCATGTATTGAGGTCACTTGGCTATGCTACATTGTATCGGCTTTTACTCTAGGTGCCATCGTTTTCTCTGAGTCACTATTAGCTTATATTGACTTATCATGGTCAGTTTATTTTTACTTTGATAGTGCCGATACGAAACCTATCGAAACGAGTAATGTCTTAGTGAAAGATGAATTCGGAGTTTTCCCCATAGTTATGATAATAAAATGGTCACGTTCACTAATCAGCCTTTGCTTAGCGACAACACTGAGTTTCCCATCGGCTTCTTATGCAGAGGTAACTAAAGTCAATAGTATTGAATTACCTGATATTGGCACCGTTGCCGGTTCAACCTTAACCATTGACCAAGAGCGGATTTATGGTGATGCATATATGCGAATGCTCAGAAACAGTAAACCCATTATCAACGATCCTGTCATTCATGAGTATATCGATACGCTTGGTCATCGGTTAGTCGCCAATGCCGACGATGTTAAAACTCCATTCACTTTTTTTATGATTCGCGATCGCAATATTAACGCCTTTGCTTTTTTTGGCGGCTATGTTGCCCTGCATTCCGGCTTATTTCTTCATGCTCAGTCAGAAAGTGAGCTGGCATCTGTCATGGCTCATGAAATAGCCCATGTCACACAGCGTCATTTAGCTCGCAGCATGGAAGAGCAAGCCCGCCGTTCACCTGCGACCATGGCAGCCTTAGCCGGATCATTGTTACTGGCCATTGCCGCTCCAGAAGCTGGAATTGCAGCCATTACCGCGACAACCGCAGGCAGTATGCAAAGCCAAATCAACTATACCCGAAGTAATGAGAAAGAAGCGGATCGTTTTGGTATTGCCACCTTAGCGAAAGCTGGATTTGATGTTCAAGCCATGCCACGTTTTTTTGGTCGACTCGCTGATGAATATCGTTATGCGAGTACACCACCACCAATGCTTCTCACTCACCCACTACCAGAAGATCGCATTACTGATAGCCGAGCGAGGGCTCAGCAATATGCCAATGTACCTGTCGCTCCTTCACTCAATTATCATCTTGCTCGTGCACGAGTTGTTGCTCGCTACGCAGGAATTAGCAGTGATGCGGCTTTAGATTGGTTTACCCGTACCCAAAAAAAATCGCCAGAAAGCATCAAAGACGCATTTGATTATGGCAGAGCATTGGTTTATCTCGACACGAAACAGTACAAAAAGGCCGAACCTTTACTGCAAGCCTTATTAATCACCAGCCCCGATAATAATTTTTATCTTGATGCGATGACCGATTTGCTTATCGAAACGACGCGGACAAAGGAAGCACAACAACAGCTTGCTCAAGCTCTGCAACAAAAACCAAATAATCGGGTCTTAATCATTAATTATGCCAATGCGCTTATTAAAGGAGAAAAGTACGCCGACGCCACCCGATTATTACAACGTTACACCCATGATAACCCCAATGACAGCAATGGTTGGAACTTGCTTGCCGAAGCAAGTCACCATCAAGGAAATGAACCAGAAGAGTTGGCTGCTCGCGCCGAGCTTCTTGCTCTAGCTGCCAATTGGAATAAAGCGATTCAATATTATACTCAAGCCAGTCAATTAGCTTCATTAGGAAGCTTAGAACAGGCCCGTTATGACGCTAGAATCGATCAACTCATGGTACAAAGAGAACGATTTTTATCACTGAAATAATCTCAATGTTAGCTATTATGACTTATCATAATCACCTAAAGGAAATATTATGTCTGTTGTCATTTACCATAACCCAAGATGTTCGAAGAGTAGAGAAACGCTGGTCTTGCTTGAAGCCCAACAAATCAAACCAACGATTATTAAATACTTAGACACTCCACCCAATGTCGCCGAGCTAAAACAGCTGTATGCTCAACTCAACTTACCCAATGTTCGTTGCATGATGCGAACCAAAGAAGCACTCTACCAAACGCTCAACCTGGCAGATCAAAGCCTCTCTGATGATGCACTATTTCAGGCGATGGCCGAGCATCCAAAACTGATAGAACGCCCTATCGTTGTCGCCAATGGTCAAGCAAGACACGGGCGTCCTCCTGAGCAAGTTCTTGACATTTTATGAGTACACAGATCATTGTTCTCTATTACAGTCGGCATGGTAGCACCCTTGCTCTGGCTCGGCAGATAGCGAGAGGGATTGAGTCTATCGCCGGCTGTGAGGCCTTATTACGCACAGTCGCTTCACTAGATAACAGCCAATCACCGGCGTGCGATCCCATCATTCAACTCAAAGAACTTCAACAGTGCGACGGATTAGCGCTAGGCAGCCCGGTTTGGTTTGGCAATATGGCCGCTCCTTTAAAACATTTTTGGGATCAAACAACACCTTTATGGATCAATGGAGATTTGATCGATAAACCGGCTTGTCTTTTTACCAGCTCCGCAACCTTACATGGTGGACAAGAAACAACCTTGCACAGTATGATGTTTCCTTTGCTCCATCACGGAATGTTAATCGTTGGCATTCCCTACTCAGAGCCTAAACTTCATACCACTCGATCTGGAGGTACTCCTTACGGAGCCAGTTATGTTTCATCAGCAACATTAACAAACGATGAAAGTGAATTAGCTCGAAAACTAGGACAACGACTTGCACGTATTGCAAGTCAGCTCAAGGAAAGATCATGACCATCCCCTACTCTCCCCACACTCGCTTTGTGCGCTGGCTTGCATTGGGAGGCATACTCTCGCTCATCATTTGGATAACACTTTGGCAGTTAATCTGGTCGCCACATCCACATATTTCGCCAGTTGCTATCACCATTGGCTGGCTGATACCGTTATTATTACCATTACCGGGGATTATCAAAGGAAAACCTTATACGCATGCTTGGGCAAATTTTGTTCTCATGCTGTACTTTGTACATGGTTTCACTCTTTTGTATGTCGATAATGGTGAACGCTGGCTTGCGGCAATCGAATTACTCTGCACCAGCAGTGCCTTTATCGGAAACACACTTTATGCGCGTCTACGAGGTAAAGAGCTGGGGTTAAAATTAACCAAACTTTCTGAACTTGAACGCGCCGAAAAAGCGCAGTTTAATCGTGACTAGCCATTCAAAGTAACTAACTATTCAAGATAACTAACTATTCAAGATAACTAACTATTCAGAGTGACGAACTATTCAGAGTGACTAATCATTCAAGCGAAACAAAAAACCCCAGTGATAAAATACTGGGGTTAAGTTTAGTCATGATCAAAACTGATAGAGTCGATCTTTTACTCTTGCCAAGAAAAATACAGCGTGATCTCGTGGGGTTGTTCTGTTGCTTCTGACTCTACTTTTGCTGTTTCCTCTGACGTCTCTGATGCTGATGCCTCCGTTGTCGATAGGCCAGAGTGAGCTTGTAGAGAAGAAGTTTCAATCAATGGCGCAGATCGTGTGGCTACCTGCCTCATTCTTAGCACTTCTTGTTCAAACTCTGTCTGACTGGCTAATAAATGGACATTAAACGTAACTTCATTTCCTTTAATTTTAACGACATCCAACGACGCAACCGAACTTAGACGATTTAATGCCTCTTCTAAGGTAAAAAAATCACGGGCATGATTAACGGGCTTAAATTCAACCAATAATTTTTGTGAAGACTCACTACTAACCAGTAGCGCACCTTTTTTAGCATAATAATCACTAACCTCATCAATCAAACTGCTGATAGCTTGTTCACCACTTGCTTGACCAATCAATGGGGTTTTCGGTGCCGTTAACATTTGTTCTGCTGGTTGATCATACAGCGTCCAGCGCAGGTTGGTTCCTTGCACTCGTACCACTAAAACCGCATCGGTTGGATAACGTTGGCTAGCGAAGCTGATCGGCTGAGTAAAGCCGCCCCATAAATCAGAAGTTTGAATACCTGTAATATCATCAAAATCGCCAACAGGAATAGTAATGGGCAATCCGCGCAGTTGGGCACTTGTTTTTAATTGTTGCATCAATGAGCTTTCAGAGTGTTCCCAATTAATGTAACGATCATAATTCGATTCTTCCACGACCCAAACCAAGACGTTGGTTCGCGTTTCCGGCCAAAATGGTAATTGAGCCTGGGTTAACAAAGAACGGATATGAGGCGCACTAAACGTCATATTAAGGGTTTTATTCACACCTTGCTGGCCATAACTGATTTGATTTAGGTATTGTGCACTTTGTCGTAATGCTTTTCCGATCACCTCATTATTGACGGATTGCTTATCACCCGAGGTTCGGATAATAACTTCCTGCAAACCTCTCATTCTCGCATTTGCTTCCGCATCGCTTTGTTGCTCATCAAGCACAACCTCAGCTTGATAGAGATTGAGTTTAGATGAAGCAAGCCCGGAGAAACTCATTAATCCGATGATCAACACCAATAAGTAGCGCATAGTATTCCCATATCCTCACGAATGAGCGTTGATGATAAGCAACTATCCTATTTCGAGCAAGGCACCCTTCTTATATGCTTGTCAAATTTTCTCCAACTTTTCTGGCTCAGTACGAAATCGTGAAATCATAAAAACTTGATCTACTTTCCATGGCAATCGTTTGCAAAAGTGATAGAATCCGGCGAATTTTGTTCAGCATCAGGGGAAATACGATGAAAAATGCCATTCAAGGCGCACAGATGTTATTTGTTGCATTTGGCGCGCTGGTTTTGGTTCCATTATTGACAGGGCTCGATCCTAACGTGGCCTTGTTTGGTGCCGGTATCGGTACGCTTTTATTCCAACTTATCACCCGCCGCTCGGTTCCTATCTTTCTCGCCTCTTCTTTCGCTTTTATTGCCCCTATCATGTACGGTGTTCAAGCATGGGGAATTGCGGCAACCATGGGAGGTTTAATGGCTGCCGGGACAATCTATATCCTACTAGGAGCGATTATCAAAGTTCGAGGCGTCGCGATTGTACACAGACTACTGCCTCCGGTTGTCGTTGGCCCTGTGATTATGGTTATTGGCTTAGGCCTTGCTCCAACCGCCGTCAATATGGCATTAGGAAGAACAGGAGATGGCTCTGCACAATTAGTTGAGGCACAAGCAGCTTTATGGATTTCAGCGATTTCTCTATTAGTTACGGTCGGGATGAGCGTTTTTGCTCGTGGTTTTTTCAAACTTATTCCAATTTGTGCTGGCATCGCCGCAGGTTATAGTACTTCACTTTATTTTGGTGTAGTTAGTTTTGCCCCCGTTCAGCAAGCAGCATGGTTTGCTTTGCCTAATTTCACTTTCCCTGAATTTAATATCAATGCCATCTTATTTATGATCCCCGTCGCCATCGCTCCAGCTGTTGAGCACGTGGGGGATATGCTAGCCATTTCCAATGTAACTGGAAAAGATTATCTGAAAAAGCCGGGGCTACACCGCACGATTGCTGGGGATGGAATTGCGACCATGGCCGCCAGTTTTATCGGAGCGCCACCGAACACAACGTACAGTGAAGTGACTGGCGCAGTGATGCTCACCAAAGCATTTAATCCTGTTATTATGACTTGGGCTGCTGTGACCGCTATTATTTTAGCCCTGGTTGGAAAATTGGGCGCTTTACTACAAACAATTCCCATTCCTGTCATGGGGGGAATTATGATTTTGTTGTTTGGTTCGATTGCGACGGTTGGTCTTAATACCTTAATTAAAAACCAAGTCGATCTACATAAATCACGTAACTTAGTAATTGTTGCCGTTACATTGGTTTTTGGTATCGGAGGAATGGCTTTTGGCATCGGCGATTTCAGCCTACAGGGCGTCAGCTTATGCGGTATTGTCGCTATTATTTTAAACTTAGTTCTGCCGAATGATCTCGGTGAAAACCATGTGGTGGATAACACTCAAATCGAAGAGCATCAATAACCATTAATGCTCTTATGACTGCGATTTGTGCCTTGTATCGCTTTAGGATTCTTGGCACAAGTCGGCAAAACTGCCTCTGGTGAGTAGCGCTAAATCATTAGGGGCTAATTCAATTTCTAATCCTCGTTTACCCGCACTCACACACATCGTTGACAAATTTTTCGCACTGTGATGAATAAAGGTGGGTAATAATTTTTTTTGTCCTAACGGACTGATCCCCCCCACCACATAACCGGTTATTTTTTGTGCTACCTCAGGATTCGCCATTTCTGCTTTTTTTGCCTTGGCTGCTTTTGCCGCTAACTTTAAATTTAATTTTTGCGCGACGGGGATCACCGCGACCGCTAAATGTTTTTCTTCCCCATTAAGACAAAAAAGAAGCGTTTTAAATACCGTGTTAGGATCTTGCCCGAGTGCTTCTGCGGCTTCTAAACCATAACTCGCGTGGCTTGGATCATGCTCATATTGATGGATGGTGTGAGCCACTTTCTTTTTCTTAGCCAAATTAATTGCAGGGGTCATATCCCATCACTCCTTACACCCAAAAATAAAAAAACGAGCAAGGCGACCTCACTCGTTGTGACCGAACGACTAGTTAACGAATATCGATGGGGGCAAAACTTTTAATTAAATCATCTAAGTGTTTCATCTGCGCCAAGAAAGGTTCTAACTTATCAAGTGGTAGCGCAGAGGGGCCATCGCATCGGGCTTGATCTGGATTAGGATGCGCTTCAATAAACAACCCAGCAATACCCGTTGCAAGCCCGGCTTTAGCCAATTCGACGGTTTGCTCACGACGCCCTCCCGATGCGGCCCCTGATGGATCCCGCATTTGTAGTGAATGAGTCACATCAAAAATAATCGGGCTACCTTTTGAGGCCGTTTTCATAACCCCGAAACCCAGCATATCAACCACTAAGTTATCGTATCCATGGCAAGAACCACGTTCACAAAGAATAATCTTATCATTGCCACATTCAGCAAACTTCTCAACGATATTGCCAACTTGACCTGGGCTCATAAACTGAGGTTTTTTCACATTGATCACTGCGCCAGTTTTCGCCATGGCTTCGACTAAATCAGTTTGACGAGCAAGAAACGCAGGCAATTGAATAACATCCACCACATCAGCAACCGGCTGAGCTTGAGCTTCCGTGTGAACATCGGTGATCACTTTCACCCCAAAAGTCTCTTTCAATTCCTGAAAGATACGCATCCCTTCTTCTAAACCAGGGCCACGATAAGAATGCACTGAACTACGATTCGCTTTGTCAAATGAAGCTTTAAAGACATAAGGAATACCCAACTTGTCTGTCACTTTCACATAGTGTTCACAGATCTGCATAGCAAGATCGCGGGATTCTAATACATTCATCCCGGCAAAGAGTGTAAACGGTTTATCGTTAGCGACTTGAATATCATCGATGTGAACAATTTTTTGTTCCATATTTATTTCTCTTTGTGTGATTAATGCAACGTCACTGGGTGATAAGTGAGTGCATTCATTTGATTTTTTAACAATTCAACCGCCGGATCTTCAGGGCAATGTTGAATAAAATATTGGTAATCCGAGAGTGCAACCTGATGGCAATCCAACTGTTGATATATAAAGCCACGATCTCGAATTTCATACGGATCGTCAGGCACAAACGTTAACGCTAAATTGGTACATCGCAGAGCTAGAGTATACCGCTCTTCTCGCAGCAGTGCACTTTTCAATAATGCTAACCAACGGCCAATAATTGTTGGATGATCTGCGGGAGTCAAATGTTGCGGCTGTAATTGAGCTAATGGCCCCTTATGCCCCACCAACCAAGCATTTAAAACATGGAAAGAGACATACTCACCTGAAAAAGGGTTCAGATACAAAGGCTCTTCTTCTGGCCAACGGACTTCCAGTAAAAACTGAGTCGGAAACGTAATGCCACGTACCGGAAAATCGAGCTGCCGTGCAAAATAGAGTAATAAAGCCCCTAAACTTACCGGAATGCCTTGGCGGCGCTCCAATACCTTATCAATAAAACCATTTCGTGAATCAAAATAAGCGTCCCTATCACCACAAAAGCCCCATTGACGATAAAACAGCGTTAATAACGCCGCAAAACGTTGTTTCGGTTCAAGGTTAGTGGCTAACGCTTCCTTTGCCTGTTGCAATAATCTTCGTAACTCAGCCAGAGCCCATTCCACTTTCGTCTCCGGATTGATGGCTTTATTTAAAGCGAGAGCACCTTCGACTAGCTCCATCGCATCAAAATCTTCATCAAATAGGTTCAACATACCTTGCTCTAGTCCATAAAATTAACTAAAAAATATAGGAGCCTTACTCATCGCCACTTTACCGGCCATCACTAACCATCCCATCGCTCCGAGAAAGGCAAAAGTGCGCAATAACTTATTTCGACCAAATTTAAGTGCAAAAAAGCCCAATGCAATATACGCAAGGACACAGGTTAACTTATCGGTCATCCAAGGCGCAGCCGAGGTATAAGGGATAAACCCCGTGATCACGATTAACCAAATGCCGCTAAACAGGAGCAAGCTGTCATTAACATGAGGGAAAACCTTGAGAAATTTGTGCTGCAACCATGGTGAGTCCATCATCATGAGCAAATAACGAACCGTCAATAAAAAAGCACTGAGTGCAATCGTCAATAGATGGAGATGTTTGAGTCCTTCGTACATATTGTCCTCTTAAAAATCAAAATCGAGCCAATGTCACTCGGTCATTACCCGCATAATCTTGCTCTGTCGTTATGTCTTGATAGCCCAACGCTCCGAGAATCGCCCGCACCGCTGCACCTTGTTCACAGCCGTGTTCAAATAGCAGCCAACCGGCATCTAATAGATAATCTCTCGCGGTTTTTGCGATGTATTTAATATCGGCTAATCCATTATCTGCGGCAACCAATGCGCTTTTCGGTTCAAAACGCACATCGCCTTGGACTAAATGGGGATCGTCCGTCTCAATATAAGGCGGGTTGGAAACGATCAAAGCAAACTTTATACCGCCTGCTAGTGGAGTAAACCAACTTCCCTGTAAAAATGTGACATTGGTTATTTGCAAACGTTGGCTATTTTCTATCGCCAATTGCTGCGCTTCACGCTGTAGATCAATACCAATGATCTGACGTGTAGGTAATTCAGATGCCAATGCTAGCGCGATCGCTCCAGTTCCAGTACCAAGGTCAAGAATCTGCCCATCAATTTGTTGCGACTTTTCAAGTGCTAACTCGACTAAACGCTCGGTGTCTGGCCGAGGAATTAACGTTGAAGGAGCCACTTTTAACGGCAATGACCAAAATTCTCGCTCACCAATAATATACGCGACCGGCTCTCCGCTCAGGCGTCGAGTTAAAAGCGCATCGAACTCAGATTGTTGCTCGAATGTGAGCATTTTCTCCGGCCAAGTTAATAAGTAAGAGCGAGGCTGTTGTAATACATGGCAAAGCAATACCGCAGCATCGAGCGACGGCGAATCACTGCCACTCTCCGCTAAGCGTGTCTTGGCTAGGGCTAATAATGCCCCAATATTCATCGACATCCGTTAATTTTGCTCAGCCAAGGCGGCTAATAAATCCGCCTGATGTTCTTGTATCACAGGATCCACTAAGGCTTGTAGATCGCCCTCCATGACTTCACTTAAGCGATAGACGGTTAAGTTAATACGGTGATCCGAAACTCGTCCTTGCGGATAGTTATAAGTACGAATACGGTCACTGCGATCCCCTGATCCCAGTAGGTTACGTCGGGTATCCGAAATTTCAGCCGCTCGCTTTTCTTCTTCGGCTTTAGCAATACGAGCCGCCAAAACCGACATCGCTTTCGCTTTGTTTTTATGTTGCGACCGTTCATCCTGACATTCCACCACAATACCAGTAGGCAAGTGAGTAATGCGAATAGCAGAATCAGTCGTGTTGACGTGCTGACCACCGGCACCCGATGAGCGGAAGGTGTCAATTTTTAGATCAACCGAACGAATTTCTGGTATTTCTGTTTCAGGGATTTCAGCCATCACCGCGACGGTACACGCCGACGTATGCACTCGGCCTTGAGATTCTGTCGCCGGAACCCGTTGCACACGGTGACCACCAGATTCAAATTTTAGAATACCATACGCACCATCACCACTGACTTTGGCAATCATCTCTTTATAGCCACCATGTTCCGCTTCACTGGCCGACATCACTTCAATTCGCCATCCTTTCTTCTCGGCAAATCGGCTATACATACGGAACAGATCACCAGCAAAAATACCCGCTTCATCGCCGCCTGCACCGGCTCGAATTTCTAAGAAACAGTTGCGATCATCATTGGGATCTTTCGGTAATAGCAGAACTTGTAGCTCGTCACTTAAACGTTCAATCGATGCTTTAGCAACTTTGATTTCTTCTTGCGCCATTTCACGCATTTCAGCATCGTCTTCATTGGCCATCTCTTCGGCAGCCACTAAATCCTCTTGGGCTTGCTGGTAAGCTTGGAAACATTGAGTAATTTCTTCCAGTTGTGAGTACTCTTTCGAGAGGGTACGAAATTTATCTTGATCACCGATTACGGTTGGATCACCCAATAAGTGTTGCACTTCTTCATAGCGCTCCACCAGAGATTCAAGCTTAACTAAAATCGATGCTTTCATAGTGTCTTCTTTATAAAAATAGGTAAGGAATGATAACTTATTGTGGGTCATCAAGACCCAAACTTTGCCTAATAATCGCAAGTTTTGCAGGCTCACCCTGCTCTGCAGCCATTTGCAGCGCTCGAGTCGGCGTATGAATCAATTTATTGGTCAACTTATTGCTGAGTTCGATCAACAATTTCTCAGCATCGCCACCAGCCGCCAGCGCTTGTAAACTCTTGCTTAATAGCTCTTCTCGAATCTCACTCGCCGCTTTACGATAGTCACGAATACTGTCAACCGCCTGTAAGGAACGCAACCAACTCATAAAATCAGCGCTTTCTTCACTCACAATCACTTCAGCTTGAATCGCTTCAATTTTTCGCTGTTGTAGGTTGCTATCGACGATCGACTGCAAATCATCGACCGAATAAAGATACGCATCATCCAAATCGCCAACCTGAGACTCAATATCACGAGGAACCGCAATATCAATCAATAAAATAGGCTGATGACGACGTACTTTAAGAGCACTTTCAACCATCCCTTTCCCGATAATGGGCAGTGGACTTGCTGTTGAACTAATCACAATATCCGCCTGCGCTAAATAATCGGGAATTTCATTCAACGTAATCACATCAGCATCAAAATGCTGTGCTAACACGTTTGCCCGCTCTAGGGTTCGGTTAGCGACCATCATCCGTTTACAGTGATGCCCAGCCAAGTGCTTAGCAACCAACTCGATCGTTTCCCCTGCACCGACTAACAACACGGTTGCATCAGCGAGCGATTCAAAAATATGTTTTGCCAAAGTACAAGCGGCATAGGCCACAGAAACGGCATTACCTCCTATTTCTGTTTCTGTACGTACACGCTTAGCAACAGAAAACGCTTTTTGGAATAGCTTTTCTAGTGCCGAATCCACCATATGGTTTTCTTTGGCATCTGCATACGCCTGTTTGACCTGCCCCAAAATTTGCGGCTCGCCCAAGACGAGTGAATCCAACCCACACGAAACGCGCATTAAATGGCGAATCGCCGCTTGCTCTTCGTGAATGTATAGGCTGGGTTTTAACTCCTCTGGATTAACTTGATGAAATCGCGCTAACCATTCAATCAACTTATTCTTACTGGCTGATTTCACATCACAATATAGCTCTGTTCGGTTACACGTAGACAGGATAACGCTCCCGTTTACATAAGGATGATCCGAGAGCTCGCGTAATGCTTCAGACAGCTTATCGGGTCCAAAAGCCACTTTTTCTCGTAACTCAACCGAAGCTGTATTGTGATTGATACCAATAGCAAGCAAGGACATCTATCGAGGATTCTCAGGTAAGAAATGGATTAAGCGACGAATTTTACTTGATGCACCAAATGATTGAAAGGGTCGGCGGGATTTGTTTTTCTGAGTTCGTGACATCAATGATATAGTAAGCACGACTTTCAGACTTAAAACACGTAAAGTGAATCATCAGTCTCAACATATAAGTTGGTATCAATATAATAAAAGTGAGTAGCAATACAGCAATGACTTGCCCTATTCCAATACTCATGCGATAGGTAAATACTCATAGGATAGAGAACTGGCGACACCTGACCACAAACGAGATAACAGATACGTTAAGCATGGATAAATAACGAAGACACTATGACCGCTAAAGCACAAATTTTTCTGTTGTTTTTTTTCATCATGACCTTCACTGGCTGTAGTACTATCTCGCAGCCGATAAGTGAGGTCCAATGGCAAACACATCAGGATCAATTAAAAAAAATCAAACACTTCCAACTGGTGGGAAAGTTAGGGTATCGCTCTCCAGAACAACGGCAATCCCTTCACTTTCAGTGGCAAACCGACAGCAACGGTACTCAGTTAAGGCTTACGACCTTTCTCGGACAAACCATTTTAAACTTGTCGTTCAATGAGCACGGAGCCCAGGTTCTGACTCATGATGATCGCCTCTATCAAGCGACCAGCGCTCAACAATTAGTTCAGCAATTAACGGGCTTAGACCTCCCCATCGAATTATTACAAGAATGGATATTGGGTCTACCATCCCAAGCCGATCAGTTTGATCTCAACAGCCATAATACGTTGGCTTGGTTAGATAAAACCATCGAACAACAGACTTGGCGAGTGAACTATCAGCGTTACCGTGAATACCCATGGCAACAAATAACCTTGCCTTTGCCTGAAAAACTCACACTATCCCAAGAGTCGACTTCTATTAATTTGGTGATATCTCAATGGACGTTAACCCCATGAATCCGAATTCCACGACTTGGCCTTCGCCCGCTAAACTCAATCTTTTCTTGTATATTAACGGACAACGACCTGATGGTTACCACGAATTACAAACTCTGTTTCAATTTCTCGATTATGGCGACCAGCTCACGATTACGCCAACGTCGGATGGTATCATTCAACTGACCCCACAACTGGCCGGTGTAACAGAGCAAGATAATCTTATTTGGAGAGCAGCAACTGCCCTCCAGCGTCAAACGGGCTGCTCACAAGGCGCTCGTATTCAACTCACAAAACGATTACCGATGGGGGGAGGTATTGGCGGCGGCTCATCGAATGCGGCAACCGTGTTGGTAGCTTTGAATTATATCTGGAACACTGGGCTAACCGATATACAACTAGCAAACATCGGGCTCACCTTAGGCGCGGACGTTCCGGTATTCATCCATGGAGCCGCTGCTTTTGCTCAAGGCGTTGGCGAACAGTTGCATCCGATTACGCTTGATGAAAAATGGTTTTTAGTTATTCGCCCCAAAGTCAGTATCGCGACGAAAGATATTTTCACCCATCCTGATTTATCGAGAAACACGCCAAAGCGTGATTTAGCGACCCTTCTCGCCATGAAATACGAAAACGATTGCGAAAAAATTGTCCGAATGCTTTACCCAGAGGTTGATAAGCAACTTTCATGGCTGCTACAATACGCGCCGTCAAGATTGACCGGGACGGGGTCTTGCGTTTTTGCTGAGTTTTTGAGCAAAAAAGATGCAGAAGCTGTCCTTGCCAGGCTCCCTGACGATGTCTCGGCGTTTGTGTCCCAAGGGCGCAATATATCACCGCTAAAAGAGACGCTGGCTGACTACCAATCAGCCCACACCCAACCTAATTAAAAACTGGACGCAACCCTGAGGTTTCCACCGTGCCTGATATGAAGCTATTTGCTGGTAACGCCACACCTGAACTAGCCCAACGTATTGCTGATCGTCTATACATCTCCCTTGGTGATGCTACTGTTTCACGTTTCTCTGATGGAGAAGTGGCAGTGCAGATCAACGAAAATGTTCGTGGTAGCGATGTATTTATTATTCAATCGACTTGTGCGCCAACCAATGACAACCTAATGGAATTGGTGGTAATGATTGACGCAATGCGCCGCGCTTCTGCAGGCCGTATTACTGCCGTTATTCCCTATTTTGGCTATGCTCGCCAAGATCGCCGAGTTCGCTCTGCACGTGTACCGATCACGGCAAAAGTTGTTGCCGATTTCCTTTCTAACGTAGGCGTTGACCGCGTATTAACCATTGACCTACACGCCGAGCAAATCCAAGGCTTCTTCGATGTGCCCGTTGATAATATTTTTGGTACACCTGTGTTACTCGAAGATATGAAAGCACGTAATTTAGAAGATCCCGTTGTGGTTTCTCCTGATTTAGGTGGTGTTGTTCGTGCTCGAGCAACGGCCAAAGCACTCGGTGATATTGATATTGCCATCGTTGACAAACGTCGTCCGCGTGCCAATGTTTCTGAAGTCATGAACCTAATCGGTGATGTTGAAGGGCGCGATTGTGTGATTGTTGATGACATGATCGATACCGGAGGTACATTGTGTAAAGCGGCTGAAGCTCTGAAAGAGCGCGGAGCTAAACGAGTTTTTGCTTATGCAACCCACGCCGTTTTCTCTGGTAATGCCGCGAAAAACATCAAAAGCTCAGTTCTCGACCAAGTCATCGTTACCGACTCCATCACCTTATCAAAAGAAATGGCAGCAACCGGAAAAGTTTCTCAGTTAACCCTTTCTAGCATGCTGGCTGAAGCTATCCGTCGCATCAGCAACGAAGAGTCTATCTCGGCGATGTTTAACTAAACGTTCACCCGTTCATACTATAATCACGCCTCATCGATGATGGGGCGTTTTATTTCTCGCGCACTGACCGCAAAGGCCATCTCGCCCTACGACTCTTTTCTATGCTATCATACCGCGCTTTTTCGTTTGCTAAGGGATCCAAACCTTGAGTCAACCAATTAAATTACTTGTCGGGCTAGCCAACCCGGGCCCTGAGTATGTTAATACTCGGCACAATGCCGGAGCATGGGTGATAGAAGAACTGGCTCGAGTCCACCACTGCGTCTTGAAAAGTGAACCGAAGTTTTATGGTTTAACAGGCCGGATTATGGTGCATGGTGAAGATCTACGCTTACTGATCCCCACCACGTTTATGAACTTATCCGGTAAAGCCGTTGCTGCGATGGCAAAGTTTTATCAAATCAATCCAGAGCAGATCATGATTGCCCACGATGAACTTGATCTCCCCCCTGGTATTGCTAAGTTTAAGCAAGGTGGTGGACATGGTGGTCACAATGGCTTAAAAGACACCATCAGTAAACTAGGCAATAATAAAGAATTTTACCGTCTTCGAATTGGCATTGGTCATCCGGGACATAAAGATAAAGTAGCAGGCTATGTGCTAGGCAAAGCTCCAAGCAAAGAGCAAGAGTGCATACTAGCAGCGGTGGACGAATCGGTTCGCAGCCTAGATATCTTACTCAAAGATGGCCTAACAAAAGCGCAAAATCGCTTACACACGTTCAAAGCTGAATAAGGTTACAAAGCATGGGTTTTAAATGTGGCATTGTTGGTTTGCCTAACGTTGGTAAATCAACTCTTTTTAATGCACTAACAAAAGCAGGTATTGAAGCGGCAAATTTTCCGTTTTGTACCATTGAACCAAACACAGGTGTTGTTCCGGTTCCCGATCTACGTCTTGACGCATTAGCAAAAATCGTCAAACCACAGCGCATCTTACCGACCACAATGGAGTTTGTTGATATTGCCGGTCTTGTAGCGGGAGCATCAAAAGGGGAAGGGTTAGGAAATAAATTTCTAGCCAATATCCGAGAAACCGATGCCATTGGCCATGTCGTACGTTGTTTCGAAAATGAAAATATCGTACACGTTGCAGGTAAAGTATCACCACTTGAAGATATTGAAGTCATCAACTTAGAACTAGCTCTGGCTGATCTAGATAGTTGTGAACGAGCCATTCAACGCCAAGTAAAACGGGCGAAAGGTGGTGATAAAGAGGCGAAGTTCGAACTAACCGTTTTGGAAAAACTGTTACCCGTTCTAACTGAAGGCGGCTCAGCTCGTTCTGTATCGTTAACCAAAGAAGAACTGGCAGCGGTGAGCTACCTAAACTTCCTAACGCTTAAGCCTACGATGTACATTGCCAATGTTAACGAAGAAGGATTCGAAAATAACCCTTACCTTGATGCCGTTCGGGAGCACGCTGAAAAAGAGCAAGCCTCTGTCGTGGCAGTTTGCGCCTCGATTGAATCAGAACTATCTGAATTAGAGGATGAAGAGCGGGATGAATTCCTCGCCGATTTAGGTATTGAGGAACCCGGATTAAACCGAGTCATTCGTTCAGGTTACGAATTGCTTGATTTACAAACTTATTTTACGGCAGGCGTCAAAGAAGTAAGAGCATGGACTATTCCTGTCGGTGCGACTGCGCCACAAGCTGCAGGGAAAATTCATACCGATTTTGAGCGTGGTTTCATTCGTGCTGAAGTGGTCGGTTATGATGATTTTATCCAATACAATGGTGAAAGTGGTGCCAAAGAAGCCGGAAAATGGCGTTTAGAAGGCAAAGATTACATTGTCAAAGACGGCGATGTTATTCACTTCCGTTTTAATGTATAACTTTATTTTCCATCAAACAGCCAACCTCGCGTTGGCTGTTTTTCTTTTATCGATGCAATAATAATTGCAAAGTTGTATTGAGTTAAAAGCAATCACCTTGTTGCTTTACCCGCTGTTTTTGATCAGAAACAACGCTCTTTGTTTAAAAAAAACTCGAACGGTTGATTTAAGAGAATTTATTCAAAAAAACTATTGACGCTCTGAGGCCATATCCGCATAATGCGCACCGTTCTCAGCGATAAGGCAATACCTCACTGAGAACGGCAATGGTAAATAAAATACCCTTGTTTTGGCTACGTAGCTCAGCTGGTTAGAGCACATCACTCATAATGATGGGGTCACAGGTTCAAATCCCGTCGTAGCCACCATTTCCTAAATGTTCTTTTGTTTATTTAGAGTTTTTAGGAAAGATGCGGAAGTGGCGAAATTGGTAGACGCACCAGATTTAGGTTCTGGCGCCGCAAGGTGTGAGAGTTCAAGTCTCTCCTTCCGCACCATAATTAGGCCTGGCTTTAATAAAGCAAGGTGGCTGTAGGTCTATCGCCAAGCGGTAAGGCAGCGGCTTTTGATGCCGCCATTCCCTGGTTCGAATCCAGGTAGACCTGCCATTATTCCTTATGTTTCAATGTGTAAAAACCATTGGAACTCAAAGCGAGATTGTATTATAGTTTCTCGCTCTGAAAAGATGGCTACGTAGCTCAGTTGGTTAGAGCACATCACTCATAATGATGGGGTCACAGGTTCGAATCCCGTCGTAGCCACCATTATATTAAACGTTATTTATAATAAATGACGATTAATAATGAGACGCGGAAGTGGCGAAATTGGTAGACGCACCAGATTTAGGTTCTGGCGCCGCAAGGTGTGAGAGTTCAAGTCTCTCCTTCCGCACCATCGTCTCATTATGAATAAACAATTTGCGGAAATGGCGAAATTGGTAGACGCACCAGATTTAGGTTCTGGCGCCGCAAGGTGTGAGAGTTCAAGTCTCTCTTTCCGCACCATATTAAAGGTTATCAGTTTTATCACTGCTGACTGATGTAGGTCTATCGCCAAGCGGTAAGGCAGCGGCTTTTGATGCCGCCATTCCCTGGTTCGAATCCAGGTAGACCTGCCAATTTATTTAACTCAATACTGTCAAAGCATTCACTGAATTTGCGGTGGTGGCGGAATTGGTAGACGCGCTAGCTTCAGGTGCTAGTGTCCGTTAGGACGTGAGGGTTCAAGTCCCTCTCTCCGCACCAAGTTCAGTATTACAGGTCTATCGCCAAGCGGTAAGGCAGCGGCTTTTGATGCCGCCATTCCCTGGTTCGAATCCAGGTAGACCTGCCATTTACAACGATGATTCGACTCACTCGGATTGTCTATAAAATTTGTGCGGAAGTGGCGAAATTGGTAGACGCACCAGATTTAGGTTCTGGCGCCGCAAGGTGTGAGAGTTCAAGTCTCTCCTTCCGCACCATGCTTTTAACATGCATAGCCTGGCTAGCATCTGCAGGTCTATCGCCAAGCGGTAAGGCAGCGGCTTTTGATGCCGCCATTCCCTGGTTCGAATCCAGGTAGACCTGCCATTTACAACGATGATTCGACTCACTCGGATTATCTATAAAATTTGTGCGGAAGTGGCGAAATTGGTAGACGCACCAGATTTAGGTTCTGGCGCCGCAAGGTGTGAGAGTTCAAGTCTCTCCTTCCGCACCATTAATTATATTATGGCTACGTAGCTCAGCTGGTTAGAGCACATCACTCATAATGATGGGGTCACAGGTTCAAATCCCGTCGTAGCCACCATTTTTTGAATATTTAGTCATATTCAAAGTGCAATGAAGTTATTTTTGTTGCTAATGTTGATTGATTCAACAAGTTACAGGTCTATCGCCAAGCGGTAAGGCAGCGGCTTTTGATGCCGCCATTCCCTGGTTCGAATCCAGGTAGACCTGCCATTTACAACGATGATTCGACTCACTCGGATTGTCTATAAAATTTGTGCGGAAGTGGCGAAATTGGTAGACGCACCAGATTTAGGTTCTGGCGCCGCAAGGTGTGAGAGTTCAAGTCTCTCCTTCCGCACCATTAATAAACAACCCAGCTTAAGCTGGGTTTTGTTTTATCTAACATCTGAAGGTATCTTACCGTTTATCGTTTATCACTATATTTATCTTTTCTTACCATCTACTGTAAGAAGCACTTCGACTACAAATAACAAATCGAAGGAATAAAAAATCCAGCCGAAGCTGGATTTTTGTGTTATTTCTTTCTTTTCATTAACCTAATAGGCTTAAAGCCGCATTAGGTGCTTGTTTCGCTTGCGCAAGGACTGAGCTGGAGGCTTGTCCAAGAATTTGCGCTTTGGTCAAGGCCGTCGTTTCTTTCGCAAAGTCGGTATCTTTAATCCGGCTCTTCGATGCATTCACATTTTCATTAATGTTTTCTAGATTATTAATGGCATGTCCGAAACGATTTTGGAATGCCCCCAGTTCTGCACGGTGACTATCAACATATTTCAACGCTGCATCGACAACGGCCACCGCTTCTTGCGCACCACCCACCGTGGTTACATCAAGATCATTAATGGTGACTTCTGATGGGCCAGACATCCCCAAATCGGTTGCTAACCCCCCACCGAAGGCGACCGTTTCTACGCCATCTTTGTTGCTGGCAAAAACTTGTAATTTACCCTCTTCATTAACAGATGCTTGTACTGCATCCGTTTGACCGTTGATGTAAGTCGCTAATTCTTCGATATCATCACCCGCTTTTGCGTCGATGGTGATCGGGTCGGCTGCACCGTTAATCGTGATGGTTAATTGATCGCCAGCGGCCGCACGCCAGTCTTTCCAGCTTTCACCGCCAGCTCTGTCTTGCGCGACGTAGCTCTTACCGCCCATCATTTCATTATCGCTACGCATATCTTTCATGGTGAGCATCACTGCTTCACCACTTTGCGAGCCGATTTGGAATGCTTTAGTTTGGAACGTGCCATTCAGTAGTCGGTTACCGGCAAATGAGGTCGTTTCTGCAATACGGTTCAACTCTTTATTAAGTGCGCCGACTTCTTCTTGAATCGCAACACGCTCAGATTTTGAGTTAGAGCCGTTGGCCGATTGTAGCGATAGATCACGCATCCGTTGTAGGATGTTGGTGGTTTCATTCATCGCACCTTCGGCGGTTTGCGCCATTGAGATACCATCATTCGCGTTACGCACCGCAACATCTAAACCACGGCTTTGTACATTCAAACGGTTAGAGATTTGCAAACCTGCCGAATCATCTTTAGCGCTATTAATTTTAAAACCAGATGATAGACGCTCCATTGAAGTTTGTTGTGCGCTGGTTGCGCTGTTTAGGTAACGTTGTGCCGTCATCGCTGACACGTTGGTATTTACATTGACCGCCATATTGGTGTCTCCTATTCGTTTTTAGACGTAGCGGAACTGCCCGAACGGTTTCCGACGTCTCGGAATACCACGTAGTTCTCTCAAAGTTACTTCTATTAACGACTCATAGAGATATTTCTTTAACGAAATTATGCTTTATTGATAAAAAAGATCTGAACTCGATGGGAATTTAGGGGAGTAACACCAAAAATGAAGAAAAAATAAGCAATGAAAAATAAAAAAGAAAGAAAGAAAAAGCCCCTTTTCCTTTGAGAGAACCGGGGCTATGGTAGGTAGCCATTGCCAATGTGGAGATCAAGAGAAATGAACACATTTAGGCTAACCTGAGTGTATGATTACTTTCAATCAGCAAGCAGGTGTATCTGAGAGAACTTACTAATCACCAATAATCACACTTTGCCAAGGTATCTTCATTACATACTCACGTCTGAGCTTATCAATGAAGAACCAGGGGACTACTGCAATAATGAAATTGCAGAGTTTGGCAACTGTTTTGCTTGAGCTAGAATGGAGGTACCAGCCTGTTGCAATATTTGTGCTTTGGTTAATTGCGTTGTCTCTTTCGCAAAGTCGGTATCTTTAATGCGACTCTTTGATGCTTCAACGTTTTCTTGGATATTAGCCAAGTTGTTAATACTGTGATTCAAGCGATTTTGCTTCGCTCCGAGATCGGCACGCTGTGAGTCAACGTATTTTAATGCTGAATCAATCACCCCGACGGCATTCTGTGAACCACCAACTGTTGTGATATTAATATCTTGCACCGTTGTTTTTTTACCAGGGCCGCCTTCTAACCCCAATTCGGTAGCCAACCCGCCCGAAATGGTCAGGTTACCTTCAATATTCGGTTCAGCGACAAAAATTTGCAGTTTTCCGTCTTCATCGACAGAAGCGGTAAGCTGATCAGTCTGACCATTAATGTAAGTGGCCACTTCTTCAATATCATCACCAGTTTTGACTAAAATATCGATGGCAACAGGTTCGCCAGCTTTATCAGTGAACTCAAACTTAAGATCATTAGCCGTTGATGGAACAGCCCAGTCTTTATTTTTACCTTCCGTGCTAATAAAAGACTGTCCACCCATCCGAAAATCATCAGCACGAATGCTGGTCAAACCCATAATAATCGCTTCACCAGAGCTTGAACCAATCTGGAAGGATGCTTCACCAAACGATCCATTCAACAGTCGACGACCACCAAATGAGGTTGTTTCCGCAATCCGGTTCAGCTCATCTTGCAGAGCTGATGCTTCTTCATTTAGCGCTTGGCGCTCAGATAAAGAGTTAGTTCCGTTGGCAGATTGCAGAGCCAAGTCACGCATACGCTGTAAGATACTGGTTGACTCATTCATTGCCCCTTCAGCGGTTTGAGCAATAGAAATACCATCATTAGCATTACGCATTGCTACATCAAGACCGCGCGATTGCGCCGTTAAACGGTTTGAAATTTGTAAACCAGCGGCATCATCTTTGGCACTATTAATCCGATTACCAGAGGACAAACGCTCCATCGAGGTATTTAAATCGTTACTTGATTTATTCAAGTAACGTTGGGCGGTCATTGCCGATACGTTGGTATTTACGTTAATGGTCATACTTTGCTCTCCTATCGAGTTCGCAAGCCTTTGCGAAGCGGTCAGCTTTACTCTCTTGGAAGCACTGACCGTAAATCACTTGCCAAACATGCCTCTGGCATATTTAAAAACGGGTTGTATCAACTCTGATTTAAGTAATTCAATTTATATGCCAACTTTTTACCCATTAGGAATAATTAACTAACATATTGTTTTTAATGAACTTTTAAAGTATTCTTTTTTTATAAAAGTCGCCCAAAAAGAATCACTGCAAAATTTACCGCCCATCTTGCCGCTCTTTTGCCGCTTTTGCTCAACCGAGCCTTTTCTTTCCATCGCTCTGTCCACTCCCCTAAACCATATAAACCGGTTAGTGACACTCCTGTTCTTTGGCACATATGGCATAGCACATATGGCAACATAAACCGTTACAGGTATTTAAGGTACAAGTAGTTAAGTTACAAGTAGTTAAATAGCGTTAAATCTTTTGTTTTACCAAAAGCCAACTGTGAGGCCTGTAATGCCCGTGAATTTTCGTTAAATTCAATCACAGCCTGAGAATAATCTAAGTCTTCAAACTGACTTTTCGACCTCGCTAAGCTGATTTTAAAGTCTTCATGCTGGTCTTCTTGAATATCTAACGTACTGAGGCGAGCCCCCACTTCCGTTCTTGCTTTATTTAGATGGATGAAAGCGCTATGGAACTCTTCGGTGACTTGATGCAATTTTGCGGTATTAGACGCATCAGAAACCGAACCTTCTGATAAATCTATTGCCTGCTTAAACGTATCAAAAATACTAAATGTTTTACGCGGAGTGAGTGAAATAGCATCGCCTGCCGTGATCTCCCCTTTAAAATGAATCGTCACACCTTGGTACTGGATACCCTCACGAGGATTCAGATCATCGACTGCAACAACTTCACCATTGCGCTCAAGTTGATAGGCAAAATTACCATTTTGTAGATCAACAAAGGTCACTTTATAACGGGCTAAATCATCAGGGTCCGTATTGGTTGCACGTTCCAGCAGTAACTCCGATCCATCACGGAGATCATAATCTGGTTCAAAATCACCAAATGGGTTATCAATATTCATAAAAATATCACTTCCCGGTGTATTAAAGGGAATTTCTAAGCTGCTGGATATTTTCATCTTCCGTTGATAATCATCACCGAAGTAACTGACATTGCCTGAATTATCACGGAAAAAAGGCTGATTTTTAGGCTTCGTCCCAGCAAAAATATAATTACCAGATTCATCTTGCACATTGGCTAAGTTGAAAAAGTTATTAGAAATTTCTTCAATTTCACGTGCTTTGGCCGCTCGGTCTTCAGGAGATAGCGAGCCATTGATCATTTCCATCACCATCCGCTTGGTTTTATCCGCGAAATCTTCTGTATTGGAGATAATGACTTCTTGGTGCTCTAATCGGTTACGTACTAACACAATGGCATCAAGGTATTGACGTAACTGCTCTTCTTGCTGAGTGACATTTTGAATGTAATGGGTTGCTAATGGATTATCGCCCGCAGAGAGTAACTTTTTACCCGAAGCGAGCTGTGCTTGATTGTGGTGTACTTTATTTTCTTGCCGACGAAGATCATTTTGTACGGATTGATAATTATGGAAGCTAGAAATACGATTAAGCATTTATCATCCCCCTTACCTTAACTGTAAAATGGTATTGAAGGTGTCATTCGCAGCTTGCATGATGCGAGATGAAGCCATGTAAGCATGTTGAAATTTCATCATGTTCGCGGCTTCTTCATCCAAATTAACCCCCGATACTGAGGCAATTCTTGACTGTGCAGAATCTTTTTCTAGACGAGCGACATCGGTAAGACGTGAAGCGGTCGACAGTTGCAAACCAAAATCAGTATTTAAATTATGGTAAAGGCTAATAATGGTCGACTCATGATCGTTCATTTTCTTACTGGTTTGCAGATATAGCATGTTACGCAAGTTACCGTTATCCCCTTCTGCGGGGTTAAGGTTAGCCGTAAATTTATCATTGACGACGGCACCTCTGGTTAAGCTAAACTCTGTCGCTTGCCCACCTGGAGTTTGAGCTGGAATCACCACATTTAATGCCGCTTCACCAGGAGCAAATTGATAAGGTTGCGTTGCCAATAACTGTCCATTTTTATCAACGATACGGATTTCCATCTCATTACTTGTCTCGTCTGAACTTGGCAGAACATAAGCTTCAAACTCTTTGACATCGCCAACTTGCGCAATGGTAAATTTAGCGCTGCCCTGCGCAAAAGAGGTTGAAGCTTGATAACTCTGTGCGGCAATTTTTGTCGCGTCATTGGTTGCCATTTTGATGTCCGCGGCTCCATCACGAGTTGGGCGAATAATAACGCGTTCACCGATATCTGGTGGGGTATTGATCTGTATCTTTAAACCATTCAGTGAAAGGTAGCCCTGATTCAGCGTTAATGGTTTTTGCTGACCATCCGGTAAGGTGGCAATATAGCTACTGCCATTATATGACAGCGAAAACTCGCCACCTTTTAACTGGCTAAGATCATCGATATACACAGCAATGTCAGCGCTTGAGTTACTCGCCGTCACCACGCGTGATCGGGCGATAAACGCTGAATTCATATCACTAAAAATATTTTCTCCTACATTACCACGTAAATCCAAACCTTGGTTTTGTAGTTGGTTGATTTCATGGGCAAAGGAAATGGCAAGTCGACCAATTTCATCCATTAAATAGGGGATGTGCTCATCTCTCATCTCAAACTGAGCCGCCAATTTTCCCCCAATCTCTTTTTCTGAAATCGGTTTAAGGGTATTCCCTTCGACAATCGCTAACCGGCGCTGTTTTACATCAGGGTAACCATCGATCATTTTTAGTTGGCTGGCTTCGGTTCCTGATACCAGCGTATGACCACTGCCGATATGAATATTGAATCCTTCAGCATTTTTACGCGGCGTCACCGTCACTTTGGTGTATTGCGATAATTCTGATACCAATTTCTCATGCTGATCCATTAAGTCGTTATGCGGTCCCGGTGTTTTCATCATCAACCGTTGCACATCACGAATTTCTAGTGCCAGTTGGTTAATACGCTCAATACCTACATCTAACCCTTTATTAGTAATATCAAACTGACGACGTACCGTTTCATGAAAATCATTTAAATTTTGAGTAATTAATCCTGCTTTTTCTAAAACCACTTTACGAACCCCGACATCATTAGGGCTATCCGCGAGTGACTTTACAGCATCAAACCATTCATTTAAATTTTCTGGAATTTTTTTCGATGCCACCGAAGAAAGCAGTTTGGACAACATATCCAAATTTTCTTCGGTATCTTGCTTGAAGGAATAGTCAGTAGTGGCAAGGTTTAACTCTTTAACGGCAAATTGGTCCCAAGAGCGGCGAACATTTTCCACATGAACACCCATACCATACGTTTCACCACCGTATTGACGCGGTGGATTGGTACCTTGAATCACAGACTGCCGACTGTATCCCTCGGTATTTGCATTAGCAATGTTATGACCTGTGGTGTTGAGTTGTCTCTGAGCCGTTAATACGCTTTGCGCACCCAGATTCAGAAGATCAGACGCCATATTGCCCCCCAAAAAAACCGTAAATGCCAGTTCTGACTAGCTAACTACTAAATATCTAGCAATATTCAAGCCAAGAAAAAAGCATCTAACTTCAAGAAAATAAAGGATAAAAATAATTGAGGGTTGGATGCTCACTTAAAATAAGCAAAACATCCTAGGCTGTTAGATAGAATCCATTTGATCGATTTGAGCTTTAACTCGTAACACTTTATCCGCATAGTGAGGATCTGTCGCATAACCAGCTTGATGAATGCCTCGGATAAAGGTTTCATTATTTCCACCATGCTCTAATGCTGTCTGATAGCGAGGATTACTGGCCAGAAAATGAGCATAGTCATCGAAACTCTCTTGGAATGTTGGGTAAGCACGAAACATTGCTTTTTCCATTACTGGTATTTGCTCATGATATTCCAGCGTTTGAGTGGCAACTCGCTCCCCCTGCCAACTTCGATCCGCTTTGATATTAAATAAATTGTTACTGCTGCCTCGTGCATTAGAAACCAGTTTTTGCCCCCAACCAGTCTCTAAAGCTGCTTGTGCTAGTAGTAAGGAGGCATCAACACCGAGTGTTTTAGCTACTTTATCCGCATAAGGTTTTAACGATGAGACAAATGATTGAGGACTATCAAATGCATGCACACGATGATCCAACGTCGTTGTCGTCTCGACATGACTTGGACGGTTTTTCTCAGCTTCTCGCGCAGCTTTTACCCGTTGCATCGTGTCTTGAAAACGGTCATCCCCCTCAACATGTTTACCATCTGAAACAGAAAGCTGGGCAACGATCATGTCGGCTAAACCAAGCGATCCTGATGCACTGAGCTCACTGATCATCTGCTCATCTTGCATTTGTCGATAAAAATCTTCATTTTGGCTACTAAAAAGTTCTGATTTAAAGGATGAATTCGCATCACGCATCGACTTTAACATCATCGAAGTAAAGATCGATTCAAATTGCCTTGCGGCTGCTGTTAATGCCTCTTTTTCTGCGCCGTCATCACCACTTACCGCTTTCTGGCGAAGTTTATCTAAGCTAGCAATATCATGAATAAAGCCAATATCATTCGCGTTATTAATCATCCTGAACCTCTTAGATAATGATCAGTTGACCTTGAATGGCCCCAGCATTTTTCAAGGCTTGTAAAATAGCCATCAGATCAGAAGGAGCCGCTCCAACTTCATTCACCGCACGAACCAGTTCATCTAAGGTAACGCCTGGCTCTAGTTTAAACATTTTTCCTTGTTTCTCAGTAACTTCGATTTCAGTATCCGGAATAACTGCAGTATCTCCCCCCGCTAAAGGATTTGGCTGAGAAACATTCCAGTTTTCTTTGATAGCAACCGTCATGCCACCATGAGTGACCGCGGCAGGCTTTAAACGTACGTGCTGTCCAACCACTATGGTTCCGGTTCGAGAATTGACAATGATCTTGGCAGCCATATCCGCGGGATCAAATTCGAGATTTTCAATCGCCGATAAAAATGCAACGCGCTGGCTCACATCTCTTGGCGCTCGAACTCGCACCGAGGTCGCATCAATGGCTGAGGCCATTTCTGGGCCTAAAAATTGGTTAACCGCATCAGCCATACGCTGTGCTGTTGTAAAATCAGATTGGAATAGATTAAAGGTAATAAAATCACCACGCCCAAATGGGGACGGAATTTCTCTTTCTACCATAGCCCCACTAGAAATAATCCCCACAGTGGGGTTGTTACCAACTAAGCTTGACCCATCGGCTCCAGTTGCACTAAAGCCACTCACCACTAAATTACCTTGTGCAACCGCATAAACCTGACCATCTAAGCCTTTAAGAAAGGTTTGTGTTAATGTCCCGCCACGTAAACTCTTAGCAGACCCAATAGAAGACACGGTGACGTCAATCGTCTGCCCTTGTTTGGAAAATGGAGGTAATTCAGCACTAACAATCACAGCGGCAACGTTTTTCGTTTTCGGTTTTGTTCCCTGCGGCAACTGAATGCCGAAATTTTGTAGCATCGCATTGAAGCTTTGATCGGTAAAGGGGGTTGACTCTCCTGTGCCAGGTAAACCGGTCACAAGGCCATATCCCACCAGTTGGTTACTACGGACACCCGCAACCTGAGCCACATCCTTAATACGAACAGCATGAGCGCTAGTGGCGACCAGCATCATTAATAACACAGTAAATTTTTTCATGGTGAGTCACCTTGCTCTTTATGAGATACCACGCTTGAGTTAGCGGTTAATCCTCGTTTACACAGTCAAAATATCGACTGAGCTATAACCCTTACAAAGAGACATTAAAAAATCGTGCCAAGAAACCGGGTTCTTGCATATCTTGATTGGTTCCTGTGCCAGAATACTGGATACGGGCATTAGAAATTCGGTTAGATGCAATGGTGTTTTCTGCATCAATATCATCGGGGCGAATCGTCCCACTAAGACGAATGTATTCATCTCCGGTATTTAACATCAACCATTTTTCACCACGGATCACTAAGTTACCATTGGCCAGTACATCAATCACTTCAACTGTAATAGAACCTTTAATGCTGTTACTTTGATTCGCTTCGGCGCTACCAGAAAATTTATTATTGTTCTTTAAGGCATAGGAGAAGTTATAGTCGCCAATATTTAGCTCTTGGCCGCCAACATTTAATGGATCCATCGTTGCATCGTTATTTTTGGATAAATCCGCATCAGCACTTTTTGCCGCTTTGGTATTCTCATTCAAGTTGACCGTAATGATGTCACCAATACCACGCGGTTTAGTATCATCATAAAGACTGTTCGCTCGAGCCAAATTAAATAACGAACCCGTTTCCGCTGCATAATGCTCGGGCTTAGCTTTAGGGTAAATCGGTGCCCAAGCCGGATCGCCAGCGACCGGGTCAGCACGATTACGCAGCGTATCCATAAGTCCTGAGCTTGTTTCTGAAGCTTTATCTCCTTCAACCGCATCAACCACGGTTGTCCCTTGGATAACATCCGCAGTCTCAACGGGTGGCTGTAATAAGCTACATCCAGAAAGAAAAGCAATAACGAGTAAACTCAATAGATGTTTCATAAAGATAGTCTCTTAGTTAGTCATTACAGCTGTTGGTTAACAAAACTCATCATTTTATCCACGGCAGAAATCACTTTGGAATTCATTTCATACACACGCTGAGCTTCAATCATATTGACCAGTTCTTCGGTCACATTGACGTTGGAGCTTTCTAGCATTGATTGACGAATGTTACCAAGCCCATCCAACCCAGGGACTCCCTCTTGAGGATCGCCACTGGCTCCAGTGGGTAAATATAAGTTTTGTCCAACGGGCTCTAAGCCACCAGGGTTAATAAAATCGACGGTAGTGATTTGCCCCAAGACTTGGTTTTCTTGCTGACCGCGTAAACGAACCGAAACTTCACCATCATTACCGACGGTAATGGAAATGGCATCTTCAGGAATGACAATCTCTGGCTGAAGGGCGTATCCTGACCCTGAGGTTACAATAACGCCTTCTGCATTTAGCGTGAATTGTCCATTACGGCTATAACCAATATTTCCATCCGGCATCAAGATTTGAAAAAAGCCATCACCTTCAATCATCATATCTAAACTATTATTGGTGGTTTGTGCATTGCCATTGGTATGAACTTTTTGCGTTGCCACCACTTTTGAGCCAGCCCCTAACATCAGACCACTAGGTAACTCCGTGTTTTGTGATGATTGACCACCCGGTTGATTAATATTTTGGTAGAACAAATCTTCAAAAACAGCACGACTTTTTTTGAACCCGACAGTGGAAGCGTTCGCTAAGTTGTTCGAAATAGTAGCAATATTCGTTTGCTGTGCATCAAGACCCGTTTTACTTACCCATAGTGCAGGTTGCATATTAAATTCCTCTTACTTAGCTCATACGAAGCAAAGAGTCCGATGATTTATCCATCTCTTCTGCAGTGCTCATCATTTTGACTTGCATTTCAAACTGACGCTGTAAATCAATTAAGCTGGTCATTTCACCAACCGCATTGACGTTACTGCCTTCAAGAGCACCGGTGAGAATTTTTACATTCGCATCAGCTTCATATTCGGCTGTCGGTTCTTTAGACCGAAATAACCCATTAATATCTTTAAAAAGTGATTGATTATTCGGGCGAACCAACTTGATGCGATCAACAATTTCCATCGCATCCGCGGGAGCCCCTTGTGGACGAACAGATATCGTGCCATCGTTACCAATCTCAACTTTATTCAGAGGAATCGGCAGCGTAATCGGAGCCCCGGTTTCACCGAGCACTAGATGATTATTACCATTCAGCAATAAACCATTTTCATCAATCCGTAGATTACCATTGCGGGTTAACCCTTCTTTACCTGTTTTATCTAAAACAGATAACCAACCATCACCTTGAATAGTGATATCCAAATCTCGACCAGTGGTGATGACACTGCCTTGATCAAAGCGATTTCCAGGCCGCTCAGTCATGCTGAATACTCGGCTAGGAAGCCCATCGCCATACGCTTGCATTGAACGAGCCTGCTCTAGATCTGCACGAAACCCTGTCGTACTGACGTTGGCAAGGTTGTTCGCTCTTAGCTGCATCGCCTGCATATTTTGTTTGGCGCCACTCATGGCAAGAAACAGAGCACGATCCATTCGGGGTTCTCCACTATCATCAATAATAACTAAATAAGCAATTAACGTACCAAAACATAAAACAATTCTAGATCAATAAGTTAGAGTTTTAATATGCAGATGAAGTGGCAACCCGGCAATACAGCGGTAAAGAATAAATGAGAATGGAAATAAAAAACAAAAGCTCGAACCAGTATCAAACCAATTCGAGCTGTGCCCTCTATTTGCTCAATGGCTAAAATTGAGCAAATAATTAGCGAATTTGTAAAATATTTTGTTGCAATTGGCTATGTACTTCAAGCGAACGAGAGTTTGCTTGGAAATTACGTTGGGCAGAAATTAAGTCGACCAGTTCTTGAGTCATGTCGATATTGGATTGCTCCAATACTCCATTACTAATGGTACCAAAAGAGCCTTTACTCGACTCGCCCCAAATTTTAACGCCAGACTGTTGCGTAGCATCCCATTGGGTGCCACCTTTTTTATCCAACCCTTGCTCATTGGCAACTCGTACCATGCCGACTCTCCCCAAAGTGACATTTTGTCCGTTGGAATACGTGGCTAATACACTACCATATTCATCAAAATCAATTTTGGTTAAAAAGCCAGTCGTCGCACCGTCTTGATCAAACTTGGTGAGTTCAAAAGGAGCGGCAAATTGCGTCGCACCATTTAAATCAAATCCCAGTGTTTGACTCCCATCAGCACCATTTAGATCAATCGGATTCTCACCATCCCCAAGTGGGTTAGAGACAATCGGATTACCGCTGTTTAAGCTGGCGAGTGTACCATCATTATTAAATCGTAACGTATGTCCAACATGGCCTGAAGGTGATGTGGCATCACCATTGGCAATATTAATCGGTTTCTCACCCGTTTTATCGGTAACCGTGTAGTAAGTATTCCACTTATTATTTTCGTTTTGATCTTTCAAATAGTAGGTGGTGAGCTTATAGGGCTGCCCCATTGAGTCATAAATGGTCGAAGAGGTTGTTCGGTTATAAGTATCGGGATCATTAAAATCGAACAAGGCGGGATCTTTTAAGTCACCATTAGCAGGTAAATTTGCTGAAAGCTCAACATTGCCCGTTTGTTTAGGTTTACCAAATTGTGCTGGGATATTAATCGGTTTAGGCTCGTAGGAAAGAACTTCTCCATTATCTGGATTCACTTCATAACCTAATAAATATTGATCATTTGAGGTCACCATATAGTTATTTTTATCTAGGTGGAAAGCCCCGTTACGCGTTAATTCATTTTGTTGAGGAATCAAACGATCTTTAGCGACCGCAAAAAAACCGGTTCCAGCAATACGTAAATCCATCGGATTATTAGTATAAATACTTGAACCTTCATGAAACTGCTGCGCAACTTTATTCGCTTGAACACCTTGCCCAGGCGTCGTTTTCGAGTTGGTAAATAGTGATGTTGAGTAAACATCACCAAACTCAGCCCTTGACTCTTTAAAGCCATAAGTATTGGCGTTCGCAATATTATTACTGGTGGTATTAAGATCTAACTGAGCGGCAGATAAACCACTAAGAGATATATATGACATGACTAATTCTCCTATCTAGCTAGCATGGTTATGCTTTGCCAACTTCGAGTACTTCAGCAAGTCGCACTGGTGATTGAAAACCAGCCAGATTGAGTAGTACGTTACCATCACCCTTTCCAAGCAGAACACTATTGACATTGGCGTAGGTTGATACTCCAAATTCAGCGTTCTCTCCGTCAAGTAACCCTGATGCTTTGACTTTATATTTGCCGTCCGGCAAGGGATTTCCGTTTTCATCGTTGCCGTCCCACTCAATGCGGTTATCACCGCCGAGTTTAGCTCCAGCATCAAAAGTACGAACTAATTGACCGGCTTCATTTTCAATGCGGATGAAGAGGTTTTCTACGGATTGCGGAAGCTTCACCATGGCCGCCATTGGGCCATCGGTTTTTATACCAGCAGCACCGGGGACTAATACATCGCGTCCAACCAGTGACGAGGCTTGTAAAGCTTGGTTTGAGGTCATCGATGAATTGAGATTCTCAAACTGTTCATTCATTTTTCCGATACCATCAACAGTGGCAAAAGAAGCCATTTGGGCAATCATTTGATCATTACTGACGGGCTTAAACGGATCCTGTTGTGCTAACTGTTTGGTCAGCAAAGAAAGAAAATCTTCTTGCTTAAGATCTTGTTTACCTGTGGTTTCTGTCGGCTTTTTCTGATCTTGCAGCGCTTTTAGCTGGTCGACATAGGACAATCCGCTTTGACCAATATTATTGATTCCGGCCATCTGCTACCCCCTACTCTTATTGACCCATCTGCAGCGTACGCAGCAGCATTTGTTTACTTGCATCAGCAACTTGTACATTCGTCTGGTATGAACGAGAAGCAGAAATCATATTAGCCATTTCTTCCATAACGTTAACATTGGGTTTATAAATATACCCCTCATCATTGGCTAAAGGATGAGCTGGATTAAATTCTGCAGTCAGTGGCTTGTCACTCTCCACAATACCTAACACTTTTACTGGAACATTCGGATCATTACGGTAACGGGCTTTATTTAATTCAGCGCCAAACACCGCATGCCGAGCTTTATAAGTTTCTTTCGCTGAGCTACTGATGCTGTCGGCATTGGCCAAGTTACTTGAGGTTGTATTTAGACGAACAGACTCAGCACTCATGGCAGAACCAGTCACATTGAATACATTAAATAAGCCCATCTAGTTGCCTCCAGTAATTGCTTTAGTGAGGTTCTTAAACTTACTTCCTAAAAAGTCCAGCGAGGCTTGATGACGCAATTGGTTTTGCATAAATAAATTACGCTCCAAATCGACATCGACCGTATTGCCATCACCGGTATCGGGTTGAGTTGGCGTCCGGTAAAGCATTTCCCCTGTGACCGTTTTTGAGGCAGGAATATGCCGACCATCTGTTCGGCTAAGACTAATGCTTGCCCCTGAACTTGCCGCTTGCAATGCCCGTTTAAAGTCCATTCCTTTCGCTTTAAAGCCTGGAGTATTAGCTTGAGCAATGTTGGTCGCAATGACCTCAGCATTACGCTCACGCACACCAACCGTATGTTGATGTATACCGAGTGCTTTATCAAAAGAAATAGCCATGTTTGCCTCTTTAACTAAGAACTGACCGTGATTAGATTATTTAAAGCAATTAACATACCAACTTTAAAAACCTGCGTATCATGATCGGCTCTCGCCACTCACAATAAACACGCCCTATGCGTGCAGGAAGCCTTAACGCAAAATTTAGACCAAGTCATAGAAAAAGAATAGACAAAGAAAGAAAACCCGGAACAAGTCCGGGTCAATACGATATTAATTTGTTATATCCTTCCCACTTGAAGCTGCAGGGGTGTTGGCTACGTTCTTTCACCCCATGAACATAGCCTGTCTATGCTCATGGGGATGATGAGAGCCATCCGTGGCGCTCACCAAAGGCCAACGGCTGTTCAAATTTGTTCCAGACAAATTTGTCACTCACTTGCCGCCTACCTGCAACTCCAAGTTGTTTGGATATATTCAGTATTATTTAAGTTTGTAAATGATACCTGGATTACAGCGCACCATATCAAATTTGTCGGTCAAGCCCGTCAGTGACTCTGATGCGCCAAGCAATAAATAACCACCGGGGTTTAAACTACTGGCCATTTGATTCAGCACTTTAGCTTTCATATCTGGAGAGAAATAAATCAATACGTTACGGCAAAATATGATATCAAACTTACCCAATAGAGCATAACTTTCCATCAAATTTTGTGGGCGAAAATTAACCAAACGCTTAACGTTATCTTTAATCCGCATACGCCCATCTCCGACTTCCTCAAAGAAAGCACGTCGACGCTCTGGTGATAACCCTCGACCTAATGCTAAGTTATCGTAAATTCCAGCACGACACATATCTAACATACTATTAGAAATATCCGTGGCCGTAATCGATACACTCGGTAGCATGCCTGGTCTTTTTTGTTGTAGTTCAAGTACGGTCATCGCCATTGAATATGGCTCCTGACCGGAAGAACTAGCGGCTGACCATATTTTTAGTGGCCGCTTATTTTTGGCCATTTCGGGCAGTAAGCGTTCAGAGAGTACCGTAAAAGGATATGAATCACGAAACCATAAGGTTTCATTGGTTGTCATGGCATCAACGGCGGCAACACGTAGCTCTCGATTTCGCCCGGTCACGACATCACGCAGTAGATCGGAAAGAGAGCTTAACTTAAATTTGGTCACCAGTGGGCTAAGGCGACTTCTCACCAAATATTGCTTACTGTCTCCCAGTACGATACCGCACTGGGATTCTAAAAACCGACAAAAATCGCGATATTCTTGATCGCTGATAGTAATAGCAGTCATTCAGTTCTCTTTATTCTACTAATGCAGCTTTCACCGCATTGCCAAGTTCATCAGGGTTGAATTTAGCAATAAAGCTATTGGCTCCGACCCTTTCAACCATCGCTTGGTTAAATACGCCACTCAAGGATGAATGCAGGATTACGTAAAGGTTTTTTAAATCGTTATGACGGCGAATCTCTGCAGTTAATGTATAGCCGTCCATTTCAGGCATTTCAATATCAGAAATGACCAGACAAATCTGTTCATAAATACTACCTTCTTCAGCCATACTCAGTAGCTTTTCATAGGCATCTTTGCCATCTTTAGTCAAAATACATTCAAAACCAATCGACTCAATCGCTCGTTGTACCTGCTTACGAGCGACGCTTGAATCATCAGCAATCAAGATTCGACGGACTATCTGTTTTTCTTGCTCAGCTTGCGCGATCTCTTCGCCAATGCTCGAATTCATCGTTTCATTTACTGGCGCGATTTCTGCTAGAATTTTCTCTACATCAAGTATTTCAACCAATTCATTATCGATATTGGTCACCGCAGTGAGATAGTTGCCCTTTCCAGCTGCATCAGGTGGTGGTAGTACTGACTCCCAGTGCATATTAACAATACGCTCAACAGAGCTGACTAGAAAAGCTTGGATGGTGCGGTTAAATTCCGCAATGACAACAAAACTTTTATCGACATCAACCGTTGGACGGCCACCAACCGCGAGGCTCATATCAATCACTGAAACGGTTTGACCACGAATATGGGCAACACCTTTCACTAAACGGTGCAAGTTAGGCATGGCAGTAAGCTTAGGGCATTGAAGAACCTCTTTAACCTTAAAGACGTTAATACCATAACGTTGACGCCCGTTAAGACGGAAAGTCAATAGTTCCATTCGGTTTTGACCGACAAGTTGCGTACGTTGATTCACAGAATCAAGAATACCCGTCATAAGCTCATCTCCATCTCAAACTTTTTATAAGGAAAAGTGATAGTCTAAATCAGGCCACAAAGAAACCAGAGAAACGAACTATGTTTTCGAAAACCCGTTTATATTTACTTATCACTGTTAAGTGTAGAGCTTTCTACCACTTTTTTTATAACTCTATCGGCTTTTTATTATTTTTCTTTAGCCTTTGTGCGTTTTCCGCCACTTTAGAACAGATAGAACAGATTCAGAAAGCGGCTCAAGATCATGTTCTCAACACGGTAGATAAGCCGATAGGTGGAGAACTGGTTGTTAATGCGGCCAACATTGATGAACGTATTTTTGCGACAGATTGCCCAGAGAAATTAGACACTTCTTCATCGTCTTATAATGGCTCTGCTAGTAATATTACTGTTCTTGTCGAATGTCCAGCCGACGGCTGGCGAGTGTATGTCCCAGTAAGATTAACCATAACGGTTCCAATGGTAACAGCTCTCAACGCCCTTTCTCGTGGGCAAATGATAACAGAACATGATGTTACTATGAGTATGGTAGATCTGCTACGCTTTAGACGGCAAGGATTTTCCTCACAAGATATGGTTATTGGAGCAAAAACAAAAAAAAATCTCCAACTTGGAGATGTAATTAACCACAATGACATATGTGTAGTGTGTCGGAATGAAAACGTGCTGATCAGAGCAGTAAGTAATGAGATGAACATCACAACAAAAGGCACTGCTCTCTCTGATGGAAATTTAGGCGATCAGATAAAAGTGAAAAATGATCGCTCAAACCGTATAATAGATGCTCAAGTCAGTGGCATGGGTGAAGTCACGGTTCGATTTTAATTTATCGCTCGTGAGTGATTTATTTACCCTATGCTGAAATAAAATACTAAAGTTTTACTTTACTTCGTCGATATTGACGGTACCAGTTGATTATTTTAAAGGCTCTTTTATGGCAGGTATTGATAACATACGTTCAGGTCAATCGTTAACGACAACCAGTCGTGCACCTGCTCGTTCAGATACAAACTCAAGCTCTTCAAGCTCGGCAAACACAACTAGCAAAACAAGTGTTGCACCACAACAAGATGCGGTTTCATTAAGCACACAAAGTAAAGCCATCGGTGAAATGCACAACGAAATGGCTGCTACCCCAAGTTTTGATAGTGCAAAAGTTGCCGCCATTAAAGAAGCCATTGCAAATGGCTCATACGTTGTTGACCCAGAAAAACTGGCTGACAATATGATTAAATTTGAACAAGAGCTAGGCGGCTTTAAATAAACGTAAATGTATGAACAAGGTGATTGACTAATGGCAACGTTAAAAGATTTAGTCGAATTCCAATTAAAAAATGCCGAACAACTCTCTGCATTATTGGATCAAGAAAAAATAGCAATTACCAGTCGAGTTTCTTCAGATATTGAAGCGGTTGCTAAGCAAAAGATCACCTTAGTAAATCAATTAAAGCAAACCGATCAGCGGATTTCTCGTCATCCGGATGTGAAGAGCCTGACTGAGGATGACGATTTACATGGCGTGATGAATCACATTCGTTCCATCATTCACGACTGCCAGCAATCAAACAATATCAACGGTGAAGCCTTAGCTAGAGCGCAGCTTAGTTTTAATAAACTCAATAACTTGATGCAGCAAAGCCATGGTAAAATTGGGATGACCTATAATGCAACTGGGCAAACACATACCATCTCAACATTAGGGACTAATCTAAAAGCGTAAAAATGGGTTCCTCCCATTTCATTTAAGCCTAAACGATGACAGTAAGACCAGCGGAAGATTAACCGCCGCCGGTGTTTTTGTACGAAGAAAAAGAGAAGAGAGGGGGAAAATTAAAACAGCGTTTGTTGACGCTTTTCTGGCACTTGTTGTACTTCACCATAACTACGTAATCGATCCATTTTACGAATATCCAATCGTAACTCCGTAACATAACTATCGCCGACTTTATAACTCCGTACCACTTCCGCCCCTCGAATCACACCATCAACGGCCCCCGAAGTCAGCTCGGTACCAAGACGCTGATCCTGTAGATCGGCTCTGCCAGAGATTCGCATACCATAAATTTGTTCCGCCAATTCACGGTACGCATCGATTTTAGAAGCCCTCATCGCTCTCACTTGTTTTTCTTCATCATCACGGCCTCGTTGTTCACTAATACTGGCGTAACCAACGGCAGTTAACCAATCATCGCTACGCATTGATTGCAGAGGCTGGCAACCAGACATTAATAGTGTAAGCAAAAGAAACCATCCTGCTTTCATTATTCTCTCCTAAGCCCTAAGGTCGCAAAATAATATTGTAAGGGCGAGTCATCGTTGGATCAGAGCGAATTAAAACCCCATCTTGCGTACGAATCGTATTTAATGTGTCTAAATCTCGTCCAATACGGTCTTCAGGTAAAAAACCTTGGGCGGTCGCAACCACAATGCGTGATTGCATACCAACGACTCGGGCATTAACGAGAACTCCACCCTCTTGACGCAACATCGTTCCGGTCAATACGTATTGAATCTCTTGCTCCTGTGCTAGGTCTTTCCAATCACGACTAAAGGCGAAATCACCTTGGTGTGTCACTTGTATTGAACCCGTCGTTTTAAAGTCCACCACTTTAAAACCGCGACGCTGGAATTGATAAATTAGCCCTTCAGATACAGAATTACCCAGCCAATTTGTCGTATCCATATTTTGTAAATCGACAAATGAAGTCACGGCAATTGGTGTCCGAGCCGTAACACTGGTATTGGACTGAACGAGATCTTCTGTCAAACTGTCAATAAAGAAATCCAACGTATGACGAGGGCTTTCCATGAGCATAAATTGTGAACCATTGTATGGCTCTTTGCCGTTATAAATCGGGGCATAGGCACAGGCAGTTAAAAAAACTACGGGCACTAAGGTCAGCCATTTTTTCATTCTCTTCATCTCCAGATAGACTAAGGCTAACGTCCCATTTGTTCCTATTAGCAAAACTGGAACGCTCTTTGCTTTTCTTTATTAGCTTTCGCTTCAGAAACGCATACCTACATCGGTTAATATTTGTAAAGCAAATTTTGTACCTAACTGGCAAATTATCATGAAAAAAAATATATATTCTTTCGTTTCAATTGTTTTTATGTACTTTTGGGTACCAAGCAGTCAAGCGGCCTGGTATGAAGTGACCGGCACCGCTACGGTTGTTTCTTCAGAAGAGACGGCAAGATTGCATGCTCTCGAAGATGCCATCTATAAAGCGGTCAACTTTGCTGGAGCTGATATTGGTAGCATTAGTGCATTAATGCCGCTATTGGAGACTGATCGTCAAGAATATTTATTTAATAACCATGAAATTCGGTATATTTCGATAGAAAGTCGAAAAGTTCGTCGTAATGTGATGAAAATTGTCGCCAGAATAGATATTTATCCATCGGCAAAGGCTTGCCATACAAACCAATATAAGAAAACCGTTCTAGTCGGTAATATTGATCTTGCCTCTCCACAACAAGCCGTTATGGGACAAATTTATCAGTTAGGTGACGATTTTGCCGATGTCCTTGATAGACAAATCTCGCAAGAAGCCCACAGTTTTATCTCGGTGGGAACCACAGATTATGACATTGACCCTCGTAATCCAACTCGAATAAAAATGATTGCACAAGATCTTGGCGCTCACTATATCATCGGGGGATCAATTACCGATCTAACCTCCACCATTGAACAAAAGTTATTGCGCGATGATGTCATCAACCGACAATTTGCTTTAGAACTACGAGTCTTTGATGGTAAGACGGGACACGAGATCACGAAAAAAAATTATCGCGAGGTTTCTAGCTGGCCATTTGCCAAAACCAGTAATACCGATACACGTAGTGCGCGCTTTTGGGCTTCGACCTACGGACAGATGCTACTAAGAGTGAGCCGTAATATCATGCTCGATCTAGAAGCCGATCTTTCTTGTAAAATAACACTACCAGAGGTTGTTGCAAAATATGGCAATACCATCAGTATGGATTTAGGTCGAATTCATGGCGTACAAGAAGGTGATAAATTACAACTTTGGCATACGGGAGCTTTTATTGATCAAAATGGGCTTCCACGTAATAAAGTGACCCAAAGTGATATTACTTTAACCGTTACCCGAGTTTACGAAAAAGACGCTGAATTAACGGTCGATCAACCAGAACTGTCTTCTAGCATCCAAATTGGCGATGTAATGCACAAACAGTTATAAACACGACCAGAAAGCATGATCTCACCGGAATAATTGAGTAAGATATCACTCTTCGCTCCCGTGGCACAGCAGGATAGCGCGGCCCCCTCCTAAGGGGCAGGTCACAGGTTCGAATCCTGTCGGGAGCGCCATACTTACCAAATGGGTTAACCTATAACTGCGTTAACCCATTTTCGCACAATTCTGACACGCTTCTGATGTACTATACTCTTATTGTTTTAGACTAATGTCTCTGTACCGATTACTATTGCCACTCAGTTATTAACAAAACACTCTATAGCGATAGGTATGAAAAAAAGTAACCTAGAAACGAATACTGGCCATCGCTTTATCTCAAAAGCGAAAACTGCTTACAAAATTCATATTCATACGCCCGATGATGCCGTTTTGCATCGGTCAGTCGGTTATATTCGTATCGGAGAAAAAAAAGGCTTAAAAAAAGCGATTAAGCTACGTAATGAGCTAGGTCGTGAAATGTGGGGAAAATTTTGGCGGCAAATTCTTAAAGATCCTTATTTAATGACTCGGCTTCCTCATAGCTTGGAACCAAAGATTATTTATAAGCCTCGCCCGACCAAAGAAAACCCTGATTATCGTGACGCTTGTTATATTGCCGCCTGGCGTAGTTACGATAACGCTGGGAACTGTGCATTTAAAAGCGTCGTTTGCTCCATTAAAAGGCACGGAAAACTAGCGGCCTATACAAAAACCAAAAAAGCATTACTGGATGCTCATAAAGACTATCTCGATATTCTTATCTATATGGGACGTTTAAATAGCATTGATTTAAAATAGACAAGCAATGCTACTGGTTACCAATAAAATAAAAAAGCTCACTAAAGTGGGCTTTTTTATTTCGAGAAAACCGTAGCCATCGCTACGGTTTCAATGAGGAAAGAGGAAATTATGCGTTCGCTTCACGCTCAGTAATAAAAGCCAATGCCATTTGAATACGTTTCACTACACGCTCTTTACCGATCAAATGCATAACAGCATCAACCGAAGGTGATTGACCACCACCAGTCACCGCGACTCGCAACGGCATCCCAATTTTGCCCATACCAATCTCTAGCTCTTGACAAACCTCAGCAATCACTTGATGGAGCTTTTCAACACTCCACTCCGTTAGCGCTTCAATTTTGCTTAAAGCTAGCGCAAGTGGCTCTTTAGCAACGCCACGTAAATGTTTTTTCGCAGCATTAGCCTCAAATTCATTAAAGTCTTGATAGAAATAACGAGATTGTTCGGCAAGTTCAACTAAGGTATGGCAACGCTCGCCAACCAAACGAACGATATCGGCCAAGGCTGGGCCTTGGTTTTTATCAATGCCTTGCTGAGTAAAGTGCCACTCAAGGTGCTTTGCCACATACTCAGGATCAGACGTTTTGATGTAGTGGTTATTTAGCCATAACAATTTATCGGTATTAAAGGCAGATGCGGATTTAGATATCGCATTTAAACTAAAGAGGTTGACCATCTCTTCGCGAGTAAAGATTTCTTGATCGCCATGCCCCCAACCTAAGCGCACAAGATAGTTGATTAAAGCTTCAGGGAGATAGCCTTCATCACGATACTGCATCACAGAAACCGCACCATGACGTTTAGACAATTTAGCCCCATCATCGCCTAAGATCATCGCACAATGGGCGAAAGTAGGAACCGTCGCCCCCATTGCTTTATAGATATTAATCTGACGAGGAGTATTATTGATATGATCTTCACCGCGAATCACGTGTGTAATACCCATATCAACATCATCGACCACAACACAAAAGTTATAGGTTGGTGAACCGTCTGTCCGGCGAATGATTAAGTCATCGAGTTGATCATTACGAATTTCAATCCGGCCTCGTATTTGATCATCAAACACCACGCTACCATTTTTCGGGTTACGGAAACGAATCACGCAAGGATCGCCCTCTTTAGCCGCAGCATTCACAGCTTGAATTTTAGGGTGATTTGCATCATAGCGAGGAATTTCTTTATTCGCTTCTTGCTCTGCGCGAATTTCATCCAGCAGCTCTTTTGAGGCATAACATTTGTAGGCTTTGTCTTCCGCTAACAATTGGTCAACCACTTCGTTATAACGATCAAAACGTTTGGTTTGGTAATAAGGCCCCTCATCCCACTCTAGACCAAGCCACGTCATTCCCTCAAGAATGGCATCAACCGCAGCCTGAGTTGAACGTTCTAAATCGGTATCTTCAATGCGTAGCACAAATTCACCACCTTGGCTTTTCGCATATAACCAAGAATAAAGAGCTGTACGCGCCCCGCCTACGTGTAGATAACCTGTTGGGCTAGGAGCAAAACGAGTTTTAACCGTCATTATTTATTACCTTTTTCTGAAACTTCAGCCGAATAGTTGGCATGAGCGAAATTTTGTGCGCCATTCTATCACTCCCATTGCATAGACCCAAGAAACTTCCAGAAACTCGCTTGACCTTACCGCTAGGTTAAGGTTTATCCTTACCTCAATATTTCGGAGGAATGACCATGAACCACTATGCTTTACCGTTATCTGGGCTGAATTGCATGGGATGTGCCCGTAAGCTTGAGCGTCAACTAGAGAGTGACTTTACGGTTCAAATCCATTCGCTATCGCCCACATTTATTGAATTGGATACAGAAGTTTCACTTGATAATGTCGTGGATAGCATTGAATCGTTAGGCTATCAAACCGCCCAACCTACACACTTTTACTTAGCTGGTCTTAACTGTGGTAAGTGCGTCAAGAAACTCACCACAGCGCTGAGCCAAGAGCCACGGATTGCTCGGTTGGATATCACAAAGACAACGCTCAGCTTAGTCACGACACTCTCTAACGCAGAGGTTATCGACAAGGTGCAGCACGTTGGCTATCAGGCAAGATTGCAATCCAAGGATAAGGGTACAGTGGAAGCTGAACTCAACTCGGCACAACAGGTATCACCACTCACCACATCGCATATTGAAGCTCAACCAGACATTAGTAAGGTCAGCGACCATTTACTGATTCAGGGGATGACTTGTGCCAGTTGTGTCGCTTCGGTGGAAAAGGCATTAATGTCTGTCTCCGGTGTCCAAAAAGCTCAAGTCAATTTAGCCGAGCAAAGCGCACTCGTCATCAGTGAGCACCCGCTTACCGAACAACTGTTAGCCGCAGTGAAACAAGCGGGCTATCAGGCAGAAGCCATTGACGATCCCAATCAGCAACAAGCGAAACAGCAATTACAATTAGCCGCTTCGCAACGTGAGCATAAACGCAGCGCTATTCTGGGTTTACTGCTGGGTGCTCCACTGATGGCTTGGGGAGTCTTGGGTGGCAGCATGATGATTACAAGCAGCAAAGACCAAATTGGTTGGGGTATCGTTGGGCTTACCTGTCTCGCTCTGCTCGCCAGTGCCGGACGCAGCTTTTATGTCAATGCTTGGCAAGCCTTAACTCATCGCCGAGCCACCATGGATACTTTAGTCGCCTTAGGTACCGGCTCTGCTTGGTTTTACTCCATGTTAGTGGTGAGCTTTCCTCACTGGTTCCCGATGGCGGCGCGTCATGTTTACTTTGAAGCTTCTGCCATGATTATTGGGCTTATCTCTCTCGGTCACTATATTGAAGCCAAAGCAAAAGCCAGAACCACGCAATCACTGCAAGCATTAATCAATTTACAGCCACAACAAGCCACCCAAGTGACCGAAAACGGTGAGCGGATCATTGCGGTAGCAGACATCTCTCAAGGAATGACTTTACGTATCAAACCGGGAGAAAAAGCCCCAGTTGATGGCATGGTGTTAGAGGGGGACTCATACGTAGATGAAGCGATGCTGACCGGAGAGCCGCTGCCGGTTCATAAGCAAATCGGAGACTCGGTATCCGCAGGCACCATCAACCAAGACGGCAGCTTATTGATCCAAGCGACAGGTATTGGTTCACAAACCATGCTAGCTCGCATCATTCAAATGGTTCGCCAAGCACAAAGCAGTAAACCGGCCATTGCCAAATTAGCTGACCAGATCTCTGCGGTCTTTGTGCCGGTGGTGGTCGCCATTGCGCTCTTTTCTGCCGCCATGTGGTTTTGGTTCGGCCCGGACCCTAAAGCCAGTTATATGCTGGTGGTTGCCACCACTGTACTAATCATTGCTTGCCCGTGTGCGCTTGGTTTAGCCACTCCACTATCGGTGACCGTTGGCGTAGGTAAAGCCGCAGAAATGGGCATTTTGATTCGTGACGCTAACGTTTTACAATCGGCCAGTAACATTGATACGGTCGTCTTTGATAAAACCGGCACATTAACCCAAGGCAAACCGAGCGTACAAGAGTTGCTCTGCCTTGAAGGGGATGAATCCACCTTATTGAGCCTCGCCTTTGGACTAGAGCAACACTCCGAACATCCATTAGCTAAAGCAATTTGTGATTATGCCAAGCTGCAGCAAGTGAGTGCAGCCCCAATTGAGCAATTTGAAAATCAACGCGGTAAGGGGATAAAAGCCCAGTATCAAGGGGATGAGATAGTCATTGGCTCTTTACCTCACATGCACTCTCTCGCCGTTGATCTCACCATCGCGCAGCAAGCCATCGACACTTTTGCTAAACAAGCGTGGACACCGGTAGCCATTGCGCGCAATAATCGCTTAATCGGGTTGATTGCGATTGCCGATCCTATAAAAGGCAGCGCCGTTAAAGCCGTTCGAGCACTCAACGAAATGGGTATTCATAGCGTTATGTTGACGGGTGACCAGCAAAGTGTTGCCGATGCGATAGCCAAACAGTTAGGCATTGCTCAAGTGATCGCTCAAGTGTTACCCGATCAAAAAGCGCAACATATTCAAGCATTGCAACAGCAAGGGCGGCATGTTGCGATGGTAGGAGACGGTATCAATGATGCGCCAGCGCTAGCACAAGCAGACATTGGAATAGCCATGGGTAGCGGCAGTGATGTCGCTATTGAAAGTGCGCAAATGACCCTCTTGAACTCCTCACCACTAGCCGTGGTGAATGCCATTGAACTCTCTAAAGCCACGTTGAAAAATATGCGTCAAAACCTCTTTGGTGCCTTTATTTACAATACACTTGGCATTCCGATTGCCGCAGGGGTGCTTTATCCTACATTTGGTTTTTTACTGAGCCCCGTTGTTGCCGGAGCCGCCATGGCGCTTTCTTCTATTACTGTGGTGAGCAATGCCAATCGACTACGCTTAGTTAAAACCCGTTTTGATGATTAATTGGTGTAGGGTGATCACAAAGGTAGCTATCGAGTTGATGTCTTCCTAAGTTGTTAAGCCTTGGCTTAACATAAAAAAGCCTCTCACACGTGAGAGGCTTTTTTGATTGTGAAATGAACTCAATGTATCGAGTGATTATTCAATCATCGTAACACGACTTGCTCGTTGCCCACTGGCAGAGAGTGAACGAATCCACACTTTACCATTGACTTTAGGGGCATTCGCCGCATCAAAGTTCTGCCATTGCTCACCATCGAATGAATATTGCAACGTCACACCGGGGAACTGAACGTTCATGGCCAAATGTCCGTTCTTAATCACCGCTCCAGGAACAGGGAGGCGATAATCAATGCCTGCTTTTTCCAATTTTGCTAACTCACGTTGCCCAACCACATTGGCAAAGCGATTCCAGTCCGCCGTTAACGCTTTTTGGTTAACACGAGAGGTTTGCTGTGAGTATTCAACATCGACTCGGTAGCGATTCTCCCAACTGGCTTGGTGCCAAGCTCGCTCAGCGGCAGCCAATACGCGAGGAAAGACCATATATTCATATTGCTCATCATTGCGTACCGTTTCAGACCAAAGCTGGGCGGAGAGGCCATAGAATGGTTTCGCTTTCACTTCCCCTTTACCACTGAACCCATTGCCATCACGATCCAGTGAGGTTTCAGCATTTTGTGGCAAGTTCTCTGGTGCAAAACTAAACATTTTACGCGTATCGGTAGCACGTGTTGCCCAATAATAGCCCCGCTCTTTAGGGTCCGCTTCATAGGGCATATCCATATAAACATAGTCAGGGTTAGAAATAATCACATCATAATCTTTCTCGGCCCATTCATAAGCGGATGATGTTCCTCCCCAATACAAGACATCCCAGAAATTGACTCGCGTGCTCTGAGTGGCAAATGACTCCGGACTATCACTGTATTTCAATCCATCCTGCCAAGCTTGAAAGTGGGGAATTCCTTGTTGATTCACAAGCTTCGACACTTGTTCAGCAAAATGGCTAGGTAAATGAGCAAAATCACTCACTTCACCACTCGCGATCATTGCCTGACACTGTGGAGATTGAGCAAATGGTTTATCCTGCGCTGAAAGATCAATATTGCCTTTCCAACTCACTTTATCGGTCTCATTAACATCTTGGAAACCGGCACCCAACTTAATATTTTTCGCTTCATCACCACCAAAATGCCAAGTGGTTAACGGCATTCCCACTTGCTGGTGCATGGCAGCAATTTCACTGATCACTTTATCCACGAAGCGCGTCGATGAATCAAGGCAAGGGTTAATGAAACTTAAACGATCATAGAATTGCACTGTAGTCACATTTGAGGTGTCTTGTGGATCCAACAAACGGTACTCATTGGCTTCCGCTTCTTTTCCTGCTTGCATTAAACGCTGATAACGCGCTTCCATCGAAACAACAGCTGCACGTGCGTGAGCAGGCATATCGATTTCAGGAATCACTTCAATATGACGCGCCTTCGCATATTGCAAAATCTCAATGTAGTCCTCTTTACTGAAATAACCCGAACCAAAATTATCGCTTGTTGGCCCAGAACCTAACTGCGGTAATAGACATTCTGTCTCGGTTAAATCAAAACAGCGTTGCCCACCAATATCCGTTAATTCAGGTAACCCTGGAATTTCGATTCTCCACCCTTCGTCATCAGTAAGGTGTAGATGCAACTTATTCATTTTATACGCAGCCATTTGATCTAATGTCGCTAAAATTGCTGATTTACTATGGAAGTTGCGGGCAACGTCAATCATGATGCCACGATAATCAAAACGAGGGGCATCTTGAATAAAAAGTTGCGGTAATGTGTCTGGTTGCTGGCTATCAATCAACCCCAAAATTGATTGTACGGCATAAAAAGCCCCTGCTTGGTCAAAGGCATGAATGACGATACCTTTATCATTAATACGCAGTTGATAGGCTCCTGACTTAGCCAACGCTCCACTAAATGACTTTGGTGTCACAGCAATAGAAACCGGAAGTGAACCATTCACATTCAGGCCAACCATCATCGCTCGTCTTTGAATGGCAGTAAGTTGTGCCTCGTCAAAAGCCGCTTTGGGCAGTGCTAAACCTGCCGAGATAGCTAAATTTCCATGACCTTTTTCCACTTTCATGGGGGTCGGTAATAAGGAACTTGACACATCTTGCAAAGTGACATCAGCGTTTTTTTCAAAACGAGTCAACGCATTCGCAAAGACATTATTATCGCTAGGGGTACGTTTTAGATTATTTCCGGCTAGCCCACTTACAAAACTATCCACCTCCTCAGTATTGAGTGAAGCAATCACTTTGGGTTCTGCATTCGGTGCCGTGATAAAAGCACGAGGCATAAAGTCTGTTTCAAACAGCTGCCAATATTCACCAATCAGAGGAAGCGTAATGGTTTCTCCCGCAGCAAAACCAGTAAATAACTCGGTGGGTTCCAGTTTATGTAAATCTCCCGTAACACGGGTCACTTTAAATTGATCACTGTCTACATCTAAAATCAAACGAATACTGTGAAAGTAAATGGCCCAATCTTTTGAATCAACCGCGTTACCTTGGTTTGCCAAAGTCATATTTACTTTATTACAAGAAGCCCACTCAGCGCCCAATGCTTGGCATTCAAGTCCTTCATCCGCACCATGGTTGGTGAAAACGGTATAATAAATATCTAGGTTATCCGCGAGTGAATTAACGACAGACTGGTTTGATGAGTTCATCATTGAGCAACCAGCTATAGTTGCTATCACTGAAACGGCAATCACACTCTTGTTCAACATAAGAAATACCTTACTTTTAGGTTGAAAATGGATGGGATGGTCATATCCCTTCACATCTCACGACGACATCAGCCAATGGCTACACTTGATGACGTTCACCATAACGCGAGTTATTTCTAGGCGTAAAATTAATCAAACCATGAGGTGATCAAGTTCAAAATTTAGCATTTAAAATAAAAATAAAATCATTAATATCAAAAGGTTAACCAAAATGTCAAAATCGACATTTCTATTTTGACGAGATTAATTGGATCAAAATCACATAAATAAGGCCCATTTCAATCCTTGGTGTGAAAAAATTCATCTTTCGCCATGAATACCGCCAATCAAGTTCGAGAAGATAAACGCTAATTTGTGACAAACATCGAACATTTATCTTCGTCAAATTTGTTTAAACTCCGCTAAAGTAACGTTTTTGTCGCACATAAATACTTGAGTCTGTCAGTCACTCTCTAGAAACTTAAAAGCCTCAGTCTTTCGACTGAGGCCTAAAGTAGTGGTCGGTGAAGAGCCTAATTTGAAATATCAGGCGAACCCCCGACCCTCTGTCAATCACTCTCTACAAACTTAAAAGCCTCAGTCTTTTGACTGAGGCCTAAAGTAGTGGTCGGTGAAAAGCCTAGTTTGAAATATCAGGCGAACCACCGCCCCTCTTTCAATCACTCTCTAGAAACTTAAAAGCCTCAGTCTTTTGACTGAGGCCTAAAGTAGTGGTCGGTGAAGAGCCTAGTTTGAAATATCAGGCGAACCACCGACCCTCTGTCAATCACTCTCTACAAACTTAAAAGCCTCAGTCTTTCGACTGAGGCCTAAAATAGTGGTCGGTGAAGAGCCTAATTTGAAATATCAGGCGAACCACCGACCCTCTTTCAATCACTCTCTACAAACTTAAAAGCCTCAGTCTTTCAACTGAGGCCTAAAATAGTGGTCGGTGAAGAGGGATTCGAACCCCCGACCCTCTGGTCCCAAACCAGATGCGCTACCAAACTGCGCTATTCACCGACAAGTTTTTTTTTAGAAAATCCGACAAGAGGGTCGCCCTCTGGTCCGCTATTCCTAAAACCGGAGATGCGCTACCAAACTGCGCTATTCACCGACAAGTTTTTTTTAGAAAATCCGACAAGAGGGTCGCCCTCTGGTCCGCTATTCCTAAAACCGGAGATGCGCTACCAAACTGCGCTATTCACCGACAAGTTTTTTTAGAAAATCCGACAAGAGGGTCGCCCTCTGGTCCGCTATTCCTAAAACCGGAGATGCGCTACCAAACTGCGCTATTCACCGTTTACCAGGCGTATGGTACCCATTCTGTTTCGTTAAGCAAGTCCTTTTCTTCTTTTCTCTATCTTCCGTATGTAAGACAAACAAACACCAGCAAAATGTGATTAAATACACAGCAAAAGAAACACAATCACAACCTGTGGCATACAATTGATCCAGATCAGGGTTGAAAATTTAGTCATATTTTAACGTATTTTCGTCTTCAAAAACGTTGCCGATAATCTAGACATCTGACTTAAACGCTTATTGAGTCGTACAGTAAAGCGATTAGAGCCGTTGGTCTAGTGCTGTTTCTCACAGCTTTTACCTCGGCAATGTCATGAACGACAAATCTCCTCACTAGATCGCTTAGCACCTATAAACTGATGCTATGCACCGGAGTAGATCGCCTGTCTACTCCGTTTTTTTATTTTTTTCTTTGGTCATCTTCCTGTTTGAATCGGTATAATCATCTCATTGAATGACCCTTTTCAGGCACTATTATGTCTCATGATGATGATTTAGCCTTGTTTCAGCAAATGATGGGAGATGTAAAACCCCTCACACATGACGTCGCTGAACTGAAAAAAGGCCATACGGTTACTGATGCGCAATTAGCAAAGCGTCAATCCGCGATCGCCCTTTCCGAACACAATCCCGATTATCTTTCGATCGATTCTGCTCCGATGCTAAAACCCGATGACGTAGTGGAATACAAAAAAGATGGGGTACAAGATGGTGTGTACAAAAAATTACGATTAGGTAAATACCCCATTCAGGCGAGGCTAGACTTACACCGTAAAACACTAAAACAAGCGCGGGACGAGGTCTGCCATTTTCTAGCCCAATGTATGAGGCTGGATATGCGAACGATCTTAATTATACATGGACGAGGAGAGCGCTCAACTCCGCCCGCAATGATCAAAAGCTTTGTCGCTCATTGGTTAACTCAAATTGATGAAGTGCAATGTGCTCATAGCGCACAACGTTTCCATGGCGGGACTGGGGCTGTCTATATCTTACTTCGAAAAAGTCGCCATCAAAAAAATGATAACCGAGAGCGCCACCAAAAACGACTTGGTTAACCGGTAATAACTGATAAAATACGACCCCTCACGTAGATAATATTATTATTTTGATTGACCACTCCGTTGCGAAACGTTAGGAGCCACCATGACACCCCATGAAAAACGCTTAAATAAATACATCAGTGAAACAGGATTTTGTTCACGCCGAGAAGCCGACAAATTAATAGAACAAGGCCGAGTCACCATTAATGGGGAAATTCCCCAGATGGGAACAAAAGTCACAGAGCAAGATACTGTCTGTATTGATGGCAATCCGGTCGGCTATAAAGAAAAACCCATCTACATTGCGTTAAATAAACCAACAGGGATTACTTGTACCACGGAACAAGATGTGCCCGGAAATATTGTTGATTTCATTGGCCACAGCAAACGTATCTTTCCTATTGGCCGTTTAGATAAACCCTCAGATGGATTAATCTTTTTAACCAATGATGGGGATATTGTGAATAAAATTCTCCGCGCAGGGAATAATCACGAAAAAGAGTATGTAGTGCGAGTCAACAAGCCGATCACCGAGCAGTTTATTCACCAGATGGCCAGCGGTGTGAATATTCTCGATACTGTGACGCTTCCTTGCAAAGTCACCCAAGAAACAAAATATGCCTTTCGCATTGTTCTCACTCAAGGCTTAAACCGGCAAATTCGTCGTATGTGTGAAGCGTTAGGGTATGAAGTATTTAAATTGCGCCGGGTGAGAATCATGAATATTACTTTAGAGGGTATTCCTAACGGACAATGGCGTTATTTAACAGAAGCTGAAGTCAATGAAATTTTAGCCATGTGTGAAGGATCAATCAGTACCGAAGAAGCATCTCGAACAGGCAGTAAAGGGCAAACTATCCCAAAAGCAACCAATGCCAAATTATTTGATAGCCGAACCACCAAGCCGGTTACACATCGAACCTTTAAAGGGCGAGATGCGCATGAACATCGTCATGGGCCTAATACGAAAAATGGGCGTGAAAAATGTAAACCGCATCGTGATTCATCAACAACAAACAATAAAGGCACATCGAAAAATATCACCAGAAAAAGTGGCACACTGCGTCTAAATAAATAAGCTCGCTGAATGTTGAGAAGAGGAACCAATAGTGCCTCTTCTTTACAAGAATACTTTACAAGAATACGAAATTATTTCGTCCCGAAGATCTTATCCCCAGCATCCCCTAAACCAGGAACGATATAACCTTTGTCATTGAGTTTTTCATCAATAGCCGCCGTGTACAACTCAACATCAGGGTGTGCTTTGGCCAACGCTTCAATACCTTCAGGCGCAGAGACTAAAACCAAGACCTTAATTTGGTTGCATCCTTTCTCTTTAAGTAGATCAATCGTGGCAATCATAGAACCGCCGGTGGCAAGCATTGGGTCAACCACCATCGCAATGCGCTCTTCAATATTGGAAGCCAGTTTGTTGAAGTAAGGTACTGGCTCTAATGTTTCTTCGTCTCGATAAACTCCCACCACACTAATACGAGCACTTGGAATATGTTCCAATACACCATCCATCATTCCCAATCCAGCCCGTAAAATAGGCACTACGGTGACCTTCTTGCCTTTAATTTGATCCACTTCAACAGGACCGTTCCAGCCGTCAATAGTTACTTTTTCTGTTTCAAAGTCAGCAGTCGCTTCATAAGTAAGTAGGCTCCCAACTTCGGTGGCTAACTCACGAAAACGTTTCGTGCTGATATCACCTTCTCGCATCAGACCAATTTTATGTTTTACTAGAGGGTGTTTTACTTCAACAACTTTCATTTCCATCTCCGGCATAATTTAAATAAACTTTCAGATTATACACTCATTTATTGCGGTTTTCCGACCTAAAATCTTGATAAAAATCTGACGCAAACGTTTTCCTTTTTGGTTTAAGCCTGTAGAATAGCCTCGTTTTCATATCCAACTAGATCGAGGACTTTCCCCGTGAGCGGTAACAACACTTCTCTTAGCTACAAAGATGCTGGCGTAGACATCGATGCAGGCAATGCGCTTGTTGAACGAATAAAAGGAGCAGTCAAACGCACTCGTCGCCCTGAGGTCATGGGCGGTATTGGTGGTTTTGGTGCCCTATGTGAACTGCCAACTAAGTATAAACAGCCCGTTCTCGTTTCAGGAACCGACGGAGTTGGAACCAAATTACGACTGGCTTTGGATATGAAAAAGCATGACACGATTGGGATTGATTTAGTCGCCATGTGTGTCAATGACTTAATTGTACAAGGTGCAGAGCCACTCTTTTTCCTGGATTATTATGCCACGGGAAAATTAGACGTAGAGACAGCAGCAGATGTCGTTTCTGGTATTGCTGATGGTTGTGTTCAAGCGGGCTGCGCTCTGATTGGGGGCGAAACCGCAGAAATGCCTGGAATGTATGAAGGCGAAGACTACGATGTCGCTGGCTTTTGTGTCGGAGTAGTAGAAAAAGAAAACATCATCGACGGTAGCAAAGTGGCTGCAGGAGATGCATTGATCGCCGTCGGTTCAAGTGGTCCGCACTCAAATGGTTACTCTCTGGTTCGTAAAATTCTGGAAGTGTCCGGTGCCGATAAAAACGAAATGCTGGAAGGTAAAACGATCGGCGAACACCTGTTAGAACCGACTAAAATCTATATTAAATCAGGATTAAAACTGATTGCTGAACACGATATTCACGCCATTTCGCACATTACTGGTGGTGGTTTCTGGGAAAACATCCCTCGCGTATTACCTGAAGGAGCAAAAGCAGTGATTGATGGCAACAGTTGGCAATGGCCTGCCATTTTCACTTGGCTACAACAAAAAGGAAATGTGACAACACGCGAAATGTATCGCACCTTCAACTGTGGTGTCGGACTAATTATTGCCCTACCAAAGAATCAAGCACAAGCAGCGGTCGAGCTGTTACAACACCAAGGCGAAAACGCATGGATTATCGGTGAAATAGCCTCGGCACAAGCGAATGAAGAGCAAGTAGAGATCAAATAATTGATGAAAAGTATTGTTGTTTTAGTTTCAGGAAATGGAACCAATTTACAAGCGATCATTGATGCCTGTGAAGCCAGTAAACATGGTGGCAAAGTAACGGCTGTTTTTTCAAACAAAGCAACAGCATATGCTTTAGAACGGGCCAAAAAGGCAGGTGCAGCAGCACATTTTGTGGATCCAAACGCTTATGAGACTCGTGATGCTTTTGATGACGCATTAATGCAGTATATCGATCAATACACACCAGACTTGATCGTTTTAGCTGGCTATATGCGTATTCTCAGCAGTGATTTTGTTCGCCACTACTTAGGGCGCATGATTAATATTCACCCATCACTGTTACCTAAGTATCCAGGCCTTAATACCTATCAAAGAGCCATTCATGCTGGAGATGAAGAACATGGCACAAGCGTCCACTTTGTGACAGAACAATTGGATGGTGGGCCTGTTATTCTTCAAGCAAAAGTGCCCATTTTTGACGAGGATACCGTTGAAACACTAACGGCAAAGGTACAAGCTCAAGAATATCGTATCTATCCGTTAGTGGTGCAATGGTTTGTGGAAGAGCGTTTAGCGATGAAGCAAGGCAAAGCCTTTTTAGATGGAAAACCTTTGGGGATCCATGGTTATGCCGACCAATAATAGGATGTATACCCAAACAACTGAGAGTTGCAGTTTGGCGGCAACGTGACAAATTTGAACAGCCGTAGGCTGGCCTTTGGTGAGTGCCACGGATGGCTCTCATCATCCCCATAAGCATAGACAGGCGATGCGATTGGGGTGAGCAAACGTAGCCCCTGCAGCTTCAAGTAGGAAGGAGATAGTATTAATCACATAAAAAGGGTTGCTTACGGCTACCCTTTTTATGTGATTAATTAAAGCTCAGCTTGAGGAGCTTGATTACCCGGCTTTGGCGCAGCAAAAGCCACCGCTTTCAATTGCTCAACATTGGTTGCAATTCGCTCACCTAAATAAAACAAATTAAACTCGCCCGGCTTCATTCGCTGCCAAGTTTCATTGCCGGTTAATGGCTGAGTCGCAATCACCGACACCACATCATTGGGGGTGGTTTCTTCTTGGAAATTCACTTCCACATCCTCATCAATCAATGCAGCATGACCAAATGGGGCTCGACGAGTGATCCAATAGAGGTGATTGGTGCAGTAGCTCATCACGTAATCGCCATCAGAAAGCAGCATATTGAATACCCCTTTATTACGTAGCTCATCACAAAGCTCGCTGACGTAGTAAAAAACATCCTGCATATTGTGAGGGATCTCTGGATAACGCTGCTCTAGCCTATCGAGTAACCAACAAAAAGCCGCTTCACTATCTGTTTGCCCAACCGGACGGTGGCGACCTTGAGTAAGTCTTTGGTAATCCACAAGTTGTCCATTATGGGCAAACGTCCAATACCGCCCCCATAGTTCACGCGTAAAAGGGTGCGTATTTTCTAAGCTCACCCCACCACGATTCGCTTGACGAATATGACTGATCACGGCACAGCTTTTGATCGGATAATTTTGCACTAGTTGAGCAATTTGTGACTGGCAACTGGGTGCTGGATCTTTAAAGGTTCGAAAACCTCGTCCTTCATAAAAAGTAATGCCCCAACCATCTCGGTGGGGCCCTGTTTTACCTCCCCGCTGCATCAGGCCGGTAAAACTAAAACAAATATCGGTTGGCACATTGGCGCTCATACCAAGTAATTCACACATGGTTTAAACAACTCCTTCTTTAAACCACTTAACTAACCGTGGGCCAACTTAAACGGTTAACCCACCATGGTTTATGCCATCTCTTTTTCAATTAATTGGATGATAATGTGGATAATTTTAATGTGGACTTCTTGAATACGGTCAGCATAGCCAAAATGAGGCACACGAATTTCAATATCCGCTAATCCTGCCATTTTGCCCCCCTCTTTTCCGGTCAAGGCAATGGTTTTCATCCCTTTTGCTTGAGCGGCTTCAATCGCTTTTAAAATATTTCCTGAGTTACCCGAGGTTGAAAGGCCGAAGAGAACGTCACCTTGACGCCCGACGGCTTCGACATAACGTGAAAATACATAATCGTAGCCAAAGTCATTACTAACACAAGAAAGATGGCTGGGATCAGAAATAGCAATTCCCGGATAACCTGGGCGATTTTCACGGTAGCGCCCGGTTAATTCTTCTGCAAAATGCATCGCGTCACAGTGCGAACCACCGTTGCCACAAGAAAGAACTTTACCTCCTTGCTTAAAAGAATCGGCTATCATTTTTGCTGCGGCTTCAATGTTAGCAATATTCTGCTCATCGGCTAAAAATGTATTCAGTACTTCAGCCGCTTCCGTCAGTTCACGTTTAATCAAATCCTGGTACATAGGTTTCATCTCTTCATTATTCTGCTGGCAAGAAAGTTTTCTTACAAGAAAACTTACATGTTGCTGAGTTTACCCAAACGATTCCCTCTGTCGATAGTCGTAGCAGCACAAATTGATTAATTGGCCTGACTTTTTGTCGATAAAATTGGCGTACACAGCACATTTTTGTATTTTCTTTTCATCCAGATCACTTTTTAGCCAATATTACATTTTACATCTCGTTAAACTTTTGATTACAATCGACTGGTTAGACCACTTTAACATCAGATGCCACCTTGTCTGGATAAGGAAAATTGTTATGGAAATCTTGATCTCTATGTTGGCTTTTTTGCTGGTGCTAAGCACATGCTTATACCATCGAACCTCACTCTTTACCGCGTTAGCTTTTTTAACCTTAACAATGCTAACGCTATCAATAACCGGTCAGGCTGGATTTTTTGCTTGGGCTTTCTACCTTGCGGCCATCGTGGTGTTTATCGTTCCCTCAGTACGGCAAAATCTAATCAGCAGTAAAGCACTGACGATGTTTAAAAAAGTGCTTCCCGCTATGTCACAAACAGAAAAAGAGGCTTTGGATGCTGGCACCGTCTGGTGGGAAGCTGAACTTTTTAAAGGTAAACCTGATTGGCAGCAACTCAAGAGCATAAAAGCGCCAACCTTAACCGCAGAAGAACAAGCATTTCTAGATGGCCCGGTCAACCAAGTCTGTGCCATGGTTAATGACTACCAAGTCACTCATGAACTGGCCGATTTACCGCCAGAAGTATGGCAATTCCTCAAAGATCATAAATTTTTTGCCATGATTATTAAGAAAAAATATGGCGGCTTAGAATTTTCAGCCTACGCTCAATCGTTGGTATTACAGAAATTAACAGGGGTTTCCGGTGTTCTTTCATCCACCGTTGGCGTTCCAAATTCATTAGGGCCTGGTGAATTACTGCAACATTATGGCACTCAAGAGCAACAAAATTATTATTTACCACGTTTAGCCGAAGGAAAAGAAATCCCTTGTTTTGCTTTAACCAGCCCAGAAGCGGGATCAGACGCAGGGTCTATCCCTGATTTTGGAATTGTCTGTAGAGGTGAGTGGGAAGGAAAGGAAGTGCTGGGAATGCGCCTCACATGGAACAAACGCTATATCACCCTCGCTCCGGTTGCCACAGTATTAGGCTTGGCCTTTAAACTGCAAGATCCCGACGGCCTATTAGGAAATTCGCCCGACATCGGCATCACTTGCGCTTTGATTCCAACCGACTTAGCTGGGGTAGAAATTGGTCATCGTCATTTTCCACTCAATGTTCCTTTTCAAAATGGTCCAACCCGAGCTAATGATCTTTTTGTTCCTTTAGATTTTATTATTGGCGGCCCAAAAATGGCAGGGCAAGGTTGGCGCATGTTGGTGGAATGCCTCTCCGTTGGTCGAGGAATCACCTTACCATCAAACTCAACAGGCGGGATTAAAACCGCAGCTCTAGCAACCGGAGCTTATGCTCGAATTCGCCGTCAATTTAAGCAACCGATCGGCCAAATGGAAGGCATCGAAGAGCCTCTAGCCCGTTTAGCGGGTAATGCTTATGTCATGGATGCAGCCAGCAATTTAACGGTCGCTGCGATAGACTTAGGTGAAAAGCCATCGGTTATTTCAGCCATTGTTAAGTATCATTGCACCCACCGTGGGCAACGCGCCATTATCGATGCCATGGACATCGTCGGTGGTAAAGGTATCTGTTTAGGGCCAGCTAACTTCTTAGCCAGAGGTTACCAAGGAGCTCCCATTGCCATCACCGTTGAAGGCGCAAATATCCTCACTCGCTCAATGATTATCTTTGGCCAAGGTGCGATTCGTTGTCATCCTTACGTTCTTAGTGAAATGGCCGCAGCTCACTCTGACCACCCTGCTGCACTTGAGCAGTTTGATCAAGCATTAGCTGGCCATATTAGCTTTACCTTGAGTAATTTTGTACGCAGCATTTGGTTTGGTCTCACCGATGGTTACGGCTCATCCTCACCCACTAAAGATGCCACCCAACGTTACTATCAGAAACTCAACCGTTACAGTGCAAATCTTGCTTTGTTAGCAGATATTTCTATGGCAACGCTTGGGGGCTCACTTAAACGAAAAGAGCGCTTATCCGCCCGACTCGGTGATATCCTCAGTCAACTTTATTTAAGCTCTGCAACGCTTAAACGTTTTGAAAATGATGGCAGCCCTAAGGAGGACTTACCTTTAGTCCATTGGGGATTACAAGACAGTTTAAGGCAAACAGAAGTGGCGATTGATGAATTTCTTGCAAACTTCCCAAACCCGGTGCTGGGAAAACTATTACGAGTGCTGCTCATGCCATTTGGCCGAGTGCGAAAAGCGCCTAACGATAAGCTTGATAGCCAGGTGGCGCAAATTATTCAAACACCGAGTGCAACCCGTTCTCGCTTAGGTCGTTACCAATATTTAGCAGCAACAGAACATAACCCGGTAGGGAAAATAGAACAAGCACTCAATGTTATACTGCAAGCTGAACCTATCTTCACGAAATTATGCCAGGCACTCGGTCAACGCCATCCATTTACTCGTTTGGATGAATTAGCCACTGTCGGCCTTGAGAAAAAAATCTTAACGGAACAGGAAGCGCAATTATTGACGGAGGCTGAAACTCATCGCCTATATACCATCAATGTCGATGACTTTTCTCCACAAGCACTGGCAGCGAACAAACCACATCCAAAACTGGAAGAGGTCGCCTAGTATTTAACTTAAGAGAATTTTCATCGCCGTCAGGTGAGAAAGTAAAAGGAGGCTAAGCCTTCTTTTACTTTTTTACAACCAAACCACTTAAAGTTTCAGATCGCAAGCAAATAGATACAGCTGCAGCGTAGAACATGCAACACGATTGGAGCAACTAGCCATACAGCAGCTTGAGATAAACAAGATAGCCCGTTTAAATAAAGGCTATTTTTTAGGAACCTTGAGCTGTAATTCTGGCGTTGCCGCAGCTTTGGCTTGTAATTTACGGCGAATAAACCAACCACCCAACGCCAATAGAATCACAAAAACATTCCCTAACACAATGTAAATCAGTGCCTTTTGTCGTGATTTTTCGCGCATCTGAATCACTAATTTTTCTTGCTGTAATCGACGTAAATTCTCCAAATCCGCTTCTTGCATTCGGCGGGTTTTATCAAGATCGATCTCACTCACCACACTGTAACGATGCTCTTTAATAGGGAAGACCAGTGGTCTTTGGGTGGCGAGATCGGTCGCGTATACCAAACCATGCCAAGAAAAATGACCAAACTCACCACTATTCGGAATTGAAAAGGTCAGATTTAACGCTTTATCATCAGCTTGAGCTTGGGTGATAAATGATGCAGGAAGTGCTCCTTTATGTTCCACTTGGCCCGCTAAAGATCCAGGCTGAATCATGCCGCCTTCGCCACTAAAGATCACTTGATGTGGCTGATTGTCTGCTCGCGACTGAATAAAAGTTGTCGTTATCGGCGAAGGATAAACTAATACCTCTTGCTCTTGAGCGCGCAGAAACACTCCATTGCCAGAGGTGATCCGTACACGATATTTATCTGGCTCTAATGAGATCGGTAGCGCAACGGTAAAAACACCATCGCCCGCTTTTTCATCAAGCCCTCGACCATCATCAGCAAAGAGACCGACTTCAATCGGTAAAGGTTGGGCCTCTTTTTCTAGCTCCTGCTCATTTTCAATATACTTAGTAAAAGTAACCGTTAAGTTCACTCGATCAAGAAAATCTCTCAATAATAAAGGCTGACCATCCGAAACCAATCGAGCGGTAAACTTAATTTCCTCACCTTGATATAAGCGAGAAGGTAAAGGATCGCTTAACATCTGTAAGTGGGAAATGAGCCTTATATTATTTTTGGGAGAAACCTTACCTATTGCTTGCCAAGGGCCCGGCATCGGATTATCAATCGATATAATATCCATCGAAGGCTCTTCATACCAGCGAACGTAATCTGGATGACGTCCCGCATAATATTTTGTGCCATCGGGCCTTACTAGCACAACCGGCTGAGAATTCTTTTCTCGATAAATAACAAAGGTGATTTGTGAAATGGTAGAATCGACGCGAAAGCGATTGTCCAATAATGACATCGTTGACTCATTACTTGCTAATGCATTAAACCCAATTAGCCACCCCAATATCGCTATTCCTATCCGCCACATAATTTCTCCTACTGACGCCAGAGGCAAACACCGCTTTTTTCTACCACATCCAAACGTTCTTGGTGTGCCTGTAATTCATCGGCCGATGCACGTAAAACTTTGAGTTTTTTACGCTCTGAACTGACACGTTTGATGCTATTACTACCTTGTTCACCGTTTTGGCTACCGGCTGAAAATTGTAAAGAGGTTTGCCCCCCTGTCATAAGTAGATAAACATCGGCCAAAATCTCAGCATCGAGTAATGCGCCGTGTAAAGTTCGATGAGAGTTATCTATGCCATACCGCTCACACAATATATCTAAGTTATTGCGTTTACCCGGGAAGATTTTCTTCGCCATGGCGAGCGTATCGGTGATTTTACAATATTGCTCCGTTTTACCAATCGAAGCATTTAATTTACTAAATTCATAATCCATAAAGCCCACGTCAAAGGGAGCATTATGGGCAACTAACTCAGCGCCTTTGATAAAATCCAAAAATTCTTCATGCACCTCTTTATATTCGGGCTTATCCACTAGAAATTCATCGGTAATCCCGTGAACTTCAATGGCTTGAGGCTGAATGTCTCGGTCCGGCTTTAAGTAGACATGAAAATGTCGCCCAGTCAGTTTTCGATTGATGATTTCCACCGCACCGATTTCAATAATTCGATGCCCTTCATAATGAGGGCCACCTTCAAAGTTCATACCCGTGGTTTCTGTATCTAAAACCACAATACGACCGTAATTAGAATTGTTGCTAGTATTCATAAGGATATCTATGTCAGACTATATCAATGGTGTGTGTAACCCAATAGTATCAAATCATGAAGAAACAGGTGGAAATTTTCACTGACGGTTCTTGTTTAGGCAACCCTGGCCCCGGAGGTTATGGCATTGTCCTGCGTTACAAACAAGTAGAAAAAACCTTATCAAACGGCTATCGCTTAACGACCAATAATCGAATGGAAATGCTAGCCGCTGTCGTTGCTCTGCAAACGCTAAAAGAGCCTTGCGAAGTCATTTTAACCACCGATAGTCAATATGTCCGCCAGGGTATTACTCAATGGATCCATAACTGGAAACAACGCGGATGGAAAACAGCCGATAAAAAACCGGTAAAAAATGCCGATCTATGGCAAAAGTTAGATCAAGAAACGGCACGTCATCATGTCGAATGGCGCTGGGTGAAAGGCCATGCCGGCCATCGAGAAAATGAAATCTGTGACGAACTCGCACGAACGGCGGCAGAAAATCCAACCGAAGATGATCACGGCTATCAACCTTAACACAATGGTGTTAAGCCATGGTTATTCGGATGATTTAATCCGATAATTAAGCCCTAGCGGTGAAAAACGTCGCTTAAGGTGCCAGTGTGGTTTAATTGGCTTTAAAGGATAAGTTCGTTTACGCGCGACAATAAAGTAGAGGCTACCCAGTGGACGAGCCCAGCGACCAGACGCATTTTCTAACCATGTCCATCCAGCGCGGTATTTTTGCATGGGGAAAAGCGCATATTGATCGCATTCAATGACTTGATAATTAAGAACACTCAGCCAATCTCTGATACGGCTCGGAGTAAACATGCGCCCACTCCAAGGTAGGTTATGCTTACGCCATGGCATCAAACTTGCCAACCCAATCAAGCTGATGGGATTAAACCCAGTAATAATTAAGTAACCATCATCGATCAATACGCGGTCTACTTCACGTAAAATACGGTGTGGATCACCACAATAATCCAGTTGATGAGCAAGGATTGCCACATCAATACTCTTTTCAAGAAAGGGTAAATCATAAGCATCGGCGATCACACTATGCAAAGGGTTCTGGATATCGAGGTTAACTTGGTGTTGAATATTACAATTGCAACTTGATAATTCGCAGCTTAAACCGCCCAATTTTAGCATGTGATAACCAAATAGTTTGGGGCACCACTCATCAATTCGGGTTTGAATCGATTCACAGACCCATTGGCCGTTTTTTAATTGCGACCAAGAATGAGGACTCTTTATTTTTTTTTGACTGCGTGCTGGTTTCATAGCTAAATCGCTTACCCAAGTGACCGGAGACAACTCATGTTACACATCAAAAGCATACCCGCATTTAATGATAATTACATCTGGCTAATTGAAAATAGCGATCGTCGTTGTGCGGTGGTCGATCCCGGCGATGCGGCTCCCGTATTGAGTTATCTCACCGAACACGAGTTGACCTTAGAGGCGATTCTCATTACTCATCACCACCATGATCATATTGGGGGTGTCGCACAGTTAGTCCACCAGTTTCCAACACTTGATGTTGTCGCTCCAGCTCAAGAACCGATTCCAACCGTCACTCATGCCGTTCAAGGAGGGGATCAAATCGAATTATTTGATGAGCGATTTATGGTGTTGGATCTTCCCGGTCATACCCTTGGCCATATTGGCTACATTGGCGATAGCAAACTCTTTTGTGGCGATGTCCTATTTTCTGCAGGCTGTGGCAGAGTATTCGAAGGAACGATGGAACAAATGTTTACTTCCCTCAATAAAATACAAATGCTACCAGAAGAAACTGAAATTTATTGTGCGCATGAATATACCGCAAGTAACCTTGCCTTTGCGATGGCCGTTGAGCCCGATAATGAACAATTACAAATTTATCGCGATGATGTGATTCGGCTGAGAGCACAAGGAAAAAGCACCTTACCGACCACCTTGCGTCGAGAACAATGGATCAATCCATTTTTACGCACCGATTCACCCAGCGTGATAAAATCAGTGGCTAATCGCACCCAACAAAGTGATCCATTAGCAATTTTTACGGCATTACGTGAGTGGAAAAACGAATTTTAACCAATTGCTACTTGTCATCAGATTCATACGACAAGTATTATCAGCAGCCAATTGATAAAAAGGCTGTCTTACATGCGAATACAATTCTGCTGGGTAATGGCTCTGCTGTTAACCGGATGCCAGGTTACCCAGCCTGATAATGATCGAATCATTGAGTCTAATCAGGCTTCGAATGCGAGCAAAAAAGTTGTAAACGAAGTAATGCCGTCTTCGACAACTTTGAAAAAACCACGCGCTATCCCCCCCAAAGTTCTAACGCCTCAGGAACAAGAAGATGTTTGGCTGCGTATTGCGATGCAATTTAACTTACCTATCGCGGATGATCCCAGTGTCGACTACTACCGAACTTGGTATCTCAAACACCCTCAGCATTTAATTACGGTTGCCAAACGGGCTGAGCCTTTTTTGTATTTAATTACCGAAAAAATTGAACAACGCAATTTGCCTTTGGAACTGGCTCTATTACCGATTGTAGAAAGTGCTTTTGACCCCTTTGCCTATTCTCACGGTAGTGCGGCAGGTTTATGGCAATTTGTTCCCGCGACAGGAAAAATGTTCGGGTTAAAACAGAATTTTTGGTACGACGGCCGACGTGACGTAGTAGCAGCCACCGATGCGGCTTTAGAGTATTTAACACGCTTAAACACTCGCTTTGATGGTGACTGGTATCTAGCGATTGCCGCCTACAATAGCGGTGGAGGACGCGTTTCTAGTGCGATTCGTAAAAATACCCGCTTAGGCAAAGCAACCGATTTTTTCTCGCTCGATCTTCCGAAAGAAACGAGTGGTTATGTGCCTAAGTTATTGGCCTTAGCCGATATTATCGCAAATCAAGATCAGTATGGTATTTCTATTCCCACCATTGTTAATCAGCCAGTACTTGCCTTGGTCGATCCCAAAGAGCAGCTAGACTTGGCAATAGCGGCTAATTATGCCGGGATCTCGGTCAAAGAGTTACAAAGTTACAACCCAGCCTATAATCAATGGGCGACCGATCCAGAAGGGCCACACCAGTTTTTAATTCCGATAAAGCAGGCTGATGCTTTTACTAAACAAGTCGAAGCGAATCGTGGTAAAGGTATGAAACTCGTACGTTACCAAGTCAAAAGTGGCGATAGCCTCAGTGTCATCGCACAGCGACATCACACGACAACTCAGGTTATCCAAACCGCTAATAATTTAACTAGCCATACCATCAAAGTTGGCCAGTATTTGATGATTCCAACCTCGGTCACTAATAATAAAGCTTATGCACTCAGTGCAAACAACCGCTTAGAAAAGACTCAATCGTTAGCCCGCGGGCAATATAAGATTAACCATACCGTTAAAAGTGGTGAAAGTTTATGGACCATAGCAAAGGCTCATAATGTCTCTTACCAATCTTTAGCCAAATGGAATGGGATGGGGCCACGAGATACATTGCGAGTAGGCCAGAAAATCGTTATTTGGAAAAAAAGTACCGATGGAGCAATTATCCGTACCGTCTTTTACGAAATTCGTCGTGGAGATACCTTAAGTGACATCGCCTTGCGCTTTAAAGTCACCACAAATGACATTGTTAAATGGAATGATCTTTCTAACCAGAAATACTTAAAACCAGGACAACGAATCAAACTATATGTGGACGTAACAAAAGTGAGCGTTTAGCGCTTTATTATTTTCCTAATAGCCGAAAAGAAACCAGCAATGGGTTATGATCAGAAGCGCTCGACTCGGGCGCTTTTGCATTTTCTAATACCAGTCCCTTATAAAACACATGATCAAGCGGTAATCCAGTGATAAATGTGCGCCGGTGATCATCTGAAAAAACAACCTCTTGTAATGATAATGAAGCCAGTGCAGATTTTAGAACAGATAATCGTTGTGAACTCCAACTGTTAAAATCACCCGCAACAATAATGGGCCCATGATGTTGTCTTAATGCCTTAATGAGCGTTTCAATCTGCTCTCGATAAATTTTAGCGCCATAGGTAAAATTTATTGCATGTAAGTTAATCACGGCAAGCTGCTGCCCGTTGCTTAACGAATAACGTGCATAAATACCAGATTTAGGTAACCGTAGTAACGGTTCCAATTGCGTATACGCACAAGCAAAGCTAGGCATAACATGCGCTAAATTCAGCACGCCCGTCGACTCACCAAAGACCTCAAAAGCATTAACATAAGCCCCATCCCATGCCTGTTTTGCTATCCACTCTCTCAGCCCTTCAGTCATACTTGCTTCTTGCAATAACAACAGTTGCGCTTGTTGACTATAACGTGTGAGTTCGCTGTCCCAATTACTTCGGTTTTGTTTATAAATATTCCAAACGAAAATGTTTAATTGTCCGTCATTATCGAGAGGTAATGGATGCGGGTTCTGGTAGCACAGCAAGTCTCGGCCAAGTGCATCTTGGCCAACCGTTAAAAGCTGAGGTTGGTTGGGTACTTTAAAAACAACCTGAAAAGCCGTAATCATGACCACGGTAAACATAGAAGAAAAGAAGAGCAGATAGCGTTTTTTCATCGTAAATATAGGTCAACATTATGACTAGCAGATAAGGAGTTTAACCCCTTATCTACTTAAGGTAAGTGATGTTTAAGGTAAGGTCTACTTAAGGTTAGCAGTTAAATCGCGTCTTCATCTTCTTCACCAGTTCGAATTCGCACCACTCGCTCAATCTCGCTGATAAAGATTTTTCCGTCACCAATTTTGCCGGTTTGCGCGGTTTCTATAATGGTATCAACACATTGATCAGCGACGTCTTCCGTCACCACAATTTCTAACTTCACTTTGGGTAAAAAATCCACCATATATTCCGCCCCGCGGTATAACTCAGTATGACCTTTTTGCCGTCCAAACCCTTTAACCTCAGAAACCGTCATACCGGTAATTCCCACTTCAGCTAGCGCTTCACGGACATCATCGAGCTTAAATGGTTTAATAATTGCCTCGATCTTTTTCATGTTCATCCCTTAAACGTTTTTTGTCATTAATTTTTCGCTGCTGGTCGAATTAAGGTTTCAAAACCGAACAGATGATAACTTATTATCAGCCAGCGGTAATAAATACACAATCAATAAAAAGCCCAAGCATGGCTAGCCATTAACCTCTATTTTAGGTTCGCATAATAAGCAGCAAGATCGGCAATATCTTGATCACTCAACATCATAGACTGCGCTTGCATAACCACGGCTAACCCGCCAGTACGCTGCTTATTTTTATAGGCTTTAACCGATGTGATCAGGTATTGCTCATTTTGTCCTTTTAAATTGGGGTAACCAGGGATGACTGCAATCCCATCAGCGCCATGGCAAGTGGCACAGATGGCAGACTTTGCCTTGCCTGCCGCAGCGTCTCCAGCAGCCAATACCGGCCCGGTCAATAAACTGCTAGTCACCACTAATCCCATTAGTATTTTATTCATAGCTCAACCTTACTTCGTGCTTCCATGTTATCAATCGATCATCATAATTGTGGCATGAGGAAAGCTCATTGAGTCCAGATCAGTTCATAGTCTTGACCAGCAAAATCACGATCTACAAACAGGCTGGCTATCGCAACCACTCTTCCTTTATACATTAAAATGGGTAATCGGCGACGTTGCCAACTGGGAATACGGTATTCTTGAAATAATTTTTTTAATTTTCGTGATCCGGCACGTCCGACAGGACAAGCTGACAGCCCTTCTGGGTTAAAAGAGACCGAAAGCGCATCCGGCTCATCAGGAAGCGCAATGTGGCCGAGCGAGCATTCCGATAACGTTAAGTGACCGAGCTTATCAGGTAAAATCAATGGCCTATTAAGCTGGATACTTTGCTGCCACGCACTAAGATCGCTCATTAATGTTACACAAAAAAGCTCTCCGTCAAATCGACGAATTTGGTACTCTCGCAACTGAAACTTTGGATTAGCAGAAGCTTCAGCCAGTGCAACTTGCTGCCAGATCATGTCGGTATGCAGCCGACTTGGCATCGTGACACCTCGCCCAGCCAACCATTGCCGAATGACTTGCCGCCTGACCACATCACTGCATAATTGTATTTGAGCGATAGATAGCCCACCAGCTTTACTGGTTGCAGACGCCAGTAAGTCCGCTAGCAACTCATGAATGACGGCTTCTTGCTCTGCGCATAACTCGGCACTACGTTGTACGGCTTGATAAATCGTTGGCCAACGCTGATTTAGAATGGGGGTTACTTGATGGCGTAAGAAATTACGCTCGTAACGCATATCTTGGTTACTTTCATCCTCAACCCATTGTAATTGCTGCTCAAGGGCAAAATATTCGATATCCTGCCGAGGCACATGTAACAGTGGGCGTAGTAAGTGACCTTGACTAAAAGCAGCCCAATCTGCCATGGCCGATAACCCTTTGGGGCCACTTCCTCGCCGCAAGGCCAGTAAAAACGTTTCTAATTGATCATCAGCATGATGACCAAGTAATAAAGTATTTTCGGTTTTCACATGCTTAGATAATGCAGCATAACGAGCTTCTCGAGCTAACTGCTCGATACTTTCACCACATTGTGTATCGAGAGTGACATACTCGACAGATAAGGGAATGTTGTATTCATCACACCAACGTTGGCATTGCTCTACCCAGTTATTGGCATTATCACTCAAACCATGATGCACATGAACTGCACGCACTGGTACCGAATAATATTGATGGTATTGAGCAAGTAAATGCAATAATACCCGAGAGTCCACACCACCACTTAAGGCTAAAATGGGTCGCTCAACCGATTTTTCACGTAATTGCTGACAAAAGTGACTGTACAAGTCCATTATAATTCTTGGCTGATTTGATCAATAAAAGCCAGTGTACCGCTTGGGGCTAAAAACCAAAAGGAGTTGAATGAGCTTCAACCCCTTACTTGGTAGGTTTTATTTAGCAATAGCCGTAATTCATTAAGCGCTGGTAACGTCTATCCAGTAGCTCTGCTTGCTCTAAGGCTTCTAACTCTGAAAGCTGCTGTAATAGCATGACTTTAAGGTTTTTGGCCATTTGTACAGGATCACGATGAGCGCCTCCCAGTGGTTCTTCGATGACTTCATCAATTAAAGAAAGTTCTTTTAGACGAGAAGCCACAAGCCCCATCGCTTCTGCGGCTTGTGGCGCTTTATCCGCATCTCGCCACAAAATAGAAGCGCAACCTTCAGGCGAAATAACCGCATAAGTCGAATATTGCAACATATTGACATAATCACCAACACCAATGGCTAACGCACCACCAGAACCGCCTTCACCCACCACATTACAGATCACGGGAACGGTTAAGCCCGACATCACTTTCAGGTTTTTGGCAATCGCTTCTGATTGCCCACGCTCTTCTGCGCCAACACCAGGATAAGCGCCAGCCGTGTCGATAAAAGTAATGATTGGCATATTAAAGCGCTCTGCCATCTGCATTAAACGTAATGCCTTACGGTAACCTTCTGGTTTAGGCATACCAAAATTACGTCTCACTTTTTCCCGTGTTTCTCGGCCTTTTTGATGGCCGATAATCATAACAGGACGATCATCTAAGCGAGCAATTCCGCCAACAATGGCTTTATCATCCGCGTAAGCACGATCACCAGCAAGCTCGTCAAACTCGGTAAACATATGATTGATATAATCTAAAGTATAAGGACGCTGTGGATGACGGGCCAACTGCGCAACTTGCCATGCGCCAAGATCACTGAAGATTTTCTTTTTCAGTTCCAAGCTTTTCTTTTCTAGCTGTTCAATCTCTTTTTCAAGATCTACGGACGAACTGCCACCGTGACGAGAGACATCTCGTAGTGCCTGAATTTTAGCTTCAAGTTCTACAATAGGTTTTTCAAAATCTAGAAAGTTTGGGCTCATCTACCGATCCTTTTTTACTCAGCTCGTCAATTGTACAGCTGAATTTTAGTTAAATTCGAGTTCTACTTGATCTTTGCCAAGCAACTGTTGTAATTCATCGAGTAATGTATCGCTGGGCGTTACTCGCCATTCTGTACCTAGCGTTAAACGTGCCCTAGCATCCGAACGCTGGTAGTATACATTGACAGGCACGGTTCCTGCTCGGTGAGGCTCTAAGATTTGACTAAAACGCTCAAAAAATTGCTCATCAATTTGCGATTGTTCAATCGCAAGCGATAAGCTACGGGCATATTTTTCTCGTGCGCTACCCAAATCCATCACTTCGCGCGCTGACATTTTAAGGCCACCATTGAAGTCATCAAAGCTGACCTGTCCAGAAACCACCAAAATCTTATCTTTTTCTAACAATTCTGCATACCGATCTAATGCATCTGAATAAAGCATCACCTCCATTCGTCCAGATCGATCATCGAGAGTCATAATACCTATTCGGTTTCCCCGTTTGGTTGTCATGACACGTGCAGCAATCACTAAGCCAGCAACGGTTAACGACTGATCGCGTCGCGTCGGCGTCGCGTCGTTCAATCGACAACTGGTGTATTTATTCAGCTCTTTCAGGTATTGATTGATTGGATGTCCGGTTAAGTATAGACCCAGAGTTTCCCTCTCCCCCTCTAACCAAACTTTCTCAGGCCATGGTGGAACCTGAATATATTTTTGTTCAACGTCTTCTGGGGCATCCGTTAATACCCCAAACATATCCGCTTGGCCAAAGGCTTCCGCTTGGTGATGTTGACTCGCCGCTTTCACCGCATCATCCACTGAAGCCATCAATGCTGCGCGATGTGGCCCTAAATGATCCAAGGCTCCGGCTAAAATAAGTTTTTCAATTACCCGTTTGTTGACCTTTTTAAGATCAATGCGCGCACAAAAATCAAATAAGTCCTTAAATACCCCGTCTTGATTGCGCGATTCTAAAATAGCTTCAATTGGGCCTTCACCCACTCCTTTTATTGCACCAATACCATAAACAATGGCCCCCGAATCATCCACATTGAATCGGTATAATCCAGAGTTAATGTCTGGTGGGAGGACTTTTAATCCCATTCGATGGCATTCATCAACCAAACCGACAACTTTTTCGGTGTTGTCCATATCAGCAGTCATCACTGCCGCCATAAATTCAGCCGGATAGTGTGTTTTTAGCCATAAGGTTTGATAGGAAACTAACGCATAAGCGGCAGAGTGCGATTTGTTAAACCCGTACCCGGCAAATTTCTCTACCAGGTCAAAGATTTTCATCGCCAGTTCGCCGTCAACACCATTTTGTTCCGCACCCTCTTTAAACACGGCGCGTTGCTTGGCCATCTCTTCTGGCTTTTTCTTACCCATCGCTCGGCGAAGCATATCGGCTCCACCTAGGGTGTAACCTGCCAGCACCTGAGCTATCTGCATGACTTGTTCTTGATAGAGAATAATGCCGTAGGTAGGGTCTAAGATCTCTTTTAATGATTCGTGTTGCCACTTCTCATCCGGGTAGGAAATGGCTTCTCGGCCATGTTTACGGTCAATAAAGTTATCCACCATCCCTGACTGTAGGGGGCCGGGACGGAAAAGGGCGACCAATGCGATGATATCTTCAAAACAGTCTGGTTGTAGACGTTTAATCAGATCTTTCATTCCGCGAGATTCTAGCTGGAATACCGCTGTAGTTTCCGAATTTTGCAAAACTCGGAATGAGGCCGGATCGGCTAATGGAATCGCATCGATACGAACGGGAGGCTCGCCTCTTTTCTCACGCCGAGGGTTAATCAACCCTAGAGCCCAGTCGATAATGGTTAACGTTCGCAGCCCTAAGAAGTCAAATTTAACCAACCCCGCGTACTCAACGTCATTTTTATCAAACTGAGTGACAGGATGCTGCCCTTCCGCATCACAGTAAAGCGGGGCAAAATCGGTGATCGACGTGGGTGAAATCACGACCCCCCCAGCATGTTTACCTGCATTTCGGGTACAACCCTCCAAAATGCGGCACATATCAATCAGCTCTTTCACCTCTTCATCGGCATCATACAACTCTTGTAGTGCAGGTTCCGCTTTAAAGGCTTTTTCTAGTGTCATACCCGGATCAGGCGGTACTAATTTAGAAATACGATCGACAAATCCGAAGGGATGGCCAAGCACTCGCCCGACATCTCGAATCACCGCTTTTGCTGCCATCGTACCAAACGTTATGATCTGAGAAACGGCATCACGGCCATACATATCCGCCACATGGTCAATGACACGATCCCGTTTGTCCATACAGAAATCAACGTCAAAGTCGGGCATCGAAACACGTTCAGGGTTTAAGAAACGTTCAAAAAGTAGATCATATTCTAATGGATCAAGATCCGTTATTTTTAGTGCATAAGCGACTAAAGATCCGGCACCCGATCCTCGCCCCGGCCCAACTGGAATATCATTATCCTTAGACCACTGGATAAACTCCATCACAATCAAGAAATAGCCGGGAAACCCCATTTGGTTGATGACTTGCAGTTCAATGTCCAAGCGCTCATCGTATTCAGGTCGACGTTCCGCTCGTACCACAGGGTCAGGAAAGAGAAATTCGAGTCGTTGTTCTAACCCTTCTTTCGATTTTTTAATTAAAAACGCTTCAATGGGTAACCCATCGGTTGGGAAATTAGGTAAGAAGTATTCCCCCAAGCGTACGGTGACATTACAACGCTTGGCAATTTCAACAGTATTTTCTAATGCTTCAGGAATATCACTAAATAGTTCGCACATTTCTTGCTCTGTTCGCAAGTATTGTTGTGGACTATAGTTTTTAGGCCGTCGAGGGTCGTCAAGAGTATAACCGTCATGGATCGCAACACGAATTTCATGTGCATCAAATTGATCTGCCTTTAAAAAAACCACTTCATTAGTAGCGACCACAGGCAACTGAGTTTGCTCAGCCAATTCCAAAGCAAAATGAAGATAACTTTCTTCATCGGATCGACCAGTGCGGATCAGTTCTAAATAAAAATTATCGGCAAAATGGGTCTGATAAAATTCAACGCATTTATCGACTAAGGCTTGGTTGCCTTTCAGTAAGGCTCGGCCTATTTCTCCACTTTTGCCACCGGAAAGGATGATCAACCCCTGACCGTATTTAATCAACCACGCTTTATCGATAACGGGTTGATGTTGAATATGCCCCCGTAGATAAGCTTCTGATATAAGCAGGGTCAGGTTTTTATAGCCGAGGTTATTTTTGGCGAGAATGGTTAGCTTGGTCAGCTCATCGCCAAATTCTTCTGAACGTAGAGTAAAATCTGCCCCCACGATCGGCTTAACCCCACAACTGTGCGCCGTACCATAATATTTCACTAACCCGCAAAGGTTAGTGAAATCAGTTAGCGCCATGGCTGGCATTCCCATTGCTGCCACCTGTTTAACCAAAGGTGGAACCTTGGATAAACCATCCATCATGGAAAAGTCACTATGAATACGTAAGTGGATAAACTTTGGGTCTGACATTCAATAAAATCCTACTAGGGATAAGTCGTGCAATGGCGCTATTCTACGTTAAAGCAGATCGGCGTGAAACTATCATCGACGGCATTAAGCTTACTGTAAGCCTAATGCCCGTTTGACTGGAGCAAAACTTCGCCGATGTTGGTCAATCACCCCATACTGTTCAATGGCTGCAAAATGCGCCTTGGTGGGATAACCTTTATGTTGTGCAAAACCGAATTGAGGATACATTTTATCCAGCGCTTCCATTTCTTGGTCGCGTACCACTTTAGCAATAATTGATGCCGCACTAATTTGCGCAACACGTAAATCTCCTTTGACCACAGCTTGGGCATCCATGGGTAATTGGGGAATTTTATTGCCATCAATTAAAACAAAATCCGGTTGAATGGCTAACCCAGCGACCGCTCTTTGCATGGCAAGCATGGTGGCTTGAAAAATATTGAGTTGATCAATTTCTCGAGCCGAACAACGGCCAATAGACCAAGCCAGTGCTTTTTGCTGAATTTCCGGAAAAAGCGTTAAGCGCTTTTTCTCAGACAGTTTTTTGGAATCGGTTAAACCATCAATAGGTTGGTTTGGATCAAGGATCACCGCAGCGGTCACCACATCGCCAACTAAAGGCCCGCGTCCAACCTCATCAACCCCAGCTATCAAGGAATACCCAACCGGCATCACAAAAGGCTCTAGCAGCTTGTCTTTTTTCTGTATCATCATTTTGCGTTACCTATCAATGAAAGTACGGCTTGAGCTGCTTGCTCATCGGCCCCTTTTCGAATCCAGTGATGCATTTCGGTAAACTGATTAATCAAGGTTTGATTATCGCTATTTAATAGCTGATGAACGGCTTGGTACAAACGATCAACCGTACACTCTTCTTGTAATAGTTCTTTAACTAGCTCTTTTCCTGCTAAAATATTTGGCAATGAAACATAGGGAGTTTTTAATAAGCGTTTGGCTAGAAAGGCCGTTATCGCATTCACTTTGTAACCTACCACCATAGGCCGCTTAAGTAGCATACACTCTAGTGCCACGGTTCCCGATGCAAGCAGTACGACATCCGCGGCGGTAATGACATTGCGAGCGGTATCATCCACCAAAACAAAATTCAATTCAGGCGCAACTTTCTGCCACACAGTCTCAAACTGTTCTCGACGATGTGAATTAACAAGGGCAACGACAAACCCAAGTTCAGGATCATCTTGCTGTAGACGCAGGCAGGTTTTAATGAACGGTTCGGCTAATAATTTCATTTCACCACTACGGCTACCCGGTAACACCGCTAACCATCGTTTATCGGAGTTTAACCCTAACAGCTGCTGCGCCGCCTGCTGATCTGGCTGCATCGGTATGCTATCGGCCAATGTATGGCCGATAAATTCACACGGCACATTAAATTTGTCGTAAAAGGCTTTCTCAAAAGGAAGAAATGCCAGCACTAAATGAGTCGCCGCCGCTATGTTAAAAATACGCTTTTGTCGCCAAGCCCACACAGAAGGGCTGACATAATGGACCGTTTTAATCCCTGTTTTTTTCAAATCTAACTCAAGACGTAGATTGAAGTCCGGCGCATCAATCCCGACGAAAACATCCGGAGGGTTATCGGTAAAAAATCGTACCAATTCAGCCTTGACTTTCAATAGCCGCGGTAAACGCCCTAACACTTCGACTAGCCCCATCACGGCTAGCTCTTCCATATCAAATAGAGACTGACAACCCTGTGCGATCATTTTGGGGCCACCAATACCGACAAATTCAGCATCAGGATGATGTGCTTTTATGGCTTTCATAAAGCCTTCACCCAATGTATCTCCTGAAAGCTCCCCCGCGACAATACCGATGCGTAATGGTTGCTGTTGCACGCTTCACTCCTCTTGCAAGATTTGATCTGCTTTAAAATACAAAAGATCGCCAAGTTGAGGCGATCTTTTCAACCAACAAATTAGAAAGCCTAGACCTTTGCTCATTCAATGTCACTCAAAGATCAACACATCCTAACCAAGTTCGTCGTCTAACTAACGAATGATCCCACGTGTTGAGTTTTCTAAGAAATTTAGGAAAAGCTTAACGGCTGGGTAATTGTCGATTTCTTTACTAATTTCAACTTTCGCCTCTTCTAAAGTGAGACCACTACGGTACAAGGCTTTATACGCACGACGAATTGCGTGGATTTCCGCTTTTTCAAATCCGCGACGTTTCAATCCTTCAATATTAATCCCGAATGGTGCACAGTGATTTCCTTGAGCCATGACATAAGGAGGAACATCTTGTACCGCGATAGAACCGCCACCAATCATACAGTGATCCCCGACTTGACAGAACTGATGAATGGCTGACATGCCACCAATAATCGCTTGATTACCCACTTGAACATGCCCAGCGAGAGTCGCATTGTTGGCAAAAATACAACGATCGCCTACCACACAGTCATGAGCCACATGTGCATTGATCATAAATAAGTTATCACTACCTACAATAGTGACACCTTGGTCCTGTATCGTACCACGATGCATCGTGACGCTTTCTCGAATCGTATTGCGATCACCGATAATCAATTGCGTCTCTTCACCCGCATATTTTAGATCTTGGCACGCTTCACCAATCGAAGCGAACTGAAAAATACGATTATCTTGACCCATTTTAGTCGGCCCTTTTACGACCACATGAGACAGTAGCTCTGTTCCCTCGCCGATTTCGACTTTACTGTCAACATAGCAAAATGGGCCAATTTTTACCTGAGCGCCAATGATAGCGCCTTCTTCCACCACCGCGGTTGGGTGGATTTGTGCCGTTGGATGAATCATCTTAAAACTCTCTGCGTGCACATTTTAATTCAGCGGAACAAACGATACCGCCATCCACTTTAGCGACCCCGTTAAATAGCGCGATTCCGCGACGTTCTTTCAAAAATTCAACTTCAATAATAAGTTGATCCCCAGGCCCTACCGGTTTACGAAATTTAGCATTATCAATACTGGCAAAATAATACAGTTCGTTTTCTTTAGGCGCGCCAAAGGTTTTAAAAGCTAATAATCCAGTTGCTTGAGCCATCGCTTCAAGAATAAGTACCCCAGGAAAAACAGGGAACTTAGGGAAATGACCCGTAAACTGAGGTTCATTCACTGACACATTCTTAAGCCCAACAAGGTACTTTCCTTCTTGATAATCAGTCACTCGATCAATCAATAAAAAAGGATAACGGTGCGGAAGAAGCTCCTGAATTTCAGTGATATCCATCATTTTCTGTTCAGTAGTCAAAGTCATATTCCTATTTAAAATAGATTTAATGGTTGAACTCCCAGCCTCAGTAGGGGGAGCAAATGAGTCTTGGCGCATTATAGATGAAAAAGACTCGCACATTGCGAGCCTTTTTAGCAAAACAGTAAAAATTAACCGTCTGCTTTTTGCTCAAGTTGTTTTTCTACTATTTTTAAGCGTTTATTCATTTCATCAATTCGATGCACTCGTGCTGCAGTTTTGCGCCACTCTTTATTGGTTTGCAGTGGAATACCGGAAGAATACATACCTTTTTCTTCGATGCTGCGCATCACCATCCCCATGCCAGTAATCGTCACCCCATCTGCGATCTGGATGTGACCATTAAGAACAGAAGCACCGCCAATAATACAATATTTGCCAATCTGAGTACTGCCAGCAACCACGGTGCCACCCGCCATCGCGGTACCGTATCCAATATGAACATTATGCGCAATTTGCAGCTGATTATCGATGATGACATTATCTTCAATCACGGTATCATCAAGTGCACCACGGTCAATCGTGGTACAGGCTCCAATTTCCACTCGATTACCGATACGAACAGAACCAAGCTGTGGAATTTTTATCCACTCGCCACGCTCATTGGCATAACCGAATCCATCGGCACCAATCACAGTGCCTGACTGAATTAAGCAATGACTCCCAATTTGCACTCCGTGGTATATTGTGACGTTTGCCCATAGCTTGGTATGCTCACCTAATTGAGCATGCTTACCAACAAAGCAGCCCGCACCAATGACCACATGATCACCCAGTACAACACCCGTTTCAATCACCGCATTAGCACCAATTGAGACATGCTGCCCTATGGTTACATCATCCGCCACAACTGCACTGGCAGCGATACCTTCTGCTGCTGGTGACGGAGTGGTGTCCAACGCTTGCGCGACCTTAGCAAAAGCCACATAGGGGTCAGCAACCACGAGTACATTGGATGAGCATAATTCACGTTCAGACTCTTTCACCATAATCACAGTGGCTTGGCATTGAGCGAGATGTTTACTGTATTTAGGATTCGAAAGAAAGGTGACATTTCCTTCTTGCGCTCGATCCATCGGAGCGACTGCGTTGACAGTTGCACTGGCATCGCCATGCAACGTTCCCCCAGTAATGGTTGCCAAATCGGCTAAGGTCAGTGTTTTCATAGTATAAAAAAATGATTGTTATTTAATTGCTTGAATGACTTTTTCTGAAATATTGTATTCTGCTTTACCATATTGCATCGCACTGACATCAACAATGATGTCGTAGCCTTCTTTTTCCGCCACTTTTTGCACTGCATCTTGAATAATTTTAAACAGTTTTTGTTTCTCTTCATTTTCACGACGCGCGGAAGCTTGTTCTAATGCCTGAGCCTTGATTTTATATTTACTATCGAGTTGCCCGATTTCAATGCGCAGTTTTTCAACGTCATCTTGGCTCATTAGCTCGGCATCACGTCTCAACTTCTCAATTTTCGTTTTAGCTTGCGCTTGTAAGCTTTGTAGCTCTGCCGCTTTATCTTTGAACTCATCCTGCATTTGCTGAAGAACCACTTCACGTTGAGGCAGAGCTTGAAATACTTGTGCGGTATTAATGAAACCAATTTTTTGTGCTGCATCTGCAGCCTGAGCAAACAAGGCAGAACTAAGAACAATAAGACTAACACTGGCTGCTTTGATCGTATTTTTCAACATATTTTCCTCAAGTTAGAAGGTTCGTCCGATAGTGAATGTGAAGAATTCTTCGTTATCACCATCGTATTTTTTAATGGGTTTAGCAAGGGAGAAGACCAGTGGCCCCATTGGAGACATCCATTGTAAAGCGACCCCATATGAAGCGCGATATTTACTCGGGTCTGAATAATCATAATAATAGCGGTTACCATAACTCGCTCCCGCAGAACGATAATCAAACTCAGTATCCCACACACTGGCCATATCAATAAAGACGCTGGTACGAACTTGACTGCGCGCTTCATCAGAAGCAAACGGCGTCGGCACGATCAATTCCATACTCGCTAATGCGATGGCGTTGCCCCCCACCGAATCATCAGTGGCGCTATCTTTACCATTATTCGAGCCAGAATAATCACGATATAGCGCTTTAGGGCCGGCAGAGTTAGACCCAAAGCCTCGCAAGGTAGTAAAGCCACCGGCATAGAAGTTTTCATAAAATGGGTAAAGGTTATCTTTGCCATCGGTTTTTCCGTAACCATTACCATACCCTAAACGACCACGAAGCAGCAGAGTAAATTCATGTTTTTTCGTCAAAGGAATGTACTGGCGAACATCATATTGCAGCTTAAAAAATTGTGCATCAGAGCCTGGAACCGTCATTTTGGCAAACGCCCGTTGATGATTACCAGCGGTTGGGAAATACCCTTTATTGAGATTGTTACGCGTCCAAGCCACGTTGATATCAAAATCGTCGGTAAGCAAATTATCAGGGTTACAATCGCCTAAGTTACAGAGAAATTGCTCCACTTGTAGGTAAGGGGTGAGATTACCAATTTTGTTATGCGTGTACCCAACCCCAAATTCAAACCGGTTTAACTCATCGAAAGGAAAACCCCATGTTAAGCTACTGCCATAACTTTGGTTGGTATAGTCAACAATCCCAGCTTCTGATGCCTCAAATTTGTTATAAAAGACCCGCCCGCCTAAACTAACACCATCAATATTCCAGTAAGGGTCTCGATACTCCAACGTGACGTTTTGTTGATAGTCATTGGTTGTCGCATTGACACTGACTCGATTACCCGTTCCCATAAAATTATCTTGGGTTACCCCAACGGTAAAACTAACCCCAGACTCAGTTCCATAACCGACACCAAAGTTAATACTACCTGAATTCGCTTCTTTCACACTGTAGACCAAGTCCACTTGATCGTCGGTTCCAGGTACACGAACGGTTTGTACATCAACGGTTTCAAAAAAGCCTAGACGGCTCAGACGAGCTTTGCCGGTATCAATCGCTTTTGAATTAAGCCAACTGCCTTCCATTTGACGCATTTCTCGGCGTAATACTTCATCACGCGTCGCGGTATTACCCGTAAAACGAATATCACGGACATACATACGCTTACCCGCTTCAACGTGTACAATCAGTGAAACTTGCTGGGTTTGGTCATCAAATTCCGGAATGGTTTGTACTTGAGGATAAGCATAACCAGCTTCGCCAAGTAGACGTTTAATCCCTTCTTCTAACTGAGTCACAGCGGAACCTTGATAAGTTTCTCCTGATTGAAAAGGAATTAACGCACGGAACTCTGCTTCCTTCCCAATCAGCTCGCCACGAAACTGGACATCTTTAACGGTATAAGGCAGCCCTTCGCTAAGGTTTAAAGTGATGTAAACCCCTTTTTTATCGGGCGAAATGGCCACTTGAGTGGAGTCAACTTTAAATTTTAGATAGCCACGATCCAAATAAAAACTGCGTAAGCCTTCAATATCAGCCGCAAGAACTTGTTTCTGATATTTATCATCAGAGAGAAAGTTCCACCATGAGAGGTCGACATTAAGATCAAAACGCGACAGCAACTCTTCGTTACTAAAAACCTGATTACCAATAAAGTTTATCTGCTGAATTTTAGCCGACACACCTTCGGTAAACACAAATTTCAAGTCAGCACGGTTACGAGGTAAAGGCGTGACTACGGCTTTCACGTTCGCATTGTACTTACCCACGCTGTAATAAAAATCTTCTAACCCTTTTTCAATATTACTTAATGTGGTTCGATCGAGCGCTTCTCCGACGCGGATGCCCGAAGCATCTAAATTTTGCTGAAGTTGCTCTTGCTTAATCGCTTTATTACCAGAGAAAGAAACGCTGGCAATGGTGGGACGTTCCTTAACTTGAACCACCAAAATGGAACCATCACGTAACACTTTCACATCGTCAAAGTTACCCGAAGCATATAACGCTTGAATAATTTGAGCGACATCTTGACCATCAACAGTATCGCCAATGCGCACTGGCATTTTTAATAAGGCAGCCCCAAGCGCAACACGTTGTAAACCTTGGATCTGAATGTCTTGGACAACAAAGTTTTCGGCACCATTGACTGATACACTCGTTGCGAGCAAGGTCGCTAACAGGATTTTTTTTATCGCCATATATGTTTTAGTTCTTCCTTACTACAAACCATTGCCTAATGCTTATCTATCACAGGCGAGTAAAATCGTTAAATATTGCCAACGCCATTAGGGAAAAAATGATCACGCCTCCGAGTCGGTAGCCTATTTCTTGTACTTTTTCCGGTACAGGCCGTCTTATTACAGCTTCAATCGCAAAGAAGAGCAAATGGCCACCGTCAAGCATAGGGAGTGGCACTAAGTTGATGATTCCAAGGTTAATACTAATTAAGGCTAAGAAACCTAAAAAGTAAACCAACCCGTAATCAGCGGTCGTACCAGCCCCTTTTGCAATTGAAATCGGCCCACTAAGGTTATTTAAACCCACATCACCGACAAGTAACTTTTTCAATAGGCTTAGTGTTAATTCAATCACTTGTCCCGTTTTGTCAAAAGCTCTATCGATCGACTCCAAAACACCAAATTGTAATTCAAAACGATACCCTTCTGGCCACGCTTCGACTTGAGGTGCGATACCCGCAAAACCAATTACCTCGCCACTTTTTAATGTTCGGCTGTCTGGCGTCAGCGATAAAAGAATCATATTTTGATCGCGTTCGACTGCCAAGGTTAACGCTTTATCGGGGCTGGCTTGGATATCGGCCACAGCTTGCTGCCAATTGGCAATGGGTTGACCATTAATCCTCGTCAGTACATCACCGACCTGTAACCCCGCTCGTTCTCCTGCACTACCCGATGAAATGCTCGCTAATACGGTCGAAACCGCAGGCATAAACGGTTTAAATCCTAACGCTCCCATAGCAGACTCGGTTTCAGGATCAAAGTTCCATGAACGTAGGTCAAAAGTTTTGATTTCATCAATTCCGATGCGATCAGGTGAAGAAACCGTCAATGTTAATTGATCGTTACCAATGTGACGGATAAGGCCCATATTGACCGATTCCCAATCAAGCGTCTTGCTGCCAGAGACAGCTTTGATTTCCATACCGGGTTCAACACCAGCCTGCGCCGCAATAGAATAAGGGGTCACCTCTCCAATCACAGGCTTAACGGCTGGCACTCCGATTAAAAACACCAACCAATATGCCACCAAAGCAAAAAGAAAGTTGAAGATAGGCCCCGCACTGACAATTGCAGAGCGCTGCCACAGTGATTTTTTATCAAAAGCAAATGGTTGCATTTCAACGGGCACATCGGCCACTCGACTGTCGAGCATTTTGACATAACCGCCTAAGGGGATGATCGAAAGACTGTATTCAGTGCCATCTTTCCCCATTCGTTTCCAGATCGCTCGTCCAAAGCCAATCGAAAACTTTTCAACTTTAACCCCACACTTTCTCGCGACCCAAAAATGACCATACTCATGTACCGCCACTAAGATTCCTAGGGCGACTACAAAGGCGATAAAGTTCCACAAAATGCCACTCATAACATGCGCTCTTTTAAGGTTTGATTAGCAAAACTGCGAGCTATTGTATCTAGCTCAAGTAGGCTTTCCAAATTATAAGAATGTAACGGGCTGTGAGTCCCACAAACTTTAGACAATACCTTATCATTGATAGTTGCGATATCAGTAAAACGAATTTGACCTCGCAAAAAAGCATCGACAGCAACTTCATTGGCTGCATTTAATGATGTTGTTGCATGTTGCCCCAAGTAACACGCATCAATAGCCAATTGTAAGCACGGGTAGCGTTGATAATCGACCGCCATAAAAGTCAACTCACTCAAACGCGTAAAATCAAGTGGTCGAACACCGGCTGTAATACGTTGAGGATAGGCCAAAGCCTGGGCTATTGGCGTGGCCATATCTGGCTCACCAAGTTGTGCGATCACAGAACCGTCTTGATACTGAACCATTGAATGAATTACAGACTGAGGATGGATCAGAACATTCAACTGATCACGCGAGGCATTAAAAAGCCATTTAGCCTCGATGTATTCTAACCCTTTATTCATCATGGTTGCCGAATCAACAGAAATTTTAGGCCCCATAGACCAATTAGGATGAGCAATCGCCTGCTCAGGAGTCACATCATGCAATGAAGCAACATCACTATAGCGAAAAGGGCCACCGGAACCGGTAAGCAGAATATGAGAAATGCCATTGGCAGAAAGATCACACCGTCCCAATTTGGCTTGAGCATCAACAGGCAAACATTGGAAAATCGCATTATGCTCACTATCAACGGGCAACAGCGTCGCACCATACGTGTCAACAGCATCAATAAATAGCTGACCAGACATCACTAACGCTTCTTTATTTGCTAATAATATTCGCTTGCCTGCCTTAACGGCGGACATGGTTGGGATAAGCCCGGCAGCACCCACAATGGCTGCCATCACGGTATCGACTTCTTCATGAGCAGCGACGTAGCACATCGCTTCTTCGCCATACAACACTTCGGTTGTCAAATGTAAAGCAGTTAGTTGTTCTGTCAACAACTGAGCAGCGGTAGCATCGGCCATCACGGCATATTTAGGTCGCCATGTTTGGCAAAGCTCACGCATTTTGGTTACATTTCGCCCAGCGGCTAACGCCACAATGGTAAACCGGTCAGGATTCTCAGCAACAACTTTAAGCGTACTGGATCCAATAGACCCCGTCGCTCCCAGAATCGTTAATTTACACATATCCAAAAAATGCCATGGTTTCAGTCGAGCAATATCGCATCGCTCGACATTAGAATAAGAAATAGAGAAGCGCGAACACAGGGAAAGCGGCCGTCAGACTATCAATTCGGTCTAAAATCCCCCCATGTCCGGGAATAAGATTACTGCTATCTTTGATCCCTGAGACTCGTTTGAACATGCTTTCAACTAGGTCTCCCAAAACAGAAATGACCACCGTGATCAAAATGGTCAGCATCATAATAAAAGAGGAGGTAAATTGAATTGAAAAAACATCAGCAAAAAACCACCCAACCATCATCGCAGCGACAACGCCCCCCATTAACCCCTCAATCGTCTTGTTTGGGCTAACCGCTGGTGCCATTTTATGCTTGCCAAAGCTCTTACCGGCGAAATAAGCACCACTATCGGCCGCCCAGACAATCAAGCAAACAAATAGAACTAATTTCGCACCATGGTAACTATCAACAGTAAAATGTTCAGCGCGTAAAAAAATCACACTCCAGAAAAAAGGCAATAAAGTGAGTAAACCAAACAGGTGACGGACGGTATTGGATGACTCCCAGCAACCACGAGATTTAGGATAGGTAACCGCGAGCACACTAGAAAAAACCCACCAAACCGAACCAGTCATGAGCATAGCACTCTGAATCGACGATAACTCACTCGATAAAGCCAGTTGAGGTGCAAGGAAAAAATAGCTCACTCCTCCTGCAACAACGCTCGGGATTAACGCTAAATAGCGAGACGAGGAAGAAACAAACTGAGTCCATTCCCAAAACCCCAAAAAGGTGACCAAGGCTAGAGCCAAAATAAATCCGCTTAGCGGGAGAAAAAAAATCCCAGCAATAACCAAGGGGGCAAGTAAGAGCGCTGTAATAATTCTCTGCTTCAAACTTAGACGTCCTATTTTATGATGTCATCAATGCCTTAATTTGCTCACCGGTACAACCAAACCGTCGCTCCCGATTCACAAACCAAGTCATGGCTTCAATTAAACTCTCTTCACCAAACTCTGGCCAAAAAACCGGGGTAAAGTACATTTCTGCGTAGGCTAACTGCCAAAGCATAAAATTACTGATCCGACATTCACCACTGGTACGGATCAGCAGATCGACCTCAGGAAGGTCGGCCATTGTAAGATGGTTAGCAACAACGCCTTCGTCAATTTCATCTACCGAAAGATCACCGCAGCTGACTTTGGTTGCAATCTCACGCACCGCCTGGGTAATGTCCCATTTGCCACCATAATTCGCCGCAATATTAATTACCATCCCAGTATTGTTTTGAGTCAAAGCTTCTGCTTGGGCTATTTTACTTTGTAACCGCTGGCTGAAGCGACTTTTGTCCCCAATTATGCGAAGGCGTAGATTATTCTTGTGTAATTTTTTGACCTCGGTAGATAGAACGCTAATAAAGAGCTCCATCAATACACCGACTTCCTCTTCAGGACGCCGCCAATTTTCACTGCTAAAAGCAAATAAAGTGACAGCTTTTATCCCTAATTTCGCGGCGGTTGTGATCGTTTTACGTACTGCTGAAACCCCATTTTTATGACCAAAAACCCTAGGTTTACCTTGCGCTTTCGCCCAACGACCATTGCCGTCCATAATGATTGCGATATGCTTGGGAAGAACATCTGAAGAGAGTGGCGAATTTTGCATAGAAACGTAATGATGACAAAAAGATGATGAAGGGTAGCATAAAAAAACGCTGCACTGCGAGCACAGCGTTTTTTTACATGTTGTTATGAAATTAAACTTCCATTAGCTCTTTTTCTTTGGACGCTAATACTTCATCAATTTTCTTGACGGCGACATCCGTTAGCTTTTGGATCTCATCTTGAGCTTTACGTTCTTCATCTTCTGAAATTTCTTTATCTTTCAAAAGAGCTTTAAGATCGTTGTTTGCATCACGACGAATATTACGTACGGCAACACGTCCACCTTCAGCTTCTCCTCGCACAATCTTAACTAGATCACGGCGACGCTCTTCTGTGAGTGGTGGCAGTGGTACACGAATTACCGTCCCAGCAGACATTGGGTTAAGGCCAAGATCAGACATTAAAATCGCTTTTTCGACTTTAGGGGTCAGTTCTTTATCAAATACCGTAATCGCTAGCGTACGGGCATCTTCTGCCACGACATTAGCAATTTGGTTGAGTGGTGTTGCTGCACCATAGTATTCAACTGACAAGCCAGAAAGTAAACTTGGATGAGCGCGGCCAGTACGAATTTTAGAAAGGTTATTCTTTAGCGCTTCAACACTTTTTTCCATACGCTCTTGAGCGTCTTTTTTGATCTCATTAATCACAATATCACCTTAATTCTTATTTCATCTTGAGCGTGATTATACTGCGGCACTGATTAGTGTACCTTCCGCTTCACCCATGACCACACGGCGTAACGCGCCTGGTTTATTCATATTAAAGACACGGATTGGCATCTTGTGATCGCGTGCTAAAGTAAAGGCTGCAAGATCCATCACTTTAAGTTCTTTGTCCAGTACATCGCTGTAAACCAGTTTATCATACAGTTGAGCATCAGGGTTAGCTACAGGGTCAGCACTGTAGACTCCGTCTACTTTTGTCGCTTTTAAGACCACATCGGCTTCAATTTCAATACCACGTAAACAAGCAGCAGAATCTGTCGTAAAGAAAGGGTTACCGGTACCCGCCGAAAAAATAACCACTCGACCTTGACGCAATTGGCTAATCGCATCAGCCCAATTGTAATCATCACACACGCCTTTTAGTGGAATAGCAGACATCACACGAGCATTGACATACGCACGGTGCAGAGCGTCACGCATTGCTAAACCGTTCATCACGGTTGCCAACATTCCCATGTGGTCACCCACAACTCGATTCATTCCCGCAGCGGCAAGCCCTGCACCTCGAAATAAATTGCCGCCACCGATCACGACACCAACTTGAACCCCCAATTCCACGAGTTCTTTCACTTCCTGTGCCATGCGATCAAGCACAGCAGGGTCGATACCAAAACCTTCATCGCCTTGTAATGCTTCGCCGCTTAATTTTAACAAAATACGCTGATACGCGGGTTTAGGGTTCGTTGTCATGGATTTTACCTTCCAAAGAGTGTTGTGAATTAACCGTCATGAATAGACTTGCCGTATAAATATATTCATCACGACTAAGATTACCGCATTCGTAAAAAGACCGCAGCCTTGGCTACGGTCTTAATGGTGTAATCAAATAACGATTAACCTTTTTGAGCCATTGCTACTTCTTCAGCAAAGCTTAGGCCTTCTTGTTTTTCAATACCTTCACCTACTTCTAGGCGAACGAATGAAGAAACTGAAGCACCTTTTTCTTTCAGAATTTCACCAACGGTTTTCTTGGGTTCCATCACGAAAGCTTGACCGGTTAGAGAAACTTCGCCGGTGAATTTCTTCATGCGGCCTTCAACCATTTTCTCTGCGATTTCTTTTGGTTTACCTTCGTTCATTGCGATTTCAACTTGAACTTCACGTTCTTTCGCAACAACGTCAGCAGGAACATCTTCAGGGTTTACATACTCTGGACGAGAAGCCGCTACGTGCATCGCAATGTGTTTCAACGTTTCTGCATCTGCAGCACCTGCAACAACCACACCGATACGAGAGCCGTGGCTGTATGAAGCCAAATCTTGGCCTTCGATATATTGAACGCGACGGATGGTGATGTTTTCACCAATTTTAGCCACGAGTGCAATACGAGTCTCTTCGAATTGAGCTTGTAGTCCTTCTACGTCGACTTTAGACGCAAGAGCAGCTTCTGCAACTTCATTAGCAAACGCTAGGAAGTTACCATCTTTTGCAACGAAGTCAGTTTGGCAGTTGATTTCAACAAGAGCAGCAATGCCCTCGCCTTGTTTAATGATGATAGTTCCTTCAGCAGCGATGTTACCTGCTTTTTTCGCCGCTTTCGCAGCGCCGCTTTTACGCATGTTTTCAATCGCTAATTCGATATCGCCATTGGTTTCAACAAGCGCTTTCTTACATTCCATCATACCTGCGCCAGTACGTTCACGCAGTTCTTTAACTAGAGCAGCAGTAACAGCCATTCTCTATTCCTCAGTTGATTCTGGATATGGTAAAAATTGGGGGCCTATCGATTCGGCCCCCAATGCTAACGATCACCTAACCTATACTATTTATTATAATAGATAGAACTAAGTGTGACTCAGAGCCGCAAATTATTCCGCTTCAACAAAGCCGTCTTTTTCAGCAACAGCCGCTAGATCTTTGTTGCGACCTTCGTTAACTGATTCAGCAGCGGCGTTCAAGTATAGTTGAACAGCACGGATTGCATCATCGTTACCTGGGATAACGTAATCAACACCATCTGGGTTAGAGTTAGTATCAACAACAGCAAATACTGGAATGCCTAGGTTGTTTGCTTCTTTAACTGCGATGTGCTCGTGATCAGCATCGATAACGAATAGAGCGTCTGGTAGACCACCCATATCTTTGATACCACCAAGAGATTTCTCTAATTTCTCCATTTCACGGGTACGCATTAGAGCTTCTTTCTTAGTCAGTTTCTCAAAAGTACCGTCTGTTGACTGAACTTCAAGATCTTTTAAACGTTTGATTGACTGACGAACTGTTTTCCAGTTAGTTAGCATACCGCCTAACCAGCGGTTGTTTACGTAGTATTGGTTACTTGCAATTGCAGCTTCTTTAACAGCTTCAGATGCAGCGCGCTTAGTACCTACGAAAAGAACTTTCCCTTTTTTCTCACCGATTTTAGTCATTTCAGCAAGTGCTTCATTGAACATTGGTACGGTTTTTTCTAGGTTGATGATATGAACTTTGTTACGAGCGCCAAAGATGAATGGTTTCATTTTTGGGTTCCAGTAACGAGTCTGGTGACCAAAGTGAACACCCGCTTTTAGCATATCGCGCATTGATACAGTTGCCATTATATAATCCTCTATGGGGTTAGGCCTCCACATCCCCCATGCATCCGACTTCTCAGTGACCACTGGAAGCACCCCGGAACACGTGTCGGAATGTGTGTGATTTAAAGTTAAATGTGTATGGAGCCGATCTAACTCGTCAAACATGAAGAAAATAGACCAGTATTCCGGCGCGCTTTATACCATATTTAGCCGCAATGTGGCTAGTAATAATTACTTGACGACTGGCTATCATCAACAGGCCAACACGATGACGAGAATAAAAGATACCCAAACAACCTGGCGTTGCAGGTAAGCGGGGGATATCAATTCTCTATAATTCTCATTCTTATCTAAGTCGCTTCTTGCGCTTCCTTTTTGCACTGTTACAATATTGCGATTGGCACGGGAGTGCATAAAAATGAGTAGAGAAAGCCGATGTCTGTAAAAATTAAAAATGCTGAAGAGATTGAAAAAATGCGAATCGCAGGTCGACTCGCTGCAGAGGTTCTAGAAATGATCGAGCCCCATGTAAAACCGGGGATAACGACAGAACAACTAGACAAAATTTGTCACCAGTATATCACTGAAGTACAAGGCGCAATTCCAGCACCGCTTAATTATCATGGCTTTCCAAAGTCCATTTGCACCTCGATTAATCATATTGTTTGCCATGGCATCCCAGCCTCACAAGATACTTATTTTGGACAAATCCTGCGCCCGGCGGTACTTAAAGAGGGCGACATTATGAATATCGATGTCACAGTAATTAAAGATGGTTACCATGGTGATACCTCCAAAATGTTCCTCGTCGGTGAGGTTTCTCCGGCTGATAAACGCCTCTGTTTTGTCGCACAAGAGTGTTTGTATCTATCCCTGAAAAAAGTTAAACCTGGTATACAGTTAGGTGAGATTGGTACCGCGATTGAAAAACACATCAAAACCAACAATAAAAATAATCCTCGCCTGAAATTTTCGATTGTGCGTGATTATTGTGGGCATGGTATTGGGGCTGAGTTTCATGAAGAGCCACAAGTGGTGCATTACCGCAATAATGATCGCACAGTCTTGCGTGAAGGAATGATTTTTACCATTGAACCGATGATCAACGCGGGTAAATTTGGTTGCCGGCTTGATGATGAGGACAACTGGACTGTCTATACCGCAGACAACAAAAATTCAGCGCAATGGGAGCACACCTTATTGGTCACCGCTGATGGCTGTGAAATTTTAACTTTACGTGAAGAAGAAACCATCCCTCGTATTTTTCACAACGCCTAATAGCAAAAAGCGGTCAGCTCTATCAATATGCTATAAAGGAGCGCTTGAGCTCAGTGATTGATTTCTGTTAGATTCAATACAGACCTGAGCTCACTCTTTTGCACGGACCGCTTGTTATGCCTTCTTACTTATCTCCGCTTCGTTTTACTAACGAACAGCTCAATGTCGACGAATTAAAGCAACAATTAGATTGCTTTTCTCTTTATCAGCGACAAAAGTTTTTAGCCCGCCACTCTGTGACAGACCTTGTGCTTGGTCGTGCAGAATATATGGATTTATTACTGCATCGACTGTGGCAGCAATTTGGCTTTCATCATCATCCTGAAATTGCCCTCGCTGCTGTTGGCGGATATGGACGCGGTGAACTCCACCCGCTCTCTGACATTGATATTTTGATCGTATCAGAGCATAAATTAGCCGATGAACTAGGGCGTAAGATCAGTGAATTTATCACGCTATTATGGGATTTACGCTTGGAGGTTGGCCATGCGGTACGGACATTATCTGAATGTGCTGAAATTGGCCGAGAAGATTTAACCGTTGCGACGAACCTACAAGAAGCTCGCTTACTTTGCGGTAGCGAAACCGTCTTTTTACAACTCCAATCGCTTGTCGACTCTGATTCTTTTTGGCCAAGCGAAACGTTTTACCAAGCAAAGATTCAAGAGCAACGTGCCCGCCATGCTCGCTATCATGATACTACCTATAATCTTGAGCCCGACATAAAATCCACCCCAGGAGGTTTAAGAGATATCCATACGTTAAGTTGGGTTGCTCGCCGCCATTTTGGTGCTAAAACACTGTATGAAATGAGCCGCTTTGGTTTTCTCACTGATGCAGAATATCGAGAGTTAGTCGAATGCCAAGACTTTTTATGGCGCATCCGTTTTGCCCTACACCTTGAGCTTAAACGCTACGACAACCGATTAACCTTCGCTCATCAAGCACAAGTGGCTGAACACCTCGGTTTTACTGGCGAAGGAAATCGTCCAGTAGAAATGATGATGAAAGAGTTCTACCGAACTTTACGTCGTGTGGCAGAATTGAACAAAATGCTACTAAAACTGTTTGATCAAGCGATCTTAAATCATGGTCAAGAGAGCAAACCAGAAATCATTGATGATGATTTCCAACGCCGAGGAGCATTAATTGAAGCCCGTAAACCGGCACTTTTCCAGGCTCGGCCAGAAACCATCTTGGATATGTTTTTACATATTGCCAGCGATTCCACCATTCAAGGTGTTGCCCCTTCGACTATGCGTCAATTACGCACTGCTCGCCGTCGATTAAATAAATTTCTACACACCATCCCTCTCGCTCGAGAAAAGTTTATGGCATTAACCCGCCATCCGAATGCCCTGCACAAAGCATTCGGTCAAATGCATAAATTGGGGGTATTAGCGGCCTATCTTCCGCAATGGAGTCAAATTGTTGGGCAGATGCAATTTGACCTATTTCATGCTTATACCGTCGATGAGCACAGCGTTCGATTACTTAAACACATCAACTTATTTAATGATGAAAAAAATCGCTCCAAACACCCTATTTGTTGTGAAATATACCCGAAAATACAAAAAAAAGAATTATTGATTATTGCGGCTATATTCCATGACATAGCCAAAGGGCGCGGCGGTGATCACTCTGAAATCGGAGCAGTTGAAGCTTACGACTTCTGCATTGAACATGGGCTCTCTAAGCCCGAAGGTAAACTTGTGGCCTGGTTGGTACAACACCATCTGTTAATGTCAGTCACAGCCCAAAGACGTGATATTTACGATCCTGATGTTATTATTGAGTTTGCCAAAAAAGTGCGCGATGAAGAACATCTCGAATATTTAGTCTGCTTAACGGTTGCTGATATTTGTGCCACCAACCCTGAGCTTTGGAACAGTTGGAAACGTACCTTGCTGGCAGAATTGTTCTATTCCACTCAAAGAGCGCTAAGGCGTGGACTAGAGCACCCGGTCGATATCCGGGAGCGAATTCGTCATAACCAACAAATGGCATCCGCTTTACTGCGCAAGGAAGGATTCGCCAGCCGTCGCATTGAACTCCTCTGGCAACGTTTTAAAGCAGATTATTTCTTACGTCACACACATAAACAGATCGCTTGGCACGGTAGCCACCTACTCACTCATCATGATGCAAACCAACCGTTAGTCTTAATTAGTAAAAAAGCCACTCGAGGAGGAACGGAGGTGTTCGTATACACCAAAGACCAACCCGCATTATTTGCGACCGTTGTGGCAGAATTAGACAGGCGTAATCTAAACGTTCATGACGCACAAATCATGACCAGTAAAGACGGATATGTACTCGATACCTTTATGGTCTTAGATCATAACGGACAAGCAATTGAAGAGTTACGACATAAATCATTGGTAAAGCATCTCGTGCATGTATTGCATGATGGTCGCCCAACAAAAATTAAAACTCGCCGCATACCTCGTAATTTGCAACACTTTAACGTACCGACTCAAGTTGATTTTCTCCCCACTAAAAGTAAGAAACGCACCTTAATGGAGTTTGTGGCACTCGATACTCCTGGATTACTTGCCACCGTTGGGGCAACCTTTTCTGAACTCAATATTAACCTTCATGCCGCCAAAATTACTACGATTGGTGAACGCGCCGAAGATTTATTTATTCTCACCAGTACCAATGGGGGAAAGTTAACAGAAGCAGAAGCAACGGCATTGCGTGAGCGGTTAATTGAAAATGTAGCCAGTCTCGCGCCTTAACCGATATCAGCCAGATCACGATAACCTATTTATTGTTGTGTATGGGGAGGAAGAATATCCTCTCCCAAACCGATAACTCTAGCGCAAGTTTTCGCGGATTAGCTAGTTTAACCACCCCGCCCACGCACCGATCACCACAAGCATAAACGCCGATATAACACCCGCAACAATATCATCTAACATGATACCTAGCCCGCCATCAATACGTTTATCCAACCATCCAATCGGCCACGGTTTGACCATATCAAAGAAACGAAACAGAACAAAGCCACTCACTAACCAACGCCAATCCCAAACCGGTAACTGAAGAAAAGGAACGATAAACATCGTTATCCAAAATCCAACAAATTCATCCCATACAATAGAGCCATGATCATGAACTTTCATGTCCGTTGCTGTCAGTTGGCATATTTTCACGCCAATGAAGCAAGCAAATAAGACCAATAGTGAATAAAGCCAGATAGGGAGATGAGCCAATAGTAAATAAAAAGGAACAGCGGCTAGTGTTCCCATTGTACCGGGAATAATCGGGGATAAACCACTCCCAAAGCCGGTTGCTAATAAATGCCAAGGATTACGCATAGAAAGGCGTGAAATTGGATGACTCATACTGACTCCTTAAAATGATCAAATCCGGTCAAAGACCAATCAAGCTTCTCACCTTGACGAATAAGCTCGACAACACCCTGTGGGCGAATTTGGCCAATACAGGTTATCTTGCTCGCGGTATGAGCCAATGCACTCTCTAGCGAACCTTTATTTTCTTCCGGAACAGTAAAACAGAGTTCGTACTCTTCACCACTCGTTAAAGCATATTGCTGGGCAAGGACATCATCCCCTGTAAACTGCTTTAATTCGTTCGAAAGCGGTAAGGCATCCACCTCAATACGCGCTCCCACTTGAGAGCGATGTAAAATATGCCTTAAATCTGCCATTAAACCATCCGAGATATCAATCGCCGCAGAAGCAAGGTTTAGTAAGGCTTGGCCAACCAAGACTCGCGGAGTAGAGAGATAATGACGCTGCTGTAATTCCGCAGCGAAGGGACGCGCTCGTTTCGTCGGATCAAGAATAACCTCTAATCCGGCTTTGCTATCACCAAGTTCGCCAGTCACATAAATCCAATCCCCCACTTTTGCCTGATCACGCAGTAATGCTTTATCTTGAGGAACAAACCCATGTACCGTCAGGGTAATCGAAAGCGGCCCCTTGGTGGTATCACCACCAATCAACTGGATATTATAGTAGTTGGCTAAATCAAAAAAAGCGCGACAAAAAGGCGCAAGCCATGCTTCGTCTACCGTTGGTAAGGTTAACGCCATCGAGACCCAAGCAGGAGTGGCTCCCATTGCAGCTAAGTCGCTAATATTAGAAGCTAGCGCTTTATGCGCAACCCAAGCAGGATTAGCATCAGCTAAGAAATGAGTTCCCGCCACTAATGTATCGGTACTGATTGCCACTCGGACATTATCAGGGATATCGACAATGGCACAATCATCACCAAGGGTTAAATGTACATCTTTACGCTGAGGCTGACGGGCAGAGAAGTATTTTTCAATTAAGTTAAATTCACCAAACATCGGAGCGATCCCTACGCTTGCAAGCAGAATTTATGAGTACAGAAAAAGGGGAATAGTTCGATATTTATCCGTAGTCATATTATAGAAAAAAGGCCAGCAGATGCTGACCTTGATTAGGGTCTGTTGACCCTAGTAACATTAGGCTTTTTTTCGCACATGAGGAGCGGCTTTATCCAACACTCCATTAATAAACTTGTGGCTATCTTCTGCGGCAAACACTTTTGCAAGCTCAATCGCTTCGTTTATCACCACTTTATAGGGCACATCTTCACGTCGAGTCATCTCATACATTGCTAGGCGAAGCAACGCAAGCTCCATCATATCAAGATCTTGCATTGGACGAGAAACAAACGGACGTAATTTACTATCCAGTTCAGTATGGTTAAGAACAACACCAGTTAAAAGATCACGGAAGTACGTAACATCTGTTTCTGGCGCTGCCAGAGCAGGCTCTGCGGCGTGATGTTCTTCTTCATCATACTTACCACTGGACAAGAACTGCTCTTCAATCGTCGCCACATTCTCTTTAGTAATTTGCCATGAATAAATCGCTTGTAGTGCAAATTGGCGTGCATTACGACGTGCGGCTGGTTTCACACTGGCCCCCATTAGGAATCAATTTCAGAAAGAACGTTAATCATCTCAAGTGCGCTTAGTGCGGCTTCAGCACCTTTATTACCAGCCTTGGTTCCTGCGCGTTCAATAGCTTGATCGATGGTATCTACAGTCAAAACACCAAATGCCACCGGAATACTAAACTCCAGTGAAACGTGGGCCAGACCTTTATTCATTTCACTACAAACATAGTCAAAGTGCGGCGTACCGCCACGAATAACTGAGCCGAGCGATACAATGGCATCAAATTTACCCGTTTTCGCGACACGCTGTGCCACAAGAGGAAGCTCAACGGCTCCTGGACAACGAACAACGGTAATATTATCGTCGCTCACTTGGCCATGACGCTTCAAAGTGTCGATGGCTCCAGACAATAGACTTTCGTTGATAAAACTATTGAAACGAGAAATCACAATCGCAATTTTAGCATTGGGTGCTGGGAAACCACCTTCAATCACTTTCATAAGCTTTCCTTTAACTCTATTCATCAAGTGAGAATCGCCGGATTCTAGCACAAATTTGTGAGCGATATCTAATGGAAATTACCCACACTCGCATCACGACGAAATTCACTTACAGGTTAATCTCACAAAACCTGCATGATTCTGCATTTTATACCTTATCCGTCTCTAGGGTCTCTAGAAAATGATAAAGTAGGACTTTATTCACATACGTATTCAACCACGTTTAGGCCAAAACCGCCCAAAGCATGGTATTTCTTATTAGGCGATGAGAGTAAGCGCATGTCGGTGATCCCCAAATCGGCTAAAATTTGTGAACCAACACCGACTCGACGAGAAGTGCCTTGTTTTTTGGCTAAAGTAGGGGCTTCACCTTTATCTTGCTGCTCAAAGATTTTTATCCGATGTAACAACAAATCTGTCGACTCTTCATTACCAAGGATAACCAGTACCCCACCTTGTTGGCCGATACGTTGCATGGCTTGGTCTAAACTCCAGCTACGTTCAGCACTACGATCACTGCGCAATAAGTCGGTAAAGGTATCTTGTAGATGAACTCTCACCAAAGGCGCTTGAGTGGATACGGCTTCTTTTTTCAAGGCAAAATGAATTTGGTTATCGATCACGTCACGATAAGTCACAAGTTCAAATTCACCAAATTCAGTCGGCAATTGGCATTGTGCCACCCGTTCAATGGTAGTTTCAGTATGATTTCGATATTCAATCAGATCAGCAATCGTCCCTAATTTAATACCATGTTTTTTCGAAAAAATTTCCAGGTCAGGACGACGAGCCATAGTGCCATCTTCATTTAAGATTTCGACAATCACAGAAGCTGGCTCTAAACCGGCTAGGCGGGCTAAATCACATCCGGCTTCTGTGTGCCCCGCACGGGTTAACACTCCGCCATCTTGCGCCGCGAGTGGAAAGATATGTCCAGGTTGAACCAAGTCCGCAGCCTTTGCATTGGGGGCGACTGCAGCTTGCACAGTGCGCGCACGATCCGCGGCAGAAATGCCAGTAGTGACACCTTCAGCCGCTTCAATAGAAACGGTAAAGTTTGTCGTATACTGGGCATTATTGTCTTGTACCATTGGGGCAAGACCAAGGTGCTGACAACGTGTTTTCGTCATGGTTAAACAGATCAATCCACGTCCATGCGTTGCCATAAAGTTGATCGCTTCGGGGGTAATATGCTCAGCGGCCATAATCAGGTCGCCTTCATTCTCTCGGTCTTCATCATCCATCAAGATGACCATTTTACCTAAACAGATATCTTCAATGATGTCTTGAGGTGTACTAATTGCCATCGTTCTTTTCCTATAAACTCGCTATCGCCGATATTAATGCCTTGATCAAGATAGATACTAAGCAAAACCGTTTTGTTGTAAGAATTCCATCGTTAAACGAGATTGAGGGGCGGCTTCATGACCATCACCTCGGAGTAATCGCTCTAAATAACGCGCCAGTACATCAATTTCTAAATTTACTTTATGGCCGGGCTTGAATGTATCCATGGTAGTTTCTTGTGAGGTATGTGGCACAATGGTCAATTTGAATGCCCCTTGGCGCAATGCATTAACGGTTAAACTAATACCATCGACCGTTATTGAGCCTTTTTCTGCAACATATTTATCCAGCGCCGAAGGTAAACTAACCCAAAACTCTAGTGCTCGCCCCACTCGGTGTTGCTCTAGTATTTCACCAACTCCATCCACATGACCTGACACGATATGCCCGCCCAATCGGGTGGTTGGCAGCATGGCTTTTTCTAAATTAACTTTTGCACCAACTTGATAATGGGCAAAAGCCGATTTATTAAGCGTTTCTAATGAAAGATCAGCACGATAGCTGTGCGATGTCATCTCAACAACCGTCAAGCAGACTCCGTTGGTAGCAATACTATCGCCTAATCTGACATCACTCATCGCCAGCTTACCAGTATCGACGGTGATAGAGACATCTTCACCTTGTTGAGTTATCGCGGTTAATGTCCCAACCGCTTCAATAATTCCAGTAAACATAATTTCGAATCTTATTGTTTTAAGGTTGCGGTTAAACGGAGATCGGGCCCAATCATTCGACAATCTTTGATCTCCAACTCTGGTACCTGTTCCATTTCAGTTAAGCCTAATGTACCAAACAGGCCTCGACCATCACTGCCCATAATCTTGGGAGCCAAATAAACAATCAGTTCGTCGACTAATCGCTCGGCTAATAATGTATTCGCTAAAGTGGCTCCAGCTTCAACCCAAAGATGATTGATATTTTCTTGCAGTGCTAACGTTGCCAAGGTTTGGCGAAGATCTAATCGACCTTGTTGATCCAACTCCACACACACCTCCGCTTGCTGTTGGGCGACACGTAAAACAGGTGATTCGACTTGATAAAGACGCAAAGCAGAGTGAAGCTGATGCTGGCGATCTAAAATGACTCGTGTTGGTTGCCGAAGCTCACATTCAGGATATGATGTCCGCAACTCACTTGGTAACTCAGACCAACGTACCGCCAGCGAAGCACTGTCACTTAATACTGTTTGGCTAGTCGATAAAAGAGCCCCCGCCTGTGCACGGTAAACTTGCACATCTTGACGAGCTTGTGACGAGGTGATCCATTGGCTACAACCATTAGCAAGTGCCGTTTGCCCATCAAGACTAGCAGCTAGTTTGAGCTGAACAAAAGGCATGCCGGTTTGCATTCGCTTAATAAAAGCGAAGTTAAGCGCTTTCGCCTCACGCTCAAGTAGCCCAACCACCACCTCAATATTAGCCGCTCTCAACATAGCAATCCCACGACCAGAAACTTGCGGATTTGGATCTTGCATCGCACAAATGACTTTGCTAACACCAGCGTTGATTAAGCCTTTCGCGCAAGGTGGTGTTCTTCCGTAATGAGAACAGGGTTCTAATGTAACATAGGCCGTTGCTCCTTGAGCTTGATCCCCAGCCATTCGCAGTGCATGAACTTCGGCATGAGGTTGCCCAGCTCGATAATGAAACCCTTCTCCTACGACCTTATCACCGCGTGTTATCACACAGCCCACATTGGGATTTGGTGCAGTCGTAAATCGACCTCGCTCTGCAAGTTTCAGTGCATAGGCCATCATTTGATAATCAAAAGCAGTAAAGTTGGGCATTCTGGGACTCAAATTCAATTTTCTAGTTTGGCTATCTCTTCACCAAACTCTCGGATATCTTCAAAGCTACGATAGACTGAGGCAAAACGGATGTAAGCAACTTTGTCTAACTCTTTGAGTTGATCCATCACCAAATTACCAATCAGTTGGCTAGGAACTTCACGCTCACCGGTCGCACGCAGTTTAGATTTTATATTGCTGATCGCTAGCTCTATCGCATCGGCACTCACTGGGCGTTTTTCTAGTGCTCGCTGCATACCACCGACCATTTTTTCTTCGTCAAATGGCTCTCGATTACCATTCGACTTTATCACTTTTGGCATCACAAGTTCGGCCGTCTCAAAGGTAGTAAAGCGCTCACTGCAAGCTAAACATTGCCGGCGACGGCGTACTTGATGCCCATCAGCGACCAAGCGAGAGTCGATGACTTTCGTCTCATTTTCAGAACAAAAAGGACAATGCATATTACCTCCATAACTAGACGCTCAGTGTACCTAAATGCGAATATGAACAAAAGTAAAAGGGGCTTGCTTGCCCCTTTTCTCAACCTGTTAACGCAAATTTGTTAAGTGTGACCAACTTAGCCTTATCATCAAGGCTAACTTTACTGACGAGATAAGTAATTAGCTTTACCAACCCATTTATAGCTAGTCAGTTCTTCTAATCCCATTGGCCCTCGTGCATGCAATTTTTGAGTGGATACCGCCACTTCCGCGCCTAAGCCAAATTGAGCACCATCAGTAAAACGGGTTGACGCATTAACATAAACCGCCGCTGAGCCAGCAGAATTAATGAATAATTCGGCATTAAAAAGATCATTGGTCATAATCGCATCGGAGTGGCTTGCATTATGTGTACGCATGTGTTCAATCGCTTCATGCACATCTTTGACCACTTTTACCCCTAAGGTATAACTGAGCCATTCAGTATCAAAATCACCCGCCTCTGCAGTACGAATGTCACGCGCTTCACTCATCAAGATTTTGGCCTGATTGTCCGCGACAAAAGCAACTTTATGATTGAGTTTGACAAGCAATTTTTTAAGTAGCGGTTGCGCAATCGCCTCATGAACTAACAAGGTGTCCAATGAGTTACAGGCAGAAGGACGCTGTGTTTTGGCATTTTCAATCACATCAACCGATTTATCGAGATCAGCACTTGCATCAACAAAAATATGGCTGATGCCAAACCCGCCAATGATGACTGGAATTGTACTGTTTTCTTTGCACATTTTATGCAATCCAGCCCCACCTCGTGGAATAATCATATCCACATACTCATCCAGTTTGAGTAATTGGGCAACCGACTCACGAGCGGGGTTTTCAATATACTGAATCGCTGCGATGGGTAATTGAGCTTTGACTAATGCCGACTGGATCACTTTAACAAGTTCCATATTGGAAAAAAAAGTCTCTTTGCCGCCACGTAAAATGGCCGCATTACCCGTTTTTAAACATAAAGCGGCAATATCAATCGTCACATTAGGTCGAGCTTCATATATCACCCCAACAACGCCAAGCGGAACACGACGTTTGGCGAGAGACATACCGTTTGCTAACACTTTACCGTCGATTTCACTGCCGACTGGATCTGGCAAGCTGATCACATTACGTACATCAGTGGCGATAGCATCTAAACGTGCTTCATTCAGGAGCAGACGATCGAGCAGAGCATCACTCAGTCCCGCTTGTTTACCTGATGCAATGTCTTTTGCATTCGCCGCTAAAATAACGGCCGCATTGGCTTCGAGTTCATCAGCAATCATAGCTAATGCTCGGTTTTTCTGTGCGGTTGATGCGGTGGCAAGTTGGAAAGAGGCCGCTTTTGCCGCTTGGCCCATTTGGATTAAATCCACGCTGTTTCTCCCTATTCTTGAATGACAACCATATTGTCACGATGGATCACTTCAGCACCATAATCGTATCCGAGAATATCGATGATCATTTTGCTGTGTTTACCGGCAATTTTTGCTAAATCACCACTTGAATAAGCGCTGATTCCTCGGGCAATTAAATGTTGATGCTGATCTTTGACGCGAATCACTTCACCACGAGCAAATTTCCCTGCCACTCGAACCACCCCTTTCGCTAATAAACTACTGCCTTTTTCAAGCAAAGCATTCGCCGCACCCAAATCAATAATAATGTCGCCTGATGCTGCAGGGCCAGCTAATATCCAACGTTTGCGATTCTCCAGAGCCTCTTCTAATGCCAAAAACCGTGTACCTTGTGGGTGATCACTCAGTGAATCAAAAATGACATTTTGAGCACGACCGGCAGCAATAATCACTTCAATTCCGGCACGACGAGCGATATCGGCCGCTTGTAGTTTAGTCGCCATACCGCCAGTACCCAATGTTGTACCACTTCCGCCAGCAATTTTTCGCAAAGTGTCATCAATGGTTTTCACTTCTTTGATCAATTCAGCGTTGGGGTCTTTGCGCGGATCGGCAGTAAATAAGCCTTTTTGATCGGTCAACAGTAACAATTTATCAGCACCGCATAAAATGCCAACCAGAGCTGAGAGGTTGTCGTTGTCACCAACTTTAATTTCATTCGTTGCTACTGCATCATTTTCATTGACGATAGGAACAATATCGTTATCAACCAATGCATTGATAGTGTCACGAGCATTAAGAAAGCGCTCTCGATCGTCTAAATCAGCTCGGGTAAGTAACATTTGCCCTATTTTAATTTCATACAAAGCAAACAGGGATTCCCATGCCTGAATCAACTGACTTTGACCGACCGCCGCTAAAAGCTGCTTACTGGAAATAGCGTGCGGCAAGGCGGGATAACCGAGATGCTCTCGCCCAGCGGCAATCGCGCCAGATGAAACAATCACCACTTTGTGGCCCTGTTTTTTAAGTTCAGCGCATTGGCGAACAAGTTCAACCATATGGGCTCGGTCAAGTGCCAAAGTTCCGCCAGTTAATACACTGGTTCCTAACTTGACCACAACCGTTTGGGGTGTGATTTGGCATTGTTGATTCGTTGTCATGATTTATTCTGCAATGGAAAACATATAAGAGGTGATGTTTTAGCAATCAAGCGCGGGTTGTACAAGAGGAAAAAGAGGTGAAACACCTCTTTTTTTGACGGTTTCTCTATCTTACCCTCAATCTAGACAAATTCATCCGACTGTTGATGTAAAGAGAGAGTAAATAAGAACCGTTCTTGTAACGTTTGCGCGAGTTTTTGATGAAATGCTTGTTGAGTTCTTACGACTTCGAACATTGCTTGCTCTGGGGGAGAGGAAGCATCCCAGTGTCCAGCAACATTATATCGCCCTATTCGATAATTAGCTTCAAATCCGGTATCGGTTTTAGTCAGCTCCATCCACCAGCCCCAAAATTCACGTTTTTCAGGCGATTTTTTATCGTTAATACAAACGGCCAAGCAATCAAAGAGGTATTTCCCTTCTTGGCATTGGCCTTCGCGCAGATAAGGGCCAATCGCTTTCAATACTGACAACAAACGGTGGTGGGTTGGTTTTTTTGCCACTTCTGACATTTTATCTCTCCATGTTTAGAATGCCTATTCATTATAATAATCATGCGCTTAAAAAGCGCACAGCATTCACTTTTCACTAATTAAATTGAAAAGTCATCCACAGAGTTGTTCTTCGAGCCATTTTATTGCTAAATCGAGGGATTGCTCATATCCTCGTGAAATACTTTCATCTTTTACCAGTTTTGCTTTTCCTCCTTGACTGAAGGTAGCAATCAAATGGTTATCACTTGCTGGTGATACGGGATCTCCCTCCATAGAAAGCGCTAAAATCGGTACCGGTGTACGCCTTGTCGCCAGTACCCCTTGAACTTTCAATGACCAAGCCATTAATTGAGCCGATAAGCTTGGAATATCAACCGTGTTTTTCCCCAAACGAGACGCCAAAACATCTAAGTACATTTTCGACATCATTTTCATTTTTTCTTGAGAAACAAAAATATCGTGAACAGGTGCCCCAATCGAAACACAGGCTTTTATCTTCGAAGATTCAAGAAAAGAGAGCCGAACCATAGCATTGCCACCAAATCGAAATCCAACGAGTCCAACTCGGCGATGATCCACCCAAGGCAATGGTGCTAACTGATTAAGCACCGCTTGATGTAAGCAAGAGGAATCTTGGGTTAAAGGCCAATGATGACTATGCCCCACTGACGGCATATCTATCGTTAACATCGCGATATTACGTTTAGCTAAATAATCCCTGAACAACCGCCACATATCTGTTTGTAAACTATCTAATCCAGCGCTCACCATCACCACCGGCTGTGGTTCATTCGTATGCGATAAATGTAAATGACCGATAATTTTTTTACCTTGATAGTCAAACTCCAGCGGTTTAATCGTGTATTTGGTCAGCTCAGCCGCTTGTTGATAAGCTTGATTGGCTAAAACACGCGCTTGTATCGCCAGGTTATCTTTTTTTAAATGCGGGTAGCCCGCAATGCTATAACACAAGGAGGCACTGAACATCCGCTCTGCTGCTTGATCCCCGGTTAAAGATTCACTTTGCTTATGGTAGTTTGCTCCAAGCCGAGTCCATTCATAAGTCCAATTTCCACTGTGATACCCTATCACGGTATCGAGCCATTTATCATAGGTTCTCGAATGTTGTGATGAAGCAATACGCGCTAACACTTCTTCTTGATCTATCGGATCAATGCCTAACCATGCCCACTGTAAGCGGCGCAAGTTGCGATACCAGAAGAATGTATCTTGTTCCATCTTTTGTTCGATAAACTCAAGGCTACTGGGCATATACTGAGTTAATGTGGAAGTTTCTTTGGCTTGCTTGTGTTTTTGAAATAACGTTTCAGAAAGATTGTTACTGCTTGAATCAGACATAAGACATCTCGTTATATAAAGCATAGATGCAGTTATACTAATCAAAAAAATGGCCCTTTGCAGGGCCATTTCAGTGATTATTGATCAAAAGTTATCATAAACAAGATGCGTGATTATTTTTGTTTGCGGTTGACCGGTTCAATATAGGATAAAGCCATATCCCAAGGTTGTTCAATCCATGTATCTTGTTCAATGTCAACAATGTATTCATCAACTAACTCTTTTCCTGCTGGTTTAGCACAAACCGTAACGAATTTCGCTTTAGGATACATTTGACGAATCTGGCGCGCTGTATCACCACTATCAACTAAATCATCAACAATTAAAAAACCTTCGCCATCATGTTCTGGAGCTTTTAAAATACTCATGTCGCGTTGGTGATCATGATCGTAACTTGAGATGCATACGGTATCGACATAACGAATCCCTAATTCACGGGCCAAAATAGCAGCCGGAACCAGACCACCTCGGCTGACACCTAGGATACCTTTCCATTGTTCTGCAGGCATTTGACGCTGGGCAAGTTCACGACAAAATTTCTGCATATTGTCCCAAGTGATAACGAATTTTTTACTCATTGTAATTAAACCTAATTGTTTGGAAATTGGGTATGTTTATGCCTCAAGGATAAACTTAATAATAAAGATAGCTGCCATGATCCAGACACTGAGTGACACGTGACGGCCTTTACCACTAAGCAGTTTGATCAACGCATAAGAAATAAAGCCAAGCGCAATGCCTTCTGCGATAGAGAACGTCAGCGGCATTAATAAACAAGTCACCACCGTTGGTGCCGCTTCCGTTAGATCACGCCAATCAATACTGACTAGGCCAGAAAGCATTAGGATGGCAACATAAAACAGAGCTCCTGCCGTTGCATAAGCTGGGATCATGCCCGCTAATGGCGAGAAGAATAATGCAAGCAGAAATAAAATGCCAACCACAACAGCGGTCAATCCTGTTCGTCCACCAGCAGCCACACCAGAAACACTTTCCACAAAAGAAGTGGTATTTGATGTACCAAGCAAAGCGCCAACCGAGGTCGCCGTTGAGTCTGCTAATAAGGCACGATTTAAACGAGGAATTTTACCATCTTTGCCAATAAAGCCAGCCTTACTTGCCACACCAACTAAGGTTCCAGCAGTATCAAACAGATCAACAAATAAGAAAGCAAATACGATCGAGATCATACTAACTTCAAAAATAGCAGAAAAATCTAATTGCATAAAAGTCGGTGCAAGGCTTGGTGGAGTAGACATAACCCCTCCCCAAGTCACATCACCAAATAGAAGTCCAAGAGCTGTTACCGCCAAAATAGCGATCATTACGGCTCCTTGAACACCTCGATGCACTAAAGCAATCGTGAAAAAGAAACCGAGCGCACCCAACACGGCTGGCAAGGCGGTAATCGCCCCCATAGAGACCAGTGTGGCTTGGTTATCCACCACAATACCGGCATTTTTTAACGCAATAAACGCTAAAAACAGGCCAATACCAGCAGAAATCCCGGTTCGTAATGACATCGGAATTGAATTGATGATCCACTCGCGGATCTTAAATAAGCTCAATAATACAAATAGTATCCCAGAACAAAATACTGCCGCTAATGCGACCTGCCAGGTATAACCCATTCCCAATACCACCACGTAGGTGAAGAAGGCATTTAACCCCATTCCTGGCGCTTGGGCGATAGGATAATTCGCGACAAATCCCATGATAAAGCAGCCAATTGCGGCAGCTAAACATGTCGCGACAAAGACAGCGCCGCGATCCATCCCGGCATCAGATAGAATCGCCGGGTTGACAAAAATAATGTACGCCATTGTCAGGAAGGTGGTGATCCCGGCAATGATCTCAGTGCGCACACTTGTACCATGTTCACTGAGTTTAAATAGTCTTTCCAGCATGTTTGAGTCCTAATAATGGTAACGTAAACGGTTGCGTAATCGATTGGTCGCAGATTATAAAGTTATCAACCAATAAATTCCATACGGAATTAAATGCAATAAGTAAGAATGCACGCATTTTTAGGATAAAAAAACGCCACCTAATGATAGGTGGCGGTGAATTATACGAATCAAATACGATTAACAATAAATTCCAATATAGGGGTGAACAAAACTGTTCAAGATACAAGCTTAAATTTAGTAACCAAAGCTTGAAGGGTATGTAAAGTTACTAGTAAACACAGCGTTATTATTCCAGAACATTACAGACGATAAACCTTTATTCATAACTATCACCATTAAAATCAAACATTGTTTATTGATTTCTCAGTTCCTTGGAGGCGATAAATCGGACTCATCCTTTGAGCATTTTGTCTTCACTCGCGAAGTTGGTTATAAATATACTACAAAGAAATTTTATTACAATAGATTTAGTGATAAAAATCACATAAAAGTAAAAACTGGCAAAAAAAACGCCACAAATGGTAATTTAATTACAGAATAAACAATAAGACACATACCGCTGTCTTATACTTCTCTGACTTCGATATGACGTTAGTGAAAACAACAAAAGCAGAATTGATCACCAAAGGCGCTACTCCCACCACAGACATAGTGGTATGCTGTTTCAGGTTACTATGTCATAGCCCGATTACAGCCTATCTATCTAAAATAGGGGAAAAAACCTAATAATAATCGGGGAAATTTACATAAAAGGAGTCACTTGTGTCTGAATTCCACTCTGAAATCAGTAAATTATCACCAAGCCCTGTATGGCAATTTTTTGATAAAATTTGTTCCATCCCTCATCCATCTAAACATGAACAAGCTCTTGTGCAATTCATCATTGATTGGGCGACCCAGCAAGGCTTTAACGTTCGTCAAGATCCGACAGGAAACGTGTTTATTAAAAAGCCAGCAACATCAGGTATGGAACATAAGAAAGGGGTGGTACTCCAAGCTCATATTGATATGGTGCCGCAGAAAAATGAAGACACAGAGCATGATTTTACGCAAGATCCCATTCAACCTTATATTGACGGTGAGTGGGTAACTGCGAAAGGAACCACACTCGGTGCTGATAATGGTATTGGTATGGCAACCTGTTTGGCAGTACTGGCCTCGAATGATATCAAACATGGTCCACTTGAAGTGTTACTAACCATTGATGAAGAAGCGGGAATGACCGGAGCTTTTGGCCTACAAGCGGGTTGGTTAGAGGGAGACATTCTTCTAAATACCGATTCAGAACAAGAAGGTGAAGTCTATATGGGCTGTGCCGGTGGTGTCGATGCGGCCTTTAGTTTTGATATTCAACGTGAAGAACAACCGACTGGATTTGTGACTCGCCAACTGACACTGAAAGGACTAAAAGGTGGTCACTCTGGTTGTGATATTCATACTGGCCGGGGTAATGCCAATAAACTATTGGCTCGCTTTATAGCTGAGCATGGACATGCGTTAGATCTTCGTTTGATCGAGTTTCGTGGGGGCAGCCTGCGTAATGCCATTCCTCGTGAAGCATTTGTCACTGTTGCCGTTCCCGCCGAAAAAGTTAATCAACTCGATGAAACCTTCACACAATATCGCGAGTTATTAACCTCAGAATTAGGTCAAGTTGAAACAACCATCATTACGTTAAATCAGGCGATTGAAACCACTCATCAAGTTTTTACTTTACCGTGCCAGCAACGTGTTATAGCAGCACTTAACGCGTGTCCTAACGGGGTTATTCGCATGAGTGATGACATTGAAGGCGTGGTAGAAACCTCCCTGAATGTCGGCGTAATCACAACTGAAGAAAAGCAGGTTAACGTTCTCTGCCTCATTCGCTCACTGATTGACTCAGGCCGGAGCCAAGTACAAAGTATGCTTTCATCAATTGCGCAACTGGCTGAAGCAAACATCACCTTCTCGGGAGCTTACCCTGGTTGGAAACCTGATGCGGATTCAGAAATCATGCACATTTTCCGTGATATGTACCAAGACCTCTATGGGCATAAACCCAATATCATGGTTATTCATGCTGGGCTTGAATGCGGGTTATTCAAAAAACCTTATCCCAATATGGATATGCTCTCTTTTGGTCCAACCATCAAATTCCCTCACTCTCCCGATGAAAAAGTGAAAATTGATACCGTAGCGCTCTTCTGGCAACAAATGATCGCTTTACTGGAAAATATTCCAACCAAAGCCTAAAGTTAATGGTCAAGCGAACCTAGGGGGTTGTTGACCTTTTGAGCTAATTTTTACAACAACTTGTGGCTTATTTATACAAGACAGAAGCTTATCATGTAGTTACTCTACATGATAAGCCGATAATCCGGTAAAAAGAGCCACAAACACGACCCAAAAGGGTCGGCCAAAAGCATTTTTTTATCGATACGAAAAATTTTATTCATTAGCGATACCCACGGTCTACTGCTAGAGTTCGCGTCCTTGAATTTCTCCTGAGTTATTCACCCGACTCGATTCAAGCGATAACTGCATAGCCAATGTCATGAGCGATGATATTTCTTCTCTTGATATAGCCAAATTCAGAATCGTGTCCACTATACCCAAACAACTTGCTGTTGCAGGTAGGCGGCAAGTGAGTGACAAATTGTCTGGAACAAATTTGAACAGCCGTAGGCTCGCCTTTGATGAGAGCCACAGATGGCTCTCATCATCCCCATCAGCATAGACAGGCTATGTGATTGGGATGAACGAACGCAGCCAACACCCCTGCAGATTCAAGTAGGAAGGGTATTATGCTCAACATAAATGAAATAACCATGAACGAAGAAAAAATGATTGTAGGATGGCGTGAAATAGTAAGCCTTCCTAGATTAGGTATTGGAAAAATAAAAGCCAAAATCGATACTGGAGCCCGGACTTCTTGTCTTCACACTTTTCAAGTGGAGCCATTTACTAAAGAAAATGCCGCTTGGGTACGTTTTTGGATTCATCCACTACAACATAACACTGAAGAAGTGACGGTCTGTGAAGCTAAAGTGATTGATGAGCGGATTGTTCGAGATTCAGGAGGACATGAAGAGTCTCGCTATGTGATCGAGTCAGAAGTTTCTCTTGGGGGGCATACTTGGCCGATAGAAATAACCCTGACAAATCGTGAAAATATGGCATTTCGAATGTTATTAGGCCGAACGGCTATGCATCATCGAATCATGGTTGATCCAACCCAATCCTTTTTAATCCCTTTCGAGGAGCCAAAATAATGAAAATTGGTATTCTGTCGCGTAACGCTTCATTGTATTCAACCAAACGTTTAATTGAAGCATGCAAACAACGCGGGCATGAAGTCAAAGTTATCGATGCTTTACGCTGTTATATGAATATCAACTCAGAACAACCAGAGATCCATTTTAAAGGTGAGAAACTTTCAGGTTTTGATGCGGTTATCCCTCGTATTGGTGCTTCTGTCACTTTTTACGGTACAGCCGTGCTACGGCAATTTGAAATGATGGGGGTGTACCCGATCAATGAGTCGGTCGCTATCAGTCGCTCTCGAGATAAATTGCGTTCTATGCAGCTATTATCTCGCAAAGGGATTGGTATGCCGATCACCGGGTTTGCGAGCAAACCGGATGATGTAAAAGATTTACTCGAGATGGTTGGTGGTGCTCCGGTTGTGATCAAATTACTGGAAGGAACACAAGGTATCGGTGTCGTGCTAGCAGAAACCCGTAAAGCTGCAGAGAGTGTCATCGAAGCATTTATGGGGCTAAAAGCAAATATCATGGTTCAGGAATACATCAAAGAAGCGGGTGGTGCTGACATTCGTTGTTTTGTCATTGGTGATAAAGTCATCGCAGCCATGAAACGCCAAGGCGCAGAAGGTGAATTTCGTTCCAATTTACATCGTGGTGGCACAGCATCACTGGTAAAAATCACCCCCCAAGAACGTAAAACAGCGATTGATGCTGCTAAAGTGATGGGGTTGAATGTTGCGGGTGTCGACCTCCTTCGTTCAGAGCGAGGCCCTTTAGTCATGGAAGTCAATTCCTCCCCGGGCCTCGAAGGCATTGAAGCAGCCACAGGCAAAGACATTGCTGGAATGATTGTCGAGTTTATTGAAAAAAATGCAGCCAGTAGAAGGACCAAAACACGTGGCAAAGGTTAATCGTAATTCCGCGTATTCATTTCTGGGGGAAGTCATTCTCCCAGCGACGAAACGAGTCATCGAGCTTGAAGCGGCCAAACTATATACCCACTCTCCATTATCCATCCCGATTGAAATTATTAATGGCGCGTTTGCTGGCCCAATTTTGATGGTAAACGCCGCCATTCATGGTGACGAACTTAACGGCGTCGAAATTGTTCGCCAGCTGATTAACACGATTGATCCAACGAAGTTAAGGGGAACACTCATCAGCGTTCCGATTGTGAACGTATTTGGTTTCATCCATAAATCTCGTTACTTACCCGATAGGCGAGATCTCAACCGCTGTTTCCCCGGTAGTGAAAAAGGCTCATTAGCCTCTCGTATGGCTCACACATTTTTCTCTCAAGTTGCCCTGAATTGCGATTACATCATTGATTTACACACTGGGGCTATCCATCGAACAAACTTGCCACAAATACGTGCCGATCTCAGTAACCCTGAAACCTTACGAGTGGCTCAAGCTTTTGCTACACCTGTCATTATCGATTCTCCGCTGCGTAACGGATCGCTACGCAGCGAAGCGGAAAAAGCCGGTATTACTGTCTTAACCTATGAAGCAGGCGAGGCGCTACGCTTTGAACCGATTGCCATTAGCGCAGGCATCGTCGGAGTAAAACGAGTCATGCAAGCAATCGGCATGCTTCGCCCTAGCAGAAAACAGGTACCGAGCTCTGTCATTGCAAAATCGACCAGTTGGCAACGAGCAGAAGCCGATGGCATCTTACGTACCGTCGTTTCTCTGGGTGATAAAGTAGAAAAAGGACAAACACTGGCTTATATCAACTCTCCATTAGGTAATGTAGAGATAGAAATTACCGCCAATAAAGGTGGAATAGTCATCGGCCAGCAAACCTTGCCTCTCGTTAATGAAGGGGATGCGATTTTTCATCTGGCTTACTTTAAACAAAGTGATGAGATGGTTGAGCAAGTCGTAGGAGATTTTATTGAAGAAGTTATCGATACTGATTTAGAACCGCTAACCACAGGGCAAATTATGCCCCCTTCTCCTGCTTAATACAAAAAGCCCTTGGTTTATATTCCTCAAGGGCTTGACTATAGACTAGACAAATTAAGCAAACGAAGCCCAAATGACCGTAGCCACTAAAATCGGACACACAAAGCGAACATAACCTGGCCAGATTTTCGCAAATAAACTTTGAGAAAATTCAGGATAACCTTGTTGCAGCTCTTTAAATTTACCATTACGGCTCCATACCCAACCACCAAATAAACAAAACATTAATGCCGCTGTCGGTTGTAAATATTGTGTCGCCGCCATCGCTACCAAGCCAAATAAGCTTGCAAAATTGTACACGATAACAACGCTAAATAACGCAATCACACCGCCAAGAACCCAACTGGTCGCGCCTCGTGAGGTATTCAAACGTTCACTTACCAAAGCCACGGGACACTCAAGCATAGAAATCGATGAAGTTAATGCCGCAATCGTTAATAGCAAAAAGAAAACCGCAGCAAATAATTGCCCCAGTAACCCTAAACTATCAAACATCATCGGTAATACAGTAAATACCAAGGTATCGGAACTGAGTAATGACCCGTCTTGTGCATAAATTTCAACCCCTTTATTCATTGCAACAAACATCGCAGGCATCACAACAAGGCCAGCAATAAAAGCGACGCTGGTATCAACCAAAGTTACATTCATTGCCATTTTAGGTAGGTTTTCTTTCTTACTCAGGTAAGAACCATAAATTAACATCGAGCAACCACCAATCGTTAAAGAAAAAAAGCCTTGTCCCATTGCGGCTAAAATCAGCTTTCTATCCCAGATTTTTTCAAAGTCTGGGATAAGATAATGCTTCAAACCATCCATCGCACCTTGTTGCATCATGATGTAAATAAATAAAATACCAAACAGCACAAATAAGGCAGGCATAAGACGTGTCGACCACTTTTCAATACCGTGCTTGACCCCACCACGAACAATCAAAATCGTCAAAAGATAGAAGATTAGAGTACCGAATAAGTTGCGTTCAACCGAGAATCCTTTTAACCATAGGCTAGCTGATTCAAATCCCAATAAGTCGGTAAATGCGGCAAATAAGAAGCAAATGATCCACCCACCGACAATACTATAAAAAGCCAATACCGTGCTAGGAACACTCAAACCAATCCAACCCACTAAAGCGCCTATTTTTTTTCCAAACGTATGGCCCGTTAATGAGCGCATACTATCGACCGGGTTTGCTTGACCTGAGCGTCCAATTGCCATCTCTACCACTAACATGGGAAAGGCAACGATAAAAATCAAAATTAGATACACTAATAGAAAAGCACCGCCACCGTTACTGGCTGCTTGAGTCGGAAACCCCCAAATATTACCAAGCCCAACAGCCGCGCCCGCAGCGGCTAAAATAAAGCCAAGGCGTGAGCCAAACGTTTCACGAGAACTATTTTGTGTCATAACCACTCACACATCATCAAACTAGTAGGCTAGTACAATAATGGAAATATATAGATTTAACAATCGTTAATGAAATACTTTGCTAAAAGAATCAAAAAAAATACCGTAACACCTAATTTTAATGCAATAAAATAATTGAGATGCCGAAAAGATAGCCTAAAAAGATAAAAAGCTTAATTGCTGGAAAGGTTGAAGGGGTTTTAGCATCACGTGCAAACCTAATAAGCGAATTTCTCTTCCCTTTTGTCGCGTCAGCACTTCCGCCAATAATGTTTTAAAATCTTCTAATTCGAGCTGTGAAGAACCATGTTCTATGGTCGTCAACTGAAAATCGGCAAATTTTACTTTGATCCCCTGCTTGATAATCCTCCTTTGAGGAGAGGCTTTGGTCAGTCGACTATCTAATTCTGGATATAAATAGTGCTCAATAACCTGCCAACATTGATCATAAGTGGCAATATTTTCACTGAAAGTCCGTTCAACCCCCACAGATTTACGCTCACGTTCAGTCACCACTGGTCGATTATCGATACCATGGCTTTTGTTCCATAAAGAGGCACCTAAACGACCAAAATGACGTAATAATTCTCGATAATTGCTGTGTTTAATATCTTGACACAGAAAAAAACCAGCTTGGTTAAGCTTGGCCAAGCTCACTTTACCTACTCCGGGAATTTTTCCCAATGGTAGTTTATCCACCACATCTTGCACAATATCAGGTGTAATCACATAGATACCGTTGGGTTTATTGATATCCGAAGCGACTTTGGCTAAAAATTTGACTGGAGCGACCCCTGCCGATGCGGTCAATTGTAATTCATTGCTGATATCTCGGCGAATAGCCTCTGCAATTAACGTTGCGCTGCCATGGCATATCGTTGTATTGCTCACATCAAGAAAAGCTTCATCAAGCGATAAAGGCTCAATGATCTCAGTATAACGACGGAAAATAGCGTGAATTTGGCGAGAAATAGCCTGATAAACTGGCATACGGCTAGGGATAACCAGTAGATGGGGGCATAGTTTGATAGCCTGTGCGGTTGGCATTGCTGAGCGAATACCAAATGCTCGCGCCTCATAGTTACAAGTACTAATAACGCCACGCTGCTTTTCATGACCACCAACCGCGATGGGGTGACCACGATACTGCGGATTATCACGCATTTCTACGGCAGCATAGAAACAGTCCATATCGATATGGATAATCTTTCTATTCAGCTCTGCCCCCTAAAGAAATACTGTTTAAAAAAACAGTATATAAACATTCCTCTATTTTGCAAAGTCAGCAGCAGAAAATAATCCCAACCGAAGCCAAGATCTTAGCAATTGCTCATGCTATACGATCTTTTTCCCACGCCGCAATACGCTCAGCACGAATCGCTTCTCGAGCTTCCCGTTTTTTACGAGCATCACAAGGCTCAGGACAGTTACAAACTTTATCGATACCAACCGCTCCTAAACCTCCACAGCTCCCTTTCACGACTTTCTTTTGAAAAATATAGCCCACAGCCATTGCTGCAATCACAGCAACAAAGATGGCAAAAGTAATTAGAAATGTATTCATTGTGTTGACTCACTGATTCGGTTGGCGATTAAGGTAAGGTTTAAATGCACTGGAAGCTAATTCCTCAAAACCATTGGCTGTCTTTACAATCATAAATACTGGAATGTGGTTTAATTCAGCGATAGCCATTCCCTTTTCTTCCCCTAACACCATTAATCCGGTCGCCAAACCATCTGCTGTCATACTAGATTTATCCAACACCGTAACTGAAACAACATGGTTATGAATAGGGTAGCCTGTCTTTGGATCAATAATATGAGAATAACGTACACCATCACGTTCAAAGTAGTTACGGTAATCCCCAGAGGTGGCAATAGCCATATCGCCTGGCTCAATAATTTCTTGTACCGCCCGCTCGTCTGTATCCGGCTTTTCAACCGCAATTCGCCAAGGCACACCATCCTGATTCAACCCCTTTAAGCGGATTTCACCACCGACCTCGACCATATAGTTTTCAATTCCTTGAGACTCAATATAATCGGCAACAACATCCACTCCCCAACCTTTGGCAATGGTCGATAGATCAACATACAGATCGGGAATATTTTTTTGCAGCGAATGTCCCTCAACCGATAAATGTGTGATTCCCGTTTTCGCTTTACGCTGCGCTAAATCTTCTTCACTAGGCACGATATCGCGACGTGCTTCAGGGCCAAATCCCCACAGATTGACTAATGGACCAACGGTGACATCTAATGCTCCTTGTGTGAGCGTATTTAACCGTATGGCTTCTTTTACAACGATTGCAGTTTGTTTAGAAACAGAAAATGGTTCATTTCCTTGGTAACGATTAAATCGACTCAGTTCGGAATCTTCACGATAAGTCGACATTTGATCATTCACCTCCTCCAATAAACGATCTATTTCTTTATGAAGTAAGGATGAGTCTGGAATGCCAGCTTGCTGAGTATACTTAATGTTGTAAGTTGTCCCCATTGTCGGGCCAGATAAATGCACCAGTTCAATCGATTTCTCACATCCAGAAAATAGCAATAACGCTGTTAATGCAACAAGCCATTTTTTCACGTGTTTATACCTCTCGGAGCCGTGATGAAAACATAGGTGTATTGTACAAGCATTAATACACCTATTTTCTCTCACTCATATGTTTATACATTGGAAAAATAATGGCTGACTCATCAGAGCCAGCCATCGATATGAGGCTTATCGTAGCTTAACCACCAAAGTCATCAAGTAGGATGTTTTCATCTTCGACACCCAAATCTTTCAGCATGCTGATCACGGCCGCATTCATCATCGGTGGACCACACATGTAGAACTCACAATCTTCTGGTGCTTCATGATCTTTAAGATAATGTTCATATAAAACATTATGAATAAAGCCAGTGTAACCGTCCCAATTATCTTCTGGCATCGGATCAGACAAAGCACAGTGCCAAACAAAGTTGTCGTTTTCAGCTTGTAGCATGTCGAAATCTTCAACATAGAACATTTCACGTTTAGAACGCGCACCGTACCAGAATGACATTTTACGCTTAGATTTAAGACGCTTAAGCTGATCAAAAATATGAGAACGCATCGGTGCCATACCAGCACCACCACCGATAAAGACCATCTCTGCATCGGTATCTTTAGCGAAGAATTCACCAAAAGGACCAGAGATCGTGCACTTATCACCTGGCTTCAACGACCAAATATAAGAGGACATTTGACCGGGTGGTACATCAGGGTTGTTTGGCGGAGGCGTTGCAATTCGCACGTTAAGCATAATAATACCAAACTCTTCTGGATAGTTAGCCATTGAGTACGCACGAATAATATCTTCATCCACCTTAGACTCGTAACGGAATAAGTTAAACTTATCCCAATCACCACGATACTCTTCAGGGACATCGAAATCAGCATATTTAACATGATGCGCAGGCGCTTCGATCTGAATATAACCACCGGCACGGAATGGAACAGACTCACCATCAGGAATTTGTAACTTAAGCTCCTTAATAAAGGTGGCTTTATTATCATTGGAGATAACTTCACATTCCCATCTTTTCACACCAAAAATTTCTTCTGGTAATTCAAGATCCATATCTGTTTTCACTGCAACTTGACATGCCAAACGTTCGCCTTCGCGGGCTTCACCTTTAGTAATGTGATCAAGTTCAGTCGGAAGGATATCTCCACCACCTGATTTCACTTTAACTCGGCACTGGCCACAAGAGCCACCACCACCACAGGCAGATGAAACGAATACACCGGCACCCGCTAAGGCACTGAGTAGTTTGCCACCAGGCTGTGTCACGATCGCTTTTTCAGGATCGCCATTAATTGAGATTGTAATGTCACCTGTTGGTACTAGTTTTGATTTAGCAAATAAAATCACTAAAACCAAAGCAAGTACGATAATGGTAAACATCACGACACCAAGAATAATACTTAGCATTGACTATTCCTTTATTGTTGCGGCCTACCCGACTTACAGTTGAACACCAGAGAAAGACATAAAGCCTAACGCCATTAACCCTACCGTGATAAAAGTGATCCCTAAACCACGTAAACCAGGAGGAACGTCTGAATATTTCATTTTTTCACGAATCCCCGCAAGTGCAACAATTGCCAGCATCCAACCAACGCCAGAACCAAAGCCATAAACAATCGACTCTGTGAAGTTGTAATCACGTTGCACCATAAATGAAACCCCACCAAAGATGGCGCAGTTCACCGTGATTAGCGGTAGGAAAATACCTAATGCGTTATACAGAGGTGGAAAGAAACGATCCAAAATCATTTCTAAGATCTGTACTAAGGCAGCGATGACACCGATAAAGGTAATGAAGTTAAGAAAACTGAGGTCAATCCCCTCAACGAGAGCGTTCTCTCTTAAAATCAGGTTATAAACAAGATTATTCACGGGTACAGCAATAGTTAGTACCACAACAACTGCGATCCCCAACCCAAAGGAGGTTTTTACTTTCTTAGAAACCGCCAAGAAAGTACACATTCCTAAGAAGAAAGACAGAGCCATGTTTTCGATAAAAATCGATTTAACCAGCAGGCTAATATAATGTTCCATTACGATCTTACTCCTTCGCTTCTACTTGCTCTGGTCTGAACGTACGAATTGCCCAGATCAAGAAGCCAATTAGGAAGAATGCAGATGGTGCAAGCAGCATCAAACCATTAGGTTGATACCAACCACCATTGCTAATAAGCGGCAAAACTTCCAAACCAAATAGCTTGCCTGAGCCTAATAGTTCGCGGAAAAAACCGACGGTAATCAGAACAAAACCATAACCCAAACCATTACCCAAACCATCGATTAAAGAAGGAATTGGTGCCGACTTCATCGCAAACGCTTCCGCGCGCCCCATAACAATGCAGTTAGTAATAATCAAACCAACGAATACCGATAACTGCTTGGAAATATCGTACAGGTAAGCTTTTAAAAACTGGTCAACCACGATAACCAATGAAGCAATAATCGCCATTTGTACGATAATCCGTACGCTATTAGGGATATGATGACGGATCAATGAAACAAAAAAGTTAGACAGCGCCGTTACAAACATAACCGCTAACGTCATAACAAAAGCTGTTTCTAGTTTGGTGGTTACTGCTAGAGCAGAACAAACCCCCAATACCTGTAAGGCAATTGGGTTATTGTCTAACACTGGGGCGAGAATGCTCTTTTTAAGATCTTTAGTACTAGACATTAGTTAAGACCTCCATCACGAACTTTTGCCAAGAAAGGACCAAAACCCATATCTCCCAACCAGAAGTCAAAGGTATTTTGTACACCGTTGCTGGTCAATGTCGCACCAGATAAACCGTCCACACCATGTTGGGAACCTTCTGGAGCACCACCTTTTACAATTTTAATTGCGGGTTTATGATTCTCATCAAATAATTGCTTACCAACAAATTGAGCACGCCAAGATGGGTTTTCAACCTCACCACCCAACCCAGGAGTTTCACCTTGATCGTAATAAGTAATCCCCGACACGGTATTACCATCGGTTTCGACCGCAACAAAAGCATACATCATCGACCATAAACCGTTGCCATGAATCGGAAGGATCACTCTCGATACTTGATTGCCATCTTTCACTAAATAAACAATACCGGTGTTGGAGCGACGAATAATTTTTGCGACGTCTTGGTCGGCAGGAAGTTTGATTGACTCATCGGCCGTTTTGGCAGCTTTACGCTGATCAAAATCAGCAGCGGTTGAGCCATCTTCAGCCCGCTCTATAAAATTACCCGTTTTGAAGTCAATTAAACGAGGTTCAATATACTGTGTATAGAGTTCTGGTATTGAACCAGAAGCTTCGATACCTGCTACCTCGATAATTTTGCTTTGCTTATCTAGACGTGCATTTATCTGCTGTTTCTCACGTAAGCCTATCGCGGCTCCCGATACAATGATCGAGCACACGAGGCTCAGTGCAATAACAACAAACAGGGTCTTTTTAATGCTATCGTTACTACTTGCCATAGCGTGCTAGTCTCCGTTTGATGTTTCTCTCGACAACGAGATGGTCGAAAAGAGGAGCAAATAGGTTAGCGAATAAAATCGCTAGCATCATGCCTTCAGGGTATGCGGGGTTGACAACTCGGATTAGCACACACATTGCACCGATCAAAATTCCATATGCCCATTTACCTTTATTTGTAAATGATGCAGACACGGGGTCTGTTGCCATAAAGAACATACCAAAAGCAAAGCCACCTAACACCAGATGCCAATGCCAAGGCATACTAAACATGGCGTTGCTGTCTGAGCCCACTACATTAAATAATGTAGCAAGTGCAATCATACCGATCATAACCCCAGCAATAATGCGCCAAGATGCGATTCCCATGTAAACAATGAAAGCGGCCCCAATCGCTAATGCCAGTGTAGAAACTTCACCGATCGAACCTGGAATATTACCAATGAATGCATCCATCCAAGTAATGGCTTGTCCCGTTGCAGCATTAACCAACTGACCGCTTCCGCCTTGAGACCATTGGCTAAGTGCTGTTGCCCCAGAAAAACCATCTGCTGCAGTCCAGACTAAATCACCAGAAATTTGAGCTGGATAGGCAAAGAATAAAAATGCACGTCCCGCCAAAGCTGGGTTTAGGAAGTTACGTCCCGTACCACCAAACACCTCTTTCGCAACAACCACACCAAAGGTGATACCCAAAGCGGCTTGCCATAATGGTAATGTGGGGGGCACGATAAGAGCAAAGAGGATAGACGTAACAAAGAAGCCTTCGTTCACTTCATGCTTACGCACCATACAGAAGAGCACTTCCCAGAAACCACCGACGAGAAAAACTGTCGCATAGATTGGAAGGAAATAGGTTGCTCCTAAAAGCATCTTCGTTCCCCAACCCGCTCCAGTTATGCTGCCGCCTAACATCTCGGTAAGCCAATAATGCCAATTACCAGCAACGGTGCTAGCTAGATCAATCTGACCTAATAAAGCCATATGTTGCAGTGCAGCAATAGCTTGGCCCCCGGCATTGTACATTCCCCAAAACATCGCAGGAAATACCGCGAACCAAACCATGATCATGATACGTTTTAAGTCGACGCTATCACGTACGTGTGAGCTTTTCTTTGTTACTGTACCAGGTGTATAAAATAGTGTTGCAGCAGCTTCATATAGAGCAAACCACTTCTCATGTTTACCACCGGGTTCAAAATGATGCTCAATGTCTTCAAGAAACTTTTTAAGGCCCATGAAAATTACCCTTCCTTCTCAATCTTGTCGAGGCATTCACGAAGGATAGCTCCGTATTCATATTTGCCAGGACATACAAAGGTACATAATGCTAGATCTTCTTCATCCAGTTCGAGTACACCTAAACGTTGAGCGTTATCGGTATCCCCAGCACAAAGATCACGGAGTAACAACGTTGGCTCCATATCTAGCGGCATAATTTTTTCATAGTTGCCAATCGGTACCATTGCACGATCACTACCATTGGTACTGGTTGTCATATTGAACAACTGTCCTTTGAATAAGTGACCGAGGAAAGAGCGCGTAACCGAAAAACGATTCTTACCAGGAGCCGCCCAGCCAAGAAACTCTTTCTCTCGCCCTTCACGTAAGACCGAGACTTGAAGATGATAACGTCCCAGATAAGCATGAGGGCCCGAGGCTTGAACGCCAGACAAGACAGAACCTGAAATGATACGAACTTCACCGGGCATCAATTCGTTATTAGTCAGCTCATCTAAACTTGCCCCCATGACGGTGCGTAGCAATCGAGGATGATTAACTACAGGGCCAGCTAACGAAACGATGCGTTCATTATACAGCTCACCGGTCAAAAACAGCTTACCGAATGCAATCACATCTTGATAGTTAATGCTCCATGCGACATTTTCAGCATTAACCGGGTAAAGAAAATGCATATGTGTACCAGCAAGACCGGCAGGATGAGGGCCATCAAAAACATGTTCTTCAACATTATTTTGTGATGAGCGAGGTAAACTCGTTCCTTTTTTACACACATACACTTTGCCTTCTGTCAAAGCAGAAAGCACATCTAAACCTGCAATAAAAGCTTCGGATTGCTCATTGATGATCACACTAGGATCGGCTGCTAATGGGTTAGTATCCATCGCAGTAACGAAAATCGCCTTAGTATGGGAGTCAATAGCGGGAACCTTGCTAAACGGACGAGTACGCAATGCTGTCCATAAACCAGATTCAACCAACTGAGCTCTCACCGCATCACGGTCCAAACTCGCTAGCTGATTGGCTTCAAACTTATTGAACGTTATTTGCTCATCGCCAGACACTTCAATCACAACAGATTGAAGGACCCGCTTTGCGCCACGGTTAACTTCAATAACTTTGCCACAGACAGGTGAAGTAAATAGGACACCTGGGTTCTTTTTATCTTCGAAAAGAACTTGAGCTTTCTTTACTTCATCACCTACGCGGACATGCATCGTAGGACGCATACCAACGTACTCTTCGCCAAGCAAGGCGACTTTTGTGACGGCAACACCGTCATTAATCACCTGGGCAGGAGTTCCAGCAATAGGAAGGTCCAAACCCTTTTTTATTGTAATCATACGCACTTGCACTACTTTTTTATCGGGAAAAAGATTCTTTCATTGCGTAAATTCGAGACATTAATGGATAACTATGGGCTTAGGATGTAAGCCAAAATACCGTTAACTGTACTCTAGACACGACATTACAGTGTCCGCTTCTGGTTGTGTTAACACCAAAACCGCAACATCCTTTTTAAAATCCCATCACATTTTCATAATGAGACTTATTAGGTGCAGTAGTTTAACATCTTTTGGGAACTTGATGCCATGACCAATCCCAGCTTCGTTCGCTTTATTTACCAAGAAACACACCATCAGGATTAATTAATAATCATAAATTTGACATATCGCACAATAAAAATACGCGACCAAAATCATGGATAATAGCATTGACTCGAATGACCGATAGCCACAGCGATTCACGTCACCATAAACCTGTTTCCCCTGATACTCATCACAAGCAATTGTAGACATTTAGTTAAAAAAACCGCTCTGTAGCACATGTCTAACGAGGATACTAAGCATGGATATTGCCTTTTTATTGGTTATTATTTCCCATGCACATTGGGCTTTCTGGCACCCCATCTTGTTGTTCTCGCCACTCCTGTGGGGTATAGGTATGAATCGCTAATGCGTGAATATGAGTAGATAATTCGTCCAGCAAAACTTGATTGACTTGACGATGACGAGCAACCAATCGTAATCCATCAAAATCAGAACTGACAACAATCACTTTAAAATGACTTTCAGAGCCTGCTGGGACATTGTGCATGTAACTCTCATTAATGACTTTCAAATATTGTGGATGAAATGCATGATGCAATTTCGTTTCAATGACTTCTTGAAGCATGGCGTTTCCTTAATACACAATGTTTCATGACTCGATAGGGATAAGTTTACTCGCGCAAAACGATAAGGGAAAGGTTTTGGTTTCTTGTTCTGCAACCATTTGCGACAATAGTTAGGTGATTAAATTATGCTAGTAACCTCAATATGAAAACAGAGCTGACGCTATACGATCAAACCTTGACCTTGCACCGCTTCCCACAACGAAGTAATGAAACCCTGCAAGCATGGGATGCAGGAGATGAATATTTAATTACGCATGTGGCGTCGTTATCGCTCCCTCCGAATCAGCATATTTTGATTCTCAATGACCATTTTGGAGCGCTCAGCTGTTGGTTCTCAAAGTCGCATACAGTAACCGTAATGAGCGATTCGTTTATTGCTCATCAGGCGATCAAACAAAACTTAATGGCGAATCAATGCCCTTCAATCACATTAACCAACACAATGGGAAGTCTCCCCTCTGATATTGACTTAGTGCTAATACAAGTACCGCGTAATAACCGCCACCTTGTCTGGCAATTAACCCAGTTGAGACAGTCACTATCGAGTGATTGTCCTGTGATTGCTGTTAATAAAGCCAAAGAGATTCATACTTCAACTCTACAGCTTTTTAGTCAATATTTAGGGCAAACAAAAACGTCCTTAGCGTGGAAAAAACATCGCCTTATATTTAGTTATGCTAACAGCAAGCATGCCCTCCCCACCTCGACAACCACTTGTTGGAAAGTGGAGAACCATCCAATTGAACTCACGAATTTACCCAATGTCTACTCAGGAGAGAAGCTCGATCAAGGTGCTCGTTTTTTTCTCAATTATTTACCGAGTGATGACACTCTTCTCACGGCCATTGATTTAGGATGCGGCAATGGTGTGTTATCGGTAAAACTCGGACAGCTAAACCCACAAGTACAACTAACCTGTGTCGATGAAAGTTTCATGGCTGTAGAGTCTACAAGGCTAAACTTACTCAACAACCTAGCACCCGGTCGACAATTCGAATGTTTAGTCAATAATTGCTTAGATGGTTTTGCGGATAATTCGACTCAATTGATCGTCTGTAATCCTCCATTTCATCAGCAACAAGCGATTACCGATCATATTGCTTGGCAAATGTTCTGCGATGCCAAACGAGTTCTTAACCAAGAAGGAAAGTTATTAGTGATTGGCAATCGTCATCTCGGCTACGATATAAAACTCAAACGACTATTTGGTAAAAGCCAAGTAAAAACTGTCGCTAGTAATGCAAAATTTGTTATCTTACAGGCTATTAAGCAATAAGACTGACGCTATTAAACCGATTGACTTAACGAAAGGAATTGACCATGAAAAAACTGGTTATCGTCGCAACCATGATGCTACTCAACGCATGTGCAGCACCACAGCAAGAACAAATTAACTTCATACCTAAACCGACGCTAAGTAATAGTGCCGTGGTCGATAACGCTGCGTTTACTTTAGTAAGTAAAGACATCCGTTCGGCACAATACGTTGCTCTCGTCGATAGTGGACGCAATAATATCGAACCGATTCATCCTAAACAAAATGTGCGTATTGCACTTGAAAATGCGTTATCAGAACAGTTTTCATCACAAGGCTTTCGCTTAACCGTCAACAGTGAAAATACCCTAACTCTAGAGGTTCAAGAGCTCCTCGTTAACGTTGTTCACTCGATTACCTCCAATGAAATGGATGCTAAAGTAACCCTTGAGGTAACAGCTGAAACGCCAAAAGGTAAGCTAATAAAAAGTTATACTGGCACCGCTAAACGTAGTGCTGCGTTGAGCGCGTCAAATCAAGATATAGAAAAAGTACTTAACGATGTCATTAACTTGGTTCTCAAAGAAATGGCAAATGATGACGAGCTTAAAAATTATATGAAGGAACGTTTCCATGGCTAAGCAATGGCTACTGTTCATTTTGACTGTCATGAGTACCAATCTCTGGGCGGGGCCAAAAGTGAAGTTTGAAACCTCATCAGGTGAGTTTGTTATCGAGCTTAATCAGGAACAAGCGCCACTCACAACAGCTAACTTCCTTAAATATGTAAAAGATGGTAGCTATACTGGTACTCTTTTTCATCGAGTCATTCCTGGCTTTATGGTTCAAGGTGGTGGTTTTGATGAAAAAATGGTACCCAAAGAGAGCTACCCTCCCATCAAAAACGAAGCGAGAAACGGTTTAGCAAATAATACTGCAACCGTAGCAATGGCACGAACGACTAATCCTGATTCAGCCACCCGACAATTTTTTATTAATCTTGTCGATAATGATTTTCTCAATGCAAGTACAAGGCAAGACGGGTATGCTGTTTTCGGTGAGGTTATTGAAGGATTCAGTACCATTCAAGATATGGCAACCCAACCTACCCACACTAAGGGACGTATGAGTGATGTCCCGATCACGCCGATTATTGTTACGAAAGTAACGCTCATTGATTAATCTTGATTAGCCCTAAGCATTAGGGCTAACTTGATAAGGATGTTGCTTCATGCCGAGCAAAGCTCACTCTCTCACTTGGTCACAAACATTTAAAAGTTATCTTGATCGCCGACTTTTATGGGTTTTTATGCTCGGTTGCTCTAGCGGCTTTCCATGGGTGTTGATCGGCTCAAATATGTCGGGGTGGCTTAAAGATGCAGGCTTGACTCTTGCCGCTATTGGCTACTTTGGTAGTGTATTTTCTGTTTATGCGATTAATTTTTTATGGGCTCCATTAGTTGATCGCGTAAAATTACCTTTTTTACATGCACGCTTAGGGCAAAGACGAAGTTGGATTCTCTTTTGCCAATTGTTTGTGTTTATTTGCACTTTATGTATTGCTGGCATGAACCCAACCAGCAACCTTGCTGCGATGTCAATTCTGGCACTCTGCATTGCAATTGCCTCGGCAACGCAAGATATCGCCATTGATGCTTTTCGAATCGATACTTTTCAAAAATCCGAACAATCTAAGCTACCGCAAGCATCAGCAATGGCCGTCATTGGCTGGTGGACGGGATACTCTCTTCCTGGTTACTTTGCTTTTATCAATGCCGATGATATTGGCTGGAACATGGTTTATTACGGAATGGCCGCCGTTATTATTCTACTCATGCTATTTACTGTATTAGTCAGTGAGCCTAAAACATACAGAGATAAGCTACAAAAACAAGCAGAAGAGAGGCATAACCAAGTTGTTCATTTTAAAGCAATTAGTTGGTTAAGTGTCACTCTATTCGAACCTTTTATTGATTTCTTTCGTCGCAATGGCTCTCGTGTCGCAATCACACTGCTACTTTTTGTCTTTTTATTTAAGATAGGTGAAGCCTTCTTGGGTAGAATGTCGATTGCTTTTTATAAAGATATTGGCTTTAGTAATGAACAGATCGGTTATTATTCCAAATTGATTGGTTGGGGCATTACGATGTTATTTACTTTCGTTGGCAGTATGTTTAATGTTCGCTTTGGTATTGTGCGAGGCCTAATGATAGGTGGCATTGCGATGTCAGCCAGTAATTTAATGTTCGCTTGGATCGCTCAAACAGGGCCTAATGAGCATCTTCTTCTCGCAACTATTTTAGTTGATAATTTCACGACTGCATTTTCAACAGTCGCATTTGTATCATTTTTAACAGTCATGACTGGCCAAGCCTTTTCTGCAACACAATACGCCCTGCTCGCCTCTCTGGGTAACTTCAGTAGAACAACGCTCGCCTCCTTCAGTGGTGAGCTAGCCGAATACCTTGATAACTGGCCATTATTTTTCATTTTAACCGCATTAATGGTTATTCCGAGCTTATTGATGCTGTATTCGTTACGCCATTACTTTAACAATATGCTAAGTAATGCAAGAAAGAACCGGCAATCCTTTTCAGAACAAGGTAATGAATCATAAAAAACCGCCTCTCTTCATGAAAAGTGAGGGGCGGATTTTTACCGCTATTTTTTGGCCAACCCTTTTTTATTTAAGTAATCGAGCATAAAAGGTCTCGACTCTTGACTCAACTTGCGACAAATTTGCTCAGACCATCCTTGCTGCTTTGTATTCGTCGACCGAGACTGATAGTAGCGACTCATTTTTTGATCATAAAGTTTAATCTGCCTCAAATCTAATGGCTGGTAAGTATTTTCATGAACAATAACGTTTGCACTTAAACGAGGTTTCAATTCAGGATTTTGATCGGGATAACCTAAACATAACCCAAATAAAACGGCCGAATATGGCGGCAATTGCAACAACTCATCCACCTCATTAGGTGAATTTCTCAAGCCACCAATATAAACCCCTCCAAGCTGCATTGATTCGGCGGCAAGTAAACAGTTTTGTGCCATGATTCCAGCATCAATTGCTCCAATTAAAGCCAGCTCCATAAATTCAGCTTTAACATCATTATTAATCGAATAATGTCTCTGATAATCAATGCAAAAAATCAGAAACTCAGCAGCAGTCTCAACATAAGGCTGCTGGCCTGCTAATTTAGCGAGCTGTGCACGTTTTTTTTGATCCGTTACTCGAATGATGGAGATCGCTTGAATCAAGCTAGAAGAAGAAGCCGCAATACCAGAAGCAATAATGTTATCCAATTGTTCCTGACTGATCGGCTGCTCTTTAAACGCACGAATAGATCGATGCGCTTGGATCGTTTCAATAACCTTATTCATAATGTATTTTCAACCCTGAGTTATGCGAAATATAGTCTAGGTCTAGTATTAAATAGGCTTAATACTGCGAGGTTTTTCTCTCGTTAATAAACCCGCAATATCCTATCCACACCGGACCATATTGCGTAACAAAAGAAGAGGGGTATCACCCTCCAACACAACAAAATGATAACAGAAAAAGAACAAGCAAACGATAGAAGCAAGGGAAATGCTTCAATATATCAAGTGGATAAACATATAAAAAAATATCTTTATCGAAATTTTTGTGATGCGCAAAAGGGGGAGAGATTCGAATTTCCAACACGCTTATTTTTTTGGATGCCAATACAAGCAGCCCCTTTGGAACCAACCGAAATTAAGGCTATTAGCTTTAGATCAAAAAAGGTCTTAATCATATGACTAAGACCTTCTTAAAATATGGCAGGGGTGGAGAGATTCGAACTCCCAACACGCGGATTTGGAATCCGCTGCTCTGCCAATTGGAGCTACACCCCTAAATAATCTTACAACTAAAGCCTTGCTGTTTAGCAAAGCTCTTTATGAATGGCGGAGCGGACGGGACTCGAACCCGCGACCCCCGGCGTGACAGGCCGGTATTCTAACCAACTGAACTACCGCTCCACATTGTCTTGTTACTCGATAAAGTCTAATTGGCTGCTTTATTGAGTTTCTGTTTTCAGACGCTAAGTCTAAACACAAGTATTAAAGCCTGGCGATGTTCTACTCTCACATGGGGAGACCCCACACTACCATCGACGCTGTTTCGTTTCACTGCTGAGTTCGGCATGGGATCAGGTGGGTCCAAAACGCTATGGTCGCCAAGCAAAATTTGTTTGAAAGACAGTTCCTAGGAACCTAGGGCCTAGAGCCTAGAGCCTTATCTTTCAATAATCTGGAAAGCTGTTTTCGTTCTCTACACATTCAATGCGCTCAATTGAGCCCATCAAAACCTCTTCGGTGTTGTATGGTTAAGCCTCACGGGCTATTAGTACAGGTTAGCTCAACGCCTCACAACGCTTACACACCCTGCCTATCAACGTTCTAGTCTCGAACAAC
>NZ_VHSP01000019.1:0-2012 GCF_013048485.1 Vibrio sp. 1-1(7) | reverse complement strand
AATACTCTAAAGATATTTGCGGATAACCTTTGAAACCTCTTTGTACTCGTTTCAATATGCGTTTTTTCGCTTTATCCACGTTCATCATGAATCCTTTTGATTGCTGAACTTAAAAAAATATAACGCCCGCTTAAGGGGCTGACAACGCATGCCAACCAAACTCAAACAAAACAACCGTAACCTCAAATATACTTATTTGAATCTAAAATGCCTAGCGTTGGCTGTCCTCCTTAAAGCGTTTGTTATGATGACTTGATAACCGATCCAACGCTGACTGTATTGATTTCAACCTAAAAAATGAAAAACCAATCAAAACAATTAAAATAAGAATAAAAGTCATCGAATAATTATAATCACCTCGATCTATTCCTGTTGCTATGATGAGAAGTGTAATTAGAATATACAAACTTATTAATGCTCTATACCCTTTCCGAGCGCCAGTTAGCTCTGCTATAACAGCGCTAGAGCTAATGATATTATCTTGCAAAATTTCGATACTCTGCTGATTATGTTTTTCAATCTTATCAATATGTTCATGACATAGCGCTGAGCAGACAAAGCCCTCACCTGATAAAATTGCACATTTTTCACACAAGAATACACCGCAATTTTTACATATACAGATCGCTGGTTCTTGAAAATGCCGAAAGCAGCCCATTTAAAAACCTCATAAGGTAAATTTAAAGTCATCATAACGCCGCATTAAGGGGCAGGCAACGCAAACCACTGCGCTCAAACTAACCAGCCGTAACCTCAAATGCTCAACCAAACCAAAACTGCCAAGCGTTGACTGTCCTTCTTGAATGCTTTGTTATGTAACTTTACTAACTATTTCAAAGCATTACAAAGAACAGCCTTACCAAATATCGTTTAACTTACATGAAAAGTTAGCAGTAACCCAGTAGAATTTGCGTGACAACAACGAAACTGCGAGCCTTAGTTCAAAGAAAAAAATGACTACCACCAAACTTATCGTAAATCCGCTTTACCAATAAAGCTCAGAGCAAAGACTCGAAGAACAAGGAGACGAAAACTAAGCCAATATGAATAAAACTAGGTTTATAAATTTAAAAATAACCAATTTAAACAATCACTTAAAAGTGCTGAACATACAAAAAAGAAGCTAAATTCAAAGCAAAGAAATCATAAAAAACTTTAATTTTTAATACATTGCGGTCTTTTTCTCTACGGTTACATAACGCCCGCTTAAGGGGCTGACAACGCTACTACCAAGTTTCCGCATAACTCCGTAACCACCGAAATCAACGCACAATAAAAATGCCACGCGTTGGAAGTCCCTCTTGAAGCGTTTGTTATGCTTTATTACCTATTGATTATATTGAACTTTTACAATATTTATTACTTGCGCCCACTTTAACTCAAAATGATAAACTTGCCTACTTTCAGCAATCATTGGTGCCTATAAGATCCCAAATAAGTTGAAGCGAAATAGCCTGCGAAATCAATGAACCAGCAACACCAAAGAAAGAGACCTTTAAGCAACAATCGAACCTTTTACGCATACAATTTATCAGAGCAGAGTCGGAAAAAAGCGCACATTCGCCGATAAACTTGCGCTAACCAAACACTATCAGCAAGCAAGAAGCCAATGAGATCCCAAACATGCTGAAGCGAAATAGCCGGTGGAATCAATGAACAATCAACACCAAAGAAAGAGACCTTTCAGCGACAATCGAACCTTTTGCGAGCACAATTTATCAGGGCAAAGTTGCCGAAAAAGCACGAGTATCGTTCAACTTTCAATAGCCACAAAAAAGAACAATAAACTCATAATATCAACAACTTAGAAAAGGAAAACTTCTGAATCAGACTAAGTTTTCCCATTAAAATTTATATATTGATTTTGCTGAGTCTCAATAAAGCATAACGCCCTGTTAAGGTGTGAGCAACGCAATGCCGAAGCTGCTGCATACCACCTTAAACACTAAACGCAACGCATAGTAAAAATGCCACGCGTTGCGAATCACTCTTAAACAGTTTGTTATGTGCGT
>NZ_VHSP01000018.1:0-2750 GCF_013048485.1 Vibrio sp. 1-1(7) | reverse complement strand
AAGCGTTGACTGTCCCTCTTGAATGCTTTGTTATGTAACTTTGCTAACTATTTCAAAGTATTACAAAGAACAGCATTGCCAAATATCGTTTAACTTACATGAAAAGTTAGCAGTAACCCAGTAGAATTTGCGTGACAACGACGAAACTGCGAGCCCTAGTTCAAAGAAAAAAATGACTACCACTAAACTTATCGCAAACTAGCTTTACCAATAAAGCTCAGAGCAAAGACTCGAAGAACAAGGAGACGAAAACTAAGCCAATATGAATAAGACTGACTTTGCAAAATTTATAAATAACCTATTAAAACAATAAGTTAAAATCATAAGACATATAAAATAGAAGCTAACTTAAAAATGCAAAAGCATAAAAAAACTTTAACTTTCAATATACTGCGGTCTTTTTCTTTACGGTTACATAACGCCGCATTAAGGGGCAGGCAACGCAAACAACTGCGCTCAAACTAACCAACCGTAACCTCAAATGCTCAACCAAACCAAAACTGCCAAGCGTTGACTGTCCCTCTTGAATGCTTTGTTATGTAACTTTGCTAACTATTTCAAAGCATTACAAAGAACAACATTGCCAAATATCGTTTAACTTACATGAAAAGTTAGCAGTAACCCAGTAGAATTTGCGTGGCAACGACGAAACTGCGAGCCCTAGTTCAAAGAAAAAAGTGACTGCCACCAAGCTTATCGCAAACTCGCTTTACCATTGAAGCCAGAGTAAAAAACTCGAAGAACAAGAAGCCGAAAGTTAAATCAACATGCATGAAACTCGCTCAGACAAAGTCGACATTGAAATTAGATCAATCATAAAAAATATTTACTTTTCAATGCATTGTGGTCTTTTTTCTTTACGGTTACATAACGCCGCATTAAGGGGCAGGCAACGCAAACAACTGCGCTCAAATTAACCAACCGTAACCTCAAATGCTCAGCCAAACCAAAACTGCCAAGCGTTGACTGTCCCTCTTGAATGCTTTGTTATGTAACTTTGCTAACCATTTCAAAGCATTACAAAGAACAGCATTACCAAATACCGTTTAACTTACATGAAAAGTTAGCAGTAACCCAGTAGAATTTGCGTGACAACAGCGAAACTGCGAGCCCTAGTTCAAAGAAAAAATAACTGCCACCAAACTTATCGCAAACTCGCTTTGCCATTAAAACCCAGAGCAAAGACTCGAAGAACAAAGAAGACGAAAACCAAATCAACATGAATAAGACTGACTTTACAAACTATATAAATAACCAATTAAAACAATCAGTTGAAAGTATCGAATATACAAAGCAGAAGCTAAATTCAAAGTAAAAAAACCATAAAAACACTTTAAATTTCAATACATTGTGGTCTTTTTCTCTACGGTTACATAACGCCGCATTAAGGGGCAGACAACGCAAACAACTGCGCTCAAATTAACCAACCGTAACCTCAAATGCTCAACCAAACCAAAACTGCCAAGCGTTGACTGTCCTCCTTTAATGCTTTGTTAGCAGAATTTTTAACCCCTATACTTTTCATACAGTGATTCAACAGTATGCTCAAAAAGCTCTTTTACCGCAGCTTTAACTTCTGGAATAGAAACAATATCAAAGTCTTTCGAAACCGATTTACGTCCAAATATATTTAAAAAACCAGGCTTCATAACGATATCTAAATTCAAGATCCCTGAGTGCACATCAACTGGTACATATTGGTAACATGCATAAACGTTATCCTTACCAAGTAAAAAGTGGAAACAACCACCCACACCATATTTTTCAAAACCATCAATCTCTGCAGCCCAAGGATAAGCATCCATTATTTCACATAGTTCCCTATGTAATCTGACCTCTTTCTCATGGGTAATAAGATCTTCACCATCGACTCTATGGTCATAAATCACTCGTACTACACTCACCGATTTCTCCATAATTCTGCTAACGCCCGGTTAAGGGGCAGCCAACGCCATAACCAAGCTTCCGCATAACACGTAACCACAAAAACCAACGCATGGTAAAAATGCCACGCGTTGGCTGTCCCTCTTGAACCGTTTGTTATGCTTAAGCTTCAATGACTTACGTTTTACCAAAACCAAGATTAACTCAGCTTTGATGCACAAACAAAACCCAAAAACCAAAAAAACTGAAATGACTCATAATTTTGAAAATCAGACTTTGAACTTTGGCAGCTAAAACGAAAAAACCTAAGATCAAGTTGCTGATTGAGCCAACTGGCCTAATCTCGTGCTTGCCCGAAAATTGACTGAGGCAACTCTCAGAATTTTTAGCGCCCAAGAATGGATGTCCAGAAAACAGCGCCCGCTGAAGCCAATTTGCCGACGAGCACGAAACTCACAAGCCAAGGGAATAAAGAACAATCATAAACCACTGATTTTGGGTGATTAAGCATAACGCCGCATTAAGGGGCAGGCAACGCAAACAACTAAACTCAAACTACCCAGCCGTAACCTCAAATACTCAACCAAACCAAAACTGCCAAGCGTTGACTGTCCCTCTTGAATGCTTTGTTATGTAACTTTGCTAACTATTTCAAAGCATTACAAAGAACAGCCTTACCAAATATCGTTTAACTTACATGAAAAGTTAGCAGTAACCCAGTAGAATTTGCGTGGCAACAACGAAACTGCGAGCCCTAGTTCAAAGAAAAAAATGACTACCACTAAACTTATCGCAAACCCACTTTACCATTAAGAAAAAACGGAAAACTCGAAGAACAAAGAAGCCGAAAGCTAAATCAACATGCA
>NZ_VHSP01000017.1:0-3435 GCF_013048485.1 Vibrio sp. 1-1(7) | reverse complement strand
GCCACCAAAAAGAAAAATAAACACATAATATCAATAAATTAGAATACAAAAACGTCTAAATCAGACTAAGTTTTCCCATTAAAATTATATATTGATTTTGCTGAGGCTAAATAAAGCATAACGCCGCGTTAAGGGGTGAGCAACGCAACGACCAACTCACCGCATTGCACTAAAAACCAATAAAATCAACGCATAATGAAAATGCTACGCGTTGCGAATCCCTCTTTAACGCCTTGTTAAGTTTCTAATTGATCAACCAACTGAAGAATCCTTGCTTAAAGCCTGCATCTATTTGTGTGGCGGATTTTTCACGAATCTTAGAAAAAAAGTCTGCTTCAATTCTGTATATTTCTTGCTCTCGCTCAGAATGAACAAAGTTAACAGATTCTATTATGGGTAATTTTTCACTAAACTTTACCATTAATGCTTTTATTTCATTATCAGAGTTCAAGTCCAAACTACCAAATTGATACATCATTTTTTCTAATTCTTTAGCATCAAAGCCACTTAAAATTTCATTTATCTTCTTCTCATATAATCTTGCGACCTCGTTAAGTTTTTGACTTCTTTCCTTCGATTGCTCACTAAAGTATTCGAATGTACCTGTAGCTATAGAGAGAGCTTCAAGACTCAAAAAAACTTCCTCTCGACATGCAGCAACTGCCTTAGGTAGCTCAGATTGTGTTTTTTGAGTTACTTGCATATTGTGCAATATTCCTTTAAGAACAACCTCATAGCTATTGTTACTTTCAAGCTGTGGGTTTTCCATGAGATTGAACATTGCATTATAAAACAAGCGTAATGATGTGCCATTTTGAGGGTAATGTAGGTATAAATTATTTTGTTGTTTCAGGCAAGCATTAGCCATTATTCGAGCCGGTTTAAAATAGTCTTCTAACTGCTTTACCTTGATCGAATCATCACTTTTAAAATCTTCTAAAATCCCTACGAAAAAGAAAGAACCTAGAACCAACGTTAGTAAAATTGTGAACAGCTGTTTTAAATACTCCATATTTCTCTCTACTTGTATGTATCAGATAATTGAAACTTAACGCCCTGTTAAGGTGTGAGCAACGCAATACCGATGCCACCGCATACCACCTTAATCACTTGCATCAACGCATAGTGAAAATACCACGCGTTGCGAATCACTCTTAAACAGTTTGTTAGGCATATAGTTTCTTTTGATAAGCTTTGACAGTTCTCAAACTTATTTTCATCGAATAAGATATAAACAAGTTGCTATAACCTAAATCAAATAATTTTTCCATTGTTGCTTTCCCTATTGGGGTGATTTGATTGTTACCCTTTCTGTTGTCAGGATGTATAGGCTTCAATAGTTGTATATGTTCTGATGCAAACCTATCTTGCTCAGCATTTAAACGCTCGATTTCTAATTTTCTTTCCTCATACAACTTATTTATTTTACCTGCCAATTTTTTCATTTCTTTTTTGTATAAGTTTTCAGCATTCCTAAAAACATAACTATCAGTGCTAATTGTTAGGAAATAATTACCATTCATATTTTCGACTAATCGTTCATATACTTTTTCAGCTTTCACTGCTGCACCATGATTATAAGAAAACTTTTGTGAAACAAATTTTGATACATCATCAGTATTTAGATCAGAAAACAAGTCTGCGAGTGAATGAGCTGAGTTATTTCTGAACTCAATCAGGTCTTCTATCAATATCCTATCACTTTGCTCTAGTACACCTTCGGAAACAAGAATATCCCATAGCTTCTGATATTTTTTCTTTGTTTTAGGGCTTATTCTTGGCTCTCCCAACTTAAGTTGGTCATTAGACTGAATAGTCCTCATAGCAAAATTTTTTATTTCCTCGACATAGAAGACAACTAAAAGAACTTCATATGAACGATATTTCAAAATACTTGATTCTAGAGCTCGAAGCCTATCACCAAATGGATTAAATCTCACCACCGTCTCCTTACAATATGCCTAACGCCCGGTTAAGGGGCAGACAACGCCACTACCAAGTTTCCGCATAACACCGTAATCACCAAAACCAACGCATAATAAAAATGCCACGCGTTGGCTGTCCCTCTTGAACCGTTTGTTATAACTCAGTTCCCGCCAAACTAATTCTATTCGCCAAGCTTAAGGAAAGATCTATATAAGCCTCAATAGGCATTCCATGAAGATTAAAATCTCGGTCATGTGCAGCCTTGTTTCTTAACACTCTGAGCTGATTAAACATTTTGACTTCATTTTTGGTCAGTGCTAATTCGGACAACTGTCTTTGTATACTCAAAGGTGATTTACCACCGTGTGCGGACGGTTCTGCTGATAATTTGGATATCGTAGACGCAGATGCATGTTCTATTTCCCGAAATGCTTCTAGTACTGCCGAGCGTGGAGAAATATCAGCCAGTTTCAACAAGAAATTATACCGCTCCTGAACTTCGTTAGTTACGGGAACCTCTGGTTGATGATTACCTTCAGCTTCTTGTTCTCGGACTAGCTTACTTACACCTTCCGCGAACTCTAACTCCGTATCTTTATGCTTTAGCTTTTTAATTCGAGGTAGTAGCTCCGATATTTTATCTTTCAGTTGAAAAGCGATTACTGCTACGACTAAAGGCCAAGCTACTGCCTTTACAATTTCAACTGTGAATGTTTTCCAATCCAAATAATACCTTCCTCGAAATTTCAATGAGTTATAACGCCCGCTTAAGGGGCTGACAACGCTACTACCAAGTTTCCGCATAACACCGTAACCACAAAAATCAACGCATAATAAAAATGCCGCGCGTTGGAAGTCCCTCTTGAAGCGTTTGTTAGCCGTACATTGCCCAATTAAAATACGGACGAAGACCATCCATTCGTTCAACTGCTGCTCCTAACTTCTTGTAGAACTCGTGTGCTCTTACGTTGTATGGGCTAGCTGTCCATGAAATATGAGAAGTTAATGAACTTTTAGCTTCCATTTTCAATGCATGCATAAGTTTAGCACCGTATCCCTTTGACCGATGCTCACCAATAACTAGTAAGTCATCAAGCCAAATTAAAGGCTCACCACGAAAAGAAGAATAACGGTAATGAAATAAAGCGAATCCCTGAACTTCCCCATCGACTTCTAATAGTAAAGCATGAGCAAACGGATAATCACCAAATAAAGTACGTTCAATCTTCTCTTTGGTCGTAGAGATTTCACCATTAAATCCTTTCATACTTCGATCAAACTCGGCTTTGTGTGCAATAAGTTCTAATAACTTATCAGAGTCTTGCTTGATCGCTTTCCTTATATTCACTTTATTCTCCATAACTCAACATTCTGATGTCGGCTAACGCCCTGTTAAGGTGTGAGCAACGCAATACCGAAGCTCCCGCATACCACCTTAAACACTGATACCAACGCATAGTAAAAATGCCACGCGTTGCGAATCACTCTTAAACAGTTTGTTAGTTGTTT
>NZ_VHSP01000016.1:0-3644 GCF_013048485.1 Vibrio sp. 1-1(7) | reverse complement strand
AATACTTTGAAATAGTTAGCAAAGTTACATAACAAAGCATTCAAGAGGGACAGTCAACGCTTGGCCGTTTTGGTTTGGTTGGCATTTGAGGTTAAGGCTGGCTAGTTTTAGTACAGTTATTTGCGTTGCCTGCCCCTTAATGCGGCGTTAGCAGTATTCAACAAGTTGACCAAAACATATAATCAGCTATAATCAAGTCCTCTTTACGCGAATTGGGGTGAAAACCCTAGTCGGGTGTACAGCCAGACTCAAATTTATTGAGCGGGATTAGGTGCGCTAGAGGCCTCTGCGGGCCCCAGTCGCAGGCTCCTAAAACCCGCAGAGGCCTCTAGCGCTTCCTTTAGGTAAAGAGTAAAACGGCTCACGATGTGAGCCGTTGTCGTTTATAAACTATGTCGAGTGTAGGCAGGGTATTTTGAAGTTTGAAGATCGCCGAGTAGAGCTACTGTCATCGATATCAATAGAAGAATCTAAAGTAAACCTCTCTCACCCAATAGTGTTTTTATGCGGGGGTAAAGTTGACGTTACCGTTTCTGATATTTCAGTTCGAAATATGCTGTTAGAGCATCTTGCAGGCTCTAACCCCGCCCTTTTTGACAAAATTAAGCTGGCTGAATATTTCAAGGACTGGCTTCATGATGCAGTCTACGACAACTTGCTGACGTTTGAAGATGATATAGCAAGCGTTTCCTCCCTAATAATTATTATTCTTGAAAGTGCTGGTTCAATTGCTGAGTTAGGTATATTTTCTGCAAACCCAAAGCTTAAAGGTAAGTTACTAATATTTATCCAAGAATCACACTTCGAACAAGATTCTTTTATCAAGTTAGGTCCTCTTCGTCATATCGACCCCGATGATGACGGTTTCGTTTGCTCCTATTCTTGGGATGATTCGAACATTGGTAGTACCCTTAGACCTTACCTGATTGATATCGAGCGAGATATAACGGAGTTTTTGTCACATACACCTGAACTAGTTCATGTTGACCAGGCAAGTTCAGGTCATATAGCATTCTTAATATATGAATTAGTGAGTATCTTTAAAGCACTTAAACTGACGGAAATTGAGGCTTATCTTAAGGTGTTAGGTTTTGATAAAAGCCGTGTTGAAATAAAAAGATTGTTATTTCTGCTCAACAAACTAGAGTTTGTTGATTCTCGAAGACGAGGGAAGTTAGATTACTACTTTCCTATATCTAAAGAACTGAAAGTTCATTTTACTAATCAAACTGGAAGGCCTAGGTTCGACAGACAGAAAATGACAATGGCGGCTATGCAGTTTTACAATACCAATGATTCCGAAAGACATAGAATGTTTGTTATTTCTGAGTTGCTACAAAAAGAGAAAGAGCAAGCAGAGGAGCAAGGCGCAGCATGAGTTATCTAGAGCAGTTTACTGAAATAACTTCTTTGAGTTCTGTTGAAATATTAAACTTTGTTAAATCAGCTCCTTACCGTTACAAACAATACTATATTCCAAAGAGGAGTGGTAGAGGTGTTAGGTTAATTGCACAACCTTCGAAAGAAGTTAAATACATGCAATATATTGGTAAGCAATTAATTCTCGATGAATTACCTGTACACGCAGCTGCTTACGCGTATCAAAAGGGCGCCAGTATTAAAGCTAATGCGAGTCAGCATGTATCAAATAAATATCTGTTGAAGATGGACTTTTCGGACTTTTTTCCCTCGATTAAGCCGCCACTCCTATTGGATGTAATACAAAGTAAGGTTGGTACTTTATCAACTCATGATACAACCCTTATAAAGAGGTTGTTTTTTTGGCAGCGTGAAAGAATCTCACCTTTGCAATTGAGTATCGGAGCTCCTTCATCGCCATTAATATCTAACGTCGTTATGTATGATTTTGATGAGTTCATTCATGCGTACTGTTCGGAACGTGGTATTAACTATACCAGATATGCTGATGACTTATCTTTCTCTACCAATAAACGAGGGCTGCTATTTCACATTCCAGAATTAGTATCAAGCTACTTAACGGAAAACGAACATTTAGGTTTGTCAATAAATTCAGGAAAGACAAAGTTTTCTTCTAAAAAACATAATCGTCATGTGACAGGCTTAGTCCTAAATAATGAAAATCAACTTTCACTTGGGCGAGAAAGAAAGAGAAAAATACGGACTCTTGTGTTTTTATTCTCTCAATCGGCTCTAGATTTGGATGAAACCTATCATCTTAAAGGTTTGCTCGCTTTTGCATTAAATATCGAACCAAATTTCATTCTACGACTTAGAAGTAAATACAGTTCTGAGATGATAGATAGCATTTTCCGCTATCAAGAATAATACTGCTAACAAAGCATTTAAGAGGGACAGCCAACGCGTGGCATTTTTATTATGCGTTAGTTTTTTTGATTACGGTGTTATGCGGTGAGTTGGTAGTCGCGTTGTCTGCCCCTTAATGCGGCGTTATGCGCCAAAGATCGGATTAACATCCATGCTCTTATGTAAAATACGGACGACTCTAATTTGTTGGCTGCCTGTTTGTTGATAAAAAATTACATGGCTACCTTGAGGAAATTTCCGGTAACCATCTCGAATTTCATCACACGATTTGCCGATGTCGGGATTTTCAGCCAAAAGCCAAAATGAATCGTCAAATTGCTTTAAGTAGATGTTTCGCTGTTCTTTGCCCCAACGGCGTTGAGTAAATAAAGCGATATCACGTAAATCAGTTTTGGCTGCAGTTGTAAGATTAAATGGTTTCATCGATTAGTTTCACTATCAAGTTCATTGATGAAACTATCAAGGTCGTAATCAGCGTCACCACTTTGTTCACCTTCAACAAGTAGTTGACGAAGAGTCTGCAGTTTAGTCTCTTGGTTTTCGAGTAAACGCAAAGCAGAGCGAATGACTTCACTTGCAGAGCCATAACGCCCACTTTGAATTTGGTTTGTGATAAAACCATCAAAGTGCTCACCAAGGGTAATACTTGTGTTCTTAGCCATAAATTTCATCCTCAAAAGTACCAAGAAGTACCTAATTATGGTATCAAATAACTTCCAAGGCAAGGCGCATAACAAACGCTTCAAGAGGGACAGCCAACGCGTGGCATTTTTATCGTGCGTTGGTTTTTGTGATTACGGTGTTATGCGGTAAGTTGGTAGTAGCGTTGGCTGCCCCTTAAGCGGGCGTTATGTTCTTTGTGCCTTGATTGCACTGAAATTGCCCCCATATAATTGGCTATATCCATCTAAAGACTGGGGTTTATAATGTGGGATACACGCTTCAAACCAGCTACTGATAGTGGCTTTAAACGCAATGAATTTTCTCGAGATCGTGCAAGAATTATTCATTCGGCTTCATTTCGCCGTTTGCAGGGAAAGACGCAAGTTCTCGGGTTAGGGGAAAGCGATTTTTACCGTACCCGTCTGACTCACTCATTAGAAGTGGCTCAACTTGGCAGCGGTATTGCTGAGTTTCTAAAAACTAAATACCCAGAAAATGAAAATCCAGAAATTTTCGAGTTGATCCCAGAGCAAAACTTAATTGAATCCGGTGTTTTTCAAGTTAGTTGTCATCATTTGCTTAGATATTAAGCAGCATCTTTTTCTGGATTTAAATGCACTTCACCAACAGGCTCACAGTTTCTGATATCACGAGACCAACGCCCTGGATTTTTA
>NZ_VHSP01000015.1:0-5547 GCF_013048485.1 Vibrio sp. 1-1(7) | reverse complement strand
CCGATCTCATCTGCAGCAGGGTTACAAATTCTACCGAGGAACTCAACAACCCCTTTTGCCAATACCGCTGTAGCTTTATCTGAACTCATTTTGTCCCTCGTTTGTATAACGCCGCATTAAGGGGCAGGCAACTCAAACCACTGAACTCAAACTAGCCAGCCGTAACCTTAAATGCCAACCAAACCAAAACTGCCAAGCGTTGACTGTCCCACTTGAATGCTTTGTTATGTAACTTTGCTAACTATTTCAAAGCATTACAAAGAACAGCATTACCAAATATCGTTTAACTTACATGAAAAGCTAGCAGTAACCCAGTAGAATTTGCGTGACAACGGCGAAACTGCGAGCCCTAGTTCAAAGAAAAAAATGACTACCACTAAACTTATCGCAAATCCACTTTGCCATTAAAACCCAGAGCAAAGACTCGAAGAACAAGGAGACGAAAACTAAGCCAATATGAATAAAACTAGGTTTATAAATTTGAAAATAACCAATTTAAACAATTACTTAAAAGTACTGAACATACAAACTAGAAGCTAAATTCAAAGCAAAAAAAATCATAAAAAACTTTAATTTTCAATACATTGCGGTCTTTTTCTCTACGGTTACATAACGCCGCATTAAGGGGCAAGCAACGCAAACAGCTGAACTTAAACTAGCCAGCCGTAACCTCAAATGCCAACCAAATCAAAACTGCCACGCGTTGATTGTCCCTCTTAAATGCTTTGTTATGTAACTTTGCTAACCATTTCAAAGCATTACAAAGAACAACATTGCCAAATATCGTTTAACTTACATGAAAAATTAGCAGTAACCCAGTAGAATTTGCGTGGCAACGACGAAACTGCGACCCCTAGTTCAAAGAAAAAAGTGACTTCCACCAAGCTTATCGCAAACCCACTGAACCATTAAGAACAAACGGAAAATTCGAAGAACAAGAAGACGAAAACTAAACCAATATGAATAAAACTGGATTTATAAACTAAAACATAACCAATTAAAACAACTAGTTAAAACCATACGATATGCAAAGTAAAAACACACTTAAAAGTAAATACACTTTAAATTTCAATCCATTCCGGTCTTTTTCTCTACGGTTACATAACGCCGCATTAAGGGGCAGGCAACGCAAGCCACTACGCTCAAATTAACCAGCCGTAACCTCAAATACTCAACCAAACCAAAACTGCCAAGCGTTGACTGTCCCTCTTGAATGCTTTGTTATGTAACTTTGCTAACCATTTCAAAGCATTACAAAGAACAGCATTGCCAAATATCGTTTAACTTACATGAAAAGTTAGCAGTAACCCAGTAGAATTTGCGTGGCAACAACGAAACTGCGAGCCCTAGTTCAAAGAAAAAAATGACTGCCACCAAGCTTATCGCAAACTCACTTTACCATTGAGAAAAGACTGAAAACTCGAAGAACAAAAAGACGAAAACTAAGCCAATATAAATAAGACTGGCTTTACAAAATTTATAAATAACCAATTAAAACAATAAGTTAAAATCATAAAACATGCAAAATAGAAGCTAACTTAAAAATGCAAAAGCATAAAAAAACTTTAACTTTCAATATATTGCGGTCTTTTTCTCTACGGTTACATAACGCCGCATTAAGGGGCAGGCAACGCAAACCTCTGCGCTCAAATTAACCAGCCGTAACCTCAAATGCCCAACCAAACCAAAAATGCCAAGCGTTGACTGTCCCTCTTGAATGCTTTGTTATGTAACTTTACTAACTATTTCAAAGCATTACAAAGAAAATCATTGCCAAATATGGTTTAACTTACATGAAAAGTTAGCAGTAACCCAGTAGAATTTGCGTGACAACAGCGAAACTGCGAGCCCTAGTTCAAAGAAAAAAATGACTGCCACCAAACTTATCGCAAACCCACTGAACCATTAAGAACAAACGGAAAACTCGAAGAACAAGGAAGACGAAAACCAAATCAACATGAATAAGACTGACTTTACAAACTGTATAAATAACCAATTAAAACAACTAGTTAAAACCATACGATATGCAAAGTAAAAACACACTTAAAAATAAATACACTTTAAATTTCAATACATTGTGGCCTTTTCTCTACGGTTACATAACGCCCAATTAAGTAGCCCGAAACGCCCTGACTTACCTTCCGCATTGCTCGGTAACACCAAACTCGACGCAAACCAAAAATGCCACGCGTTGAGGGTCTGCTTGAATTGTTTGTTATGTTTTACCACAAATGACTGATTTACATGGCAAAGAACTGCTTTGTTGGGCGCGTTTCAAGAAGTGAATCACAAGCCTAACCTCACTTGGCCGCCACAGGCACGAAACACCAAGCGTGTGAGTCCACTTCCCTGCCCAATGAGGCGACCCGACTTAGCTTCAACAAACGCCCTCTCTTTCCAACCAAAGCGCAGAACAATGGCAAATCGCCGAGGCAACTGCCAAGCCGAAATGCTAACTGACAAATACGCTCAAAACAACTTAGAGCCAGCGAAATTTGAAACCAGCCGCCACGACCTGAAAATGAAGCAACCCGCGAATATTGACATGTTTTACGGGTTGAGAAATTCACGAAATTAGGCCGACAATGCGGATTTGCTGAGGCAACTCGGACGAACTGCCAAAGGGACAAAGAACGGAGATCGAAGAATTTTAAGCCATTGAAATACAAGTAAACATAACGCCGCATTAAGGGGCAGGCAACGCAAACCACTGCGCTCAAACTAACCAGCCGTAACCTCAAATGCTCAACCAAACCAAAACTGCCAAGCGTTGACTGTCCTTCTTGAATGCTTTGTTATGTAACTTTACTAACTATTTCAAAGCATTACAAAGAACAGCCTTACCAAATATCGTTTAACTTACATGAAAAGTTAGCAGTAACCCAGTAGAATTTGCGTGACAACAACGAAACTGCGAGCCTTAGTTCAAAGAAAAAAATGACTACCACCAAACTTATCGTAAATCCGCTTTACCAATAAAGCTCAGAGCAAAGACTCGAAGAACAAGGAGACGAAAACTAAGCCAATATGAATAAAACTAGGTTTATAAATTTAAAAATAACCAATTTAAACAATCACTTAAAAGCACTGAACATACAAAAAAGAAGCTAAATTCAAAGCAAAGAAATCATAAAAAACTTTAATTTTTAATACATTGCGGTCTTTTTCTCTACGGTTACATAACGCCGCATTAAGGGGCAGGCAACGCAAGCCACTACGCTCAAATTAACCAGCCGTAACCTTAAATACTCAACCAAACCAAAACTGCCAAGCGTTGACTGTCCCTCTTGAATGCTTTGTTATGTAACTTTGCTAACCATTTCAAAGCATTACAAAGAACAGCATTGCCAAATATCGTTTAACTTACATGAAAAGTTAGCAGTAACCCAGTAGAATTTGCGTGGCAACAACGAAACTGCGAGCCCTAGTTCAAAGAAAAAAATGACTGCCACCAAACTTATCGCAAACTCACTTTACCATTGAGAAAAGACTGAAAACTCGAAGAACAAAAAGACGAAAACCAAATCAACATGAATAAAAATGACTTTAAAACCGTATGAATAACCAATTAAAGCAATCAGTTGAAAGTATCGGATATACAAAGTAGAAACTAAATTCAAAGTAAAAAAACCATAAAAACACTTTAATTTTCAGTGCATTGTGGCCTTTTTCTCTACGGTTACATAACGCCCGCTTAAGGGGCTGACAACGCTACTACCAAGTTTCCGCATAACACCGTAACCACAAAAACCAACGCATAATAAAAATGCCGCGCGTTGGAAGTCCCTCTTGAAGCGTTTGTTATGCTTTATTACTTATTGATTATATTGAACTTTTACAAAATTCATTTGTTCGCAGCACTTTAACTCAAAATGACAAACCAGCCTACTTTCAGCAATCATTGCTGTCGATAAGATCCCAAACAAGTTGAAGCGAATTAGCCTGCGGAATCAAGGAACAAATAACGTCAAAGGAAAAGACCTTTCAGCAACAATCGAACCTTTTTCGTACACAATTTATCAGAGCAGAGCCGGACAAAAACGCATATTCGCCGATAAACTTGCGCTAACCAAACACTGTCAGCAAGTAAGATGTTAATGAGATCCCAAACATGCTGAAGCGAAATAGCCTGCGGAATCAATGAACAATCAACACCAAAGAAAGAGACCTTTCAGCAAAAATCGAACCTTTTGCGTACACAATTTATCAGAGCAGAGTTGGCCGACAAAACACAAGCATCGTTCAACTTTTAATCGCCACCAAAAAGAATAATAAACTCATAATATCAATGAATTAGAATAGGAAAACTTCTAAATCAGACTAAGTTTTCCCATTAAAATTTATATATTGATTTTGCTGAGGCTCAATAAAGCATAACGCCCAATTAAGTAGCCCGAAACGCTACTACCAACTTCCCGCATTACATCGTAATCACTAAACTCAACGCAAAACGAAAATGCCACGCGTTGAGGGTCTGCTTGAATTGTTTGTTATATTTCAGTTCCATACAGCCACTGAAACACCAAACAACCTTTGAAAATAGTAAATAACATCAAAAGCTTAACGTCAGTTGAGCCAGATTTAGATACAAAAAACAATTAATTTTGAAATCGAATCAAGCTTACCCATTGATTCTGATGATAAATATCAGAGAAATAAGCCATTAATGTAAACCAAATCAAAAGAGCTGCTAAATGCGATTAAACAATAATGTTCGTTAGACATTGATAAACTTGATGTAATCAACAGCTATGCTTCACAAGAAATCATCAACCAGCAAAACACTCACATTACCACTTAACTTTTAAATTTGTAACACGTTGAATTCAAGAGAAATATAACGCCGCGTTAAGGGGTGAGCAACGCAACGACAAACTCACCGCATCACACTAAAAACTAATAAAATCAACGCATAACGAAAATGCCACGCGTTGCGAATCCCTCTTTAACGCCTTGTTATGTGTTTTTCCGCTCATTTAAAAGGTTTTGATATCGTTTTTCACCAATAAACCAAGCTATAGCATTTAACGGAATACCAATACCAAAAAAAATTATTGCCAATATAGGTAGACCAGTGAAAAACTCTTCCCATTGACTCTGATTGGTGAAGAAAGCCACACCCAAAAACCTACCGACAACAACCGCTCCGCCCATAATAAGTGTCTGAGTAAAAGTATAATAGATCAGTCCTTTACGCCTTTTGCTTTCCCATCTTTTAAACCATTTATCCTGAAACTTCGTCATCTAACCTCCTTGATGCCAACGTTGGTTTCATTAAGCTTAGTCATATGAATCGGATGTACTACTTTGCTATTAACTTTTACGAGAAATGTCCCAAAATCGCATTAACACATAACGCCGCGTTAAGGGGTGAGCAACGCAACTACCAACTTACCGCATTGCACTAAAAACTAATAAAATCCCCCTCTGGCAGGATAGTTGTCACTGTTAAAATTTAACCAGATTGGGCGGCAATGAGTTTATCGTGTCTCGTATCTCTACTGAAAGAAAAGAAGTAATACTCAAGAAGCTACTGCCTCCATCTTC
>NZ_VHSP01000014.1:0-6178 GCF_013048485.1 Vibrio sp. 1-1(7) | reverse complement strand
AGGTTTGAACCCATTTGTTTACGCTAGTGCGGCTCACTTTTAGGTATTTGGCAATTTGTGTTCGAGATTGTCCATCTTTGAAATGAGCAAGAGCCAGTAATCTCATTTTCATCTGAATGGATTTTTGTTGACTGGCGAGCTTTTTAAAGTTGATATTATTAAGGCTATTCATGATGAATGACGGTAGTAGTTAAATAGCCTTAATTAGATCATATTTTTATTTAGATTGGTATAACCCTGGTGAGTAGGGAGGAAGCTTGATCACGCTGATATTATGGAAGTGATCGGCAATATCGCAGGTATGCTAGCTTGCGCCATCCATAGCGACCACCGCATGACGACCTTTTTCTATCCAAACAACTTGGAGTTGCAGGTAGTCGGCAAGTGAGTAAATCCATCCTGATATTGAATGGAGTTAATTAGATCATCTATTTATTTAGATTGTATTAAAGGATTTGCTTTAATACTCTATCGGCTTTCACTCGAGTGACTCTTCTTATCAACTTCTGTACGGTATCTGGATAATTGTCTAGTTTTTCTATTTGTTTATAGGTGCAAACTAACTGTGTATGCTGCAGAATATTTTCCATCTCTTGTTCAAATTTTGCGGTGAGATGTTGGTTTTCATCTTTAATTAGAATGGCGTTTTCTAAATCGAGTTTCCACGCTCGAGGATTCAGATTATTCCCTGTAATTAACATATAGCGCTTATCAACCCAAATTCCTTTCAGATGGAAGCTATTATCCGCATCTTTCCATAAATGTATGGATAATTTTCGGCTAGCAATATTGGCTTCATTAATTTTGGCAAATCTACGTAGATTTAGCTCGTATAAATAGGGAAGCCCACCGATGGTTTTGAATGTCTCTTGCGGTGGAATGTAGAAATCATTGGCTGTTTTATCGCCTACAATCAAATGAACACTAACACCACGTTTAAGGGCTTTTTTTACTTCTTTCGCCACAGACTTAGGAAAGTTAAAATAAGGTGTACAGATGAAAATTTCTTCGTTTGCTTGGGCTATCAAATCTACAATAGTTTGATTGAGATGATTGCGACGTTTACCTATACCAACCAGTGGTGTCACCGCAACTTGACTTGAAGCTACTTTTTCCGGCTTAAAAGGGTAGTTAGCGAGTGCTAGTGCGGCTCGAAATTGTCGAATATCAAACTTTATATCTTTCGTTTTGGGTTTATTGTCACAGGCTAGATCGTTAACCGCTGGGTGCTCAAGCATTTCTCGCTGAATAAAGGTCACCATACTATCGGCAAGCGTTTTATTTTCTAGCGTATGGTAGCGGTCAAAGCGATAACGTGAATGATAATGTAAATAAACATTATTGATACTCGCTCCACTATAGATGACTTGATCATCAATAATAAAGCCTTTTAGGTGTAAGACACCAAAAACTTCTTTTCCTCGGACAGGGATACCATAAACCGGAATACAATGGCTATATTGTTTTTGTAAGGAGCAATAAAGAGCAGCGTTCCCGGTTGAATTTTGTGCACCAATTAGGCCTCTCTGAGCTCTATGCCAGTCGACACAAATAATAATATCTAACCCCGGATTACGTTGTTTGGCTTGGTAAAGCTCGGTGAGTATTTCTCTTCCGGCTTCATCATCTTCGAGATATAACGCAACAATATAGATACGTTTGCTAGCTTGACGAATGGAGTCAATAAGATGGGTTCTGAACTCTTTCGCTGAAAACAATACACGAAACTTGCTGGGGTCTTGTGCAATAGCGGGCAGTTGTTCGAATGTATTTCTACGAGCCATCATAGTGATGCTTTACCTTACGTATGTACAAAATTGCGAGCTGAGAATCTTACCAAAATAGTATAATTAAAGGCTAGAAAAGAGGCTGTTTTTTAACATAAATCATTAAATATACTGCATTGGAATGAGATTTTTTCCGTTTGACTGATATCGTTGTAACAGGGCTTGCAATTCTGTTGGTAGTTGCTCTGGTTTTAGAGCATAAAAATTGCCTTTATTATAAAAGGATGTCAGATGCGAGTATGCAAAACAATAGTCTAAATGTTTCATAATGTTTTGTTGACAATAGATTAATAATTGCTGACCGATGCCTTGCCCTCTTAGATCGCTTGCCACCGCCATGCCGGTTAATAATCGGTACTGTGCAATAGAGCGAAACCGCACGACTGCCTTTATCTCTCCTTGTTGATAAGCAGCGATAGTTAATTCGTCGCTTTTGGGTTTAGCGGTTGAGTAGTGCAGTTTGTAGAAACGTTTGATTAACGGTAACTTCACGGTTTCTATCTGTTCAAACTGTAGAGTAAGCATTTGTATCTGGCTTCATAGAGTATCTATTGTAGAATGAACTTAGGTTAATTTATTTAAAGAATGTCATGCAATTACATCATAGCGCAAATCTTCAAGCCTACCATACCTTTAATATCCAAGAATCATGTAAATGGTTAGCTATTGTTAACTCGGTTGATGAAATCATACGTATCTATCAAAATGATGAGTTAAAAAAAGAACCTAAATTAGTTCTGGGCAAAGGGAGTAATGTGCTCTTTACCGAGCCCTATCAAGGGTTAGTAATTATCAATCGTTTATCTGGAATTGATCATACAGAAGATATGCATCATCATTTTTTACATATCGCTGGTGGTGAGGATTGGCCAGCGTTGGTTGACTGGTGTATTGCGCATCGGATTGCTGGATTGGAAAACTTAGCATTGATACCTGGTTGCGCAGGCTCGGCACCAATTCAAAATATTGGTGCCTATGGTGTCGAATTTAAAGATGTCTGCCAGTATGTGGACTACTTATGTCTCAAAACCTTTCGCATTAAGCGATTAAGCCGTTCAGAATGTCAATTCGGCTATCGAGACTCTATTTTTAAACACGCGCTCAGTAATAAAGCGATTATTATCGCGGTAGGTTTAATGCTGTCTAAGTCATGGACTCCGAATCTTTCTTATGGCCCTTTAAAAAGCTTACCTGCCGATTGTTCTGCCGATGATATTTACCGTCTCGTATGTCAGGTCAGAAAAGAAAAACTCCCCGATCCGAGAGAAAGTGGTAATGCGGGTAGTTTTTTTAAGAATCCGATTATTAGCTTGGAGCGCTATCATCAGTTAAAGCGCCAATTCCCAGAGATGGTCGCTCATCCAACCAATGATGGAATGAAGGTCGCTGCAGGGTGGCTTATTGATCAAGCTGGTTTGAAAGGAAGCAGAGTCGGTGGTGCTCAAGTGCACACTAAACAGGCTTTGGTTATTGTCAATATTGCGAATGCGACATCAGATGATGTCATTCAGTTAGCGACTAAAGTTTGCCATGATGTTTTTGAAAAGTTTGGCATTGACTTAGAGCATGAAGTCCGCTTCATGGGGGCGAGAGAAGAAGTTAAACTGAGCGAATGGTCGGGAAATAATAAATGAGAGAATACAGTATAAAGTTAAGCTTATTAGATCGACTAGCTGATGGCGCATTTCATTCTGGGCAATCATTGGGCGAACAGTTGGGTATGTCTCGAGCCGCGATCAGTAAACATATTCAAGGCATTCAAGAGTGGGGGGTCGATATCTTCCGCGTGCAAGGTAAAGGTTACCAGTTGGCGGAACCTCTAACCTTATTAAATCAAAAGGTTATTCAATCTGAAGTGGAGAATACGGTTGAGCTTTGTCCTATTATTGATTCCACTAACCAGTATTTATTGGATCGCATAGGTCAATTAAACTCCGGTTCGGTTTGCCTTGCTGAATATCAGCAAAGCGGCCGAGGACGAAGAGGCCGCCAGTGGGTCTCTCCTTTTGGGGCGAACCTCTATTTCTCAATGTACTGGCGGTTAGATGCTGGTATGGCTGCTGCGGTGGGATTGAGTTTAGTCGTTGGAGTGGTTGTGGTGGAAGCGCTTGAACAAATGGGTTTTTCAGGTGTTAAGCTAAAGTGGCCAAATGATCTTTATTTTAAAGATAGAAAACTTGCAGGAATTTTAGTTGAGATGACTGGACAGGCTGGCGGAGCTGCGAACCTTGTCATTGGAATCGGTATGAACATTGCTATGCAAGAGAAAGAAAATGAAATTGATCAACCATGGACAAGTCTTGCACAAGTAAGTAAACAAAAGCGGATTGATCGTAATCAATTAGCGATACAATTGATTAAAGCGCTTAATGAAGCACTCCAACAGTATCAATATACAGGAATGCAAAATTTTGTAGAACGCTGGAATCGGTTAGATAATTTCATTGATCGCCAAGTTCGTCTCATTATCGGGCCTCAAGAAATTGTTGGAATAGAACGAGGTATTGACTCGCATGGCGGCGTGCTATTAGAAACGAAGCAAGGGATACAAAGTTATATCGGCGGAGAAATTTCGCTGCGCAAAAATGAACCGGACTTTCCAAACTAGGCTATCCAAACTAGGCTATTAGGTAAATCGGCGTTATTTGCGTAGTAACACATTCTCTACACTATGATGTAACCCCTTTCTTAAGATAAGCTGGGCTCGTTCTTTGGTTGGTAATATATTTTTTTGTAAATTTTTACCGTTAATCGATTGCCAAATATACTTTGCTTTAGCAATTGCCTCTGCTTCACTCAGCTGGGTATAGTGGCTAAAATAAGAGCCTGGTTTTTTAAATGCACCATGACGAAACTTCATAAAACGTTCCACGTACCACTTTTCGATCATCTCAGCGTCGGCATCTACATAAATTGAAAAATCTAAAAAGTCAGAGATAAACACACGGTGAGGGTCGTGAGGGTAATCCATCCCACTTTGTAGTACATTTAATCCTTCTATGATCAGTACATCTGGACGATCAACAACTTTCAACTCATCAGTAATATCATACGTAAGATGTGAATAGATCGGAGCGGTCACATTCGGCTGTCCAGCCTTGACTTCCGAAACAAATTCAACCAAGCGACGAATATCATAAGATTCAGGAAAGCCCTTTTTATGCATGATGTTGCGTTCATGTAGAATTTTATTAGGATATAAAAAACCATCGGTAGTAATCAGCTCGACTTTGGGATGATTGTCCCACCGAGACAGTAACGCGCGTAATAATCGTGCTGTTGTGCTTTTCCCTACCGCAACACTGCCAGCAATACCAATAATAAAGGGAGGGGCTTTTTCTGCATTACCGAGAAATTGGTTGAGCACCGTATTGCGACTTTGTCGAGCGGCTACATAAAGATTTAATAACCGTGCTAGCGGAAGATAAATCTCTACCGCCTCTTTCATCGTTAAACTTTCGTTAATACCTTGCAATTCTTGAAGATCACTTTCTGACAGTGTCATAGGCACTGAGTTACGTAGCTCAGCCCACTGGTGACGAGCAAAAGACAGATACGGACTCATAAATGTTTAATCGTATTATTAGAATGAGTGGGGAACATACAATATGCAGCTCATCTTGCAAATGAGAAACGCAGAAGAATTAGCGATTAAACTAAAAAATGTCTAAAAAAACAGCGAATAAATAAAAATAGAGTGAAAATTAATTTTTTTTCTAGATTAGGGTTGCAAGGTTGCAGATCATTCAATAGAATGCGCCCCACTTATGCCGACTTAGCTCAGTAGGTAGAGCAACTGACTTGTAATCAGTAGGTCACCAGTTCGATTCCGGTAGTCGGCACCATTCTTTTTCGGAAGAGTGATAAATAAATTTTGGAGGGGTTCCCGAGTGGCTAAAGGGAGCAGACTGTAAATCTGCCGGCTCCGCCTTCGATGGTTCGAATCCGTCCCCCTCCACCATATTCTTAAGGAAATAGCTCACAGAGTTACGTGTTGCGGGCATCGTATAATGGCTATTACCTCAGCCTTCCAAGCTGATGATGCGGGTTCGATTCCCGCTGCCCGCTCCACTCATTTTAGAGTGCTGATATAGCTCAGGTGGTAGAGCGCATCCTTGGTAAGGATGAGGTCGGCAGTTCGAGTCTGCCTATCAGCACCAGCTCTAAGCAAACATTTCCTTTTGATATATACTTTATTATTGAATTTTTGGTTGCGTGGTCATCAATAAGAGCCACCTAAATCCGTACCTAGAGGGACAACCCATGTCTAAAGCAAAATTTGAACGTACGAAACCGCACGTAAACGTTGGTACTATCGGCCACGTTGACCACGGTAAAACCACTCTAACCGCAGCTATCTGTACTGTACTTTCAAAAGTATATGGCGGTGA
>NZ_VHSP01000013.1:0-6434 GCF_013048485.1 Vibrio sp. 1-1(7) | reverse complement strand
CAATTAAAACAATAAGTTAAAATCATAAAACATGCAAAATAGAAGCTAACTTAAAAATGCAAAAGCATAAAAAAACTTTAACTTTCAATATATTGCGGTCTTTTTCTCTACGGTTACATAACGCCGCGTTAAGGGGCAGCCAACGCTACTACCAAGTTTCCGCATAACACCGTAACCACAAAAACCAACGCATGATAAAAATGCCACGCGTTGGCTGTCCCTCTTTAACGCTTTGTTATGTACGTGCACTTTGTTCCATCGTAACAAACAGCGGCTTTACAAATTTGGCCTCTTCTTGATAACGATTTCTCGTATCCCAAAGGTCAACGGCATGTTGAATATTAAGCCAAAACTCTGGTGTATTTCCTAATGCAGCAGCTAACTTAATTGCAACTGGAGCCGTTAACACTCCACCATTAATCAAGTTGCTCACCGTATTTCTGTGTACACCCATAGCTTCAGCGAGCGCTTTTGATGTGATGCCCATTGGTTCAAGAAACTCTAATTTCAACATTTCACCAACGCTAACTGGGCGACGTTTTGTCTTACGCATAGTCGTTACCTCAATACTTATGTGGGTCTAAGTAAGTATTTAGTGCAACACCATCAACCCACTGAAAAATCAAACGATATTGTTTATTCACTCGAATTGAACACCAACCTTTAAGATTTCCCTCAAGATGTTCAAATCGATTGCCCGGTGGAATTCTTAAGTCTGACTCAGCTTGAGCTGCATCTAAGATTTCCAGCTTTCGAAATAGAGCATTTTCTATACTGCTTGGAATTAAACGATGTCGTTTATCATCCTCATAAAACTGCTCTAACCACTTATCTTTAAATTCTAATGCCATTACAACTTGCACTGTCTCATTGTGCATCCATACACAAAGAGTAACGCATAATAACACTGTGCACAAGTTTGATTTTCAGGAAGGATTTCAGAGAAGTACATAACGCCCGCCTAAGGGGCTGGCAACGCATTACCACTAAACTCAAACACAACAACCGTAACCACCGCGGCTCAATGGGACTGGGAACGCCACGCGTTGACAGTCCCTTTGAGGCGTTTGTTAAGTGTTCTTGCACCAGAATAAGTTCTTAGTAGTCACCTTAGTTATCTACAACATCCAAGGGAATATCATCGATCATTTGTCCAGTTTTCCAACCTGTTTTATGCAAAATTTCCTCAGGAGTATCCTCTGGAACCATGAACCAATAGCAGTAAGTCATATCACCACTATTGCCAGTGTTTGCATTAAGCTCAGCTCCCATTTCTTCCCAATCGTCATCAGAAATACCAAGATATCGAGAAAGTGGGCTGTTAGGGACTTTTATAAGTGTCGAGGAAAATGTTCCTGTAGTACGCTCTTCTCTAACAGTTTCATGGCAGTAAGGGCAATCAATTGGCTCTCGACAAGCTCCACAGATTCCACCACCACCGATTTCAGTTACCGAAAATTTCGCTCCACATTTGGGGCACTCTTCGTTCATATAAAATCTCCTATTGAAGTTAAACTTGTGTCCGTGCCAGCTTGCTTTCTATATTAACCACCATAATGTATAGAATGCACCCAATCTAAGAACACTTAACGCCCGCTTAAGGGGCTGACAACGCTACTACCAAGTTTCCGCACAATACTGAAACCACCGAAATCAACGCATAATAACAATGCCACGCGTTGGAAGTCCCTCTTGAAGCGTTTGTTAGCAGTGTACTCAAAGAGGCTTTACCATGTAATGACGCATACTTTTTATTACCGGAAAGTCATTTAAAGTCATCTGCTCAACATAACCGCATTTTTCATAAAATGGTTTCGCTTGAAAACTAAAAGTGTCTAAGAAACTTGATAAACAACCTTTGCTACGAGCAAATTCTTCGGCCTCATTTAATAATTGTCTTCCCAAGCCTTTACTTGAATGTTCACTATCTACCCAAAGAAATTTCACGAGCAGCCACTGGCCCCAAATTTCACCGACTAAACCACCTAATTTTTCCCCATGATCATCATGCGAATAACAAGCAAACTCTGTATGGTAAATGTCTTTGAGAAAAGGCGTATTATGCTTACGTAAACCTAAACGAATCTCATCAATGTCAGATTGTTTTGGTTCAGTTGTTATATCTATTTTCATGATGTACCTGTTAAATATTACTGGAACTGCTAACGCCGCATTAAGGGGCAGACAACGCAAACAACTGCGCTCAAATTAACCAACCGTAACCTCAAATGCTCAACCAAACCAAAACTGCCAAGCGTTGACTGTCCTCCTTTAATGCTTTGTTAGCAGAATTTTTAACCCCTATACTTTTCATACAGTGATTCAACAGTATGCTCAAAAAGCTCTTTTACCGCAGCTTTAACTTCTGGAATAGAAACAATATCAAAGTCTTTCGAAACCGATTTACGTCCAAATATATTTAAAAAACCAGGCTTCATAACGATATCTAAATTCAAGATCCCTGAGTGCACATCAACTGGTACATATTGGTAACATGCATAAACGTTATCCTTACCAAGTAAAAAGTGGAAACAACCACCCACACCATATTTTTCAAAGCCATCAATCTCTGCAGCCCAAGGATAAGCATCCATTATTTCACATAGTTCCCTATGTAATCTGACCTCTTTCTCATGGGTAATAAGATCTTCACCATCGACTCTATGGTCATAAATCACTCGTACTACACTCACCGATTTCTCCATAATTCTGCTAACGCCGCATTAAGGGGCAGGCAACGCAAACAACTAGACTAAAACTAGCCAGCCGTAACCTCAAATGCTAAACCAAACCAAAACTGCCAAGCGTTGACTGTCCCTCTTGAATGCTTTGTTATGTAACTTTCCCAACCATTTCAAAGCATTACAAAGAACAGCCTTACCAAATATCATTTAACTTACATGAAAATTTAGCAGTAACCCAGTAGAATTTGCGTGGCAACGACGAAACTGCGAGCCCTAGTTTAAAGAAAAAAATGACTACCACTAAACTTATCGCAAACCCACTTTACCATTAAGAAAAAACGGAAAACTCGAAGAACAAAGAAGCCGAAAGCTAAATCAACATGCACAAAACCCACTCAGAGAAAATCGACATTGAAATTAGAACAATCATAAAAAACATCTACTTTTCAATGCATTGTGGTCTTTTTTCTTTACGGTTACATAACGCCATGTTAAGGGGTGAGCAACGCAATACCGATGTTGCTGCAACCACCTTAAACACAAAATTCAACGCATAGTGAAAATGCTATGCGTTGCGAATCCCTCTTGAACATTTTGTTATGAAAAGGCACACATTATCCGCCCAAAATAGCTCTCATTGCCAATACTTGAGGTAAATCCGCTAAACTACCAATCAACGGATATTCTGACTCAGAGCCACCATGCTGTTCTTGATATTGCTTGTAAGCACTTTCCAAGTCTATGGCTACTAACTGCTCACCTGATAACTGAAATCCTTGTTCTAGTAACTGCTCCATTTCGCTTTCGCACGTCTCAGTAGCTAACTCTATATGCACAACTACCGAGTCTTTAGTAAGAAATTGATATGTTTTCATCATTTGCTCCTTCTTTGGTAAAAGTTTGACTTAGAAGTACCCAAAGAAATTTCAATGCTTTTTCATAACGCCGCATTAAGGGGCAGGCAACGTAAACAACTAAACTCAAACTAGCCAGCCGTAACCTCAAATGCCAACCAAACCAAAACTGCCAAGCGTTGACTGTCCCTCTTGAATGCTTTGTTATGTAACTTTGCTAACTATTTCAAAGCATTACAAAGAACAGCATTACCAAATATCGTTTAACTTACATGAAAAGTTAGCAGTAACCCAGTAGAATTTGCGTGACAACGGCGAAACTGCGAGCCCTAGTTCAAAGAAAAAAATGACTACCACTAAACTTATCGCAAATCCGCTTTGCCATTAAAACCCAGAGCAAAGACTCGAAGAACAAGGAAGACGAAAACTAAACCAATATGAATAAAACTAGGTTTATAAGTTTGAAAATAACCAATATAAACAATTAGTTAAAAGTACCGAACATACAAAGCTGAAGCCAAATTCAAAGTAAAGAAATCATAAAAAACTTTAATTTTCAATACATTGTGGTCTTTTTCTCTACGGTTACATAACGCCGCATTAAGGGGCAGGCAACGCAAATCACTGCGCTCAAATTAACCAACCATAACCTCAAATGCCAACCAAACCAAAACTGCCAAGCGTTGACTGTCCCTCTTGAATGCTTTGTTATGTAACTTTGCTAACCATTTCAAAGCATTACAAAGAACAACATTGCCAAATATCGTTTAACTTACATGAAAAGTTAGCAGTAACCCAGTAGAATTTGCGTGGCAACGACGAAACTGCGAGCCCTAGTTCAAAGAAAAAAATAACTGCCACTAAACTTATCGCCAACCCACTGAACCATTAAGAAAAAACTGAGTACTCGAAGAATAAAGAAGCCGAAAGCTAAATCAACATGCACAAAACCCACTCAGAGAAAATCGACATTGAACTCAGATCAATCATAAAAACATCTACTTTTCAATGTATTGTGGTTTTTTCTCTACGGTTACATAACGCCCGGTTAAGGGGTGAGCAACGCAACGACCAACTCACCGCACAACACCGTAAACCACAAAAATCAACGCATTACAAAAATGCTGCGCGTTGCGAATCCCTCTTGAACCGTTTGTTATATTTTCGTTCTCAACCCTAATGTGATCGAGAGCTTAAGATCAACGAAAGACCATTAACAAACTGATACTTCTCGACTTTCTAAAACCGTAGCAGCTTCGGCTCGCTCAATAATTTTCAACAATACCGATTGAATTGATTCATCTTCACGAACATCTTTATCACTCGTAAATCGCTGAATTTGCGGTTCAGCATTTTCTTCAGACAAAAAGGTAATGACCACTTCGGTAGCGAAATCTGTCGTTTTACCGAAATACTCTAAAGATATTTGCGGATAACCTTTGAAACCTCTTTGTACTCGTTTCAATATGCGTTTTTTCGCTTTATCCACGTTCATCATGAATCCTTTTGATTGCTGAACTTAAAAAAATATAACGCCGCATTAAGGGGCAAGCAACGCTAACAAGCGAACTTAAACTAACCAACCGTAACCTCAAATGCTCATCCAAACTAAAAATGCCACGCGTTGATTGTCCCTCTTAAATGCTTTGTTATGATTCACATTGCTACCTATGTAGCATTACGCTACAATTATTTAAAACTTACAAGAGGATTATATTATGTCAACTGCAAGCATACGTCTTGATCAAGAACTCGTCGATAAAGCAGCTATCATGGCTAAAGCTCTGAATCGTACAACGCCTAAGCAAATTGAGCATTGGGCTAAAATCGGCGAAATGATGGAAGACAATCCAGATCTGCCTTATGAATTTGTGAGACAAGCCATTATTGCTAAAGCTGAAAAAGAAGCAGGTAAACTTGAGGCTTACAACTTTGGCTAAAATAACACAGGTTCTTCAGACTCCATCATTCAAAAAAACAGTCAAAAAACTGCACCAAAATCAAAAAGTGGATCTCGATAATGCCGTCAAAGCACTGATTGAGAACCCGCTTTTAGGCGAACAAAAGAAAGGTGATTTATCCTTTCTTAGAGTCTATAAATTTAAGATGGTAAAACAATTGACTCTGCTCGGTTACAGCTACCAAGATGGCACCGTTACACTCGAATTGATAACGCTTGGTTCACACGAAAACTTCTATCGTGATGTAAAGTTGTTTTACTGAATCTGAATGAATCATAACGCCGCATTAAGGGGCAGGCAACGCAAACAACTGCGCTCAAATTAACCAACCGTAACCTCAAATGCCAACCAAACCAAAACTGCCAAGCGTTGACTGTCCCTCTTGAATGCTTTGTTATGTAACTTTACTAACCATTTCAAAGCATTACAAAGAACAACATTGCCAAATATCGTTTAACTTACATGAAAAGTTAGCAGTAACCCAGTAGAATTTGCGTGACAACGACGAAACTGCGAGCCCTAGTTCAAAGAAAAAAATGACTGCCACTAAACTTATCGCAAACTCGCTTTACCAATAAAGCTCAGAGCAAAGACTCGAAGAACAAAGAAGACGAAAACTAAGCCAATATGAATAAAACCAGGTTTATAAATTTGAAAATAACCAATTTAAACAATTACTTAAAAATACTGAACATACAAAGTGGAAGCTAAATTCAAAGTAAAGAAATCATAAAAAACTTTAATTTTCAATACATTGCGATCTTTTTCTCTACAGTTACATAACGCCGCATTAAGGTGTGAGCGGCGCTTGGCTATACTTGAGCGAAGCGAAACTGCCAAGCGTTGCGAATCACTCTTAAATGCTTTGTTATACAAACACTTAACCGCTACCACCCATGCTCAAACTCTTCATTTCTTTGACTAATTGTGTGATT
>NZ_VHSP01000012.1:0-9168 GCF_013048485.1 Vibrio sp. 1-1(7) | reverse complement strand
TAAAAATCCAGGGCGTTGGTCTCGTGATATCAGAAACTGTGAGCCTGTTGGTGAAGTGCATTTAAATCCAGAAAAAGATGCTGCTTAATATCTAAGCAAATGATGACAACTAACTTGAAAAACACCGTCGTTTCAGTTTTCTGGGTTTTAGCTTTTGTTTGTCAGTCAAAACCGAGTTAATTTTGGTTTAGGTAAAACGTAAGTCATTGAAGCTTAAACATAACAAACGCTTCAAGAGGGACAGCCAACGCGCGGCATTTTTACTATGCGTTGGTTTTTGTGATTACGGTGTTATGCGGAAGCTTGGTAATGGCGTTGGCTGCCCCTTAAGCGGGCGTTATACCTACAGGAGGTAAATTTCAGATGAGTGAAAAAAGCGAAATGACAGAAACGATTGATGCAGTATCGAAGTTGGCTGAACATGTTCCAATATATCAAGACCTTGTTCAGCCAACAGCTGTAGAGATGGGAAAAAATTTACATACAGTTTCAAAAGTAGTAACAGTCGCTTTAGCTCCAGTCAGAGGCCTTGTATGGGGATTTGAAAGAATCGAATCTTACTTGAGTCAAAGCTTAAGTAAAAAACTAGAAAACACCCCTGAGTCAGAAATTGTTGTACCACCAACTAATATTGCTGGACCAGTATTCGAGGCTATGCGATTCACATCAGAACAAGCAGAGTTACAGAATATGTTTGCCAACTTACTTGCTAACTCAATGGATCAATCAACGAAAGCTAAAGCTCACCCTGCCTTTGTTGAAATTCTTAAAAATATAAACGGTGATGAAGCAAGAGTTTTAAAGCATATCGCGCTTACTCGCAAAGGTAGTAGTTTTACTCTTCCAGTTATTGACCAGGCTGCTTTTTATCCACAGCGTCAGGGTACAACAATCATTCATCCTTTAACATCATCTATTGGCTATCAGGCTAGTTGCAAAAATCCCGAGTTAACAGCCACATACTTAAATAATCTAGTTAGGTTAGGTATATTTTCTGTAAGCGAAAACTCTTTAGTTAGAGAAGGTGTGTACGATTGTGTTGAGCAATCAGAGCTGTACCAGAATAATAGGCTACATATTTGCAGCATGAAGTCATATTTAGATGAACCGCTTGATTATAGGGCATTGAGAAAGAGCATTTCTCTAACTAAGTTTGGTAAAGATCTGTTGGATATAGCTGTTTGTGATAAAGGATAGGTATAACAAAGCGTTTAAGTGGGATTTGGCACGCGTGGCATTTTCGGTTTGCATTGGGTTCAGTGATTATGGCACTGTGCGGTAGCTTTTGTATTGCGTGCCTGCACCCCTTAACGCGGCGTTATGTAACCGTAGAGAAAAAAAACCACAATGCATTGAAAAATAGATATTTTTTATGATTGATCTAATTTAAATTTCGACTTTCTTTAAGTTAGTTTCGTACATGTTGATTTAGCTTTCGGCTTCTTTATTCTTCGAATCTTCAGATTGTTGTTAATGATTCAGCGGGTTTGCGATAAGTTTGGTGGTAGTCATTTTTTTCTTTGAACTAGGGCTCGCAGTTTTATTGTTGTCACGCAAATTCTACTGGGTTACTGCTAACTTTTCATGTAAGTTAAATGATATTTGGCAATGTTGTTCTTTGTAATGCTTTGAAATGGTTAGCAAAGTTACATAACAAAGCATTTAAGAGGGACAGTCAACGCTTGGCAGTTTTGGTTTGGTTTAGCATTTGAGGTGACGGCTGGTTAATTTGAGCGCAGTGTTTTGCGTTGCCTGCCCCTTAATGCGGCGTTATGTGCTTTCGGTAAACGTTCAAAAGTAGTATAGAATCAGGTGTTTAAACTATTGGAAAGCAATTATGCCTAAAGTCGTCCAACAGCAAATTGGCAATATCGCCCTTGTGGTCGAAAACTACGATGATGCCATTGATTTCTATACTAAAAAGCTTCAGTTTACGCTAGTTGAAGATACCGATTTAGGTGGCGGTAAGCGATGGGTTCAAGTTTCACCACCCAATTCGAATGGGACAAATTTACTGTTAGCTCAAGCGAGTACAGATGAACAAACTCAGTTTATCGGTAATCAAACTGGCGATAGAGTTTTCCTATTTCTACAAACGAATGACTTTTGGCGAGATTATGAGCTGATGAAAGCGAACGGTGTTGTTTTCAACGAATCGCCACGAATTGAAGAGTATGGAACGGTTGTAGTATTTCAGGATCTTTATGGAAATAAGTGGGATTTGTTGCAATTAAGCAGCGATCATCGTTAGTACGCACATAACAAACGGTTCAAGAGGGACAACCAACGCGTGGCATTTTTACTGTGCGTTATTTTTTGTGGTTACGGTGTTATGCGGAAGCTAGGTAGTAGCGTTGGTTGCCCCTTAACCGGGCGTTATGTGCTTATGCATCTAATTTGGGCTGTATCGCATAATCAGTACAGGTTTTAAGGAATGTTTCCAGTTATAGAGTAGGATTTTTCGAGGGTGCAAACGGAGTTCTCGCTTATGAATACTTGGAAAAGTAAAAGGTTAAACAGGTGGAAACAAACTCGTAAAAAAGGACGGGGTCATTACGTTTTAAAAACTACTTTAATTGCAACTGGTTCAGTCTTGTTTGGAAAAACAGTTGGTTTCATCCTATTTGACAAAGTTCGCACGTGGTTAGAATTCTGGTTTGATTTCGGTTTGTCGACACTGGTATTACTTGCTCTTGGGGTAGTTTTAGGTTTTGTAACGTGGAGTGTCTCAGAGTCTTGGTATAGACGAGAAATTAATAAACAAGAACGCACATAACAAACTGTTTAAGAGTGATTCGCAACGCGTGGCATTTTTACTATGCGTTGCGTTTAGTGTTTAAGGTGGTATGCAGCAGCTTCGGCATTGCGTTGCTCACACCTTAACAGGGCGTTAGCTTACAAGGTACTACGGTGTGTTTCTACTAAGTCGTAAAGAGTCAAAATTAGGTTATTGCCTAAAAGCGTCTGCTGTTTCTTTCTGCTCCGCAGGTGCGTTTGCGGTGATTGTTGATCTTCTTTATGGTCTCCCCGCTGATGGTCCTGATGTGGGAATGACTTTGGTTGATGTGCTTGGAACAGTTTTGGTTGGCCCAGCCTTAGAAACATTATTGATGACACTGATACTGGTGCTCATCGCAAAATTTACAGACAGAATTTTTTTAAGTGCCTGCTTGTGTGCGTTTATCTTTTCTGTTTTACATTCTATGTCACACCCACTTTGGGGCATGTTTACATTCATGCCATTTGTTGTTTTTGGGGTGGCATTTCAAGTATGGCGGCAGAGTTCACCAAAAGTAGGGTTCACAATAGCCTTTTTAATTCATGCGCTTCACAATAGTTATGTCCTCTTAGTTGGCATGTTAGGACAGTAAGCTAACAAACGCCTCAAGAGGGACTGTCAACGCGTGGCGTTTCCAGTCCCATTGAGCCGCGGTGGTTACGGTTGTTGTGTTTGAGTTTAGTGTTATGCGTTGCCAGCCCCTTAGGCGGGCGTTATGTTTAATCACCAAAAATCAGTTGGTTGCATCTTTTCTTGCTCCCTCGGCTTGTTGGTTTTGTGTTTGTCGGCAAGTTGGCTTCGTCTGGCGCTACTTTCTGGACATCTATTCTTTGGCGCTGGAAATTCAGAGAATTGCCTCAGTCGATTTTCGAGTACGCGCGAGGTTGGTTCGGCTGGCTCAATCAATATTGTGATCACAGGTTTTTGGGCTTGAATTGCCAAAATTCGAAGTCTGTTTTTCAAATCTATGAGTCGTTTCAGTTTTTTAGGTCTTGGCTTTTGTTTGTGAATCAAAGCTGAGTTAATCTTGGTTTTGGTAAAACGTAAGTCATTGAAGCTTAAACATAACAAACGGTTCAAGAGGGACAGCCAACGCGTGGCATTTTTATTATGCGTTGGTTTTTGTGGTTACGGTGTTATGCGGAAGCTTGGTAATGGCGTTGGCTGCCCCTTAACCGGGCGTTATGTAACCGTAGAGAAAAAGACCACAATGCATTGAAAAGTGGATGTTTTTTATGATTTATCTAATTTCAATGTCGATTTTCTCTGAGTGGGTTTTGTGCATGTTGATTTAGCTTTCGGCTTCTTTGTTCTTCGAGTTTTCCGTTTTTTCTTAATGGTAAAGTGGGTTTGCGATAAGTTTAGTGGTAGTCATTTTTTTCTTTGAACTAGGGCTCGCAGTTTCGTCGTTGCCACGCAAATTATACTGGGTTACTGCTCACTTTTCATGTAAGTTAAATGATATTTGGCAATGCTGTTCTTTGTAATGCTTTGAAATGGTTAGCAAAGTTACATAACAAAGCATTCAAGAGGGACAGTCAACGCGTGGCAGTTTTGGTTTGGTTGGCATTTGAGGTTACGGTTGGTTAATTTGAGCGCAGTTGTTTGCGTTGTCTGCCCCTTAATGCGGCGTTATGTAACCGTAGAGAAAAAGACCACAATACATTGAAAAGTAGATGTTTTTTATGATTGATCTGATTTCAATGTCGATTTTCTCTGAGTGGGTTTTGTGCATGTTGATTTAGCTTTCGGCTTCTTTGTTCTTCGAGTCTTCCGTTTTTTCTTAATGGTAAAGTGGGTTTGCGATAAGTTTGGTGGCAGTCATTTTTTCTTTGAACTAGGGCTCGCAGTTTCGTCGTTGCCACGCAAATTCTACTGGGTTACTGCTCACTTTTCATGTAAGTTAAACGATATTTGGTAATGTTTTTCTTTGTAATGCTTTGAAATGGTTAGCAAAGTTACATAACAAAGCATTCAAGAGGGACAGTCAACGCGTGGCAGTTTTGGTTTGGTTGGCATTTGAGGTTACGGTTGGTTAATTTGAGCGCAGTTGTTTGCGTTGTCTGCCCCTTAATGCGGCGTTATGTAACCGTAGAGAAAAAGACCACAATACATTGAAAAGTAGATGTTTTTTATGATTGATCTGATTTCAATGTCGATTTTCTCTGAGTGGGTTTTGTGCATGTTGATTTAGCTTTCGGCTTCTTTGTTCTTCGAGTCTTCCGTTTTTTCTTAATGGTAAAGTGGGTTTGCGATAAGTTTGGTGGCAGTCATTTTTTCTTTGAACTAGGGCTCGCAGTTTCGTCGTTGCCACGCAAATTCTACTGGGTTACTGCTCACTTTTCATGTAAGTTAAACGATATTTGGTAATGTTTTTCTTTGTAATGCTTTGAAATGGTTAGCAAAGTTACATAACAAAGCATTCAAGAGGGACAGTCAACGCTTGGTAGTTTTGGTTTGGGTGAGCATTTGAGGTTACGGCTGGCTAGTTTGAGTTTAGTTGTTTACGTTGCCTGCCCCTTAATGCGGCGTTAAATTATAAGGTAAGTTATGCATATTTTATTATTTATATTTTTTGTTATTTCTCTGCCAGTGAATGCGAAAACATTCGATATTAGTAGATTCAACAATGCTAATCAGTTGATTTGGGATGATGATTTCAAATTGCACATAAATGAATATTTTGGAATTACACAAAAAAAATATTTTTGGTCAAATGCTACCATTTCTGAACAAGTAAAAGCTGGGTTCGGTGGGGCACCCGAGAACGTAAAAGCTCTAGGAGACAAGGTGTATCTTGTTAGTGCTTGTCGAGCTCATTCTTGTGATGAAAAATCAGCCTATATTACAAACGGTGATTTAGAGCTTTTTGCTGTTATTTCGTACCTTTGTGAAAATGATAGTAGAGATATAACATATTGTCCTGATGGGCAATTAGTCATTTTCTATAAGGATATTTTAGCTAAGGATTCATTAAGCAGTCATCTTATCGACTGGAAAGACTCTCATGTACCTAAGGCAAAAGTTATATACGAAAAAATAATTTAACAAAGCATTTAAGAAGGACAGTCAACGCTTGGCAGTTTTGGTTTGTTTGGCATTTGAGGTTACGGTTGGTTAGTTTGAGCGCAGTTGTTTGCGTTGCCTGCCCCTTAATGCGGCGTTATATGCTTTGGAGATGAGATGATACAGTGTGAAAATAAGAAAAACATATACCTAACACCCGAGAATAAAGTTAAAGTTAGCTACGCTAATTATCTTGAATGTGTTCTCGATATAATTTCACGCCATGCCACGGCTACTCAGATGAGGAAAATCAAATCAGACCTGCAGTTGATTGGTGATAGTTTTGTAGAGGCGAAATATCTACAGGCTGCTTGTGAATCCTCTGTTGCTGCGAGCATTGCTGTAGCATATGGTGATACTTTCGAATATGAGCCCAAGCTTAACCCTCCTTCAGACGTGGATTGTTCATTTTCAGCATTTGGCTATAAATTCAATATAGAAGTTAAATGCCCTGACTATACAAAATATCATGACCATCAAGCTAAAGATTGCTATTCAATAGGTGCTATGGGACGCTTGGATAATTACTTTGACGCTTATGAGTCTATTAAGACTCTGCTTGGAAATGAAAAATCAGTAGAAAAACAAGTGCATATGGACAACAAATTAAAGGATTACCTGCTTTCATGTCAGAAAAAATTTTCGGATGAAACGTCAGAACAAGAGCTTAATATTCTGTTAGTTTGTTGTGACTCAGCAATGGACATGCAAAAGTGGGTACACTATTTATATGGTTCTAAAGGTTTACTGACGGAGGAGTCGTTCGTAGAACCGAATCTTTATAGTAATGTTGATGTTGTTATTCTTACCAATTTATATCATCGGCATTATTCTTATTGGCAAAAGGATAAACTGTCAGAGCATTGGAGTTTGGGTAAATCATTTAATTTAATATTTAAAAATCGAAGCATAAAAAGAGGCAAAGACCGCGCTATATTGTGTTTGGTTGATATATTCCCTAACTATTCAAAAGAAATTTCAGAGTATACGCTTAAAGAATTTGAGGAAATAACAAGAGTTCCTAGGTTCGTTAAATTTGTAGAAGAAAAAAACGGTGAATATCTATTTCAACCACGCATATAACAAACGCTTCAAGAGGGACTTCCAACGCGCGGCATTTTTATTATGCGTTGGCTTTTGTGGTTACGGTGTTATGCGGAAACTTGGTAGTAGCGTTGTCAGCCCCTTAAGCGGGCGTTATGTAACCGTAGAGAAAAAGACCACAATGTATTGAAAATTAAAGTTTTTTATGATTTCTTTACTTTGAATTTGGCTTCAGCTTTGTATGTTCGGTACTTTTAACTAATTGTTTATATTGGTTATTTTCAAATTTATAAACCTAGTTTTATTCATATTGGCTTAGTTTTCGTCTCCTTGTTCTTCGAGTCTTTGCTCTGAGCTTTATTGGTAAAGCTAGTTTGCGATAAGCTTGGTGGCAGTCATTTTTTTCTTTGAACTAGGGCTCGCAGTTTCGCCGTTGTCACGCAAATTCTACTGGGTTACTGCTAACTTTTCATGTAAGTTAAACGATATTTGGTAATGTTTTTCTTTGTAATGCTTTGAAATGGTTAGCAAAGTTACATAACAAAGCATTCAAGAGGGACAGTCAACGCTTGGCAGTTTTGGTTTGGTTGAGCATTTGAGGTTACGGTTGGTTAATTTGAGCGCAGTTGTTTGCGTTGCCTGCCCCTTAATGCGGCGTTATGTAACCGTAAAGAAAAAAGACCACAATGCATTGAAAAATAGATGTTTTTTATGATTGATCTAATTTCAATTTCGACCTTCTTTGAGTTAGTTTCGTGCATGTTAATTTAGCTTTCAGCTTCTTTATTCTTCGAATCTTCGGTTTGTTGTTAATGATTCAGTGGGTTTGCGATAAGTTTGGTGGCAGTCATTTTTTTCTTTTAACTAGGGCTCGTAGTTTCGTCGTTGCCACGCAAATTCTACTGGGTTACTGCTAAATTTTCATGTAAGTTAAACGATATTTGGCAATGCTGTTCTTTGTAATGCTTTGAAATAGTTGGGAAAGTTACATAACAAAGCATTCAAGAGGGACAGTCAACGCTTGGCAGTTTTGGTTTGGGTGAGCATTTGAGATTACGGCTGGTTAATTTGAGCGCAGAGGTTTGCGTTGCCTGCCCCTTAATGCGGCGTTATACCGCTTTAACTTAAGAACTGAGTGCCTACATAGTAAAAACCGTCAGAAGACGGCTTTTAATGTAACAATCGAGGTTTAAGCACAGCACTTTTTGTATTTTTTGCCGCTTCCGCAAATGCACGGTTCATTACGCTCTGGTGTTTTCTCGTAAGTGATGGTTTTGGGTTTATTTAATAGCGTATCAAGCTCAACTGTGTTCTCTGGTTGCTTTGAATCAATGACAATACGGGCCACGATAGAATGCTCAGAAAGCAACGTTTCGATCTCTGCTTTACGAGTTTCGGTTTGAACAACAACATGGATAGGAGCTTCTTCAGAGCCTGCTCTTACGTCACGTTTTACGTTGTAGCCCGAAATGACGTGGTTTTGTCTAGCGTCGATTCGGCCTTTGAAAAATAGTTTGGACATTTGCTACTCACTGCGGATAGGTATGGTGTGATTTGGCCGCGATTATACGGGACTATAGCAATTGATAAAGAAGTTCCTACAAAGTGCATGGGTTTGCGGTATAACAAACGCTTCAAGAGGGACAGCCAACGCGTGGCATTTTTACCATGCGTTGTTTTTTGTGATTACGGTGTCATGCGGAAGCTTGGTAATGGCGTTGGCTGCCCCTTAAGCGGGCGTTATGTTTTTAAGAGGAAATCATGTTTACATTGGATGTTGATACCGATCTGAAACTGGCTTTGGTTAATCCCCAGTTTGCTCCGATCTATCTTGAAATTGTTAGTCGAGAGCGAGAATATTTGAGTCAATGGCTAGCTTGGCCTCCTCATGCCAGCAATGAAGAGTTTTTTCTTAGCTTTATCAAAAGTTCATTGCATGATTATGCTGATGGAAAATCCTTAGTTTGTGGAATGATTTATCAAGATAAGTTGGTTGGAAATATCAGTTTTAACAGTATTAACCATCAACTTAAAAAAGTAGAGATTGGCTACTGGTTAAGCTCAGAATATCAAGGTAAAGGTATTGTGAGTAAGTCAGTTTCAAAACTGGTCGACTTGGCTTTTACTGAACTTGACATGGAAAAGGTTCAGATATCGGTGTTTTTCAAGTTAGTTGTCATCATTTGCTTAGATATTAAGCAGCATCTTTTTCTGGATTTAAATGCACTTCACCAACAGGCTCACAGTTTCTGATATCACGAGACCAACGCCCTGGATTT
>NZ_VHSP01000011.1:0-12395 GCF_013048485.1 Vibrio sp. 1-1(7) | reverse complement strand
TGAAGAGCGGATCCTAAATATCAACCGAACCCCCGACCCTCTCAATCACTAACAGAAAGTAAAAAGCCCTAGTCTCTCGACTAAGGCTCAATATAAGTGATCGGTGAAGAGCGGATCCTAAATATCAGCCGAACCCCCGACCCTCTCAATCACTAACAGAAAGTAAAAAGCCCTAGTCTCTCGACTAGGGCTCAATATAAGTGGTCGGTGAAGAGCGGATCCTAAATATCAGCCGAACCCCCGATCCTCTCAATCACTAACAGAAAGTAAAAAGCCCCAGTCTCTCGACTAGGGCTCAATACATTGGCCGGTGAAGAGCGGATCCTGAATATCAGCCGAACCCCCGACCCTCTCAATCACTAACAGAAAGTAAAAAGCCCCAGTCTCTCGACTAGGGCTCAATATAAGTGGTCGGTGAAGAGGGATTCGAACCCCCGACCCTCTGGTCCCAAACCAGATGCGCTACCAAACTGCGCTATTCACCGAAACAATTTTTTACTTTAAGAACATCGAACGAGGGTCACCCTCTGGTCCGCTAGTCCTAAACCCGGGATGCGCTACCAAACTGCGCTATTCACCGAAACAATTTTTTACTTTAAGAACATCGAACGAGGGTCGCCCTCTGGTCCGCTACTCCTAAACCCGGGATGCGCTACTAAAATTGCGCCATTCACGGATAAAATCTGTTACTTATTTTATCTCGAATTTAATCAAGAAAGGAAACATCGGTTACCTAAATAATGGGGTGGCTAACGAGACTTGAACTCGCGACAACCGGAATCACAATCCGGGGCTCTACCAACTGAGCTATAGCCACCATCAACTTTTGCAATAACCGCTTGCCTGCCGTTATTTTAAGCTAAGCCATGGGCTAGCTTTTTTAATAAGTGGTCGGTGAAGAGGGATTCGAACCCCCGACCCTCTGGTCCCAAACCAGATGCGCTACCAAACTGCGCTATTCACCGAAACAATTTTTTACTTTAGGAGCATCGAACGAGGGTCGCCCTCTGGTCCGCCACTCCTAAACCCGGGATGCGCTACCAAACTGCGCTATTCACCGAAACAATTTTTTACTTTAGGAGCATCGAACGAGGGTCACCCTCTGGTCCGCCACTCCTAAACCCGGGATGCGCTACCAAACTGCGCTATTCACCGAAACAATTTTTTACTTTAGGAGCATCGAACGAGGGTCACCCTCTGGTCCGCCACTCCTAAACCCGGGATGCGCTACCAAACTGCGCTATTCACCGAAACAATTTTTTACTTTAGGAGCATCGAACGAGGGTCACCCTCTGGTCCGCTACTCCTAAACCCGGGATGCGCCACTAAATTGCGCTATTCACCGACAAAACCTGTTACTTATTTTATCTCGAATTTAATCAAGAAAGGGAACATCGGTTACCTAAATAATGGGGTGGCTAACGAGACTTGAACTCGCGACAACCGGAATCACAATCCGGGGCTCTACCAACTGAGCTATAGCCACCATCAATGTTGCCAACATGCACCAATTAACCCACCGGATGGCGCGCCCGAAAGGATTCGAACCTTCGACCTTTGGCTCCGGAGGCCAACGCTCTATCCAGCTGAGCTACGGGCGCATGCCCTATCGGCGGAGTGGAATAATACGTATATCCCCTAAGGTCGTCTAGTACTTTTTCAACTTTTTTTCTCGTTTGACGGCTTTTTCATCAACCGCTGCGATAAAATGACCGAACAGGATGTGATTCATCCCTTGAAGATCGCAACTTGTTGTTTATTGCAACATCCGAACGGGATATACTTACTCTATATTTACATTGATTTAACAGGTTTTATCATTTTAAATCAATAGAACCCAATCTTAGTATAAAATTTAGGTAAGATACGCTTACCCTTGCAATGTAAAGTGAGTTAATGGATATGTCTCGATCAGCCTTAAGCGTACTATTTGCTACGTTCACCTTTTCGGCCGCAGTATTTGCGATGAGCCCCAGTGATTATGATGCTATCGCTGAACGCATCAAACCTGTCGGCAACGTTTATCTTGCTGGTAATGAACCGATAAAAGAAGAGCCTATCGGCCCTCGTGATGGCGAGACAGTCTATAAAACTTTTTGTACCGCCTGCCATGCAACGGGAGTAACTGGAGCACCCAAAACTAGAGATGCTCAAGATTGGGCTCCTCGGCTTGCACAAGGTAAAGATGTATTAGCCAAACATGCCATACAAGGTTTTAACCTAATGCCAGCCCGCGGCACATGCATGAATTGTTCCGATGAAGAAATTGTTGCTGCCATTGAACATATGATCGCCGGGCTATAGTCGGCGGCACCCGATAACCTCTGCTCAGAGCTTGGCTACTGGGGTCGGTTGGCACTAGGCTCTGATTGGATCATTTTTTATTAAACATCGACCTTATATTGGCAATATGGGCTTGCCCTTTACTCATCCGCTCTTCTTGCGAAAGGACTTTTTTCTTGGTTTCCCACGCCACATCATCATAAGGTAATTCATCTAAAAAGCGGCTTTGGGTCGGTTTTAGTAATTCGCCAAATTGTCGGCGTTCTTTACATAAGGTGAAGGTTAACTCTCTTTGAGCACGGGTAATACCGACGTACATTAACCGTCGCTCTTCTTCGACATTATCCTCATCAATGCTGGTTTGATGTGGCAAGATACCTTCTTCTGCGCCAATTAAATACACGTAAGGAAATTCTAAACCTTTCGATGCGTGTAACGTCATCAGTTGTACAGCATCACTGTCGTCATCTTGTTCTCCACGCTCCATCATATCGCGTAGCGTTAAACGTTGTACGACTTCTTGTAAGGTCTTCTCTTGCTGATCGTTATTTTCACCAGCTAAATCAGCAACAATCCATGAGTAAAGTTCAGAGACGTTCTTCATGCGCATCTCTGCCGCTTTAGCGCTGGAAGACGTTTCGTATAACCAGTCTTCATAATGGATATCACGTACCAGCGAACGTACCGCTTCCACAGTATTTCCTCGTTCAGCATTATCTGCAATAGCGACTAGCCACTCGGTAAAACGACGTAAGTTATCTAGTCCGCGTCCCGAAAGATGCTGCTCAAGACCAAGTTCAAAACTCGCCGCATATAAACTTTTTCCGCGCATATTGGCATAACTGCCCAATTTTTCTAAGGTTGCGGGGCCAATTTCTCGCTTCGGAGTATTTACGATGCGTAAAAAGGCATTATCATCATCTGGATTCACTAATACGCGCAGATACGCCATGATATCTTTGATCTCAGCGCGCGCAAAAAATGAAGTGCCTCCTGATAATTTATACGGAACTCGGTTTTGCATCAGTAACTTTTCAATTAATCGAGACTGATGGTTGCCACGATATAAGATAGCGTAATCACGATAGGCGGTACGGTTAAGAAATTTGTGCGCGATCAGTTCAGCAGTCACTCGCTCCGCTTCATGGTCTTCATTATTAGCGATAATGACTTTGAGCTTTTCGCCCTCAGGTATTTCAGAAAACAGTTTTTTTTCATACACATGAGGGTTATTGGCGATCAAAATATTCGCCGCTCGCAAGATTCGACTCGTTGAGCGATAATTTTGCTCCAATTTGATCAATCTTAAGTTGGCAAAATCACACCCTAATTGAACAAGATTTTGCGGTTTCGCTCCGCGCCAAGAGTAAATGGATTGATCATCATCACCCACTACGGTTAATCGACCACGCTCCCCGACCAGTAATTTCACCAACTCGTATTGACTCAAGTTGGTATCTTGGTATTCATCCACGAGTAGATAACGGATACGGTTTTGCCAACGTTGACGGACTTCTTCCTGGCTACGTAACAATAATACCGGTAATGAAATGAGATCATCAAAATCAAGCGCATTATAGGCTCGCATCTGTTTTTGGTAACAATCAAAACAGAAAGCGAATAATTGTTGCAGCTCCCCTTTAGCGAGCGCTTTCGCTTGCTCAGGGGAGACCAGATCATTTTTCCAGTTGGAGATGGTACTCAATAGTTGGCGTAATAAATCTTTATCACCCTCTAGTTGTTTATCCGTAAGTTCTTTGAGTAATGCTAACTGATCTTGATCGTCAAATAATGAAAAGCCCGCTTTTAGGCCGAGATGCTTATATTCGCGCCGAATGATATTGAGCCCTAACGTGTGAAAGGTGGAGACCATCAAACCTCGAGATTCGGTTTTACCAAGCGTTTGCCCCACTCGCTCTTTCATTTCGCGTGCCGCTTTATTAGTAAAGGTTACCGCGGCAATATTGCGAGCTTTATAACCACATTGCTGTACGAGATAAGCAATTTTATTGGTAATCACACGGGTTTTTCCCGAACCAGCACCAGCCAGAACCAAGCAAGGACCTGATACATATTTGACTGCTTCTTCTTGTCTTGAGTTGAGCTTCATAGTGTTTTTAATCTTATCATTCGGGCCTGCCATGATACTGCTTGTTCAGCTTAAGCTCCAAGAAAAGAACTCAGTATCATTAAATTTACTGCACAAGTGTATTGCATAAATGACTAGGTTATAGGCTATAATGCGGGCGTGACGGTTAAGTTAACATCACCAAGGAAGCTCTATACTGTCATGGATAATATGCAAACAAAACGATAACAACAGGTTGCAATTTAAGGTCACTTAAGCAGAGAATGTTTACTGTTATCAAGCATTCCCTGTTGTTGAAGATGTATTAGGGGCTGCGTAGTACTCAGCCGAGTCTTTAAATAACCGTCGCCCATGCATCATCTCTTGATATATGGGTATTTCAACTGGATGACGAAAGCCTGGAAGTAGTAGTCGATGCTCGTTGGGACACAATCATTCAATATTAACTTGGAGTTCTCACCAGAATGAAAAAGTGGACATTTTTTATGTTACTTATCGTGGTACTGCTATTTGGTAGCGTGATAGGTTTCAATTTATTTAAACAACAGAAGATCGCTGAATATATGGCGAATCGGCCAGAAGCCGAATTTCCAGTGACGGTAACAACGGTTAACTCGGTCGATTGGGTTCCTGTCATTGAAGCGATCGGGTTTATCGAACCAAATCAAGGAGTGACGCTCACCACAGAAACCAGTGGTGTGATTGACCGAATTCTATTTGACTCAGGCACTCAAGTTGAAGAAAACCAACCTTTACTTTTACTTGACTCTGAAGTTGAAAAAGCAAATTTAAAAAGCTCTCAAGCTCGCCTCCCTGCTGCTAAAGCAAAGTATGAGCGGTATAAAGGCTTATTTAGTAAAGGCTCAATTTCTCAAGAGGCATTTGATGAAGCAGAGGCTAACTATTATTCACTTTCTGCGGATATTGAAAGTTTAAAAGCGACGATTGCTCGGCGTGAAATCAAAGCCCCTTTTGCTGGTGTAGTGGGCATTCGTAATGTCTATCTTGGCCAATATTTACAACCAGGCACAGATATTGTTCGCCTCGAAGATACCAGTGTTATGCGGTTACGTTTTACCGTGCCGCAAACGGATATTTCACGTATTTCTATGGATCAAGAAGTAGACATTTTTGTTGACTCGTATCCGAACCGCTCCTTCAAGGGGTCAATCAGTGCTATCGAGCCCGCCGTTAGTGTACAAAGTGGTCTGATCCAAGTCCAAGCGGATATTCCCAACAGTGAAGGTAAATTACGTAGTGGGATGTTTGCTCGAGCCAACATCATTTTACCCAAGCTCGCCGAGCAAGTAACCTTACCGCAAACGGCAATCACATTTACCCTTTATGGTGATAATGTCTTTGTTATCACAGAACAAGATGGGGTTAAACGTGTTGAACAAAGAGTGGTTAAAGTCGGTGAACGTAAGAAAGATATTGCGCACATCCTTGAAGGCGTTAAGGCTGGAGATATTGTTGTCACTTCTGGTCAGGTACGTTTAAGTAATGGTGTCAAAGTTCGTATTGTAGAAAGTGACGCCACAACTCCACCCGCTGAAACACCGATGCTGTAACCGGAGGAATTATGCGCTTTACTGATGTTTTTATTAAACGTCCAGTTTTAGCGGTATCGATCAGTTTTTTGATTGCACTGCTTGGTTTACAAGCGGTGTTCAAAATGCAGGTCAGTGAATACCCTGAAATGACTAATACCATAGTGACCGTCTCAACCAGTTACTATGGTGCGAGTGCTGACTTGATTCAAGGCTTCATCACGCAGCCATTAGAACAGGCAATTGCACAAGCGGATAATATTGATTACATGATTTCACAATCGGTATTAGGTAGTTCAAAAATTACTGTCAATATGAAACTCAACACCGATCCAAATGCGGCGTTGTCTGATATTTTGGCAAAAACCAACTCTGTTCGTTCTCAGCTTCCTAAAGAAGCTGAAGACCCAACCGTCACAATGTCGACGGGGTCAACAACAGCGGTTATGTATATTGGGTTTACCAGTAATGAATTGAACTCCAGCCAAATTACCGATTATTTACAACGGGTTATCAACCCACAACTCTACTCTTTAGATGGTATTTCGAGCATCGATCTATATGGTGGTATGAAATACGCATTAAGAGTCTGGCTGGATCCGGCCAAAATGGCGGCATTTAATTTAACCGCCGCAGACGTTATGGGCGTGTTAAGTGCGAACAACTACCAATCAGCAACGGGTCAAGCGATTGGTGAGTTTGTCTTGTTTAATGGTAGCGCTGACACACAAGTCTCTAATGTAGAGGAATTAGAAAACTTAGTTGTAAAAACTGAAGATGGTAATGTGACTCGCTTAGGAGATATCGCCAAAGTGACTTTAGCAAAAAGTCACGATACCTACCGAGCGAGCGCGAATGGTCAAGAAGCGGTTGTTGCTGCTATCAACGCGGCTCCTAGTGCTAACCCAATCAATATTGCCAAAGATGTTTGGGAAGTGATTCCCGAACTTAAACGCAATATGCCAAGCAACATCAAAATGAATGTGATGTATGACTCGACCGTAGCAATTAATGAGTCGATTCATGAAGTCATTAAAACCATCATTGAAGCAGCCATCATCGTACTGGTGGTTATTACGCTATTTCTTGGTTCTATACGCGCAGTGATCATTCCAATAGTAACAATACCTCTTTCATTGATTGGTGTTGCTATGGTGATGCAGGCGATGGGTTTCTCGTGGAACTTAATGACCTTGCTGGCGATGGTATTGGCGATTGGCCTAGTTGTCGATGATGCCATTGTTGTCTTAGAAAACGTTGATCGACATATTAAAGAAGGTGAATCCCCATTTAGGGCTGCTATTATCGGTACACGAGAAATCGCGGTCCCCGTGATTTCCATGACATTAACCTTAGGGGCGGTATACGCACCAATTGCACTAATGGGAGGCATAACCGGAGCCCTATTTAAAGAGTTCGCGCTAACCTTAGCGGGGGCTGTATTTGTCTCTGGTATTATTGCTTTAACGCTTTCCCCTATGATGTGTTCAAAAATGTTAAAGGCAAATGAAACGCCAAACAAATTTGAACAAAAAGTGCATCATCTCTTGGATAAAATGACACAACGCTATGGCAATATGTTGCAGTCAGTGATGGATCACCGCCCAGTTGTGATCGCCTTTGCTTTGATTGTGTTTGCAAGTTTACCGATTTTATTTAAGTTCATTCCTAGCGAACTTGCGCCTTCTGAAGATAAAGGCGTAGTGATGCTATTAGGTACCGGTCAATCCAATGCTAACTTGGATTACCTATCAAATACCATGAATGATGTGAATAAAATCTTATCAGCTCAACCCGAAGTACAATTTGCTCAGGTTTTTACTGGCGTACCTCAATCAAACCAAGCGTTTGGGATTGCTTCTTTAGTCCCTTGGAGTGAACGTCAAGCAAGCCAAGCAGAGGTTACTACTCGTGTCGGTAACTTGGTTAAAGATATTCCAGGAATGGCCGTGACAACATTCCAGATGCCTGAATTACCAGGCGCAGGCTCTGGCCTTCCCATTCAATTTGTGATGACCACACCGAATGCTTTTGAAAGCTTATTCACTATCGCTAGTGATGTGCTCGTGGAAGTGCAATCAAGTCCATTGTTTGTTTACTCAAACCTAGACCTTAATTATGATTCCGCGACCATGAAAATCAACATCGATAAGGATAAAGCTGGCTCTTATGGTGTGACCATGCAGGATATTGGTATCACTCTCGGCACCATGATGGCTGATGGTTATGTCAATCGTATCGATCTCAGTGGTCGCTCTTATGAGGTGATTCCGCAGGTCGAACGAAAATGGCGTCTCAATCCAGAGTCAATGAACAACTACTTTGTACGGGCAATCGATGGAAAAATGATCCCTTTAGGTAGTTTAATTACTATTGATGTCGTGGCCGAACCTCGCGCTCTACCACACTTTAACCAGCTCAATTCAGCAACAATTGGGGCGGTTCCTTCACCAGGAACAGCGATGGGTGATGCCATCAGCTGGTTTGAAAATATAGCATCAACTAAGTTACCAAAAGGCTATAGCCATGACTACATGGGTGAGGCTCGCCAATATGTAACTGAAGGTAGTGCTCTTTATGTCACTTTCGGTTTAGCGCTTGCGATTATCTTCTTGGTGCTTGCTATCCAATTTGAATCGTTAAAAGATCCTCTCGTGATCATGGTTTCCGTTCCTCTGGCTATTTGTGGTGCTTTGATTGCCTTAGCTTGGGGCGCATCAACCATGAATATCTATTCACAGGTCGGCTTAATTACCTTGGTTGGGCTAATCACTAAACACGGTATCTTAATTTGTGAGGTCGCCAAAGAAGAGCAACTCCACAATAAGCTCAATAGAATTGAAGCGGTAAAAGCAGCAGCTAAAGTGCGTTTACGCCCAATTCTAATGACGACTGCAGCCATGATTGCGGGTCTGATTCCATTAATGTATGCCACCGGTGCCGGAGCAGCTCAGCGCTTTAGTATTGGGATTGTCATTGTCGCTGGTTTATCAATTGGGACGCTATTCACGCTATTTGTTCTACCCGTGATTTATAGCTACCTTGCCGAGAAGCACAAACCACTGCCTATCTTTGTTGAAGATAAAGACTTAGAAAAACTGGCGAGAATTGATGAAGCCAAAGCCGCTCAGCGCCAATTAGCTGAAAATAAGTAATCAAGGCATACCATTTAATCGTTACCAAAGGCCACTCTTGTGGCCTTTTTCATCACCAACTGGCGACTTTCAATGATGAATTGCATAGAATGAGTAGAATAAATATAGGAGTGAATAAACAATGTTTGATCCAAAGAAAATTGAGCAAATTGCAAAACAGATTCACGAATCTATGCCACAACCGGTTAAAGATCTAGGCGCAGATGTAGAGCAGAAAGTTCGTCAAGTGATTCAAGGTCAACTGAATAAATTGGATATGGTCAGCCGTGAAGAGTTCGATGTACAAACCCAAGTATTGCTACGTACTCGACAAAAGCTGACAGAAATGGAGCAAAAACTGGCGGAATTGGAAGAAAAACTGGCTAACCGGTAATCAATGCTTACCCTATTAGGATCGGCTTGGTTTTTCCTATCTTCGATCATATAAAGGGCTCAGTCTTAAGACAAAGCCCTTTTACTTTATTATCGATGTTGTGTTTACATTTTTATAGTGTTGATAAGTCGAATCAATCACCAACAGCAATACGTTGCATATCTTTCATATAGCCGCGCAGTTCTTCACCGATATATTCCACAGGATGGTTACGAATGAGGCTATTAACTTCGATCAAGGTTGCATTATCAACTTGGTTGGAAACCTGATCCAAACCTTTACCAATCACATCTGTACTGACTTTTGGCATAAACTTTTCACGCAATAATGGGGTGGCAACATTAGCAAATAAGTAGTTGCCGTATTCTGCAGTATCCGAGATAACGACATTCATTTCGTACAAGCGTTTACGTGCAATGGTATTGGCAATCAGTGGTAATTCATGCAACGATTCGTAGTAGGCTGATTCATCGATAATGCCTGATGCAGTCATCGCCTCAAACGCTAACTCAACCCCAGCACGAACCATGGCAATCATAAGAATACCGTGATCAAAGTACTCTTGTTCAGCAATTTTCACATCTGTTTCTGGATAATTCTCAAATGCAGTTTGTGCCGTTTCAGCGCGCCAACCCAACAGCTCAGCATCATCATTAGCCCAGTCTGCCATCATCGTACTAGAGAAATGGCCGGAAATGATGTCATCCATATGTTTGTTATACAGTGGGCGCAATAAGTCTTTTAGCGCTTCAGATAGCTCAAATGCCTTAATTTTCGCTGGGTTTGATAGACGATCCATCATATGAGTAATACCACCAAATTTCAGAGCTTCGGTAACAGTCTCCCATCCGAACTGCAGCAATTTACCGGCATATCCAGGATCAATACCCTCAGCAACCATTTTCTCGTAGCATACAATCGAACCCGCTTGTAACATGCCGCATAAAATAGTTTGCTCACCCATTAAGTCAGATTTAACTTCTGCAACAAAAGATGACTCTAAACAACCAGCTCGATGCCCCCCCGTTGCAGCAGCCCACGCTTTTGCAATATCCCAGCCTTCACCTTTTGGATCGTTTTCGGGATGTACCGCTAGTAAGGTTGGAACACCAAAACCGCGTTTATACTCTTCACGCACTTCCGTCCCTGGGCACTTAGGAGCAACCATGACTACTGTAATATCTTTGCGGATCTGCATACCTTCTTCGACAATATTAAAACCATGAGAATAGCCCAATGCGGCTCCATCTTTCATTAAAGGCATCACTGTTTCAATAACGTTAGAGTGTTGCTTATCTGGTGTTAGGTTGATCACTAGATCCGCTTGTGGAATAAGTTTTTCATAACTGCCAACAGTAAATCCGTTATCTTTCGCATTTTTATAAGATTGGCGCTGCTCATCAATCGCGGCTTGACGTAGCGCATAAGAAACATCTAACCCCGAATCACGCATGTTTAAACCTTGGTTTAAACCTTGAGCTCCGCATCCAACAATGACTACTTTCTTACCTTTTAGAAATTCCGCTTCTGTCGCAAACTCTTCTCGAGCCATAAAGCGACATCGACCAAGTTGATCGAGCTGCTCACGTAAATTTAATGTGTTGAAATAATTAGCCATTGGGTGCTCCTTGATAATGTTCCATTCAACCGGTGTCGATACACCGAATATTGTCATAGTAATGCGGACATTTAATTGCTTAAAGTGATATATTCACAAGTAGTTATTGCAATAAATGCAAGATACATTAATTATGAATATAAAAACCTTACGACTCTTCGTTCATCTCTGTGAAAGTAAAAATTTTAGCAGTACAGCAAAGATGCTGCATATCAGCCCTTCTGCATTAAGTCGACAAATTCAAAAACTAGAGGACGAGATTGGTCACCGTTTGTTTGTTCGTGATAATCGAAGCGTAGAAATTACACCATCCGGCTATAAACTGTTACCTGTTGCTCAACGTATGCTGCACGATTGGCGGCAATTACAGTTGCAGCTAGATGAACAACATAGTGAATTAAAAGGAGAGATCCGCTTATTTTGCTCAGTTACGGCCAGTTATAGCCATCTACCGGATTTGCTCAATGCTTTTAGACTCCAGCACCCTTATATTGAGTTTAAATTACTCACGGGTGATCCTGCTCAAGCGATTGAAATTATTCTTGAAGATGAAGCGGATATTGCCATTGCTGCTATCCCCGAGCATATTCCTTCAAGACTTGAGTTTGCGACGATCAGTGAAATACCATTGTCAGTGATCGCTCCTACGGGAGTGAGTCATTTCTTAGAAGAACTGCAAAAAGAGTTTCCTGATTGGAATCAAATCCCCTTTATTGTTCCCGAAGCAGGGACGGCTCGGGAAAGAGCCAACAGTTGGTTTAAACACATGAAGATTAAACCAACGATCTACGCACAAATCGCAGGACATGAAGCCATTGTAAGTTTAGTCGCATTAGGTTGTGGTGTTGGTGTGGCACCGGATGTCGTGATCAACAATAGTCCGCTCAGAGATAAGGTGCAAAAGCTTTCAGTATTGCCAATTAAACCTTTTAAGTTAGGGGTGTGCTGTAAGCGATCGCAACTTGATGATCCATTAGTCAGGGCATTATGGCGGGTGATCCGTAACTTCCAAAACTGTTGACGGGTCAAGAAAGTCCAAATCCTAGTATTTTTCCTATTTGCCCAATACAAAAATCCCCAGCATTGCTGCTAGGGATTTCTTATACCAATCTGGAAAATTAACTGGTCAGATCAATCCAATCTCTTTTACACATTCTTTGTACCCTATCGGTGCATTCCAAAAATCGATTCCATGCGTGGCATACCTTTTCGACAATATCGTTGTAGTTGGTGAAACTTTGGTTCGCCAAGAAATGTTGTCGTAACCAACTCCATACCTGTTCTATTGGATTGAGCTCTGGTGAATAGGGCGGCAATTTGATGATAC
>NZ_VHSP01000010.1:0-15041 GCF_013048485.1 Vibrio sp. 1-1(7) | reverse complement strand
AAAAGAGATAAGTATCAAATTGGTCACTCAGTTCATTGATAAATCTTTTTGATTATCATCAACGAGTGCCCACACAGATTGATTGGTTTAAATTGTTAAAGAGCGTTGCTTGGAAGGCTCATTGAGCCTCAAAGCGGAGGTGAATTCTAACGAGTTAATTTGAAGAGTCAAACACTTTTTCAAATTTTCTTTTTTAGAAGTTTTCCCTCAACTAACACTGCCTGAAGCCTTGCGGCGTCTGCCGTGTCAGTGATGTCGCATTATAGAGAACCGTTTAATCTTGGCAAGCGTTATTTAATGAAAATAGTAAAAATAATACTTAAAGGGGCATTTTTTAGCCAACCCCTTATTTATCCAATTTTATCAATACAAAGCCAACACGTTACCCACAGAGTTATGCACATTTATGCCTTTATATTCCAGAACCATGATCTTCTTTCACTTCTTCATGAAGGCCACATTCCCGTTTTAAACCGAAAAATCGAGTCTCTTCTTCATTCATTCCTGGTTTCCATTGCCGAGTGGTATGCCAGTCACCAACCGAAAGATAACCTTGCTCCCATAATGGATGGTACGGAAGGTTATTCTCTTTTAAATAGTAATGAACCTCTTTATTACTCCAGTCGATCACTGGTAAAAATTTAAAAACATTATTTTGAATTGAAAGAATCGGTAAATTGGCTCGCGATTGAGACTGCTCGCGGCGTAGGCCAGAAAACCATGTACTGACCCTAAGCTCATCAAAAGCTCGACGTAGCGGCTCTACTTTATTGATAGCGTTATAACGCTCAATACCCTTAATCCCTTGCTCCCAAAGCTTACCGTATTTAGCTTCCTGCCAAGCAGGTGTCAGCTCTGCGCTTACAACATGCAAGTTCAAGTTGAGACTTTCGGTTAATTGATCGATGAATTGATACGTTTCTGGGAACAAATACCCAGTATCAGTCAAAATAACCTGAATATCAGGTTTGATTTGCGAAACCAAATGCAACATTAATGCTGCTTGAATGCCAAAACTCGATGAAAGTACATGACTCCCTTCAAGATGTTCGAAAGCCCATGCAACGCGCTGCTGAGCGGTCAGTGTCTCAAGATAGCCATTTAACTCGGCAAGGTAGAGCGTTTGCTCGACCTTACTCAATGTTAATAGATGCTCAAGCTCGAGGGTTAAAATAAGACGCTTAGGCATAAAAATCCCTCTTAGAGATAACCACCTCTTCTATAATTCCGACACGAATAGTAAAGTCACCAAATCCTTCATCAGCATTTCGCTCATGTGCCCAACGGCCAATCAATGCATCCAGCTCTTGTAAGATCTGCCGATCAGTAATGTTCTCTTTATACATTTTAGGGATACGAGTTCCCGCTCGATTGCCCCCTAAATGAAGATTGTAACGCCCCGGTGCTTTGCCAACTAAGCCGACTTCGGCAAGCATTGCACGTCCACAGCCATTCGGACATCCTGTAACACGCAAGATAATATTGTCTTCTTTTGGTAAGTCATGCTTGCTCAGGAGATTCTCGATATCGGTGACAAACTGAGGCAAAAAGCGCTCAGCTTCGGCCATCGCCAATGGACAAGTTGGGAATGACACACAGGCCATCGAATTCTTACGCTGCTCGCTGACCTGATCATTGATTAAACCATGTAGCCGAGCGATCTGTTCAATCTCTGCTTTATCTTCCGCTGCCACGCCAGCGACAATCAGATTTTGATTGGCTGTCATACGAAAATCACCCTGATGGATCTTAGCGATTTCAGCGACACCGGTTTTCAATGGTTTACCTGGGAAGTCCAATAAACGGCCATTTTCAATAAACAGCGTTAGGTGATGCTTACCGTCAATACCTTCTATCCAACCGATGCGATCGCCACGTTCGGTAAATTGATAGGGACGACTTGGCGCAAATTGAATACCTGCACGTTTTTCAACTTCAGCTTTAAAGACCTCAACACCCACTCTATCTAAGGTGTATTTAGTTTTGGCGTTTTTACGATTAGAGCGGTTCCCCCAGTCACGCTGAGTTGTGACCACTGCTGCTGCAACCTCTAAGATTTTCTCTAAAGGAATAAAGCCAAAATCATCCGCGCGGCGTGGATAGGTTGACGTATCGCCATGCGTCATCGCTAAACCACCACCCACCAGCACATTGAAACCAATTAGTTTGCCCTGCTCGGCAATCGCAACGAAATTCAGATCGTTAGCATGCACATCGACATCATTTTGCGGCGGGATCACCACCGTAGTTTTAAACTTACGAGGTAAATAGTGCTGACCTAAAATTGGCTCATCATCTTCTGTCGTTTCTACTTTTTCACCGTCCAACCAGATTTCAGCGTAAGCACGCGTTTTCGGTAATAGATGTTCACTGATTTTTTTCGCCCACTGATAAGCTTCTTGGTGCAATTCAGATTCAACAGGGTTTGAAGTACACAACACATTGCGGTTCACATCACCAGCCGTAGCAATCGAATCAATGCCAATGCTATTCAGCGTTTGGTGCATCAACTTAATATTAGGCTTTAACACGCCATGAAACTGAAACGTCTGCCGCGTAGTTAAACGAATGCTGCCATAAAGAGAATGCTCACTAGCAAACTTATCTATCGCCAACCACTGCTGAGGCGTAATAATCCCTCCCGGCATACGAGCTCGTAACATAACATTATGTAGAGGCTCTAATTTTTGCTTGGTTCGTTCGTTACGAATATCGCGATCATCTTGCTGATACATACCGTGAAAGCGGATCAGCTGAAAATTATCCGCGCTAAATCCACCAGTAATACGATCTTGCAGATCCTGCTCGATCGTGCCCCGTAAAAAATTACTTTCTCGCTTTAAACGCTCGTTATCCGAGAATGGCCCCAATACTTGGCCTAATACTTCTTGCTGTAGCGATTGTGGTTTAGTGCTCATTAGTAAACATCCCTTTGGTAACGCTTCGTTTTACGTAAATCATTAATAAATTGTTCTGCTTGATCTTTGTCTAAACCACCTTGTTGTATCGCAATCGTAATCAGAGCTTGATGAACATCTTTCGCCATATACTGAGCGTCGCCACACACATAAAGGTAAGCTCCTTGTTCAATCCATTGCCAAACTTGCTCAGCTTGTTCTAACAAACGATGCTGCACATAAACTTTTTCATGTTGATCTCGGCTGAACGCCACATCCAAACGGGTTAACACACCGGATTTTAGGTATTTCTGCCACTCAACTTGATAGAGAAAATCTTGGGTAAAGGTGCGATCGCCAAAAAATAGCCAGTTTTTCCCCGGCGCAGCCCGATTATCTCGCTCTTGAATAAAACTGCGGAAAGGCGCAATCCCGGTTCCGGGGCCAATCATAATAATTGGCGTATTATCATCTTCTGGGAGTTTGAAATGGTTATTGGCTTCTACAAAGATTTTTACCTGCTCGCCTTCAGCCAATTGATGAGCAATAAAGCTCGATGCACCACCTTGACGCCGCTCATCGTTAACCGGATATTCAACCACGGCAACAGTAAGATGTACTTCTTCATCAACTTCTCGTTGGCTAGAAGCGATTGAATATAATCGAGGGGTTAATCGGCGCAGTAAACCGATCAACTGATCAGCCGACAAAGCACATTTTTTCTCTTTTAATACATCAATAATTTGCGTCTGCACTGAATACTCACGAAGCTTGTCTTTATTTTCGACCAGTTTTTGCAACTTTTTACTGACTGACAATTCGGCATATTGACTAATAAACTGAGGGTTAGATACAGTGATCTCATAATGGTAAACTAACGCATCATAGACAGTGCATGGCGAGCCGTCGACTGCAACCTGCTCATCACCAGTTAAACCGACCAGCGTTAAGATCTGTTGCACTAATTGAGGATTGTTCTCATACCAGACACCCAGTGCATCACCAGGCTGATAAGTTAACCCTGAATCGGTTAAATCGATCTCAATGTGTCGTACCTCTTTTCCGGAGTCACGACCGGTAATTTTTTGGCTAGTTAACAAGGTAGCCACATATGGATTTTGTTTTGAATAGCTCGCTTGCTTGGCATCAATTTGACTAAGCGGAAGCTGTACAACCTGCCCCTGATCAGAAGATAGAGCTTGTTGCACCACTTGTAGCGCTTTCGCCTGCCATTCAGCCGCGGGTTGCGCGTAATCGACATCACAATCGATGCGCTCAATAAAACGCTGCGCACCTAACTTTTCTAAAAACAAATCAAAATCTTTACCCGTTTGACAGAAAAACTCATAGCTTGAGTCTCCTAAACCAATCACGCCATATTTTAAGTGCGGCAATTTAGGCGCTTTTTTAGATTGTAAAAACTCATGTAAGACCAATGCATTATCAGGCGCTTCACCTTCACCATTGGTTGAGGCGACAATGATCACGTGCGTTTCTTTCGCCAGATCTTTGCCTTTGTAATCACTGGCATCAAATAGCTTCACCGCAATACCCAATGATTGAGCCTCTTGCTCAAGTTGTTGAGCTACGCCTTTTGCATTACCGGTTTGCGAAGCAAAAATAATGGTTAATTGACCCTGTGGCGTTGAAGTTGCAGAAAGTGCTTGAGATACCGCGACACCGACATGGTTGGCAGGTGCTTGACTTAACCCCCAGAAATAACCACTCAACCAAGCCAATTGATGCGAAGAAAGTTCCGTAGCAGTTTGCTGAAGTTGCGAAAGCTGAGAGTCGTTGATTGGGCTGGCTAACGATGCCAATTCTTGTGGTAAGGTATTTCCTGAAGACATTGTCACGACGTCCTTATTCATTGCGTGACGATAGGTTAACCACTCTCGTTAATAACAAGAAAGAATAGAAGAGAATGTTTTATAACTTTTTGGAAGTAAGAAACCGTTTAATCAACTCGCCCTTCCACTCGTACCTGTTTAAATCCAACCGCCATGGCTGTTTTAGATGCCGCATCTAAATCGGAATAATGGCACTCTTCGCCATTCGCATCCGTTAATAAAACAAGCCCCCCTCTCTGGTGGCGAAACTCTACAATCCAAGCACCTTCTTCAGAAGAAGGCTCTATAACCGCTTCAATAAGAAGCTGCTCTCGATAAAGATTTCTTAATTCCGTGATCGTCATGAGGTCTCTCGCAACTATTGCTCAATCCGTTATCTTAAGAATGGCGTATTTAGCACAAATTGCGAATGAAACGATAAAATTAGCCAGCTCTAACGAGGGTACCCAAACAACTTGTTGAAGTTTTAGGTAGAGGCACCCCGTGAGCAGCCACTAAACGTAGCCAACACTGCAGAATTTTCCAATAGAAAGGAGATGGTAATATTTACACATCTAAGTCTTGATAAGGCACTTTCGCCAACGCCTGTTCCAGCACTTCAATTCCAGAACCAGGTTTATGTGCATTTTCACTAATATAACGTCGCCATTGACGCGCACCAGGCATATTCTGGAATAGCCCCAACATATGGCGACTGATATGGTTTAAATAAGTCCCTTTACTCAGTTCAGCTTCAATGTAAGGAAACATGGCTTTAACAACCTCACTGCGTTTAATGATCGGCTCATTGCTACCAAATAAACAATTATCCACTTCGGCCAACAGATAGGGGCTTTGGTAAGCCTCTCGACCAATCATCACACCGTCAAGATAGTTCAAATGCTCTTCTGCTTCTTCCAGCGATTTGATACCACCGTTAATCGCTATCGTTAGATGAGGAAAATCTTGCTTCAGTTGGTACACACGCGGGTAATCTAACGGTGGAATTTCACGGTTTTCTTTCGGGCTAAGGCCGGACAACCAAGCTTTACGTGCATGAATCGTGAAGTTATCACAGCCACCTTTTTCACTCACAGTACGTACAAAATCAACCAGAAAGGCGTAGCTATCTTGATCATCGATACCGATACGTGTTTTTACCGTCACCGGAATATCAACAACATTTTTCATCGCCGATACACACTGCGCAACCAAGTCCGCCTCTCGCATCAGGCAAGCACCGAAACGTCCATTTTGTACTCGATCAGATGGACAACCAACGTTAAGATTAATTTCGTCATAACCACGTTCCAACGCGAGTTTGGCACAGGTTGCCAGCTCGGCTGGATTAGAACCGCCCAATTGTAGCGAAACCGGATGCTCTTCTTCATTAAACATCAAGAAGTCACCTTTACCATGGATAATGGCACCCGTCGTTACCATCTCAGTATACAACAGTGCATTCTTGGACAAGATACGGTGGAAATAGCGACAGTGACGATCAGTCCAATCGAGCATGGGTGCAACAGAAAAGCGGCAAGATGGATACATGTTATAAAAAATCCTTAACTTAAAGCAAAACCACTTAAGGGGATTGCCATAGAGCCCATCCGATTATTAGCTAATTTGAGCTATGAAGGACTGGTTGGAAGTGGATTGAGCGACATCAATTGTTGCTCAACAAATCGTTAGCCGGGCGGATTATAGCGATTACTAACAATCGCATCAATGCCGTCAATTTACCCATCTTGAGATTGTACTTAAATAAAATGACTAATAACCATTCGTAGCAAATTAAGGTTTAAGGTAGAAAAAATCGTTCCGCGATATTAAACCCGTATCAATAAAGTTCCAAGGTAGCCAGATATACAGTCAAATCAAATTGTTAAACTAAAGAAATAACCCAAAAGTACTCCCATAGGTTATCAACGGGTCTTGATAAACATCAAAAATGAATAACATCCCACCCACTAAACCGCTTTGAGTGTATCGTTTTTCTATCAGATAAGGTAATTTATGCCTTATAGGTAAGAAATAGGTTAAAACGATGCCAATGATCAATGATTTTTTTGACGCTCAAAACGATATTTGCTTTGAAATGGTATATGATTACTAGGCACCAATTGTTATGGTGATGGATTTGGATAATAAGCTTAGCAAACAGGTCGAAGCTATATGTGCAGAGAGAGGTGTCCGACTCACTGCTCAGCGTAAACGAGTGTTCGATTTGATTTGTGCTAGTAAAAAAGCTTCCAGCGCCTACGAATTGCTGGAAGATTTAAAAAAAAGTGAGCCTCAAGCAAAACCACCTACCGTCTATAGAGCGCTAGATTTTTTACTTGAGCAAGGGTTTATCCATCGAGTGGAGTCAACGAATAGTTTTATTTCTTGTTGCTCTTGTAATGCTCATAAACACTTTTCTCAATTACTCATTTGTGACCAATGTGGTAATGTTGTTGAGCTGCAAAATGATAATCTGATCGCCATGTTGGCAAATAATGCTGAGAAACACGGCTTTACGATTACCAACCATGTCATAGAGTCACATGGGATCTGTCAATCGTGTTCTCAGAACTAGAGAATAAAACGAATAGAAGAGAGTTATGCGCGCTGAATTTGTCAATCCGTTTTTAGCGTCTTTGCTGAACGTGCTAAAAACAATGGCTTCATTAGAATTGAAGCCCCAGAAGCCTCGTCTTAAAAAAGACGAAATTGCTCGCGGTGATATTTCAGGTTTAATCGGTATGATTGGTCCACAAACTCGTGGTTCAATGTCGATTACTTTTGATGAAGCACTCGCTCTGGAAATTATGCAAAATATGTTAGGTGAACGTCCAAATGGCTTGAATGAAGAAGTGACGGACATGGTCGGGGAAATCACCAACATGGTAACCGGTGGAGCAAAACGAATTTTAGCGGAAAGTGGCTTTGATTTTGATATGGCAACCCCCGTTGTTGTTTCTGGTCGAGGGCATACGATTCGCCATAAATGTGAAGGCTCGATCATTATTATGCCTTTCTCATCTCAGTGGGGAAACGCGTTTATTGAAATTTGCTTTGAATAATCTCTGATTAACACTAAAGACAAAAAGGCTGATGCATAACATCAGCCTTTTGATTATCTTAATCAATCCACATTAGGCACGGAAGGCTTTAAACGCATTGATTAGTCCATTGGTCGAACTATCGTGAGAAGTCACACTTTGCTCATTGTCTAGTTCAGGAAGAATTTGGTTAGCAAGTTGCTTGCCCAGTTCTACGCCCCATTGGTCGAATGAGAAGATATTCCAGATCACGCCCTGTACAAAAATCTTATGCTCGTAAATCGCTATCAAATTTCCTAGCGTTCGAGGTGTGATTTGCTTAACCAAAATAGAGTTCGTAGGTCGGTTACCTTCAAACACTTTAAATGGAACTAAAGATGCCACTTCTGCTTCTGATTTTCCAGCTTTAACAAACTCAGCTTTCACCGCATCCGCTGATTTACCAAAGGCCAACGCTTCTGTTTGCGCAAAGAAGTTTGACATCAATTTTTGATGATGGTCACTCACTGCATTATGGCTAATCGCAGGCGCGATAAAGTCGCAAGGGATCAGCTTCGTACCTTGGTGGATCAATTGATAAAATGCATGTTGACCATTAGTGCCAGGCTCTCCCCAAATGATAGGGCCAGTTTGATAAGTCACTGGATTACCATCTCGATCAACGTACTTACCGTTTGATTCCATATTGCCTTGTTGGAAATAAGCAGCAAATCGATGCATATATTGGTCATAAGGTAAAATGGCTTCCGATTCTGCGCCATGGAAATTGTTATACCAAATTCCAATCAGTGCCAAAATCACAGGAATATTATTTTCAAATGGTGTTTCCACAAAATGTTTATCCATTTCATGAGCACCAGATAAAAGTTCAACAAAGTTATCGTAACCAATCGATAGAATGATCGATAGACCAATAGCAGACCAGAGAGAATAACGCCCTCCAACCCAATCCCAGAACTCAAACATATTCTCAGTATCAATGCCAAACTCAGCAACCGCTTTACCGTTGGTTGATAACGCGGCAAAGTGTTTCGCCACATGGGACTCATCACCCGCAACATTTAAGAACCAATCCCGTGCAGAATGGGCATTAGTCATAGTTTCTTGCGTGGTGAACGTTTTCGATGCCACTAAGAAAAGCGTCGTTTCAGGATCCACTTTTTTCAGTGTTTCCGCAATATGAGTACCGTCAACATTAGAAACGAAATGCATAGTTAGGTGGTTTTTATAAGGCGCTAACGCCTCGGTCACCATATAAGGGCCAAGATCGGAACCACCAATACCGATATTGACCACATCAGTAATCGCTTTACCGGTAAAGCCTTTCCACTCGCCACCGATCACTCGCTCAGAAAAAGCGCGCATTTTCTCCAATACCGCATTCACGGCTGGCATAACATCTTCGCCATTGACCATTACTGGTGTATTACTACGGTTACGCAGCGCTGTATGCAAGACAGCACGACCTTCAGTTTGGTTAATGGCAGCGCCACTAAACATCGCTTCAATCGCCTCACCTACGCCAGTTTCTTTAGCTAAAGCAAAAAGGAGCTTCATGGTGTCTTGATTAACTAAGTTTTTAGAATAATCAACCAGAATATCCTCGCCAAATCGTGTTGAGTATTGACTAAAACGTTGGCTATCTTCTGCAAATAGTGTCTTTAGGTTCATATCTTGCGCAGATTCATAATGCGCAGTCAGTGCTTTCCAAGCATGTGTTTGCGTTGGATTAATGTTTTTCAACATGGTATCTATCCCGATGTTACAGTAAGCTTTATTCCTCGATACTTAATCCTATGATTAAATATGGAATCCCCGTTAAAGCAAAAATAAAATAAGAACCTTCTCTGTTTAAAGCAGAGAATCAGCCCTCTAATCATAATAAACCCAATTATGGCTGAGCTTTTGCTTATCGACCTTGCGTTAAGTCAGAGAAAGTCGCCACAAAAATAGAGTTCAAGACGATAAAAATCATAGCATTACGCTGCCCATTCGTCATGAACACTTAAGGTGCACCTTGCATTGTAGCGCTATCGAACCGGAAACAAAAACAGGCCTATTGGCCTGCCTGTAGATAACACATTTCCACGCGCGAAGTTAGCTTAGTCACCAGTTCATATCCCACTGTCCCGATGTGGCTCGCTACCTTTTCGACCGGAAGCTCTTTCCCCCATAGCACCGCTTCATCACCAACGTTATCGGATGCCTCTGGCCCTAAGTCAACGGTCAACATATCCATTGATACTCGCCCAGCGATAGGCACCATTCTCCCATTCACAATAACAGGAGTACCATTAGGTGCCGTCCGTGGGTAGCCATCACCATAACCAATCGCAATCACCCCTATCTTTGTGTCACGATGACTACGCCATAGGCCGCCATAACCAACGCATTCCCCCGCTTTCACTTCGCGTATTGCGATCAGGTGTGACTTGAGTGTCATCACAGGTTGATAACCCATTTCCTGGGCATTTTTATCAAGAAAAGGGGAAACACCATACATAATAATGCCTGGCCGAACCCATTCTAATTGACTTTGAGGCCAAGCCAACAATCCTGCAGAGGCCGCTAATGAACGTTCACCTTGACAGCCCTGAGTCAGTGATAAAAAACACTCTATTTGTTCTGATGTCGTTGATTTATCAAGTTCATCAGCACACCCAAAGTGGCTCATATAACGCAAAGGTTTAGCGACGTTTGAACAACGATGTAAGCGTTCAACAAACAGATGATACTGCTCTGGACGTACGCCTAAACGATGCATACCTGTATCAATTTTTAGCCACACGACCACCGGTGTATCGAGTTGCGCACCCTCTAGCGCTTGCAATTGCTCTTCACAATGCAGCACGGTTTGAATATTATTGGTAACCAATACAGGCAAGTCACCTGATGAATAAAATCCTTCTAGCAATAAAATCGGTTTAACCACACCACTAGCGCGAAGTTGGAGCGCTTCTTCAATCCGGGCAACGCCAAAGGCATCGACACTTTGCGCGTGTTTGGCAACCTGATGCAGGCCATGTCCATATCCATTAGCTTTGACAACGGCCATCAATTTACTGCTTGGCGCTTGCTGTTTGATTTTCTGTAAATTGTGTTGCAAGGCATCTAAGTCGATGCATGCTTTTGCTGCTTTCATATAATTCATACTGTTATCTATTCATCATCAAATGCAGGGCCTGCATAATTATCAAAACGAGAATATTGCCCCTGGAAGGTCAAACGAACAGAACCAATTGGACCATTACGCTGCTTACCAATAATAATTTCAGCAATACCTTTTAATGGGCTGTCCGGGTGATAAACCTCATCGCGATAAATAAACATGATTAAGTCAGCATCTTGTTCAATCGAACCTGATTCACGTAAGTCAGAGTTAACCGGACGTTTATCCGCACGCTGCTCCAAAGAGCGGTTTAACTGAGACAGAGCGACAACAGGAACATTTAATTCTTTCGCCAGTGCTTTTAACGATCGAGAGATTTCAGCAATTTCCAAAGTACGATTATCACTCAAGGCAGGCACTCGCATCAGTTGCAAATAGTCAACCATAATAAGTGATAAGCCACCATGCTCACGAGCAATACGACGAGCTCGTGAACGCACTTCGGTCGGAGTCAACGCCGAACTGTCGTCGATAAACATATTTTTCTTTTCCATAAGCATGCCCATGGTCGAAGAAATACGCGCCCAATCTTCATCATCAAGCTGCCCAGTACGAATCTTAGTTTGATCCACTCGCGACAAAGAGGCTAGTATACGCATCATGATCTGCTCTGCTGGCATCTCTAGCGAGAAAATTAATACTGGTTTATCTTGTTGCATGGCGGCGTTTTCACACAAGTTCATGGCAAAGGTCGTTTTACCCATCGAAGGACGAGCAGCAACAATAATTAAATCAGAGCCTTGTAAACCAGCGGTTTTCTTATTTAGATCCGTAAAGCCCGTGTTGACCCCTGTCACCCCATCTTGTGGCGTTTTATACAGCAGCTCTATCCGTTCTAATGTTTTCTCTAAAATAGTATCTACATTCTGCGGCCCTTCACCATCATTGGTGCGTGACTCTGCAATAGCAAAAACTTTACTTTCAGCGAGGTCGAGCAAATCTTCTGAACTACGCCCCTGAGGATCATACCCTGCATCAGCAATCTCATTGGCAACACCAATCAAGTTACGTACTAAAGCTCGTTCGGCGACAATTTCAGCATAGGCGTTAATATTGGCCGCACTAGGCGTATTTTTAACAAGATCGGCGAGGTAAGCGAAGCCCCCCACATCCTCTAATTGTTCACGTAGCTCCAAATGCTCCGATAACGTGATTAAGTCAAGCGGCTGTCCAGCTTCCAGCAGATGTTTCACGGCTTCAAAAATTAAGCGGTGGGGACGACTGTAAAAATCTTGCGCAATAACTCGCTCTGATACGGTATCCCAGCGATCATTATCCATTAATAAACCGCCAATCACCGATTGTTCAGCTTCTAATGAATGGGGAGGAATTTTCATCGCATCAACTTGGGCATCGGCAATTTTACGGTTTCGGTTATCTGTTCTGAGATCCGCCATAAGTTCACTCGGTAATGCATCAATAACCGTCCATTATAACGAGAATAGAATATTTGTAATTAGGCATCGAAAAGTTTGTCTATGATTTAGATACAATTAACCTTAATATGACCCAATTTCAAAAACTGATGCTTATTATTCAGCGATTCTATTCTTTGAGAGAGGTTTCATGTGTCCAAAACTTGGCTTCTAAGTCTGGCTCTATTGACAAGTTTCCATGTCCACGCCAACAAACAGACAAATCGCAGTAAGGACATTAACGCACCCTCACCTTGGCAAAGTCAAATCGAATTTGGCTATCAATCGCACTCTGGCAACACAGATTCAGAAGCCCTTAATACTCGTATTAAAGGAGAATATACCCGTGGTCGCCATCGAACTAATGGCGAATGGCGTTTCTACAAATTAGATAAAAATGGTAAAGAAAATAAACGTCAGTCTAGCTACACGCTACAAAGCGACTATAAATTAGGCCCTAAAATGTATCTCTATGGCAGCTTTCGTGGCACTGATTCTCGTTATAGCGCCTACTTCAAAGACTATACCTTTTCTGGAGGACTGGGTTACCAATTAACCAATACGGACACCTTGCTTGTTGAAATTGAAGCTGGGCCTGGTTATCGCTATCAAGAGCCCAATTTAGATGAAATTGGTAGTAATGAGGTAGTTTTCCCCAACCTAGTCCGGGAACCTATTTTTCGTAGTAACCTTAAGACTGAGTGGCAGATACTGCGTAATTTTAAACTTTCCGTAGATGCAACCTTAGTCGGGGGAGAAAGCAATACACGTTTGGACACCGATATTAGTGCGATTAATAATATTACTGAAGATATCGCACTTAAGGTTAGCCAATCACGCCAATATCATAACCAAGTCCCTGAAGGGCTGAGTAAATCAGACAGTGTTCTTGCTGTTAGCTTGGTCTTTCTCTTTTGAGATTTAAATCGATCATAAAAAAACACCAGCCTAAGCTGGTGTTTTTTTTACTAATAAGTAAACTGAGATTACTCTGCAACTACTTTTAGGTTCACAGTAGCGAACACTTCTGAATGAAGTTGTACGCTAATTTCGAATTCGCCAGTGTTACGTAGAGCACCTTCAGGTAAACGAACTTCGCTTTTCGCTACAGCAACACCAGCTGCAGTAATTGCATCAGCGATGTCACGAGTACCAATAGAACCAAATAGTTTACCTTCATCACCTGCTTTAGAAACAATAACAACCGCTTCTAATGCATTAACTTGGTCTGCGCGAGCTTGAGCTGCTGTCAATTGCTCTGCAACTTTTGCTTCAAGTTCAGCACGACGAGCTTCAAACATTTCAACGTTAGATTTAGTTGCCATTACTGCCTTACCTTGAGGGATAAGGAAGTTACGAGCGTAACCAGATTTAACGTTAACTGTATCGCCAAGACCGCCCAGGTTACCGATTTTATCAAGTAGAATAACTTGCATTGCTTAATCCTCTTTCTTAATAAACGGTGCCGATTACTGATGTTTGTCAGTATATGGCAATAGAGCTAGGTAGCGAGCGCGTTTGATTGCACGTGCAAGCTGACGCTGATATTTAGCGCTTGTACCTGTGATACGGCTAGGGACAATTTTACCAGCTTCAGTGATGTAATTCTTAAGAGTTGCTACATCTTTGTAATCAATCTCTTGTACGCCTTCTGCAGTAAAACGGCAGAATTTACGACGACGGAAGAAACGAGCCATGGGCTATCTCCTGATCTAAATTTGAATAATGTTGTCGGCTTCACCTTCGTCAAAATCTTCATTTTGAGTAGTCAGAATACAATTTCTGCCTTGATGGTGTGGCCTAATACTAAGTGTTGAGTGAACGCATCGACCTTAAACCACAAACATTCATTCTGTTCATGGTACTTAAATCACTTAATAAAATATTACTAACTAATTAAGCTAAAACTCAAAACAACCCTAAGGGCGTGTTAAGCTTTAAATCGGCCTATTAAAATTACTCAGCGTCTGCTTCAAATTTCACTTCTTCACGCTTAGAGCGCTCTTCTTTTGCTTTTAGCATGATAGAAGGTTCAGTGATAGCAGCTTTAGTACGCATGATCATGTTACGTAGAACAGCATCGTTAAAACGGAACGCTGTTTCTAGTTCATCAATCACTGCTTGATCAGCTTCAACGTTCATAAGAACGTAGTGTGCTTTATGCAGTTTATTGATTGGGTAAGCCAATTGACGGCGGCCCCAGTCTTCTAGACGGTGAACTGTACCGCCAGCTTCAGTGATAGAACCAGTGTAACGCTCGATCATGCCAGCAACTTGCTCGCTTTGATCTGGGTGCACCATGAATACGATTTCGTAATGACGCATTTATTGCTCCTTACGGATTATTCAGCTTCCAAATTTGGCCCGGTCATCCAAAGGAAGCAAGGAACGAATGATAAGTGACCGAGAATTAAGGAGCGAGAATAGTACAGAATGACAATATATTTAGCAAGAAAAATCTAGGTAGGACAGCAACGCTGCACAATAATAACGACGATAGGAAAGACCTAACTCAGTAGAGATAAGAGATATGATTGATAAAAAAAGGAAGCAGATGCTTCCTTTTTACTACGGTATAGTCAAATCATTCTTCACAGAAACTGTGATTAAGCGATGATCTTCGCTACAACACCTGCACCAACAGTACGGCCACCTTCACGAATCGCAAAACGTAGACCTTCGTCCAT